>NZ_JAHVHV010000001.1 GCF_019802085.1 Ferrimonas balearica
GCCTGGTGGCAATAGCGTTGTGGACCCACCTGATCCCATGCCGAACTCAGCAGTGAAACGCAACCGCGCCGATGGTAGTGTGGGGGTTCCCATGCGAGAGTAGGTCACCGCCAGGCACCCAATTTTGTGCCTTTGTCCCATGACGGGGGCGCGACAAGTGATTCGATGCAGATGCATCACCCGTTTTTGCCTGGTGGCAATAGCGTTGTGGACCCACCTGATCCCATGCCGAACTCAGCAGTGAAACGCAACCGCGCCGATGGTAGTGTGGCAGTTGCCATGTGAGAGTAGGTCACCGCCAGGTTCCAATTTGAGAAACCCCGCCTCTGTTGAGGCGGGGTTTTTTCTTTTCTATCTCAGCCTGACACACCAAGCCTGTGATTGGTTTACTTGGAGGCTCAGTGCGGTCGGGGCCGAAGCGATCCCTTTAAGGTGTTCAGCCTTGTCGGCCATTGCCGAGGGGCTTTTCAGGGCAACATTGGACACTTCGCCACCGAGGCGGCCAAAACCTCGGCAGTTGGCGCTGGATAAGGGAAAAACCCCTTTACCTTTGACCCTGCTTCCGTATAATTCCAGCTCGTTCGCTAGGGGTATAGCTCCAATTGGTAGAGCACCGGATTCCAAATCCGGGTGTTGGGGGTTCGAGTCCCTCTACCCCTGCCATCTAAAGCGAAGAAGCCCGTTGAAAAACGGGCTTTTTTGTGTCTTTTTGCCGGTCCTGGCAAGGCCTACGGGTGGTACACAGAGGTGGTACACTCATGGTCGCATTCCCCTACCTGTTTCGTCGTGATAACGGCATCTACTACGTTCGCTATGTGATCCCTAAGGCTTATCGCAGCCAGCTGGGTCTCACGGAGCTGCGACGCTCGCTGGGCACCAATAATCGCACGGTGGCAATCGATCGCGCGTTAGTGTGGCTTTGCCATTACCGGGATTTTATGGCATCACTGGAGAGACGGCAGCAAGGATCGCTGCCGACACTCACCAGCAGGGAGATTGCCATGGCCAAGGACAGGCGGCCCATCAACGTTCGGATCACCGAATGTGCTCAACTGACCCTTTCCCCCCACACCTTGCTGAGCAAACTTCAACTGCAGCGTAACGAGAATCAGCAATTGACCTCGGAGGTGGACCGTCACCGACGGTTGTCGGCGCAAGCCTTGTCGCTGGCCGAGCAAGCGGAAGAAGCGCAAAGACAGCTTATTGAGACCGGTCAGAACGCGCTGGCGTTGTCACAGAGCAGCGCAGAGGCGTCTGTACGGGCCATCGTTCAACTCGAGGCATCTCAAAAGGCGTATTCGGCGCAAGTGCGCATCAATGAGCAACTGGTGGCGGACAATGAGCTGCAGTCATGCTCTTTGCAAGCGGCCTGGGATCGTTATGTCGAAATCAAAATCACCTTGGGCGGCCGCTCTGGGGAACCGTTATCACCGACCACGTTGCGGCAGTTGCGTCAGCGGGGCCAATGGTGTGTCGAATGCATCGGGGGGGAAAAACCGATCGGCGCGGTGGCTCAATCGGATGTGGAGCGCATTCAGTGTGCCCTGGTAGAAGCCGGGTACAGCCCCAAAACTCGCAAGCACTACCTGAATGGCTTCAGTGCGTTCTTTAATTGGGCGGTCAAAGCAGAACTGGTGCAGTCAAACCGCTTTCATGGCAGTGCCCCGCAGGTGCTGAAGAAGGAGCCGGTGATCTTTCATTCCACGCAGTTGACGCGACTGTTCCAACACCCACGCTTTCGGCGATGCCTTGGGCAGCCGGCTTACTACTGGCTGCCCTTATTGGCGTTGCACTCGGGCGCGCGCAGCGGGGAATTGGGGCAGTTGCGGATCGACGACGTGGTGAGTGTGCATGGAATTCAATGCTTGCAGATTCAAGCGAACCATCCACTGCAGTCGGTGAAAACTCAGGCAGCAAAGCGGGTGATCCCCATCCACGATCACTTGCTGGCTTTAGGGTGGTTAGAGTATGTCGCCGAGATGCGTGCCTCGGGAATGGACTGGCTGTTCCCGTCCATGATGAGAGGCGGCAGTAGCCCTTCGAGCCGAATGGCCCCCCGATTTGCGGAGATGGTCAATGACCAGCGGATCCCTAATGCGAAGGGATTGTCGATGCACGCGCTGCGGCGCACTGTCGCGACAGCCTGGCGCCACGTTGACGTTCCGGAACCTAAGGCGGCGGTGCTGCTCGGCCATCGAGGTAGCCTGGGATTTAGTTACAACGCCTACAGCATGCCAGAGAAGGCAGTGACGGTGCTTAAGGGAGTGATCGACCGACTCGACTTCAGCGCTGAGACCCAAGCTGTGGTGCCATTCTATAAGCGAGCACGGTGATGGCGGCATGGATTTTTAAGGGTGCTGTGACACCCGTTCTTCACCTTAATGTCCTTCTCAGAACGCCATTTGCTTACCCTCAGGGCCGACAATTTGTGCCCCAAAAAGGGGAAGGCGCAAAAGTACCACTTTACAGCCTACGCAATAGGCAAGATCTGCCATGACTAAGAACCGGATAAGCAAGGCGATTTTACGGGCCAATCTCAATGGCAACGCTTGCCGTGCAGTTGGTAGTGGTTTAACAAGGAAAGAGAGTATAGCGATCTGCCGCCAAGTACGTCTGGCCACGGAAGCTAGATGGTCGGATAAGCGTATTCAGAAGGAGATCATCACACCGTTTACACGAGGGCGAGAAGCTCATGGGCCCCAGGACCCCATCTACCGAGTTTCTCGGCGTTCAGAACAGCTTGCCCTGGTTCCCCTAATGGGCGATCCCAAACAGGCCGCAAAGCGCATGAGCTTGGCAGGACGGACGGTATTTGAGCCTTTTGTCGCTGCCTTCATTGCATTGCAGCACCATGCTCGTCAGGCAGAGCAGAGACTTTATCAAGTGACGGTTCAGTTCAATCCTGAGCAGATAGCCCGTCTGGCTCTCAAGGCGAAGCCCGCAGCCTACTTGGGTAAGCGTTGGCGTGATAGAGGTCTGCTGAGCCGGTTTATCTTGGTGCTGGAGCCCGGAGGTGTGAATGGTAGCCATGACCCTCGTGGGCTGCATCTGCATATGGTTACGAGTCTGGCCCCCTCTTCGGTGCAACCATTGCGGCGCGCTCTAAAACGCTATGCCCAAAACTACTGCAGTGCTATTCAAATCGTGGATAGATACCGCCAGACACGGCTGTACGATGACTTTATGGCAGAGGATGAGGCGTTGTTTGGGCCCCTCCCGGTTGGTGCGCCTGCTTACGATGAGCGGTGGGGAAGTACCTATCGTGATACCGGAGCTCGACGATTCCTGGTGCACACTGAACTGCCCATTGATCTCGGCATGTTGGATTACATGAGTAAAGGGATAACGGATAACCGGCAGCGTGGTCGCCGCTTCACTATCGTTGGGCTGTCTGGTCATCGTGCTATTCGAGAGGCATTGCACCGTGAAGCCCAAAAACTAAACCGCTGAGGGTTTGGTCCGTCCAAACGGCGATGAGTTGGACGTCCTAGGGAAACACCAGTGTAAGGGTGGCTGTGGTTTCTGAAAAATTCGCTGCCGCCAAAAAACCTTATACTTGCGCGACCCGCCTGGCGGAAAATCCTTAAAGTTGCGCCCTCCGTCTTGATTCCAATCCTTATGTTTGCATTAAAAAAATCCAAAAATTCTATATTGTTCAATGGTCTGTGAACATATTTTGGGGTGGAATAATCCATTTTGGCAGACTATACCCAAGGGATTGGACTCAATTAATTTTTGGTTAAGTTATGGCCGGGAGGGCAGCAATGCGTCTTTGGCGATATCCCGACGAGTATCAGTGTTATGTGGCTAGCTGGCATCATGGATTTGGGGTGTCACTACGGCAAACTGCTAAGCATTTTTGGGTGAGTGCCGACTCGGTTGGTCGTTGGATTCGTAAGTTTCCTCAGCAATCTATCGGCACTTGGGAAAATGGGAGGTCGCAACTGGAATCCGGTGAACTGGATTGCCAGCGCTTGATACAACAGCAGAAGCTGTGGAAGACGATTGAGGAAACCGCCAATGGAGATAAGCTCGGTTTGTTCTTTTTGTGCACGCTGGCTTTCCTTGAGCGCGGTTGTGAATCTGATTGAGGGCAAGTGCTGAATAGCTGACAAAGCGATGCGTCGTTTCTGCCCCTCTTCCGATTTCTGGCTGGTGAAATGCAGTATCGATACCTTGATTGTCTGCAATGACCCCTCGATCTCAATCTAAGGCGTCCTGGCTTCTGCAGGAGCCTGGGCCAGCCGCCGTTTAAAATGGTATCAACTTCGCGCTCCGAACTAGCGCCAATGTTGTATGAACGTCGCACCCGCGATGGCTCTGAACGCAACTGTCTTTCGGAGCCGCATCTCGTAGATGATGTGCTGCGGCTCTCGAGGGCCAATAACATAACCCTCATGATTGAGTCTCGGGTTGTAGCAGGCGGGCTGGGAGGTACAAAGACACAGAAGATTGCGCTTTGTTGCTCAGAGCCA
This sequence comes from Ferrimonas balearica, assembly GCF_019802085.1. Classification (GTDB taxonomy): domain Bacteria; phylum Pseudomonadota; class Gammaproteobacteria; order Enterobacterales; family Shewanellaceae; genus Ferrimonas; species Ferrimonas balearica_B. Next base: position 4,476 of record NZ_JAHVHV010000001.1, read on the forward strand.
GAAGTGAGTGCTGAGCGGTGAGGTGAGCCGTAAGTGCGGTCATAGAAGTCGAGCGGTCAACACAACCTTGCTCGTAAGCTCCAATTGGGGCTCTAAACGGTCCAATGGTGAAAGCCGTATTGGGAACCGGTTGACGTATGTCGACGGTAAGGCCCCTCAATGGCTCTTAGCGGCCACCGGTGTGGCACTCCCATGCCCTGCCCTTGATTTAGGCCTGAAGGTTTCTGCTGGGCGGCTAGCTGACTCTGTTGCGGAACAACGCGAAGCTGCGCCTGCAACGCATTGTGCCTCTGAGCAGGAAAGTGGCCTGGTGAGGCGCTGAAGGACATGGTTAAAGGTTAATGGTTGGCTGGAGTCATTCAAATCCGCCTGACTCCTTGTCCGAGATGTAATCCAGCAACCATTGGTGGCCCAATGGTGCTCTCTCCTTGAGTACCTGAGCCGGAGTCAGGTTGCCGAACCCCGCAATGTTCTCGTCCCGGAACCACAGCCATGCGCGGGCGACATCGCCTTCAAACCAGTGGTTAATCCGCTCTAGGATGTCAAACGCCTCACCAAGCTTGTGTTGCACCTCCGGAGTCAATGCGTATTCGACTTCCCAAGATGGGTTACTTGGCAACCCTAAATCATCACAGAGCCATTCGACGCTAGTACGCAATGTTTGGGCCCATTTATGTGGGTCTTGATAGGGCTGTCCATCGTGCATGGAAGTGAACTGCTCAACGGGTAAAAGCTGCCGCTTGTCGATGCGGGTCATGGTGTTCTCCTCGACGCGAATGTCAAAGATGATGAAGCGCTCTGTTCAGCATATTACGAAGCGTCGCGATTGATGCTCCCTGTCCGAGGATTATGCGCTTGGGCACAGATTGCCACTAGGTAAACTTGGCCTGCTCCGCTTCCTGAACCACCACTTGTTGGTAGAAGTCTTCCAGCTGCGGATTATAGGGATGGGCCACGTCCATCCGTTTAAGGTAATAGGGCAGCAACGCTTTGGGCACTGATAATGGCAACGACAGAGTGTCCAGATCCATGCCGTTGTCTTTGGCAATCACCTTTTGCTGTCGCGGGCTCAGTCGCGGGTTGGGGATCAGGGTGCAGGTGACGCTCTGGTGCCAGGCTTCATCGTCGGTCTTCTGGATACGCGGCCGACTGTCGTCCAGTGACGCGGGCCCGCGGAACCGGCTGATCACGAAATCCCGGAACCCCTGATTTTTCTCGCACCAGGCGCGTACATGCCAACGTATGCCGTTGAACACCAAGGTGTGGGGATGAATCAGGCGAGTGGGATCGTCGGCCGGCGCCTCGGAGCTTAACGAGTCGTAGTGCACTTCAACCGCCAAGCCTTCTCTTGCCGCCTGCACCAGGGTGCGGACCACTTGTGGGTCAACGTGGCGCGACGGCACATCCAATACCTCGGTTCCCCCCAGCTTTAAACTTAAGAAAGAGAGCACACCGCCCAGATCGTCATGGCGATCGAGCAGTTGCAGGTATTCGTGTGCGTGGCCTTCGCAGAATTGAGGGCGAAAGCTGGGGGTGGGTTTATAGCCTTTGAGACTGCGATCGTACTCCAGGCCCCCCTGGGCGAACTCTCGCAGGTAGTGATTGATGTCCTTGGATGCCTGCTGCCGGCCAATGCCAAAGGCCTGACATAGGTGGTTGGTGGTCAGGCGGCCCTCCCACAGAGCAATGATCTCGATGAGGCGGTAGCGCAACTGGAGGTCCAGTTTGACTGAGGTGGTGTCCATATCTGCTCGATTAGTTGACATGTATATGTAGCCAGTAAAGACATGTATATCAGGGCTACATATACTTTGTCCATCACTACAACACAGCAGGAGCAGACCATGTTGACCTCTCACGCACATCAGCGCATGCAGCAGCGGGCCATTCCGATGGCGTCCATTGAGCTCCTGCTGACCTTTGGTCAGTCCGACTTTCATCGCGGCTGTGAAGTGGTGTTCTTCGGTAAACAGGCCTGGCAACGGGTTACTCAGGCGATGAGAACGGTCCCAGAACGGTTCCGTAACCACTACCTGGTGCTGCACGGCGGTGAGGTGGTGACCGTAGGACATCGCTGTAAACACTTTAAGCGGGATCGCCGATGAGAGCCTGGATCCGGTTGGCTTTGGTCGCGCTGTGCTTTGCGCCCCAGGGGGTGGCCTTGGAATGGTCGGTGCCGGCCTTTCGCTGCACCTCAACTTCCCTGGTTAAAGTCGGAGACAGCACGGGCGCGCTGCTCCGCCGGTGTGGCCATCCAGCGCTGACTGAGTACCTGGAGTACCCCGAGGGCGGCATCGCCCTGACCCGCTATCACTATCGTCACCAGCGCCATCAGAGTGTGGTGATGGAGGTGCGCGGTGGGCATATCACCGCCATCTATCGAAGTCGGCCGTAATTGAATCGGACAGGATAACGCTGTGAATCAACTGCATGACAAAGCGCAGGGGGCCCTGCTGGGCCTGGCTCTGGGCGACGCGTTAGGGACAACACTGGAGTTTCAACCGAAGGACTCGTATCCGCCGCTGACCGATCTGGTTGGTGGGGGCCCCTTTAATCTGGCTCCCGGTCAGTGGACGGACGACACTGCCATGGCACTGTGTTTGGCCCAAAGCCTGGTGGAAACCGGGCGTAATGACATCGTCGATCAGATGCAGCGTTATCTGCGCTGGTTCCGCGAGGGCGAAAACGCCTGTACCGGCGAGTGCATCGACATCGGGCACACCGTAAAGCAGGCGCTGCTGCGCTTTGAAGCGGACGGCAACCCAGTCGCGGGCATCGACGCCGAATGGACGGCCGGTAATGGCAGCCTGATGCGGATAGCGCCGATCGCGCTGTTTTTCCATCGGGCGGATCTGGGGCTGGCGATCTCGGGTGCCCTCATCAGCAGCATCACTACCCACGGCGAACAGCGGGCCATCGAAGCTTGCGAGTTGATGACCTACTTCCTGCATCGACTGCTGAACAGTCGCGGCCAGCCCTGCAAAGCGGCGCTGTTGTTTGAGCTTGATGAGCGACTCGATAAGGTACGTCAAAACTGGCACCCAGCCATTCAAGCCATCGCCAATGGCGCCTACCGCCATAAGCCCCGCAGTGCCATCCATGGCAGCGGATACGTGGTGCACTCGCTGGAAGCGGCCCTGTGGTCCTTCTTTCACAGCAACAGCTTTGCCGAAGGCGCGCTGTTGGCTGCCAATCTGGGAGAGGATGCTGACACTACAGCGGCGATCTACGGCCAGCTGGCCGGCGCTTACTACGGTCGAGCAGCGTTGCCTCAAGCCTGGCTGGAGAAGTTGGCGTGGCGAGACAGCATCTCAGCCCTGGCGCGGATGCTGTGCGATCTGGCGCAAACCGCACACGGCAGAGGGCCTGGCGGCTTGGCTAAGGGCTCTGTAGCGGATCACGCCCTGGCTGGATAAGAGAGCGAAGATGGAAACGCTGATTTGGATTCTGTTGTTGGGCCTGATCCTGTTGGCCACTAAGTGGAGCCTGCAAGGCGCAATGCGGCTGTTTGCTTTTGCCGCGGAGCAGGGCTTTATCGGATTGGTGGTATACATCGCCTGCTGGATCAGCGCCTTCCCCTTCATGCTGACCGCCTGCCTGATTTGCGGTCTTTGTCGGGTTCCGGAGCCTGATTAGGTAATGCCGTTTGAACTCAAATGACTGAGATCAAGAGAACAACAACTTAACTCGTAATGAAGTGCAAATTTACAGAAAGGCTGGGATACGGTTGTCGATACTTCTCATGCCTTTACGCCCATTGGTTGAGCTAACGAATTGAGGAGCGCCGGATGCACAGGGGTCATAAGAGCTGGGGAGAGTGTTTTACTGGCTGGTGTCGGGTAATGCACAGTTCAATCCAGCTATCGTGTTACTAGGTATTCTCACGCGGTTAGGGTCGCAGTCACTTTCTTAAGTGAATGCAGAATCAATGGGTACCTTGCGCCCCATTTTACTCAATTGCCAATGCGCCCCGGTGGGCCCCAAAAGTGGGATCGCAGCCACAGCAATGGTTATCAGAGTTAGCGAATAATAACCGCCCTTTGCCGTCTTTTTGTACGAGGTTGGTGTCTTGCTGGCGCTTGACTAATCTCAATAACTCAAAATCTCAATAAAATCACAATCATTACTACCATGCAGCCATCTTTCAGCTTCTCAAATCTGATCCCGGACTTTGGCAGCCTGCTCGCGATGTGGGCGCGCGGCCAGTGGATGCCGGACGACACAGCAACCCTTTCTGCAATGTTTGTTTTGTTGCTGTTATCGGTATTTTCGGTGGGCCTCTCATTTAGTCTGGCGGCTTTTGTCCGTGCACGCTCTCGCATCGGGTTCTACCACAACTCGCTCTTGGGAAAGGTGCAGTTTGATACTGTGCACGACCAACTGCACGACATAAATCAGAAAGCACGGGATTCCAAATCACATCGTCACCTTTGGCATGAGTTTACTGAGACGTTAGTGGAAGTAGATCACGGTCAATCGAGTCATTACCACAATACTTACGACGCAGAACACTTTTTTAACACCACGACATTGTCGCGTGGTGCATCGGAGAGTCGCATTGCGGTGGCGGTGCCGGGATTCTTGACTGCTATTGGGGTCCTTGGAACCTTCGTTGGGCTGCAAATGGGTTTATCCGGCCTCAACTTGGCGGAGAACGCTTCGGTCGATGAGCTGCGCGCCAGCATTGGCCACATGATTAGTGGTGCGGCAGTGGCATTCACGACCTCTGTTTGGGGGGTCTTTCTTAGCTTGTTGTTCAACTTTATAGAGAAAAAGCTGGACTGGAATGTCCGCTCTAATCTATTGGCTCTGCAGACACGTGTTGATCACCTATTCCCCCGCATAACGCCTGAAAATCAACTCGTTAAGATTGCCAAAGACGGCAATCAATCGCGAGAAGCTTTGCAGGGGCTCGCGGACAAGATTGGCGACAAGATGCAGGTGGCGCTCGATAACGTGACCCAGTCTATTCAGACCAGCCTGGAGGCCAGCTTGGAGAACATCATGAAGCCGGCCATCGACAAACTGGTCGATGTAGGGACAGATACCAGCTCACAAGCGCTTGATAACATGCTTAATCAGTTTATGGACAGCATGGGGAAAGAGGGTAATCGACAGCGAGAAGCTATGGATCAAGCCTCTCAACAGATGCTCGGCACTCTGGAGCAATTGGGTACGACGCTGACCGCATTCATGAATCGCTTGGAAGCTTCCGAAGCAGATTCTGCCCAACGGCAGAACCAGCTTGGTGACACCATGGCTAACCAGCTCCAGCAAATGGCCGAGCACAGCAGCAGCCACTTGACCCAGTTGTCCGAGCGTACCGAAGCCGCCCAGCAAGCGATGGCGAAACAAGTATCAACGGTGGTTGCAGACCTGACCGAACAACAAAGTCAAAATCAACATCAGTTCGATAAAAGCCTACAGCAGATGGCGCAAAGCAGTTTGGACTCGTCCGAACAGATCCGCGCTGCGACTGCCCAAGCAACAGAGTCGTTGACTCAGTCCGTGGGGTCAGCCGTCGACGAGCTTCGCCTAGCTCAGCAACAGCAACATGAGCAGGTGCAAGCCGAAAACCAAAGTCTGCGAGAGAGCACAGAAGCATTGCTAATGCAGGTAAATGGCCTTCTTCGAGACCAAGTGGAAGCGGTAGCGAATTTGCTCGCTCAAGGCCAAAGTTTGCAGTCTGGAATTGAACGCTCCGCTAGTGCAAACGTGGATGCTGCCAGTAAGACTTTGACGGCCAGTGAGCAGATGCGCCAAGTCTCGCAAGACATCAATGTCTTTGGCAACAGTATGCGGGATGCTGCCAACGGGCTTTCTGGCGCCATCACTCAAGCGGTCAGCTCAACACGGGATTTGGCCGAGCAAAATCAACTTTCAGTGGAGCGTGTGGAGTCATTGCGCGACGAGATGGCATCAGAGCAGGCGCGCCTTAAGCAAACGCAAACGGCAATCGATAATACTCTGGCAACTGCGGGTCAGGTGTTTGCTGACATGCGTCAGCATCAACAGAGCTATCTGGATGGTTTGAACAGCAACGTGGAAGGATTGGTTAATCGTCTCAATCAATTGCTGCGTGAGTACTCTCAGGAAGTGCAAACTCAAACCACGGAACGTATGGAAAACTGGAACCAGCAAACCTCGGCGTACACCACGCAAATGACCAGTGCCATCGAAGCTTTGGCCGGTGCTGTGGATGAGATTGAAACCAAGATTCAGGGTGCAGCATGAGGGCGAAAGCACGACGTGCGGTTTCGGTAGATGAAGACAATCCGTATTGGATGTCCTTTTCTGACTTGATGTCGGGGCTGCTGGTGATTTTTATCCTGGCGGCGTTAGCTCTCATCTTGGAGCTGACTCAAACCCGGCAACAGGTCGACGAGGCGCTCAAAGAGCTTCAAACCGCCGAAAAGGTGCGGCGGAATATCTTGGATGACATTGTTGATGAACTGAAGCGACAAGATATTCATATTGAAGTCAATGAGAATAAGAGCATTCTTAGGATCCCTGATAGTCTGGCTTTTGCCTCTGGTCGCTATGAGATCCCCGACGACAACAAAACGCAGGATACTGTCAACAAGATTGGTTTGGCGATTCATCGTGCGATATTGAAAGAGCGAAGTGGGACTCTGGAATGTTCGGGCGCCTCAGAGGAGGTTCGACGGGAGCATAACTGTAAACCTGGTTATGAGTATCTGGATACAGTCTTTATTGAAGGGCATACCGACAGCGTGAACTTTAATGGGCTGTTGGGTACTGGAAATTGGGGTTTGTCGGCCTTTCGGGCGATTTCATTGTGGTCACATTGGAGCCAGGAGCTTGCGTTGACACCGTCGTACCAGGAAATGGTTAATCATGATGGTCTGAAGCTGTTTTCTGTCAGTGGATATGCGGATTCGCGCCGCGTGGACGAAGAAGAGAGTACCGCGCAGCAAAGGGCGAGAAATCGTCGCATTGACATTCGATTCACCATCCGTCGCCCATCCGACTTGGATCTTGAAAATGTGCTGGAATTGGCCAGGTGATCTCTATGACCCTCATTCCTAAGCTCAGTTTTAAACTTACTCTCTCTGATGAGCCGTTGACCTCAGTTCTACGAGCCGAAAGAGGAAAGTTGGAGGCGGTAGCGCGAAACGCAGGGGCAACGAGCAAGGCTTTCCGACAAGCATTTATTGCGGTTCACACGGGCATCGCGGAACGGAAGTCTTTGGAGACACTGCTAACCAACAAGATGCAACTCCGAGCCTACGCGGTGGGTATTGGTGGTGCGGATTTTCGGCGGGTTCCCTTAAGTAATGAAGCGTTGGCACGTATCGACCATTTACGGCCAGTCCCTGGGCGCCAGTTGATGGAGAACCTCTTTGATTGGTACTGCACTGACTATGACGAGATGGACAACTTTGGATCAGTGCGTGACTGGCTCCGTAAAGCCATTAAGTGCCGTGAAGAGTTTGGTCGTTGGCTTCCCGCACTAAGTGATGATGCTCCTCATCTCTTGGCAAAGGAAGCCCGCGATAACGAACTTTCATTGCCTGAGCAGCTCAAGCAAATGGGACTGGAACGTCTTCAAACCGGGCGACTCCACTCAATTGCACAAAACATCTACTACTTAGAAAGCCTCAAATCGCTTGAGCCTAATGAGGAATCGCCGCTGCTTGGGCAACTGGTGGTGCCCGAAGTGTATGAATCGCCTTTCACTCCGGAGGTGCCTCTGGGAGTAGAGGTCATGAGGATCCTTATTGAGCGAGTGCCTGAAAATGGCGAATTGGGCGATAGTTGGCGTGCAGTAATCAACGCCATTGGTGGCGATCCTCGGATTCCTGATGGCTCAAAAACGTATCGACGCTGGTGGCGACCGCTTGGGCCTGAATTGATTGAAAAAGCGCGGGGTTGGTTCTCGCGGATGGACTTGAAGATCTTTCTTCGTGTTATCGAAGAACACGGGAGAGCCAGTCATGACCCAGCGTTGCAGCGCATGTTTCCGGCACGAAAACGCTTTTTGGAAGGGCTATTTGACCATGGATTTGTCAAAGGCAGTCGGCTTTATCTGTCACGCGGCGCCGCTCGTTACGTTCGTCACCACATCAACAAAGAGGACCTGCCGGCGTATTCCACGGTTGCGGATCAGGACAAGTCCATCATCTATTTGAACCTTGGCGATGTACATTTGGTGGAGGGCAGCCACAACTGTAAATTGTGGCTTCATCGAAAATTGCCCCACAACAATGTCTTGAATAACTATAGCGTGTCGATTCCATCTTATTATGATCTAACCCGAGGCATCGCCAGTGGGCAGCACACGGCCATCACTCACACACCTAATAGATGGATAACTAATGCGATCAGTGCCATGCAAAGCTATGGAATTGCTGTGATGGCAGAGCACGTCATGGATAAAAAGGACGCCAAGGCACACATTAGAACTTACGGGTATTAATCGATGTTAGGGCAACTGGTTAAGCGTTTTATTCAAAAAGAGCAACAGAGTTATGAGTGGCGTCCCTTGTATGATGAGGTTGTGTTTACCGTCTCGAATAGTGTGACCAAAGCTTTGGAGTCCTTGCAGGCTGAAGCATGGGTACAACACCAGCATGTTTACCTCAGTATGTTGGTGGAGCAAGGGGATGCGGAGCGGATTCCGAATGGTTTTGCTGTGCCTGGCGAGGTGATTGCCCGATTAGATGAAGAAGGTCGGGCACTGTTGGAGTTACCCGCACTTTGGCAGGGGCAACTATCTGCGGAAATCAGCGGTCAGTTGCACAGTCCAGCGTTCAACGTGACGTTGATGGTGGAATGGCTTCAGCCTGAACAGATACAGCAAACGAAAAATTGGCGGTGTACTGGGGCATTTTTGCAGTTTGGCGAGACTCGCCGGTACTTGCTCGATGAAGCCCAGCTGAGTGTGTTTCGTGCTTTGGAGACTCATCAATCTACCCCCCACTCAGAGGCCGACAATCTTGAATTGATCTACGCATTGCAGCAGGCAAAGCGAGCAGGTACTGAAATCAAGCTGGCTCACTTCGACACCGATAAGTTGCAAATTCGCGTCCCGGATTCGATCGGTGTGCAACTCACGGTGACTGAGCGCGGTAACGGGATCCTGACTCCGTCGCTAGGGACGGAAGCCGATGCCGATATGATTCAAGCCCGCTTGGGGCAGCTCCGGCCTGACGCCACCAACGCCAGTTTGCGTGTTGGTAATGAGATTGTCCTTTTGGATGAGGAGCGCCTTAAGGCCACAAAAGAGATCTTGAATCACCGAGTTATCTCCAAAGCGAACCTGAGAACGTTTTTGGAGAAACCATCCGCATTTTTGGATGCCTCATTGGTCAATTTGGACGTTGGCTTTTCTGCTCGAGTCCACGGTGCGACTGCTTTTAAACACAGTTACTTTGGTGACACAGACGAGTCAGGCATCGATTGGTTTGGTAAAGCGGCTGCGACACAAAGCGTGCAACCGATCGGCAGCGTTATTCACTTAGTGGAGGATGAGGAATGTTTGCAACGATTGCAGCAAGGGCTCAAGGACGCACAGAACGTCGGAGCTCATGAGTTTGAGTTTGAAGGAAAATTGTTCGATATCGCCGATGGCGAGCAGGTCAATGCAGCTTTAGAGAAAGCCAAACGAAAGGTTGATGGTGCTGAACCCGATAATGAAATAGAGCCCGACGATGTAGCCGACGACGCGGTGCTTGAGCAGCCCCAAGTTCGGGTGGTTGATGTCGACCTGAATGACGAGGTGCTCGAGCAGGAGTCACCGGTGGTGCAGCGGGCAATTGACGACGTTTTGTGTCCTGTCGAACAGCTGACTTGGCAGAATTACGCTCGGACTCCTTTTCCTCACCAAGAAGTCGGGATTCGCTGGGCCGTGGGGCTTGCAATTGAGCCCTCTCACCAAGGGGGCGGCTTATTGGCGGACGACATGGGCCTTGGTAAAACCCTGACGGCATTGGCCACCATTGACCAACTGTACAAACAGTCAAAACAGAAAGGTGAGGTGCAGAAGCCTTGCCTGATCGTTGCGCCACTGAGCTTGCTGGAAAACTGGCGAGATGAGGTGGAGAAGACCTTTATCGAATCGCCATTCGATGACGTCGTACTGTTGCAATCTGGTGCCGACCTTCCTCGTTTTCGCCTGGGGGGGGTAGAAACCAAGAATCAGGTAGGTGAAGGAGATTTGGATGTGTCAGAAATCCGCTTCTCACTTAAGGTTGGTGGGGACTTCTCTTTAGAGCGCTTGGATGTGCCGCGGCGACTGGTTATCACGACATACCAAACACTGCGCGACTACCAATTTTCGTTGTGCAGTATTGATTGGGCGACTGTGGTATTTGATGAGGCTCAAAACATCAAAAACCCAAATGCTTTACAGACCCGAGCGGCAAAAGGACTAAAAGCAGACTTCAGTTTGGTCACTACCGGTACGCCGGTGGAAAACAGCCTCGCGGATTTTTGGTGCTTGATGGATACCGCCTGTCCTGGGTATCTCGGGAGTTACCAAGATTTTCGTGCCAGCTATGTCGCCCCGATCTTGCAGTGCGCCAGTGACGAGGTAGAAGAAACCCGAGAGCGAGTAGGGAGAGCCTTGCGAGTTAAAGTTGGAGCGATCATGCTTCGCCGGCTCAAAGAGGACAATCTGAAAGGACTGCCGAAGAAGCGGATGTTTGTAGGAACCCAGGATGAAACATGGATCTACAAAGAATCGTTAGCGTCCCATCTCCAAGGGCAGCAGTTGGCTGTTTACGATGCGACGTTATCTGCACAGGAGCAAAGTGAGCAAAATGTGGTGCTCGGATGTCTGCAGCGGCTTCGAGATGTATCGCTGCATCCGCGACTCGTCGACCAAGGACGACTTGATGTACCCAACAGTAGTAAAGCAGTCAATGCGTTAATAAACGAGTCGGCAAAGATGGCATCGCTGGTGTCTACTTTGAACGAAATACAACAGCGAAACGAGAAGTGCATCATTTTCGCGGTGAATAAGCGCCTGCAAGCGTTTCTCAGTGTTGCGCTTGGGAGGGTGTATGGCCTGGGGCCGTTGGCTGTAATCAATGGTGACGCAAAAGCCGTGGCCAAAAGAGATGGTGTCCCGACGCGCAAGTCGATGATCGCTGACTTCGAATCTCGGCCCGGTTTTAACATCATCGTCATGTCCCCAGTTGCTGCGGGAGTGGGTTTGACGGTAGTGGGATCTAACAACGTTATCCATTTCGAACGTCACTGGAACCCCGCCAAAGAAGCCCAGGCAACGGATCGGGTGTATCGCATTGGACAGCAGAAAGACGTCAACATCTATGTCCCGCTCGCTCACCATCCTGAATTCGAGTCCTTTGATGTTAATCTCCATAAGCTACTCACCAAGAAGACCCAACTGAAAGACGCAGTTGTGACGCCGGAACAGGTGATACCGGCTCCAGCAGGAATGGACCTATTGGCGGAAATTCAATCCAGGCCGCTACAGCGAGAAGACCTGGTTAGAATGCCATGGGGACATTTTGAAGCGTTATGCGTTGAGCTCATGGCGCGCGAGCGCGCAGGAGCAAGGGTATGGTTGACTCAAAACGGGTCAGATCACGGAGCTGACGGCGTGCTGGATTTGGGACATAGCATTACGTTATTGCAAGTGAAGCACACCGGTAAGGCTCAGTACGATGGTCATAAAGCGATTCAAGAAGTAGCCGGTGCTAAGGAGTACTACCAAAATTTGCTTGGTAAGCCTGTTACTGAACTGGTCTTCATGACCAATGCGGTCACTCTTCGTGCGCAGGGCAGGAAGACTGCCAAGTTGTCCATGGTCGATGTGATGGTGAATGAGCACCTCGATTCCCTATTGCAGAAGCACCAAGTGCGATATGACTGCGTCTTAAAGCGATTGGCGCAAAAGCGATTGGCGGTGTCGTAATAGGGCTAGCGCATGCCATCTTCCCCGCAAACGCTGTGGTCAATTGACGAAGTCATTACTTGTAAGCAACTATCACACTCCATTGTTGGCAAAGTGCCTGGCGAGGTGCTTTGAGGACGTACTTCGTTCAGAGAGGTTCTAGCTCTCGTTAAGTCCTCTCCCATTGGATGAAACCTGAGGAAGCAGATGTATCAAATCATCAAGGACGATAACCGCATCACCAAACTGGAAGCCAAGCGCTTTTCTGAGTTGGGCTTTACTGAGCGACATCACCTTCAGGAGTGGTTGGCGAATCAGCTGGATGCGCTGGGAGAGGACTTACTCCTGATCCAAAAGGAATTTGACGGTTTCAATGAGACTCGTGAGCGACTCGATCTGTTGGCGCTAGACCGGGAAGGCAACCTTGTGATCATTGAGAACAAGCTGGATGATTCCGGGCGAGACGTGGTCTGGCAAGCACTGAAGTACGCCTCATACTGCTCCAGCTTCACCAAGTCGCAAATCATCGAAGCTTACCAGTCCTACCTCGACCGCTATGAACCAGGCCAAGATGCAGCGCAGAGGCTGGCGGAGTTTTTGGATGTCCCTGACCTAGACGAAGTTATTCTGAACAGTGGTAATCAGCAAAGGTTGATATTGGTTGCGGCTCAGTTTCGCAAAGAAGTCACCAGCACGGCACTGTGGTTAATGTCCCACGGCATTACAGTCCAGTGTTTAAAGGTGACTCCGTACAGCCTCGAAGAACAGTACTTTTTGAATGTTGAGCAGATCCTTCCGCCTCCGGAAGCAAAGGAACTCATGATTGGCATTGCGGTTAAAGAGGCCGATGAACAGAGCACGAAGGGTGAAGTCAAGCATCGTCACATCCTTCGCAAAGAGTTCTGGATGTCAGCTCTGGAGGTGATGCGAGAAAGCCAATGTGACGCATTCAATAACATCAGCCCTTCCAAAGACTCCTGGGTAGCCGCTGGGACGGGCATCAGTGGATGCCAGTATCTGATGGCGTTCAGCAAGCGAGAGGTGCGAATTGAGCTGTGGATGGGACGTCCAAGAAAAGAAGAAAACAAAGCTTTATGGGATCTATTGAAGGCCCGCCAGTCCTGTATAGAGAACACCTTTTCTAATCCTCTTAACTGGCTACGCTTAGATGGTCAGAAGTCCAGTCGAATAACCTTTTCTCATGATGTTGAGGGGCATGATAAGGGGAACTGGCCAGAGATGATCCAGTGGCTGGCAGAACATATGGCGCAATTAGAAAACACCCTGAAACCACACCTCGATGAGCTCGGGGGTCAAATTAAGATGGGGGGAATATTTGATTGTGACCTTGATTCTTAATCATTTTATCACTGGACGGCAACGCCGATTTCCTGGCTGGTAAGAAGGGAAATGGTCCTACGAAGCGAGATTTACGCTGAAGCCTCTGTTTAAGCCAACCAACGTGCAACACAACTGTTGATCGCGCATCGCGAGTCACTGGAGTTATTGGTTGAAGAGCTTAGAAAGCGTTTTGTGCATTGAGATCGGCCAGGCCATCAACTCAATTTTGGAAACGAAACTGGGGTGAGTACTGGCTATTGAACGCTGTTGCATCTGCCGCCCATAGCCTATTCTCGCCGGCACTATTTTTAGTGCCCCTAAAGGGCGTTTTTTTGCCGTTGTAGCGTATTGAGGTTAACCACCCCTTATGGCACGCGCGATCTAACAGCAAGGTGCCACTACTGAATGAATAACGCTGAAGCACCTGGGCATGCCCTTTAGAGCTCTTTATTTGGATAAGCTCTGGAATCGTTGCGGGCTCTGAACGCGGGGTTGATGGCCTCCACCCCGGTAGCCATCCATCCACACTATCGAGCGGCTATTATCCGGTCCGGCACTGATGTGGAAGGGACGGTGCGCTGAATAGAAGTAGAGCCGGTCAAAGGGGGTGTGCTGGGCGGCCCATTGGGCCACGACCAGTGAGCTGACCCCGGGAACGTAACAATCCACCGCTTGGCCCAGTCGGGGGCAGATGGGCTTGCCGGCACGGTTGAGTTCACAGCCCGCGTGCTGGTCGCCACTGGGTGTTATGTTGGGGTAGGGCGTTTCTTTGACCACTTTGACCAGTGAAGCCGAGCTAAATCCATAAGTCAGCTTGATCGGGCCGAATTGAGCCCAGATCGGGTCTAATACCGTTTGGCAGAGTGTGTCGATGGCCTGGTAGGTGGCCAGTTGCTGCGGCACATTACTGGGGCGGGCGCGAACCCAGCTGTCGCTGCACTCAATAAAGTCTTTGTACGTGAAGTGCTTGCCGCAGGAGCTGTCCGGTGAGGGCAGGGGAGGTTGCTGTGTCATGTTGAGCCATCCTTGGTGTCAATCCATAGAAATCAGCAAGTTAAAATATAGCTTACACCAGCGGATGCCGTCTTTTTTGGGGAGTGAACTGAACTGGCAGCAATGATGTCAGGTGGTACACTTTGCTGGTACAACAGGCATCCCAAGAAATGTATAAACCCGGGCTTTTCAGTGGCTTCGATGATGGTTCGAGTCCCTCTACCCCTGCCATATCGCGAAAAAGCCCGTCGTAAGACGGGCTTTTTTGTGTCTGTCGATCGCCCTGGCCATGCGCTTGGGGCGGCGCTGTGGTACCTTCCTTGCCATGACCGAATTGACCTCCCGACAGCGTGCCGCCTTGAGCCAGATGGGCGTTCAGCCCCTGGCGCTGCGTCGCACCAAGGCCCCCCTGGCGCTGATTGACCCTCAAGGCCGGGCGACGGCGGAGCACCCCCTGGTGCAGGATCTGCTTACCCTGCTTGAGTTGCCCGCTGAGCAGCTGCTGTGCGCCACCGAGGAGCAGGCCGCGCCAGCCAAGCGCTACTGGGTGCTGGGGCGAACCTTGCCGGCCACCGCCACCCATCTCTACTCCCCGTCATTGGATAAGCCCCTGAGCGCCGACGAGAAGCGTCGCTTGTGGCGGAGCCTGCAACGGTGGCTCTGAGCTATCGGCCGGCCTCAGCGTCGCTGTTTGAGCCCCTGTGGGCCATTGAGCAAGCTGCCCACCCCTATCCCTGGTCCGAGTCGCTGCTGCGCTCCTGTCTTACCGCCCCCTATTGGGGAGAGGTGGCCTGCACTGAGACTCCGGTGGGTTTCTACCTGTTCCAGCAGGTGCTGGACGAGGTGACCCTGATGAATATCTGTGTCGACCCGGTGCACCAGGGCCAGGGTTGGGGACAGGCGTTGCTGGAAAGGGCGCTGATGCGAGCCAGGGCGGCCGAGGCCCGCCGCTGTTTCCTGGAGGTGCGGGCCAGCAACGTGGCGGCGCTGGCGCTCTATCGAAAGGTGGGTTTTGTCGAGGATGTTCGGCGCAAGGGGTACTACCCCTGCTCCGAGGGGCGCGAAGACGCGGTGTTGATGTCCTGCACCCTGTGAACCCTTAAAACAACAACGCCCCGGCCTAAGCCGGGGCGTTGTTGTTTCTGGCTCTGAGGTTACTTGACCTCTTTACCCTGGGCTTGCAGGTCCGCGTGGTAGCTGGAGCGCACCAGAGGGCCACAGGCGGCGTGGGTAAAGCCGATGGACTCGGCGACCTCTTTCATCTGGTCGAACTCGCCTGGGGTTACGTAGCGTTTGACCGGCAGATGGTGGCGGCTGGGCTGCAGGTACTGCCCCAGGGTCAGCATCTCCACGTCGTGAGCACGCAGATCCTTGAGCACCTCGACGATCTCCTCGTTGGTCTCCCCCAGGCCCATCATCAGGCCGGACTTGGTGGGCACGTCCGGGTGCATCGCCTTGAACTTCTTCAGCAGATCCAGCGACCATTGGTAGCTGGCCCCGGGACGGGCGGCGCGGTAGAGGCGCGGCGCGGTCTCCAGGTTGTGGTTGAACACGTCCGGCGGGTTGTCCTTGAGGATCTCCAGGGCGCGATCGATGCGGCCGCGGAAATCGGGCACCAGGATCTCAATCTTGATGTGCGGGTTGCGCTTGCGGATCTCGCGGATGCAGTCGGCAAAGTGCTGAGCGCCGCCGTCGCGCAGATCGTCCCGGTCCACCGAGGTGATCACCACGTACTTGAGCTTCATATCGCGGATGGTGCGTGCCAGCTTGACCGGCTCTTCCGGGTCCGGCTTCAGCGGGCGGCCGTGGGCCACGTCGCAGAAGGGGCAACGGCGGGTGCAGATGGCCCCCAGGATCATAAAGGTGGCGGTGCCGTGGTTGAAGCACTCCGCCAGGTTGGGGCAGGAGGCTTCCTCGCACACCGAGTGCAGGCCGTGATCGCGCATCGCCTGCTTCACCTGGTCGATCTTCTCGCTGGAGGCGGGCAGTTTGATCTTCAGCCAGTCGGGCTTGCGCAGCATCTCTTCCCGCTCGGTGGGCATCACCTTGACTGGGATCCGGGCAACCTTGTCGGCGTCGCGGAGTTTTACCCCCGCCTGCAGACGTACGGGACGTTCGGTCATCAATCCAATCCTTCTTTTACTACGGTCGCCTGGTAGCCCAGGCGCTGAGGGAATATCTCGCACAGGTGACGGGCCGCTTCCTCGACGGTTTGCGGGCCACCCAGTTGGCGGGTCTGCACCATCTCCAGGCCGGCGTAGCCGCAAGGGTTGATGCGCAGGAAGGGGGACAGATCCATGTCCACGTTCAGGGCCAGGCCATGGAAGGAGCAGCCCTTACGGATCCTGAGCCCCAGGGAAGCCACTTTGCGCTCCTCCACGTAGACGCCGGGGGCATCGCAGCGGGAGGCGGCAGGGACGTCGTAGCGGGCCAGCATGTCCACCAGGCTCTGCTCAATCTCGGTCACCAGGTCCCGCACCCCCAGCTTGCGCCGGCGCAGGTTGATCAGCGGGTAGGCCACCAGCTGTCCGGGACCGTGGTAGGTCACCTGGCCGCCGCGGTCCACTTTCACCACCGGGATGTCGCCGGTGGCCAGCAGGTGCTCCGCCTTGCCGGCCTGGCCCTGGGTGAACACCGGGGGGTGCTCCACCAGCCACAACTCGTCGGCATGTTGGTCGTCACGGGTGTCGGTGAACGCTTGCATGGCGTGCCATACCTGTTCGTATGGCTGGGTGCCGAGATGGCGAATGATGAGGGTGTTGGCAACCAATCCTGTACCACTTCCTGGCTGAAACTGTTGCCCGCATTATACCCGGGCAAAGTCAGAATGCCAGATGGGTCACACTTTACAGAACGCCGCGAACCCCATCGATGGCCGCCAACTCGGTGTACAGCAGTTCGATGTGCTCTTTGCTGGTCACCGTGGTGGTCACGGAGACGGAGATGTAGGTGCCCTTGCTGGAGGGTTTGATACTGGGCACGTAGTCGCCGGGGGCGTGCTGCTGCAGCACGGCCACCACGCGATCCGCCAGGGTGTCGTCCGCCAAGCCAAGGACCTTAAAGGGGAATTTGCAAGGGAACTCAAGGTATTCGTCGAATTTGGTGTCCATGGGTACTCCAGGTGCGATATGAGACCGCTGTTAATGGGGCTCATTGTATCAAAATTCAAGGGGGCCAATAAAAACGGGGTGGCCCTGGCCACCCCGTTCGCACCGGTTCCGTCCTTAGAAGAGGGAGAGGAACAGCAGCTTGAAGTAGTCGATGAGCTTGGAGAACCAGCTGCCCTCGTTGACGTCCTCCAGCACCACCAGCGGGAACTTGGCGATGTCCTCGCCGTCGAGCTGGAAGTAGAGGGTGCCCACTTCGTCACCCCGGGTCAGGGGCGCCTTGAGCTCCTGGCTCAGTTCGAAGTTGGCTTTGAGGTTGCCCGACTGGCCACGGTAGATGGTCACCGGGGTGTCCTGCAGCACGCCCAGGCGCACCTCGGACTTGTCGCCGTACCAGATCTGCTGGCTGGTGAACTCCTCACCGGCACTGTAGGGGGTCACGGTCTCGAAGAAGCGGAAACCGTAGTTGAGCAGCTTCTTGCTCTCCGCCTCGCGGGATTGGGGGCTCTTGGCGCCCATTACCACGGCGATAAGACGCATGTCGCCCTTGGTGCCGGAGCTCACCAGGTTGTAGCCGGCGCCGGCGGTGTGGCCGGTCTTCATGCCGTCCACATTGAGGCTGCGATCCCACAGCAGGCCGTTGCGGTTGTGCTGACGGATGCCGTTGAAGGTGAACTCCCGCTCGGAGTAGAGGGAGTAGTACTCGGGGATGTCACGGATGATGGCGCGACCCAGCAGGGCCATGTCGTAGGCGGTGGTCACCTGGTCGTCGGCGTCCAGGCCATGGGCATTGGCGAAGTGGCTGTCCGCCATCCCCAACTGTCCGGCCCAGGCGTTCATCAGATCGGTGTAGGCGCTTTCGGTGCCCGCCACGTGCTCGGCGATGGCGACGCAGGCGTCGTTGCCGGACTGGACCACCATGCCGCGGTAGAGGTCCATCAGGTTGACCTCTTTGCCCACTTCAATCCACATCACCGACGAACCGGGGAAGTTCTTGGCCCAGGCGTTGTTGGAGATCTTCACCATGTCCTCTTCGGACACGTTGCCCTTGCTGAGCTCCTGACCGAGGACGTAGGAGGTCATCATCTTGGTCAGACTGGCTGGGCGGCGCGGATCGTAGGAGTTGTTCTCCGCCAAGATCTGTCCGGTCTTGAAGTCCATCAGGACGTAGGACTCGGCGGCCACGGTGGGCGCGTTGGGGATCACGGAGGGGGCGGCGGCCACGGTGGCGCTGAACAGCAGCGTGGCGGCGCTGGCCAGAGTGCGTTTTACAAAAGTCATGTCAGGTGAATACGCTTTATTTGAATTTATCTGCGGGATTGAGGCGGTTAGCCATCCATAGCGACACATTATATCAACAGACCACGGGCCCACGGCAAAAGTTTCACAGCTCGTGGGGCTCCAGCACTTTAAACGCTTGGGGATAGGCCCCCTGGCGCAGTTGCTCAAGCAGGGTTTGGGCCTGTTCCGCATCCTCGAACGGGCCCAGCTGCAGCTTGTGCAGATCGCCGGCTTGCTGGATCCGCGCCGCGACCGCCCACTCCTCCTCAAGCCGGGTTTTCATGGGCTGTAGGGCCTCGGCGTCGCCACTGGCCACCAGCTGGATAAACAGCCGGGGCGGGCCCACCAGGGGCGGCACCGGGCTGTCGGGCCCGGCGAAATGGTAGGCCTCCACCCGCACCGGCGCGGTGCCGGCGGCCAGCACCCCTAGGTGCCAGGCGGCGGCGTAGGAGAGATCGATCACCCGCTCCGGGTGGAAGGGGCCCCGATCATTGACCCGCACCACCAGGCTTTTACCGTTGGCCAGGTTGGTCACCTTGGCGTAGGTGGGCAGCGGCAGGCTTTTGTGGGCGGCGGAGAAAGTGAACATGTCGTAGGTATCGCCGTTGGAGGTCAGGTGGCCGTGAAACTTGGCGCCGTACCAGGAAGCGATCCCCTCCTCGACGTAGCCCTCGGCGCTGGGCAGTACCTCGTAGGCCTGACCCCAAACCACGTAGTCGCGGTTGCCGCCCCGGCTTTTCGGCTCATAGCGGGGCACCGGTGGCTCCAGCTGGCTGAGATCCGGCGCATTGGCCGGGGCCTGGTCCTGGCTCATCTGGTAGCGGCCCGAAGGCGTGGGGCTGCTGCAGGCGGCCAATAGGGCGACGCTCAGCAGAGGCACCAGGATGCGGGCCTTAACCATCGGCCATGGCCTGCTTGAGCTGCTGGCTGAACTCCCATACCGCCATGGCGTACAGCGGACTGCGGTTGTAGCGGGTGATGGTGTAGAAGTTGGGGTGGGCCAGGAAGTGGCCCCACTGGCCTTCGGCCACCTCCAGCTGCAGCAGACTGAGCTTGCCATCGCGGCCCTGGGGCACGGCCACCCCTTGGGCGCTCAACGCCGCGGCATCGTGCTTCAAGGGTCTGCCGTCCCACAGCACCGGTTTGATCGGTGCATCGGCGGCCACGGTAACCGGCTCCGCGGCGATGGCGCCGTGCTGCCAGCGGTGCTTGGCGAAGTAGTTGGCCACGCTGCCGATGGCGTCAGTGGGGTTGGTGAGCAGGTCCCGTTTGCCGTCCCCGTCGAAGTCCACGGCGTAGGCCTGGTAGGAGGAGGGGATAAACTGGCCCAGCCCCATGGCGCCGGCGTAGGAGCCCTTGATCTCGGTCAGCGACCAGCCCTGCTCTTCGGCCAGCTGCAGGTAGTGGCCCAGTTCCTTGCGGAAAAAGGTCTGGCGCGGCGGGTAGTAGAAGCCCAGGGTGTAGAGGGCGTCCAGTACCGCGTGGCGACCCAGGTGGCGGCCGTAGTAGGTCTCCACCCCGATGATGGCCACGACGATCTCCGGCTCGACGCCAAGCTCCTGCTCGGCCCGCTCCAGGGTGGCGCGATGCTCTTGCCAGAACGCCAGACCGGCGTCCAGGCGCTCCTCGGTGAGAAACAGGGGGTAGTACTGGTACCAGGGTTTGGCTTCCCAGGGTTTCTGGATGGCGTCCAGGATCCCCTGGTTGAAGGTGGCTTGGTCGAGGGCCTGTTCAATGTAGGCCTGGGACAGCCCCTGTTGTTGCCAATGGTCGATGAATTCGGCCTTGGGGTCCGCGTGCGCGAACAGGCTGCCGCAAATCAGGGCGGCAGCGAGAAGGGAGCGTCCTGTCATGGGTTACCACTTACTTACTGGGCGATAAAGCGCCGGTGGGTATGAATGGCCATCAGGATGCCAAATCCTGCCATCAATGTCAGCATGGATGTGCCGCCGTATGAAACCAGCGGCAAGGGGACCCCCACCACGGGTAACAGGCCGGAAACCATACCGATATTCACGAACACGTAGACGAAGAAGGTGAGGGTGATGGAGCCGGCCAGCAGGCGCCCGAAGGCGGTCTGGGCGCGGCTGGCGATCACCAGGCCACGGCCGATGATAAACAGGTAGATGAGCAGCAAAAGGGCGATCCCCAGGTACCCGAACTCCTCCCCCAGCACCGCGAAGATGAAGTCGGTGTGACGCTCGGGAAGGAAGTCGAGCTGGGACTGGGTGCCCTGCAGCCAGCCTTTGCCCTCGAAGCCGCCGCTGCCGATGGCGATCTTGGACTGGATGATGTGGTAGCCGGCCCCCAGGGGGTCTTTCTCCGGGTCCAGCAGGGTGAGCACCCGGGTGCGCTGGTAGTCCTTCATCAGGAAGAACCAGAGCACCGGCAGGAAGGCCAGCACCGCGGCCACGCAGGCCCCCACCACGGCCCAGCTCATGCCGGAGAGAAACAGCACGAACACCCCGGAGGAGGCCACCAGAATGGAGGTGCCCAGATCCGGCTGAGCGGCGATCAGCAGTGTGGGGATGAGCAGCAACAGGGCGCCGCCGGCCAGGTAGCGTTTTTTCGGCGGCAGGGGGTAGCGGCTGATGTACCAGGCCATGGTGATGGGGAAGGCCAGCTTCATCAGCTCCGACGGCTGGAACTCCATAAAGCCCAGGTTGAGCCAGCGCTGGGCGCCCTTGTTCACCTCGCCGAACAGATCCACCAGGATCAGCAGGCCGATCCCGAACAGGAAGATGGGCAGGGCCCAGCGGCGGTAGATCTCCGGGTTGATCTGGGCCAGCACGAACATCACCCCCAGCCCCAGGCCGATGCGGATCACCTGGCGGTCCAGGGTGGCCATGCTCTCGCCGCTGGCGCTGTAGAGCACCATCAGGCCGTAACCCATCAGCACCAGCAATGCGGTCAGCAGGGGCAGGTCCAGGTGCAGGCGCAGCCACAGGTTGGGTTTGCTTCCGGGGGTCTTGCCCATCAGTCCGCCTCCAGCAGTTCCGGATCCAGGGCATCGGGATCCAGGTAGAAATCAAACAGGGCACGGGCCACCGGGCCGGCATTGGCGCCACCCCAGCCGGCGTTTTCCAGCACGATGGCGATGACGATCTGGGGATCGTCGTAGGGGGCGTAACCGACAAAGAGGGCGTTATCCCGAAGGTGCTCCGCCACGTTGTCCTCGTCGTACTCGGCGTCCTCGGCGAGGCCGAACACCTGGCCGGTACCGGTTTTTACCGCCGACTTGTAGCTGGCGTCGTTGAACTGACGATACCCGCTGCCCATGGGGTTGTGGGCGGTCAGGTACATGGAGCGCTGGATGGAGCGCCAGGCGCTCGGCCGTTCCAGCTCGATGGGTGGCCGGTCGATGATGGGTTCTTCGGTGCGTACCCCGTCGGACTCGGTGGCCGCTAGCAGGTGGGGGATGTGGCGGGCGCCGTCGTTGGCCAGGATGGTGGTGGAGAGCGCCAGCTGCAGCGGAGTGGCGGTCCAGTAGCCCTGGCCGATCCCCACGGAGATGGTGTCGCCGATGTACCAGGGCTCCTTGTAGCGGATCCGCTTCCAGTCCCGGGTGGGCATGTTGCCGGCAGACTCCTCCATCAGGTCGATGCCGGTGCGCTCACCGAAGCCGAACTGGAACATGAACTGGCTGATCTCGTTGATGCCGGTCTTGTAGGCCAGATCGTAGAAGTAGGTGTCACAGGAGGCGGCGATCGCCTTGTCCAGATCCACCCAGCCGTGGCCCCAGCGCTTCCAGTCCCGGTAGCGGCGGTCCACCCCGGGGATCTGCCACCAGCCCGGATCCCAGATCTTGGTCTTCTCGGTGACGTGGCCCAGCTCCAGACCCAGCAGCGCCAGGTGGGGCTTGACCGTCGAGGCCGGGGCGTACTGGCCCTGGGTGGCGCGGTTGATGAGCGGGCGGTTGCCGTCGTTGAGCAGCTCACTGTACTGCTTGCCGGAGATCCCGGTGACGAAGGCGTTGGGGTCGTAGCTGGGGCTGGAGACCATGGCCAGCACCCCGCCGTCCCTCGGGTCCATCGCCACCACGGCCCCCCGCCGGCCATCGAGCAGGCGCTCGGCCATCTTCTGCAGGGGCAGATCCAATGTCAGGTGCAGATCCTGGCCCGCCTCCGTGGGCTGGGCGGTCAGGGTGCGCACAATGCGGCCGCGGTTGTTGACCTCCACCTCCAGCATGCCGGGCTGGCCGTGCAGGGCCGCTTCGTAGAAGCGTTCGATCCCCTGCTTGCCGATGCTGCGGGTGGCGGCGTAGCGCGCCCCTTCGCCGTCGGCTTCCAGTCGGGCCTGGTCCTGGCTGTTGATGCGGGCCACGTAGCCCAGCAGGTGGGTCAGGCTGCCGCCGTGGGGGTAGTGGCGCTTGAGGCCCGCCTCGACGGTGAAACCGGGGAAGCGGTGCTGGTTAACGCTGAACTGGGCCACCTGGGCTTCGGTCAGCTGGTTGACCAGGGCCAGGGGCTTGAAGCGGCGATGGCCCTGCAGGCGCTCCCGGAAGGTCTCCAGCTGCTCGTCGGTCAGTTCCAGCAGTTGGGCCAGGCCGCTGAGGCTGGCCTCCATGTCGGCCACCCGCTCCGGCACCGCTTCGAGGGTGAACACCGGCTGGTTGTCCGCCAGCAGGATGCCGTTGCGGTCGTAGATGAGGCCCCGGTTGGGGGCCACCGGGATCAGACGGATCCGGTTATCGTTGGAGCGGGTCTGGTAGGCCTGGTGATCGACGATCTGGATGTAGTAGAGGTTGGTCAGCAGGACGCCGACCATCAGCACAACAAAAGCGAAGCAGACGATCGCCCGCCGCTTGAACAGTGCCGACTCTGCGGCGTGATCCCTAAAGGCAACCCGTTGCCGAACTCGTCTCATTCGCGGTGATATGGATGGTTGTTATTGATGCTCCAGGCCCGGTACAGGCTCTCCGCCATGACCACACGCACCAGGGGGTGGGGCAGGGTCAGGTTGGAGAGCGACCAGCTCTGTTCGGCCGCCTGCTTGCAGGCGGGGGCCAGCCCCTCGGGGCCGCCAATCAGGATGGCCACGTCCCGGCCGTCCAGTTGCCAGCGGGTCAGCTGCTTGGCCAGGGTCGGGGTGTCCCAGGGCTTGCCGGGGATGTCCAGGGTCACGACATGACACCCCTTGGCCGCCGCCAGCATCGCCTCCCCCTCCTTGTCGAGGATGCGGTCGATGTCGGCGTTCTTGCCCCGCTTGCCCGCCGGGATCTCCACCAGCTCCAGCGGCAGATCCCGGGGAAAGCGGCGCTGATACTCGGTGAACCCCTTGGTCACCCAGTCGGGCATCTTGGTGCCCACGGCGATCAGCTTCAGCTTCATTTACTGGCCCGGGTGCGCCGACCAGAGCTTTTCCAGCTGGTAGTGGTCGCGGGTCTGCTCCTGCATCACGTGCACGATGACCGCGGAGAGATCCACCAATACCCACTCACCGCTCTCCTTGCCCTCGATCCCCAGCGGCTGCAGGCCGGCGTCCTTGGCTTCGCTGACCAGATTTTCAGCCAGGGAGCGGACGTGGGTTTTGGAGGTGCCGGTGCAGACCACCATGTAGTCGGTGACGTCGGAGCGGTCGGAGACGTCGAGCACCACGATGTCGCGGCCCTTGAGGTCGTCCAGTTTATCTACAGCAAAATCTTTCAGCTCAACAGCTTGCACTCGGATATCCTCGTCTGACATTCGGCAAAGCGGCGTATTATACCGGCTTCGCGCCTGTGCCACCATGACTGACCCCGTAGAGTCCATGGCGTTCAATATAAGCGACCACTTGCGGTGGGAGTAAAAAATGGGGGGCGATCCCCTGGCGCATCTGCGCCCTCAGTGCCGTGGAGGCGATGTCCAGCTGGGTGGCCTCGAGGCAGTGGATGAGGCCCGCGGGTTGCCGGTGCAGCTGCGCCGGGTCTTCGCAGCGATACCGGGACAGCCAGGATTGCACCGGGGCGTCGCTGGCCAGCCGGTAACCCGGGCGGTGGCACACCACCAGGTGCGCCAGCTCCAGGATCCGCTGTGGGAGGTGCCAACGGGGCAGGTTGAGCAGGGAGTCCATGCCGATGATGAAACACAAGGGGGTGTCCGGGTGTTCGGCGCGCAGGGCCTCCAGGGTGTCCACCGTGTAGGAGGGGGCCGGCCGGGCCAGCTCACGCGGGTCCACCGACAACTCCGGATAGGGGGCCACCGCCAGCTCCACCATGGCCAGGCGGTGTTCGGTCGCGATGGCCGGGCCCGTCTTGTGGGGCGGGATGGCGTTGGGCAGCAGGTAGGTGTGGGACAGCCCCAGGGCGTGGTGCACCTCGAAGGCGCTGCGCAGGTGGCCGTTGTGGATGGGATCGAAGGTGCCGCCAAAGAGGCCGATGGCCGGGCTCATAGCGCCTCCAGGCCCTGGTAGGCCGGGTCAAAGCGGGCGCAGAGATCCGCCAGGGCCAGCCATTGGCTGGCCTCGTCCTGGGCCTCGCCCTTGAGCTGGGCCTCCACCTGGCCGGCCGCCGCCAGGGCCGTGGCGATCCGCACCGGGCCCATCCGATTGAAGCAGCCCTGGTAGAAGCGCTGCCTCTTCTCCCAGATCTTGGCCTGCTTCATCAGCGCCGGCAGGGCCTCTCCCCGGTTGACGCCAAAGGCCAGCTGGGCCAGCAGCGCCAGTTCCCGGTTGATGGCCCAGGCCACCAGGGTGGGGGCGGTGCCCTCCTGGCGCAGCTGGGCCAGAATTTTGAGCGCCGGATCCAGCCGCCCGGCCAGCAACTCATCACTGAGCTGAAATACGCTGTAGCGGGACTGGTCCTCTAGCAGGCGCTCCAGCGCCTCCTGGCTGAGGCGCTGACCGTCCGCGATCAACGCCAGCTGAGCCATCGCCTGATCCGCCGCCAGCAGGTTGCCCTCGAACAGGCTCGCCAGGTAGTGCTGGGCGTCTGGGGCCAGGGCCAGTTGATGACGCCGGGCCCGCTCGGCAACCCAGCGCTGGTAGTGGGGCCCTTCCGGCGTCAGCGCCTGCACATAGAGGCCCTGTTTCTCCAGGGATTTAAACCATTTGGTATTGGTCTGCTCCCGTCCGGCCTTGGGGCCGTGCAGCAGCAGCCAGAGATCCCGCTGCTGGGACAGCTCGGCGGCCAGCTCGGTCAGGGTGGCGGCCCCCTCGGTGCCGGGCTTGAGGCTGGGCAGCTCCAGCTCGATTACCCGGACGGAGGCGAACAGGGAGAGGGCCTGACACTCCTGGCGCAACTCATCCCACTTGAAGGGGGACTCCTGCACCAAGGAGAGGCGCTCCTGGGCGCCCTGGGCAAAACAGGCCTGGCGCAGAGCGTCGCGGCACTCCTCCCGGATCAGCACATCGTCACCGAACACCATCAGGATCTGGGGCAGTTTTCCCAGGTGCTGGTTGAGTTGGCTGGGGAAGATGCGCATCAGGGCTGGGCGTCCGTGTCGACCTTGGTGGCGGAAAGGGCGCGCAGAATGCGATCCGCGGCCTGGGCCCGCATCTCACCGAGCAGCAGCTCCAGCTCGCGGTTCTTCGCCAGGGCGGTACGGGGATCGTCCAGGTAGTCCCGGCGGATCTCGATGTCGAAATTCTGCGGGGCCTGTTCCGCCACGGTGACGGAGAAGCGCACCGAGTAGATGAGCTCGTATTCGGCCACCTGGCCGGAGGGGAACAGGGAGAGCGTGGAGCGCTCCAGGCGGTCGTCGCCCAGCCACAGGCGCGGGGCGGCGTCATCGGCCACCACCTCGATGTTGGACAGGCGCAGCCGCTCCTTGACCAGGCGGTGCAGCTCGCCCTGATCGTCGGAGCTGTCCAGGCGCACCTGGGCCAACTCGTCGGGGAACTGGTAGTTGCTCTGCAAGCGGAAGCCGCAGCCGGCGGTGGTCAGCAGGGCCAGGGCGGTAAAGATGGTGAGAAGGCGTCGGATCACCTTCGGCTCCTTATGGTAAAAGGCACCCCGAAGGGTGCCGTTCAATCAGTCTCAGTTGGCAACGATGTTGAGCAGCTTGCCGGGCACGTAGATCACCTTGCGGATGGTCTTGCCGTCGGTGAAGTTCTTCACGTTGCTGTCCGCCAGGCCCAGGGCCTGAACCTCATCCTGGCTGGCGCTGGCGGCCACGGTGATGCGGGCCCGCACCTTGCCGTTGACCTGCACCACCACCAGTTTCTCGTCCTCCACCATGGCGTCCTTATCAGCCACCGGCCACTGGGCGTCGTCGACGTTGCCCTGGTGACCCAGCGCCTGGTACAGGGCGAAGCTGGTGTGGGGGATGATGGGGTAGAGCAGCACCACCAGAGCGTCCAGGGCTTCCTGCAGCAGGGCGCGATCGTTGTCGCTCTGCTGCGGTGCCTTGGTCAGCTTGTTCATCAGCTCCATCACTGCGGCGATGGCGGTGTTGAAGGTCTGGCGGCGGCCGTAGTCGTCGGTCACCTTGGCGATGGTCTGGTGCAGGGCGCGGCGCAGGGCTTTTTGCTCGTTGCTCAGGCTGGCCACATCCAGGGCCGGGGCGGGGCCCTGACCAATGTGCTCGTGGGCCAGTTTCCACAGCCGCTTCAAGAAGCGCTGGGCCCCCTCTACACCGGACTCCTGCCACTCCAGGGTCAGCTCCGGTGGGGCGGCGAACATCATGAACAGGCGCACGGTGTCGGCACCGTACTTCTCCACCATCTCCTGGGGATCGATGCCGTTGTTCTTGGACTTGGACATCTTGGTCATGCCGGAGTGCACCAGCTCGCGACCCTCGGCGTCGGTGGCCTGGGTGATGGCCCCCTTGCCGTCGCGCTCCAGGGTCACCTCGGTGGGGGAGACCCAGACCCGCTGACCGTTGTCGCCCACGTAGTAGAAGGCGTCACAGAGCACCATGCCCTGACACAGCAGGCGCTTGGCCGGCTCGTCGGAGTCCACCAGGCCGGCGTCCCGCAGCAGCTTGTGGAAGAAGCGGAAGTAGAGCAGGTGCATGTTGGCGTGCTCGATGCCGCCGATGTACTGGTCCACCGGCAGCCAGTAGTTGGCCTTGGCCGGATCCAGCATCCCGTCGTCGGTGCCAACGCTGGTGTAGCGGGCGTAGTACCAGGAGGACTCCATAAAGGTGTCGAAGGTGTCGGTCTCCCGGGTGGCCTTCTGACCATTGATGGTGGTCTCGGCCCAGGCCTTGTCGGCTTTGATGGGGCTGGTGACGCCGTCCATCACCACGTCTTCCGGCAGGATCACCGGCAGATCCTCGGCGGGCACGGTCACGGTCTCGCCGTTCTCCAGGGTGGCCATGGGGATGGGGGCACCCCAGTAGCGCTGACGGGACACGCCCCAGTCGCGCAGACGGAAGTTGGTGGTCTTGTGGCCCTTGCCCAGTGCACCCAGCTTGTCGGCGATGGCGTTCAGGGCACCATCGAAGTCCAGGCCGTCGAACTCGCCGGAGTTAAAGAGGATCCCCTTGTCGGTGTAGGCCTGCTCGGACAGGTCCAGCTCGGCGTCCGCCGGCTTGATCACCCCTTCGATGGCCAGGCCGTACTTGGTGGCGAACTCGTAGTCGCGCTGATCGTGGCCGGGCACCGCCATCACGGCACCGGTGCCGTAATCCATCAGCACGAAGTTGGCGACCCAGATGGGCACGCGCTTGCCGGAGAGCGGGTGGAGGGCGTACAGGCCGGTGGCCATCCCCTTCTTCTCCATGGTGGCCAGCTCGGCCTCGGCGACCTTGGTGTTCTTGCACTCGTCGATAAAGGCGGCCAGCTCCGGGTTGCCCTCGGCGGCGCGGGTGGCCAGCGGGTGACCGGCGGCGATGCCGACGTAGGTCACCCCCATCACGGTGTCGGGGCGGGTGGTGTAGATGGTGAACGCCTCATCCAGGCCGTCCACGTCGAAGGTCATCTCCACCCCTTCGGAGCGACCGATCCAGTTGCGCTGCATGGTCTTGACCATCTCGGGCCAGCCCTCGAGCTGGTCCATGTCCGCTAGCAGCTGATCGGCGTAGTCGGTGATCTTGACGAACCACTGGGGGATCTCTTTTTGCACCACCGGGGTGTCGCAGCGCCAGCAGCAGCCGTCCACCACCTGCTCGTTGGCCAGCACGGTCTGGTCGTTCTCACACCAGTTGACGGAGCTGGTCTTCTTGTAGATGAGGCCCTTGTTGTACAGCTCGGTGAAGAACCACTGCTCCCAGCGGTAGTAGTCCGGCTTGCAGGTGGCCAGCTCCCGGCTCCAGTCGTAGCCGAAGCCCAGCATCTTCAGCTGGCCCTTCATGTATTCGATGTTCTCGTAGGTCCAGGGGCCCGGCGCGGTCTTGTTCTTGATGGCGGCGTTTTCCGCCGGCAGACCGAAGGCGTCCCAGCCGATGGGCTGCAATACGTTTTTGCCCTGCAGACGCTGGAAGCGGCTGATCACATCCCCGATGGTGTAGTTGCGCACGTGGCCCATGTGCAGGCGGCCACTGGGGTAGGGGAACATGGAGAGGCAGTAGAACTTCTCCTTGCTGGGATCCTCTTTGGCAACGAAGGTCTGTTGATCATCCCAGTGCTGTTGCACCTGGGGCTCGATTTGCGCGGGATTGTATTGCTCTTGCATCGACACGTCGGGAGTCCAAGATTGAATTTTGATTTCGGGCCAGGAATGACCCATAAAGATCTGCATAGAATAACGCAGGAGCTTCCGTGGCAACAAGGGCCTGAATCCCGCCTCGGCAGCGTCGGCATCACCCGGTTTCGGAGGACGCGATGGGGATGGAAAAAAGCCAATTGATCCACAAGTACGAGCAACTGCTCAAAGAGCTGGAGCGGCGCTACCGCAATGACCCGGACCTGACCCTGGGCCAGCTGGCCCAAGTGCTCAAGGACAGCCGGACCTACATGGCCATGGGCTCGGAGCTAACGTCGGAGCAGATGGACCTGGTGGAGCAGTTCCTGCGCCGGGACCTGGCGGAGTACGCCCGCCAACTGGAGAGCGGCGAAGCGCCAGAGCCGGACAGCGTCTTTACCCTGGGGCTGGAGAACAGCATCTGGAGCTGGCTGGTGGAGATCACCGATCGCAGCCAGATGGAGTGGCATGAACTCAATACCGAGCTGCGCCACCACGGCACCTTCCAGGCCGGTGAGGTGGTGGGCCTCGGCGAGCTGGTGTGCGACAACTGTGGCCACGCCATGGAATTCTATCACCCGGACACCCTGCCCAAGTGCCCACAATGCGACGGCGAGCTGTTCTCCCGTCGCCCCCTTGAGCCCTGAGTTGGCCTCCCCATAAAAAAAAGCCGGGCGCATGCCCGGCTTTTTTTTTGTCGCCTCGACTCAGTCGATGCGCTTGTACTTGAGGCGGTGAGGCTCGGTGATGTCGATCCCCTGCTCCTTCTTCATCCAGTCGGCGTACTCGTTAAAGTTGCCCTCGAAGAAGTTCACCTTGCCCTCGTCGCGGTAGTCGAGGATGTGGGTGGCCACCCGGTCCAGGAACCAGCGGTCGTGGGAGATCACCATGGCGCAGCCGGGGAACTCCAGCAGGGCGTTTTCCAGGGCCCGCAGGGTTTCCACGTCCAGGTCGTTGGTCGGTTCGTCCAGCAGCAGCAGGTTGCCGCCGGCCTGCAGCAGCTTGGCCAGGTGCAGACGGCCGCGCTCACCCCCGGACAGCTCGCCGACCCGCTTCTGCTGATCGGTGCCCTTGAAGTTGAAGCGGCTGACGTAGGCCCGGGCAGGGATCTCGAAGTTGCCGATCTTGAGGATGTCCTGGCCGCCCGAGACCTCCTGGAACACGGTCTTGCTGTCGTCCATGCTGTCGCGGAACTGGTCCACGGAGGCCAGCTGGACGGTGTCACCCAGGATGATCTCCCCGGAGTCCGGTCCTTCCTGGCCGCTCATCATGCGGAACAGGGTGGACTTACCGGCGCCGTTGGGGCCGATGATGCCGACGATGGCGCCCTTGGGAATGCTGAAGGAGAGATCATCGATCAGCACACGGCCGTCGTAGGACTTGGTCAGGTTCTGCACCTCCAGCACCTTGTCCCCCAGGCGCGGCCCCGGCGGGATGAACAGCTCGTTGGTCTCGTTGCGCTTCTGGTAGTCGGAGCTGTTGAGCTCTTCGAAGCGGGCCATCCGGGCCTTGGACTTGGCCTGGCGCCCTTTGGGGTTCTGACGCACCCACTCCAGCTCTTTCTGGATGGACTTCATGCGCGCCTTCTCCTGGGCCGCTTCCTGCTCCAGGCGGGCTTCTTTCTGCTCCAGCCAGGAGGAGTAGTTGCCCTCCCAGGGGATCCCCTCACCGCGGTCCAGCTCCAAGATCCAGCCGGCGGCGTTGTCCAGGAAGTAACGGTCGTGGGTGATGGCCACCACGGTGCCGGGGTATTCCACCAAGAAGCGCTCCAGCCAGGCCACGGACTCGGCGTCCAGGTGGTTGGTGGGCTCGTCCAGCAGCAGCATGTCCGGCTTTTCCAGCAGCAGACGGCACAGCGCCACCCGGCGGCGTTCGCCCCCGGACAGGTGGCCCACTTTGGCGTCCCAGGACGGCAGACGCATGGCGTCGGCGGCCCGCTCCAGGGCGTTGTCCAGGTTGTGCCCGTCCTTGGCGGCGATGATGTTCTCCAGCTCCCCCTGCTCTTTGGCCAGGGCATCGAAGTCGGCGTTCTCATCGGCGTAGGCGGCGTACACCTCGTCCAGGCGGGTCAGGGCGTTCTTCACGTCGGACACCGCTTGCTCGACCACCTCACGGACGGTCTTGTCCAGGTCCAACTGGGGCTCCTGGGGCAGGTAACCCACCTTGGTGCCGGGCTGAGGGCGGGCTTCCCCTTCGAACTCGGTGTCGACCCCGGCCATGATCCGCAGCAGGGTGGATTTACCGGCGCCGTTGAGACCCAGAACGCCGATCTTGGCGCCGGGGAAGAAGGAGAGGGAGATGTCTTTGAGGATGTGGCGCTTGGGCGGAACCACTTTGCCCACGCGCAGCATGGAGTAGATAAACTGAGCCATTTGCAGGTTAGCTTGAGTAAAAAATCAGGGGCCTGATTGTACCTCAGAATTGTCACCGGTGCTGCCCTGGGGGCAAGGAAGAGAAAGATTCTCCTGCGGTTTTAAATGCTGCACCTTTGTGGGCGGGGCATTGCGGGGCGGCCATGGCCTGTTGCCAAAGGGTTGGCGGCTTGATCGAGAGGCATTCTCATTCGCCCCCTTTTGGATCCGGTCGTTTACCTGGCTAACAATCCCCCCCAAAGACGCATCATTTTGTTGTGTAAAACGAGAGGCTTAGCAAATTTTTTCACCAGCCTGGTTGCTACACTGGCGACGGTCAAAATTCATGATAATGAGAATCGTTTGCACTAGGCGATCTCACCCAGGTTAGGTGACGTACACAATGAAAACCCGCCCTTTGAGCACGGTCAGCGCCGCCGTGTTGTCCGCCCTCGCTCTGCCCGCCCTGGCCGAGCACGATGAGGCCCCCTCCCACCGCCAGGCCCAAGAGGTGATGGTGGTCTCCGGCTCCCGTCTGGAGCAGAGCCTGGACCAGGTGGCCGGCTCCGTGGTGGTGATCGACGAAGAGAGCATCGCCCGCAACATGAGCACCGATTTCGCCTCGCTGTTCCGCAACGAGTCCGCGGTGGACGTCAAGGGGGGCGCCGGTAAGCCCACCTCGGTGACCATCCGGGGGATCGGCGGCAACCGGGTGATGATGGTCAAGGACGGGGTGCGGGTGAACAACCAGTACGCCTCGCCGCTGGGCCCGGGGGCCGAGGGCACCGGCCGGGGCCTGACCGAGGTGGAGACCCTCAAGCAGGTGGAAGTGGTCAAGGCGGCCGCCTCCACCATGTACGGCTCCGACGCCCTGGGGGGCGTGGTGGTGATGAACACCAAGGACGCCACCGACTACCTGCTGGGTGAGTCCACCTACTTCTCCGCCAACGCCGGCTACACCGGCATGAACAACGAATGGACCGCCGGCTTCACCGGCGCCGCCGCCTACGGCAACTTCGAGAACCTGCTGACGGTTCAGCACCGCAACGGCGAAGAGCAGCAGAACTACGACGGCACCCTGCCGGACAGCGATCTGGTCAACAACAGCGTGCTGTTCAAGAGCAAGTACCTGCTCAACGATCACACCAATGTTCAGCTGACCCTGGACTACCTGGAGCAGCAGCTGGACCGCTGGGAACAGCGGGAGTACGACGGCGAGCGCAACGAGGACCGGGATCTCGACCGTGGCACCCAGGTGTTCAACGGCTCCCTGCGCCTGCGCTCCGACAAGGCCACCTTGCTGCACGACAACCTGGACGTGGTGATGTACTACGGCTTCACCGATCAGAACGAACACCGCGACTACTTCGCCGTGGCCGACGATCAGCGCCAGGGGATGACCGAGTTCCGCGATTACAACTTCGAGGAGTCCCGCATCGGTCTGGCCAGCACCTTTGGCAAGTACATCGGCGGCGACAGCTACGGCCACCAGCTGACCTTCGGCCTGGACGTCGAGTCCTCCACCATGACCCGCCACCGCACCTACTACACCCCCGGTGAGAGCGGCGGCTGGGTGGGCGAGGACCAGTTTGCCTTCGCCGATACCGACAGCCTGCGGGTGGGCGCCTTTATCCAGGACGACATCAGCCTGCTCGACGGCAAGCTGAACCTGATCGCCGGCCTGCGCTACGACTACTACCGCAACACCCCGGACGCGCAGATGGCCGAGGACGCCGGGCGCGATCCCGAGGACTTCCAGCAGATGAGCGAAAGCTTCTGGTCGCCCAAGCTGGGGATGGTGTACCACCTGACCGATGCGGTCAGCGTCTACACCCAGTACGCCTACGGCTACAAGATGCCCACCCCGGATCAGAAGTGGGGTGAGCTGGAGATCCAGGATGGCCGCATGCCCTTCCCCGTGGAGGTGCTGCCCAACTACGACCTGGAGTCCGAGGAGTCTCACACCATCGAGGTGGGCGTGCGCGGCAACCACAACCGCACCAGCTATGAGCTGACCGGTTTCTACACCCAGGCCAAGGACTACATCGACTGGCAGTTCACCGGCGCGCCCCTGTGCAACCCGGGCTACCTGCCGGGCTACGGCTTCGAGCGCTGTGAGCCGGGCAAGATGGATCCCGTGGTGGCGCTGCAGTACGAGTACGTCAACCGCGACCGGGTGGAGATCTACGGCTTCGAAGGCCAGGTCAGCCACTGGTTGACCGACGACATCGAGCTGTGGGGCAACATCACCTACACCTACGGCAAGGATCACAACGGCGACTTCCTCAATACCGTCAGCCCGCTGAAGAGCACCGTCGGGGTGAACGCCTACGCCACCCTGGGCGGCGTGCCCACCACCTTCGGTGGCGTGGTGCGGATGGCCGCCAACATGGATCGCGTCGACAACATGGAGCTGCTGTCCGAGACCTGTTACGAGAGCAGCATCCCCGGCATGCCGGATCTGTGCGTCGGCGGCGACGAGTACAACGAGGTGTACCAGACCGCCGGCTACGCGGTGGTGGACATGACCATGAGCCTGGAGCTGACCCAGCAGTGGCGCCTGCGGACCGGGGTGTTCAACCTGTTCGACAAGGAGTACATCGAGTACGCCGACGTCGCCGGCCAGTCCAAGTACCTGATGGAGAACATGGGGGCCCCGGAGAGCAACTTCACCCAGCCGGGCCGCTACTTCAACCTCAGCATGAACTACCAGTTCTGACCGCGCCCGACGGCGCACCGATAAAAACCGGGCCCAGGCCCGGTTTTTTCATGCCTGAGGAAAAGGGATTTCAGTCGGTGGTTATGGAGCCATCACTGTGACCGGGATCGCAAAAGCTTGGGTTGGGGCGGGGGAGGGAGTACACTGTGGCGCCAACAAAATCCCCCTTACCTCAGAAGACCGCCCAGGAGAGACGGATGCTGGAAAGAAAGATGAACATCGCCGACTTTGACCCGGAACTGTTTGCCGCGATGGAAGCCGAAAAGGTGCGCCAGGAAGAGCACATTGAGCTCATCGCATCCGAAAACTACACCAGCCCCCGGGTGCTGGAAGCCCAGGGCTCCCAGCTGACCAACAAGTACGCCGAGGGCTACCCCCACAAGCGTTACTACGGCGGCTGTGAGCACGTGGACGTGGCCGAGGAGCTGGCCATCGAGCGCGCCAAGCAGCTGTTCGGCGCCGACTACGCCAACGTCCAGCCCCACTCCGGTTCCCAGGCCAACGCCGCGGTGTTCATGGCGCTGCTGCAGCCTGGCGACACCGTGCTGGGCATGAGCCTGGCCCACGGCGGCCACCTGACCCACGGCGCCCACGTCTCCTTCTCCGGTAAGATCTACAACGCGGTGCAGTACGGCATCACTCCGGAAACCGGCGAGATCGATTACGCCGAGGTGCGGGCCCTGGCCCTGGAGCACCAGCCGAAGATGATCATTGCCGGCTTCTCCGCCTACTCCGGCGTCATCGACTGGGGCAAGTTCCGCGCGATCGCCGACGAAGTGGGTGCCTACCTCTTTGTCGACATGGCCCACGTGGCGGGTCTTATCGCCGCCGGTATCTACCCCAATCCGCTGCCTCATGCCCACGTGGTGACCACCACCACCCACAAGACCCTGGCCGGTCCCCGTGGCGGTCTGATCCTCTCCGCCATCGGCGACGAGGCGATCTACAAGAAGCTCAACTCCGCGGTGTTCCCCGGTGGCCAAGGCGGCCCCCTGTGTCACGTCATCGCCGCCAAGGCCGTGGCCTTCAAAGAGGCCCTGCAGCCGGAGTTCAAGAGCTACCAGGAGCAGGTGGTCAAGAACGCCCAGGCGATGGCAGACACCTTCATCAGCCGCGGCTACAAGGTGGTTTCCGGTGGCACCCAGAACCACCTGTTCCTGCTGGATCTCATCGACAAGGAGATCACCGGTAAGGACGCCGACGCCGCCCTGGGTCGCGCCAACATCACGGTGAACAAGAACTCCGTGCCCAACGATCCCCGCAGCCCCTTCGTCACCTCCGGCCTGCGCATCGGCACCCCGGCCCTGACCCGTCGTGGCATCGACGAGGGCGAAGCCCGGGAGCTGACCGGCTGGATCTGCGACATCCTGGACCACTTCGGCGATGAGTCCGTGGTGGAGCGGGTCAAGCAGCAGGTGCTGGAGCTGTGTCAGCGCCACCCGGTCTACGCCTAAACGGCACCGCTTCCAGAGCGTGACCAAGCCCGCCATTTGGCGGGCTTTTGCTTGTCCGAATCTTAACCTTGCGTGCAATATTCGTTATCCTTTGCGGGCAGTTAATCCCAACTTCTTTCCCTTTGCGCAACTCCTGGAGGAGCGATGCACTGTCCCTTCTGTGCCGCCACCGATACCAAGGTGATCGATTCCCGTCTGGTGGCGGACGGCCACCAGGTGCGCCGTCGTCGTGAATGCCTGACCTGCCATGAGCGGTACACCACTTTCGAAACCGCGGAGCTGGTGATGCCCCGCCTGGTGAAATCCGACGGCACCCGCCAGCCCTTCGACGAGGAGAAGCTGCGCCGGGGGCTGCAGCGGGCCCTGGAAAAGCGCCCGGTCAGCACCGAGCAGGTGGAGCAGGCGGTCAGCAAGATCAAGTCCGCCCTGCGCGCCACCGGGGAGCGGGAGGTCAGCTCCCAGCTGCTGGGCAACCTGGTGATGGAGCAGCTGGCCACCCTGGATAAGGTGGCCTACATTCGGTTCGCCTCGGTGTACCGTGCCTTCGATGACCTGTCCCAGTTCGGGGAAGCGATCGCCAGTTTGGAAAAACGCTGATGTTCTCTGCTGATGACGCCCGCCATATGGCGCGGGCGCTGGAGCTGGCCCGTCGCGGTCGGCTCACCACCCGGCCCAACCCCCGGGTCGGCTGCGTCCTGGTCAAGGACGGGGCCGTGGTGGGGGAGGGCTACCACATCAAGGCCGGCGGCCCCCACGCCGAGATCCACGCCCTGGCCGCCGCCGGCGACGCCGCCCGCGGGGCCACCGCCTACGTCACCCTGGAACCCTGCAGCCACTTTGGCCGCACCCCGCCCTGCAGCCAGGCGCTGATCGACGCCGGGGTGGGCCGGGTGATCGCCGCCATGGTGGATCCCAACCCCAAGGTGGCCGGCCGTGGCCTCAAGATGCTGGAAGCGGCGGGGATCCCCACCGCCCACGGCTTGATGGCCCAGGAGGCGGAGGCCCTGAACCCGGGGTTCATCCAGCGCATGAAGACCGGCCGCCCCTATGTCCGCCTCAAGCTGGCCGCCAGCCTGGACGGGCGCACCGCCCTGGCCAATGGCGAGTCCAAGTGGATCACCGGCCCTGAAGCCCGGGCCGACGTGCAGCGCCTGCGGGCGATGAGCGATGCGGTGATCACCGGCGCCGACTCGGTGCTGGCGGACAACCCCAGCATGAACGTGCGCCACGGTGAACTCGGCCACTGGCGCAGTCGCATCGAGGCCAGTGAACTGATGCAGCCCCTGCGGGTGGTGGTGGATGGCCGCGCCCGCCTGGCGCCGCCGCTGAAGATGCTTGAGAGCGACGGCCCGCTGATGCTGGCCAGCGTCCAGCCCTACACCCAGCCCTGGCCGTCCGCTGTGACCACCTGGCTGGGGCCGGACAACGGCGCGGGCAAACTCGATCTGGCGGCCCTGCTCAGCGAGCTGGGGCAACGGGAGATCAACGAGGTGCTGGTGGAGTCCGGCGCCGCCCTGGCCGGGGCCTTTATGGCCGCGGGCCTCTGGGATGAGCTCTGGCTCTACCAGGCGCCAAAATTGATGGGCACTTCGGCCCAAGGTCTGGTAGCCTTGCCCGCCTATGAGTCCATGGCGCAAGTGGCTTCGCTGGCCCTGCGCGACGTGCAGCGGGTCGGCGCCGATCTGCGCCTGATCCTGACCCGCCAGGAGAATCACTGAATGTTTACCGGCATCATCGAAGCGGTCGGCACCCTGAGAAAGCTGGAGTCCCGGGGCGGCGATCTGCGCCTGACCGTGGCCACCGGCCGGCTGCCCCTGGACGACGTCCAGCTCGGCGACAGCATCGCCACCAACGGCGTCTGCCTGACCGTGGTGGCCCTGGGGGCGGATCACTTCGTGGCGGACGTCAGCGCCGAGACCCTGGCGTTGACCAACTTCCCCCATTACGCCGTTGGCCAGAAGGCCAACCTGGAGCGGGCCGTGACCCCCTCCACCCGGCTCGGCGGTCACCTGGTGAGCGGCCACGTTGACGGTGTGGCCGAGGTGGTGGCCCGCCACTCCCGGGCCCGGGCCATCGAATTCTGGCTGGCGGCCCCGGCCGAGCTGGCCCGCTACCTGCCCCACAAGGGGTCGGTTACCGTGGACGGCGTCAGCCTGACCATCAACGAGGTGGACGGCGCCCGCTTCCGCCTGACCATCGTGCCCCACACCGCCCAGGAGACCACCCTGGTGGATCTGGCGGTGGGCGACAGTGTCAACCTGGAGGTGGACCTGCTGGCCCGTTACCTGGAGCGCCTGATGCAACCGGCTGCCGAGTCGACCAACTCCGGGGTCACCCTGGAGATGCTCGCCCGCAGCGGTTTTATGAAGTAATTAAGGAAACCCACAGTCATGGCACTGAATACGATCAACGAACTTATCGACGACATCCGTCAGGGCAAGATGGTGATCCTGATGGACGATGAGGACCGGGAGAACGAGGGCGATCTGATTATGGCCGCCGAGGCGGTCACCCCGGAGGCGATCAACTTCATGGCCCGCTTCGGCCGGGGTCTGATCTGCATGCCGATGAGTGCCGAGCGATGCGATCGCCTGGGGCTGCACCAGATGGTCAGCAACAACACCGAGCAGTACGGCACCGCCTTCACCGTCTCCATCGAGGCCGCCGAAGGGGTGACCACCGGGATCTCCGCCGCCGATCGGGCCCGCACCGTGCTGGCGGCAGTAGCCAAGGACGCCAAGCCCACGGATCTGGTACAGCCGGGCCACATCTTCCCGCTTCGGGCCAAGGACGGTGGAGTGCTCAACCGCGCCGGCCACACCGAAGCGTCCGTGGACCTGGCCCGCCTGGCCGGGTTCGATTCCGCCGCGGTGATCGTGGAGATCCTCAACGAGGACGGCACCATGGCCCGACGCCCCCAGCTGGAGGAGTTTGCCCAGGCCCACGATCTTAAAATGGGCACCATTGCCGATCTCATCGAGTACCGTAATCTCAACGAAACCACCATCACCCGCGAGGTGGAGTGCCGTCTGCCCACCCGCTACGGCGAGTTCGACCTGGTGGGCTACCGCGACACCATCGACGGCCAGTTCCACGTCGCCCTGTGCAAGGGCCCGGTGAGCGACAACAGCCTGGTGCGGGTGCACCTGCACGATCCCATGAAGGATCTGCTGGGGGCCACCGGCGACGCTGCCTGGCCTCTGGACACCGCCATGGCCCGCATCGCCGACGAGGGCGGAGTGCTGGTGATCCTCGGCCGTGAGCACGGTGCCGAAACCCTGCTGGGGCAGCTCAAGCACCTGGCCGAGGCCCAAAGCGGCACCCTGGTGCCCCGCAAACCCCAGGGCGCCTCGCGCACCGTCGGGGTGGGCTCCCAGATCCTGGCGGATCTCGGGGTGCACCGGATGCGCCTGCTGTCCGGTCCCAAGCGCTACCACGCCCTGTCCGGGTTTGGCCTGGAAGTCACCGAATACGTGCAAGAATAACCGCAGGGCGGGCGATGGATGCCGTCGTCCGCTGTGCTATCATTACGCCCACTTTTTTGCCCCCCGCTGACGGGGGCACGGAACAATAACGGAAACAAAGATGAAGGTAATCGAAGGCAACATCGAAGCCAAAGGCGCCAAAATCGCCATCGTGGTCTCCCGTTTCAACAGCTTTATCGTCGACAGCCTGCTCGAAGGCGCGATCGATACCCTCAAGCGGTTCGGTC
This sequence comes from Ferrimonas balearica, assembly GCF_019802085.1. Taxonomy (GTDB): domain Bacteria; phylum Pseudomonadota; class Gammaproteobacteria; order Enterobacterales; family Shewanellaceae; genus Ferrimonas; species Ferrimonas balearica_B. Next base: position 43,861 of record NZ_JAHVHV010000001.1, read on the forward strand.
AGGTGAACGAAGAGGACATTACTGTTGTGCGGGTGCCCGGTGCGTTTGAACTGCCGTTGGCCGCTCGCCGCATCGCCGCCAAAGGGGAGTTCGATGCCATCATCGCCCTGGGTGCCGTGATCCGCGGTGGCACTCCGCACTTCGACTTCGTTGCCGGTGAGTGCAACAAGGGACTGGCCCAGGTGATGCTGGAGTTCGATACTCCGGTGTCCTTCGGGGTACTGACCACCGACACCATCGAGCAAGCCATCGAGCGCGCCGGCACCAAAGCGGGCAACAAGGGCGGCGAAGCGGCCCTGGGTGCGCTGGAGATGGTCAACGTCCTAAACCAACTGGCCTAAGGCCGGAGAGAGTAAGTGAAGCCTTCCGAGCGTCGTAAGGCCCGCCGATTGGCGGTGCAGGCCATCTATTCCTGGCAAATGAGCGGCAACCCCGTTGCCGATATTGAGCACGAGTTCCTCACCGAGCAGGACACCAAGGGCGCCGACATGGCCTACTTCCGTGAGCTGCTGGTGGGGGTGGTCTCCCAATCCAGCAACCTGGACGCCAAGCTGAAGCCCAACCTGGCCCGGCTGGTGGAAGAGGTGGATCAGCTGGAACTGGCGATCCTGCGTCTGGCGGCGTTTGAACTGGTGCATCATGACGATGTCCCTTACAAGGTGGTGATCAACGAAGCCATTGAGCTGGCGAAAGCCTTTGGCGCCGAAGAGAGCCACAAGTTCGTCAATGGGGTGTTGGACAAGTTGGCCAATTCCCTTCGACGTTAAGCGGACTGGACAGACAGGGAGCGCGGCCACATCAGGTGGCCGTGTCACGTTATGGGATCCGAATTTGATGTCATTAAGCGCTACTTCGATCGCCCGGTGCACCGCAAGGATGTGCTCAAGGGCATAGGAGACGATGGCGCGGTGCTGGCCCTGCCGGCCAACAGTGAGCTGGTGGTTTCCACCGACACCCTGGTGTGCGGGACCCACTTCCTGCCGGACATCGCGCCGGCGGACCTGGCCCACAAGGCGGTGGCGGTTAACCTCAGTGACCTGGCCGCCATGGGCGCCGAGCCGGCCTGGATGACCCTGGCCATCACCCTGCCCGGGGAGGACAGCGACTGGTTGCAGGCCTTCTCCGAGGGGCTGCACGAGATCTGCCAGTACTACGGTGTGGCGCTGATCGGCGGCGACACCACCCGGGGGCCGCTGAGCCTGACCGTCACCATCCACGGCCACCTGCCCGAAGGGCGCGCGCTGCTGCGCGACGGGGCCCGCATCGGCGACTGGATCTACGTCACCGGTAACCTGGGGGACAGCGCTGCCGGGCTTCAGTGCCTGCTGGGCCAGCTGGCGCTGGCGCCGGAGGCCACCGAGTACCTGGTGGAGAAGCACCTGCGTCCGCGTCCGCGGCTGCTGGCGGGGCGAGCCCTGCGTGGGCGGGCCTCCAGCGCCATGGATCTCTCCGACGGCCTGGCCTCGGATCTGGGCCACATCCTGGCCGCCTCCGGTGCCGGGGCTCAGCTGGAGCTAGAGCAGTTGCCCATGTCGGCGGTGCTTAAGGGCGCGGTCAGTGCCGAGCGGGCGCTGGAGCTGGCCCTGGCCGGCGGCGAGGACTACGAGCTGCTGTTTACCGTACCGGAAGCGGAGAAGGGCGCCCTGGCCACGGCCTTGGCGGAGACTGGCATCAATCACACCTGCATCGGCCAGATCGTGGCCGGCGAGGGGATCCGTTACCTCAAGGAGGGGGCACCTGTGGAACTGACCCTGTCGGGGTACGATCACTTTAAGGAGCAAGAATGAGCCGCTTTGCGGAGCGTTTGCCGGGGTTGAACCTGGCCAATCCCGTCCACTTCCTCGCCGTGGGGTTCGGCCTGGGCCTGGCCCGCAAGGCCCCCGGCACCTGGGGCACCCTGGCGGCCCTGCCGTTCTATTTCCTGATGGCGGATCTGAGCCTGCCCCTCTACCTGGGGATCACCGTATTGCTGGGTCTGGTGGGGATCTACCTGTGCGGCAAGACCGCCGAGGACATGAACACCCACGACCACCCGGCCATCGTCTGGGATGAGGTGGTGGGCATGCTGATCGCCATGGCGATGCTGCCCGCCGGCTGGGGTTGGGTGGTGGGGGCCTTCGTCGCCTTCCGCTTCTTCGACATCCTCAAGCCCTGGCCCATCCGCCTGCTGGACAAGCATGTCCACGGTGGGTTTGGGATCATGATTGACGATGTGCTGGCGGGGCTCTTTGCCCTGGGCGTGGTGCAGCTGGCCGCCTATCTCCTTATCGGCTGAACCCTTAAGGCAAAAAAAAGCCGCCCCCGGGGCGGCTTTTTTGCGTTTGGCGGTTACCCGTCGGTGGGGCGGGCGGAGGCTTCACCGGTCGTGGCCTTATCGGAGGGGGTCTCGTCAGGCTGACCCTCTTGGGCGGCCAGTTCGGCGCGCTCGGCCTTGGAGACATAGCGGGGCTTGTTGCCCTGGCCCGCCTTCTTGGCCCGCGCCTTCTTCGCTTGCTTGAGCAGGGTCTGCTTGACCTTCTTCTTGCGGTTCACGGCCGATTACTCTTCGCTCAGGGAGACGCCGATGTTGGAGACGCCGCTCTCCCTAAGCTCCTTGCGCAGCCCCTTGATGTCCTCGATGTCCCGGCGGCTCATCTGCTCCACCAGGGCCAGGATCTGGTTCTGGATGTCGCGCTCCTCCTGCATCAGGGGGTGGGCGAAGACAAAATCCTCCAGCGCGTCCTCCTCCAGCTCCGGCGCCTCGCTGGCCTCGATAAAGGCGGCGACGGTGCTGCTGGAGAGTTTGGAGATGTTGACCAGATCGCTCTCCACCTTCTGCTGCAGGGCGGTGAGGATGGTGGTGATCGCCATCAGGGCATCGGTGGCGGGGTAGACGCCGTAGAACTCGTGCTGCTGGGGATCCGGCATCATCTCCTCCAGCTGGTTCATCATCCGCTCGTGGTTGAGCTTCATCTCCTTGCTGTAGAGGGACTGCCACAGCATATCCAGTTGGACCACCGCCTTGTCGCTGCCCTCCGCCTCGGTGATCTCGGCAAACAGCAGGTAGTTGGGCAGCATCCGCTCCGCCAGACAGGTGGCAAAGAGGGTTTTTTGCCACAGGTCGAGGGCTTTGATTCGGCTAAAGAAGCCTTGTTTTGAAGTCATGGGGTTGTCCATCAGGCCACCAGTATCTCTTTGGCGGCGGATTCTACTTTATCCAGCTCGTCGAGCAACTCCAGCAGTTCGGGTTGCAAGTCACTGGACGGGTTGCCCTGCTTGAGGGCGGATTCGATCTGGGCACACAGCTTCTGCAGGGCGGGGACCCCGGAGTAGCAGGTGGCGCCATGCAGCTTGTGGATCACCCGGGCCAGGGTCTCGTCGTTGGCGGGGTTGTCCAGCTGGGCCCGGGTATCGGGGATGCTCTCCAGCAGCATGGCGAGCATCTCCCGGGCCAACTCTTCGTTGCCGCCGGCCTGGCTCAGGGCCAGGGACCAGTCCACCACGGAGCTTTCGATCACCGGTGTGCGCACCCAGCGTTCCAGCACCTGGCGCAGGTCCGCCTCGTCGATGGGTTTGGTCAGGTAATCGTCCATGCCGGAGGCGAGGATCCGGTCCCGCTCGTCGCCGATGGCGTGGGCGGTCACCGCGATGATGGGGCTGTGGCGGTTCAGGGAGTCCAGACGGATCGCCTGGGTGGCCATCAGGCCATCGATGTCCGGCATCTGGATGTCCATAAACACCGCGTCGTAGGCGGTCATCCGGCAGCGGTCTATCGCCTCCTGGCCGCCCCGGGCGGTGTCCACCTGGCCGGCCACTTCCGCCAGCAGGGTGGCAATGAGTTTGAGGTTGGCCTTGTTGTCGTCCACCGCCAGTACCTTGAGGTGGTGCTGGGGGGCGGTCGGGGCCGGCGCCGTTTCGGACTTGGGCAACTGGGCCAGATCCTGCAGGCTTAGGGCCGCGAAAAGCCGACGCTGACTGAGCGGCATGGCCACCAGACGGGCCTTGCCCTGGCTGACCAGCTGCTGGGCCCAGGGCTCCGGTTGCCCTTCGTGCAACAGCAGCAGTTCACCGCCCTTGGCCTCCAGGGTGGGCTGAATCGCCGCCAGGGCGTCGTAACCGGGCACGCTGGCGGTGGCGATCAGGGTGAAATCCAGTGGGGGCTCGCTCACCAAGGTATCGGAGAGCTGCAGCAGACTGGTGGTGGGCAGGGGCTTGGTTTGCCACTGCTCCAGCTGGCTGGCCAGGGCGTTGCGACTGAGACGACGGGACTCCAGCAGGGCGATACGGGCGCCTCTGAGCGGTTCCCGGGGCAGGGGGTCGCTGATGGTGAAGCCGCTTTTCTCGATGCTCAAGGTAAACCAGAAGGTGGAGCCCTGATCCAGGTGGGAGGTGAAGCCGATCTGGCCCTCCATCTGGTTGACCAGGCGCTTGGTGATCACCAGCCCCAGGCCGGTGCCGCCAAAGCGCCGGCTGACGGAGCTGTCCGCCTGGCCGAAGGCCTGGAACAGCATCGATTGCTGATCCTCGGCGATGCCGATACCGGTGTCGGACACCTCGGCCCGCAGCAGTACCCGGTCCGGGGTCTCGTCCGCCAGATCCAGGCTCAGGCGCACACTGCCCTTGTCGGTGAACTTGACCGCATTGCCCACCAGATTGGTGACCACCTGCTGAATTCGCATCACATCGCCGCACAGGCTGTCCGGCACCTGGTCGTCGATCTCCACCACAAACTCCAACCCTTTGTCGTAGGCGGCGCCGGAGAGCAGGGTCAGGGTTTCGTCCAGGGCATCACGCAGGGCGAAAGGCACGTCGTCCAGCACCATCTTGCCCGCCTCCAGTTTGGAGAAGTCGAGGATGTCGTTGATGATCGACAGCAGGTTGGAGGCGCTGCGCTCGATGGTCTTGAGGTAGTCCTTCTGGTTGTCGTGCAGCGGGGTCTTGAGCAGCTGGCGGGTGAAGCCGATGACGCCGTTCAGCGGGGTGCGCAGCTCGTGACTCATGTTGGCCAAAAACTCGGACTTGATGCGGCTGGCCTCCAGGGCCCGCTTCTTGGCGATGTCCAGCTCCACGTTCTGGATCTCAATCTGCTCCAGGGTCTCCCTAAGGTCCGAGGTGGCCTGATCGATGTTCTGCTGCATCTCGTTGTGGTATTCCGACAGCGAGGCGGCCATGGCGTTGATCCCCCGTTTCAGGGAGTCCAGCTCACCGATGAGGTCCCCGTGCAGCCGGGTGTTGAGCTTGCCTTCGCGGATCTTGGCCACCGCCCGCACCATCTCGGTGATGGGCTGGGTGACGTTTTTCAGCAGGCGGAAGGTGAACAGCAGGTTCAGCTGCACCCCGATAAGGACGATGATGAAGGCGGCTACCGCGGCCCGGTACTGCTCCAGCAGCGCCTCGTGCTTGTTTAGCTGCACCGCGATGTACCCCAACTGGGTCTCGCGGCTGGCGCCAAAGGCGATAGCCGCCCCTTCGCTGATCACCGGGGTGCGCAGCACCAGGGAGTCCCCCAGATGCTCCAGTTCGGTGCCCTGGTTGAGGTCCCGGTTGCTGGGCAGCTTGATGAGCTCGAAATCCCGGTGGTATTTGCTGCTGACGAAGATCTGGTTCTGGTTGTCGAACACCGCGATGGACTGCACCAGGCCGGAGTTTTGCCGGTGGGTCAGGTCAATCAGCCGCTTGGTGTACTCGCGGTTGTTCATCAGCAGGCCGTACTCGCTGGCGATGGCCAGCGGCTCGATGATGTTGGTGCCTTGGCGCAGCAGAGTTTGCTCCAGCTCGGAGAAGCGACTGGAGGTGAAGTAGCCCCCAAGCAGCAAGCCCACCAGCATGGTCGGCGCCAAAGCCAGCACCAGGACCCAAGTGCGCAGACTGTATTTGGTCACCGTTTTCATCTATGGGACAATGCCCCCTCTATCCATTGGTCGGCCCCCGCCAGATCCCACTATTGTAATCAACGAAGCTTTTCATGGCACAGTTTTATTCCGCAAAGTCCAACAAAACAAAGCACTTGTCTAAAAAAGTGACCCTGAAACCCGAGGCGCTGGACCACCAGGGGCAGGCGGTGGCGGCGCACCAGGGCAAGGTGGTCTTTGTGCCCGGACTGCTGCCCGGGGAGTCGGCCCAGGTGCAGCTGGTGGAAAACAAGGCCCGCTTTGCCAAGGCCAAGGTACTGAAACGCTTGGAGGACCACCCCCAGCGCATCGCCCCGGCCTGCCCCCATTTTGGCCGTTGCGGAGGCTGCCAGCTTCAGTACGCGCCCACCGAGTTGCAGCGGACGCTCAAGGCCCAGGCCCTGGGGGAGCTGGTGACCAAGCTCTCCGGCCTGGCCCCGATGGAGTGGGCGCCGCCCCTGGTAGGGCCGGACTGGCACTACCGTCGCCGGGCCCGGCTTGGTGCGCGCTGGGATAAGGGGGATCTGGTGCTGGGCTTTCGCCAGGCCAGCAGCAACACCCTGACCCCCATCGACGCCTGCCCGGTGCTGGCCGAGCCCTTGAGTGCGCTGATCGCTCCGCTGCAGGCGGCACTGGCGCCCCTTAAACTGGCCCGCCACCTGGGCCACATCGACCTGATGCTGGCCAGCGAAGGGTCGGTGGCGGTGCTGCGTCTGCTCAAGCCCCTGCGGGACGACGAGCGACCGGCTCTGGCGGATTTTGCCCAACATCACGGCGTGACACTGCTGCTCCAGGGCGAGTCTCTGACCACCCTGGACGGCGCAACCGTCACCCCGCTGCATTACGGCATCGGGCCGGGCCGGCCGGAACCGGCGTTTCTGCCCGGGGATTTTTTCCAGGTTAACGATGCGGTCAACCAGGGGATGGTCAGCCAGGCCATCGACTGGCTGGCCCCGCAACCGGATGAGAAGGGGCTGGACCTGTTCTGTGGCGGCGGCAACTTCACCCTGGCACTGGCGGGATTGAGTCAGGAGGTGATCGGCGTCGAAGGGGTCCCCACCATGGTCGAGCGGGCCCGTCAGCGGGCCGAAGAGCTGGGGCTGACCCAGCTGCGGTTCGAGGCGGCGGATCTCAACGGCGAGGATCCCAAGGCGAAGTGGCTCCAGGATATCGACTGGGTGCTGCTGGACCCGGCCCGCGCCGGGGCGCCGGGGGTGATGGCCTGGCTGGCCCGATTGCGCCCCGGCCGTATCCTCTACGTCTCCTGCCACCCCGCCAGCCTGGGGCGCGACGCGAAAGTGCTCGCCCAGCAGGGGTATCGCCTGACTAGACTTGGACTGGTGGACATGTTCCCGCATACTCATCACCTCGAGTCGATGGCGCTGTTTGAGCCTGATTTCACCAAACATCCTAAGTAGTTGGTTGCGCAAGGAGGGGAACGCACACCATGGTATCGGTCCGTCAAATCCACTTTGGAGAATCCCCCCAGGCCCTGGTCCAGTGGCTGGAGGGACTCGACCTCACCCATTCCCAGCAGCAGGTGCTGGCCCAGTGCTACCAGGAGTGCGAAGCCCTGCCCAGCGAAGACAGCGAGCAACACCAGGCCCTGCTGATGCGGGCCCGGGAGATGATCGAGATCCTGCTGCCCCTCAATATGGACCTGGATACCCTCAAGGCCAGCCTGCTCTACGTCATGCTGGACGCCGGCCTGCTGGACGGGGAAACCCTGGAGGAGCGCCAGGGCACCGCCATGGCCACCCTGGTGCAGTCGGTGGTGGTGATGGACGCCATCCGCACCCTGCGTCAGCAGAGTGCCCCGGGCAGCAACCAGATTGAGAACCTGCGCAAGATGCTGCTGGCCATGGTGGAGGACGTGCGCGCCGTGGTGATCAAGCTGGCGGAGGCCGTGGTCTTGCTGCGGGAGGTGAAAAACGCCGACGAGGAGACCCGGGTGGTGCTGGCCCGGGAGGTGCGCGACGTGCACGCTCCCCTGGCCAACCGGCTGGGGATCGGTCAGCTCAAGTGGGAGCTGGAGGATCTCGCCTTCCGCTACCTGCACCCGGACACCTACATGGAGATCGCCCGCTGGCTGGACGGCAAACGGCTGGACCGGGAGCAGTACATCGACCAGTTCGTCTCCGGGCTGCAGGCCTCGCTGGACGACGAGGCGATCCGCGCCGAAGTCTCCGGCAGGCCCAAGCACATCTACAGCATCTGGCGAAAGATGCAGAAGAAGAACCTGGCCTTCGACGAGCTGTTCGACGTGCGCGCCGTGCGCATCATCGCCGAGCGGCTGCAGGACTGCTACGGCGCCCTGGGCGTGGTGCACACCCACTGGCACCACCTGCCCAACGAATTTGACGACTACATCGCCACCCCCAAGCCCAACGGTTACCAGTCCATCCACACCGTGGTGATGGGCCCCCAGGGCAAGACGGTGGAGATCCAGATCCGCACCCGGGCGATGCACGAAGACGCCGAGCTGGGGGTCGCCGCCCACTGGAAGTACAAAGAGGGCAGCGGCGGCAGCAAAACCAGCGGGTTCGAGGACAAGATCAACTGGCTGCGCAAGATCCTCGCCTGGCAGGAGGACGTGGTGGAGTCCGGCAACCTGGTGGAGGAGATCCGCTCCCAGGTGTTCGAAGACCGGGTCTACATCTTCACCCCCAAGGGGGAGGTGGTGGATCTGCCCGCCGGCTCCACGGTGCTGGACTTTGCCTACTACATCCACTCCCAGGTGGGCCACAAGTGCATCGGCGCCAAGATCGACGGCCGTATTGTGCCCTTCACCACCTTGGTGGAGACCGGCCAGCGGGTGGAGATCATCACCGCCAAGCAGCCCAATCCCAAGCGCGACTGGCTCAACCCCAACCTGGGCTACATCAAGACCAGCCGGGCCCGGGGCAAGATCCAGAGCTGGTTCAAGCAGCAGGACAAGGACAAGAACCTGGTGGCCGGCCGGGAGATGCTGGAGGCGGAGCTGACCAAGGTGGGGCTGACCCTGGCGGACACCGACTCCGCCATCGAGCGGTTCAATATGCACACCCTGGATGACCTGCTGGCGGCCATCGGCGGCGGCGACGTGCGCCTCAACCAGGTGGTCAACCACCTGCAAAGCCGTCTGCAGCGCGAGGAGTTCGACGAAGAGCAGGCCCTGGAGGAGCTGATCAGCAAGCCGGCGGCGCGCCGCCGCAGCCAGGGCCACATCGAGGTCAACGGCGTCGGCAACCTGATGACCCACATGGCCAAGTGCTGTGAGCCCTTGCCTGGCGACACCATCTACGGCTACATCACCCAGGGCCGCGGCGTCTCGGTACATCGGGAGTCCTGTGAGCAGCTGGCCGGTCTGCTGGAGCGCCACCCGGAGCGGGGGGTCGAGGTGGTCTGGGGCGAGAACTACAGCGGTGGCCACAGCGTCAGCCTGCGGGTGGTGGCCAACGACCGCTCCGGTTTGCTGCGGGACGTCACCACCTTGCTGGCCAACGAGAAGAGCAACGTGCTGGAGATGCGCAGCCACTCCGACACCAAGCAGCAGACCGCCGCCATCGATCTCAAGATGGAGCTCTACAACATGGAATCCCTAAGCCGGATCTTAAGCCGCCTGAGTCAGCTGCCCGGCGTCATCGAGGCCAAACGACTGTGACCCTTGCCCTGCCTGAGCACCCCATCGAACGCTTGCTGGCCATCATGGCCGCCCTGCGCCATCCGGAGCAGGGCTGCCCCTGGGACCGCAAGCAGACCTTCGAAACCATAGTGCCCCACACCCTGGAGGAGGCCTACGAGGTGGCCGACACCATCGAGCGGGGCGATTGGGCGGAGCTGCCCGGAGAGCTGGGGGATCTGCTGTTCCAGGTGGTGTTCTACGCCCGCATCGCCGAGGAGCGGGGTCAGTTCGACTTTCTCGCGGTGGTGGCCCAGCTTAACGACAAGCTGGTCCATCGCCACCCCCACGTGTTCGCCGGGCTTGAGGTGGACGAGGCCACCATCAAGGCCAACTGGGAGAGCGGCAAGGCCCAGGAACGGGCCGACAAGGCCCAGCACTCGGCGCTGGACAACGTGCCGCTGAACCTGCCGGCCCTCTCCCGCAGCGTCAAGCTGCAGAAGCGCGCCTCCCGGGTGGGGTTTGACTGGGATAGCCTGGAGCCTGTGGTGGCGAAGGTGGCCGAGGAGATCGACGAGGTGATGGCGGAGACCCGCCAGGCCGTGGTCGAACCGGCCCGGGTGGAGGAGGAGATGGGGGACCTGCTGTTTGCCGTCACCAACCTGGCCCGTCACCTCAAGGTGGACCCTGAGCAGGCCCTGCGCCGGGCCAATGCCAAGTTCGAGCGCCGCTTCCGCCAGGTGGAGGGCTGCTGCGCCGAGGCCGGGGTTGAGCCACAGGAGGCCGGGCTCGACCAACTGGAGGCGTTTTGGCAGTCGATTAAGGCCAGGGAAAAGCAGGAATAAGAGCGTCGACAATTGTTCGCTCTGGGAGGCTCTGGTATAATGTGCTCCCGTCCTATTAGTGGTTATCGCAGCCCCTGCGATGCCACGAAGTTCCCAATTTTCTCAGGTTCAGCATGACTACAAACTACATCTTCGTTACGGGCGGGGTGGTCTCCTCCTTGGGTAAAGGTATTGCGGCCGCGTCCGTGGCTGCCTTGCTGGAGGCCCGCGGCCTCAACGTCACCATCATGAAACTGGATCCCTACATCAACGTGGATCCGGGCACCATGAGCCCCACTCAGCATGGGGAGGTGTTTGTCACCGAGGATGGCGCCGAGACCGATCTGGACCTGGGCCACTACGAGCGCTTCATCCGCACCAAGATGACCAAGCGCAACAACTTCACCACCGGCCGGATCTACTCCGACGTGCTGCGCAAAGAGCGCCGCGGTGACTACCTGGGGGCCACCATCCAGGTGATCCCCCACATCACCAACGCCATCAAGGAGCGGGTGATCGCCGGTGCCGAGGGTCACGACGTGGCCATCGTTGAGGTGGGCGGCACCGTGGGGGACATCGAGTCCCTGCCGTTCCTCGAAGCCCTGCGTCAGCTGGCGGTGGAACTGGGCCGCGAGCGGGCCATGTTCATGCACCTGACCCTGGTGCCCTACCTGGCCGCCGCCGGCGAGGTGAAAACCAAGCCCACCCAGCACTCCGTTAAAGAGCTGCTCTCCATCGGCATTCAGCCGGACGTGCTGGTGTGCCGCTCCGACCGCGCCATCCCCGCCAACGAGCGCAAGAAGATCGCCCTGTTCTGCAACGTGCAGGAGAAGGCGGTGGTGTCCATGAAGGACGTGGACAGCATCTACAAGATCCCGGCCCTGCTCAAATCCCAGGGCGTGGACGACCTGTTCGTGCAGCGCTTCGGCCTGAACAGCCCGGACGCGGATCTGAACGAGTGGGAGAAGGTGATCTACGAAGAGGCCAACCCCACCGGCGAAGTCACCATCGGCATGGTGGGCAAATACGTGGAGCTGCCGGACGCTTACAAGTCCGTCAACGAAGCGCTCAAGCACGCCGGTCTGAAGAACCGTCTGCAGGTCAACATCAAGTACATCGATTCCCAGGACGTGGAGTCCAAGGGCGAAGAGGCCCTGCAGGGGATCGACGGGATCCTGGTGCCCGGCGGTTTCGGCGAGCGTGGTGTGGAAGGCAAGATCCAGGCCGCCCGCTTTGCCCGTGAGAACAACCTGCCTTACTTTGGGATCTGCCTGGGGATGCAGGTGGCGCTGATCGAGTACGCCCGCAACATGGCCGGCCTCAAGGGCGCCCACTCCTCCGAGTTCGACAAGAGCTCCAAGCACCAGGTGGTGGGCCTCATCACCGAGTGGCTGGACGCCGAGGGCAACGTGGAGGAGCGCTCCGAGAGCTCCGATCTGGGGGGCACCATGCGCCTGGGTGCGCAGCTGTGCCACCTGATCCCGGGCACCAAGGCCCACGCCCTGTACGGCAACGACACCTGCGTCGAGCGCCACCGTCACCGCTACGAAGTGAACAACCACTATCGTGAAAAGCTGGAAAAGGCAGGCCTGGTGTTCTCCGGTCTCTCCGCAGACAAGAAGTTGGTGGAGATGATCGAGATCCCCAGCCATCCTTTCTTCGTGGCCGGGCAGTTCCACCCCGAATTCACCTCCACCCCGCGGGACGGGCACCCTCTGTTCGAGGGCTTCGTCAAGGCGGCGGGTGAGTTCAGCAAAAGCGTCAGCTGAACCTGATTTACTAAGCCGGGCCCGAGGGTCCGGCTTTTCTGTTTTTGGAAAACACTGAGGAAGCTAATGATGGCTAAAATCGTCAAGGTACTGGGCCGTGAAGTGATGGATTCCCGTGGTAACCCCACGGTGGAAGCGGAAGTGCACCTGGAAGGGGGCTTTATCGGCATGGCCTGTGCGCCGTCCGGCGCCTCCACCGGCACCCGCGAAGCCCTGGAACTGCGCGACGGTGACAAGTCCCGTTACCTGGGTAAAGGCGTGCTCAAGGCCGTGGCCAACGTCAACGGCCCCATCGCCGATGCCCTGATCGGCCAGGACGCCCTCCAGCAGCGCGCCCTCGACCAGGTGATGATCGACCTGGACGGCACAGAGAACAAAGACAAGCTGGGCGCCAACGCCATCCTGGCGGTCTCCCTGGCCGCCGCCAAGGCCGCCGCGGCCGCCAAGGGGATGCCCCTGTACGCCCACATCGCCGAGCTCAACGGCACCCCGGGGGTCTACTCCATGCCCCTGCCGATGATGAACATCCTCAACGGTGGTGAGCACGCCGACAACAACGTCGACATCCAGGAGTTCATGATCCAGCCGGTCTCCGCGCCGAACTTCCGCGAAGGCCTGCGCATGGGCGCCGAGATCTTCCACGCCCTGAAAAAGGTGCTCTCCGCCAAGGGGCTAAACACCGCGGTGGGTGACGAGGGCGGCTTTGCCCCCAACCTGGCCTCCAACGCCGACGCCCTGGCGGTGATCAAAGAAGCGGTGGAAGCGGCCGGCTACGTGCTGGGCACCGACGTGACCCTGGCCCTGGACTGCGCCGCCTCCGAGTTCTACAAAGACGGCCAGTACGTGCTGGCGGGGGAGGGCAAGAGCTTCGACGCCAACGGCTTCTCCGACTACCTGGCGGACCTGACCGCGCGCTACCCCATCATCTCCATCGAGGATGGCCTGGACGAGTCCGACTGGGATGGCTGGGCCTACCAGACCCAGATCCTGGGCGACAAGATCCAGCTGGTGGGCGACGACCTGTTCGTCACCAACACCAAGATCCTCAAGCGCGGTATCGACAACAAGATCGGCAACGCCATCCTCATCAAGTTCAACCAGATCGGCTCCCTGTCCGAGACCCTGGACGCCATCAAGATGGCCAAGGACGCCGGCTTCACCGCGGTGATCTCCCACCGCTCCGGTGAAACCGAGGACGCCACCATCGCCGATCTGGCGGTGGGCACCGCCGCCGGCCAGATCAAGACCGGCTCCCTGTGCCGCTCCGACCGCGTCGCCAAGTACAACCAGCTGCTGCGCATCGAGGAGCAGCTGGGTGAGCAGGCCCCCTACCGCGGCCGCTCCGAGGTGAACGGCCAGACCTAAGGGCACTGCTCCTGACCAGAAAAGCCGCCTTCGGGCGGCTTTTTGCTTTTCTTTTTCCGGCGCTTGCGCCAAGATCTTTTGAATAACGGAGTGGGGCAGGACAGATGCGGATCCTTTTGCTGGTGTTGACCATATTGCTGCTGGCTTTGCAGTACCGCCTGTGGGCGGGGGAGAACAGCCTGCGCGAGGTGGTGCGCCTGCAGGAACAGATCCAGCGCCAGCTGGACGGCAACGCCGAACTGGTGGAGCGCAACCAGGTGCTGCAGCGGGAGATCGACGATCTCCGCGAAGGGCTCGATGCCGTCGAGGAGCGGGCCCGTCATGAGCTGGGCATGGTCCGCGAAGGCGAGCAGTTCTACCGGGTGATCCGCCGGCCCCAGTCCTGATGTTGTTTGCGGAGTCTTCATGCCCCTGAATCCCACCTCTCTCCTCTACGCCGTGGTGCCCGCCGCCGGTGTCGGCAAGCGCATGGGCGCCAACCGGCCCAAGCAGTACCTGACGCTCAACGGTCGGCCCATCCTCTCTCACACCCTGGCACTGCTGCTGAACCACCCGAGGATCCATCGGGTGATCGTGGCGCTGGGGCCGGAGGATGGGTATTTCGCTGACCTGGAGGAGGCGAACCACCCCAGGCTGTTGCGGGTCGAGGGTGGCGCCGAGCGCGCCGACTCGGTGCGCCTGGCCCTGGCGGCGATCCCCGAGCCCGAGGCGTGGGCGCTGGTGCACGACGCCGCGCGCCCCTGCCTGAGCCACTCGGACATTGACAAGCTGCTGGCCTTTCCCGGCGAGCAGGGCGCCATCCTGGCGGCGCCGGTGCGCGACACCATGAAGCGGGCCAACGGTGAAGGTGGCATCGACCATACTGTGGCAAGGGAGCGCCTGTGGCACGCCCTGACGCCACAGCTGTTCCCGGCCCAGGCCTTGCGCGACGCACTGACGCGGGCCGAGCAGGCGGGGGCGGTCATCACCGACGAAGCCTCCGCCATGGAGCGGGAGGGCTGGCACCCGGCCCTGGTGGCCGGTCGCCCGGACAACATCAAGATCACCCACCCCGACGACCTGCGCCTGGCGCAGCTGTTTTTAGCCAGTCAAGAGGCTTGAGAATGCGAATTGGACACGGATTCGACGTACACAAATTTGGTGGTGATGGGCCCCTGACCCTGGGGGGCGTCAGCGTGCCCTTCGAGCAGGGCCTGCTGGCCCACTCCGATGGAGACGTGGTGCTGCACGCGGTCAGCGACGCCCTGTTGGGGGCCCTGGCCCTGGGCGACATCGGGCGCCACTTTCCCGATACCGATCCCGCCTTCGAGGGGGCCGACAGCCGAGTGCTGCTGCGCCACTGCTTCGAACTGGTGCGGAACAAGGGCTACCGCCTGGGCAACCTGGACGTCACCATCATTGCCCAGATGCCCAAGATGGCCCCGCACATCGAAGCGATGCGCGATACCCTGGCCGCGGATCTCGACACCGAGCGGGATCGCATCAACGTTAAGGCAACCACCACCGAACGCCTGGGCTTTACCGGCCGCGGTGAGGGGATCGCCACCGAAGCTGTGGTGCTGCTGACCCATGACTGATTACACCCTGCCCCAGTGGCACCATCTGTACGGCCTCCCCGAGGCCGAGGGCCGGATCCGCAGTCAGGCCGAACATTTCCAGGTGGACGAGCTGCTGCCCTTCACCCCGGACGGCGCCGGTGAACACCACCTGCTGCACATCGAGAAACGGGACCTCACCACCCATCATCTGGCCAAGACCCTGGCCCGCTTCGCCGGCGTGCCCGCCCGGGACGTCAGCTGGGCCGGCCTCAAGGACCGACACGGCGTCACCCGCCAATGGCTGTCGGTGCGGATCCCCGGCAAGGTGGAGCCCCAGTGGCACGAGTTGAACGACGAGCGCATCACCCTGCTGGCGGCCCACCGCCACGGCCGCAAGCTGCGCACCGGCGCCCTGGCCGGCAACCGCTTTCGCATTGCGGTGGCGGGACTGAGTGAGAGCCCGGCCCTGACCGCCCGCCTGGCCCAGGTGGCCCAGGGGGTGCCCAACTACTTCGGTGAGCAGCGTTTCGGTCACGGCGGTCAGAACGTCGAGCGCGCTGCCCAGATGTTCGGCGGTCGCAAGGTGAAGGATCGCAACAAGCGCAGCATCTACCTCTCCGCCGCCCGTAGCTACCTGTTCAACCAGGTGGTCTCCGCCCGGCTGGCCAACCAGGGGCTGGCGCCCCTGGCCGGTGACGCCGTCATGCTGGCCGGCAGCAACAGCTTCTTTGTGGCCGAGCAGTGGGACGCGACCCATCTCGCCCGCCTCGAGGAGGGCGACATTGAGCTCTCCGCCCCCATGCCCGGCGATGGCCCTCTGTTGAGTGCCGGCGATGCGGAAGCTTTTGAAGCCGAGGTGCTGGCGCCCTTCGCACCCCTGCTGGAGGGCCTCAAGGGGGCCCGGGTGGATCCGGACCGGCGCCGGTTGCTGCTCAAACCCGAGCAGTTCCGCCACCAGTGGCAGGAGGGTCTGCTGTGGCTGGAGTTTGTCCTGCCACCGGGGGCCTTTGCCACCAGCGTCCTGCGGGAACTGGTGCGCTATCAGGATGCGCAAGCCGTTGAGCTGCGTACTGAAAATGAATAACAATAGGCGGATTATGAAGATACTTGTCAGCAACGACGATGGCGTCCACGCCCCGGGGATCAAGGCCCTGAGCGACGCCCTGTCCGCCCTTGCCGAAACCGTGACCGTGGCGCCGGATCGCAACTGCTCCGGGGCGTCCAACTCCCTGACGCTGACCAACCCCCTGCGGGCCCAGCAACTGGACAACGGCTACATCCAGGTCAACGGCACCCCCACCGACTGCGTCCATCTGGCGATCCGCGAGCTGATGGACGGTGAGCCGGATCTGGTGGTTTCCGGCATCAACGCCGGGGCCAACCTGGGGGACGATACCCTCTACTCCGGTACGGTGGCGGCCGCCATGGAGGGGCGCCACCTGGGCCTGCCCACCATTGCCGTCTCCCTGGTG
Organism: Ferrimonas balearica; assembly: GCF_019802085.1. Classification (GTDB taxonomy): domain Bacteria; phylum Pseudomonadota; class Gammaproteobacteria; order Enterobacterales; family Shewanellaceae; genus Ferrimonas; species Ferrimonas balearica_B. The sequence continues at coordinate 60,300 of NZ_JAHVHV010000001.1, forward strand.
GGGCGCAAGTTGGAGCACTACGACACCGCCGCGGCCATCACCGCCCGCATCGTCAAAGGCCTGCTCCACAATCCGCTGCCCCGGGAGCAGATCCTCAATATCAATGTGCCGGATCTGCCCCTGGCGGAGATCCAGGGGATCAAGGTGACGCGCCTCGGTGCCCGCCACAAGGCGGAGGGGATGGTGAAAACCCAGGACCCCGCCGGCCGAGACGTCTACTGGCTTGGTCCCCCTGGGGTGGAGCAGGACGCCGGCGAGGGCACCGACTTTCATGCGGTGGCCAACGGCTTCGTGTCGGTGACGCCACTGACGGTGGATCTCACCGCCCACAGCCAGCTGACCACTCTGTCCCGCTGGTTCGACGCCCTATGAACGGACCCGCCATGGCTTACGGTTCTCGATTGAGTCAGCAACTGCAGGAGGGGGGGATCCGAGACCCTCGCGTGCTGCAGGCGATCACCCAGACCCCGCGCCAGCTGTTCGTGGACGGCGGCCTGGCGCTGCGGGCCTGGGAGAACACCGCCCTGCCCATCGGTCAGGGCCAGACCATCTCCCAGCCCTACATTGTGGCCCGCATGACCGAACTGCTGTTGGAGCGCTTGGGCCCGGGTCCGGTGCTGGAGATCGGCACAGGCTCCGGATATCAGGCGGCGATCCTGGCCAGCCTGGTGCCGCAGCTGTGCACCGTGGAGCGGATCAAAAGCTTGCAGATCCTGGCCCGGCGCCGCCTCAAGCAGCTGGACCTGCACAACATCGCCTTCAAGTACGGGGATGGTTGGCAGGGGTGGCCCAGTAAAGCCCCCTTCGGCGGGATCCTGGTGACCGCGGCGGCCAGTGAGGTGCCGCCGGCGCTGCTGGCCCAGTTGGCCGACAGCGGACGCCTGGTGATCCCGGTGGGGGATCACTACCAGGTGCTGCGGGTGATCGATCGGGTGGGCGACGAGTGGGTCAGCCAGGACGTCGAGGCGGTGCGCTTCGTGCCCCTGGTGCCGGGAGAGACCGAGTAGATGGCCCGGCTCGGCAGCCTCGCCCAGCGGATCAGACGGTTCGGACCGCTGACGCTGCTGTTGCTCGGGGGCTGCAGTTTTCACAGCCAAGACCCGGCGCCGGTGGAGAGCCTCTACACCGGCCAGACCTACCGGGAGCGCCCCAAGGGCAGCCTGCAGGGCCAGAGCTACCGGGTGCAACCGGGGGACACCCTCTACTCCATCGCCTGGGCCTCGGACCAGGATTTTCGCTCCCTGGCGGAGCGCAATAACCTCAGCGCCCCCTATCTGATCCGACCAGGTCAGATGCTTAGATTATCTGGATCTGACCAAAGAGCTAACAATTCATCAACAGCCCCTACGCCGCGTCCGGCACCCGCCAAACCCAGAGCTGGCGCGGCCTCCACAGGGCAAGTCGCTAAAACACCCACAGAAAACCAACAGATCAAACCGGTTGATCCTGCCTCGCAGCCTAGTTATTCTGGATCGGCGTCTTCACAAACCGGCAACAAGCCCGGTGCGCTGTCGACGCCGCGAGACACCGCATTACCGGACCGCGTTGCCAAGTGGCGCTGGCCTGTTCAAGGCAAGATCGTTCGCCGTTTTTCGGCCACGGAGCAGGGCAACAAGGGACTCGATATTGCTGCCGCAGCGGGAACCCCGGTGCGCAGTGCCGCCGAAGGGCGGGTGGTGTACGCGGGGAGCGCTCTGCGTGGCTATGGCAAACTGATCATCATCAAACACTCCGATGAGTACCTCAGTGCCTACGCCCACAACAGGCGGATCCTGGTCGAAGAAAAACAAAGGGTCAGTGCTGGACAGCAGATCGCCGAAGTGGGGAACAGTGACGCCGACAGGGCCATGCTGCACTTCGAGATACGCTACAAAGGCAAGTCGGTCGATCCGTTACACTATTTACCCCGAAAATGACGGGGTCAGGGTTGTCAAACATGGAGGAAAAAACCGTGAGAATTGATTAGGTTTGGGACAAATTGGGAGATTAGCCAATGAATCGCAAGAGCAACGCTTTTGATGATGTGGCTGCCGTCGATTTAAGCTGTACCGAGGTTGTGGGGACCCCGGCAGAAGTCGAAGCCAACGAAACTGAGGAAAAAACCACCTCAGCCACCATAGACCAACTGGTCCAGGATGACCTTCAGAAGAACCTGGACGCCACCCAGCTGTACCTCAGCGAGATCGGGTTTTCCCCCTTGCTGACGGCCGAAGAGGAAGTCTACTACGCCCGTCGGGCGCAGCGAGACTGTGCGAAGTCCCGAAACCGGATGATCGAGAGCAATCTGCGTCTCGTGGTCAAGATTGCCCGCCGTTACAACAATCGAGGCCTGGCACTGCTGGATCTGATTGAAGAGGGGAACCTTGGATTGATCCGCGCCGTGGAGAAGTTCGATCCGGAACGCGGCTTCCGCTTCTCAACCTACGCCACCTGGTGGATCCGTCAGACCATAGAGCGGGCCATCATGAACCAAACCCGCACCATCCGTCTGCCGATCCACGTGGTCAAAGAGCTGAACGTTTACCTGCGGACCGCTCGGGAGCTGGCCCATACCCTGGACCATGAGCCGACGGCCGAAGAGATCGCCATGAAGCTGGACAAGCCGGTGGAAGACGTCAGTCGGATGCTGAAGCTGAACGAGAAGATCAGCTCCGTGGATACCCCCATCGGGGGCGATTCGGATAAGGCACTGCTGGATGTGATCGCCGACGACGATCGCGTTTGTCCCGAGGTGCAGGCCCAGGATGACGACATCAAGGGCTCCGTGGTGCGCTGGCTGGGTGAACTGAACTCCAAGCAACGCGAAGTGCTGGCACGGCGGTTTGGTCTGCTGGGTTATGAGCCCTCCACCCTGGAGGACGTGGGACGGGAGATTGGCCTGACCCGGGAGAGGGTGAGGCAGATTCAGGTGGAGGCGCTGCGTCGTCTGCGGGAGCAGATCGGCTCACAGGGCCTGTCGGTGGAATCCCTGTTCAAACCTTAAAGGGCAACCCGTCCAAATGAGAAAACGCCGCTCAGTGAGCGGCGTTTTTTGTGGTCTCAGAGCTGGCCTTTGAGCCGGTAGAGGCAATCCAGGGCCTGGCGGGGGGTCAGGGCATCGGGATCCAACCGTTCCAGTTCCCCCACCACCGGGTGGGGCTCCGGCAGCAGGGCCAGTTGCGCCGGAGCGCTGGCGCTGCCCGGGTCACGGGTCGGTTGCTGCTCCAACAGGGCCAGACGGTTTTTCGCCGCCTGCACCACGACCTTGGGCACCCCGGCCAGGGCCGCCACCTGCAGGCCATAACTGCGGCTGGCCGGCCCCTCCTGCACCGCGTGCATAAAGGCGATGGTGTCGCCGTGTTCCACCGCGTCCAGGTGGACGTTGTACACCCCGTCGAGCTGCTCCGGCAACTGGGTCAACTCGAAGTAGTGGGTGGCAAACAGGGTCATCGCCTTGATCTGGCTTGCCAGGTGCTGGGCCGCGGCCCAGGCCAGGGAGAGCCCATCGTAGGTGGAGGTGCCCCGGCCAATCTCATCCATCAGCACCAGGCTGCGCTCGGTGGCGTTGTTGAGGATGTTGGCGGTTTCGGTCATCTCCACCATAAAGGTGGAACGACCCGAGGCGAGATCGTCCGAGGCGCCGATTCGGGTGAAGATCCGATCCACCGGACCGATGAGCGCGTGCTCGGCGGGAACGAAACTGCCGATGTGGGCCATCAGGGTGATGAGCGCGGTTTGGCGCATGTAGGTGGACTTGCCCCCCATGTTGGGGCCGGTGACGATCAGCATGCGCCGCTCGGGGGAGAGCAGCACCGGGTTGGCGATAAAGGGTTCGCTCATCACCTGCTCGACTACCGGGTGGCGGCCACCGTCGATCTGCAGGCCGGGTTGCTCGCTCAACTGGGGGCGGTGGTAGTCCAGGGTGTCGGCCCGCTCCGCCAGGTTTTGCAGCACGTCCAGCTCAGCGCAGGCCGAGGCGCACTCCTGCAAAGCCGGCAACACCGGCAGCAGCAGGTCGAACAGCTCGTCGTAGAGGCGCTTTTCCAGTGCCAGGGCCTGGCTTTGACTGGTGAGCACCTTGTCCTCGTGCTCCTTGAGCTCAGGGATGATGTAGCGCTCGGTGTTCTTGAGGGTTTGCCGACGGATGTAGTTGGCCGGCACCAGGGCGGATTGGGCCCGGCTCACCTCGATAAAGTAGCCGTGCACCTTGTTGTAGCCCACCTTCAAGGTGGCGATGCCGCTGCGCTCCTTCTCTCGCTGCTCCAGCTCCTGCAGGTAGTCGGTGGCCCCCTGAGAAAGCGCCCGCAACTCATCCAGTTCGGCGCTGTAGCCGTCGGCCAGCACGCCGCCGTCGCGAAGCACTACCGGCGGGTTCTCCTTGATGGCCCGACTCAGCAGGTCGAACTGCTCGGGAAACTCGCCGAGCTGTTGATGAAGCTGGGCCAACTGGCGTCCCTCCAGGGCGCTGAGCTGATCCCGCAGCAGGGGTAACTGCCCCAGCGCCTGGCGCAGCCGGCTCATGTCCCGGGGGCGGGCGCTGCGCAGGGCCAGGCGGGCCAGCACCCGCTCCAGATCCCCCACAGGCTTGAGATCTTCGGCCAGCGCCAGGTAGGCGGCGTCGACCTTCAACCGGCTGACGGCATCCAGTCGCCCCTCCAGCACGCTGCGCTGGGTCAACGGCTGGTGTAACCAGCGTTTGAGCAGCCGGGCGCCCATGGCGGTGGTGGTGCGATCCAGTACCGAGGCCAGGGTATTGTCCATCCCACCGGAGAGGTTTTGAGTTAGCTCCAGGTTCCTGCGGGTGGCGGCATCCAGTACGATGCTGCCGCCATCGCGTTCTTTGAGGATGGCGCGGATGTGGGGCAGGGCGGTGCGTTGGGTGTCCTTGACGTACTGCATCAGACAGCCGGCGGCGCACAGGGCGCGCTCGTCCTGCTCGACACCAAAACCGCTCAGATCCCGGGTACCAAACTGGTCGTTCAACAGTGCGCGGGCGGTGCCCAGTTCAAACTCCCACTCCGGTCGCCGGCGGCACCCCTTGATGGACTCGATAAGGTCCATATGGGCAAAGAGTTCGGGATAGAGCAGCTCCGCCGGTCGGGTGCGCTGCAGCTCCGCCTGCAGGGCTTCGGCGTCGTTCAGTTCGGTTACCACGAAGCGGCCGGAACCGATGTCCAGGGTGGCGTAACCGTATTGGCCCCGCAGCTCATAGACCGCTGCCAGCAGGTTGTCCTGGCGCTCCTGCAGCAGCGCTTCGTCGGTGACGGTGCCCGGGGTGACGATGCGCACCACCTGACGCTCCACCGGCCCCTTGCTGGTGGCCGGATCGCCGATCTGTTCGCAGATGGCGACCGACTCCCCCTGTTGAACCAGCCGCGCCAGGTAGCCCTCCACTGCGTGGTAGGGCACCCCGGCCATGGGGATGGGGTCACCGCCGGACTGACCGCGGGCGGTGAGGGAGATGTCCAGCAGCTCCGCCGCCCGCTTGGCGTCGTCGAAGAACAGCTCGTAGAAGTCCCCCATGCGATAAAACAGCAGGACATCGGGATGCTGGGCCTTGATGGTCAGGTATTGGCGCATCATCGGCGTGTGCTGGTCCAGGTTGGCCGGGCTGAGCTGAGTCACAAGGTCTCCTGAAGACGAAGTTGAGCAAGCCCGCTATCATACCGGAAAATGCCGCTGTGGCGGGGCATGGCGGGGAAAAATCCCCCTGTTTGGCCACTTGCTGTTCAGCCAGGGTTGATACTGTATGATTGTACAGTATACTACTGGCATTACATCGAATCCTGTCGCCGCCAAGGCATCTTCATTGGAGCTTGAAATGGACGAGAACAAAAAACGTGCCCTAAGTGCCGCACTGGGTCAAATCGAGAAGCAGTTTGGTAAAGGGTCGATCATGCGTCTTGGCGATGCGACCACACTGGACATCGAGTCCGTCTCCACCGGTTCCCTGGGGTTGGACATCGCCCTGGGCATTGGCGGCCTGCCCTACGGCCGGATCGTGGAGATCTACGGGCCGGAATCCTCCGGTAAAACCACCCTCACCCTGCAGGTGATCGCCGAAGCCCAGAAGCAGGGCAAGACCTGCGCCTTCGTCGACGCCGAACACGCCCTGGATCCGGTGTACGCCGAGAAGCTGGGGGTCAACGTGGATGAACTGCTGGTGTCCCAGCCGGACACCGGTGAACAGGCCCTGGAGATCTGCGACATGCTGGTGCGCTCCGGCGCCGTGGACGTGGTGATCGTCGACTCCGTGGCGGCTTTGACGCCCAAGGCGGAGATCGAAGGTGAGATGGGCGACTCCCACGTGGGCCTGCAGGCTCGCCTGATGTCCCAGGCGCTGCGTAAGCTGACCGCCAACATCAAGCGTTCCAACACCCTGTGCGTTTTCATCAACCAGATCCGGATGAAGATCGGCGTGATGTTCGGCAGCCCGGAAACCACCACCGGCGGTAACGCCCTGAAGTTCTACTCCTCCGTACGCCTGGACATCCGTCGCATCGGCGCTGTTAAGGACGGTGACGAGGTGGTGGGCAACGAAACCCGCGTCAAGGTGGTGAAGAACAAGGTCTCCCCGCCGTTCAAGCAGGCAGAGTTCCAGATCCTCTACGGTGAGGGCTCCTCCAAAGAGGGCGAGCTTATCGACTTGGGGGTCAAGCAGAAGCTGGTGGAGAAATCCGGCGCCTGGTACAGCTACCAGGGCGAGAAGATTGGTCAGGGCAAGGCCAACAGCATCCGCTTCCTCAAGGAGAACGTGGCCATCGCCCAGGAGATCGAGCAACAGCTTCGCGCCCAACTGCTGGTGAAAGCCACCCCGCAGCCGGAGAACGAAGAAGATCTCGAGGCGCCGGAGCTGAGCTAAGCCCCGGTGGGTCAAGAGAAGGGCGGCCAGGACGCGGTCGCCGCGGCGGTGGGGCTGCTGTCCCGCCGTGATCACAGCCGCGAAGAGCTCAGGCAGAAGCTGCGCTCTCGCGGCTTTGTTGCGTCTGAGATAGAGCAGGCTTTGAGCCGGGCCGACGACTGGGGCTACCTGGACGATGCGCGCTTTGCCGAGGGCTTTGTGCGCTACCGCTCGGCCCGCGGTATGGGGCCCATCCGCCTGGCCAACGAGTTGCGCGAACGGGGCGTGGCCAGCGACATCATCAAGGCCGCGATCGGAGAGTGCGAGCAGGACTGGTTTGCCCTGTGTGAGACCACCTGTGAGCGCAAGTTCGGCCGCCGTCCTCCCACCGATTTCAAGAGCCGCGCCAAGGTGCAGCGCTACCTGGCTTACCGCGGTTTCGACATGGAACAGATCCGCTACGCCCTGGACGCCTTGACCTCCTAGGCCCCATTTTCCCACCCCGGTCCGGGATTCTGCCCCCGGGGTGCTGGTTTGAGCGCCGCCGATGCGCATATAATTGGCCGTTTACATGGCCGCTGGCGGTAAGCCGGCACACTTGTCAGTTTTTTCAGGATGACCTCATGCACATGACCACCGCCGAGATCCGGACCGCGTTTCTGGAGTATTTCCGTTCTCAAGGCCACGAAGTGGTGGCATCCAGCTCCCTGGTGCCCCATGACGATCCCACGCTGCTGTTCACCAACGCCGGTATGAACCAGTTCAAGGATTGCTTCCTGGGTGCGGAGAAGCGGGCGTACACCCGGGCGACCACGTCGCAGCGCTGCGTTCGAGCCGGTGGTAAGCACAACGATCTGGAGAACGTGGGCTTCACCGCCCGTCACCACACCTTTTTCGAGATGCTGGGCAACTTCAGCTTCGGCGACTACTTCAAGCGCGACGCCATCCAGTACGCCTGGCAGTTCCTGACCGAGGTGCTGCAGCTGCCCAAAGAGAAGCTGTGCGTGACCATCTACCACACCGACGACGAGGCCTTCGACATCTGGGCCAAGGAGATCGGCGTGGCGGAGGAGAACATCATCCGCATCGGTGACAAGCCCGGTGGGCCGGCCTATGCCTCCGACAACTTCTGGCAGATGGGCGATACCGGCCCCTGCGGCCCCTGCACCGAAATCTTCTACGACCACGGTGAAGGGATCTGGGGCGGCCGTCCGGGCACCCCGGAAGAGGACGGTGACCGCTTTATCGAGATCTGGAACATCGTGTTCATGCAGTTCAACCGCCAGGCCGATGGCACCATGGAGCCGCTGCCCAAGCCCTCCGTGGATACCGGCATGGGGATCGAGCGGATCGCCGCCATCATGCAGGGCGGTCACTCCAACTACGACATCGACATCTTCCAGCGGCTGATCAAAAAAGCCGCCGAGGTCACCGGTGCCAGCGATCTGGACAACAAATCCCTGCGAGTGGTGGCGGATCACATCCGCTCCTGCGCCTACCTGATCGTCGACGGCGTGATGCCCTCCAACGAGGGGCGGGGCTACGTGCTGCGCCGCATCATCCGCCGCGCCATCCGCCACGGCCGCAAGCTGGGGGCTAACGACACCTTCTTCTATCAGCTCGTCGGCGAGTTGGCCGAGGTGATGGGCCCGGCCGGCGACGAGCTGAAACAGCAGCAAGCTATGGTGGAGAAGGTGCTGCGCATCGAAGAGGAAAACTTCGCCCGCACCCTGGATCGCGGCATGCAGCTGCTGAACGAATCCCTCGACGGCCTGGACGGCGAGGTGCTGGACGGCGCCACCGTGTTCAAGCTGTACGACACCTACGGTTTCCCGGCGGATTTGACCAACGACGTGGCCCGTGAGCGCGGCGTCAGCATCGACGAAGCGGGCTTCGAAGCCGAGATGGCGCAGCAGCGCCAGCGCGCCCGCGACGCCAACCGCTTCTCCGTGGACTACAACCAGCTGACCCAGGTGGGTGTGGCGAGCGAGTTCACCGGCTACGACGAGCTGAAGCAGTGGGCCAAGGTGGTCGCTCTGTACAAGGACGGCGAGTCTGTGGGCCAGCTGCTGGAAGGGGAGGAGGGTCAGGTGATCCTCGATACCACCAGCTTCTACGCCGAGAGTGGCGGCCAGGTGGGCGACACCGGTGAGCTGCTGATGACCGACGGGGCCTTTACCGTCACCGACACCAAGAAGTCCGGCGACGCCATCCTGCACATCGGGTACGTCTCCGGTGGCGAGATCCACGTGGGCGAGGAGCTGACCGCCTCCGTGGACGGCGGCCGACGCCAGGCGATCCGCCTGAACCACACCGCCACCCACCTGCTGCACGCCGCGCTGCGCAAGGTGCTGGGCGAGCACGTTACCCAGAAGGGCTCCCTGGTTTCTGCCGATGGCCTGCGCTTCGACTTCAGCCACTTCGAGGCGGTGGGCACCGGCGTGCTGCAAACCATCGAGAAGCTGGTGAACGACCAGATCCGGGAGAACCACCAGGTGGGCACCCGACTGATGAACATCGACGACGCCAAGGCCGCCGGTGCCATGGCGCTGTTCGGCGAGAAGTACGACGACGAAGTGCGCGTCGTGGGCTTGGGCGAGTTCTCCACCGAGCTGTGTGGTGGCACCCACGTCGAGCGCTCCGGCGACATCGGCTTCTTCAAGATCGTCTCCGAGGGGGGCATCGCTGCCGGCGTGCGCCGCATCGAGGCGATCACCGGTGAGCGGGCCATCGACGCCATGCACGAGATGGGCGAGCAGCTGCTCGACCTGGTCGGTGTGCTGAAAAGCGACAGCCGCAACATCGGTGACGCGGTGCGCTCCCTGGTGGATCGCACCCGCTGGCTGGAGAAGGAGCTGGAGCGTCTCAACGCCAAGATGGCCGGTCACGAGGTGGCCCTGCTGGCCGAAGACGCGGACAGCATCAACCAGGTGCCTGTGGTGCTGGCCAAGCTGGACAGCGTGGATCCCAAGGCGCTGCGCGACACCATGGACCAGCTGAAGAACCGGCTGGGCAGTGGCGTTGCCGTCCTGGCCGCGGTCAAGGAGGGCAAAGTCAGCCTGGTGGCCGGCGTCTCCAAGGATCTGGTGGGTAAGGTGAAGGCCGGCGAGCTGGTGAACCTGGTGGCCCAGCAGGTGGGTGGCAAGGGGGGCGGTCGTCCCGACATGGCCATGGCCGGTGGCACCGACGCCGCGGCGCTGCCTCAAGCCCTGGAGGCCGCCAAGGCCTGGCTGACCGAAAAGTTGTAATTAGGACACTCTGTGACACTGTTAGTACAGAAGTTTGGCGGCACCTCGGTGGGCTCTTTCGAGCGCATCGAGGCCGTGGCGGACCGCATCGCCCGCAGTGCCCGCGCCGGGCACCGTCTGGTGGTGGTGTTGTCGGCCATGGCCGGGGAGACCAACCGCCTGTTGTCTCTGGCTAAGCAGGTGGCGGCGACCCCTTCTCCCCGTGAGCTCGACATGTTGGTGAGCACCGGGGAGCAGGTCTCCATCGCTTTGATGGCCATGGCACTGCAGAAACGGGGCCTCAACGCCGCGTCGTTGCTTGGCGAGCAGGTGGGGATCCTCACCGACGACCGCCACGGCCGTGCGCGGATCCGCGAAGTGGCCACCGAACGTTTGACCGGCCTGCTGGATCAGGGGATCATCCCCATAGTGGCGGGCTTCCAAGGCCGCTGTGACGCCAACCAGGTGACCACCCTGGGGCGGGGCGGCTCGGACACCACGGCCGTGGCCATCGCCGCGGCATTGGGGGCCGACGAGTGCCAGATCTTCACCGATGTCGACGGGGTCTACACCACGGATCCCCGGGTGGAGCCCAAGGCCCGCAAGATGGACAGCATCACCTTTGAGGAGATGATGGAGCTCTCCAGCCTCGGCGCCAAGGTGCTGCAGATCCGCTCGGTGGAATACGCCGGTCGGTTCAACGTGCCGCTGCGGGTGTTGTCGAGCTTTCGCGATGGCGAGGGCACCCTGATCACCTACGAGGAGGGCAACATGGACGCACCCCTGGTTTCCGGCATCGCCTTTAGCCGTGACGAAGCCAGCCTGACCCTGGTGGGCGTACCGGATGAGGCCAACGTGGCCGCCACCATCCTGTCCCCCATCGGGGATGCCGGCATCGACATCGACATGATCGTTCAAACCGCCACCGGTGACGGCAAGGCGGACTTCACCTTCACCGTGGCACGCCATGACCTGGACCAGGCCAAGGCGCTGCTCAACCCGGTTCTGCCCCAACTTGGGGTGGCCAGCCTGCGCAGCGATGATACCCTGTGTAAAGTCTCTGTGGTTGGGGTGGGGATGAAGAACCATTCGGGTGTGGCCAGTCGCATGTTCCAGACCCTGGGGCAGGAGGGGATCAGCTTGCAGTTGATCTCCACCTCCGAGATTAAAATTTCCGTGGCCATCGACGAGAAGTATCTGGAGCTGGCGGTGCGCAGTTTGCACCAATCATTTGGACTGGCGGGCGAAGAGAATTAGTCCCCGGTAGCTCTAGATTTAATCTAGTCTAACTTTATAATACTGTTGAAAGATTCAACCGCCGCTGCGGAATGAGTTGGAGAGAGAGGAGCAATAGAATGCTGATTTTGACTCGCCGTGTTGGCGAAACCTTGATGATCGGTGATGAAGTCACCGTTACCGTACTGGGTGTCAAGGGCAACCAGGTACGTATCGGGGTGAACGCTCCGAAAGAGGTTTCCGTTCATCGCGAAGAGATTTACATGCGCATCCAGGCCGAGAAAGACGGCGGCGCTGCCCCCAGCGGCAATTTCTGAGTTCGAAAGACCGGCCATCGCGCCGGTTTTTTTCTGCCGGTTTCCCGCCTCAAAACGCCCCCGAAAGCTCACAAAAACACCGGCCTTTGACGGCCTTGCCAGCAGTCTGTCGGAATTCCGTGCAAACGCTTTGCGGCGGCAGAAAAAGCGTTTGACTTATTTCCCTTAGGCCGTAATATACGCCCCACGAAACGGTGAGGTGGCCGAGTGGCTGAAGGCGCGCCCCTGCTAAGGGCGTATAGGCTTATCCCCTATCGAGGGTTCGAATCCCTCCCTCACCGCCATTGCGCGTCCGTAGCTCAGCTGGATAGAGTACCTGGCTACGAACCAGGCGGTCGGAGGTTCGAATCCTCCCGGACGCGCCACTATCTCAAGGAGCCGCGCGCAGCGCGGCTCCTTGGTTTTCATCGGAAGAAAACCCACCAGAATTACGCATCCGTAGCTCAGCTGGATAGAGTACCTGGCTACGAACCAGGCGGTCGGAGGTTCGAATCCTCCCGGATGCGCCATTTCTTCGCCAACCCCGTTGGCAATTTTGCTTCGCCCACCCAGAAGGGCAGTGCGGAGCACTATACTTCGCATCCAATGCGAACGACAAAGTTTGATGCGCGTCCGTAGCTCAGCTGGATAGAGTACCTGGCTACGAACCAGGCGGTCGGAGGTTCGAATCCTCCCGGACGCGCCATCTTCCCCCTTGTGGCTGGGGCAATCGCCACATCGATGCGCGTCCGTAGCTCAGCTGGATAGAGTACCTGGCTACGAACCAGGCGGTCGGAGGTTCGAATCCTCCCGGACGCGCCATCTTCCCCCTCGTGGCCGGGGCAATCGCCACACCGATGCGCGTCCGTAGCTCAGCTGGATAGAGTACCTGGCTACGAACCAGGCGGTCGGAGGTTCGAATCCTCCCGGACGCGCCATCTTCCCAACCCGGCCTCAGGCCGGGTTTTTTTATCCCCCGTTTTTGCCTGTCTTTTGCTCCCTGAGCGCGCACTTCGGCTGCCTGACTCCGGATCCCCAATCTCATTCAGCTCGTTCAAATTGGTAAGGCCAATTTATAAGCTGTTGTTCATCATAGGTAAGCTTCTGAATTTCAGCGGCTGAATTGGTAAAGCCACTGGGATTTTTACCGCCCGGCCTTTGACATTTTTATTCTCTCCATGTGAATATCGATGCCCTGATTAACAAAGGTGCAACCGGTGAGAGTATGGAAACGTTGACGCCGCTGCTTGTTCAAGCCGCCAGTTTGATGGTGATGGGGATGGTGCTGGTGTTCCTGTTCCTGGGCACCCTGGTGCTGGCCTTGAAGCTACTGGCGCATTTCTGCGCGCCCAAGGCGAGCGAGGCGCCGACAATGCCCCCTGCTGCGCCCGGGGCACTGACCCCGCAACTCAAGGCCGCCATCACCGCCGCCGTGCACCAGCACCGCCAGCGAACCACAGGATAAGGAGAACCGACGATGACACAGCCTTTGGCCCTCACCGATGTGGTGCTGCGCGATGCCCACCAATCCCTACTGGCCACCCGGGTGCGCCTGGATGATATGCTGCCGGCGGCGGAGCTGCTGGACAAGGTGGGATTCTGGTCGCTGGAAAGCTGGGGCGGCGCCACCTTCGATGCCTGCATCCGCTACCTGGGCGAAGACCCCTGGTACCGGATCCGCGCCCTCAAGGAGGCGATGCCCAACACCCCCCAGCAGATGCTGCTGCGGGGCCAAAACCTGCTGGGGTACCGTCACTACGCGGACGACGTGGTGGACACCTTTGTGCGCCGGGCCTACCACAGCGGGGTGGAGGTGTTCCGCATCTTCGATGCCCTCAACGACACCCGCAACCTGGAGACCGCCATCCGCTCGGTCAACGCTGTGGGGGGCCACGCCCAGGGCACCCTCTCCTACACCACCTCGCCGGTGCACCACCTGGAGACCTGGCTGACCCTGGCCAAGGAGCTCGAGGCCCTGGGCTGCCAGTCACTGTGCATCAAGGACATGGCGGGTCTTCTGACCCCCTACGCGGCCGATGAGCTGATCACCGCCTTGAAGAGCGAAACGGCGCTGCCCATCGCCATGCAGTGCCACGCCACCACCGGCCTCTCCACCGCCACCTACCAGAAGGCGATCGACGCCGGCATCGACATGCTGGACACCGCTATCTCCCCCATGAGCATGACCTACGGCCACACCGCCACAGAAACCGTGATGGCCATGGTGGCGGGCACCGAGCGGGACACCGGCTACGATCCAGCCCTGCTGGAGGGGATCGCCAGCCACTTCCGCCAGGTGCGCAGCAAGTACGCCCAGTTCGAGGGCAGCCTCAAGGGGGTGGACGCGCGGATCCTGCGGGCCCAGGTGCCCGGGGGTATGCTCACCAACATGGAGAACCAGTTGAAGGACCAGGGGGCCTTGGACCGCCTGGACGAGGTGCTGGAGGAGATCCCCCGGGTCCGCGAGGAGCTGGGCTTCCTGCCCCTGGTGACCCCCACCTCTCAGATCGTCGGTACCCAGGCGGTGCTCAATGTGCTGACCGGCACCCGCTACCAGAGCATCACCAAGGAGACCCAGGGGGTGCTCAAGGGCGCCTACGGCCGCACTCCGGCTCCGGTGGACGCCGAGCTGCAGGCCCGGGTGCTCGACGGCCAGCCCCCCATGACCCAGCGCCCGGCGGACGAGCTGGCGCCGGAGATGCCCCGACTGACCGAGGAGCTGGCCCAGATGGCCAGCAACGAGGGCTTCACCCTGGCCAAGGAGACGGTGGACGACGTGCTCACCTACGCGCTGTTCCCGCAGATAGGCCACAAGTTCCTGGTCAACCGGGAGCGGCCCGAGGCCTTTGAACCGGCCCCGGGCAGTGAACCGGCGGTCCCGGCCGCGTCCGCCGCGCCGAGCGCCGGCGGAGCCCCCGCCGGCCCCGCGGTTTACCAGGTCAAGGTGGACGGCCAGGCCTTTACCGTCGAGGTGAGCGACGGCGGTGAGGTGGGGGCGATCACCCCGGCGGCGCCCACCGTCGAGCCCGCCGCGGCACCGGCGACGGCGGTGGCCAGCTCGGTGACCGCGCCCCTGGCGGGCAACGTGTTCAAGATCCTGGTGCAGGATGGACAGGCTGTTGCCGCCGGTGAGGTGGTGATGGTGATGGAGGCGATGAAGATGGAGACCGAGATCCGGGCCAGCGAGGCGGGCCGGGTGCAGAGCCTTCACGTCAAGGAGGGCGACGCGGTCGCCGTGGGCGATACTCTGGTCAGCCTGGGCTAAGGAGCAGTCGTGGAAGGGATCCTCGCGTTTTGGCAGCAATCCGGCATCGCCAACTTCACCTGGGGCCAGGCCATCATGATGGCTGTGGGGGCGCTGCTGCTCTACCTGGCCATCGCCCGGCGATTCGAGCCCCTGTTGCTGCTGCCCATCGGCTTCGGCGCGGTGCTGGCCAACATTCCCGGGGGGGGCTTCACCGAGCCCGGGGGCCTGCTCTACTACGTCTACTACGTCGGCATTGAGAGCGGCGTCTTTCCCCTGCTGATCTTCATGGGGGTGGGGGCCATGACCGACTTCGGCGCCCTGATCGCCAACCCCCGCACTCTGTTTCTCGGCGCGGCGGCCCAGTTCGGGATCTTCGGCACCCTGCTGGGGGCCATCGCACTGAACCTGGTGCCCGGGTTCCAGTTCAGCATCCAGGACGCGGCGGCCATCGCCATCATTGGCGGGGCCGACGGCCCCACCGCCATCTTCCTGGCTTCCCGCCTGGCACCGGATCTGTTGGGGGCCATCGCCGTGGCGGCCTACTCCTACATGGCGCTGGTGCCCCTCATTCAGCCGCCCATCATGAAGGCCCTGACCACGGAGTCGGAGCGGCGCATCGAGATGGCGCAGTTGCGGGAGGTGAGTCAGCGGGAGAAGGTGCTCTTTCCCCTGCTGGTGCTGGGGCTGACCATCCTGGTGCTGCCGGCGGCCACTCCCCTGGTGGGGATGTTCTGCCTGGGTAACCTGATGCGCGAGGCGGGGGTGGTGGAGCGCCTCTCCAGCACCGCCCAGAATGAGCTCATCAACATCGTCACCATCTTCCTGGGACTGGCGGTGGGCTCCAAGCTGTCGGCGGAGCAGTTCTTGACGCTCAACACCCTGGGGATCCTCGCCCTGGGGGCGGTGGCCTTCTCAGTGGGAACCGCAACCGGAGTCTTGCTGGCCAAGCTGATGTGCCGCCTCTCCGGGGGCAAGATCAATCCGCTTATCGGCGCGGCCGGGGTGTCGGCGGTGCCCATGGCGGCACGGGTGGTGAACAAGGTGGGACTGGAAGCCAACCCCCACAACTTCCTGTTGATGCACGCCATGGGGCCGAACGTGGCCGGGGTGCTGGGCAGTGCCGTGGCCGCCGGTGTGCTGCTGGCGGTGCTGGGCTGATCGAGGGGGCTAGAGGGCGGGGGTGTTGGTGAGCCAGAGCAGCAGGCTCATGACCCCCAGCAGGCCACTGGAGAAGACCAGAATGTAGATGAACCCCTGTTTGCCCTGCTTCAGGCTGTAACCGTTGACCTGAAGGTACACGAACCACAGCAGGCTGAGCACCAGGGGGATCAGAAAGAGCCGGGCGATCATGTCATTTTTTCCTGTCGTTTTTCCTTAGCTTATCACCAGAATCCGACCTCTGTCAGGGGATGTAAACGGGGTGTCAACAAGTCGCGGGCTGTGATCGGGATCACGCAGGGGGCACGGCAGAATGGGTAGCATGGCCGCTGCCCAATTCAAGGAGCCGCCCATGCGCACCCCGTTGTTGTTACTGCTGTTTCCCCTGACCGCCCAGGCGTTTTGGGGCTTGAGTCTGCCGGAGTGGCTGGACCGGGAGAGCAAGCAGCTGGCCCAGGAGCTCAACAAGGGAGTGGGCCAGAGCCAGAACCCCAACTTCCTCAAGGCGGAGTACCGGGGCGGGGTGATGACCTTCTACTACAAGGCCACCAGCGCCGACGCCCTGGCGCCCTTCGGGGCCGTGGTGGAGGACCAGAGCGAGGCGGTGATCCAGCGCTACTGTCAGAGCGCCTACTACCGGCAGCGGCTGGAGGCGGGGCTGGTGTACCGGCACATCTACCAGGGGCCCAATGCCCCGGACTCGCTCACCGTTAACGCCGCCGCCTGCCAGGGCCACTATTGAGGCCCAGCTCAAAGTTGCACCGACAAGTCATGTTCCTTTCCCGCAATTACGGTAAACTGGGCGGTCGGAGGTACTCTCAGTGCAATTAACCAGTTTCAGCGACTTCGCCTTTCGGGCCCTGCTCTATCTCGGCACCCTGCCGGAGGGAGAGCTCACCAGCATCAGCAAGGTCACGGACATCTACGGGGTGTCCCGCAACCACATGGTGAAGGTGATCAACAAGCTGGGCCACGCCGGCTTCGTCACCACGGTGCGGGGCAAAAACGGCGGGATCCGCCTGGCCAAGGCCCCCTCCGAAATCGTGCTCGGTGACGTGGTGCGGGCGCTGGAGCCGCTGAAACTGGTGGACTGTGGTAGCCCCTTCTGCCACATCGTGCCCGCCTGCCGCCTCAAAGACGTGCTGCAGGAAGCCACCGAGGCCTTCCTGTCCTCCCTGGATCAGTACCGTCTGTCCGACATGCTCAAGGACAACCCCCAGCTGGTGAACCTGCTGAACACTCCGCCTGTTCGCGCCTGACGCCATGATGACCAGCATGACCCTGTGGGGGCTGTTCATCAGCGCCTTCGTCGCCGCGACCCTGGCCCCCGGTGGCTCGGAAGCGATCCTGGCCTACCTGGTGACCCAGGGGGAGTGGTCCCTGCCGGTGCTGCTGCTGGCCGCCACCGTGGGCAACACCCTGGGATCCATGACCAGTTACGCCATCGGCCGCTACGTCCACCGCCACAAATCCCCCGAAGATCTGGTCTCCGGTCGTGAGAGCCGGGTGCTAGGCTGGGTACAAAGGTACGGGATCTGGTCACTGCTGTTGGCCTGGTTGCCGGTGGTGGGCGACGCCATCCCCCTGCTGGCGGGTTGGTTTCGTTTTCCCATCCTCTTTAGTACCCTGTTGATCTTTATAGGCAAATTTCTGCGTTATCTGGCTGTGGCCGGATTGACTCTGGGGGTGTTTGGCGCCCTCTGAGCCCCCGTTAGCATGGAGGTTACATGAAGGGTTGGCATTCACTCACCTTGGCCGCCGCGGCCTCGGCTCTGTTGCTGGCGTGCGCCGGCGAACCCCGCTCCCCCGCACTGCCCCAGGGCTTCACCCTGGTGGAGGAGGTCAAAGCCGCCCCGGGGGAGGTCCGCATCCCCTACCAGAAATACGAGATGGCCAACGGCCTGACGGTGATCCTCCACCCGGACGACTCCGACCCCCTGGTGCACGTGGACGTCACCTACCACGTGGGCTCCGCGAGAGAGGAGCTGGGCAAGTCCGGCTTTGCCCACTTCTTCGAGCACATGATGTTCCAGGGCTCCAAGCACGTGGCCGATGAGCAGCATTTCCAGCTGGTCACCGAGGCCGGCGGCACCTTGAACGGCACCACCAACACCGACCGCACCAACTACTTCGAGACCGTCCCGGACAACCAGCTGGAGAAGATGCTCTGGCTGGAAGCCGATCGCATGGGCTTCTTGCTGGACGCCGTCACCGAGGAGGCGTTCGAGATCCAGCGGGCCACGGTCAAGAACGAACGCGGCCAGCGGGTGGACAACCGCCCCTACGGTCGCCTGAGCGAGCGGGTGGGGCAGGCGATGTACCCGCAAGGGCACCCCTACTCCTGGCCGGTGATCGGCTGGCTGGAGGATCTGGACCGGAGCAACGTCGAGGATCTGCGCCGCTTTTTCCTGCGCTGGTACGGCCCCAACAACGCCACCCTCACCGTCGGTGGCAACATCGATATCCCCCAGACCCTGGCCTGGGTGGAGAAGTACTTCGGCCCCATCCCCACCGGCCCCGAGGTGCGCTCTGCGCCCAAGCAGCCGGCGACCCTGGACGCCGACCGCTATATCTCCATGGAGGACCGGGTGCACCTGCCGCTGCTCTACATGAGCTTCCCCACGGTGTACGCCCGTCACGAGGATGAGGCGGCGCTGGATTTGCTGGCTAACATCCTCGGCGGCGGCCGCACCTCCATCTTTTACAAAAACCTGGTGCAGGAGGGCTACGCGGTGCAGGCCCAGGTCAGTCACCCCTGCCGGGAGCTGGCCTGTGAATTCACCCTCTACGCCCTGGCCAACCCCGCCCGCCAGCTGGACCTGGCCGCCATGGAGACCCTGATCCGCCAGTCCATCGCCGAGTTCGAGCAGCGCGGTGTCACCGCCGACGACCTGCTCAAGGCCAAGGTGCAGCACGAGGCGCGCACCCTCTACGGCCTGCAGAGCGTCCGCGGCAAGGTCAGCACCCTGGCGTTCAATGAGACCTTCTTCGGCAACCCGGATCTCATCGCCGAGGAGCTGGAGCGTTACGACTCGGTCACCGCCGACGACGTGGTGCGGGTGTTCAACACCTACATCAAGGACAAGGCCGCGGTGATCATGAGCGTGGTGCCCCAGGGGCAGCTGGGGATCATCGCCGCCGAGGACAACTGGACCCCGGCGCCGCTGGCCCTGGACCCGGCACCCCAGACTCTGCAGGCGGTGCAGCCGCCGGTGATTGAGGACAGCTTCGATCGCAGCCAGGTGCCGCCGGCCGGCCCCAACCCCCAGGTGGAGGTGCCCAGCCTGTGGCGCAGCGAGCTGGCCAATGGGATCCCGGTGATCGGCACCCAAACCCTGGAGACCCCCACGGTGGAGCTGCTGATCGCCCTGGACGGCGGCAACCGGTTGCTGGACCCGGCCCAGGCCGGCTTGGCCCAGCTCACCGCCGCCATGATGGGGGAGTCCACCGAGCGCTTCTCCACCCCACAGTTCGCCGAGGAGCTGGAGAAGCTGGGGTCACGGATCAGCGTCGGCGCGTCGGGCTACCGCACTTACGTCAGCGTCAGCGCCCTGAGCCGCAACCTGGCGCCCACCCTGGCGCTGCTGGAGGAGCGTCTGTGGCATTCGGCCTTTAACGAGACCGACTTCGCCCGGGTCAAGGAGCAGCACATCCAGGGTCTCAAACACTCCATGAATGAGCCCGGCTGGCTGGCTTCCGCCGCCTGGAGTGCCCTGGCCTACGGGGAGGGTAACCCCCAGGGCCACCCTTTGGATGGCACCGTCCAGAGCGTGTCCGCCCTCACCCTGGATGACGTCAAAGCCTTCTATCGTGACCAGTTCCAGGCCGGCAATGCCGCCATCGTGGTGGTGGGTGACCGGCCCCAGGCCGAGCTGATGGCCGCCCTCAAGCCCCTGGGACAGTGGCAGGGGGCCAAGACCCCCTGGCCGGTAATGCAACCGATGCCACAGATGGGCGGGCCCATCATCTACCTGTTGGATAAGCCGGGCTCCGCTCAGTCGGTGATCCGCATCGGCAAGCGCACCGTGCCCTTCGACGCCACCGGTGAGCACTTCCTCTCCACCTTGATGAACTACCCCCTGGGTGGGGCGTTCAACAGCCGCATCAACTTGAATCTGCGCGAGGACAAGGGCTACACCTACGGCGCCCGCAGTCGCTTCGATGCCGGGCCGGAGCTGGGCCAGTTCCTGGCCTCGGCGGACGTGCGCTCCGATGCCACCGCCGCATCTGTATCGGAGTTCATCATGGAGATCACCCGTTTCCAGGCCGAAGGCATGAGCGAGGCGGAGCTGCGCTTTATGCAGTCCTCTATCTCCCAGTCCGAAGCACTGAAGTTCGAGACCCCGGGTCAGAAGGCCCGTTTCCTCGGTAAGCTGCAGCGGTATGGGCTCAGCGACGATTACGTCAAGCAGCAGGGGCGGATCATCGCCGATGCCACCCTGGCCCAGCTCAACGCGGTGGCGGCCCGGGAGCTGAAGCTGGAGGAGATGGTGATCCTGGTGGTGGGCGATAAGGCCAGCAACGAGGCGGCCCTGCGTGAGCTGGGCTATGACGTCCGCCTGATTAGCCTGTAAACTACCGGCCAGACCTTTTCACACACGGTACGCGGGTGACCCCGGTCGCCCGCGACCCAAACTAGAGATTGGCTTTGAACGCCTTCAATACAGCTGTAGAGCGGTTGCGCCAGCCCCAGTGGCAGGCGGCCCTGCGAGGCCTCAACCGCGGCATCGAGCGGGAAGCCCTGCGCATCGAGTCTGACGGCCGCCTGGCCCAGAATCCCCACCCCGAGGCCCTGGGCTCGGCCCTGACCCACCCCTGGATCACCACCGACTTCAGCGAGTCCTTGATGGAGCTGATCACCCCGGTGTTCCAGGATCCCAAGGCCCTGCTGGACCACCTGGCGGACACCCACACCTACGTGCTGCGCCACATCGATGAACAGCGGCTCTGGCCCCTGTCGATGCCCTGTTTCATCAGTGCCGAACAGGCGATCCCCATCGCCCAGTACGGCGCCTCTCACGTAGGCCGGATGAAAACCCTCTACCGGGTCGGGCTGCAGCACCGCTACGGGGCGATGATGCAGGCGATCGCCGGGCTGCACTTCAACTTCTCCCTGCCCACGGCCCTGTGGCCGGCGCTGGGGGTGGATGGCGACGACCAGGCGGCGGTGTCCGACCGCTACTTCTCGCTGCTGCGACACTTCAAACGCCACGTCTGGGTGCTGGCCTACCTGTTTGGCGCCTCCCCCAGCCTGTGCCGCTCCTTCCTCCAGGACAAAGTGCCGGCGCTGCCGTTCGAAGAGCAGGGGGGCACCCTCTACCTGCCCTACGCCACCTCACTGCGGATGAGTGATCTGGGCTACACCAACCAGGCCCAGGACAGCCTGTCGGTCAGCCTGGACTCGGTGGATGCCTACGTGCGGGATCTGAAAAAGGCGATCAGCCTGCCGTCGGAGCAGTACGCCGAGATTGGCGTCAAGGTCAACGGCGAGTACCGTCAGCTCAACGCCAATATCCTGCAGATCGAGAACGAGCTCTACTCTCCGGTGCGCCCCAAGCGCACCGCCCAAAGCGGCGAGACCCCGTCCGAGGCCCTGGCCCGGGGGGGCGTGGAGTACATCGAGGTGCGGGCGCTGGACGTCAACCCCTTCGCCCCGCTGGGGATCACCGAAGATCAGGTGCTGCTGCTGGATCTCTTCCTGCTCGACGGCCTGTTGGAGCCCCAGCCGAGTCAAACCGACGAGGGGATCGCCGAGTCCAAGGCCAACTTCGAAGCGGTGGTCCTGGACGGCCGCCGGCCGGGCAAAACCCTGAGCCGGGACGGTCAGAGCGTGGCGCTGGCGGACTGGATGAGCGAGCTGATGGCCCGCTGGGCCGAGCTGGCCCAGGTGATGGACGCCGCCGCAGGCGACCAGCGCTACCAGCAGGCACTGGCCCGCTGGCAGGGCGCCGCCCGGGACCCGGAACAGACCCTGTCCGCCCAGGTGCTGGCCCAGAGTCTGCACGAGGGGCACGGCCACTGGGCGGCCCGCCTGGCGAAAGAACACCGCGACACCCTGCTCAATCGGGATTATGCTCGGTTAAGCAAGGCGATGCTGAGTGAGGCCGCGGCGACCTCCCGGGTCGAGCAGGCCCAGCGGGAAGCGGCGGACAGCGGTAGCTTCGACGAGTTCCTGGCGGATTACTTTCGATAACGAGGAGGGGATATGGTGAGAGCCGGATGGAGTGCGGCGCTGGTGTTGGCCCTGGCCGGGTGCGCCAGTCAGACGGAGGTGGTCCAGCCCTGTGGTGAGCTGTCCACCTTCCACCAACCCCCGCAGACCCAGGATCTGTTCAAGGTGATCGTCACCCGCATCGACGACAACAACGTGGTCAGCAAGCCCACCTACAAGTTGGCGCCGGGCACCTACCAGCTGCGTCTGGTGGAGCTGATTGACGATCCCCGGCTGTCGGTGACGCTGCGCAACCGGGGCTACAAGGATCTGACGGTGACGGTGGAGGCCGGGGTGCGTTACCACCTGGCGGCCCAGTTCAACAGCGACAAGCGCTACCAGGGGGTGTCCCGGCAGTACTGGGACCCAATAGTCTGGCGGGAGTCCCCCACCGAGTGCACCATGAAATAAACCAACGCCCCGCATCGCGGGGCGTTGTGCTATCAGGAGAGCAGCATCACACCACCCAGGGCGATGAACACCCCGCCGCAGAGGCGGTTGAAGCCCCGCTGGGCGCTGGGGCTGGCCAACTGGTTAGCCAGGGCGCAGCCCCCCAGGGCCACCAGGTTGAGGATCAGAAAATCCACCAGGGTGAAGGTGAGGCTCAGCAGCGCAAACTGCTGGGGGAGGTTGTCGCCGGATTGGATGAACTGGGGGAAGAGGGCGGCAAAGAACAGCAGCCCCTTGGGGTTGGCCAGGCCCACCAGCAAGGTCTCACGGAACAGCTTGCTCCGACTGCGGCACTGGTGCTGGTAACCCTCGGCGGTGCTGGTGGCCTTGCGCACCCGCCAGGCGTTGATCCCCAGCCAGATGAGGTAGGCAGCGCCGCCGTATCGCAGCAGCTCGAACAGCAGAGGCTGGGCGGTGATCAGGGCGCCGATCCCGGTGGCGGAGAGGATCATCAGGATCAGGCCGGCGGCGTTGGAACCCAGGACGGTATAGAGGGCGCGGCCGTGGCCAAAACGCACGCTGGTGGACAGGGTCATCATGGTCATGGGGCCCGGCGCGGCCAGGAGCACCACGACGGTGGCCAGGTAGACCAGGTACAGCTCGGTGGACATCTGGAATACAAACGAGGTTCAAAGCAGGCGCGCAATTTAATCAGTCGCGGGGTCGTCTGTAAAGTGGTGGGCAAAAAAAACGGGAACCCCTGCCAAGGTTCCCGGAAAATTAGGAGGATAATGATGAACACAGTAAATCGGTTCACTATTTCAGACTGTGCCCCTTTCCTTAAGTTCCACTTGCAGGCAAACTTTTTTTATAACTGACAAAAAGGCTGATTAAACAGGCTGATGCACCCACTATCCATACGACGCACTTTCCTGGTGGCCACCCTGGCCCTCACCCTGGCCGGCTGTGCCACCCCGCCGCCCCGGGACCCGGAAAACCTGTGCAACATCTTTAAAGAGAATCGAAGCTGGTATAAAGCGGCGAAAAGCACCCGGGACAAGTGGGGGGTGCCGGTGCACGTGCCCATGGCGATGATGTACCAGGAGAGCTCCTTCCGGCACAACGCCCGGCCGCCGATGCAGTACTGGCTGGGCTTTATCCCGGTGGGCCGGGCGTCCAGCGCCTACGGCTACGCCCAGGCCAAGACACTGACCTGGGACGATTACGTGCGGGAGAACAACCGCCGCTTCGCCAGTCGCACCAATTTTGCCGATGCCCATGATTTTATGGGCTGGTTCATCTATAAGTCTCACCAGGTCAACGGCGTGTCCAAGTGGGACGCCTACGCTCAGTACCTCAACTACCACGAGGGGTGGGGCGGCTACCGGCGGGGCACCTTCAACCAGAAGCCCTGGCTCATCAAGGTGTCAAGAACCGTTGACGAGCGGGCCAAGCGTTACGCCGCTCAATACCGCCAATGCGAAAAAGATTTGGACCGCAGCTGGCTGTGGCGGTTGTTTTTCGGGTAAGCAGACAGGATTTCAGGGCGCCTTCGGGCGCCCCAGTTATAGCCACAGGGAGGGGACCATGACCGTACTCTATCGAGTGCTGGGACGAGACGACTGGGAGCAGGCGCAGCTGCTGGGCAGAGTGCCACTGTGCGGCAGCGACCAACGGGCGGGCTGGGTGCACCTCAACTGCCCGGAGGACGTCACCCTGGTGACCGGCCGCTACTTCTTGCCGGAGGAGCAGCCCCTGGCCCTGGAGCTGGATCTGGCGGGTCTGGAGGGCAAGCTGGAGTGGTTGGCCCCGACCCGGGAGAAGAACTGGCAGCAGCCGGTGCTCAAGGTCGCCGCCATCGAGGTGGCCTGGGTGCGGGCAGTCCACGAACTGACCCCCCGTCGCCAGGGGGAGAGCATCCAGTACCGCCTGGGGGTGGCCGAACCGGTCTGAGCCTCGGCGAAAACACAAAAAGCCCGGTCGAAACCGGGCTTTTTTTGTGTGTGGGCGAACCTTACAGGTCGAAGAACGCCTTGGCCTGCTTGACGATGCCGGGGCCGTCCAGCTCCAGCACCGCGTGCATCTCCTCCTGGCTGCCCTGCTCGATAAAGCGATCCGGCAGGCCCAACTGCAGCAGGGGCTTGGCCAGCCCCTGTTGGGCCAGGGACTCCAGCACCGCGGAGCCGGCACCGCCCATGATGGCGTTCTCTTCCAGGGTGATGAGGCGGTCGTGGCCTTCGGCCATCCGCTTGACCATGTCGTGATCCAGCGGCTTGACGAAGCGCATGTTGACCACGGTGGCGTCCAGGGCCTCGGCGGCCTCCAGCGCGTAGGGCAGCATGGTGCCGAAGCTGAAGATGCACAGCCCGGCGCCCTCGCGGCGGACTTCTGCCTTGCCCAGGGGCAGGGCGGTCATCTCGGCCACTGGCTCGGTGCCCATGCCGTTGCCCCGGGGGTAGCGCACCGCCACCGGACCGTTGTGGATATGGCCGGTGTAGAGCATCTGGCGGCACTCGTTCTCGTCCGCCGGGGTCATCACCGTCAGGTTGGGGATGGCGCGCAGGTAGCTGAGATCAAACGCCCCCTGGTGGGTCTGACCGTCGGCGCCCACCAGGCCACCGCGGTCGATGGCGAACAGCACCGGCAGGTTCATGATCCCCACATCGTGGATCACCTGGTCGTAGGCCCGCTGCAGGAAGGTGGAGTAGATGGCCACCACCGGGTTGAGCCCCTCGCAGGCGAAGCCGGCGCCCAGGGTCACCGCGTGCTGCTCGGCGATGGCGGCGTCGAAGTACTTGTCCGGGAAGCGCTGGGAGAACTCCACCATGCCGGAGCCTTCGCGCATCGCCGGGGTGATCGCCACCAGCTTGTCGTCCTGCTCGGCCATGTCGCACAGCCAGTCACCGAACACCTTGGAGAAGGTGGGTTTGCCGGGGGCGGACTTGGGCAGCTTCCACTCCTCGGGGTTGAACTTGGGCACCCCGTGGTAGCCGATGGGGTCCTCCTCCGCCGGCTGGTAGCCTTTGCCCTTCTTGGTCATCACATGGAGGATCTGGGGGCCCTTCAAGTTGCGCATGTTGCGCAGGGTGTCCACCAGCCCTTCCACATCGTGACCGTCGATGGGACCGATGTAGTTGAAGCCCAGCTCCTCAAACAGGGTGCCGGGCACCACCATCCCCTTGAGGTGCTCCTCGGCCCGGCGGGCCAGCTCCTTGATGGGGGGCATGGCGCCCAGCACCTTCTTGCCGCCTTCGCGGATGCTGGTGTAGAGATTGCCGGAGAGCAGACGGGCCATGTGCTTGTTCAGCGCCCCGACGTTCTCCGAGATGGACATCTCGTTGTCGTTGATGATGACCAGCATGTCCTTGTGGATGTCACCGGCGTGGTTGAGCGCCTCGAAGGCCATGCCGCCGGTCAGGGCGCCATCGCCGATCACCGCCACCACCTTGCGGCCCGCCGCTTCGCGGTCGGCGGCGATGGCCATGCCCAGGGCCGCACTGATGGAGGTGCTGGAGTGGCCCACGCTGAAGGTGTCGAACTCGCTCTCTTCCCGCCAGGGGAAGGGGTGCAGGCCATCCTTCTGGCGGATGGTGTGCATCTGCTCCGCCCGGCCGGTCAGGATCTTGTGGGGGTAGGCCTGGTGGCCCACGTCCCACACCAGACGATCGAAGGGCGTGTTGTAGACGTAGTGCAGTGCCAGGGTGAGTTCGACGGCGCCGAGGCCCGAGGCCAGGTGGCCGGAGGAGCGGCTGACCGAGCGCAGCAGGAAGGTGCGCACCTCATCGGCCAGCGGGGTCAGTTGTTCTTGGGGCAACTGCCGCAGCTGCTCGGGCATCAGGGCTTTCGACAGCAGCGGGTAGTCAGACAGGTCCTGGCTCATTATCCGTGTTCGCTTTGGTGTGACTGTTACTGGCCGCGCTCGATGATGTAGCGAGCGAAGGCCTGAAGTTGTTCGGTATTGTACGGCAACTGGTCCAGGGCTGTCAGGGCGTCCTGGTACAGAGTCTGCGCCGCATCACGAGCGCCGTCCAGGCCGAGCAGGGCGGGGAAGGTGCTCTTGTCCGCCGCCAGGTCCGATCCCTGGGGCTTGCCCAGCTGGTCTGTATCGGCGGTGATGTCCAGGATGTCGTCCTGAACCTGAAACGCCAGACCCACCTTTTCGGCGTACTGCAGCAGGGCGCTTCGGTGGGCCGGGTCCAAATTGGGTACGCCGTAGCTGCCCAGCTCCACGGCGGCGCGGATCAGGGCGCCGGTCTTGAGTCTGTGCAGCTGGGTCAGCTGGTCAAGCTCGATACGCTGGCCGGTGCTGGCCAGATCGATCGCCTGGCCACCGCACATGCCGTTGTACCCGGAGGCCCGGGCCAGGGCCCGGATCATGGCGATACGCTGGGGTTCCAGCTCTGCCGGCAGGGGGGACTCGGCCAGCAGCTCGTAGGCCAGCCCCTGCAGGGCGTCACCGGCCAAGATGGCGGTGGCCTCGTCGAAGGCGATGTGCACCGTGGGCTGGCCCCGGCGCAGGTGATCGTCGTCCATCGCCGGCAGGTCGTCGTGGATCAGGGAGTAGGCGTGGATGCACTCGACGGCGGCGGCCAGGGGATCCAGCGCCGCTTCGTCGGCCCCCAGCATGGTGCCGGTGGCGTAGACCAGGAAGGGGCGGGCGCGTTTGCCCCCCAGCAGGGTGCCGTAGCGCATCGCCTCCAGCAGTCGGGTGTCGGTCACCGGCATCTTGGCGAACAGATCCGCCAGCACCCCGTTGACCCGGGTCTGGTAGTGGCCCAGTGCCTGATGCATCAGGCCTCCTCGGTGCCGAAGGGCTGAAGGGGGGCGTCCGGGCTCTGGCTCAGGATGCTGACCTGCTGCTGCGCCTGCTCCAGCTTCTGCTGGCTGGCGCGCACCAGGCCGATGCCCCGTTCAAACTGGCTGAGGGCCTGCTCCAGGGGGATCTCCCCCTGCTCCAGCTGGGCCACAATCCCCTCCAGCTCGGCCAGGGCCGCCTCGAAGCTCATATTTTCCGGTTTTTTCGCCACAGTGGGACTCCCATCAACTAAGGGGCTAAAAGGTACTGCTTTGGGCCCCCTGGATCAATGAAGCAGCGCCCAGCTTCGGGATTTTTCTCTAAACTTGCCAGTGCCGGAACCGATAAGGACAATAGGGCAGCATTTTCAACTCGCTGCGGCCGTCTTTGGTCAAGTAACCCCTTAACTGGATTGTAGCTAGGAGCATCTGTGGATCTGGCAACCCTCATCGGCCTTATCGGTGCCTTTGCCTTTGTGATCATGGCCATGGTCCAGGGCGGTGACGTCATGATTTTCTTCAACGTGCAGTCGGTGCTCATCGTGATGCTGGGCTCGCTGTTCGTGGTGATGATGAAATTCAACCTGCGACAGTTCCTGGGGGCGGTGAAGATCGCCGCCAAGGCCTTCATGTTCAAGCTGGACAAGCCGGAGGAGCTGATCGACCAGTCGGTGACCATGGCCGACTCCGCCCGCAAGGGGGGCTTCCTCGCCCTGGAGGAGGCGGAGGTCAACAATAGCTTTATGAAGAAGGCGGTGGATCTGCTGGTGGACGGTCACGACGCCGAAGTGGTGCGCGGGGCCCTGTCCAAGGACATCGGCCTGACCGCCGAGCGTCACACCCAGGGGATCGACATCTTCCGCAAGCTGGGGGACGTGGCCCCGGCGATGGGGATGATCGGCACCCTGATCGGTCTGGTGGCCATGCTCAACAACATGGACGACCCCAAAACCATCGGTCCGGCCATGGCGGTGGCCCTGCTGACCACCCTCTATGGGGCGATCATCGCCAACATGGTGGCCCTGCCCATCGCTGACAAGCTGGAGCTGCGGATGCAGGAGGAGATGCTCAACCGCCGGCTCATCATGGACGCGGTGCTGGCGATCCAGGACGGTCAGAACCCCAGGGTGATCGAGGGCTTCCTCAAGAACTACCTCAATGAGAAGAAGCGCGCCATCGACACCACGGAGGATTGATGTCGGATCTGACCCCCAAGCGACAGAAGAAGGCCGGCGCCCCGGCCTGGATGGCCACCTTCGCGGACCTGGCCACCCTGCTAATGTGCTTCTTCGTGCTGCTGCTGGCCTTCTCCGAGATGGACGTGCTCAAGTTCAAGCAGATCGCCGGCTCCATGAAGTACGCCTTCGGGGTGCAGAATAAGCTGGATGTGAAGGACATCCCCCGGGGCACCTCGGTGATCGCCCAGGAGTTTCGCCCCGGCCGCCCCGAGCCCACCCCCATCGACGTGATTCAGCAGCAGACCGTGGAGTTCACCCGCGACATGCTCAACTACCAGCCCGGTGAGTCCGACGAGGCCGGTGGTCAGCAGAACCAGAGCGGCAACAGCCGCGGCGGAAGCTCGACCCAGACCGCCAACCAGCCCCGCGAGCAGGCCCGGGCGCCCCAGTCCGCCCAGGCCGCCTCCGCCTCGGACGCCGACCACGTCAACGATCTGGCCAAAAAGATCGCCCACCAGCTGGAGGATCAGATCCTCGACGGTGCCATCGAAGTGGAATCCCTGGGCCAGCAGATCATCATCCGCATCCGCGAGAAGGGCGCCTTCCCCGCCGGCTCCGCCTTCCTGCAACCCCGTTTCCGTCCGGTGATCCACGCGGTGGGCAACCTGCTTAAGGACGTGCCCGGCATCGTCAGCGTCACCGGCCACAGCGACAACACCAGCATCGACAACGAGCTGTACCGCTCCAACTGGGAGCTCTCCAGCCAGCGGGCAGTGGCGGTGGGCCACGAACTGTTGCGGGTGCAGGGGTTTGATCCGGGGCGGATGGAGCTGCGCGGTGTGGCGGACAACGAGCCGCTGGTCAGCAACGACACCTGGGAGGGGCGGGTGCGCAACCGCCGGGTGGAGATCGCCATCAACCAGGGTAAGCCCAAGACCTCCGAAGAGATCCAGGTGATGCCCTGAGCCGGCCGCGGCCGCCTTTGCGCAGCCGCGGGGGGAGTTCTATGCTCCCAAAAGCACCGGGAGGCTCCCGCGCCGTGCCGCCCTGGGGTATAATCCCGCGCTTTTAGAGCTTAGGTGTCAGACAGGTCATGAAATTTATCGTCAAGCTGCACTCGGAAGTGATGATCAAATCCAAGCCGGTGCGCAAGCGTTTCTCCAAGATGCTGGTGTCCAACATCCGCAACGTGCTGCGGAAAGTGGACGAGGAGGCGCGGGTCCGGTTCAACTGGGATCACATCGTGATCAGCAGCCGGAATGACGACAGTGACCTGCGTGATCGCTACGTGGCCAAGCTCCAGTGCATCCCCGGGATCACCCACTTCCTCGAGGTGACCCAGCACCCCTTCGAGACCGTCGACGACATCTACCAGCACACCCAGCGGATCTTCGGCGAGCGCCTGGCGGGCAAGACCTTCTGCGTGCGGGTCAAGCGCTCCGGCAACCACGAGTTCAGCTCCCTGGACGTGGAGCGCTACGTCGGTGGCGGCCTGAACCAGCATTGCGATACCGCCGGAGTCAAGCTCAAGAACCCGGACTTCACCGTCCACATCCAGATCGAAGAAGACAAGTGCTACCTGGTGGAGCATCGCCACGAGGGGCTGGGGGGCTTCCCCATCGGCACCCAGGAGGACGTGCTCAGCCTGATCTCCGGCGGCTTCGACTCCGGCGTCTCTACCTACCAGGCGATCAAGCGGGGCACCCGCACCCACTACTGCTTCTTCAACCTCGGCGGCGCCGACCACGAGCGTGGCGTGAAGGAGGTGGCCTACTACCTCTGGCACAAGTACGGCAGCTCCCACAAGGTGCGCTTCATCTCCGTGCCCTTCGAACCGGTGGTGGAGGAGATCCTGGAGCGGGTCGATAATGGCCAGATGGGGGTGGTGCTGAAGCGGATGATGATGAAGGTGGCGGCGGAGGTGGCGGCCCGGTTCGACATCCCCGCGCTGGTCACCGGCGAGGCGATGGGCCAGGTCTCCTCCCAGACCCTGTCCAACCTCAACGTCATTGACCGCGCCACCGACACCGTGATCCTGCGTCCGCTGATCACCTGGGACAAGCAGGAGATCGTCGACACCGCCCGGCACATCGGCACCGCGCCCTTTGCCGAGGTGATGCCGGAGTACTGCGGGGTGATCTCCCAGCGCCCCACCGTCAAGGCGGTGCTCAGCAAGATCGAAGCCGAGGAGGCCAAGTTCTCCGAGGATCTCATTGAGCGGGTGCTGGAAGCTGCCCAGGTACAGGACATTCGGGAGTTGGCCATGGCACAAACCACTCAGACCGTGGAGATGGAAACCGTCCAGCAGGCGGCCGATGGCGAGGTGATCCTCGACATCCGCGCCCCGGAGGAGGAGGAGCAGAGCCCGCTGGAGGTGCCCGGCAGCGAGGTGATCACCCTGCCGTTCTTCAAGCTGGCCAGCCAGTTCGATTCCCTGGACCCCCAGCGCACCTACCTGCTCTACTGCGACCGTGGGGTGATGAGCAAGCTCCAGGCCCTCTATCTGCAGGAGCAGGGACACCAGAACGTTAAGGTATACCGGCCCTGAGCCCGGCTCCTCCCCTAAGCGGCGCCCTCGGGCGCCGTTTTTTGTTGGCTTTCCTCAAGGCTGTGATAGGGTACAGGAGTCAAAGCCATCCAGAAGGCCAAATTTTCCTCCAATCACAGTGTGGTAGCCATGTATTACAAGAATGACGATGTTCGCATCAACGAAATCAAAGAACTCCTTCCCCCCATCGCCATTCTGGAACGATTTCCGGCTACCGAAGTGGCCTCCGAGACCGTGTTTAACGCCCGTCGGGCGATCCACAAGCTGCTGCAGCGGGAGGACGATCGCCTGCTGGTGGTGATCGGGCCCTGCTCCATCCACGACCCCGAGGCCGCCCTGGAGTACGGCCGCCGCCTCAAGGCGCTGCGGGACCAGTACCAGGACACCCTGGAGGTGGTGATGCGGGTCTATTTCGAAAAGCCCCGCACCACCGTGGGCTGGAAGGGGCTTATCAATGACCCGGGTCTGGACAACAGCTTCCGCCTCAACGACGGTCTGCGCACCGCCCGCAAGCTG
The DNA here is from genome assembly GCF_019802085.1 of Ferrimonas balearica. GTDB lineage: Bacteria > Pseudomonadota > Gammaproteobacteria > Enterobacterales > Shewanellaceae > Ferrimonas > Ferrimonas balearica_B. The sequence goes on from NZ_JAHVHV010000001.1 coordinate 91,921, forward strand.
CTGGTGGATCTCAACGATCTGGGCCTGCCCACTGCCGGGGAGTACCTGGACATGATCACCCCCCAGTACGTGGCAGACATGATGAGCTGGGGGGCCATCGGCGCCCGCACCACCGAGTCCCAGGTACACCGGGAGCTGGCCTCCGGCCTCTCCTGCCCGGTAGGGTTCAAAAACGGCACCGACGGCACCATCAAGATCGCCATCGACGCCATCGCCTCCGCCAGTGCGCCGCACCACTTCCTCTCGGTGACCAAGTACGGTCACTCCGCCATCGTTGCTACCGCCGGCAACCCGGATTGCCACATCATCCTGCGGGGGGGCAAGGCCCCCAACTACCAGGCGGAGCACGTGCAGCGGATCAGCGCCGAGCTGGCGGACGCCGGGCTGCCCCAGAACCTGATGATCGACTTCAGCCACGCCAACAGCCAGAAGCAGTACCAGCGTCAGCTCAACGTCTGCGAGGACGTCGCCGGCCAATTGGCGGCGGGGGAGCGGGCGATCTTCGGGGTGATGATCGAAAGCCACCTGGTGGAGGGGCGTCAGGATCTGGCTGCCGGCAAGGCCCTGACCTTCGGCCAGAGTGTCACCGACGCCTGCATCGGCTGGGCGGACACCGAGCGGGTGCTGGCCCAGCTCTCCGACGGGGTGGCCCGTCGCCGACAGGCCGGCTGAGCCTACAACGAAAAAAGGCCCGCGATTGCGGGCCTTTTTTTATGCCGGGGCGAGCGAGGCCATCAGGCGCCGGTGATGGGGGCAGGGCAGTTCAAGTCGCCGGGCTTCGGCCAGCAGGTAGCCGGTGATGGCGGGCAGCTCGGTGGGCCGGCCCGCCTCCACGTCCTGCAGCATGGAGGAGCGGTTGGCGGCGGTGGCCTGGGCCACAGTCAGCACCCGGTCGCGGACGGCCTCGGCAGGCTCCGGGTAGCCCAGGGCCTGGCCCAGTGCGGTGATCTCCTGGCACAGGGCGGCGATCTCCGGCTGATAGGCGGCCTTGAGCAGCGCGCCGTTGGGGACCCGGTCCCGGGCGGTCAGCGGGTTGATCACCAGATTGACCGTCAGTTTCTGCCACAGGGCGGCGAGGATGTCGGGGTCGGACTCGAACCCCAGGGTGGCCAGGGCCGGGGGGATCGGAGCATCGGGGCCCAGTGGGCCGGCCCGGCGCACGCCCTGACCGGTGTGGCGAACCTGTCGGGGGGCCAGGCGCAGGGCGCCGTCGGTCAGGCTGCCCGCCCACCAGGAGTGGGTAGGCCAGCGCTTGGGGGCCTCGAACTGGGGGCCCAGGCCGTTGTGCAATAACACCACGGGCACCGAATTCGGCAGCCAGGTCATCAAGGGGGCCAGGGCCTCCAGGCAGTGGTGGGCCTTGGTCAGCACCAGCACCAGGCTGAGTGGGTTGGGGCGGTCGCTGGGATGGCGGGGCAGCTCGGCCTGCCGGGTTTGGCCGTCAAGGCCGATAAGCTGGTGCGGGAGGGTTTCTGGCTGGCCGCCGGGGCGGGTCAGCAGGTGCGCCGGGAGCCCGTGCTCAATCAATTGGTGGGCCAGAAGCTGACCCAGGGCACCGGCACCGAGGACGCCAACGGTCATGGGCGGTGCCAGCGGCGCAACAGCAACAGCAGCAGGTGGAAGCCCAGGGCGCCGGCCATGTCCGCCGCCAGATCCGCCAGATCGGCGCTGCGGTAGGGCAGTTGGGATTGCACCACCTCGATGGCGGCCGCATAGGCCAGCAGCAGGGTGAGCTGGGTCAGGGGGCGCCAGTTGGTGGCCAGTTGCAGCAGGGCGGCCAGGAAGAAGAAGGCGCCCAGGTGGCCCAGCTTATCGAAGTGATCGAACGGCTGTCTGTAGCCCGGCTTGGAGAACACCATCACCGAGGTCACTACCAGCGCCAGCAGCAGCATCATCTGGCCGAGTCGGCGCTGATCCCGGTTGGGTTGTACGATTAATTGCAACATGGGCGCATCTTAAGAGGCTTGCTCCTCGGTGTCATTAAAAAAGCGTAGGCGGTGATCCCTCGCGGTGCGGGCACCGGGCCGATGGGGTACACTTGCCCAAAAATTATGGTAGGAGAATCCCATGCCGTCATTTGACATCGTGTCCGAGGTGGACGCGGTCGAGATCAAAAACGCCGTCGACAACGCCAGCCGCGAGCTGGACACCCGCTTCGATTTCCGCGGTGTCGAGGCCAGCTTTGCCTATAAGGATCTGGTGGTCACCATGAAGGCGGAGGCGGAGTTTCAGATCCAGCAGATGGAAACCATCCTGCGGGGCAACCTGGCCAAGCGCAAGGTGGACGCCGACGCCATGCAGCTGGCGAGCAAAGCGGAGTTCTCCGGCAAAACCGTCTCTCGCAACGCCACCTTCCGGGAGGGGATCGAGCAGGACTTTGCCAAGAAGCTGGTGAAACTCATCAAGGACGCCAAGCTCAAGGTGCAGGCCTCCATCCAGGGCGACAAGGTGCGGGTCACCGGCAAGAAGCGGGATGATCTGCAGGCGGTGATGGCCCTGCTGCGCGGCGAAAACCTGGATCAGCCGGTTCAGTTCAACAACTTCCGCGACTGAGCCGCCCTGGCCATGATGACAACGGGCTGCCCTGGGGCGGCCCATTTTTTTTCGTTTAACCCCGCTTAAACGGTGGCATTGGGCCCGGTCTGTGTGGGAGGTTGGTCCGTCGATGATGTTCCAGAAGAGGTGATGTAATGACGCCAAAAGCGCTGGTGGAGAAGTGGGTTGAGGCGTTTAATGCCGGAGATGCCCGGGTTATTGGCGATTTTTATGCGCCGGATGCGGTCAACCATCAGGTGGCCAATGAGCCTGTGGTGGGCAAAGAGGCGATCACCGCCATGTTCGAGGTGGAGTTTGCCCAGGCGGAGATGGTCTGCCTGGTGGAGAACCTCTTCGAGGACGGTGACTGGGCGATCCTGGAGTGGAAAGACCCCCTGGGCCTGAGAGGCTGCGGCTTCTTCCAGGTCAAAGCGGGCAAGATCGTGTTCCAGCGTGGCTACTGGGACAAACTCAGCTTCTTACGCCAGCACCGGCTGCCGCTGCCCACGGAGTGAGGGGGCCCTGACAACGTAAAACGCCGGCGTGATGCCGGCGTTTTACGTTGTCAGGCGGTCATGGCGGCAAACTGGGTGTTGTTGCGGCCCTGTCGCTTGGCGTGGAGGAGGCGCTGGTCCGCCTCCTCCAGCAGCTGTTGGGGTGTGGCGTGGTCGTCGGTCAGGCCGCTGACCCCGGCGCTGAAGGTCAGGGACAGCGGCTTGGCCAGCCCCAGCTCGAAGGGGGCGTCGTTCACTGCCCGGGTCAGCTTGCGCATCACCTGGCGGGCTTCCACCATGGAGGTCTGGCTCAGCACCAGGCAAAACTCCTCTCCCCCCACCCGGGCCAGCAGGTCACCGCCACGCAGCGCGCCTTGCAGCCGCTGGCCGAAGGCCACCAGGGCCTTGTCTCCCACCCCGTGGCCGAAGCGGTCGTTCACCGACTTGAAGTTGTCCAGATCCAGCATCACCACAGACAGGGGCTGTTGGTTGCGTCGGGCCCGGTGCAGGGTCAGCTCCAGGTGCTGACTCAAAAAGGCGCGGTTGTAGAGCCCGGTCAGGGGGTCGTGCAGGGCGTCCTGCTCCAGGGCGCTGGCCCGTTTGACCAGCACCCAGGCCAGGATCGCGGCCATCAACAGGAAGATGAGCCGGCTGGCCTGGTCCGGCAGGTAGAGCTCACCATAGCGGGCCAGCCAGCGGGGATCCGTGGTGGCCGGATCGTACCGGGGCAGGGCAACCGCCAGCAGGGCCAGGTAGGAACCGATGGCCAGGACGCCGCCGTAGAGGCTCAGCCGCCGATCGTAGCGCAGCGCCGTGGTGGTGATGGCCAGGAAGTAGAGGCAGAAGGTGCCCTTGTTGTTCACCAGCGCCAGCGGCGTCTCCCGGCTGAGGTAATCCAGCCACAGCCCCAGGGTGATAAAGGAGATGTCCAGGGTGACCGAGAAGAAGGCCATGGCTGGGACATACTCCCGCCGTTTCAGGAAGGTGCGCCACAGCAGGGCCACCCCGAGGGCGCCGTAGCTGACGCCCAGGGCCAGGGTGAGATCGCTGCCGGTCAGCAATTTGTAGCTGGGCACCAGGGTGATGAGCAGGATCAGCACCACCCGAAGCCGTGCCATGGTGTGCTCGCCTGACGACGCTGCCGCCAGGGTGCTGTGACCAGGCCCCTGCCAGAGCCGCGAAACCTTCATTGCCCAAGTCCTTGGCAAATGTTGGAAGTATGTTAATTAAAACAGGTCGTTGCGTTCAGGTCGAGCAATTATCCACCAGCGTCCTGGGGCTTGGCCTGGGCGGCATCGGGGGTGGGGGAGAGGGGTTGGCGCTGCAGCAGGGCAATCAGCCCCAGCACCGGCACCCCCAGCAGGCTGGCAAACACGAAGAACCACTCGTAGCCGACGGCGTCCACCACCACCCCGGAGAAGCCCGCCACAAACTTGGGAAACAGCAGCATCATCGAGGAGAGCAGGGCGTACTGGGTGGCGGAGTAGGCGGTGTTCACCAGGCTCGACAGGTAGGCGATAAAGGCGGAGGTGGCGATCCCGGCGCTCAGGTTGTCGGCACTGATGGCGAACACCAGCAGGGTGAGGTTGTAGCCGACGTGGGCCTGGACGGCGAAAAGCAGGTTGGTGGCCGCCACCAGCAGCGCGCCGAGAAAGAGGATGCGGATGGTGCCGAAGCGGTACACCAGGGCGCCGCCCAGGGCGGCCCCCACCAGGGTCATGATCACCCCGAACACTTTTGAGACCGCGGCGATCTCCGCCTTGGAGAAGCCCATGTCGATGTAGAACACGTTGGCCATCACCCCCATCACCACGTCGGAGATGCGGTAGCAGGCAATCAGGGCCAGGATCAGCAGCGCCTGGCGGCCGTAGCGGGCAAAGAAGTCGCGGAAGGGCGCCACCAGTGCGCTGTAGCCCCAGGCCAGCAGCCGGGCCAGGGGCGCCGGCAGGTGGGCCAGTCGGGCCAGCTGCGCGGCCTGATCCGACTCCGCCTGGCGGCGGTCCACCTCAGGTTCGCTGGCCAACAGGGTGGTGAGCAGTCCCACTCCCATGGCGGCGGCCATCACCAGGTAGGCGGTGCGCCAGGCTTCCACCCGATAGACGTCGGGATCGGGATCCGCCCAGGCGGCGATGGCCAGGGCACCGGCGCTGGAGAGGATCATCGCCAGGCGATACCCCATCTGGTAGGCGGCGGCCAGGGCGGCCTGCATCTTCTCCGGGGCCGCCTCGATGCGAAAGGCGTCCACCACGATGTCCTGGGTGGCGGAGGCGAAGGCCACCAGCAGGGCAAAACCCACCAGGGTAAACAACTGGGCGGTGGGGTCGGTGCCCGCCATCCCCACCAGCCCCAGGATCAGGGTCAGCTGGGCCAGCAGCAGCCAGGCCCGGCGTCGGCCGAAAAAGCGGGAGAGCAGCGGCAGGGGCAGGCGATCCACCAGGGGGGCCCAGAGAAACTTAACGCTGTAGGCCAGGGTCACCCAACTGAGAAAGCCGATGGTGGCCCGCTCGATCCCCGCTTCCCGCAACCAGGCGGAGAGGGTGCCGAACACCAGCATCAGGGGCAGGCCGGAGGAGAAGCCCAGGGCCAGCAGCACCAGCACCCGCTTGTGGGCGTAGACCTTGAGGGCGCCGAGCCGGTCCATCAGGCCGGTCATGCGTCGGGCCCGTCATGCCCGGTGTCGTCCGGGCAATGGTAGATGTGGCCGACGTAGGTCACCGAGGTGGCGAAGTCCATCATCTCCTTGATCTCCACCAGATTGCCGCCAATCTCGGCGGCGTGGTTGCGCAGCTGGTTGAGGGCGCCGGTGGTCAAATCGAAGTTGCTGATGAACAGGTAGGTGTACCAGTGGCCTTCGGAGCCGACCCAGGTGTCCAGGCGTCGGCACTGGGTCAGTGGCGTGGCGTTATCGAACACCATGGTGATCGCCTCGGCCTCCGAGTCTCTGGGGGTGACCTCGGTGAAGGTGGCGCAGCCGGTCAGCGTCAGCGCCGCAAGGAGGGCGGGCCAGATTCGCATGGGCACTCCAGAGCCAGAGCCGGCCAGGGCCGGCGCAATTGAGGAAGGGGTCTGCCGCTAGGGTACGGGAGAAGCGCCGCTGGGTACAAGGTCGGGCTCACTCCGGCAGCAGGGTGGCTTTTTTCAGCACCAGCGGGGTCACCGGCACGGTGCCGCCGGCGATCTCGGCGTGATCGCCGGTCTCCACCGCGGCCATGGCTTCGAGCACCTCCAGCCCCTCCACCACTTCGCCGAACACCGCGTAGCCCCAGCGGCGGCTGGAGGGATCCAGACGCTCGTTGTCCGCCACGTTGAAGTAGAACTGGTTGGTGGCGCTGTGGGGATCGTCGGTGCGGGCCATGGCGATGGTGCCCATCTGGTTGGACAGGCCGTTGCCGGACTCGTTAACCACAGGATCCCGCTCCGTCACTGCCGCGTAGTCAGTGAGGTAGCCGCCGCCCTGGACCACAAAATCGCCGATCACCCGGTGGAACACCGTGTTGTCGTAGGCGCCGTCCACCACGTAGAGCAGGAAGTTGTCCACGGTGCGCTCCGCCCGGCTGCGATCCAGCTCCACCACCAGGGTGCCAAGACTGGTCTCCATCTGCACCTTGGGAAAGAGATTGCCGGGTTGAATGCGGGGGTCATCGGCGGCCTGGACCAGGGCGGTCAGGCTGAGGGTGAAAGCCAGGAGGAGGGCGCGCATCATCGAGGTGTCCTTACTGAATGAATTGGTGCAGTTCCGGGTCGTTCAACATGCTGTTGAGCAACTGGTTGAGGCGGTCGTTGACCTCCCGCTCCAGGCGGGCCATGTCCACCCGCATCACCCCCTTGAGGGTGCCCCTGGCCTGGTAGCGTTTGACCAGCTGCCGACCGTCCTTGTCCACCACCACGCTGGCGATGGCGTAGCTGGTGGCGGTGTGGTTGAGGCTGCCCTGTTCCACGTCCACCAGCAGCTGCTCCAGGGTCAGGTTCAGGCGCACCTCCCCCAGACGGTCCAGGTCGTAGCCCTGGCCCTGCAGCCCCTGGCGCAGGCCGGACTCCAGCAGCGCCCGGGGGTTGCTGCCGGCACTGACCAGCTGGGCCGGCTGATCCTCCCGCTGGATCCGCACCAGGAAGGTCTCGGTGCGGTGGTCCTGGCTGGTCAGGTCGATGCCCACCTGGTGGTCGGCGCGCAGGGTGGGGAAGGGTTCGGTGGGGGCCAAAATCAGCTGCTCCGGCTGACTGGCGCAGCCGCCCAGGGCGAGGGCGGCAATCAAAAACAGTCTTTTCATCAAGTTACCCCTGAATCAATCGATGCCAAGCAGGATACCCGATTCTGAAACACAGATCTTGTGGTCGCCGTGGCCCTCGGGAACGTTCAACGCTTTTGGGCCTCCAGCACCACAAACTTGGCGTTGGCGGCCACCGTGGTGCAGCCGCCGAACAGGCGGGTCAGCTTGATGTGGTAGCCCAGGTGCCGGTTGCCGACGATGCGCAATCGGCCACCGGTCTTGAGCACCCGCTTGGCGTCGCGGAACATCTGCCAGGCGATGTGATCGGTGATCGCCTGCTGCTGGTGAAAGGGCGGGTTGCACAGCACCCAGTCCGCCTGGCCGCCCTCGACGCCGCTGAGGCAATCGTTCCACAGCAGCTCGATGCGCGACGGATCCGCCAGGGGCGTCAGATTCTGACGACAGGACTGGATGGCGTCCCAGGACTCGTCCACCGCCAGCACCCGCGCCTCGGGGTTGGCCTGCAACAGGCCCATGGAGAGCACGCCGTTGCCGCAGCCCAGATCCACTACCAGACCCTGGGTGCTGGGCAGGGACTTGAGCAGCAGCCGCGCCCCCAGGTCCAGCCGGCTACCGCCGTAGACGTTGGGGTGGTTGTGCACCGTCAGGCCCAGCTCCGGACAGGGCCAGCTGACCACCTGGGGCAGATCGCTGCTGCGCCCGCTGAGCTGGCCGTAGACCAGACGGGCCTTCTTGACCGCCCGGGAGGGGTGCACCTGGTCCAGCAACTGGCGGGTCAAATCCGGCAACGTGGAGGGCATGTCCCGCTGGCGGGCACCGATCACCACCGGGGTGCCCGCCGGCAGCTGGCGGTTGAGCCAGTCCAGCTGGGCGGTGAGCAGGCGCAGGTTACGGGGCAGCTTGAGGATCACCCCCACCGGGGCCGGCCAGGCCGGGTCCGGGGTGGGGGCGGTGTGCTCCAGCGGGTCAAGCTGGTTCAGTTCCAGGTTCTGGGCCAGGGCCTGGTGGGCGACAAAGCTGTCGTTAACCCAACAGAGGGAACGCTCCTGCAGGCGCAGGCCGCAGCCCAGGGCGCCGAAGTGGTCGTTCAGCACCCACAGGGGGCCGTCCGCCAACTGGTGTGCCGACAGCAGCAGCTCGTCCGCCGCGTCCCAGGCCTGCAGCGGATCCTGGGGTTGGGGCGGGTAGCGCTCGAGGCGCAGTTCGGTGTCGTTGACGGTAAACTGGGTCATGGGGACTCGTTGTCGATGCAAAGGGAAAATTTTCGCAAAAATGATCAACGCTGAACAGAGTATTACCGATGATAGCGGCCGTGTGTTGGCCCGTTACTGGCCCCAGTGGCTGGCCCCCTCGGAGAGTGAACGCCTGGGCCCGGTGCTGGCGGCGTTGCCCTGGCAGCAGCCCCAGGTGCGGATCTTCGGGCGCACCCACCCCATTCCCCGCCAGCAGTGCTACCTGGGGGCCCCGAATTGTCACTACCGCTACTCCGGGCTGCTGCTGGCCCCGGAGCCGGTGCCGCCGGTCATTGCGGCGCTGATGACCCGGCTGGCGCCCCTGGGCACCGAGTTCAACGCGGTGCTGGTGAACCGCTACCGGGACGGACAGGACCGCATGGGCTGGCACAAGGACGACGAGCCGGAGCTGGATCCCCAGTTGGCGATCCTCTCCCTGGGCGCCAGCCGTCGGCTGCGTCTGAGGTTCGAACCCAAGGACAGCCGGGCGGTGGAGCTGGCTCACGGCAGCCTGTTGTGGCTGGCCCCGGGGGTCTACCACAGCCTGCCCGCCACCGCCCGGGCCAAGTCGGAGCGGGTCAGCCTCACCTTTCGGCGGGTGACGCCGGGTTTCCACCTGCCTTGAGCCCCGGGGTCAGACCCGGTATAACAGCGCAAACCGCGAATCAAGGAGTGCCCCATGAGCATGCATGCCACCATCGAAACCAAGGTGCGCGACGCCTTTGCCCCCAGTCACCTGGAGGTGCTGAACGAGAGCCATATGCACCGCGGCCCCGCCGAAGAGAGCCACTTCAAGCTGGTGCTGGTCAGTGAGGCCTTCGAGGGGCAGCGTCTGCTGGCCCGTCACCGTGCGGTCAACGCCGTGCTGGCCGAGGAGCTGGCCGGCAGTCTGCATGCCCTGGCGCTGCACACCTACACCCCGGCGGAGTGGGCTGAACAGCAGTCAGCGCCCCGCACCCCCAGCTGCCTGGGATAGGTCGTCGCACCAAGGGCGTATCTTTCGCTCCCGGGATTTGTTATCAAAAGGTAAACAAAGCTTTAGGTAACGGATCCCATGACGGTAATCCGATCCGCTCAACGGGGGATTGAGCGTTTCAGCCAGGCCCTGGGCTGGCTCTGCGGCCTGTTGATGCTGGTGATGCTGCTGCTGGCGGTGCTGGTGGTGGTGTTGCGCTACGGCCTGGCCTCCGGCTCCATCGCCCTGCAGGAGGGGGTGCTCTACCTCCACGGCGCCCTCTTTACCCTGGGCGCCGGCTTCACCCTCAAACACAACGCCCACGTCCGGGTGGACATCTTCTACCGCAACTGGTCGGCCCGGCGCCGGGCCTGGGTGGACCTGTTGGGCACCCTGTTGCTGCTCTTGCCCTTTTTGCTGTTCATCGGCTGGCAGAGCTGGGGCTACGTGAGCGCCAGCTGGGTTCGGATGGAGGGCTCGGTGGAGGCCGGGGGACTGCCCCTGGTGTACCTGCAAAAATCCCTGATCCTGGCGCTGGTGGTGACCCTGGGGCTGCAAGCCCTGGCGGAGATCGCCCGCGCCCTGGCGGTGCTGCGCGGGGAGGCCGAGTCATGATGGCCCTGGTGCTCTTCCTCTGCGTCTGCCTGGTGCTGCTCAGCGGCTTTCCCGTGGCCTTTGCCCTGGGGGGCACCGCCCTCTGGTTTGCCCTGATCGGCTCCGCCACCGGCCACCTCGACGCCGCCTTCCTCGGTGCCCTGCCCAATCGCCTCTACGGCATCATCAACAACCAGACCCTGATGGCGGTGCCCCTGTTTGTGCTGATGGGGGTGATCCTGGAGCGTTCACGCCAGGCGGAACAACTGCTGGACGCCATGGGCAAGCTGTTCGGCCGGGTGCGGGCGGGGATGGCGATCTCGGTGATGCTGGTGGGGGTGCTGCTGGCGGCCAGCACCGGCATCGTCGGCGCCACCGTGGTCACCATGGGGCTGCTCTCCTTGCCGGCCATGCTCAAGCGCGGCTACCACCCGGCCTTTGCCTCCGGGGCGATCTGCGCCACCGGCACCCTGGGCCAGATCATCCCCCCCTCCATCGCCCTGGTGCTGCTGGGAGACGTGCTCTCCTCCGCCTACCAGCAGGCGCAGCTGAAGATGGGGATCTTCTCCCCCCGCACGGTGTCGGTGGGGGATCTCTTTGCCGGGGCGCTGATCCCCGGTCTGGTGCTGGTGGGGCTCTACATACTCTACACCCTGGTGCTCTCCTGGCGCCGGCCGGATCTCTTCGCTCCCGCCACGCCCACCCGCCTGGATCTGGCCTTCCTGAAAACGCTGCTCAAGGCATTGGTGCCACCTATTTCCCTGATCTTATTGGTTTTAGGGTCTATTCTCATGGGATTGGCGACCCCCACCGAGGCGGCCGCGGTGGGGGCTTTCGGCGCCCTGGCCCTGGCCCTGGTACGCCGAAGCCTGGACTGGCCGGCACTGATGTCGGCGCTGCAGGAGTCGGTGCGGGTCACCGCCATGGTGTTCATGATCCTGTTCGGTGCGGCGCTGTTCTCCCTGGTGTTTCGGGGCCTGGGTGGCGAGACCCTGATTCACAGTGCGCTGTCGGATCTGCCCGGCGGGGTGATCGGCGCCACCCTGGTGGTGATGACGGTGATCTTCCTGCTGGGGTTCATTCTCGATTTCATCGAGATCACTTTCGTGGTGGTGCCCATGGTGGCGCCCACCCTGTTAATGCTGGGGCTGGACCCGGTGTGGCTGGGGATCATGCTGGGACTTAACCTGCAGACCTCCTTCCTCACCCCGCCATTCGGGTTCGCCCTGTTTTACTTGCGTGGCGTGGCGCCGCCGGAGCTGGACAGCGCCACCCTGTACCGGGGCGTCGCCCCCTTTATTGCCCTGCAGATCCTGATGATGTTGTTGCTGGCGCTGTGGCCTGAGTTGGCCACCTGGCTGCCGGAACGGATCTACGGCTAACCACTAGGAGACCAAGATGAAACGGATAGCCTGCAGTCTGCTGTTGACCACCCTGACCCTGATGGGGTGCCAGCCGGCCCCCCAGGGGGACGCCCAGGCCCCCGCGGCCGAACCCCAGCAAACCCACCAGTGGAAACTGGTGACCTCCTGGCCCAAGAACTTCCCCGGCCTGGGGATGGCCCCGGAACGCTTCGCCGAAAAGGTCAACGCCATGTCTGGCGGTCGCCTGACGGTCACCGTCTACGGCGCCGGCGATCTGGTGCCGGCCTTCGAGGTGTTCGACGCGGTCAGCCAGGGCACCGCCGAAATGGGCCACAGCGCCGCCTACTACTGGAAGGGCAAGGCGCCGGCCACCCAGATCTTCACCTCCATCCCCTTTGGCATGAACGCCCAGGAGATGAACGGCTGGCTCAACTACGGCGGGGGCATGGCCCTGTGGCGGGAGGTGTACGCCCCCTTTGGCATCATCCCCCTGGTGGGGGGCAATACCGGCGTCCAGATGGGCGGCTGGTTTAACAAGGAGATCAACAGCATCGACGATCTCCAGGGGCTCAAGATGCGCCTGCCGGGGCTGGGGGGCGAGGTGCTTTCCCGGGTCGGTGGCGTGCCGGTGGCCCTGCCGGGCCGCGAGCTGTTCACCGCCCTGCAGACCGGCGCCATCGACGCCACCGAGTGGGTCGGCCCCTACAATGACCTGGCCTTTGGCCTCTATAAGGCCGCCAAGTTCTACTATTACCCCGGTTGGCACGAGCCTGGCACCACCCTGGAGTTTTTGATCAACCAGGCCGCCTACGAGAGCCTGCCGGCGGATCTGCAGGCCATCGTCGAGACCGCCGCCCAGGCGGTGAACCAGGACATGCTGGACGAGTACACCACCCGCAACATCGCCGCGCTGGACACCCTGGTGAACGAGCATGGGGTGGAGCTGCGCCAGTGGCCGGAGGAGGTGATCCTGGCCCTGCGGGAGGCCAACGCCGAGGTGATGGCGGAGCAGGTGGCCACGGATCCCATGATGAAGAAGGTGTATGAGCACTACCGGGCCTACCAGGCCGGGGTAGGGCGCTACCACAGCATCTCCGAGGAAGCCTACAACGCCATCCGCCGCTGAACCATTGACCCCGCCGCACCGGCGGGGTTACCTTTTGCCCAGCGGATGGATAGACGTATAGAAGGAGATCGCCATGCCCCTGTTAGACAGCTTTACCGTGGACCACACCCGGATGGAAGCCCCGGCGGTGCGGGTGGCCAAGACCATGGCCACCCCCAAGGGGGACACCATCACGGTGTTTGATCTGCGGTTTTGCCTGCCCAACGCCGAGATCCTGAGCGAGAAGGGGATCCACACCCTGGAGCACCTGTTCGCCGGCTTTATGCGCGACCACCTCAATGGCGACGGGGTGGAGATCATCGACATCTCCCCCATGGGCTGCCGCACCGGCTTCTACATGAGCCTGGTTGGCACCCCGGACGAGGCCCAGGTGGCCGGCGCCTGGCGGGCCAGCATGGAGGATGTGCTCCAGGTGGCGGATCAGAGCCAGATCCCGGAGCTCAACGAGTACCAGTGCGGCACCGCTGCCATGCACTCCCTGGCGGAGGCCCAACAGATCGCCCGCGGGATCCTGGAGCGGGGCATCGGGGTGAACCGCAACGACGTGCTCACCTTGAGTCCGGAGCAGCTTAAAGGTTTGTGACTCAAGCGATTTTGAAAAGGCGCCCCTGGGGCGCCTTTTTTGATCCTGGACCTGCGGATGAGGACGTCGCCCCGGGGCGGTGCCGGGAAGGGAAAAAGGGGCTTTTCGGACCCCTGTGAGGCAGCGGCGGCCCAAGGGCTCATTTTGACCGATTTTGATTCGAAAATGGGCCTGAATCGGCCTCACCTATTGCCACTGGCTTCTGTGAGCTGCTTCGGCTGTTTGGCCCGTTAGGAGTGAAAAAGGCTGCCCAAGTGGTGCAAAAGTGGTCAATTGGCCGCGAATTTCGGCGACTAACTTGTCGCCACTAAAGGTAAGGCCATTTTTCATGGCAGCCCCTGGGCCTTTGCGGTATGATGCGCCCGAGTCGCCGTGACGCAGGTCGCAATTATTGGGATTTTTTGCGCCACCGGGTGTCCAGCGACGTAAGTGAGAACGATGTCAAGAAAGCCGCCGGGCTGTGATGCCGAAACGGCGACGAGATGGACTTCCCAGACAAAGCAGTGCAGTGAGTATGATTACAATAAAACAAGGATTGGACCTGCCCCTGACCGGCGGTCCAGAACAAGTAATCCAGGATGGTCCCGCCATCGCTCGCGTTGCGATCCTGGGTGAAGAGTATATTGGCATGCGCCCCACCATGTCCGTTCGTGAGGGGGATCGCGTTAAGAAAGGCCAGGTGATCTTCGAAGATAAGAAGAATCCCGGCGTCCAATATACCGCCTTCGCCAGCGGGGTTATCAGCGCAATCAATCGAGGCGCCAAGCGGGTGCTCCAGTCCGTGGTCATCGACGTAGACGGTGACGAGGCGGAGCAGTTCGCCAAGTACGACGCCGCCGAACTGGCCTCCCTGGAGCGTCAGGCCGTGCAGGACAACCTGGTGGCCAGCGGTCTGTGGACCGCCCTGCGGACTCGCCCCTTCAGCAAAGTGCCCGCCCTGGACAGCGTCCCGGCGGGCATTTTTGTGACCGCCATCGACAGCAACCCGCTGGCGGCGGACCCCAAGGTGGTGATCGCCGAACAGGCCGAGGCCTTCGCCCACGGGCTGACCGTGCTGACCAAGCTGACCGACGGTCAGCTGTACCTGTGCGGCGCCGGTGACACCCTGCCGGGCGCAGAGCTCGACGGCGTGGAGAGCCACCAGTTTGCTGGCCCCCACCCGGCCGGCCTGCCGGGCACCCACATCCACACCCTGCTGCCGGCCAGTGCCACCCGCACCGTCTGGCACATCGGCTACCAGGACGTCATCGCCGTCGGCAAGCTGTTCACCACCGGTGAGCTGTTCACCGATCGCGTGGTGGCCCTGGCGGGTCCCTCCGTGGTCAAGCCGCGCCTGGTCCGCAGCCGCCTCGGTGCCGATGTGGTTCAGCTGACCCAGGGCGAGCTGAACCACAGCCACGTTCGAGCCATCTCCGGCTCCGTGCTGTCCGGCACCAACGCTCAGGGGCCCCACGCCTTCCTGGGCCGTTACCACAACCAGGTAACCGTGCTGGCGGAAGGGGACGAGAAGGAGCTGTTTGGCTGGGTGCTGCCCGGTGCCAACAAGTTCTCCTTCACCCGCACCTTCCTGTCCCACTTCAGCCCCGGCAAGCTGTTCAACATGACCACCAGCACCGGCGGTTCCGACCGCGCCATGGTGCCGATCGGCAACTACGAGCGGGTCATGCCGCTGGACATTCTGCCCACCCTGCTGCTGCGGGATCTCATCGCCCGGGACACCGACAACGCCCAGAAGCTGGGTGCCCTGGAGCTGGATGAGGAAGATCTGGCCCTGTGCACCTTCGTCTGCCCCGGCAAGTACGACTATGGCCAAGAGCTGCGCAGCTGCCTTGAGATCATCGAGAGGGAAGGCTAATGAGTCTGAAGCAATTTATTGAGCGTATTGAGCCCGACTTCGAGAAGGGCGGGAAATACGAGAAGTGGTATGCGCTCTATGAAGCGGCCGCCACCATCCTCTACACCCCGGGCAAAACCACCCGAGGTGCCACCCACGTCCGTGACAACATCGACCTGAAGCGGATGATGATCACCGTCTGGCTGTGCACCTTCCCGGCGATGTTCTTCGGCATGTACAACGTCGGTTGGCAGGCCCAGGCCGCGCTGGCCGCCGGCTTCGGCACCCCCGACGTCTGGCAGGTCGCCCTGTTCGAACTGCTCGGCGGCAGCCTGAGCGCCGAGTCCGGTGTGCTGGGCCTGATGTTCTACGGCGCCTGTTTCTTCCTGCCCATCTACGCGGTGACCTTCGCCGTCGGGGGCTTCTGGGAGGTGCTGTTCGCCTCGGTGCGCAAGCACGAAGTGAACGAAGGCTTCTTCGTGACCTCGGTGCTGTTTGCCCTGACCCTGCCCGCCACCATTCCGCTGTGGCAGGTGGCCCTGGGCATCACCTTCGGTGTGGTCGTGGCCAAGGAGCTGTTCGGTGGCACCGGTCGCAACTTCCTGAACCCCGCCCTGGCCGGCCGTGCCTTCCTGTTCTTCGCCTACCCGGCGCAGATCTCCGGTGACGCCGTTTGGGTGGTGGCCGATGGCTTCTCCGGCGCCACCATGCTGGGTCAGGCCGCCGCGGGCACCGTGGAGTTCGCCAACTACGCCTGGTACGCCGCCTTCTCCGATCCGGCCTGGCAGGACGCCTTCTTCGGCTTCATCCAGGGTTCCGTTGGTGAGACCAGCACTCTGGCGCTGGCCATTGGTGGCCTGGCCATCATGTACACCCGCATCGCCGCCTGGCGCATCGTGCTGGGTGTGATGGTCGGGATGATCGCCATGTCCGCCCTGTTCAACCTGATTGGCTCCGACACCAACCCCATGTTCCACCTGCCGTGGACCTGGCACCTGGTGCTGGGGGGCTTCGCCTTCGGCATGTTCTTTATGGCCACCGATCCGGTCTCCGCCTCCTTTACCAACCAGGGTAAGTGGGCCTACGGCCTGTTGATCGGCGTCATGGTGGTGCTGATCCGGGTGGTGAACCCCGCGTTCCCCGAGGGGATGATGCTGGCGATTCTGTTCGCCAACCTGTGGGCGCCGCTGTTTGACCACTTCGTGGCGCAGTCCAACATCAAGCGGAGACTGGCACGCAATGTCTAAGAATAACGATACCTTCGGTAAAACCCTGGGCGTGGTGATCGGCCTCTGCCTGGTGTGCTCCCTGGTGGTTTCCTCCGCGGCGGTGGCCCTCAAGCCCCTGCAGGAACGCAACAAGGCGGAAGACACCCAGCGCTACATCCTGGAAGCGGCGGGCATGCTGGACAAGATTGACGGCGGCATCCAGGCCACCTTCAAGCGTTACATCGACGCCCGCGTCATCGACTTCGCCACCGGCGAGTTCGATACCGAGATTGACCCCCTGACCTACGACCAGCGCAAGGCTGCCCGTGAAACCGCCACCTCCACGGTGCCGGCCAACGACATCGCCTCCATCAAGCGCCGGGCGGACAAGGGTCTGGTCTACCTGGTCAACGACCAAAGTGGTGCCCTGGAAACCGTCATCCTGCCGATCCACGGCTACGGCCTGTGGTCCACCATGTACGCCTTCGTGGCCCTGGAGCCCGACTTCAACACCGTCAAGGCGCTGGTGTACTACGACCAGGGGGAAACCCCGGGTCTGGGCGCCGAGGTGGAAAACGCACGCTGGAAAGCCCAGTGGGTCGGCAAGCAACTGTTTGACGCCAACGGCGACATCGCCATCAAGGTGGTCAAAGGCGGTGCCCGCGAAGGTGACATCCACGGCGTGGATGGCCTCTCCGGTGCCACCCTGACCAGCAACGGTGTCCAGAACAGCCTCGACTTCTGGATGGGTGAAGAAGGCTACGCCGCCTTCCTGGCCAAGGCCCGCAAAGGAGAGCTGAACAATGGCTGAGAAATCCTTGAAAGAGGTCCTGGTCGGACCGATCTTCGGCAACAACCCCATTGCCCTGCAGGTGCTGGGTGTCTGTTCCGCCCTGGCGGTGACCACCAAGATGGAAACCTCCGCCGTAATGACGATGGCGCTGATCTTCGTGACCGCCTTCTCCAACCTGTTCATCTCGCTGATGCGCCACCACATCCCCGGCAGCGTGCGGATCATCGTCCAGATGACCGTCATCGCCTCCCTGGTGATCGTGGTGGACCAGGTGCTCAAGGCCTACGCCTATGACATCTCCAAGCAGCTGGCGGTGTTCGTTGGTCTTATCATCACCAACTGCATCGTGATGGGCCGCGCCGAGGCCTTCGCCATGAAGAGTCCGCCGCTGGTGAGCTTCGTGGACGGCATCGGTAACGGCCTGGGTTACGGCTTCATCCTGCTGACCGTGGGTTTCTTCCGCGAGCTGTTCGGCTCCGGCACCCTGTTCGGCGTGGAGATCCTGGCCAAGGCCTCCGAAGGCGGCTGGTACGAGCCCAACGGCCTGATGCTGCTGGCCCCCAGCGCCTTCTTCCTGATTGGCTTCATCATCTGGGCCCTGCGCACCTGGAAGCCGGATCAGGTTGAGCCCAAGGAGTAAGGAGCGAACATGGAACATTACATTAGCCTGCTGGTGCGGGCGATCTTCATTGAAAACATGGCCCTCTCCTTCTTCCTGGGGATGTGCACCTTCCTGGCGGTGTCCAAGAAGGTCACCACCGCCATGGGCCTGGGCGTGGCCGTTATCGTGGTACTGACCCTGGCGGTACCGGTCAACCAGGTGATCTACACCAACATCCTGGCGCCGGGCGCCCTCAAGTGGGCCGGCCTGCCGGACGCGGACCTGAGCTTCCTGCAGTTCATCACCTTTATCGGGGTGATCGCCGCACTGGTTCAGATCCTGGAGATGACCCTGGATAAGTACTTCCCGCCGCTGTACAACGCGCTGGGGATCTTCCTGCCGCTCATCACCGTGAACTGCGCCATCTTCGGGGCCGTCTCCTTTATGGCGCAAAAGGACTACAGCTTCGGCGAGTCCGTGGTCTACGGCTTCGGCGCCGGCCTGGGCTGGGCCATTGCGCTGGTCTTGCTGGCGGGGCTGCGTGAAAAGATGAAGTACTCCGATGTGCCGGACGGCCTGCGTGGCCTGGGCATCACCTTCATCACCGCGGGCCTGATGGCCTTGGGCTTCATGTCCTTCTCCGGGGTGTCGCTGTAAGCGGCCGTCGCATAGGAAGTAAAAGGATAAGTCGATGGAAATTGTACTCGGCGTAGGAATGTTTACCGCGATTGTGACCGTGCTGGTGCTGGTGATTTTGTTCGCCAAATCCAAGCTGGTGGCCAGCGGTGACGTTCAGATCAGCATCAACGGCGATCCCGACAAGGGGATCATCACCAACCCCGGCGACAAACTGCTGGGCAGCCTCGCCAACAACGGCGTCTTCATCTCCTCCGCCTGTGGTGGCGGCGGCTCCTGCGGCCAGTGCCGCGTCAAGGTGAAATCCGGTGGCGGCGACATCCTGCCCACGGAGCTGGACCACATCACCAAGCGTGAAGCCCGCGACGGCTGCCGTCTGGCCTGCCAGGTGGCGGTGAAGAGCGACATGGATATCGAACTGCCCGAAGAGGTGTTCGGCATCAAGAAGTGGGAGTGCACCGTTATCTCCAACGATAACAAGGCCACTTTCATTAAGGAGCTCAAGCTTGGGATCCCCGAGGGCGAGTCCGTGCCTTTCCGGGCCGGTGGTTACATCCAGATCGAGGCCCCGGCGCACCACGTCAAATACAAGGATTTTGACATCCCGGAAGAGTACCGTCCGGACTGGGAGCGCTTCGGTTTCTTCAATCTGGAATCCAAGGTGGATGACGAAACCATCCGTGCCTACTCCATGGCGAACTACCCCGAAGAGCACGGCATCATCATGCTCAACGTGCGGATCGCCACTCCGCCGCCGAACAACCTGTCCCTGCCCTGCGGTAAGATGTCCTCCTACATCTGGAGCCTCAAGGCCGGCGACAAGGTGACCATCTCCGGGCCCTTCGGTGAGTTCTTCGCCAAGGAGACCGATGCCGAGATGGTGTTTATTGGCGGTGGTGCCGGCATGGCGCCCATGCGCTCGCACATCTTCGATCAGCTCAAGCGCCTGAACTCCAAGCGTAAGATCAGCTTCTGGTACGGTGCCCGTTCTAAGCGCGAAATGTTCTATGTGGAAGATTTCGACGGCCTGGCGGCGGAGAACGACAACTTCCAGTGGCATGTGGCCCTGTCCGATCCTCAGCCCGAGGACAACTGGGACGGCTACACCGGCTTCATCCACAACGTGCTGTTTGAGCATTACCTCAAGAACCACGAAGCGCCGGAAGATTGTGAGTTCTACATGTGTGGTCCGCCGGTGATGAACGCCGCCGTGATCAACATGCTCAAGGACCTGGGCGTGGAAGAAGAGAACATCCTGCTGGATGACTTCGGCGGCTGATCGGCCCATCGAGAATGAATAGAGGGTTCACGTTGTACCGAACCACACTGCAATGGCTGGCCCCACTGGGGCTGGCCCTTTTGCTCTTAGGCTGCACCCCGGCGCAGGAGGTGATCTCCATCCAGGGCCGCACCATGGGCACCACTTACCACATCTCCTGGGTTCAGCCGGCCAAGCCGGTGGAGAAGCTGACCCTTCAGGCGGCCATCGACACCCGTCTGGAGCAGGTCAACGACTCCATGTCCACCTGGCGCCCGGACTCGCTCATCAGCCAGTTTAACCGCCACCAGTTCACCACCCCCATGCGGGTCGACTCCGACTTCGTCCGGGTGGTGCGCGAAGGGGTGCGCCTGGCTGAGCTGACCGACGGGGCGCTGGACGTCACCGTGGGCCCGCTGGTCAACCTCTGGGGCTTCGGCCCGGACGGTCGAATCGAGTCGGCCCCCAGTGCCGAGGCGATCCGCGAGGCCCAGGCCCGGGTCGGGGTGAGCCACCTGGTCCTGGACGGCCATTTCCTGCGCAAGGATCGGCCGGACATCTACCTGGATCTCTCCGCCATCGCCAAGGGCTACGGCGTTGACGTGGTTGCACAGGTGCTGGAAGATAGGGGCATCCACGACTACCTGGTTGAGGTGGGCGGTGAGCTGCGACTCAAGGGGGTCAAGCCCGACGGCCAGCGCTGGCGCATCGCCGTGGAGCAGCCGGACGAGTCGGGTCGGGAAGTTTTCAAGGTGATCGAGCCGGGTGAGATGGCGGTGGCCACCTCGGGGGACTACCGCAATTTCTTCGAAGAGGACGGCCGTCGCTTCTCCCACCTGATCGATCCCCGCACCGGGGAGCCGGTCAACACCCGCCTGGCTTCGGCCACGGTACTGGCCCCCTCGTCGATGACCGCGGACGGCCTGGCCACCGCCTTCATTGTCATGGGCACCGAAGCGTCCCTGGCCCTGGCGGAGCGCCAGAACCTGCCGGTGATGCTGATTGAGAAATCGGAGCAGGGGTACCAGGTGTACTACTCCTCCACCTTTAAGCCTTACTTGTTGGAGTCCAATCCATGAGTACCTTTATCGCCACCTTCGGCTTTATGTTGTTGCTGTTTGGCCTGATGTCGGTGGGTTACCTGGTCAAGAAAAAATCGATCAGTGGCTCCTGCGGTGGCCTGGCCGGGGTCGGCATCGACAAAGAGTGCGACTGCCCCGAGCCCTGCGACAAACGCAAGGCCAAGATGGCCAAAGAAGCGGCGGAAGCCGAGCGCCGAGAACGCCTGGTCCAGCACCGCATCATCTGATGCCCCCCTCTTATCCACGCGGCCTTCGGGCCGCGTTTTTCGTTTCGCCGCCCCCGTCCGCAGTCCCCTCCTCCTTCTCGTTGTTTTTTCTAAATTAGTCGGTATTTTGTTATCAAAGCGTTGCGCATGACGCCGATAACGATAAGACACAGACAGGGTTTTGGGAGAGAGGGATGGAGTTCCTACGTCGTTCCATCACGCGACAGCTGGTGGCCGCCATCGGTGGCAGCGTGTTCGCGATATTGTTGCTGGCCAGCGTGGTGCTGGTCATGAAAACCGCCGATCAGACCCGGGCCGAAGTGGCCCAAGAGGTCAGCCAGATGGTCAAACGGCAAAGCACCGCGGTCACCGGCTTTTTCGAGTCCCGTGGCCAGGTGATCCACAGCGTCTTCGCCAATCCCCAGGTGGTGGACTTCTTCCGCGATTACGACAGTCGCGGTGGCAGCCTGGCGGGGAACGCCGACTACCCCAAGGTAGTGGAGTACTTCCGCTTCTTCTCCGACAACGACAGCAGCATCAAGAGCGTCTTCTTCGGCAGCGAGAACACCCACGAGTACTTCGATCTCAATGGTCGCTACGAGGGGGATCCCAACTACTACACCGCCAAGCGCCCCTGGTGGGGCGAAGCCATCGCCCAGGGTCGGCTGTTCGTCGGGGATCCGGCGGTGGACGCCAATGACGGCTCCATCTCCGCCACCATCAAGCTGCCCCTCTACCAGGAGGGACGCTTTCTCGGCATCGGCGGCATGGACATCCTGATCTCCACCATCGGCGCCCAGCTGCTCTCCGAGGTGCGCTACCAGGACCAGGGTCAGGCGTTTCTGGTGACCGAACAGGGCAAGCTGGTGTTCTTCCCCGGCTTCAGCGACGCCTTCCCCCCCGGCTCCCCCATGGCGGAGGTGGATGGCCACTTCGCCGACACCCAGGGTTTCGGTGCCCTGGCCGCCGCCCTCAAGCAGGCCCCCGCGGGGCAGTCCGAGGTGCAGTTCCAGGGTCAGAGCATGGTGGTGAACTGGGAGAGCGTCTCCAGCGACTACCCCCATCTGCGCTGGCAGCTGGGCTTGATGCTGCCGGAGTCGGTGATCGCCGAGCAGGTGGCGGACGCCGCCTGGTCCACCGCCTGGGGCAGCATCGGCTTCACCCTGCTGCTGTCCGCCCTGGTGTGGGTGTTGCTGCTGCCGCTGCGCACCCAGCTGAATCGTCTGCTGGGGGCGATGGAGGAGATCGCCGACGGCGATGCCGATCTGCGCCGCCGCATCGAGCTGGACCGCATCGACGAGTTCGGCCGACTGGGCACCGCCTTTAACCGGTTTGCCGAGCGGGTCCACGGCCTGGTTCGCCAGACCGCCAACATGACCAGCTCGGTCACCTCCGCCAGTCGCAACGCCACCGGGGTGTGGCAGCAGACCATGCAGGCCATTGAGGACCAGAAGCTGGAGATCGATCAGGTCTCCACCGCCACCACCGAGATGGCCCAGACCAGCCACGAGATGGCCGAAGCGGCCAGCCGGGTCAGCGATCACGCCGAGTCCGCCCAGCGCCGGGTGGGACGGGCCGCCGATGAGGTGGTGGCGGCCACCGAGGGGCTGCAGAGGTTGAATCAGCAGGTGCAAAGCGCCGCCAACGTGGTGGCGGACCTGCGGGCCAACTCCGAGCAGATCGGCGAGGTGCTCAGTGTCATCCGCACCATCGCTGAGCAGACCAACCTGCTGGCGCTCAACGCCGCCATCGAGGCGGCACGGGCCGGGGAGCAGGGCCGCGGTTTTGCCGTGGTGGCGGACGAGGTGCGCACCCTGGCCTCCCGCACCCAGGACTCCACCGCCAACATCCAGCAGATCATCGAGCGGCTGCAGCACGCCTCCGAGGCGGCGGAGCAGGCGATGCAGGACAGCTGCGACGAGGCCCAGAACAGCGAGGAGATCAGCGACAAGATCCGTCAGGCCCTGGGCCGCGCCAACGAGGCGGTGAGCGGGATCCAGGGGCAGATCCATGAGATCAGCGCCGCGGTCAGCCAGCAGGCGACGGTGGCGGAGGAGATCGACGCCAAGGTGATCCGGGTGCGGGAGCTGTCCGACACCACCGCCCAGGCCTCCGAGGCCCTGGAGGGCGCCGTGGGTGAGATGACCTCCTCCGCCCGGGAGATCGGCGTGCAGCTGGAGCAGTTCAAGGTCTGAGTTGCCGGCCGCACCCACAAAAAGGGGGCCCTGGGGCCCCCTTTTTGTGGGTGCGGCGCGATTTATTGGTGCGGCGCGATGCTGGAGCTGGACTGGTCCGTTTGCCCCACCCGGGGGCTGTGGTACCATGGTAACTGGATATATATACAGTTATCGGGCAACCGGCAATGACCGACGCGGCCAGCCCCGGCCAAACGGGGCGCAAGATCATTCACGTGGACATGGACTGCTTCTACGCCGCGGTGGAGATGCGGGACAATCCGGCCTACCGGGGCAAACCCCTGGCGGTGGGCGGGGCGGCGGACTCCCGCGGGGTGATCGCCACCTGCAACTACGAGGCGCGGGCCTTCGGTGTGCGCTCCGCCATGGCCAGCAGCGAAGCCAAGCGCCGCTGCCCAGAGCTTATCCTGGTGCGCGGCCGCATGGCGGTGTACAAGGCGGTCTCGGCCCAGATCCGCGCCATCTTCGAGCGCTACACCGACCTGATTGAGCCCCTCTCCCTGGACGAAGCCTACCTGGACGTCACTCAATGCACCGCCTGTCGGGGCAGCGCGACGCTGATCGCCGAGGCGATCCGGGCAGAGATCTTGGCGGAAACCGGCCTCACCGCCTCGGCAGGCATCGCCCCCAACAAGTTCCTCGCCAAGATCGCCTCCGATGAGAACAAGCCCAACGGCCAGTGCGTGATCCCTCCGGGCCGGACCGCCGAGTTCGCCGCCGGCCTGGCGCTGCGCAAGATCCCCGGGGTGGGCCCCAAGACCGCCGAGCGCCTGGCGGCGCGGGGGCTGCACCAGGGGGCGGACCTGCTCAAGCACAGCCCACAAGAGCTGGCGCAGTGGCTGGGCAAGTTCGGTCCGGTGCTGCACCAGCGGGCCCAGGGGATCGATCCCCGCCCGGTGCAGCCCCACCGGGAGCGCAAGTCCGTAGGGGTGGAGACCACCCTGGCGGAGGATCTGGTGGACGCCGGCGCCTGCCAGCGGGTGCTGGACGGCTTGCTGCCGGAGCTGACGCGGCGACTCAATGGCCGGGCCTACAAGGGGGTGCAGGTGAAACTGAAGTTCCACGATTTTCAGCAAACCACCCTGGCTCAGCAGGCCACCGGGCTGGACCCGGTGCAGCTGGACGCCATGGTGGAGGCGGCCTTCGCCCGGGGGGCGGGACGCCGGGTGCGCCTGGTGGGGGTCAGCGTCACCCTGGCCTCGGAGTGCACCCGCGAACAGCTGACGTTGGGACTCGGCTGAACATTCAGTTTAACTTGCTATTTATTCTGCACTTTATTGGCAAAAGCCACTGCGGTGAGCGGCTTTGGGCAGCGACCCTAACGCCGATGCCGCTGAAATTGAATACTTATGTTGCGCAACTGTTGTTTTGTTGATCGGGATCAACGGGCGATCCGCCGGTTCGGCCTAGTCTGAAATTGAGGCCCCGTCGCCAGCAGATCAAAGGGGCTGACCCGAGCAGCGAAAGGAGGCCCAACATGAGAATACGAAGCCTATACCGCCAACTTGTGACCGCCGTGATGATGCTGGGCGTGGTCAGCGTCGGGCTCTTCGCCCTGGCGGTCCAGTTCACCGATGCCCGTCCCCTGCGGGATCATGAGCGGTTCGATCTCTACACCGGCGAGAAAACCTACTGCCGCACCCTCAACCACTACGCCGCCAGCGCCGAGCAGAAGACCGTGGATCGCCTCATCGACTACGGCGACCAGAACGCCATGCGATTCATCCTCTGGCGCTTCGGCAAGGAGAAGGGGCGCGACATGGTCGATACCTGCGAAAAGGCCAAGAAAGCCCACATCATTGAGCGCTGTCAGCAGGCGCCGGATCTGGCCATCGAGCAGGTGATCCTCGAATACAATCGCCCGGCCATTAAGGAGAAGGGCTACATCTGACACCACGGGGACCTCGGTCCCCGTTGCTTTACCTGCCTTTTTCGCTCCCTCCACTACACTTATCTGCCCCGGCCCAGCCTCTGGGCTTCCCCTTTGGCGCCCATAGAGGCGATGTCAGGAGCGGATCATGAGAACCCTGTGTGGCCTGTTATCCCTGGTGCTCGTTACCCTAACCGGTGCGGCCATGGCCGAGGAGGCGCCCCCCAGCCGGGTGCTGTTTCGCAACGTCAACGTGTTCAACGGCGTCGACGCCAAGCTGATGACCAACCACCACGTGCTGGTGGAGGGCAACCGCATCGTCACCGTGTCCGCCAACCCCATCGGCTCCGAGGGCGCGGAGATCATCGACGGGGCGGGCCGCACCCTGATGCCGGGGCTCATCGACGGCCACGCCCACGTGATGATCAATGCCCACTTCGACACCGTCGAGAAGGACATGGATCTGGGGGACATCAGCATCCGCTCCATTCGGGTGGCGGAGCGCTTCTTGATGGACGGCTTCACCTCGGTTCGGGACATGGGCGGTCCCGCCTTTGCCCTGGCCCGCAACATCGACAACGGCCGCATCATCGGGCCGCGGATCTACCCCTCCGGCGGCTTCATCTCCCAAACCTCCGGCCACGGCGACTTCCGCGACCGGGCGGATCCGGGCTTCTCTCAGCACGATGGTGGCGATCTCTCCAATTTCGAGCGGATGGGGATCGGTAACGTGGCCAATGGCGTGCCCGAAGTGCTCAAGGCGGTGCGACTGAACCTGCGTAACGGCGCCACCCAGATCAAGATCATGGCCGGCGGCGGGGGCAGCTCCCGCTTCGATCCCATCGACACCACCCAGTTCTCCACCGAAGAGGTGTGCGCGGCGGTGGAAGCGGCGGCGGACTGGGGCACCTACGTGGCGGCCCACGTGTTCACCGACCGGGCGGTGAATCGCCTGCTGGATTGCGGGGTGAAAACCATGGAGCACGGTTTCTTCATCAGCGAGGAGACCATGAAACGATTGGCCAAGGAGGGGGCCTTCGTGGTGCCGCAGATGTGGGGGATCTCGCCGGATCTGGCGCGCAACCCCCTGATGCCTGCCGCCAAGATCCCCATGGTCAAGGCGCTGGGGGAGCAGTACGCCGACTTCGGCGAGAAGCTGCTCAAACACGATGTGAAGGTGGTGTTTGCCTCGGATTACGTGGGGGTGCCGGAGGACGCCGAGCGGGCCCGGCGTTACGAGATCTGGTGGCGCACCCAGAAGTTTGGCGGCAACTTCGAGGTGCTCAAGCAGCTGACCTCCACCGCCGGTGAGATGCTGGCCCTGTCCGGCCCTCGCAACCCCGCCAAGGGCAAACTCGGAGTGGTGGAGGAGGGCGCTTTGGCGGACTTGCTGCTCATCGACGGCAATCCTCTTGAGGACATCAGCGTCATTGGTGGCACCGAGCAGTGGTTTGATGCCGATCCCGAATATCGCCCCATCGACACCCTGGTGGTGATCATGAAAGACGGGGTGATCTACAAGAACACGCTGCGCTAGGGCAACTCGTAACGGCCCAGGATCAGGGCCACGGTGTCCGCCACCAGGGCGGCGCGGGCCTCGGGGGGCGGCGCCGGTACGTGGGCCAACAGCTGCGGCCAGAGGGCGAAGGTCTTCAGCAGTCCGTAGAACTGGTGGGCCACCACCTTGGGGTCCCCCGGGGCTAACCGGCCGTCCGCCATTGCCGCGGCAAACCATGCGCTGGCCCCATCTTCACTCTGCTCAAAGCGGGCCATCGCCGCCTGGGCCAGCTCCGGGCTGCGCATGTACTCCCCCATCACCGAACGGGCCAGGCCGATGTAGCCGGGGGCCGCCATCAGATCCAACTTCTTCACGGCCAGGGCGCTGAGCTGCTCCGCCAGCGGGGCGTCGGGACGGTACTCCAGGGCATCATCCTGCTGCCAGAGGCACTCGGTGATCTGGCCAAACAGCGCTTCTTTGTTGGCAAAGTGGTTGTACAGGGTGCGCTTGGACACCTCGGCCCGGGCGCTGATCCCATCCATGCTGGCGCCCTGAAATCCCTTCTCCTCGAACTCCAATCGGGCGGCAGCCAGGATGGCCGCGCGCTTTTGCTCGCTGCGGGTGGGGCGGGGTGATTGGGACATGGGGCAATCCTGTGGGTAATGATGAGGCCATTTTACACTGGTGGGTTTACTTTTCAAAAATTCAAAGTAAACTGCACCGAGTAGTTTACTTTTGTTCCCCGGGGGAGTCATGAAATCAGGTGCCAAGCTCGCCCTGCTGTTCACTGGAGTCGTCATCATGTCCTTATCCGTTTTCTCCTGCGCCCAGACCCCGAAGCGGGACTGGGGATCTGATCAGTTCCGCGAGGGGCGTTTCCACAACGCCGACGCCACCGCCACCGCCGGCGGCAACATGGGACGGGTGCTCTACCGCTTCCTATTTGAGAAGCGGGTGGACCCGGTGCCCCAGGCCCCCATCCCGGTTCAACCCTTGGATCGGACCAAGCTGGATGAACAAAGTGGCGATCTGGCGGTGCGTCTGGGCCACTCCACGGTGCTGCTGCGTCTCTCTGGCCAGTATTTCCTGACCGATCCTGTGTTCGGCGAGCGCGCCTCCCCGGTGCAGTGGGCCGGCCCCAAGCGTTTCCACGACAGCCCCATCCCCCTGGAGGGCCTGCCCACCCTGGCCGGGGTGATCCTCTCTCACGATCACTACGACCACCTGGACAAGGCCACCGCCCTGGCCCTGGCCGAGCGGGGTACCCCCTTCTACGCCCCCCTGGGGGTCGGCCAGCGCCTGGTGCGCTGGGGCGTGGACCCGGCGCAGGTCACCGAACTGGATTGGTGGCAGAGCGTCCAGGTGGGCTCGGTCAAGCTGGTGGCCACCCCAGCTCAGCACTTCTCCGGGCGCAGCCTGAGCGACAGCAACCGCACCCTGTGGGCGTCCTGGGCGCTGCTGGGGGAGGAGAGCCGGGTGTTCTTCAGTGGCGACAGCGGTTACTTCGATGGCTTCGCCGAGATTGGCCGCCGCTTCGGGCCCTTTGATCTGACCCTGGTGGAGACCGGCGCCTACGACGAGGATTGGCCGGACATCCACATGAGCCCGGAGCAGAGCGTGCAGGCGCACCGGGACCTTAACGGCCGGGTGATGATCCCCATTCACAACTCCACCTTCGACCTGGCGCTGCACGCCTGGTACGAGCCGATGGAGCGGGCGCTGGCGGAAGCGGCCCGGGACCAGCAGGTGCTGAGCCTGCCGATGATCGGTGAGCCCCTGACCCTGGGCAGCGCCCCGCAGATCAGCCACTGGTGGCGGGCCCCCGAGGGGGAGTGGGCGCTGAGCCAGCCCTAAGGGACGGACACCAGCCAACCTCGCGCCAGGGCCTGGGCCAGGGTGTCGGGGTGGGGCAGGGGGGCCTGAAGCGGCTCGCGCACCCAGCGCAGCCAGGGCCAGATGGTCGCCTCCTCCTCGGCCAGGCCCACCGCCTCCGGCGCTGGCCACAGGGCCCAGTGCCGGCGGGGGCCGGGACAGATGGTCAGCTCTTCGGTGGCCTGCCCCTCCCGCAGCCCCTTGAGGGTGCGGTGGATGGCGTCGATGGGGTAGCGGGAGCTCACCACCGTCAGGGCCGGCTGAGCACGCCAGGGGCAGGGACGTTTGGGTGCCTGCAGCCACCGGAAGCAGGCCTCGGCGCAAAGCGGCGCCAGCGCCGGACTGTGGTAGGCCCGGTGCCAGCCCCACTCGAAGCGCAGCAGCGCCGGCAGGAAGGGGTAGTCGGACAGCAGGGCGCTGGATTGGGGCTGGGCCAGCAGCCAGGGCAGGAAGGCCTCGCCGGTGCGGTTGAGATCCCGCTGACTGGGCTGGGCCCGGGTGAAATGCCAGGCCAGGGTGGTCATCAGGGATTCCCCCAGCAGCTGCTCCGTCATGGGGAAAGTCAGCTGCACCGCCCGGGCGCGGGCCCCCTCGCGGTTGGCCCGGTAGATGGCCTGGGCCTTGGCCAGGCGAGGATCTTCGCCATCATCGGGCAGCGTCAGGGGGTCTCTCATGCCACCACCTGCGCCTGCAGCAACCAGCGCTGGGCCCGCTGGGCCTCATCCAGCAAGCGGGGCAGGGGCGGCAAATTGTTGTCCCACTCGATGATGGTGGGGTGGCAACCCACCGTCTTGAGGCAGTGTCGATAGAGCACCCACACCGGTTCGGCCACCTCGGCGCCGTGGCTGTCCACCAGCAGGGGCGCGTTTTGGTGGTGTCCTGCCAGGTGGTACTGGCGCACCGCGGACAGGGGGTAGCTGGCCAGCAGGGTGTAAGGGTCCGACTCCAGGTTGTGGGCGGTGACGTAGAGGTTGTTCACATCCAGCAGCAGGCCGACTCCGGTCTGCGCCACCAGCTCCTGGCACAGGGCTCCCTCCTCCAGTTCGTCATCCGGGTAGCGCAGGTAGCGGGAGACGTTCTCCAGCAACAAAGGCACCGGCAAGGCCGCCTGCAGGGCCGCCACCTTGGCCACCAGGCCGGGCAGGAAGCGTTTTTGGTAGTTCAGCGGCAACAGGTCATGGACAAAGCCGTGGGGGGTCTGGCTGAGGCTCAGGTGATCGGACACCGTGACGGCGTTCAGCTCCCTGGCCATCCGGGCCACCCGGGCGAGGTAATCCGTTTCCAGCGGGGTGTCGGAGCCGATGGAGAAGCCCACGCAGTGCAGCAGCACCGGGTAGCGCTCCGCCAGGGCCCGCAGCTTGGCGTAATGGGGGCCCCGCAGGGCCAGGAAGTTGTCCGCCAGGACTTCGATAAAGGGCAGTTGAGGGGGCCGCGCCAGCAGGGTCTCCAGGTGGCTTTCCCGGAGGCTGATGCTGGCGCCGGCCAACAGGGCGCTCATCCTTACGCGTCTTTCGCGGGCTTGACCTTGGCGACGGTGCCACCGAGCTTCTTACAGGTGCCTTCGGGCACGTACACCCACTCATTGGGGTCGTTGTCCATCTTGGCCTGACCGGCACAGCCGTGGCTGCCGTCCAGGGAACCGCAATCGTTCATCCCCTTCTTGGCCACACCGGCGCACTTTTCCCAGGCTTTGGGTTGATCCGGTACCGCCAAGGCCTGGCTGGTGGCCAGGGTAAAACTGGCCACCATAATGCCGGCCAGGGTGGAACTCATCGAGAGGGGCTTTGCCATAACGTCGTCTCCGTTTTGAAGGGCAAAGACAAAGATAGGGACGGGGCCGGTTCCCTTGCGTCCCGGCTGATAACGATTTGTTTGAGCCCACAATCGATTGGCTATATATCATGCGATCCGCTGGTGGCCAGCGGCCCCTCCCGGGTATCATCTTCCCTTTAGGCGATAAGAAATCACAAGGAAAGACAATGCCTTCAGGGAAGATTGCCGGCCTGTTGCTGGCCCTTATGCTGCTGAGCCGACCGCTGGGGGCCGAGCCCCTGGCCTGGCCCGAGGTGGCCTACGACCCGGCCATCCCCACGGTGGCCGAGGTGCTGGGGTACCCGGTGGGGGCGCGGATCTCCACCCCGGCCCAGGCCCGACGCTATTTCGACGCCCTGGTGGCCGCGGCCCCTAACCGCATCCGCCTGGTGGAGTACGCCCAGAGTTGGGAGGGCCGCCCGCTCTACTACACGGTGATCGGCACCCCGGAACGGCTGGCGGACCTGACCGGCTTTGCCGCCGACATGCAGGCCCTGGCGGATCCCCGTCAAACCGACGAAGCCCAGGCCGAGGCGCTGATCGGCCGCCTGCCCGCCTCGCTGTGGCTGGGCTACGCGGTGCACGGCAACGAGATCAGCGGCACCGACGCGGCCATGCTCACCGCCTATCACCTGCTGGCGGCCCAAGACCATCCCATGACGCAGACCATCCTGGCGGACAGCCTGGTGTTTATCGACCCGCTGCAAAACCCCGATGGCCGTGCCCGCTTCACCAGCCGCTACTACGCCACCGTGGGTCTGGCCCCCTCCGACGACCGGCTCAGCGCCGAGCACAACGAGCCCTGGCCCCGTGGGCGCACCAACCACTACCTGTTCGACATGAACCGGGACTGGCTGGCCCAGACTCAGCCGGAGACCCGGGGGCGGATCGCCGTCCTCAACCACTACCTGCCCCTGGTGGTGATCGACCTGCACGAGATGGGGGGCGACGAAAGCTATTACTTCGCCCCGCCGGCCCAGCCCTTAAACCCCCACATGAGCCCAACCCAGCTGGCCAACATCGGCGCCATCGGTCGCAACCACGGCCGCCACTTCGACGCCTTCGGCTTCGACTACTTCACCCGTGAGGTGTTCGACGCCTTCTACCCCGGCTACGGCGACAGCTGGCCGGTGTTCTACGGTGCCGCCGCCTCCACCTACGAGGTGGGCTCGGCCCGGGGCCACCACTTCCGCCGCCGCACCGGGGAGCAGTTGACCTACGCCGACACCGTGCTGCAACACTTTGTCGCCTCCCTCTCCACCGCCGAGGCGGTGGCGGCCCAGCGCCAGAAACTGCTGAGGGACTTCCACCAGTACCAGAGGGACGCCATCGCCGCCGGCCGATCGGACTCCGAGCGTCTGGTGATCCTGCCCCCGCAATCCGACCGGGCCGGTCAGCACCGGCTGGCCACCCTGATGGCCCGCCACGGGGTCGAGGTGCACCGGGCCAGCCAGGACTTTCGTGCCTGCGGCCAGGACCACCCGGCGGGCAGCGTGCTCATCGATCTGGCCCAGCCCCGGGGCCGTTTCGCCAAGACCACCCTCACCGAGCAGGTGGCCATGGACGCCGAGTTCGTCGCCGAGCAGGAGCGGCGCCGGGCCCGCCGACTGGACAACGAGATCTACGACGTCACCGGCTGGTCGCTGCCACTGATGTTCAACCTGGACGTGGCCCGCTGCAACCGCGTGCCCAAGGTGGCCACCACGGCGGTGACCGACGCCACCCCCCTGGTGGGGGAGGTGGTGAATCCTGAGGCCAGCGTGGCCTTTTTGGTGCCCTGGCAGGACATGGCCGCCGGACGCTTCCTGGCGGCGGCCCTGCAGCGGGGCTTGACGGTCAAAAGCGCGGAGAAGGCGTTCACCCTGGAGGGGGGGCAGGGTTTCGGCGCCGGCACCCTCATCCTGGAGCGCCGTCGCAACGGCGAGGACCTTGCGGCGCAGGTTCAGGCCCTGGCCCGGCAAACCGGCGCCCGGGTCCTGGGGGTGGACACCAGCTGGGTGGTGGCGGGGCCGAGCTTTGGCAGCGGCCACACCCCCACTCTGATGGCCCCCAAGATCGCCCTGGCCTGGGACGAGCCGACCGAGGATCTCAGCGCCGGCAACACCCGGTTTGTCATCGAGCGCCAGCTGGGCTACCCGGTTACCGCCATCCGCACCACCACCCTGGCCTCGGCGGACCTGTCCGGCTACCAGGTGCTGGTGCTGCCCAGCGGCGACTACGCCGAGCACCTGGATCCCGAGCGACTGACCGCCTGGATGGAGCGCGGAGGGGTGCTGATCACCCTGGGGGAGGCCACCGTGTTCGCCGCCGACAGCGGCCTGTTGGCCACCCGCCTGGAGTCCGCCCTGGCCCCGCAAGGGGCGGCCGAGCCCGACGCCGAGAACGAGCCCGAGGTGACCCGGGCCCCGGGCAGCCAACTGGCCAGCGCCGACGCCCTGGCCGAGGCGGTTCAGGCCGGGCAGAGCGAGCCGGACCATGTGGCCGGGGTCTTGGCCCGGGTCAGCGTGGACACCGAGCACTGGCTTACCGCCGGGGTGAAACCCGAGCTTATCGCCCTGGTGGAGGGCAATGACATCTTCGCCCCCCTGACGCTGGAACACGGCCGCAACCTGGCCTGGTTTAACGACGCCGATACCCTGCTGGCCAGTGGCCACCTGTGGCAGGAGAACCGTGAACAGCTGGCCTACAAACCCTTCCTGCTTCAGCAGGGCCACGGCAAGGGGATGGTGATTGGCTTTACCCAGGCGCCCACCACCCGGGCCTACCTCGAGGGCCTGAACCTCTTGTTCACCAATACCCTGCTGCGCAGCCCCGCCCACACCCGTTGACCCTGCCGACGGGGCGCAAAGCGCCCCGTCGGACTATCTTTGTTACACGACCGGCTCATTGGGAGAGACGATATGCGTTCTGTGGTCCCCTTGTTCGCCGTACTCTGGTTGGCCGCCTGCGGAGGCGGCGACTCCGATCTCGAGACCCGCCCTAACAGCGTTGAGCGTCAGGCGCGGGTCAGCGTCTTTAACTTCTCCGAAAGGCCCATCTCCGCCGTTCCGGCCAGCTTCGTCGATGTGGAGGCGCTGGTGGACATCCAGGATGAGAGTCAGGACCTGTCGAGCAACCTGGGCTACCTCTTTATCGATAACGCCAATCTCCGCTGGTTCCAGATCTACCTGGGCAGCACGGTGCCGGCCCCGGAGCCAGTGGTGAGCACCTACCGGCTGAGGGACAGCAACAGCCGGGTGCAGCTGGCCCAGTTGCAGGTGGAGGTGGAGCACGTCGGCCACTACTGGTTGTTCGCCACCGGGGTGCACCAGGACAACGTGGTTCTGCAGCAGTTCACCGCCAACAACCTCCTGCCACCGCCGGGCCATGTGGCGATGCAGCTGTTCCAGGGGGACGGCCGCCAGAGCGCCCGACGATTGGATCTCTACATCGACCGTCAGCTGCGTTTCGCCGACGTGCCCTGGGGCAGCCTCAGTGCGGTGATGACCCTGACTCTGGAGGAGGCCAACGGCGAAGTGGACATCCTGGAGGCGGGAACCGAGCCCAGTTTCGACCAGCCTCTACGCCACCTCTGGCACAGCAACTCCCTGGGGCTCTCCGGCGATCAGCGCTACCTGCTGGCCACGGTCAACGACAGCAGTGGCAAGCTGACCCTCTTTGTCCATGGCTACTGAGCCGGGCATCGGCCCAAAAAAAAGCCGCCCATCGGGGCGGCTTTTTGCGCAAAGCGACAAACGGATTATTTGGCCGGAATGGCCTTGAGCACCGCCAGTAGCAGCTGCCAGTACTTCTCCACCGAGGCGATCTCCACCTTCTCGTCCGGGGAGTGGGGGAAGCGGATGGTGGGGCCGATGGAGACCATGTCCAGCTTGGGATAGGGCTCCTTGAACAGGCCACACTCCAGACCGGCGTGGATCACCTGGATGTTGGGCAGTTTGCCGAACAGGCCCTGGTAGGTCTCGCGCACCACCGCCATGATGGGGGAGCTGGGGTCCGGCTGCCAGCCCGGGTAGGCGCCGCTGATGGTCACCTCGGCACCGGACAGGGCGCCCAGGGCCTGGATCATGTTCTCCACCATGCTGCGACCGGAGTCGACGGTGGAGCGAATCAGGCACATCACCCGCACGCTGTCCGCCTTGGTGGTGATGACGCCCATGTTCAGGGAGGTCTCCACCACGCCAGGGAAGGCGTCACTCATCCGGATCACCCCGTTGGGGCCGGCGTGGATCAGCGCCAGCAGACGGGACTGGGCGTTGGCCTCGAACACCTCACTCGGCATCTCGATGGGGCCCAGCGCCAGGCTCAGATCGGTTTCGATCGCCTTGAGCTCGTTCTCCAGGATGGCGCGGTAGTGGCCCACCAGGCGCTCCAGCTCTGCCACCTTGTCCGCTGGCAGCACGAACTCGGCCACCGCTTCCCGGGGGATGGCGTTGCGCAGGCTGCCGCCCTTGAGCTTGGCCAGGCGCAGCCCCAGCTCGGCAGCGTGGCCGAACAGGAAGCGGCCCAGCAGCTTGTTGGCGTTGCCCCGGCCAGTGTGGATGTCGCAGCCGGAGTGGCCGCCTTTGAGGCCGGTCAGGGACAGCTGCAGGGCGACGTGATCCGCCGGGACCGCTTCGCGGCCCACCGCCAGCTTAAGCTCGGCGTCAACGCCGCCGGCGCAGCCCATGTACACCTCGCCCTCCTCCTCGGAGTCGGTGTTGATCAGGATCTCCCCCTCCAGCACGCCGGCCTCCAGGCCGAAGGCGCCGGTCATCCCCGCCTCCTCGTCGATGGTCAGCAGCACCTCCAGGGGGCCGTGCTCGATGCTGTCGTCCGCCAGCACCGCCAGGGCGGAGGCCATGCCGATGCCATTGTCGGCGCCCAGGGTGGTGTCCTTGGCGGTCACCCAGTCACCGTCGATGTAGGCCTGGATGGGGTCGCGGTCGAAGCGGTGATCGGTCCCGGAGTTCTTCTGCGGCACCATGTCCAGGTGGGCCTGGAGGATCACCCCTTTGAGGTGCTCGTAACCCGGGGTAGCGGGCTTGCGCAGGATCAGGTTGCCGACGCCGTCGAGGGTGACGCCCAGCCCCTGGGTGTCGGCCCATTGCTGGATGTGATCGCGCAGGGCGATCTCCCGCTTGGAGGGGTGGGGGATGGAGCAGATGGTTTCAAACCAGGTCCACAGGCCCTGGGGTGACAGGGTGCGCAATGACGACACGGCACTCTCCTTATGGTGGTCAATGGGGGATTACAAACCGCGCCAGTGTATCACAGCGCCGCCGGTGGCGAAGGGGGGAGGGCAGCTGCTAAGGTGAGGCTCACCAATGGCCTGAAAAGATAGGAAAAGGACAATGAGCAAGCTGCTGATTCAGGGGGTGGACCACCCCGAGGCGCTGTTTGGCGAAGGGGGCTGGGACGCCGTGGTGGTGGTCAGCGACGGGTTTGAGCTGGCGGCGAATCCTGAGATCCGCCAGCTGGTGAGCCACGCGGCCAGCGTCGATGCCCGGGTGAGCCGCGAAGCGCTGATGCTGATGGCCCCGGGCCTAGCCGGTGGCCGCCTGGTGCTGGCCCCCACCGGGGATCTGGACGGCGAGTACGAGGACGTCCGCCGCTTCGCCGAGGCGGCCCAGGCCGGGGTGGGGATCGCCCTGCGGGCCGGGGCCCGGGCGCCGCTGCTGCTGGTGGAGGCCCCGGAGGGGGACCTGCGCTTCGCCGAGGCGCTGTCGGTGGCGTTGCTGGGGGCGGGCCATGAGATCTACCGCCCCTTCGATGTGGCCGGCGACGCGGTCACCCTGGGGGTGCTGGGGCTGGCGGACGCCGCCCGGGCCAACGCCCTGGAGAACGGCCGCATTGCCGCCCGGGACCTGTGCGGCGGCGATCCCGAGCAGATGGCCCCGCCGGCCTTTGCCGATTACTGCGTTGAGCTGTTCGAGGGCGGACCGGTCAGCGTGTCGGTGATCGACGATGCCGAGACCCTGGTGCGGGACTACCCGCTGCTGAGCGCCGTGGCCCGGGCCTCCTTTGCCGTACCCCGTCATGCCCCCCGGGTGGTGCGTCTGGAGTACGTGGGCGAGGGCGTGGTGAGCCGCAACTGGTTCCTGGCCGGCAAAGGGGTGACCTTCGACACCGGCGGCGCGGACCTGAAGATCGGCGGTGCCATGGCCGGTATGAGCCGGGACAAGGGGGGCGCGGCGGCGGTGGCTGGCCTGATGGCCACCCTGGCCCAGCTTCAACCCAAGGGCGTTCGGGTGGTGGCCGAGCTGGGCCTGGTGCGCAACAGCATCGGCTCCGAGGCCTTCGTGCCCGATGAGATCATCCAGAGCCACGCCGGGGCCAAGGTGCGGATCGGCAACACCGACGCCGAGGGGCGCCTGGTGCTGGCGGACGTGCTCAGCCACCTGCGGGAAACGGCAGCGGAGTGCGAGAACCCGGTGATGATGTCTCTGGCGACCCTGACCGGCCACGTGGGTCGCGCCTACGGCCCCTACAGCGCGGTGATCGAAAATGCCGTGGCCCGGGGCCAGGCGATGGGCGGTCAGTTGCAGCTGGTGTCGGAGCTGTGGGGCGAGCCCTTCGAGCTCTCCCGCCTGCGTCGGGAGGACTTTGCCCAGGTGGCCGCCCGCTCCCCCTCCGAGCGGCTGCTCTCCTCCAACAACGGCCCCTCGGTGGCGATCTCCCGTGGCCACCAGTTCCCCATGGCCTTCTTGATCCAGGCCGCCGGCCTGGACCGCCACGGTTTGGGCAGCGACCACCCTATCGCCTACCTTCACCTGGACATCGCCGCCTCCGCGGTGGAGAAGCGCGATCCCCTCTACGGTCAACCCACCGCCACGCCGGTGGCCAGCTTGCTGGCTAACCTGCTGGATCACTAGGGTTTTAGGCCCCCGGGTGAATCTCGGGGGTCTTCGCATTACAAACCTTCATGCGGTAATAAATTTTCATCCTGAAGGAATATGACCTTTAGGGTGGGGGCTGGGTTGTAATAAAACTACATTTTGCTATGATGCCTGCCATCGGAAGCTGACGACTTCCGACCACGTTAGGCTAGGAAAGCCCCTGATCTCCAAGGAACCGAGTAACGATGACTCCAAGGAACCGACTTGAGTGTTAAGGAACAACACGGTTGTCATTTGTCATCCAATTACTGATTGTCGGAGTGCTTTATGAACTACCCGTTTTCCTATGACGTGACCCTGTACAACACCTGGTACAGCCAGAGCTGGACCACCGGGGCCCTGTACAGCCTGGGTCGCTGATCGTCACGATTTTGCTTCATCAACCTGTAATTCGAGTGATCTGGTGAGCGGTCAGGCAGGCCGTTTTGGACACTCCAGAAGAGTTTCTCTTCCTTCGGCGCCCTAGTGGCGCCATTTTTTTGCCCGTAACACTCTCAATTCTGCGCCCTTCTTGTGGCGATCGACCCGCAAAACAGGGATAATCCCGCGCCAACTTCCCCGCGCCTTGGTTGCGGCGGCGAGTTTGCCTCTCTGTACTATATAAATGATATAAAAATCAAAGGTCTAACCATGTTAGAGTCGATCTTCAAGATCCGCGCGAACCAGACCAGCGTTCGCCAGGAAGTTGTGGCGGGGGTCACCACCTTCCTCACCATGGCCTACATCATCTTCGTCAATCCCGCCATGCTGGCCGACGCCGGCATGGATCACGGCGCCGTCTTTGTCGCCACCTGCGTGGCCGCCGCCATTGGCTGCCTGGTGATGGGCCTGGTGGCCAACTACCCCATCGCCCTGGCGCCGGGCATGGGCCTCAACGCCTTCTTCACCTACACCGTGGTGCTGGAGATGGGCCACAGCTGGGAGACCGCCCTGGGGGCCGTGTTCCTCTCCGGTGTGCTCTTCCTGCTGCTGTCGGTGCTCAAAATTCGCGAGTGGATCGTCAACGCCATCCCCATGTCCCTGCGCCTGGGGATCGCCGCCGGTATTGGCCTGTTCCTGGCGCTCATTGGCCTGAAAAACGCCGGCATCGTGGTGGCCAACCCCGCCACCATCGTCGGCCTGGGGGACGTCACCAGCTTCCCGGTGGTGATGGCGGCCCTGGGCTTTGCCCTGATCATCGCCCTGGTGCACTTCGGCCTGAAAGCCGCGGTGATGATCTCCATCCTCAGCATCACCGTGCTGGGCCTGCTGTTCGGTGACGTGCAGTACGGTGGCCTGGTCTCCCTGCCGCCCTCCGTCTCCCCGACCCTGGCGGCCCTGGACATCCGCGGCGCCCTGGAAGTGGGAATGCTCTCCGTGGTGTTCGCCTTCCTGTTCGTGGACCTGTTCGACACCTCCGGCACCCTGGTGGCCGTGGCCCAGCGTGGCGGCATGCTGGACGACAAGGGCCGTCTGCCCCGCGCCAACCGCGCCATGATGGCCGACTCCTCCGCCACCCTGGCCGGCGCCTTCCTCGGCACCTCCACCACCACCAGCTACATCGAGAGCACTGCCGGCGTTTCCGCCGGGGGCCGCACCGGCCTGACCGCCGTCGTGGTCGGCCTGCTGTTCCTCGGCTGTTTGTTCCTGGCCCCGCTGGCGGGCATGGTCCCGGCCTACGCCACCACCGGCGCCCTGGTCTACGTGGCCATTCTGATGATGTCCGGCCTGGTGCATCTGGAGTGGGACGACCTGACCGAAGCCGCTCCGGTGGTGGTCACCGCCATCATGATGCCGCTGACCTTCTCCATCGCCCACGGCATCGCCATCGGCTTCATCACCTACGCCGCCATCAAGCTGCTGAGCCGTCGCTTCCAGGACGTCAGCCCGGCGGTGGCGATCCTCGCCGTGCTCTTCGTGCTTAAGTTCATCTACTTGTAAGTTAAGCCACAACGGTCTGAGCACCGTACGCCCCTGAACACCGCCTCCCCCTGGGAGGCGGTGTCGTTTCTGTGGCCTGGCGCGGCTGTGCTTTGCCCGGATTTTCGGTATAAAGAAAGGTTCCTGTATCTACCCGAGTTCTTTGTTCGAGTGAATCCGCTACGTTACCGCCGGATCGTGGTCAAACTGGGCACCAGCGTCCTGACCTCCGGCAGCCCCCGCCTGGACCGCGCCCACATGGTGGAGCTGGTCCGCCAGATGGCCCGCCTGCGTCAGGCCGGGTGCGAACTGATCCTGGTCACCTCCGGCGCCATTGCCGCCGGCCGCGAGCACCTGGGCTTTCCCGAGCTGCCCGACTCCCTGGCCAGCAAGCAGATGCTGGCGGCGGTGGGCCAGAGCCAGCTTATCCGCAGTTGGGAGCAGCTGTTCAACCTCTACAACCTGCACGTGGGGCAGATCCTGCTGACCCGCGCGGATCTGGACGATCGTGAGCGTTACCTCAACGCCCGCGACACCCTGCAGGCGCTGCTGGACAACGGCATCATCCCGGTGATCAACGAGAACGACGCCGTGGCCATCGCCGAGATCAAGGTGGGGGACAACGACAACCTCTCCGCCCTGGCGGCACTGCTGGGGGAGGCGGAGCTGCTGATGCTGCTCACCGACCAGCCCGGGCTGTTCGACGCCGATCCTCGCAGCAACCCCCAGGCCCAGCTGATCCCCGAAGTGGCCCACATCGACGACAGCCTGCGCCGCCTGGCCGGCGGCAGCGGCACCAACCTGGGCACCGGGGGCATGGCCACCAAGCTGCAGGCCGCCGATGTGGCTCGCCGCGCCGGTGTGGAGGTGGTGATCGCTGCCGGTCACGCCGAGGGGGTGATCGAAGGGCTGGCCCGGGGCGAGGCCCTGGGCACCCGCTTTCCGGCCCTGGCCTGTCCGCTGGACGGCCGCAAACGCTGGATCCTGGCCGGTCCGCCGCCGGCGGGCAGCCTGCATTTGGACGCCGGTGCCGTGAACGCCCTGGTGGCCAAGGGCTCCAGTCTGCTGCCCAAGGGGATCACCGCGGTGGAGGGGGAGTTCGCCCGGGGCGAGACCTTGATGCTCAAAGACCCGGAGGGCCAATTGATTGGCCGCGGCATCGCCCGCTATGGGGCGCCGGAGCTGCGCCGTTTGGCGGGCCAGCACTCCAACGACATTGAAACCCTGCTGGGCTACAGCTACGGCCCGGTGGCGATCCACAGAAACGACCTGGTGGTGTTATGACAACCAACCCGCTTTTGCCGATGGGCCAGCGCGCCCGTCAGGCCAGCTACGCCCTGCTGGCCCTGGGGGCGGCCCAGAAGAACGCCCTGCTGGGCGCCATCGCCGACGCCCTTGGTGAACACGAGGCAGCCATCCTGGCCGCCAATGAACAGGACATGGCCCTGGCCCGCGACGCCGGCCTCAGCGGTGCCATGCTGGACCGTCTGTTGCTGACCCCGGAGCGCCTGGCGGCGATCCGCGCCGACATCGGCACGGTGATCGCCCTGGCGGATCCGGTGGGCGTGGACATCGACAGCCGCCTGCTGGACAACGGCATGCGCCTGGCCCGGCGCCGCATCCCCCTGGGCGTCTTGGGGGTGATCTACGAGGCCCGGCCCAACGTCACCGTCGATGTGGCGGTGCTGGCGCTCAAAACCGGCAATGCCGCCATCATGCGCGGCGGCAAGGAGACCCTGCACTCCAACCGGGCCCTGCTGGCGGCCATCCACTCGGCCCTGAACGCCCAGGACCTGCCCACCGACGCGGTGCAGCTCATCAACAGCCCGGACCGGGCCCTGGTCACGGCCCTTTTGAACCTCGACAGCCACATCGACATGGTGATCCCCCGGGGTGGGGCGGGCCTGCATCAGCTGTGCAAGGAGCAGGCGCGGATGCCGGTGATCACCGGCGGCATCGGGATCTGCCACATGTACATCGACCGGGCGGCGGATCTCACCCGTGCCCTGCCCCTGGTGGAGAACGCCAAGGTGCAGCGCCCCACGGTGTGCAACGCCTTGGACACCCTGCTGGTGCACCAGGCCGTGGCCGCCGAACTCTTGCCCCAGGTGGCGGCCCGACTGGGCCCGCTGGGGGTCACTTTCAAGGCCAGTCCCGGTGCCTTGACGCTGCTGGGTACGGCCGCCGAAGCGGCGGGCGAGGGGGACTTTGACACCGAATGGCTGGCGCTGGTGCTGGGGGTGAAGGTGGTGGCCGACGTCAATGAGGCGATCGACCACATCCGGGCCCACTCCTCCGAACACTCCGAGAGCGTCATCACCGAAGATCGTCGCGTGGCCGACCAGTTTGTGGCCGCCATCAACTCGGCGGCGGTTTACGTCAACGCCAGCACCCGCTTTACCGACGGCAGCCAGTTTGGCCTGGGGGCGGAGGTGGCGGTGAGCACTCAGAAGCTCCACGCCCGCGGCCCCATGGGCCTGGAAGCCCTGACCACCTACAAGTGGGTGGGCACCGGCGACTACCACGCCCGGGGCTGATCCCGGCAACGCAAAAAGGGACGCCGAGGCGTCCCTTTTTTTGTCTCTGTGTGGTGGGCTCAGCCGAAGGTGCGGCCCAGGTTGCCGATCACCGCCACCTCCTCCTTGACCTGCTCGGCGGTCTGCTCCACCTGCTCGGCCTGGGTGAGGATGGTCTGGGTCAGCTGATGGATGGAGTCCAGGTTCTGGGCGATCTCGCCGGCGGCCATCCGCTGCTGACCGGCGGCGGTGGCGGTCTCCCCGGCCATCTGCTCCACCTGCTGGATCTGGCCGTTGATGGTCTCCACCTGGGCGGCGCTGTCCCGGGCGTGGCTGGCGCACTCGTCCGCCTGGGCCCGGTTGGCCTCCATCTGGGCCACCCACTGGCCCAGGGTCTGGTTCATCTCCTGCACGCTGGCCTGGATGGCGGTGGTGGCCTGCTGGGTGCGGCTGGACAGCGCCCGCACCTCGTCCGCCACCACGGCAAACCCCCGGCCCTGCTCCCCGGCCCGGGCCGCCTCGATGGCGGCGTTGAGGGCCAGCAGGTTGGTCTGCTCGGCGATGCCGTCGATCTCCTGCATCGCCGCCTCCACCTTCTCCGCCTCCTGGTGCAGTGAGCCGGCCCGGTTGGCGGCTTGGTCCACGCTGCGGGCCAGGGCGTCGATCCGCTCGGAGCTCTCCAGCATCGCCTGACGGGTCTGCTGGCAGGTGTGGTGGGTCTGCTGTACCTGCTCGGAGTTGCTCTCGGCGTGCTGGGCGATCTCGCCGATGGTGGCGTTCATCTCCTCAACTGCAGCGGCGATCTGCTCCAAACGGCAGCGTTCGTCGTCGATCCCCTCGCGAGCCTGGTGGGCGATGGCCACCAGATCCCGGGCCGAGTCGTCCAGCCGGCGACCGGCGTCGGCGGTGCGCCCCAGCACCCCCTGCATCCGGGCCTGGGCCAGGCCCAGCTGGAAGCGGGCCACGCTGGCGCTGCCGGTGCCCTCGTACACCCGGCGGCTGACGCTGTCGTACTCCTGTTGCAGCTGGGCCAGCAGCGCGGGCACCCGCACCGCCTCGTCCCAGAACAGGCCCGCCAGCAACGCGAAGCTGGCCAGGGCCGGCACCACCACCCAGGGGGAGAAGGCCCAGGCGCAGGCCCCCAGGATCCCAAGCCCCAGTACTGCGGCGATCCCCTGCTTCTGCCCCAGGGTCATCTCCCGGGACAGGGCCTTGCCCGATTGGACCCGCCCGTAGAGGGCGCTGGCGCGGCGGATAAGCTCGGGGCTGGCCTGGCGGCGCACCGACTGGTAACCGGTGATCCGGCCACCGTCGAAGATGGGGGTGACGAAGGCATCCACCCAGTAGTAGCGGCCATCCTTGCAGCGGTTTTTCACCACCCCGCGCCAGCTGCGACCCGCCTTGAGGTGATCCCAGAGGTCCTGGAAGGCGGCGGCGGGCATGTCCGGGTGACGCACTCTATTGTGGTTGTGGCTGACCAGCTCCGACTCGCTGTAGCCACTGATGCGGATGAAGTCGGCGTTGGCGTAGGTGATGATGCCGCGGGTGTCGGTGGTGGAGACCAGCTCGTCCTCGGGGCGGACCGGAACCTCTTGGTCGATGCAGTGGAGCGTCCTTGCCATGGTGATTTACATCCTGTTACGGGGAGTTTGTGTGAGCGCGATCCATTTTATCGGCTCGTTGTGGGAAAATCTTTATGATCACAAGCTAAGAGATTGAAATTTATTCATCTTTGTCGCAACAAGGAGAGGCGAAATCATGACGTTTCGGCACTGGCCCCTGGCGGGACTGCTGACCCTGGCCCTGTGGGGCTGTGGCAGCACCCCGGACAGCGCGGCACCCCAACCGACCCCCGATGAACCGACCGACCGGCTGTTCACCCTGGACTATCGCCAGCTCACCCTGGACAACGGCCTGACCCTGGTGATGGTGCCCACCGCCTACCCGGACGTGGTGGCGATGGAGATGACCGTGGGCACCGGCTCCCGCAACGAGGTGGAGCCGGGCAAGACCGGGTTTGCCCACTTTTTCGAGCACATGATGTTCAAGGGCACCGAGACCCACCCCCAGGCGGTGTACCAGGCGATGCTCAAAGAGCGCGGGGTGGATAACCGGGCCTACACCACCGACGACTACACCAACTACCACCAGGTGTTCGCCAAGGACCATCTGGAGACTATGCTGGCCCTGGAGGCGGACCGCTTCCAGAACCTGAGCTACGACGAAAGCACCTTCCGCACCGAGGCGCTGACGGTAAAGGGCGAGTACCTGAAAAACTTCGCCAGCCCGGTCAACAAGCTGTACGCCGGGCTGCGGGAGCGGGCCTACGTCCGCCACACCTACCGCCACAGCACAATGGGCTTCTTCGAGGACATCGAGGCGATGCCGGACCAGCTCGACTACGCCGAGCTGTTTTTCGAGCGCTACTACAAGCCCGAGTACGTCACCCTGACCCTGGTGGGGGACTTTGATCCGGACCAGGCCGAGGCCTGGGTGAAGCGCTACTGGGGCGAGTGGGCCCAGGGGGATTACCAGGTCACGGTGCCGGCCGAACCGACCCAGGTGGCCGCCAAGTACGATCACCTGCAGGAGGCCAGCGGCGGCCAGTACTGGTACGCCATCGGCTTCCACGGCCCCGCCTTCAGCGACCGCACCACGGAGTTTGCCGCCGTGGCCCTGCTCGGGGAGCAGTTCTTCG
The DNA here is from genome assembly GCF_019802085.1 of Ferrimonas balearica. Lineage (GTDB taxonomy): Bacteria > Pseudomonadota > Gammaproteobacteria > Enterobacterales > Shewanellaceae > Ferrimonas > Ferrimonas balearica_B. The sequence goes on from NZ_JAHVHV010000001.1 coordinate 135,886, forward strand.
GCCCCAACTCCGCGCTCTACCAGCAGCTGGTGGTCAACGAGCAGGTGGCCAACCAGATGTTCCACTACTTCCCCCAGCGCACCGATCCCGGCCAGCTGATGCTGTTCTTCCGCTCCGGCTCCGAGGCGGATCTGCTGCGGGTGCGTGAGGCCCTGGTGGAGACCCTGGCCCAACTGCGCACCCAACCGATGGACGAGGCGGATCTGGAGCGGCTGAAAAGCCACCTCAAATACCGCTTCGCCAATGGCCTGGACAGCTCCAAGGCGATCGCCGATGTGCTGGCCACCTACCTGCACTTCGACCGGGACCTGGAGACCCTCAATCGCTACTACGCCCAGCTGGACCGGGTGACGCCGGCCGAGATCCAGGCCGCCGCCAACCGCTTCTTTATCGAGTCCGGCAGCACCGGATTGACCCTGGGCAGCGGTCCCGAATTGCCGGGCTTCGACGCCCCCCTGGGCCTGGAGGCCCGGGTCGCGGCCCTGGGTGAGGCCCCCGAGGTGGGCTTCGCGGTGCTGGATCAGCGCTCCGCCTCCCCCATCATCGATCTCAACCTGCTGTTCCACACCGGGGCCGCCTGGGATCCCGCCGAGGCCAAGGGGCTGGCCCAGTTCACCGCCCGGATGCTGGTGGACGCCGGCTCCGCCCAGCGCAGCTACCGGGATCTGGAGCAGGCCAACTACCCCTTGGGGGGCAGCCTGAGCGTCCAGGTGGACAAGGAGATGGTCAGCGTCCGGGGCCGGGTGCACAAGGACAACTTCGACGCCTGGTACCCGCTGTTTGCCGAGCGGGTGCTGAGCCCGGGGTGGCGCGAGGAGGACATCAACCGCCTGCGCACCGAGCTGGTCAACGCCATCCAGTCTGGCCTCAAGGCCGCCAACGACGAGGAGCTGGGTAAGGAGGCCCTGTACCAGCAGATCTACCAGGGTCACCCCTATCAGAGCCTCAACCTGGGCCGGGTCAGCCACCTGGAGGGGATCACCCCGGCGCAGCTGGAGACCTTCTACCGAGATCACTTCACCCAGGCCAACCTGACCCTCGGGGTGGCCGGGGATCTCTCCGACGCCCAGTTGGCCCGCCTGAAGGCGGATCTGGCCGCCCTGCCCGGTGAGGGGGCACAGCAGCCCGCCATTAAGGCCCCGGCACCCTTGGCCGGTCGCCAGGCGCTGGTGATCAGCAAGCCAGAAACCAAGGCCACCGCGGTGAGCTTCGGCTTCCCCATCACCTTGAACCGGGCGGACTCGGACTGGGTGGCCCTGTGGCTGGTGCGCTCCTACCTGGGGGAGCACCGCTCCGCCAACAGCTTCCTCTACCAGCGGATCCGGGAGCTTCGGGGGATGAACTACGGCGACTACGCCTACATCGAGTACTTCCCCCGGGGGATGTTCCAGACCCGGCCGGACGCCAACCTGGGGCGCTCCAGCCAGATCTTCCAGGTGTGGCTGCGGCCGCTGCGGGACAATCAGGACGCCCATTTCGCCACCCGGGTCGCGATGCACGAGCTGGAAAAATTGGTGAGCGAGGGGATGAGCGGCGAGGCCTTCGAGGCCACCCGCAACTTCCTCACCAACGCGGCGCCGCAACTGGTGGCCAGCCAGGACCGGCTGCTGGGCTACGCCCTGGACAGCGCCTACTACGGCACCGACGCCTTCGTCGAGACGGTGCGCGCCGGCCTGGCCTCCCTCACCCTGGAGCAGGTCAACCGGGTGATCCGCGAGCAGCTGGTGCTGGACAATATCCAGTTCGTTTTCGTCAGCCCCGAGGCCAATAAGATGGCCGAGCGCCTGCGCAGTGAGCGGCCCTCGCCCATGCGCTACAACACCGAGATGCCGGAGCCGGTGCAGGCGGAGGACGCGCGGATCCAGGCACTGCCTTTGGGGATCCGACGGGTGGAGGTGGTGCCTCTGGAGGGGCTATTCCAGTAAAATCCAACGGCACATCAACAGGATGAGAGCCGAAACCCAGAACGACAAACGCAGCCGATGGCTGCGTTTTTTCTTGCGGCGCTTTCGAGTATGCTGCCTGTTGGACCCGATTCAGAGAGTGTGCCGAACGGCGATGGCCAGCAACGACGGACAAACCCTGCTACGACTTGCCAACCGGCTGGGATCCCTGGGGATCATCATGCTGGTGCTGCCTTCGCTGCTGGCGTCGCTGGTGTACGTGGGCGAGGCGGGGGAGGCGTTCAACTTCCTCAACCACTCCCTGTCGGAGCTGGGTCGCTACGACTCCTCCCCCCTGGCGTTGCTGGTCAACGGCGGGCTGTTCTTCGGCGGCCTGTTCCTGGTGGTCAGCTTCACCTCCCGGGGCTGGCTGCGCCGGCGTCGGCCCATCAAGCTCTCCCTCAACCTCTCCGGGGTGCTGATGTCCTTGAGCGTCGCCGCCTGCGGCCTCTTTCCGGTCAACGTCGGCATGGTACACGCCTGGGCCATGACCGCCTTCTACGTCATGACCCCCATCTGCGCCGTGCTCTACTGCTTCGCCATCCTCACCGAGATCCCGCCCCGTTGGGGGGTGATCCCCGCCCTGGCGGCGGCAGGCTGCGCCATCGCCCTGTTGATGCGGCCGGACCGATTGCTGGCGCTGATGGACCGCTACCCCTATGGCCTGTTCGGGGCCGACCGGCCGCTGATCTGGTGGCCGGCCCTGCTGGGCTGGATGTTGCTGGGCTTCGTGGCCATCTGGCTGCTCTACGCCCTGGTGCTGGTCAAGCGCCGCAACGCCTAGTCGTTGGACAGCGCCACCGTCTGCTGCTGACGCTGCCAGAACTGACGCATCCCCACCACCGGCGGGTCAAACCGCTCCGCCCCCGCCTTCAGGGCGGATTGCAGATCCCAGGCCCATTGCCACTCCAGTGAGGGGCCCGGATCCAGCCGCAGCCAATCCAGTTTGAGTGCCCGCAGCGTGGCCAGGCTGTCCAGCAGATCGATGGGCCGGTCGCCGTGCACCTGCACGCCGTTGAGGGTCAGCAGGGGCTGGCCCTCCAGGGAGTGGGCCGGCTGGGCCCCCACCTGCTGACACACCGTCTCGCAGCGTTTGCGGTTGCGTCCGGCCACCCGGGCGGTGGCGCAGCGGGCGGAGACCGCCAGGGGCGGTTGGCCGTAGCCCAGCAGTTCCAGTTCGAAGCGCTCGCGCACCCCGGTCTGCTCCGCCTGGGCCATCAGGGCGCTGAGCACCGGCTGGGCCATCTCCAGCGGCGGCTGGTAGGTGGTCATCCCCAGCTCCAGCAGCCAGTTGAGGCTGTCCAGGTTGTAGATATTGAGGCCACTGCCGGCGACAAAGGGCAGGCCCGCTTCGGCGGCCGCCCCCACGGCGCCCATCTCGTTGGCCTCCAGGGTGATCCCCTCCAGCTGGCAGAGTGACTCCAGCAGGGCCAGATCCCGGGGGCCGGCCAGCAGGCTCAGGCTGGTCAGCACCACCTCCTTGCCGGCGTCGCTCAGGGTGCGGGCCAGGGTCATCAGGGTGCGGGGGGCCAGACGGTCACGCAGGGCGCAGACGCTCTCCCCCAGGTAGAGGCGCTCGAAGGGGCTGTCCAGCAGGGCATCCAGGTGGTCGTGCTGGGCGGTGCGGTCCATGGGCCACCAGTTGGGGGCCAGGCTCAATCGGATGGGGTGGGTCATTGCCATGGGTTCAGGTAGGGTCCGGTGGTCAGGGTCTGGCCCTCCGCCAGCTGGCGCAGGCGGGCCTGGGCGGTGGGATCGGTGCGGTAGCGTTCGGGATCGCGCCGGTAGGCGTCGATGGCCTGGCGCCACACCGCGGTCACCTCGGCACTGTAGTGGGCGCTGCGCTGGCGTCCCTCCAGCTTGAGCGCCGCCACACCGGCCCGGGCCAGGCGCGGCATCAGGGGCAGGGTGGAGAGGGAGCAGGGGCTGGAGATGGGGTGCTGGGTCTGCCCCGCCACCTGGTATCGTCCCTTGCACACCGTGGGGTAGCCGCCGGGCTGGCCCGGGGCGGCCCGGTCCAGCAGCACGCCATTAAGCCGGGCTTCGCGCCCCTTGGGGGTCTCCTGCCAGCGCACCAGGCTGGCCGGCGAGCAGGCGCCGCCGGAGTTGGGGGAGTGGCCGCTGACCCAGGTGGAGAGCTGGCAGCGCCCCTCGGCCATGACACAGAGTGAGCCGGAGGCGAACACCTCGATCTCCACCGGCGCGTCGGCCGCGATCCGCTCGATCTGCTCGATGTCCAGCACCCGGGGCAGCACCGCCCGGGTGATGCCGAACTGGCGCTGGAACAGCCTCAGGGCCGGCAGGTTGGCGGCGCTGGATTGCACCGACAGGTGGCGCTCCAGGTCCGGATGGCGGCGACTGGCGTAGCCCAGCAGGCCGGGATCGGCCATGATCACCGCGCTGACCCGGGCCTCGGCGGCCAGGTCCACCGCCCGGTGCCAGCGTGCTTCCTGGCCCGGCTGGGGGAAGGTGTTGATGGCCACGTACAGTTTGCGGCCGGCGTCCCGGCACAGTTGAGCCGCCCGAGCCAGCTCGTCCGGGGTGAAGTTCAGGCCGGCAAAGCGCCGGGCGTTGGTGTCGTCCTTCAGGCCGACGTAGACGGCGTCGGCCCCCTGGGCCAACGCGGGGGCCAGACCGGCCAGGTTGCCCACCGGGGCAAGCAGCTCCATGGCGAAACTCCGAAAGTGGGGGAGAAAAACTCAATCGCTCACCTTAGCAGCGGGATCGCGGTCATTTCTTGATGTAAAACAGGATCGGGATCGAACTGCGGCGTTATCATCCAGCGATCCCGGTTCCTTGTTGGAGATGCCATGCTGCCCCGCCCCCCCATTGCCCCGATTCGGGCGCTGTTGTTGCCCCTGTTTCATCATCGCCTGGCAGACCCGCTGGCGGCGGGGGAACTGGCCTTTCTCGAGGGGCGCAGCGTGGCCCTGGCGGTGACCGGGCTGCCGCTGGGCTTGGAGGTGGGGGTACAGGATGGGGCCTTCTGGCTGGATTGGGCCCGAGCCGACGCCGAAGCGCAACTGACCGGCGAGGCCCGGGCGCTGCTGCTGATGGCCCTGGGGATCGCCGACGGGGATGCCCTGTTTTTCCAGCGCCGGCTGGCGATGGAGGGGGATACCGAACTGGCGATGGAGCTCAAATCCCTGCTGGCCCGCTACCCCCTGCTGCCCCGGGCCCCCAAACCCCTGGAAACCCTGCTGGCCCGGTAACGGGTCTATACTCTTAAGGCATTCAATTCCTTAGGAGAAATCCCATGCCCCTGGTGCTCTGGTCACTGGTCCTGCTGCTGTTGCTCCCCTATGTGCTGGCGGGACTGGGAGGCTATTACAAGATGCGCCACCTGGGGGGGCTGGACGTTCACCATCCCCGGCTGCAGGACGCCGGCCTGGCGGGGATGGGCAACCGCATCCGCGCCTCACAAAGCAACGCCTGGGAGGCCCTGGCGTTTTTTGGCGCCTGCGTGCTGGTGGCCCATCTGCGCGGTGCCGACCTCGACGCCCTGGACCTGCCCGCTTTGCTGTTTGTCGCCACCCGCCTGGCCCACCCGCTGCTCTACGTGGGCAATCTGCCGCCGCTGCGCACCGCCGTGGTGCTGCTTGGGGTGGGGCTGGGCCTCTATTTGGCCATTTGGGCCGGATAACATTTCAGTTTTCCCGATCCCCTGTCGCATTAGCCCACGTAAGTGGGCTTTTTTCCTTTGGGCTTTTCTTTTTTGAGGGATTTGGGATGGCGTTAGCCAAGATGAAATTTGCCATTGATGATGGTTCCACCAACGTCAAAATCAGCTGGATCGAGGGGGGGCAGCTGCGCAGCGTGATCTCCCCCAACTCCTTTCGTAAGGATTGGAAGAGCGCGGCGCTTTTGAGCGACAAGAAGGTGTTCAACTACCAGGTGGGCACCACCAAGTACACCTTCGACGCCACCTCCGACAAGGCGCTGGCCACCACGCACGTGGCCTACCAGTACGACGATCTCAACCTGCTGTCGGTGCACCACGCCCTGCTGCAGACCGGCGTGACACCGGGCCCGGTCAGCATCATGGTGACCCTGCCGATCACCGAATACTACAACGCCGACGATTGCCAGAAGAACGAGGTGAACATCGCCCGTAAGAAGGCCAACCTGATGCGGGCCATTGAGCTCAACAAGGGGGAGCTGTTCGACATCGTCGAGGTGGAAGTACTGCCGGAGAGCCTGCCGGCGGTGCTCACCACCTTGATGGACTCCGGCGTCAACGAGTTCACCAAGTCCCTGGTGATCGACTGCGGCGGCACCACGTTGGACATGGGCGTGGTGGTGGGGGAGTTTGACGACGTCTCCGCGGTGTACGGCAACGCCGAGATCGGGGTCTCCATGGTCACCGACGCCGCCCGCAAGGCCCTGGCCGCCGCCGACAGCGACGCCAGCTACCTGGTGGCCAACGAGCTGATCAAGCGCCGAGACGACCGCGCCTTTGTCGAGCAGGTGATCAACGACCTGTCCAAGGTGGAGTGGGTGATGGGTCGCATCGAGGAGAAGATCGCAGAGTTGGGGGCGGCGGTGGCCTACGAGGCCAAGACCTTTGCCCGCAACCCCAACCGCATCTACCTGGTGGGCGGCGGCGCGCACCTGGTGGCCCCGGCCATCCGCGACGCCTACTCCACCCTGGGGGACAAGGTGGTGGTGGTGGACGAGCCCCAGTCCGCCCTGGCCCGGGAGATCTGCTGCTACCACGCGGCGGACGCCGCCGAGGCCAGCTAAGGAGGCCCCCATGCGGTTAAGTTGCAGTTTTACCCTGAGCCCGGACCAGCACGAGGCGGACGCCTTCGCGGTGCAGACCCTGAAGGCCTGGCAGCTGGCGGAGCAGGGGCGGGGCGACAGTGCCGAGGTGCAGCGTCAGCGGCGCAATGCCTTTCACCGCCAGATCTACCTCTCGGGCCTCTTCCTGCATCAGCTGGCCCCCAAGCTGCCGGCGCTGCTGGCCGAGGCGTTGGGGGAGCGGGTCAGCGCCCAGACCCTGACCGCCCTGGCCGAAGGGGCCGGCGTCAGCCTGGACAGTCAAAGTGGCCTGTCCGAGCCCCAGTGGCAGAAGCTCACGGCCCTGATGGCCACGGCGCCGGCTCCGGCGCCCAATCCGGAGCCCGGGTTTGATCCTGCGCCCCTGCTGGCGGCGATGGAGGCCCTGGGCCAGGCACCGGCGCTGGGCGATGGCAATGCCGAGGTGCTGATGGCCCTGGCCTCGGAGATGGAGGCGCTCAAGGAGGGGCAGGACACCGCCCTGGCCCAGCTGTCGGCACTGAAGCGTCAACTGGCCGAGCAGGACCGTCCGGTGACGGCCCCGGCGGAGGCGGGAGCCCTCTCCAGCCAGCTGGACAAGGCGCGCAAGGTCAAGGAGAAGGGGCTCTGGTAAGCCCCTCAGCACCATCAAAAAAGGCAGCCCGTGGGCTGCCTTTTTTGATGGTTCAGGCCTTACCTGTAAGGATCAGGTACTTGGCCATCAGGGTGTCCTGGTCTTCGGTGTGTTCCGGGTCCACCTCGATGCAATCGATGGGGCAGACGCTGACACAGGTGGGCTTGTCGTAGTGGCCCACGCACTCGGTGCAGCGGTCCGGATCGATCTCGTAGATCTCCTCCCCCATGGTGATGGCGGCATTGGGACACTCCGGCTCACACATGTCGCAGTTGATGCAGGTGTCGAGGATCACCAGCGCCATCTTAACCCTCCTTGGCCTGGGGGTTGCGGGTGGTCTGCCCCTCCCCGAGGTTGCGCATCAGGATGGCGTGGGAGAGATCCAGCTGCTCCGGCAGGGGCAGGTACATGGTGTGGCCGTTGCCCGGCGCCACTTCCACGGATTCGCCCTTGCGGTTCTCGATGTGGCCCAGGCTCAGGTTGAGGTTGCCCTGGGGGGTCATCAGCTCCACCTGGTTGCCCACCTCGAAACGGTTCTTCACCAGCACCTCCGCCAGGCCCTGGGCGTTGCGCTCGCCGGTGAACTCGCCCACAAACTGCTGCTTGTCCGACACCGAGTAGCCGTAGTCGTAGTTCTGGTAGGCGTCGTGGGTGTGGCGGCGCAGGAAGCCCTCGGTGTAGCCCCGGTGGGCCAGGGACTCCAGACTGTGCATCAGGCTGGCGTCGAAGGGGCGGCCGGCGGCGGCGTCGTCGATCGCCTTGCGGTAGAGCTGGGCGGTGCGGGCCACGTAGTAGAAGCTCTTGGTGCGCCCCTCGATCTTAAGGGAGTGCACACCCATCTTGGCCAAGCGATCCACGTGCTGGATCGCCCGCAGGTCCTTGGAGTTCATGATGTAGGTGCCGTGCTCGTCCTCGAAGGCGGGCATGTACTCACCGGGGCGGTTCTCCTCCTGCAACAGGAAGATGCGGTCGGTGGCCGGGCCTTCGCCCAGGGTCGGCTGCTGGATCTGCACCTCGGGCTGCATCGCCACCACATCGCCGGAGGCGTCCTCCTTGGCTTCGTGGACGTCGTACTTCCAGCGGCAGGCGTTGGTGCAGGTGCCCTGGTTGGGATCCCGCTTATTGATGTAGCCGGATAGCAGGCAGCGGCCGGAGTAGGCCATGCACAGGGCACCGTGGACAAACACCTCAAGCTCCATCTCGGGCACCTGGGTGCGGATCTCCTCGATCTCGTCCAGGGACAGCTCCCGGGAGAGGATCACCCGCTCCACCCCCATCTGCTGCCAGAACTTCACCGACGCCCAGTTGATGGCGTTGGCCTGCACCGACAGGTGGATGGGCTGATCCGGCCATTTTTCCCGCACCATCATGATCATCCCGGGGTCGGACATGATCAGCGCATCGGGCCCCATCTCAATTACCGGTGTTAAATCTTTGATAAAAGTTTTAAGTTTGGCGTTGTGAGGGGCGATATTGGAGACCACGTACAGCTTCTTGCCCTGGCCGTGGGCTTCTTCGATCCCGGTGGCCAGGTTCGCCAAATTGAAGTCGTTGTTGCGCACCCGCAGACTGTAACGGGGCTGGCCGGCGTAGACCGCATCGGCCCCATAGGCGAAGGCGTAGCGCATGTTCTTCAAGGTCCCGGCGGGGGAGAGCAGTTCGGGTTTGTGCATGGTGGCCTCAAGGGGAATCATCGCGGCCGGCAATTCTACTGCCGGGCCTGGCCTGTTGCAAATGTAGACAAGGGGCCGGGGTGAGCGGTTCCCGACCTGCCCTATACTGGGTATTACAACTCAGGGAATGAGAAAAAGAGTTTGATATGTCGAGCGATCACGCACTACTGGTTCAGCTGTTAGGAAAGGTCAAAAGTGGCGACATGGTGCTGCCCAGTCTGCCCGAGGTGGCCATCGCCGTGCGTGAACTGGCCCGTCAGCCGGATTGTGCCCTGTCGGATCTGGCCTCGGAGATAAGCAAAGACCCGGCCCTGGCGGCCCGCATCGTCAGCCTGTCCAACAGCGCCGCCTTCGGTGGCGTCAGCAAATCCACCAGCGTCATCGCTGCCGTCACCCGGCTGGGTCTGGACCGGACCCGGGACCTGGCGGTGGCCGCGGCGATGCAGCAGCTGTTTCGCTCCTCCCGAAGCATGACCTGGGACCTGATGGACGAAATTTGGCGCCACAACGTCGAGGTGGCCTCCTGCGCCTGCGCCGTGCTGGCCTGCCAGCAGGAGCTGGGCAACCTCACCGGCCTCTCCGCCGACACCCTGCTGCTGGCGGCCCTGATCCACAACATCGGCGCCCTGCCGGTGCTGGAGGAGGCGGAGACCCAGCCCAAGCTGTTCGCCGAGCGGGAGCAACTGCGTCGGGTCACCCAGTTGCTCAAGGCCCCCATCGGCCGCACCGTACTGCTGGAGTGGGGGTTCGAGGACGAGATGGTGGAGGTGGTGCACCGCTGGAACGACTTCAGCTTCCAAAGTCCCGAAGTGGGCTACCTGGACCTGGTGCGTCTGGCCGCCATCTACACCCGGGAGGTGGTGCTGGCGGATCCCTTCCATTCGGTGCTGGAGATGTTTGTCACCAAGGGGGTGATCCCAAGCCTCGACCTGTTCGGTATGGAGACCTACTTCCTGACCTACAACGAGATCAAGGCCAGCTTCGACAGCGGGCCGGGATTTCGGCGCACCGGCTGAGGCCGGGGCACCCAAGGAAAAGGGCACCGAAGGGTGCCCTTTGTCGTTTATTGCCGTGCCAGGCGCACGTTGTCCGGCAGGGGCTCGAAGTCCGAGCGGAAGGGGTTGATGTCCAGCCCTCCGCGCCGGGTGTAGCGGGCGTACACCGTCAGTTTCTCGCACTGGCAGTAGCGCTTGAGGTCCATAAAGATCCGCTCCACGCACTGCTCGTGAAACTCGTTATGGCGGCGGAAGCTGATGAGGTAGCGCAGCAGGGCCTCGCGGTCGATCTGCGGGCCCTGGTAGCGGATCTGCACGCTGCCCCAGTCCGGCTGAGAGGTGATGAGGCAGTTGGACTTGAGCAGATCCGAACGCAGGGTCTCGTTGACCACGGGGCCGTCCGGGTTGGCGGCGCCCTCCAGGTGGGCCGGCTCGAAGCTGTAATCGGCGATCTCGATGTCCAGGTCGTCAATCAGCTCGCCCTCCAGCTCCGACAGGGGCTGGCGGCCAAAGTCGCTGGGCAGGATCAGGCTGACCTCGACCGGCCCCTCGGCGCAGCGGGAGAGATCCTCGCTCAGGGTACGCTGCAGGGCCTCGACGGAGGCCACCTTGGTCTGGTTGAAGCTGTTGAGGTAGAGCTTGAAGCTCTTGGACTCCACCAGGTTGATGCTGCTGGCGGGCAGCACGAACTGGGCGATGGCCACCATGGGCTTGCCCTTTGGGTTGAGCCAGGACAGCTCGTAGCCGGTCCAGATGTCGGCCCCGTCGAAGGGCAGGGCGTCGCCCAGGACCAGGGCGTCCCGGTTCAGGGAGCGGGGCACCGGTTGCAGCAGGCTGGGATCGTATTGGTCCTGGTATTCGGTTTTCTGGCCCAGGGTCAGGCCATCAAGCGCCTTGGCGCCGGCGTAGGGATCGTGATGAGGCATGGGGTTGTCGTCCGCGGGGCGGGTTTTCTGGCACACTATGGCCTCATTGTACCTCAACTGGATGCGAGAACATGTCCCAGGACGCCTTGGCCCACTTTTTCCAACGTTACCACGCCAGCTGGCAGCAGAGCCTGGGGCAGGACCCGGTCAGCGAACAGACCGAACAGGGGCCGGCGCTCACCGGGCGGGATGACCAGGGCCGGGCCCTGTGGCAGGCCCATCACCGGACCAAACCGGGCCAGTTCGATAACGTGGCGGAGGCGCTGGAGCTGACGCTGCACCCGGCACTGACCGAGTTCTACGGCCATTACTTTGCCGGCCACCTGGCCTTCGACGCCCCCTTCGGCCGCGGCGAGCTGCTGCAGCCCTGGAACCAGGCGGATTTCGAGTACCTGCAGGAGAACCTCATCGGCCACCTGCTGATGAAGCGCAAGCTCAAACAGCCCCCCACCCTCTTTATCGGCGTGGTGGGGGAGGGGATGCTGGTGCTGGACAACGCCGATGGCTCGGTCTGGCTCGAGGTGCCCGGCCAGGAGCCCCACCAAAGGGTGGCCGATTCCGTCGCCGCGCTGCTGAGCGAGCTGACCCCCTGCGCCGAGCTGCCCAAGGCGGCCCCCGAGCCGGACCAGGCGCCCTCAACCGGATTCTGGGCGCGGGTCAAGACCATGGTGTCCCACCTGATGCCGAAATCACGACGCTGATTTTCCATAATTTCGCCGGAGAGGATCACGAATTCCGATGTTTGCAATTGCGGGGGGGCAGCGGGTTAATTACTTTGCATGCACCCCCCCAATAAAAGTCGGAAGGGATATGTTGGAACGACTTAGAGAACTGGATGTTTTCAGCATGATGGTGTTCAAAGCGATCTTTGAAACCGGACATGCCAATCAGACCGCCAAAGTATTATCGGTCTCCGCACCTAAAATCAGCCGCTGTTTAAACCACATGAGGGGAATATTTGACGACGAGCTGTTTTATCGCCGTCAATATGGCCTCAAACCCACTCCCCTGGCGGAAACCCTCTATCCCAGCATCTGCCGGGCCCTGTCCACCCTGCTGGGCCTCTCCCAGGGCACGCCCCTGGGGCAGAACCCCGACGGCCCCTGTTTGACCCTGGCGGTCCACTCCCACCTGCTGATCCCACTGAGTCAGCGGATCCGTCAGCAGCAGCGGGCGGGGCAGCTGGGGCCGGTGCACCTGCAGCTGTGGCGGGATGACACCGCCGAGCGACTGCACCGGGGGGATCTGGACCTGGGCATCGCCCTGGAAGCCCCCAACTTCGATGATCTTGAGGCCCAGCCACTGGGGGAGGTGGCCAGCGTCTGTGTGGTGGCCCGGGAGGACCATCCGCTGTGGAGCCTGCCCCAGCCACTGACCCTGGAGCTTCTAAGCCAGTACCCCTTCCTCTACTACATCGGCCAGGGGTTCAATGAGCGCATGGATCCCCTGGAGGCCTACTGCCGCCGGGAAGGGCTCACCCTGCCCCGGGTGGATGGCGTCACCGACCGGGAGGAGTGGGTCGCCCACTTGCTGACCATGGACAGCTTCGCCTTTGCCGGGCCTGCCGCCTGCTGTGGCCCATTGGCCCAGCTGCCGGGCCTGCAGTGCCAGGTGCTGCCCGATGAGCAGGTGGCGCGGCTGCACGGCGCCATGGTGGCCCCCAGGTACTACCTGGTGGAACGTCGTGCCGCCTATCGGCGCTATGACGACGCGGTCCGGGCCCAGGTATTGGGTTGGCTGGACGGCGTATTGGACTCACCGAAATAAGTGGCGCTTATTTAATGGTGTGTATGGGATATTAATCCGCGAAACTTTATGGCCATTTTTGATAAGGCGAATATTCAATTTCAATTGCCAAAATTGGTGAAATGGAATCTTTAAATTCATTTCACAAAGCCAAAGGAAAGGGCCCATCAGGGCCTTTTTTCATCTCCCGCCCTTTTTTACAGTCGAGTCACTGCAACTGCAGGTGATAAAAAAAAGGACGTGATGATGAAACGCTTCAATCTCTCAATACTGGCGTTGGCCCTGGGTGGCGCCTTGGCCCTCGCCGGGTGCAGCGACGGCAAAGACGGGGCCGATGGGGCTCCGGGAGCCCCGGGTGAACCGGGTGCACCGGGCACCCCCGGTGCCCCCGCCGGCGCCTTCGTGGACACCGTGGCCAGCGCGGCGGACTTCGCCCTGACCCTGGCTCCTGGCGACATCGTGGTGAACGGGGAGGAGCCCTTCCACGTGGCGTTCTCCGCCCAGGGGCGCAACGCCAAGGGCGAGATGGTGCCCTTCGTCGGCCTGGACAAGGTGGCCTTCTACGTCTTGAACCAGACCGAGAACCCGGAGGCGGTTGGCGCACCCGTAGTGTGGACCAACCACGCCATGGCCAACGACGCCAGCTACTACCTGACCTGTACGCCGGAGGGGGTTTACACCTCCCGCGGGGAAGAGAAAGAAGCCTGCACCCTGGTGGAGGACGAGGCCAACCCCGGTCACTACACCGGCACCTGGGAGCACGAGGGCACCGCCCCCATCATCCTGGACAGCGACCCCAACGCCCTGCACCGGGTGATGGTGCGCACCTTCAACCTGGTGGACGCCGAGGGCAACGGTGTGGCGGACAAGGTGCTCACCGCGGCGATGGACTACATCCCCGCCACCGGCGAACTGGCGGTGTCCCTCAAGGACAGCGTCTCCAGCGAAGCCTGCATCCGCTGTCACGGCCAACTGGACGGGTACCCGGAGGGGGATGGCCGTTTTGCCAACGTCCACGCCCACCACAACTACCAGAAGGTGGAAAACTGCGTGATGTGCCACAACCCGGCCATCGCCGGCGGTGAGGACGATCCCGAGAAGGGCTGGAACGCCGACTTCGCGCCCATGGTGCACCGCCTCCACGCCGGCCACCGCATCGCCGACAGCCTGACCGGTGAGGCGGCGGAGCTGTTCGCCCACATCGGTTTCCCGGCGGAGCTGAACGAGTGTGCGGTCTGCCACGACGGCGAACCGACCTGGCAGTTCAACGTCTACGCCGACGCCTGTGAGGCCTGCCACGTGGACGTCAACTTCGCCACCGGCGAGGGCCACTCCGACATGTCCATCCCCCAGGCCGACGACAGCGCCTGCGGCGCCTGCCACACCGGCAACCTCTCCCCCATGGCGGTACACCAGCCCGGCCGACGTGACGCCATGATGGCCAACGGCGCCTTCAAGGTGGCTGTCCAGTCCGTCGAGAAGGTGGACAACGGGGTGGATGACGACATGAGCCTGCTGCGGGTGACCGCCGAGATCACCCTGAATGGGGCGGCTCCGGCGGACGACATCGACTTTGCCGAGTACATGACCAGCACCTCCCGCGGCCTGCTGATCGGCAACCTGGACGCCAAGGGCACCGTGACCCGGGGCCTGGGGATGTCCATCCTCACCGACGCGGTCAGCCTGACCAATGGCGTGCTGATCACCGAGAAGGCGTTTGATGACGCCCGCCTGGTGGGCAGCCTGTACGCCACTGCCGAAGTGCAGGTGTGCGGCAACGGCATTGAGGCGGTCAAGTGCGACGCCGAGGACGCCCTGGATGCCGGCTTCGCCAACGAGGCCCCGGTGTTCTACGTCAACCTCGATGGCGGTGACGCGGTGATGGCCCGCCTGGACCAGCCGGAGCGCACCACCGTGGATGAGGCTAGCTGTAACGTCTGTCACGACAACCTGACCCACATCAAGGGCACCCACGGCGCCTACGACTTCACCCAGTGCATGGACTGCCACAACGAAACCTGGGGCGGCTCCTACCACCCGGTGGTCGAATACATGACTGACGAGGTGGACGCGGATGGCAACCCGGTGTTCAAGGAGATTGAGGGCCTGAGCTTCAGCACCCGTGACCTGGTGATCGTGGCCCACCGCTTCCACAGCGGCCTGTGGGACGACAACCGGGGTGTTCCGGCAATCTACCTGGATGCCAACGGCAGCCTGCACGGCTACCCGGCGCCCCAGAGCGACTGCCAGGCCTGTCACCTTGAGGGTGCGCCCCTGTTCGCCCCGGACGGCGGTCTGCACTCCGGCAAGCGGGCCATGAACGTCGGCACCGATGCGTACATCTCGCCGGTCTCCGAGGCCTGCCGCAGCTGCCACCAGCACGCCGACGCGGCGGCCCTGGCCCACTTCGAGGCCAACGGCGCCTACGTCGAGGGCAAGCCGGCCAGCACCGCGGATCTGCCGGTGGAAAGCTGTGCCACCTGCCACGCCGAGGGCAAGACCTACGGCATCGACAAGGTGCACGGCGGCGGCCACTGAGGCGAGGCGCCTGTTTCCCCCGAGCGGCCCTGCAACGCTCGGGGGATGACCCGAAAAAGGGGGCCAGTCGGCCCCCTTGCTTGTTCCCCCTGCCGGTCAAAATTGCGACAGGTCAACGTTCCCATAAATAAAGTGTGGGTTAACCTGTCGGTTGCGCAAAAGCTGACCTACCTTTACCAGCGCTGAATTGCATTCGGTAGGGAATAATCATGATGAATACCCGTAATCTTCCCCTGAGTTTGCTCCTGGTGAGTGCCCTATTGGGGCTGGGCGCCTGTGACGGTGACGACGGCGCGGATGGGCCTCCCGGTCCTCCCGGTCCAGTGGGACCGCCCGGTCAACCCGGCTTGCCCGCCGGCTCCTTCACCACCACCGCCGAGAGCGCCTCTGACGTGACCCTCTCCCTGGCCCCCGCCGACATCGTGGTGGTGGGCAGTGAACCCTTTGCCTTGACCTTCCAGGCGATGGGCACCTCCTCCTCCGGTGAAATGGTGCCCTTTGTCGGCCTCTCCCGCATCGCCGTCTACGTCCTGAACGAGTCCGCTCGCATGGACGACATGGGCGCGCCGATGCAATGGCAGAGCCACACCCAGGCTAACGGGGCCGGCTCCTCCATGGAGTGTACCCTCACCGGCATGACCTCCAGTGACGGCATGGCCTGTACCCTGGTGGAAGACGCGGAAAACCCCGGCACCTACACCGGGAGCTGGACCCATGAGGGTAACGCCCCCGTGGTGCTGGCCGATGGCGATCCCAACAACCTGCACCGGGTAGTGCTGCGCGGCTACGACATCGTCGACAGCATGGGGCAGGGGGTGGCCGATAAAGTGTTGTCCACGCCGCTGGACTTCATCCCCGCCTCGGGCGAGGAGGGGATGTCGATGAAGGACACGGTGACCAACGCCGCCTGCATTCAGTGTCACGGCATGCTTGATGGCTACGCCGAGGACGACATGCGCTTCGCCTACATCTCGGCCCACCGCAACTACCAGAAGGTGGAGCAGTGCGTGGCCTGTCATACCCCGGCCCTGGGGATGGCGGACTTTGCCCCCATGGTGCACGGCATCCACTCTGGCGTACGAGAAGGATATGAGACCGTCGGATACCCGGCGGAGATCTACCAGTGCCTGCACTGCCACGGCGAAGGGGACAGTTGGGAAGCCAACGTCTGGGGCATGGCCTGTGAGTCCTGCCACACCAGCGCGGCGGAGCACATCGCCAACGTCGGCAACGACGCCAGCTGCGTGAACTGCCACGGGGTGGATTCGGTGCCCGGCACCGGCGTGCCCGGCCCGGTGGCCATGAGCCACGTGCCCACCCGGCGCATGGATCTGATGACCAACCAGGCGCTCAAACTGACCATCGAGTCCGCCGAGGTGACGGCGGCGCCCACCGAAGGGGTCAGCACCCTGACGGTCACCACCGATGTGGTGTTCAATGGCGCTCCGGCTCCGGATGACTTTGATTTCACCCCCTACATGACCAACGCCAACCGCGGTCTGCTGATCGGGAATGTCGACGCCAACGGCTTCGTCACCCGCAGCACCATGGGGATGAACATCCAGACCGATCGGGTCAGCCTGACCGGCGGCAAGCTGGTCACCGCCCGGGAGATCAGCGACACCCTGTTGACCGGCACCCTCTACCTGACCGCCGAGGTGCAATACTGCGGCGACAAGATGATGGCGGCCCTGTGCGGGGAAACCTCGGACGGCGTGGGTTACGCCAACGAGGCCAACATCCTCTACGTCAACCTGGACGGCGGCGAACCTGTGATGGCCCGCCACAGCATGCCCGAGCGGGTGTCGGTGACCGTGGAGAGCTGCAACAGCTGCCACGAGAACCTGACCCACGTTAAAGGCACCCATGGCGCCACCGAGTTCACTCAGTGCATGGCGTGTCACAACAGCACCTGGGGCGGCTCCTTCCATCCCACCGTCAACCTGGTGAACTCCGACGGCAGCGGCTTTACCACCCTGGAGGGGCTGACCTACAGCAACCGGGACCTGGTGACCGTGGTGCACCGCTACCACAGCGGTGTCTGGGACAACGAGGCGATCGGCGGGGTCTACCTGGATGAGAACCAGGCGCTGAACGGCTACCCCAGTGGCATCAGCAGCTGTCGTGAGTGCCACACCGAGGGCGCATCGCTGTTCGCGGCCGACGGTGGCCTGCTCTCCGGCAAGCGCGCCATTTCGGTGGTCGAGGGGATGCAGTACATCTCACCGGTGGCCGAGAGCTGTCGCTCCTGCCACGCCCACTCCTCCGCCGCTGCGCTGGCCCACTTCAGCAGCAACGGCGCCACCATCGAAAGTGACATGGCGACCACACCGGACTTGCCGGTGGAAAGCTGCGCCACCTGTCACGCCGAAGGTAAGAGCGTGGGCATCGACAAGGTCCACAACTGGCAATAAGCCGGTCGGATGACACAGTGAAAAGGGGGCCCGAGGGCCCCCTTTTTTTAAGGATGTGCGTTCAGAAGAAGCCCAGGGGGTTGGGATCGTAGCTGACCAGCAGGTTCTTGGTCTGCTGATAGTTGCCCAGGGCCATCTTGTGGGTTTCCCGACCGATGCCGGAGCCCTTATAGCCGCCAAAGGCGGCGTGGGCCGGGTAGAGGTGGTAGCAGTTGATCCACACCCGCCCGGCCTGGATCCCGCGACCCAGGCGGAAGGCCCGGTTCTGGTCCATGGTCCAGACGCCGGCCCCCAGGCCGTAGCTGGTGTCGTTGGCGATGGCCAGGGCCTGCGCCTCATCCTTGAAGGTGGTCACCCCCAGGGTGGGGCCGAAGATCTCCTCCTGGAACACCCGCATCTCGTTACGCCCCTTGAGCAGGGTGGGCTGGATGTAGAATCCGCCGGCCAGCTCGGCCTCCAGGTTGGCGGCCTGACCCCCGAGCAGGAACTCGGCCCCCTCCTCCCGGGCGATCTCCATGTAGGAGAGGATCTTGTCGAACTGCTCCTGGGAGGCCTGGGCCCCCACCTGGGTCTCGGTGTCCAGCGGGTTGCCCTGGCGGATGGATTGGGCCCGGGCCAGCACCCGCTCCATAAACTCGGGGTAGATGGACTCCTGCACCAGGGCCCGGGAGGGGCAGGTGCACACCTCGCCCTGGTTGAAAAAGCCCAGCAGCAGGCCCTCGACGCACTTGTCCAGGTAGGCCTCACCCTGGTCCATCACGTCTTCGAAATAGAGGTTGGGGGACTTGCCGCCCAGCTCCAGGGTCACCGGGATCAGGGCATCGGCGCCGCAGCGCATGATGTGCCGGCCCACGGCGCTGGAGCCGGTAAACGCCAGCTTGGCGATGCGATTGGAGCTGGCCAGGGCCTGTCCGGCCTCCTCGCCCAGACCGTTGACCACGTTCACCACCCCCGGCGGGATGAGATCCCCCACCAGCTCCATCAGCACCAGGATGGAGACCGGAGTCTGCTCCGCCGGTTTGAGCACCACTGAGCAGCCCGCCGCCAGGGCCGGCGCCAGCTTCCAGGCAGCCATCAGCAGGGGAAAGTTCCAGGGGATGATCTGCCCCACTACCCCGATGGGCTCATGAAAGTGGTAGGCGGCGGTGCCGGCGTCCAGATCCGCCGCGCTGCCTTCCTGGGCGCGGATCGCCCCAGCGAAGTAGCGGAAGTGGTCGACGCACAGGGGCAGATCGGCGTTGAGGGTCTCGCGGATCGCCTTGCCGTTGTCCCAGGTCTCCACGTAGGCCAGGGTCTCGCTGTGTTGTTCGATGCGATCGGCGATCTTTAGCAGCAGATTGGCGCGCTCGGCGGCGGCGGTTTTGCCCCAGCTCGACTGCGCCTGGTGGGCGGCGTCCAGGGCCAGCTCGATGTCGCTGGCGTCGGAGCGGGGGATCTCACAGATGGCGGCACCGGTGACCGGACTGGGATTGACGAAGTAGCGGCCGGCCCGGGGCGGCTGCCACTGGCCTCCGATGTAGTTGGCGTACCGGCTTTGGAACTGGAACAGGGCACCTTCGGTGCCGGGTTGGGCGTAGATCATCAGACATCCTCCGTGATTGGGGTCCGTCTAAGTCTTAGCCCATATTTCCCTACCCGGCTGAAAACTCACACTGAGATCAACCGTTTTGCAGATCCCAGGAGAGGTTGGAGACCAGTCGGCAGGGCTCGCACTGAAAGGCGAACAGATCGTGCAGGGGCTGTTCCAGTGCCCAGCTGGGGTTGCCGCAACGGGGGCAGGGGCGAGAGCGCTCCTCGGCCAGGCTGGTGCCGCCCACCCGGTAGAGGTAGTAGTAGGTGGGCACCCCGGTGAGGTACTCGAGGCGGCCGCGCAGGTCCCAGCCGCGGCGAAACAGCACGCTGCGGTGGTCGGCGATCTCGCCAAGGGCGGCAAACTCCACCGCCCCGCTGCCGGCCATCTGCAGCTCGTCACAGGCCTGCCACTCGGTTTGCCACTTCACCAGCGCCTTATGGTCGCCGTTAAAGCTGTTGGGCAGACGGTACAGGGGGACCGGCATCAGGGTGTCGCCGTCGCGCAGCGGCGAGCAGCTGTGGACGTAGGTGGTGTAGAGCAGCTGCCAGTTCTCGGGCAGTTGCTCGGCGCTGGCTTCGGAGTTGATGTCGCGCCCCAGCAGCTTCACCCTTGGCTGCAGCAGCTTGGCCTCGGTCAGTGCGGCTAGGGCCTGGCGGGCCCAGGGGGAGTGAAACCGGCTGTGCAGGCTGTCCTGCTCAGGACACATTGCCCGCAGGCGAAACTCGGCGTCGTGCTGGACCAGGGGAAACTCCCGGCCCAGCAGCTGGCCGTTGTGGCGCCAGGCCTCCACCAGGCCGTTGATGGCGCGCTCCACGGCGCTGAAGGTGGTGTCGGCGAAACACTCGAATCGGATCTCAACCAGGTACATCAAGGTCTCCGGGGAAATGGGGGAAGGCGGGCGTTTGGGGCCCGCATCGGGCTCATTTGAGCCGGTCGATCTCTTGGCGCAGTTCGGCCACGGTTTTGTGCAGCGCATCGATCTGCTGCTGCAGGGAGGCCAGGGTGGGGGCCTGCGGCTCCCGAGTGGCGCTGGGCAGGGGGCCGTCCAGCGGTTGCGGGGCCACCTTCCACTGCTTCAGCGCCTGGATCAGCACCGGCATGGGGTAGGCGTTGGGGCCCAGCTGGGCTTTGAGCAGGGCCAGGGTGGGGGCTTTGCCGGCCCGCTCCAGCCTCGTCAGGGCGATGCGAAGGGCGTCGTCCATGGGGATCTCGGTGGTCAAATTTCCCAATAGTTTGCCTTATCCCTTACTTTACCGCCAACCAGGATTCCTAAGCTTATGAAAGTGAAGGGATTTAATTTGTGGCACAATGCCTGCTAACTCTCTGTCGAACCCACTGATCACTAAAGGATTAATGATGAATAAGAGAACCTTGCTGGCGGCGACTGTGGCTATGGCCCTGACGGTAAACCTGAGCGGCTGCATCGTGGCTGTCGATAAGGGCGGCTGGGACTACCAGACCAACTCGGACTGGGAGAAGACCCAGGAGAAGAACCGCCGCCATCTGGAGCAGGTGGAGTTGGGGATGGCCCTGAGCCAGGTGCGCACCATCATGGGCACCGCCGACTTTAACGAACTGCACCAGAACGACGGCGCGCAGGTTCAGGTGCTCTTCTACCGCACCCACCGCTCCCACGGCGACGGCAAGACCAGCAAAGACGAGTGCACCCCCATTGTCCTGACCGATGGCATCGTCACCGGCTGGGGGGACACCGCCTACCAGAAGGCGGTGCAGCTCTAGATCTACTGCCGTAACAGGCTGTCCAGGACGTCGATGGTTTCACTCCACTCGGCGTCCTGGGCACGCTCCTCCAATAGGAACGCCCGCTGACTGGCGTTCCAAAACGCCGCCTTCTCCAGCGCTTCGCCTCGACCCAGCCGATGCTGGCGTAGGAAGCGCCCAATGGCGCCGGGGGAGCTGTCCAGGCCGAGCTGGTCGAACAGGTGACTCAGATCGTTCGGGGTGGTGTCCATGATGGAGCGCCCTCAAGACTTGCCTTTTGACTAAGTTTTAGTCGATGTTTAGCCAGGACATGCCGGAGATTGAGGAGCCCAGCCATGGAATTGGCCAACGAACTGCCCCCCCAGCCCCACATCGCGTATCTCGAGACGGAACACCTGCGGGTGGCCGCCTCGGTCCTGCTCACCGCCTACAAGGACGACCCCTTTTTTCGTTCCGTCCTGCCGGCGGAGGACTACGAGCAGCGGCTCAGAGCCGCCCTGCGTGAGGAGCTGCAGGCACTGTGGCAGGGGGAGCAGCGTCTGCCCGGGCTGTTTCTTGGCGAGACCCTGGTGGGGGTCGCAGCGCTGCTGGACGACGGCTATCCCCAGGGGCAGACCCGTTACTGGAACTGGCGCCTGAAGATGGCCCTGGGGGCGGGCTGGACCAGTGCCCGGCAGTGGATGGCCCGGGAAGAGGAGATCCGGGACATGGCGCCGGCGCAGCCTCACTGGTTGCTGCCCTTTATTGCCATCGCCCCCAACTACCAGGGCAAAGGGTACGGTCGCCTGCTGATCGAGGCGATCTGCCGCGAGGCGGGCCTCAGTGGCCAGTCGGTGGCGGCCTATGTCTACCAGGGCCCCCACTTGGCGCTGTTCAAGTCTCAGGGTTTTGAAACTATTGGAAAAATTCTTTCTTCCGGGGTTGAAGGACAGCTGATGCATTGGCAAAAGCCTTAAAGTTACTAAGGTTATGTTGTGGGTGATGAGCCTGGGTTTGCGTAAGAGATATCTCACACGACTGTAGGAGATATGAAGTTTGCTAACTGGAGATAAACTGCAAACCATATGTTAAATGTCAGTCTAAACATACGGTTATCTCGATTTGATGCCGATCACGTTTTGAATGACATTTCTGATGCCGTCCGCCGGGGGTTGCCGGCAGGGCGCTGAGCGATAGAATGGCGGTGTGTCAAAGGAAAGGCATCCAAAAGCGCCAGACCGGTACTGACAGGGAGTCGGAACCACGTCAGCGGGATTGGGAGTAAGGGAAGCCAATCTAACAGGGAGTTGGAGCGGCGGATACTGCTCACTGTCAGGAAGACAGTTTCAAGGACGGTTAAGGACACCTCCAGGACGGAGAGGCGATCGGCAATAGGACGTTGTCGACACAGGGAGATTCAGTACCTCTGGTACAGGGAAACCGACGGAACGGTACAAGGAAGACGCCAGGCAGGCAGCACGTACGCAAGGATGGGCCAGGGTAGGCATCAATTTAAGCGGGATGGCTTAGCGTAAAAACAAGGGGCGCAACTTCGGTTGCGCCCCGTTCTCGTTTTGGGCCCCCAAACCCGTCCCACCGCAGCGGATACGCAGCCGTTGCCCATCCTGTCTGATGGCACTGTGCGAGATGGCTAACAAGGGTGTAAGCCGCCGCCGTTAGTGTCCCCCGGCATTGACTCCCGCCCGCAAGTAAAATCCTTTTAAAACATTGGTTTATATCTTTGATTTGGTCCCTGTTCGCCAATTTTGCCTGGCCGGTTATTTCACCCTGGCTTGAGGGATCTTCCCTTTGTTCTACAATGAGTTGTGTATCGAGATTGAATTGATTGAGGCGTCGGCCCGGGTAACAGGATGTGACCCAAACCGGCGACTTGCCCCGCCCCCGGGACAGGAGGTCTCGGCCAGGGAGCAGCACTTTTCAAGGACGGTACAGGAGATCTCCAGGAAGGAGAACGTTCGACGACAGGATGTTGTCGTGGAAGGGAATCTCAGTACGAAAGTACATGGAAGCCGAAGGACAGGCTCAAGGAAGACGCTAGGAAGCAGCAGTACGCATGGAAGACTAGGGAAGACAATCTGCACACGGATGGCAGCGTAAAGGCAGTACCCGAACCGCAACAGACTCTCTGTTGCGGTTCTTTTTTGTGGGCTTAACGGCAGCCGGTGTTGCAGCCGCTTTTCGGGGCACAGCTGCCACCGCCGCAGCCGCCCATGCCGACCTTGCCCCGCGCCATGGGGGCCTGGTCCCATTCGGGTTCCGGGTAGAAGGGCATCTGTACCGCCTTCAATCGGTTGCCCATCATCTCCAGGGTGGCGGTCAACTGGTTCATGCCATCGGTGCTGAACTCGCACTGGTATTCGCAGTGCCAACCGATGCCGCCCCCGGGGATCCAGCCCAGGCGCGCCTTGCTGCGGGCCACGTTCAGCAGCTGCAACCGGCGTTGCCGGCAGGCCCGCTGGGCGTGAAACTGAGCCACTTCGGAGATCCGTCGCAACTGCCAGAACAGGGCACCGATCCCCACCAGCACCATGACGATCACCAGGTCGAACAGATCAAACATCCTTTTACCCCTTTACCGACTGAACCAGTTGTGAAATTGCGGCGCTCAGCGCCTCGGAACGCTGGGGCGATCTCAAGGCGGTGAGCACCCAGGCGCGCTGGCCCGGCACCGCCACCAGATCGCTGTAGAGCTGATTGAACAAGGGCCCCGGGTGGGCCGCCAGGTGCTCGAGGTAGCGTGGCATCCGCGCCGCATCCAGGCTCTCCCACAATCGGGCGGTGATGAGCACCAGCCACTCGGGGGCCAGGGCATCACAGGCCAGCAGCCGTTCGACCGCCTGGTCTCGCCGTTCCGGCGCGCCGGCCAGGGCCCGCAGGCAGATCTGACGTTCGTCGTCCCCTTCGGCCCCCTGCCAGCGATCAAACCAGGCCTGGGCCACCGGCTGGGCCAGGGCGGTGTGCTCCATCACCGAGCCCAGGGCCGCCAAAGGCGCCAGGGGCAGCTTAGCGATGCTTTGGGCCAGACGCTCCGGCTCGACACTCTGGCCCCGGCAGACCAGGTCGGCAAAGCCCTGCAGACCCAGTTGCTGCCATTCGTCCCAGGGGCGCTGGCCACTCAAGTATTGCTGAACCGGCTCGAAGTAGACCGACGCCGGCTGGGCCAGGAGCTGGCGTACCCGGGCGTGGAACACCGCCATCTTCTCCTGGCTGGGGGTGAAGGTGAAGGGGTTGTTGTTCAACCGCTCCTGCTGCGCTTCGCTGAGCGCCGCGGAGGGATCCTGACCCAGAGCTTCGACCACCATCTGCAGGAACTGGTTGCGGGCGGCGGGATTCAGCAGGCCCCGTTCGTCCAGGGGCAACTTGAGAAACCAGACGTAGTGCTGCTGTGAGGCGGTGGTGTTCCAGAACAGCACCGCCAGCCAGGCGCAACCGGCGCGAGGCGTGGGGTAGGGCAGGGTGCCCGCTTCCACCTGGGCAAACTGGATGGGGTCCAGCGCCGTGACTCGGCGGCCCAGATCGTACACCTGGAACTGGGTGCCGGCCTGGGTCAAAAACTGGCTGAGTGTGGTGATCGCTTCCATAACGGCTCGATTGCGAATTTTGCCGCCATTATAGGGGCAAGGGGGCCCGGATGGTATGATCCGGCGCCCAGGTTCCCATTCGGAGAAAGTGATGCCCCAAGGTGTCCAGGTTCGGACCGCACTCGAGGCCATCGAGCAGGAGATGAAACGCCACCGGCTGTGGCAGGCGGCCACGCCTTCGGCCGAAGCCCTGGCCAGTGTCCAGCCCTTTTGCTGTGACACCCTGGCCTTCGAGCAGTGGCTGCAGTTTGTGCTGCTGCCCCGAATGCACGCCCTGCTGGACGCGGGGGCGGCGCTGCCCACGCAGGTGAGCGTCTGCCCCATGGCGGAGGAGGCGTTTCGCGGTCAGCGTCAGTTGATGCCGCTCATCGAGCGGATCGCCGATCTGGATGAGTTGCTGTCCGGTCGACGGGTGCGCGAGTCATGATTGAGATCCTCTACGAAGACGACCACCTGGTGGCGGTGCACAAGCCCTCCGGCCTCTTGGTGCACCGCAGCTGGCTGGATCGCCACGAAACCCAGTTTGCCATGCAGATGACCCGGGATTTGGTGGGGTGCCACGTCTTCCCGGTGCATCGCCTGGACCGACCGACCTCCGGCGTGCTGCTGTTCACCAAAAGCGCCGAGACCGCCAATGCCCTGATGGAGCAGATGGTGGCGCGGACGGTGGAGAAACGCTATCTGGCCCTGGTGCGGGGCTACGTGGACGAGGCGGGCGAGCTGGATTATCCGCTTAAGCGGGAGTTGGATGACATTGCCGACAAGCGGGCCAACCCGGATCAGGCGCCGCAAGAGGCGGTCACCCGATACCGGCCCCTGGCCCGGGTGGAGTTGCCGTTCGAAGTGGGGCGCTACCCCACGGCCCGCTATACCCTGATGGCGATGGAGCCACTCACCGGTCGCAAGCATCAGCTGCGCCGTCATATGGCCCATCTGCGCCACCCCATCATCGGTGACACCACCCACGGCGATCGCCACCACAACAAGTTTTACCGGGCCCAGTTCGGCCGACAGCGGTTGTGGTTGATGAACAAGGCAATGGGGCTGGACCACCCGGTCAGTGGCGAGCGCCTCTGGCTGGAGGCGCCGATGGAGGCGGAGTGGTTGGCGCTGTTCGAGCGCTTTGGCTGGCCGACGTCGGACGACGCCTATCTCAGCCGCTCTTGGGGCGATTAGACCACAGCACGACCACCTCTTTTTGCTCCGCGCCGAAGAACAGCGCCCGGCGGATCTGCCGGCGGTGGTGGACCTTCCGTTGGGCCTGGCGACGCCTGAGGCTTCGCTGTTGCATGGTGTTGGCTCCCTGGGGCCTGGTTGCGCCCCGCTGGCCCTTACAGTAAGTTGGAAACCAGTCGGTTTCAAGTGGGTAACCCAATGGCAGCATTTTATCTGGTCGTCGGCAGTGTGTACGGCGCCGCAGAGCACGTGAGCGAAGAAGTGATGGCCGCCCTGACGGCCCAGGGACACCAGGCGTCCCTGCTTGAGGGGGATGACCCTGAATTGATTAGCGGATTGGGGGAGGGCAGCCTGCTGGTGATCACCTCCACCACCGGCAGCGGTGACCTGCCGGACAACCTGGCGCCCCTGTTTTTTGCCCTCAAAGACCGGTTTCCCTTGCTGCCCAATCTGCGCTACGGGGTGATCGCCCTGGGGGACTCCAGCTACGGGGAGACCTTCTGTGGGGCAGGCCGCCAGTTCGACGAGCTGCTGACCGAGCTGGGCGCCAAGCGGGTGGGGGAGCGGTTGCAGATCGACGCCTGCGAAACCTTCGAGCCGGAGGCGGAAGCCCTGAAGTGGCTGCCCCAGTGGCTCGAGCAACTGGAGCGCCTGCCCGTCAGCGCCGCCTAACCCATGCACCGCACCTGGTTCCATCGCCTGCAACGGATCGGCAAGGCCTTGATGGTGCCGGTGGCGGTATTGCCCGCCGCCGGGCTGCTGGTGGGGCTGGGCACCAGCCCCATCCCCTTCATTCCCGATCTGCTCCACGACCTGCTGCTCTACTGCGGCGCCGCCGTCTTCTCCCTGCTGCCGTTGATGTTCGCCATCGCCGTGGCGCTGACCTTCTGTCACCAGGACGGCACCGCCGCCCTGGCCGCCACCACAGGCTACGCCTCCATGCTGGCGGGGATGGCGGCCCTGGCCAAACATTTCGAGTGGCCCACCCGGGCGGTGTTGGGGTTTGAGACCCTGGATACCGGGGTGCTGGGTGGGGTACTGATGGGGTTGGTGACCAGCTGGGTCTACCGCAAGTTTCACCGGGTGACCCTGCCCGAGTTCCTGGCGTTTTTCTCCGGCCAGCGGTTGGTGCCCCTGGTCAACGTGATGGCCGGGATGGCGTTGGCGGTGGTGCTGGCCTCTTTATGGCCCCTGCTGGCCCTGTGGCTGGAGCGATTCTCCGACTGGGCCGTGTACCAGCAGCCGGCCCTGGCCTGGGGGATCTACGGGGCGGTGGAGCGACTGCTGATCCCCCTGGGGCTGCACCACATCTGGAATCTGCCCTTTTTCTATGAGATTGGCAGTTACTCCACCGCCGGCGGTTACCTGGTGCAGGGGGAGGTGGGACGCTTCCTGGCCGGGGATCCCAACGCCGGTCATCTGGCCGGCGGCTACCTCATCAAGATGTTCGGCCTGCCGGCGGCGGCCCTGGCGATCTGGCGCAGTGCCGAGCCGCGTCAGCGTGCCCAGACCGGCGGCATCATGCTGTCGGCGGCCTTCACGTCCGGGCTGACCGGGGTGACCGAGCCCATCGAGTTTGCCTTTCTCTTTATCGCCCCCACGCTGTTTCTGCTGCATGCCCTGCTCACCGGGCTGGCCTACGTGCTGGCGGTGCAGCTGGCCATCCACCACGGCATCGTTTTCTCCCAGGGCATGGTGGATTTCCTGCTCTATTTCCACCTGGGGGACAATCTAGGGCAGCTATTGTGGCTGGGCCCGGCTTACGCGCTGCTCTACTACGGGATCTTCCGCATCGCCATCGTCCGCTACAACCTGGCCACCCCGGGGCGGCAGCGGCAACGGCCGGCCAAGGTGTCTCGAGCCGAACCCAACGATTTGCTGGCGGCCCTGGGGGGCGCGGCCAACCTCAAAGATCTGGACGCCTGCCTGACCCGGCTGCGGCTGTCCGTATGGGATCCGGCCAAGGTGGACGCCGACGCACTGCGGCGGCTGGGCGCCAAAGGGGTGGTGCAGCACGGCAGCGGGGTTCAGGTGGTGGTGGGGCCCCAGGCCGACGGCATCAAAACCGCCCTGGACCGATATATTAAGGGGGGATAGCAATCAGCCCGGCGATGCCGGGCTGATGGGGGGATTCACTCTTCGAACCAGACCTGAACCGGTTGGTTCATGGCGATGTCCTGGATGGTCACGGTACCCGGCAGGTAGCGCTGGATGTGCGCCGCGGTCTTGTCGGCGCCGCGATTCAGGGCAAATTCCTGGATCTCTTCACCGTTGCACATCAGGTTGGGCAGGATCCGCTGACCGTTCACCCGATAATCCTTCATGGTGTTGTTAAAGGTCACCACCCGGTTGCTCAGGCTGGCCTTGCACACGGCCACCAGTGACTGTTCCATCCAGCCGCCGATCTCGGCCTGGCTGACCCCGCTGAAGCTCATGCCCACGACCAGCGCGGACAGCAATACGGTGCGCTTTCTCATCTTCACGCTCCCCTGTTTCAGTCAAGAATGTTGCCACCTAAAGATGGCCACCGGGGGAGGCATTTTCCTTGTTGCAGCTGTTGCAATCCGTTGCCCCTGCACGTCGAGCCCAGTGCGCGGGATAAAAGGGTTTGGGAATGCGTCAGATGGGGGCCACAACTGGTTACAAAGGGCAGGGGAGAGGGCCTAAATCGGCCACCAAAACCGGGAGGTCGAGCGGGAGCTGTGTCCGGTTGTAATCAAGGACGTCAGCGGACACAAACGGGGCCATTATGAAATGGAATTTACACCGGCTTACAGCATGGGAAAAAAAGCGGAGAAAAAAGCACGGGCCCCGTGATGGGGCCCGTGTTGGGGATCACTCGGCGCTGCGCAGCAGCTCGTTGATGCCCACCTTGCCGCGGGTCTTGGCGTCCACCTTCTTGACGATGATGGCCGCGTACAGGTCGCAGGTGCCGCACTTGGAGGGCAGGGTGCCGGAGACCACCACGGAGCCGGCCGGAACGCGGCCGTAGTGGATCTCACCGGTTTCCCGATCGAAGATGCGGGTGGATTGGCCGATGTAGACCCCCATGGAGATCACCGATCCCTCTTCGACGATCACCCCTTCGACCACCTCGGAACGGGCGCCGATAAAGCAGTTGTCTTCGATGATGGTGGGGCTGGCCTGCAGCGGCTCCAGCACACCACCGATCCCCACGCCACCAGACAGGTGCACGTTCTTGCCAATCTGGGCACAGGAGCCCACGGTGGCCCAGGTGTCCACCATGGTGCCTTCGTCCACGTAGGCGCCGATGTTGACGTAGGAGGGCATCAGCACGGTGTTCTTACCGATAAAGGCGCCCTGGCGAACGGCCGCCGGCGGCACCACACGCATCCCCTCGGCGCGGAAGCGGGCGTCGTCGTACTCGGCAAACTTCATGGGCACCTTGTCGTAGAAGCGGGTTTCGGCCCCCTCCATCACCTGATTGTCGAACAGACGGAAGGAGAGGAGCACCGCTTTTTTCAGCCACTCGTTCACCACCCACTGGCCGTCCTGCTTCTCGGCCACCCGGGCTTCACCGCTGTCCAGCATGGTCAGCGCGGCTTTCACGTCCGCCACCAGGGCGGCGTCGGCGTTGGCGGGGGTGATCTTGGCGCGGTCTTCGAAGGCCGCTTCGATGCGTTGTTGCAGTTCGGTCATTCCGTACTCCTAGGGTTGTTCTTGCTCCAGCGCGCCGACCAAAGCGCGGCTGAGGGTGTCTTGTTGTTCCTGGGTCAGCGCTTCTCCGTCCGGGGTGGAGAGCATAAAGAAATCCTCGGCTTTCTCACCGACGGTGGTAATTTTTGCGGCCTGAATGGAGAGACCGCACTGGTCAAAGACCTTGGCAATTTGGGCCAGCAGTCCGGGTCTGTCCAGGGTCACCAGCTCCATCATGGTGCGCTGTTTGCGCTGGCTGGACAAAAACTGCACCCGGGTGGGCACCCGGAAAGAGCGCATCCGGCGCGACAAGGGTCGCAGCGGAGAGGCCGCGGCGCCCCCCTTGGTCAGGGTGGCGATAAGGCCGGTTCGGATGCTGTTGATCCGGGACGGGTCGCGGATCGGATTGCCATCATGCTCAAGGATCACCAGGCTGTCCAGTGCGTAGCCGTCCCGGGTGGTGAAAATCTGGGCGTCGTGCACCGAGACCCGCTTGTTGTCCAGGTAGGCCATCACCATGGCGAAGAACCCGGGGCGGTCCGGGCCATAGACCAGCAGTTCGCTGCCGCCGCGGGTGACGTGGGTGGAGATCTGCACCTGGTAGCCCTGGGGATCGCTGTTGAGCAGCACTTCGCTGTGCCACTGGATCTGGGCCGGGGTAAAACGCAGGAAATAATCCGCCGACAGCCGCTGCCAGAAGGCGTCGATGGCCTCCGGCTCCAGGCCCTGGCGGATCAGCTGGTTGCGGGCCTTGCCCTTGTGCTCGCGGATGCGGGCCCGGCTGTCCACCGGCTTGGCCATGCCCGCATTGAGACGCTCCCGGGTGGCGTGGTAGAGCTCCCGCAGCAGCGAGCCCTTCCAGTTGTTCCACAGCGAGTTGTTGGTGGCGCAGATGTCCGCCACCGTCAGGCAGTAGAGGTAGGAGAGGCGGTCGGCGTCCTGGACCTGCTGGGCGAAGGTTTCGATCACCTCAGGATCCGTGATGTCCCGGCGCTGGGCGGTGACCGACATCAGCAGATGCTGCTCCACCAGCCAGGCCACCAGGCGGCCGTCGTGCTCGTTGATGCCGTGTTCCTGGCAGAAGCGGCGAGCCTCCTCGGCGCCGATCTCGCTGTGGTCCCCGCCCCGGCCCTTGCCGATGTCGTGGAACAGCGCCGCCAGCACCAAAAGCCCCTTCTTGGGCAGCTGGTCGATAAGGACGCTGCCCAGGGGGAAGATCTCCTTGTGTTCCGGGTCGGAGAAGCGTTCGATGAACTGCAGCAGGCGGTGGGTGTGCTCGTCCACGGTGAAGGCGTGGAAGAGGTCGAACTGCATCTGGCCGACGATCCGCAGCCAGGGCTTGAGGTAGGTGCCGAGGATCCCGTGGTGGTGCATCATCGACAGCGCCTTGATCCCCTCCGGGTGTTTGAGGATCGCCATAAACTGCTGGCGACACGCCGGCAGTTCGGAGAGGGATTGCTTCTGCTTGCGTCGAGCCTTGCGCAGCAGGCGCAGGGTATCGGCGGAAACCGTGTCCACCTCCCGCTGACCGGCGATGTGGACAAAGAGGCTTAAGATCTGTTCCGGCTGCTCGAAGACGTCGTCGTGGGCCGCCTGGATCAGCCGGCCCCGGGTCTGAAAGTGCGCATCCAGGGCATGGGGCGGCGGCAGGGCCCGCTGGCGCAGGGTGGAGCGGAACAGCCACAGCAGCATCTGGTTGAGCTCCCGCACGGCACGCACCGTCCGGTAGTAGCGCTTCATCATCTGCTCCACCGCCAGCTGGGTGCCGTCCTCATAGCCCATCAGGCTGGCGACGGTGCGCTGGTGGTCAAACAGCAGCCGGTCCTCCGCCCGCTCCGCCACGCAGTGCAGGGCAAAGCGCAGGCGCCACAGGTAGTCACGGCAGGCGTTGAGCTCCTCCAGCTCCTCCGGGGTGAGGAAGTCGTGGCTCACCAGCTCTGCCAGGCAGGAGGCGTTGAAGTGGCGCATCGCCACCCAGCTGATGGTCTGGATGTCCCGCAAGCCACCGGGGCAGGACTTGAGGTTGGGCTCCAGGTCAAAGGCGCTGGCCTTCTTGTGGCGGGCCTGCTGTTCGGTCAGCTTGGCTTCGAAAAAGGGGGCGCTGGGCCAGAAATCCGGCAGGAGGATCGCTTCCTGCAGCGCGCCGTAGAGAGCCTGGCTGCCCACCAGCAGGCGGGATTCCAGCAGATTGGTGGCGATGGTGATGTCGTCGCCGGCCTGGCGCAGGGTTTCGCTGACGGAGCGGACGCTGTGGCCGATCTCCAGCTTGGCGTCCCACAAGGCGGTGAGCAGCCGGGTGAGCTTCTCCTCCAGGCGCAAGGAGGGCTGCTCCGGGGTCAGCACCAGCAGATCGACGTCGGAGTGGGGGTGCAGCTCGCCGCGGCCGTAGCCCCCCACCGCCACCAGGGCCGCCGATTCCTGATCGAGGCCGAAGTGGCACCACAGCCTGATCAGGTTCTGATCCACCTCGTAGGCGCGCTCCGCCAGGAGCACGCCAATCGCCTCGCCATCGGCGAACTTCTGCTTGGCCATCACCGCCTGGGCCCGGAGGTTGTCCCGGCACAGGGCGATGGCGTCCATGTCTGTCATCATGCTGGCCGTCCCTTGCTGCCGACTCAGGCGTGCTCGATGACGCGGGGCAGCTTACCCTCTTCCTCGGCTCGCAGGGTCAGCACCTCGCAGCCGTTGTCGGTCACCAGCAGGGTGTGCTCGTATTGGGCGGAGGGCTGACCGTCTTTGGTGGTGGCGGTCCAGCCGTCTTTCTTGCTGACCTTACAGCGGTAGTCACCGGCGTTGATCATCGGCTCGATGGTGAAACACATCCCCGCCTTGAGCTCCAACCGGGCCTTGTTGCGGTAGTGGACGATCTGCGGCTCCTCGTGGAAGGTGGCGCCAATGCCGTGACCGCAAAAATCCCGCACCACGGAGAAACCGGCTCGTTCGGCGATGGGCTGGATCACCCCGCCAATGTCGCTGATGCAGGCGCCGGGTTTGACCGTCTTGATCGCCTCGTACAGGCACTGCTGGGTCACTTCACAGAGCTTGCGGTTGCGCGGAGCGGTGTTGCCGACGATGAACATCCGCGAGGTGTCGCCGTGGTAGCCGTCCTTGATCACCGTGATGTCGATGTTGACGATGTCGCCCTCTTTGAGCTTCTTGTGGCTGGGGATCCCGTGGCACACCACCTCGTTGATGGAGATGCAGGTGGACTTGGGGAAGCCGTGGTAGTTCAGCGGCGCCGGAACTGCCTGCTGCTCATTGACGATGTACTCGTGGCAGATGCGGTTCAGCTCGTCGGTGGTGATTCCCGCTTTCACATGGGGCTCGATCATCTCCAGCACTTCGGCCGCCAGTCGGCCGGCGACGCGCATTTTTTCGATCTCTTCAGGGGTCTTGATGACGATGGTCATTAGGCTACTCTTTAGTCGATTTTGGACCGCAAAAAACGCCCTCCGAATTTGAGCCTGAGGACGCGTTATGGTATAAAGCGCGCCGACTCTGGCGAGTCTGTGACGGTAGGGGCCCTTGGGCAACTGCGGTTCGGGCTCAATGGGCGTCATTATATCTGTAAATTTGTATCTATAAACCACACACGTACCGGCACATGCTCCGGGGTGCCCGAAAGGGTCGGGACATGGGGTACGTGGAGGCCTAACCCCAAACACATTGAGGAATATCATGGCTACTGTTTCCATGCGCGACATGCTGAAGGCCGGTGTGCACTTCGGTCACCAAACCCGTTACTGGAACCCCAAGATGAAGCCCTTCATCTTCGGCGCTCGTAACAAAGTTCACATCATCAACCTGGAACACACCGTTCCGATGATGAACGAAGCCCTGGCGTTCCTGGGCGGCGTGGCTTCCAAGAACGGCAAAGTGCTGTTCGTTGGCACCAAGCGCGCTGCTGGCCAAGCGGTTCGCGAAGCGGCTCAAAGCTGTGACCAGTACTACGTCGACAACCGCTGGCTGGGCGGCATGCTGACCAACTGGAAAACCGTTCGTCAGTCCATCAAGCGTCTGAAGGACCTGGAAGCTCAGTCCCAAGACGGCACCTTCGAGAAGCTGACCAAGAAAGAGGCGCTGATGCGCACTCGTGAAATGGCCAAGCTGGAGAAGTCTCTGGGTGGTATCAAGGACATGGGCGGTCTGCCGGACGTGCTGTTCGTGATCGACGCCGAGCACGAGCACATCGCCATCAAGGAAGCCAACAACCTGGGCATCCCGGTTGTGGCCATCGTTGATACCAACACCAACCCTGACGGTGTGGACTACATCGTTCCGGGTAACGACGACGCCATCCGTGCCATCCAGCTGTACACCGGCGCCGTGGCTCAAGCCGTGAAAGAAGGCCGTTCCCAGGATCTGGCTGTTCAGGCTGAGCAAGACGGTTTCGTTGAAGCCGAGTAATAGGGCTGATTGATTTCAATCTCCCTCAGACCAAGCTGAAAGATTGGTTTAACGGGGGCCCTGTGGCCCCTGTTTTTTTAAATCCGACGATTCTCGAAGAGGAATAGGACAATGGCAGTTACTGCTTCCCTGGTTAAAGAGCTGCGTGAGCGCACCGGCGCCGGCATGATGGATTGCAAAAAAGCCCTGGTAGAAACCAACGGCGACATTGAGCAAGCCATCGAGAACATGCGCAAGTCCGGTCTGGCCAAAGCCGCCAAGAAAGCCGGTCGTGTTGCCGCCGAAGGCACCATCGTGATCAAGCAGGAGAACGGTGTGGCCGCAATGGTTGAAGTGAACTGCGAAACCGATTTCGTAGCCATGGACGCCTCTTTCCAAGCCCTGGCCAACGGCGTTGCCGACATCGCCCTGGCTGGCAAGATCACCGACATCGACACCCTGCGTGCCGCCCCCATGAACGAGTCCACCGTGGACACCGTTCGTGCCGAGCTGGTGGCCAAGATCGGTGAGAACATGAACGTTCGTCGCGTTCAGATCATCGAAGGCAGCAACCTGGGTGCCTACATCCACGGTCGTAAGATCGGTGTGGTTTCCGTACTGGAAGGTGGCGACGAAGAGCTGGCCAAAGACATCGCCATGCACGTGGCCGCTTGCAGCCCGCAGTTCGTGACTCCGGAAGACGTTTCCGAAGAGGTGGTGGCCAAGGAGCGTGAGATCCAGGTTGAGATCGCCATGAACTCCGGCAAGCCCAAAGAGATCGCTGAGAAGATGGTGGAAGGCCGTATGCGCAAGTTCACCGGCGAAGTGTCTCTGACCGGTCAGGCTTTCGTGAAGGATCCCTCCATCACCGTAGGTAAGCTGCTGGAGCAGAAGGGTGCCAAGGTAGTAAACTTTGTGCGCCTGGAAGTGGGCGAAGGCATCGAGAAAGAAGAAGTGGATTTCGCTGCAGAAGTGGCTGCTCAGGTAGCCGCGGCCAAGTCCTAAGGACACGCTTCTTATTTCAATTCAGACCGCAGCCCGTGCTGCGGTCTTTTAGCATCAGGAAAACAGTCAATGAGCACCAATCCAAAACCTGCATACCGTCGTATTCTGCTGAAACTCAGTGGGGAAGCCCTGATGGGCGAAGAGGGCTTCGGCATCGATCCCAAGGTCCTGGACCGCATGGCCCAAGAGATCAAGGAGCTGGTCGAGCTGGGAGTGCAAGTGGGTTTGGTGATCGGCGGCGGTAACCTGTTCCGCGGTGAAGGGCTGGCCAACGCCGGCATGAACCGCGTGGTGGGCGACCACATGGGCATGTTGGCTACCGTAATGAACGGCCTGGCCATGCGCGATGCTCTGCACCGTGCTTATGTGAACGCGCGCCTGATGTCCGCCATTCCCCTGAATGGCGTGTGCGACAACTACAGCTGGGCCGAGGCGATCAGCCTGCTCAAGTCCGGTCGCGTGGTGATCTTCAGTGCCGGTACCGGCAACCCCTTCTTCACCACCGACTCCGCCGCCTGCCTGCGTGGCATCGAGATCGAAGCCGACGTCGTGCTCAAGGGCACCAAGGTGGATGGCGTCTACTCCGACGACCCGGTTAAGAACCCGGAAGCGACGAAGTATGATAAGCTCAGCTATCAAGAAGTCTTGGAAAAAGAACTAAAAGTGATGGACCTGTCCGCCTTCACCCTGGCCCGGGACCATCAGCTGCCGATCATGGTGTTCAACATGAACGAGCCGGGCGCCCTGCGCCGGGTGGTGATGGGCGACCCCATCGGCACCGTGATCTGTAAACTGGATTAATTCGCTTCAGATAGGACGTAATCGTGATTAACGACATCAAACAAGACGCCCAGACCCGCATGAGCAAGAGCGTAGAGGCCACCCAGACCCAGATGGCCAAAGTGCGCACCGGTCGTGCCCACCCCAGCCTGCTGGACAGCATCGTGGTGTCCTACTACGGCGCGGACACTCCGCTCAAGCAGGTGGGCAACGTCACCACCGAAGACTCCCGTACCCTGGCGATCACCCTGTTCGACAAGAGCATGACCCAGGCGGTTGAGAAGGCGATCATGGCCTCCGATCTGGGCCTGAACCCCAGTTCCGCCGGCACCGTGATCCGCATCCCGCTGCCGCCGCTCACCGAAGAGCGTCGTCGCGACCTGGTGAAGGTGGTGCGCGCCGAAGCCGAGCACGGCCGAGTGGCGATCCGCAACGTCCGTCGTGACGCCAACAGCGACATCAAGGCGCTGGAGAAGGAGAAGGAGATCTCCGAGGACGACGCCCGTCGCGGTGAGGACGAGATCCAGAAGCTGACCGACAAGTTTGTGAAGGAGATCGACGCCATCCTCGCCGACAAGGAAAAAGAGTTGATGGAAGTCTGAGCGGACGCCCTTCGTCCCTAGAGATACAACGCCGTGTAGGGGTATACTACGCGGCGTTTGTGTTTTTATGCCATTCAGGAAGTTTCACCCCATGTCTCAATCGGATCTGCATCGTAGTGCCGTTGCCACGCCCCGCCACATCGCCATCATCATGGATGGCAATGGTCGCTGGGCGGAGAGCCAGGGCAAGCCGCGGGTGCTGGGCCACCGGGCTGGAGTGAAATCGGTTCGAGAAGTGGTCGCCCTGTGCCGTGAGCGCAAGGTGGAGTCCCTGACCCTGTTTGCCTTCTCCAGTGAGAACTGGCGCCGCCCCGAGCGGGAGGTGCAGCTGCTGATGAAGCTGTTCACCACGGTATTGCGTCGCGAAGTGCGCCTGCTGAAGAAAAACGGCGTGCGGCTGAAGATCATCGGCGACATCTCCGGTTTCGAGCCCAAGCTGCAGGAGCGGATCCGCCTGGCCGAAGCCCAGACCGCCGAGTGCGGTCAGATGGTGCTGAACATCGCCGCCAACTACGGGGGCCGCTGGGACATGGTGGACGCCGCCCGTCAGATGGCCACCCTGGCGCTGCAGGGGGAGATCACCCCGGAGCAGATCGACGAGGCGCTGATGGATCGCTTCACCTGCCTGAGCGATCAGGCCGAGGTCGACCTGCTGATCCGCACCGGTGGCGAGCAGCGCATCAGCAACTTCCTGTTGTGGCAGGCCGCGTACAGCGAGCTGTTCTTCTCCGACACCCTGTGGCCCGACTTTGGTGAGGCCGCCTTCGAGGAGGCCCTTGAGGCCTTCGCCAGCCGACAGCGTCGTTTTGGGCAGACCGGTGCCCAGGTGACCCCGCGCTGAGTGATGTCGGAAAAGCCCTCTACACTTCGCTCTGGCACCAAGAAAAAAATGAGAAAAAGAGGTTTTTTTGCTTAAGCAACGTGTTCTAACCGCTCTTATCCTGCTGCCGGTCGCCCTGGCCGGCATCTTCCTGTTGCCCCTGCCGGGCTTTACCCTGGCGGTGGGCGCCATCATCGTCCTGGCGGCCCGGGAGTGGGGCGCCCTGATCCGTCCCCAAGACGGCTTCATCAAGATCGCCTACGCGGGGGCCGTGGCGGCCCTGGTGGCCGCGCTGATTGTGCTGGTGCCCGAGGATCTGCTGTGGAGTGAGCAACGACTGCATCCGCTGGCCCACGGTGTGCTGCTGGCCGGTGCCCTGTGGTGGCTGGTGGGGCTGGCCCTGGTGCTCAGCTACCCCCGCAGCGCCCGGATGTGGAGCCGCTCCGCCGGGCTCAAATCCCTGTTTGGCCAACTGACCCTGCTGCCCTGCTTTGTCGCTCTGGTGGTGCTCAAAAGCTGGCCGGGCATGGCCAACGACAACGGCGCCTGGCTGGTGCTGGCGGTGCTGCTGCTGGTCTGGGGCGCCGACACCGGGGCCTACTTTGTCGGCAAGGCGGTGGGCAAGAACAAACTGATCCCCCGAGTCAGCCCGGGCAAAACCCGCGAGGGACTGCTCGGTGGCATGGCGGTTTGCGCCCTGCTGGGGGTGCTGGGCGCCTACCTGGTGCCGGGCCTGAGCCTGGTCGAGGCCCTGGCGCTGGCGTTGATCACCGGCCTGGCCTCGGCGCTGGGGGATCTGACCGAGAGCATGTTCAAGCGGGCCGCCAACATCAAGGACAGCGGCCGACTGCTGCCGGGCCACGGTGGCATCCTGGATCGCATCGACAGTGTGACCGCCGCCATGCCGGTGTTTGCCCTCCTCTATCTCTACTTCGGGATCTGATCTCATGCAAAACCTGGCGGTAATGGGGGCGACCGGTTCCATCGGTACCAGCACCCTGGACGTGATCCGTCGTCACCCCGACCGTTACCGGGCCTACGCCCTGTCGGCCCACAGCAACGCCGAGGCGATGGCCCGGCTCTGCCTGGAGTTCACCCCCGCCTACGCGGTGATGGTCTCGCCGGACGCCGCTGCCGAGCTGGAGAAAGCCCTGGCGGGCAAGGTGCCCACCGAGGTGCTCTGCGGTGAGCAGGCGCTGATCGAGGTGGCGGGCCTGGATGAGGTGGACACCCTGATGGCCGCCATCGTCGGCGCCGCCGGCCTGCGCTCCACCCTCAGGGCGGTGGAGCAGGGCAAGCGGGTGCTGCTGGCCAACAAGGAGTCGCTGGTGGTCTCCGGCCGACTGTTTATGGACGCGGTGGCCCAAAGCGGCGCCACCCTGCTGCCGGTGGACTCCGAGCACAACGCCATCTTCCAGAGTCTGCCCGAGGGGGTTCAGACCCGCCTCGGCCACTGTGACCTGGATGCCGAGGGGATCTCCCACCTGCTGCTGACCGGCTCCGGTGGCCCCTTCCGCACCCGGGATCTGACCACATTCGATGTCATCACGCCGGAGGAGGCCTGCGCCCACCCCAACTGGAGCATGGGCCGCAAGATCTCCGTCGACTCCGCCACCATGATGAACAAGGGGCTGGAGTACGTGGAAGCGCGCTGGCTGTTCAATGCCCGCGAGGCGCAGATCCAGGTGGTGGTGCACCCGCAAAGCGTCATCCACTCCATGGTGCAGTACAAGGACGGCTCGGTGCTGGCGCAGATGGGTCAGCCGGACATGCGCACCCCCATCGCTCACAGCCTCGCCTATCCGGAGCGGATCCGCGCCGGCGTGGAACCATTGGACTTTTTCCGGGTCGGACAATTGACCTTCGAGCAGCCGGATTACGCCCGCTACCCCTGTCTCAAGCTGGCGATCGACGCCTGCCACCAGGGGCAGGAGGCCACCACGGTGCTCAACGCCGCCAATGAAATTGCGGTGGACGCGTTTTTGAACCGCCAGATCCGATTTAGTGACATCGCCCGGGTAAACGGGTACTGTCTGGAAACCGCGGATCTGACGGTACAGACGAGCCTGGAAGGCTTGTCACAACTGGATTCACAGGCTCGGGCCCTGGCCCGCAGCTGGCTTAGCAGAGGACATTGATGCTGGCATTCATCTGGAACCTTGGCGCCTTTATCATTGCGCTGGGGATCCTGGTCACCGTTCACGAGTTCGGCCACTTCTGGGTGGCCCGTCGCTGTGGCGTCAAAGTAGAGCGTTTCTCCATCGGCTTTGGTAAAGCGATCTGGCGCCGCATGGGCGCCGACGGCACCGAGTACGTGGTGGCGGCCATCCCCCTGGGGGGCTACGTCAAGATGCTGGACGGGCGGGTTGATGACCTGACCGAAGAACAGATGAGCCAGGCCTTTGACCGCAAGCCGGTGTGGCAGCGCATCGCCGTGGTGGCCGCCGGCCCTCTGGCCAACTTTGCCTTTGCCCTGGTGGCCCTCTATCTGATGTTCCTGGTGGGCGTACCGGCGGTCAAACCGGTGCTGGACACCCCCGCTGCAGGCTCCATCGCCGCCGAGGCCGGGGTGGAACCCAAGGCGCTGATCACCGAAGTCGGCGGTCAGACGGTGCTGGACTGGGAGGCGGTCAACCTGGCGCTTATCGGCTACATCGGCAATGAGCGCATCCCCCTGACCGTGGAGTCTCCCGGTGGCGGCACCCGTCAGCTGGTGCTGGACACCCGCGCCTGGCAGGTGAACCCGGAGAGCGAATCGATTCTGCAGAGCCTGGGGCTCATCCCCTGGTCGCCCAAGGCCACCAACGAGCTGGCCTTTGTGGACGAGCGCGGCGCGGCTTACGCGGCGGGCGTGCGTCAGGGCGACAAGCTGCTCTACCTCAACGACCGCCCCTACGAGGGCTGGGACTCCCTGGTGGAAACGGTTCAGGCCCACGCCGACCGGCCGCTGTCCATGGAGGTGGATCGCCAGGGCGAACGCCTCGCCCTGACCGTGGTGCCCAAGGGGGAGCTGCAGGATGGCCAGTTGGTGGGCAAGATTGGCGTGGCCCCGGGCCGCGACGCCTGGCCAGACGCTTACCGCATCGATCTCAAGTACGGTGTGGGTGAAGCCCTGGTCAAGGGGGCCGAGCGCACCTGGGAGCTGACCGCGCTGACCTTCAAGATGATCGGCAAGCTGTTTACCGGCGACGTGTCGGTGAAAAGCCTGAGCGGCCCCATCTCCATCGCCCAGGGGGCCGGTGCCAGTGCCGGGTTTGGCCTGGTCTACTTCCTCGGCTTTTTGGCGCTCATCAGCGTCAACCTGGGGATCATCAACCTGCTGCCCCTGCCTGTGCTTGATGGTGGCCACTTACTCTATTACTTTATTGAACTTTTAACGGGTCGTCCGGTGCCGGAAAAGGTGCAGGAAATTGGATTCCGAATCGGCTCGGCGCTACTTCTGTTGTTGATGTCCATTGCCATTGTCAACGATGTCGCCCGACTTTAGGGACTAAGGGAATAACAAGAAACGCGTCTATGAGACTGAATAAAATCATGGCGTCGATGCTGCTGGTCGGGGCCACCTACACCGGCGCTGCCCAGGCAGCCAGCTTCGAGCCGTTTATCGTTGACGACATTAAAGTCGAAGGTTTGCAACGGGTGGCCCTAGGGGCGGCCCTGTTGAATTTGCCCGTCAAAGTCGGGGATGAGCTGGATCCCCTGTTGCTGCAGCAGGCGATCCGCGCCCTGTACACCTCTTCCAACTTTGAAGACATCCAGGTCGGTCGCGAGGGCGACACCCTGGTGGTCAAGGTCACCGAGCGGCCGACCATCTCCAGCATCGTGCTGGACGGCAACAAGGACATCAAAGACGAGCAGCTGCAGGAGAGTCTGGACAGCTCCGGCGTCAAGGTGGGCGAGCCGCTGGATCGCACCATCCTGACCGAGATTGAGAAGGGCCTGCAGGATTTCTACTTCAGCGTCGGCAAATACAATGCCCGGGTCGAGGCCCAGGTGGTGAACCTGCCCCGCAACCGGGTGGAGCTGAAGTTCCAGTTCAAAGAGGGCGATGCCGCGGAGATCCACCAGATCAACGTGGTGGGCAACTCGGTGTACGCCGATGACGAGCTGATCAGCCAGCTGGAGCTGACCGACTACGTCGCCTGGTGGGACTTCTTTGGCGATCGCCGCTACCAGAAGCAGAAGCTGGAGGGGGATCTGGAAACCCTCACCTCCTACTACCAGGACCGCGGCTACATCCGATTCCGCGTCGACTCCACCCAGGTGGCCATGACCCCGGACAAGAAGGGGCTCTACGTCACCATCAACGTCGACGAGGGTGAAAAGTACAAGATCAAGCAGGTGAACCTCACCGGCGAACTGCTGGACAAGCGGGAGCTGATGGAGCGCCTGGTGCCCCTGCAGGAGGGCGCCACCTACAACGGCGCCGAGGTGACCTTCACCGAGGAGCTGATCAGCAAGTTCCTGGGCCGTTACGGCTACGCCTACCCGGAAGTGACCACTTACCCCGAGATCGACGATGAGACCAACGAGGTGACCCTCAACATCAACGTCAACCCGGGCAAGCGGATCTACGTGCGCACCGTGGAGTTCACCGGTAACCAGGTGACCCGCGACGAGGTGCTGCGCCGGGAGATGCGTCAGATGGAGGGCACCTGGCTCAACAGCCGCAACGTGGAACTCTCCAAGGAGCGCCTGAACCGCCTGGGCTTCTTCGAAACCGTGGAGTCCACCACCACCCCGGTGCCCGGCTCCGATGATCTGGTGGACGTGGCCTACAACGTCAAGGAGCAGCCCTCCGGCTCCTTCACCTTCGGCGTTGGCTACGGCACCGAGAGTAAGCTGAGCCTGCAGCTGGGCCTGTCCCAGAACAACTTTATGGGCTCCGGTAACAGCGTCGGCATCAACGTCAACACCAACAGCTACTCCAAGAGCGTCAACCTGCAGTACCGCGACCCCTACTTCACCAAGCACGGGGTGAGCGCCGGCGGCAACGTTTACTGGTCCGCCTTCGACGCCGACCAGTACTACCTGGAGTCCTACAAGAACGACTCCTACGGCCTGGGCTTTGATCTGGGCTGGCCGGTGAACGAGTACAACCGCCTGGGGATCGGCATCGGCTACCGTCACAACGAGCTGTCCGAAGTGTCGCCCTACCAGCAGGTGCTCAAGTTCTACAACATCTACGCCGACATCAATAACCCGACCACCACGCTGGCGTTCGACAACTTCGAGCTCAACGCCAACTGGACCCGGAGCACGCTGAACCGGGGCATGTTCCCTACCGCCGGTAACAACCAGCGCCTCAGCGGTAAGATGACGGTACCGGGCAGTGACAACCAGTACTTCAAGC
Source organism: Ferrimonas balearica (assembly GCF_019802085.1). GTDB lineage: Bacteria > Pseudomonadota > Gammaproteobacteria > Enterobacterales > Shewanellaceae > Ferrimonas > Ferrimonas balearica_B. Next base: position 178,168 of record NZ_JAHVHV010000001.1, read on the forward strand.
TGAACTTCGACACCAGCTTCTACTACCCGTTGAACCGCACCCACGAGTGGGTGTTCCTGACCCGGGGTCGTCTTGGCTACGGTAACGGTTACGGCACCTACGACAACGGCGGCGTCGAGCACGACCAGATCCTGCCGTTCTGGGAGAACTTCTACGCCGGGGGCAGCTCCATCCTGCGGGGCTTCCAGACCAACTCCGTGGGTCCGCGGGCCTTCTACGTCACCGGTGATGGCACGCCCTGTATTCCGGACCCGTCCGGCTTCCCGGGGTGTAGCCTGCCGGGGGATCCGGACACCGTGACCGTGGAAACCGGCCGCTCCGTGGGCGGTAACGCCATCGCCACCCTGAGCGCCGAGCTTATCGTGCCCACCCCGTTCCTGGACGAGGCCTACCGCAACACCGTACGGACCTCGCTGTTCGTCGACGCCGGTAACGTGTGGGACACTGAGTTTGAATACGACAGTTACCGCTTCCTGCCACAGTCAGAGTTTGATAAGTTGCAAGACTTCTCTGATCCGGGCCGGATCCGGGCGTCCTACGGCATGTCCGTCCAGTGGGTGTCGCCCATGGGGCCCATGGTCTTCAGCCTGGCGTGGCCCATTAAGAAATACGAAGGGGACAAAACGGAAGTCTTCTCCTTCAACATTGGCCGCACCTTCTGATCCCGTGGTCCCGAATCGATTTGTTTAAAGGAGTGAATGTTTTGAAAAAAGTGATTGCCACTGCCGCCCTGATGCTGGCAACCCTGGCCCCCGCCGCCATGGCCGAACAGAAGATCGCCATCGTCGACATGGGTGCCGTTGTGGCCCAGCATCCCCAGCGCGAGGCCATTGGCCAGCAGATGGAGAAAGACTTTGGTGAGCGCATGGCAGAGGTGCGTAAGCTGCAAGACGAGCTGCGTGGCCTGGCGGAGAAGAGCCAGCGCGACGCCGCCCTGATGTCTGATCAGCAGAAGACCGAACTGGAGCGCCAGGCCCAGAGCCTGCAGTCCGATCTGCAGCTCAAGGGCAAGGCCCTGGAAGAGGACATGCAGAAGCGTCAGAACCAGGAGCAGCAGAAGATCCTGATGGACGTGAAACGCGCCATCGACGCCGTTGCGGCCGCCGAAGGGTACGACATCGTACTGGAAGCCCGCGCCGCCCTGTTCGCCACGGACCAGGTGGACATCTCTGCTAAGGTTGTGGAATCCATCACCAAAGGCAACTGAAATCCATGAGCAAGATGACCCTGGCGCAGTTGGCGAGCGCCCTAGAGGCTCGTCTGCAGGGGAATGGCGACACCCTCATTGAGGGTGTCGCTACGTTGGAAAGTGCCAACGACACGCAGATCGCCTTCCTGGCCAACAGTAAATATCGCAGTCAGCTGGACAGCACCGCCGCCGGGGCGGTGATTTTGTCTGAAGCGGACGCCGAACACTTCACCGGCAACGCCCTTATCCTGGCCAACCCCTACCTGGGGTACGCCCAGGTTGCCCAACTGCTGGACACCACCCCGGCCAGTGCCGAGGGGATCCACCCCAGTGCCGTCATCGACGCCACCGCCGAACTGGGCGATGGGGTCAGTGTCGGTGCCAACGCGGTGATCGAACCCGGCGCGGTGATCGGTGACCAGGTGCAGATCGGCGCCGGTTGCGTCATCGGCCGTGGCGCCCAGATCGGTGCCGGCACCAAGTTGTGGGCCAACGTCACCCTCTATCACGAGGTGATCATCGGCCGCGACTGCCTGCTGCACAGCGGCGTGGTGGTGGGCTCCGACGGCTTCGGCTATGCCAACGAGAAGGGCCAGTGGGTGAAGATCCCGCAGCTGGGCTCGGTGCGCGTCGCCGACGGTGTCGAGATCGGCGCCAACACCTGCATCGACCGCGGTGCCCTGGACGACACCCTGATCGAAGAGGGGGTGATCCTGGACAACCTGGTGCAGATCGCCCACAACGACGTCATTGGCGCCCACACCGCCATCGCCGGGGCCACGGTACTGGCCGGCAGCACCAAGATCGGCAAGTACTGCATCATCGGTGGCAACAGCGCCATCGCCGGTCACCTGACCATTGCCGACGGCACCCACATCTCCGGCATGACCGGGGTGACCGGCAACATCAAGGAGAAGGGGCTGTACGCCTCGCCCCCGCCGCTGCAGGAAGCCAAACAATGGCGGAAGAATAGCGTGCGCATGCGCCAACTGGACGATATGTACCGTCGCCTGCGTGAATTGGAGAAACAGATGGCCGAACAGGCCACTGACCACGATTAACATCTGTTGAGGACAGTGCTTTGTCAGAGCAACTGAACACCATGGAGATCCAGGAAGTTCTGGATTATTTGCCCCATCGTCACCCCTTTGTGCTGGTGGACCGGGTGCTGGAGATCGTTCCGGGCGAGCGCCTGGTGGCGCTGAAAAACGTCACCTACAACGAGCCCTTCTTCCCCGGCCACTTCCCCAACATGGCGGTGATGCCCGGGGTGCTGATCCTCGAAGCGCTGGCCCAGGCCTCCGCCATCCTGGCCTTCAAGACCCATGGTAAGCAGGACAACGCCCTTTACCTGTTCGCCGGCATCGACAACGCCCGCTTCAAGCAGCCGGTGGTGCCCGGGGACAGCCTCACACTGGAAGTGGAATCCGTTAAGGACAGACGGGGTATCGGTTTCTACAGCGCCCGTGCCAAGGTTGATGGCAAGGTGGTCTGCAGCGCCGATTTGATGTGTGCCAAGCGCGAGATTTGATGCCGTGATTGATGCTACCGCCGTCATTCATCCCGATGCCAAGATCGGGAACAACGTCACCATTGGGCCCTTCTGCCACATCGGCGCCGACGTCGAGATCGGCGACGACACCTGGCTGAGCTCCCACGTGGTGATCAAAGGCCCGGCCACCATCGGCAAGGGCAACCAGTTCTTTCAGTTCTCCTCCATCGGTGAGGCCTGTCAGGACAAGAAATACAAGGGTGAGCCCACCCGGGTGGAGATCGGCGACAACAACGTGTTTCGCGAGTGCTGCACCGTCCACCGGGGCACCGTCCAGGACGAGGGGCTGACCAAGATCGGCTCCAACAACCTCTTTATGGCCTACACCCACGTGGCTCACGACTGCGTGGTGGGGGACAACGTGATCCTGGCCAACAACGCCTCCATCGCCGGCCACGTGCGGGTGGATGACTGGGCGATCCTGGGGGGGATGACCGGGGTGCACCAGTTTGTGCACATCGGTGCCCACGCCTTCACCGCCGGCTGCTCGCTGGTGCTGCAGGACGTGCCGCCCTACGTCATGGTCTCCGGCCAAAGTGCCGTGCCTCGCGCAATCAACACCGAGGGGCTCAAGCGCCGCAACTTCTCCAAAGAGGGGGTGGCGGCGATCCGCAAGGCCTACAAGCTGCTCTACCGCAGCGGCCTGACCACCGCCGAGGCGCTGCCGCAAATTCGCGAGCTGGCCGACGCCCACCCCGAGGTGGCCGCCATGGCGGAGTTCGTGGCCAACTCCGCCCGAGGCATTGTGCGTTGAACCCAAGGAGTCGCGTTTGCGCCCATTGACCATAGCCATCGTCGCCGGAGAACTCTCCGGCGATATTTTAGGTGCAGGCCTGATCAAGGCGATCCAGGCCCGCCACCCCGACGCCCGTTTCGTCGGGATCGGCGGCCCGCAGATGACCGAGCTGGGGATGGAGAGCCTGTTCCCCATCGAGGACCTGGCGGTGATGGGCCTGGTGGAGGTGCTGGGGCGCTTGCCCCGGCTGTTGCGCATCAAGCGGGAGCTCATCGCCCAGCTGACCGAGCTCAAGCCCGACGTCTACGTCGGCGTGGACGCCCCGGATTTCAACCTGCGCATCGAGAAGGTGCTCAAGGCCCGGGGGATCCCCACGGTGCACTACGTCAGCCCCTCGGTATGGGCCTGGCGCCCCAAGCGGATCTTTAAGATCGACGCCGCCACCGACCAGGTGCTGGCCCTGCTGCCCTTCGAAAAGGCGTTCTACGACCAGTACGAGGTGAGCTGCGAGTTTGTCGGCCACACCCTGGCGGATGAGATCCCCCTGGTGAGCGACCAGGCCGAGGCCCGAGCGGCCCTGGGGCTGGGTGCCGAGGGTCAGGTGCTGGCCCTGCTGCCCGGCAGCCGTGGTGGCGAGATGAGCCGCCTGGGGCCGGAGTTTATCCAGGCAGCGGCCGAGCTGAAACGGCGCCACCCCGACCTCACTGTCCTGGTGCCCCTGGCCAACGAACACCGCCGGAGCCAGTTTGAGCGGCTGCTGGCCAACTGCCCCGAGCCGCCGGAGCTGACCCTGGTGGACGGCCAATCCCGCACCGTGATGGCCGCCAGTGACGTGATTTTGCTGGCCTCCGGCACCGCCACCTTGGAGGCGATGCTGGTCAAGCGGCCCATGGTGGTGGCCTACAAGGTGGCGCCGCTCTCCTACCAGCTGGCCAAGCGGTTGATGCTCATCGACCGCTTCAGCCTGCCCAACCTGCTCTCCGGGGAGAAAGATCTGGTGCCGGAGCTGATCCAGCACGACTGCACCGTGGCCAATCTGGTGGCCGAGGTGGAGGCCAAGCTGACGATGGACCCGGCCCCCCTGGTGGCCCGCTTTACCGAGCTGCACCAGCAGATCCGACGGGACGCCTCGGCCCGGGCGGCGGACGCCGTGCTGGCGGTGGTGGCCGCACGCCAGGGGAGCGACGCCCAATGACGCTGCTCATCGCCGGGGTCGACGAGGTGGGCCGCGGCCCCCTGGTGGGGGACGTGGTCACCGCCGCGGTGATCCTGGATCCCCACCGCCCCATCGCCGGGCTGAGGGATTCCAAAAAACTCAGTGAAAAACGCCGGGCGGCCCTTTACGATGAGATCCGGGAGAAGGCCCTGGCCTTCAGTCTGGGCCGGGCCAGCGTCGAGGAGATCGACCGGCTCAACATCCTGCACGCCACCATGCTGGCGATGCAGCGGGCGGTGGCCGGTCTGTCGGTCACCCCGGGTCTGGTCCGGGTGGATGGCAACCGTTGTCCCGATTTTGGCGGCCTGGCCGCCGAGGCCCTGGTCAAGGGGGACGACAAGGAGCCGGCCATCAGCGCCGCCTCTATCCTCGCCAAGGTCACCCGGGACAACGAGATGAAGGCCCTGGACGCCCGCTATCCGGCCTACGGCTTCGCCAGCCACAAGGGCTACCCCACCGCCGCCCACCTGGCGGCCCTGGCCGAACACGGTGCCCTGGTTGAGCACCGCAGCAGTTTCAAACCGGTCCGCCGCGCGCTGGGCCTGGAGTAACATAGGACGCCATGAGCGAACCGACATTTATCCACCTTCGGGTGCACTCCGATTTCTCCATGGTCGATGGCCTGGCCAAGGTGGGCCCCCTGCTGTCCCGGGTGGCCGAGCTGGGCATGCCGGCGGTGGCCTTGACCGATCAGACCAACCTCTGCGGATTGGTGAAGTTCTACGGCGGGGCCCACGGCAAGGGGATCAAGCCGATCATCGGCAGCGATTTCTGGATGCTGAGCCCGGCGCTGGAGCTGGAGCCGGTGCGCCTGGTGGCCCTGGCGATGAACAACACCGGCTACGCCAACCTCACCGAGCTCATCTCCCGGGCCTACCTGCGGGGCCACGTGGACGGCCGGCCCGTGCTGGACAGAGAGTGGCTGGCGGAGCTCAACGAAGGGCTGATCCTGCTCTCCGGCGCTAAGGACGGGGAGCTGGGCAAGGCCCTGCTCAAGGGCAACCAGCCCCTGGCGGAACAGATCGCCGCCTTTTATCAGACGCATTTTCCGGACCGCTACTACCTGGAGCTGCACCGCACCGGCCGAGCCGAGGACGAAAGCTACCTGCACGCGGCGGTGGCCTTTGCCGACGCCCAGGGGCTGCCCCTGGTGGCCACCAACGAGGTGGTGTTCCTGGAGCAGGGGGATTTCGACAACCACGAGATTCGGGTCTGCATCCACGACGGCTACCCCCTGGACAACGCCCGCCGTCCCCGCCTCTATTCGGATCAGCAGTACCTGCGCAGCGCCGAGGAGATGGCTGCGCTCTTCGAAGACATCCCCGAGGCGCTGGAGAACACCGTTGAGATCGCCAAGCGCTGTAACGTCACCGTGCGCCTGGGCGAGTACTTCCTGCCGGATTTCCCCACCGGGGATCTGAAGATCGAGGACTTCCTGGTCAAAGTCTCCGAGGAGGGGCTCCAGGAGCGGCTCGAGTTCCTCTTCCCCGACCCGGAGGAGCGGGCCGCCAAACGGCCGGAGTACGATGAGCGCCTTAAGATTGAGCTTGAGGTGATCAACAACATGGGCTTCCCCGGGTACTTCCTCATCGTGATGGAGTTTATCCAGTGGTCTAAGGACAACGACATCCCGGTGGGCCCAGGGCGGGGCTCCGGCGCCGGCTCTTTGGTGGCCTACGCGCTGAAGATCACCGATCTGGACCCACTGGAGTTTGACCTGCTGTTCGAGCGCTTCTTGAACCCGGAGCGAGTCTCCATGCCCGATTTCGATGTCGACTTCTGCATGGACCGACGGGACGAGGTGATCGAGCACACCGCCGAGCTCTACGGTCGCGACGCGGTCTCCCAGATCATCACCTTCGGCACCATGGCCGCCAAGGCGGTGGTGCGGGACGTGGGCCGGGTACTGGGCCACCCCTTCGGTTTTGTCGACCGCATCTCCAAACTGATCCCGGGCGATCCCGGGATGACCCTGGCCAAGGCGTTTGAGGTGGAGCCCCAACTGCAGGAGGTCTACGACGGCGATGAGGAGGTGCGCACCCTCATCGACATCGCCCGCAAGCTCGAAGGCACCACCCGTAACGCCGGCAAGCACGCCGGTGGGGTGGTGATTGCCCCCACCAAGATCACCGACTTTGCGCCGCTGTACTGCGACGACGAGGGCAAGAACCCGGTCACCCAGTTCGACAAGAACGACGTGGAAACCGCCGGCCTGGTGAAGTTCGACTTCCTGGGCCTGCGCACCCTGACCATCATCCAGTGGGCCCTGGACATGCTCAATCCGGCCCTGGAGAAGCATGGCAAAGCCCCGGTGCGCATCGAAAGCATCGACTTGACCGACAAGCGCTGCTTCGATCTGCTGCAGCGCTCGGAAACCACCGCGGTGTTCCAGCTCGAATCCCGCGGCATGAAGGAGCTCATCAGCCGACTCAAGCCGGACTGTTTCGAAGACATGATCGCCCTGGTGGCCCTGTTCCGTCCGGGGCCGCTGCAGTCGGGCATGGTGGACAACTTCATCGACCGTAAGCACGGTCGCGAGGCGATCTCCTACCCGGATGAAACCTGGCAGCACGAGAGCCTTCAACCCATCCTCGAGCCCACCTACGGCATCATCCTCTACCAGGAGCAGGTGATGCAGATCGCCCAGACCCTTTCGGGGTACACCCTGGGGGGCGCCGACATGTTGCGCCGGGCGATGGGGAAGAAGAAACCCGAGGAGATGGCCAAGCAGCGGGCCACCTTCGAGGAGGGGGCGATCAACAACGGCGTCGACGGCGAGCTGGCGATGAAGATCTTCGACCTGGTGGAGAAGTTCGCCGGGTACGGGTTCAACAAATCCCACTCCGCCGCCTACGCCCTGGTCTCCTACCAGACCCTCTGGATGAAGACCCACTACCCGTCCTACTTTATGGCGGCGGTGATGTCCGCGGACATGGACAACACCGACAAGGTGGTGACCCTGGTGGACGAGTGCAACCGCATGGGGCTGCCGGTGCTGCCGCCGGACGTGAACCAGGGCCTGTACAAGTTCAACGTGAACGAGAAAGAGGAGATCGTTTACGGCATCGGCGCCATCAAGGGCGTGGGTGAAGGCCCGGTGGAGGAGATTCTGGCGGCCCGGGAGAGCGGGGGGGCCTTCCTCGACCTGTTCGATTTCTGCAACCGCATCGATCTCAAGAAGGTCAACCGACGCACCATCGAGAAGCTGATCCTGGCCGGGGCGATGGACAACCTGGGCCCCCGGTTGCCCGACGGCGCCCCCCACCGGGCCAGCCTGATGGCCACCCTGGAAGAGGCGATGAAATCCGCCGCCCAGAACGCCCGCAATGTGGCCCAGGGGATGGACGATCTGTTCGGCACCCTGACCCCGGAGCCGGAGCAGGCCCACCACGCCTTCGTCAAAGTCGCTCCCTGGGCGGACAAGGAGTGGCTGGATGGCGAGCGGGAGACCCTGGGGCTCTACCTCACCGGTCACCCGATCAATCAATATCTCAAAGAGTTAAAAAAGTTCACCAGCGGGCGCCTTAAGGATATGTCCCCCACCGGTCGGGGTAAGACGGTGCGGGCCTCCGGGCTGGTGATCGCCTCGCGCATCATGATCACCAAGCGGGGCAGCAAAATGGGGATCTTCACCCTGGACGACAAGTCCGGCCGCCTCGAAGTGATGCTCTTTGCCGAGGGGGTGGAGAAGTACCAGGACCTCATCGGCACCGACAACGTTTTGGTGGTTGAGGGAGAGGTCAGCTTTGATCAGTTCAGCGGCGGCAATAAAATGTCCGCCAAAGAAGTCTTGGACATTGGTCAGGCGCGAGAGCGGTATGCCCGTGCTCTGATACTGACACTGGAGCAGCCCGGGCTGGCCCCGCCGCTGCTGGAGCAACTGAAAACCCTGGTGACCGAGCACGGTGCCGGCGGTTGCCCGGTGCAGATCCATTACCAGCGGCCGGACGCCCATGGGGTGCTGGAGCTCGGGGATCCCTACCGGGTGCTGCCCTCCGACGATCTGCTCGGAGCGTTGGGTAAGCTGCTTGGGTCTGACAAGGTAACTGTGGCATTTTAACGGTCGGGGCTGGATGGCCCACCGAATAGAGTAATGGTATGAGCCTGGAATTTCTGGAATTTGAACAACCGATCGCCGAACTGCAAGCCAAGATCGACGAGCTGAAGAACGTCACCGAGAACGGCGACCTGGATCTCGACCTGCAAAAGGAGATCAGCCAGCTGGAGGAGAAGCGTGAAGGGCTGACGAAGAAGATCTTCGCCTCCCTGGAGCCCTGGCAAGTGGCCCAGATGGCCCGTCACCCGCTGCGTCCCTACACCGAAGACTACGTCGCGGCGCTGTTTACCGAGTTTGATGAACTGTGCGGCGACCGCGCCTACGCCAACGACGAGGCGATCGTCGGCGGCACCGCCCGCTTCAATGGCCAGCCGGTGATGGTGATTGGTCATCAGAAGGGCCGGGACACCAAGGAGAAGATCCGCCGCAACTTCGGCATGCCCCGCCCGGAAGGCTACCGCAAGGCCCTGCGCCTGATGGAGATGGCGGAGCGCTTCAAGCTGCCGATCCTGACCTTTATCGACACCCCCGGTGCCTACCCCGGTGTTGGTGCCGAGGAGCGCGGTCAGTCCGAGGCGATCGCCCGCAACCTCAAGGTGATGGCCGGCCTTAAGGTGCCCACCATCTGCACCGTGATCGGCGAAGGGGGCTCCGGCGGCGCCCTGGCCATCGGCGTGGGGGACCGGGTCAACATGCTGCAATACTCCACCTACTCGGTGATCTCGCCGGAAGGGTGCGCCTCCATCCTGTGGAAGGACGCGGGCAAAGCCTCCCTGGCCGCCGAGGCGATGGGGATCACAGCCGAGCGCCTGCATGAGCTGGGGCTGGTGGACAACGTCATCCGCGAGCCCATGGGAGGCGCCCACCGGGACGTGCCCACCATGGCCGGTAACCTCAAGGCACGCCTCGAGGAGGACCTGGCGATCCTGCAGGGGATGGACACCGACACCCTGCTGTCCCAGCGCTACGAGCGCCTGATGGGGTACGGTTATTGCCGCTGAGTGATGCCCTGGCGCGGCTGCAGGCCGCGCTTGCCCAGGCCCTCGAAGGGGCGACGCCGCCGCGTCGCCTGCTGGTGGCCTACAGCGGGGGCGTCGACTCCCAGCTTCTGGTGCACTGCCTGGCCTCTGGGTCAGGCAGTGCCGTATCTGCCCCCATCCAGCTTATCCACGTGCACCACGGCCTGTCGGCCCAGGCCGACCGCTGGGCCGAGCACTGCCAGACCCAGGCCGAGGCGCTGGGCCTGCCGCTGGAGGTGGTCCGGGTGCAGCCCAAACAGGGCCCTCGCATCAGCCTGGAAGCCAGCGCCCGAGAAGCCCGTTACCAGGCCCTGGCGGCGCGCTGCCAAACCGGGGATTGGCTGCTGACCGCCCACCATCGGGATGACCAGGTGGAAACCCTGCTGCTGGCCCTTAAACGTGGCTCAGGGCCTTTGGGGCTCTCCGGCATGGCGGAGCGTCAGCCCTTCGCCTCGGGTTCTCTGGTGCGGCCCTGGTTGCGCCAGAGCCGGGCCCAGATCGAGGCTGCCGCGGCCAGCCTGGGGCTGGCCCACATCGAAGACGACAGCAACGCCGATGAGCGTTTCGACCGCAACTTCCTGCGTCGCAGCGCCTTGCCCCTGCTGAACACCCGCTGGCCCGGCTTCAGTCAGAGCGTGGCCCGCAGCGCCGCCCTTTGCGCCGAGCAGCAGCAACTGGTGGATGAGCTGGCTGGCGAGGATCTGGCCCACCACCGCCAGGAGGACGGTGCCCTGTCGGTGCGAGCCCTGGCACAGATGAGCGCGCCGCGGCGCAACAACCTGGTGCGCTTCTGGCTGCGTCAGCAGGGGGCGCAACTGCCCAGCCAAGCCCAGATGGGGGCGATGGCGATGCTCTGGCAGGCCCGGGAGGATGCCCAGCCGCAACTGGACTGGGGTGAGCACAGCCTGCGCCGCTTCCGCGATGGGCTCTACCTGGTGGCGCCGCTGCCAGGCCTGGGTGAGCGCTGTGAGACTCTGGTCCTGGGCCAGGCGACCACCCTGGCCAATGGCGAGTGCTGGCGGCTGGTCGAGCAGAGCAGCGGGCCCCGAATTATGGCCCCGGCGCCGGGCCAATCCGTCCAGGTGCGCTACGATCTGCCAGGCAGTCTTCGCCTGCATCCGGCGGGGCGAGACCGCGCCCGCAGCCTGAAGAAGCTGTGGCAGGAGTGGGGGATACCGCCCTGGCGGCGTGGCCAGGTGGCCCTGCTCTGTTACGATGACAAGGTGGTGTCGGCCCTGGGGCTCTGGCTGGAGCGCAGTGCCCTGTGTGACACCGGGCCCGGATGGGTGCCCATCAAGGAAAACGACTGAGGGAGAGGACGCAGTAACCATGGATCACGGTTGGTTGGAATTGGGGTTGGCGATGGCCGCCATGGCGGTGGTGGCGATCTGGATGTGCCGTCGCCTGGGTCTGCCGGTGATCCTGGCTTGGCTGGGGCTGGGCCTGCTGGCCGGCCCCCAGGGGCTGAACTGGCTGGGTCCGGACCAGATCCATTTGGTGGCGGAGCTGGGCATCGTCTTTTTGATGTTCTCCCTGGGCCTGGAGTTCTCCCTGCCCAGGCTCTGGGCGATGCGCAGCCGGGTATTCGGCCTGGGCTCGGCCCAGGTGCTGATCACCGGCGGGATAGGCTGGCTGATTGCCCTGGCCTTCGGCATCGATCTGCGCTCCGCCATCGTGGTGGGGGCCGCCATCGCCCTCTCCTCCACCGCCATCGTGCTCAAGCAGCTGGATGAGCTGGGCTGGCTCAACCGCCGTCACGGCGAGCTGTCGGTAAGCATCCTGCTGTTCCAGGACCTGGCGGTGATCCCCCTGCTGATCGTCATCCCCATGCTGGGCTCAGAGAGCGCCGGTACCGTGCTGCTGATTGAATTGGGCACCGCCCTGCTCAAGGGGCTGGCGGCCTTCGCCATCCTGCTGTGGGCCGGGGGTTATCTGCTGCCGAGGCTGTTCGACCAGGTGGCCCGCTCCCGCTCCGACGAGCTGTTCGTGCTCACCACCCTGGTGGTGGCCCTGGCCACCGGGTTCATCACCCTCTGGCTGGGCCTCTCCATGGCCCTGGGGGCCTTCCTGGCCGGGATGCTGCTGGGGGAGAGCCAGTACCGCCAGCAGCTGGAAGCGGACATTCGCCCCTTTCGCGATCTGCTGATGGGGCTGTTCTTCGTCTCCGTCGGCATGCTGCTGGATCTCTCCTTGGTGGGGGAGCACTGGCTCACCCTGCTGGGACTGCTGGTGGCGGTGATGGTGGGCAAGAGCGCGGTGATCATGGCCCTGGGGGTGAGCAGCGGCGAGAAGTTCAAGGACGCCCTGGCCACCGGCTTGTGCCTGGCACAGATCGGCGAATTCAGCTTTGTGCTGATTGGCCTGGCACTGACCTGGCAGGTGATCGATCCCACCCTGGCCAACCTGCTGGTGGTGACCGGGGTGATCTCCATGGCCCTGGCCCCCAGCCTTATCGCCCGCTGCCTGGATCTGGCCAAGGGGCTTATTGGACAGGGCCACCAGTGGACCACGGAGGCGGATGAGGCGGAGCCGGTGCCGAGCCAGGATCACGTGGTGCTGCTGGGCTACGGCCGGGTGGGGCAGACCATCGCCCGCTTCCTGCGCCGGGAGGGGATCCCCTACACCGCGCTGGACTTGGATCCCATCCGGGTGAGCGAGGCCCGCCGCGGTGGCGAGCCCATCCTGTTCGGCGACGGCCGCCGGGCGGAGATCCTCAAGGAGACCGGCATCGGCAACGCCAAGCTGGCGGTGATCACCTTCGACAACCGCCGGGGGATCTTCAACCTGCTGGACTGCATCAAGGAGCTGGCCCCCCAGTGCCGGATCCTGGTGCGCACCCGGGACGACGACACCCTGATGGCCCTGGAGCAGGCCGGCGCGGACCAGGTGATCCCGGAGAGCCTGGAGGGCAGCCTGATGCTGGTTTCCCAGGTGCTGTACCAGTCCGGTGTTCCCCTGCCGGTGATCCTCAAGCGCCTGGAGCGGGAGCGTCGACGCCACTACCGCACCCTGCACGGATTCTTCTCCGGCGAAGCCGGCGGCAGTGAGCAGCTGCACGGAGTGACCCTGCCGGAGGGGGCCTGGGCGGTGGGCCGCTCCCTCTCCAAGGTCTCCTTGAGCCACTGGCAGGTGAGCATCGAGGGGGTCCAGCGGGAGCGGGAGCGTCTCGAGGCCCACGACGACCTCACCCTGGCGCCGGGAGACACCCTGCTGCTGATGGGGGCCTCCAGCAAGCTGGAGCGGGCCGAGCGGCGCCTGCTGGACGGCTACTGAGCGACGATTTCGCCTGGGCGTCCCACGCCCGGGCTTACAAGCGGAAGAAGTGCTTGAGCTCACCCTTGCGGGCCAGGGCATCCTGGTAGCCCAGTTCGATAAGCTCCAGGCAATAGGGGGCTTCGAACATCAGGTAACTGAGCAGGCTGGAGTCGCTGTCCCGTTTCACCCCGATCCCTCGCAACAGCAAACGCACCGCCCTGGGCAGGCGCCGGTAATGGCGCCGGGCGATGAGATCCAGATCCTCCGAGGGCTTGATCACCAGCGTCTCGATGGGCTTGAGGGGCTGATTGAGCCGCTCCGGCTCCGGCATCAGTGCCAAGGATCGGTTGATCCGCTCCAGCCGTTCCAGATCCGAATTCAGGGTGTCGGAGAAGATGGTGTCCAGCAGGTGGCCGGCGATGTCACTGGTGGCGGGCGCCCGGTGACGCCGGGTCATGGGTTGATCCCCGTGGGGGCTGTCCAGGTTCACCACCAGCAAGCGCGAGGCCCCCAGGTGGATGGGGGGGCTCAAGGGCGAGAGCTGCAGCACCGAGCCGTCGCCGTAGTGATCGTCCCCCAACCGCACCGAGGGGAAGATCAGCGGGATGGCGCTGGAGGCCATCAGGTGGTCGATGGTGAGGCGGGCCCGCTCGCCATGGCGGCGAAACCGCTGCCAGGTGTGGATCTCAGGGTGGCCCTGGAAGAAGTTGACCGAGCAGGGGTGGTAGTAGCGGGTGGCGGACAGGGTGATGGCCCGCAGATAACCTCGCTCGATGTGCCGGTCCAGGCGGTCCAGGGGCAGCACCTGTTCCATCAGCGCCCGCAGGGGCCGGTTGTCGAACAGGCAGGGGGGCCGCTTGCTGCCGGGCTTGAAGGCCAGGGAGCCGAAGTGGCGGGCGATCCCCAGGGCGTCGGCCCGGTAGACCTGGTGGGTGCTGAAGTGCTGCCACACCCATTCGAGCTTGCGCACCCCCAAATGGAAACAGCTGGCAAAGCAGGCCAGGGTGGTGGCGTTGATGGCGCCGGCGGAGGTGCCGCAGAGGATGGGGAAGGGCAGACCGTGGTTACGGGGGTAGAAGCTGGCGATCGCCTTGAGCACGCCCACCTGGTAGGCGGCCCGTCCGCCGCCGCCGCTCAGTTGCAGTCCGTACTGGGGTTTGGGGGAATCAGTCACGTCCCGTTTTTCCCTGAAAATCCGATCGTTAGAGCTAATTTTAGTCAGCTTAGCGGGAGGGGAGAGCCAGGGGCAAGGGGAAAAAAAGGATCCGGCTTCCTGCCGGCAAGGGTCCTCCAACTGACGCATCGAACACAAGACGATGGGCACCGATGTGGCCTATGGGCGGGGCCTTGGGTGCCGACGGCAGCGCGCTCTGAGCCAGCGCACCACCTGGCGGGCATCATAACTTTGGGCCGACGCATTGGCCCCTTAATTGTGGATTAAGGCACAAAAAAGCCAGGGCCTGGGCCCTGGCTTTTCCTTGTATCACGAGAGTTTAGCCAAACTTCGCGGCGAAGAAGGGCACCACCTCGTCGATGGCCAGATCGGATTTTTCACCGCTTTGGCGCACCTTGTACTCGACGTTGCCGGCGTCGATGCCGCGTTCGCCGATGACGATGGTGTGGGGGATCCCGATCAGCTCGTGGTCGGCAAACATCACCCCCGGACGCTCTTTGCGGTCGTCAAACAGCACTTCCACTCCGGCCGCAGTCAGCTCGGCGTAGAGCTTCTCCGCCAGCTCCGCCACCCGGTGGGACTTGTGCATGTTCATCGGCAGGATCGCCACCTGGTAGGGGGCGATGGCGTCGGGCCAGATGATGCCGCGGTCGTCGTGGTTCTGCTCAATGGCCGCCGCCACGATGCGGGAGACGCCCACGCCGTAACAGCCCATGATGAGCGGGGTGGCCTTGCCGTTGGGGTCCAGCACCTGAGCGTTCATGGACTCGGAGTACTTGGTGCCCAGCTGGAAGATGTGCCCCACCTCGATGCCCCGGGCGATCTTCAGCGTGCCTTGGCCACAGGGGCTGGCGTCGCCCTCCACCACGTTGCGCAGGTCCGCCACTTCCGGCAGCGCCACGTCGCGCTCCCAGTTGATGCCGAAGTGGTGCTTGTCGTCCACATTGGCGCCGGCGCCGAAATCGTTCAGGGTGGCGACGGAGCGGTCGATCACCAGCGGGATGGGCAGGTTGACCGGCCCCAGGGAACCCGGGCCGGCGCCGATGGCCGCGCGGATCTCCTCCTCGGTGGCGAAGGTCAGCGGGGCCGCCACCTGGGGCAGTTTTTCCGCCTTCACTTCGTTCAGCTCGTGGTCACCGCGCACCATCAGGGCCACCAGGCTGTGCTCGCTCTCTTCGGCGGCCTTGACGATCAGGGTCTTGACCGTTTTCTCAATGGCCAGGTCAAACTGCTCCACCAGCTCGGCGATGGTTTTGGCGTTGGGGGTGTCCACCAGGGTCATCGCCTGGGTGGGCTCACCGCGCTCGCCCAGGGCCAGTGCTTCCGCTTTCTCGATGTTGGCGGCGTAGTCGCTGTCGGTGCTGTAGGCGATGGCGTCCTCACCGCTTTGGGCCAGTACCTGGAACTCGTGGCTGTGGCTGCCGCCGATGGCGCCAGTGTCCGCCAGTACCGGGCGGTAGGCCAGGCCGATGCGCTCCAGGATGCGGCAGTAGGCGTCGTACATCCCCTGATAGGTTTCATCCATGGAGGCCTGATCCAGGTGGAAGGAGTAGGCGTCCTTCATCAAAAACTCGCGGGCGCGCATCACGCCGAAGCGGGGGCGGCGCTCATCGCGGAACTTGGTCTGGATCTGGTAGAGGTTGATCGGCAGCTGCTTGTAGGACTTGATCTCGTCCCGGACGATGTCGGTGATCACCTCTTCGTGGGTCGGACCCAGGACGAAGTCCCGCTCATGGCGATCCTTCAGGCGCGCCATCTCGGCCCCCATGTCGTCCCAGCGACCGGTCTCCTGCCACAGGTCCGCCGGCTGAACCACCGGCATCAGGGTTTCCACGGCGCCGGCTCGGTTCATCTCCTCGCGCACGATGTTCTCCACCTTGCGCATCACGCGCAGACCGCTGGGCAGCCAGGTGTAGAGACCGGCGGCAAGCTTTCGGATCATGCCGGCGCGCATCATCAGCTGATGGCTGACGATTTCCGCATCGGAGGGAGTCTCCTTCATGGTGGAGATCAGGGTTTGGCTGGTACGCATGGTCGTGGGATCCAACTGCAGAAAAGTAGCCGAGTATTTTAGCAATTCAGGGGTACAAGTCTATCGGTGCCAAGCGTCTGTTTTAGCAGCCTCGCATTCCACTCATCGGGGATGGCGACAAAATCGACAATCACCTACTATCTAGTTTTCAGCCCAGCCCCCAATTGCGTAAGGACGCGCGTGCACCGTTACCTTTCCCTTGTCGCCATCCTGATGGCCGGCTCCAGCCTGTTTCTGTTCGTGGCGTACCGCATCGCCCTGGGCGAGCAGGCGCTGCTGGAGGAGGAGTATCGCCACCTGGCCAGCAACCAGGCCCAGACGGTGAGCTGGCACATGAACAGCGCGTTCGACACCTTGAACCAACTGGGAGTCCTGTTCCAGGGCTCCGAGTCGGTCAGCGCCGAAGAGTTTGGCCGGGTCGCCGAGGGGATGCTGGGCCGACACCGGGAGATCCGGGCCCTGGAGTGGATCCCCGTGGTGCCCCAGGCCCAGCGGACCGAGATGGAGGCGGTGTGGCGCCAGCGCTTCCCCGGCTTCACCTTCACCGAGCTGCACGACGGCGTCATGGTCACCGCCCGGCCCCGCAACTTCTACTACCCGGTCTACTACCTGGCCCCCCTGGCGGGCAACGAGCGGGCCTTCGGCTTTGACCTGGGCTCGGAGCCAGTGCGCCTGAACACCCTGATGCAGGCCCGGGACGAGGGGCGGCTACTTTCCTCCGCCTCGGTGCAGCTGGTGCAGGGCCCCTCTGCGGTCAAGGCGGTGCTGGTGTTCCTGCCGGTCTACCGGGGATTGCCCGCCACCTTGAGCAACCGACGGGCCAACCTTATGGGGTTTGTGCTGGGGGTGTTTGAGGTGGAGACCATGGTGCAGACGGTGCTCTTTGACCGGGAGCAGAGCCGCATCGATTTTCGCCTCTACGACGACAGCGCCGACGGCGAGGTGCTGCTGACCGTCGGCCAGTTTGACCCGTCCATGGCGGCCTGGGACTACGATTTGCCCCTGTCCCACAGCGGGGGCCGCCAGTGGCGCTTCCAGGCCCGCCCCCAGGAGGCATTTTTCGAGCAACAGCGCAGCTTGTTGCCCTGGGCCATCGCCCTGGGCGGCCCCTTGATGATGCTGTTGCTGGTGGGCATGGTGCATCAGCTCAGTCAGCGCAACCGGGCCATCGCCGCCCTGGTGGAGGAGCGCACCCAAGAGCTCGATGAGGTCAACCGCAAGCTGATGCAGCTGTCGTTGACCGACAGCCTGACTGAGGTGGGCAACCGGCGCCAGTTCGATCACTGGCTGAACGCCGAATGGGACGCCGGTCGGCGCACCAGTCGGCCCCTGACCTTGATGCTGGTGGATGTCGACCACTTCAAGGCGTTCAACGACAACTACGGCCACAGGGCCGGGGACAAGGCGCTGCGCAAAATTGCCGCCTCACTCAAGGGGCGACTCAATCGTCCCCGGGATCTGGTGGCTCGGTACGGTGGGGAGGAGTTTGCCATCCTGCTGCCGGAATCCTCCGACAACGTGGTGGTGCTGGCCCAGGCCCTGTGCGATGGCATCACTGAGCTTGGGATCCGCCACGAGTACGGTGCCGAGGTGGGGGTGGTGACCGTCAGCATCGGCGTGGCCACGTTGGTGCCCGGCAGCGAGCAGCGACCGGACACCCTGGTGGAGCTGGCGGATCAGGCCCTCTACCGGGCCAAGGCGGAGGGGCGCCACCGGGTGGTCAGCTACGGCGGCCAGGTGCACCTCAAGCTGGCGCCCTAGGCCGAATCCCGTCGGTCGCCAATCACCCGGGCCGGGCTGCCGGCCACCTTGGCGTAGGCCGGCACATCCTTTGTCACCACCGCCCCCATGCCGATGATGGCGTGATCGCCAATGGTCACGCCATCGACGATGCCCGCCCGGGCCCCAATCCACACGTCCCGCCCTATGGTGACCCCCTTGGAGCTCACCGGCTGCTGATACAGCGGCTGATCCAGAGCCATGCCGTGGTTGAAGGCGTAGATGGTGACTCCGTGGGCGATGCGGGTCTGGGCACCGATGCGGATCCCCGCCCGGCCGCCGTCCAGGCTGCAGCCGTGGTTGATGCTGACCTCCCCTTCGATGTCGATGGGGCCGTGGAGGAAGCATCCGGCGGCGATCATGGTGCGGGGGCCGAGGGTGACCGGCCGGCCCGGCTCGGCAAAGAGCGCCAGGTCCGGGGCGATAAAGCACCCCTCGGCGATGGTGACCGTTTCCAGGGCCATCAGCTGGGCCTGGAGCTGCGCCTGCCAGGGCTCGGCCCAGGCCCGATGCTTGGGTTTGAGGCGGTAGTAGAGCCAGGGCATCCAGGCCAGGCGGCGCTGGTGCTGCGCGCGGTAGCGATCGCTCACACCGGCACCACAGCGCAGAGGTGGTTCACGCCGTCGCGCACTTGCCAGCGCAGATCCCAGTCGTACAGCTGCACCCCGTAAACCCGGCCCGGCTCCGCGTCCTGGTAGGCCGGGCGCGGGTCCTGGGCCAGCACCTGGCGGGCCAGCTCGGTGAACCCCGGCTGGTGGCGCTCCGCCTCGGCCAGCTGAGCTTCGGCCTCGGGCGCGATCACCAGGGCCATGGCCGTCGGTGCTGCCTGGGCGTAGCCGCCCTCGGCATCAGGGTGGGCGTCGGAGTAGGGGATGTAGGGCTTGATGTCGTAGATGGGGGTGCCGTCCAGCAAGTCGATGCCGCTGACCTCGACAAAGTGTTGCTTGCCCTGCTGGCCGATGCGGTGCAAACGCACCACCGACAGACCCAGGCCATTGGGGCGAAAGGTGGCGCGACTGGCGAACACTCCCAGTCGGGCGTTGCCCCCCAGCCGGGGCGGGCGCACCGTGGGTTTCCAGCCCTGCTCCAGGTTCTGGTGGAAGCTGAAGATGAGCCACAGGTGGGAGAACTGCTCCAGCCCCCGCAGGATCTCCCCCCGGTTGCACTCCCCCTGGAGATCCAGTCGACCGATGGCCGCGGGCACCAGGTTGGGTTGGCGGGGGATGGCAAACTTCTGGCGGTAGGGGGAGCGGCACAGGGCCACCGGGCTCAGGCGGTGCTCAGCGCTCATCTTGGGAGACCATCTTCAGCGCCTGGCCATAGCAGGCCCGGGCGACCACGCAGCCCGGGTGTTCCTCCAGCACCATGCACTGATGCAGGCGGACGGCGTTGGCCCCCAGTTTGCCCGCTTCCAGGCGCATCTGGGTCCGGGCATCGGCGTCGCTGGCGGGCACGGAGCGGGCGCTCTCCTGGCAGCTGATCCCCTCCACCACCCCTAGCACCTCGGCGTTGCCGATGGCGGTCTCCGGGCCCAGCAGCTTGACCTGCCCAGGCTGGAAATAGTCATCGAAATTGGCCGGATCCAGGTTGCTGGAGAAGTGGTAGTCGCCGGCACAGCCGGCCAGCAGCAGAATGGGGAGAAGGGAGCGGAGCAGGGGCATAACCACACCGAAGTTGTCGAATATGCCCCTGATTGTATCAAGCTTTTATTGGCGCTGACGGTACTTTTGGTAGAGCCGCTCGTGGCGGTTGTCCAGGTCCACCGGGCGGCCGTCGAGGTAGAGGGCGATAACGTCCGCCTCGGCCATGTCCAGCAGATCCCCTTTGCTGATCACCAGGCTGGCGCGCTGGCCCACCGCCAGATCCCCCAGATCCTCAGCCCCCATCAACTGGGCCGGCACCCGGCTGATGGCGGCCAGGGCTGCCTCCCTGGGCAGGCCGTAGGCCACCGCCTGACCGGCGGCGAACGCCAGGTTGCGGCTGTCCCAGCTGCCGGTCCAGGCCAGAGCCAGGGTCACCCCCGCCTGGTGCAGCAGTGCCGGCTGGGCAAAGGCGTGGTCGTAGGCTTCATCGGCGCGCCGGGGCAGGCCGTTGGCGTGGGTGTAGACCACGGGCACCGCCAGCTGGGTCAGGCGCGGGGCCACCCGCAGGGCGTCATAGCCTCCCACCAGCACCGCTTTGAATCGGTAACGCTCTACCAGATCCAGAGCCTGTTCGATCTGACGCTGGTCATCGGCGTGGATGAACAGGGTCAAATCCCCCTCGAACAGCGGGCCCATGGCGTGCCAGCGGGTGTCCACCGGGCGGCTGCCGTCCTGGGCCAGGTGGTAGCGGTAGGCGGATTCGAAACTCTGCCAGAGGGCGTCCAACTGCTCGGTACGGGCCTGTATCGCCTCATCGCGGTCGTCCGGATCCCGCTGGGGCAGTCCCGCCTCGGGCCAGTAAAGGTGCAACCCGGTGTCCTGGCGGACCAGGGCGTCCCCCAGGTTCCAGCCGTCCAGGCCCACCAGGGCGGAGCGGCCCGCCAGCCGGTTGCCCTGGGGCACCAGCTGGGCGTAGCCGATGCCGTTGCGCCGTACCGTGGGGATCACCTCGGAATCCGCGTTGAAGGCCACGGTGGCCCGCAACTGGGGGTTGTGATCCCCCACCTCGTAGGAGTCCACGGTGCTGCGCACCATGCCGATCTCCCGAAGCCCCAGTTGGCTGTCCAGGGCAATCAGGGCGGGGTAGAGGTGGTGGCCGCTGAGATCCGCCACCCGGGCGCCCTCCGGTGCCGGCAGATCCACGCCGATGGCCTGGATCACCCCGTCAACGAACAGCAGATCCGCTTGGGGCAGCACCCCCTGCTCGGCGGTGTGGATGGTGGCGCCTTTGAGCAGCACCGGCTGACTCTGGGCCGGCCCGGGCAGGATGTCGTGGGCCTGGGCGGTGATGGGGCTGACCAGCAGGGCCAGCATCAAGGTCAAAACTCGCATCGATGGGGCTCCTCAGTGATGGTGATGATGCAGGACCAGGCGGCCATTGACGAAGTGACTCAGGGAGTCGCAGTGCCACTCCGGGGTCTCATCCGGGGTGATGTCGTGATCCCCCAGTGATGCCGGGGCGTCATCTTCCAGTGCCTTTTGCAGCAGGGCCTGACGCTCCTGAGCCACGGCCCGGCGCTCGGCCTGGTCACGCTGGCGGTCAAAGTAGGGCTTACCGGCGATCCAGGTGGTCTTGGCCCGGGCGTACACCGACAGGGGGGAGGCGTCCCAGAGCACTAGATCCGCCTGTTTGCCCTTCTCGATGGAGCCCACCAGGTGGTCCACCTTAAGCTGTTGAGCCGGGTTGAGGGTCACCATCTTCCAGGCCTCCTCCGGACTCATGCCGCAGTACATCACCGACTTGGCCGCCTCCTGGTTCAGCTTGCGGATAAGGTCGCGGCTGTCGGAGTTGATGCTGGTGTTCACCCCCTGCTCGGTCATCAGGCAGGCGTTGTGGGGGATGGCGTCGTACACCTCGAACTTGTAGGCCCACCAATCGGAGAAGGTGGAGGCGGTGGTGCCGGCGGCGGCCATCTCCTTGGCCACCTTGTAGCCCTCGAGGATGTGGGTGAAGGTCTGCACCTTGAAGTCCATCTCCTCGGCCAGCTCCAGCAGGGCGAGGATCTCCGACTGCACGTAGGAGTGTACGTGGATGTGACGCTCCGACTCCAGGATCTCCGCCAGGGCCTCCATACGGTAGTCCGGGCGGGGGGCCAGGGTCTGGCGCTTGTCGCCGCGGCGCAGGCGGTCGTAATCCTCTTGCGCCTGGCGGTACTCCCGGGCGGCCTGGAAGGCGTCCTGGATCAGGGCCGGCACCCCCATGCGGGTCTGCGGGTAGCGGGTGATGAACTCATCCCCCCAGTTGGACTGCTTGACGTTCTCCCCCAGGGCGAACTTGATGCTGGGCGGGGCGGCGTGGAACTTGAGCCCCTCGGCGTCCTCTCCCCAGCGCAGCTGGATGGTCTGGGACTGGCCCCCGATGGGGTTGGCGCTGCCGTGGAGGATCTGCGCCGTGGTCACCCCACCGGCCAGCGCCCGGTAGATGTGGATGTCGTTGGGGTCGAGCACGTCGCCGATGCGCACCTCGGAGGTGATGTTGTCGGACCCCTCGTTGGTGCCGCCGTAGAGGGCGATGTGGGAGTGCTCATCGACGATGCCGGCGGTCAGGTGCAGACCGGTGGCGTCGATCACCCGGTAACCCCGGGGGGTCTTGAGCGCCGTTCCGATGGCTTTGATCTGGCCATCCTCCACCAGCACGTCGGTGTTGGTCAGGATCCCCGCCTCGGCGGAGGTCCAGACGGTGGCGTTCTGGATGTGCAGCGACTCGGCGCGGGGGGGCTCGGTGAGGCCGTAGGCCCGGTTGGGGAAGGTCAGGCGGCTCAGATAGGGCGCCGGGGCCTCGGTGTCCCGGGGCGTTTCGGCCGTCTTGCCTCCCACGGCGGTGAGCACCAGGGGGCGCAGCTCGCCGCCGGGCAGCATCAGTTCACCGCGCAGCCCCTCGGGGGTGGGGGCCAGGGTAAACAGGCTGATCCCCTCATGGCCCTCCAGGCGCACCTTGAAGCTCAGCTGATGGGCGCTGGGGTTAAGGTCAAACAGCTCCAGGGCGGCTTCACCCAGGGCCAGGTGGCCGCTGAGACTGCCCTCGATGTTATCCAGGGTCAGCAACCACTGGAGCTCCTCCAGGGGCAGGTCCCACTCCCCCAGATAGGGGCGCAGGTGGTCCGGTGCGATGGGGTGATACTGACCCTGCAGATAGAGCGCCTCGATGTGGCCGCCGGCGAAGAGATCCCCCTTGGCCACCACCAGATCCGCCCGGTATCCAGGGGCGATCCGACCGGACTGATCGGCTACGCCGGCGATCTTGGCCGGCACCGTAGTCAGGGCCGCCAGGGCCTGCTGGGGGCTTAAACCGTGGGCCAGGGCCCGCTCCAGGCGGGGCCAGAACTGGTCTGAGTCGATGCCGTGCTGGGTCAGGGCGAAGCTGAGCCCGGCCTCGGCCACCGCGGCGGGGTTGCCGGGGGTGCGCTCCCAATGACGCAGTTGCTGAAGGCTGATGTCCAGGGCGTCACCGGTGTCCGACAGGCTGGGTTTGGCGGCCTGTTTCAGGGGCAGGATAAGCTGGGTTTTCTGCGCGCGCAGCTGGGGCAGGCGTTCGAACTCCAGTCCGGTGCCCACCACTACGGGGCGCACATTGAATGGCGACAACAGGCCCTGGGCCCTTAGGGCATCGTCGGGATGGCGGCCGGCAAAGATCACCGGCTCCGCGTCGATGTTGGCAAGGGCCGCCAGGCTCAGCTGAGGCTGCAGGGCCACGCTCAGGGCCTTGTCCTGTTGGGCTCGGTACCAGCGCGCGTCCGACAGGGTCTGGCGGATCAGCGCCATGGCCCCCATGATGGAGGCGGGGTACTCCTGGTGGGCGCTGCCACGATCAAAGGAGAGCTGGTGGGCGCCCTGGGCCTGGTAGATCAGGGTGTGGCTGGGGCCCTCGGCCAGGGACACCGTGGTGCCGCGGCCCTGGAAGATCCCATCCTGGAAGGCGGTGTGCACCGTGGTGAACCCGTTGGCTCGCCAGGTCTCGGCGCTGTCGTCGGGGTGGAAGTGTTCGGACCAGCGCATCTCACTGTGCACCGCGCCGTTGTAATGGCGCGCACCCTTGGGGCTGATGCTGTAGAGCGGGCCGCCATCGGCGTGGCTGGGATATTGCCAGTCCAGGCCGTACTGGGTGTAGGGATCAATAAAACCCGGGTAGAGGGTGTAGCCGGTCATATTGATTTCGAACGCCCCATCCGGCACCCGGTTATTGTTGGAAACGGTGCGAATAATGCCGTCTTCCAACACCAAAGTGGCGTTTTCCATTACGGTACCGGGTTCGGTAACGATGCGGGCGTGAGTCAGCGCGGTGATATTGGGGGTCTTATCTCGGATCCCTAATTCCGGCTCGGTTTGATTGATGGCCAGGGCGGGCTGGGTCAATCCCAAAGCGGCGGCCGCTCCCAGTAGCCAACGACGTTCCACAACCATGTGGTGCTCCCTGTTGTAATTATTGCTTCGTCGGGAGGCACATTATCCAGTTTCTTGCGTGAGGGTGGCAACGTCGAGATCACCCGGCGGCAACACAAAGTGTAACTATTGATGAAACAAAAACGGCTGCCCGGAGGCAGCCGCTTTCTTTAATGGGGAAGGATCACTTAATCAGGAAATCTTCCAGGGTGCGGCCGGCGTCCAGCTGCTCCTTGATGGCCTTGGGGGTGCGGCCCTGGCCGGTCCAGGTGATGCGCTCGCCATCCACCATGATTTCGTATTTCGGCGGACGCGGTGCCCGCTTTTTACGGGGGGCGGCTTCGGTGGCCACATTCAATTCATCGAGGCTGATGCCGTCTTCAGCCAATTGCTTGCGGATCGCTTCGATTTTGGCAATGCGCTCGGCGTTAGCGGCTTTTTCTTCAGCCAGTTCTTCTTCACGCTCTTCAGCGATCTTCTGCATCTTCTCGATTACTTCTTGCAGTTCGTCCAGGGTCAGACCTTTTAATTGAGCCTTTAGGCGACGTCCGTGGGTCAGGATCTCAAGAAACTCTGCCATGCTTTTTCAACCTTTGATGAACTAAATGGGGAGGGATTGCTTATTAGACTAGCACCAGATTATAGACCTGTCCCCTGTAAAATTAAATAACTTATCCCTGCTAATAAATATATCCAGATTGCCGACAATGTTTTCCACTCATTTTGATTCAGGTTGAGTTAAATAAAGGGCAAAAGTGGCGAACATCTAATCAATTCCGAGCTCAATATCGGCACCGCCCTGGCGTTGTCGAACCGCGAGAAACCGCCGGAAGACCGGGTGTTTTCGCCCTCCCCATGTCATGTTGACGTTTACGTTAACAGTAAGTAGAGTGGGCCGAGGATTGCGGCACTGTGCCGGTACGCAATAAAGGACAAAAAATGAAGATTCTGGTTCCCGTCAAACGGGTAGTGGACGCCAATGTTAAAGTGCGCGTCAAAGCGGATGAATCCGCGGTGGAGCTGGCCAATCTCAAGATGGCCCTCAACCCCTTCTGTGAGATCGCCGTCGAAGAGGCGGTGCGATTGAAAGAACAAGGCAAGGCCACCGAGGTGGTGGTGGTGTCCATCGGCCCCAAAGCGGCCCAGGAGCAACTGCGTACCGCCATGGCGCTGGGGGCCGACCGGGCCATCCACATCGAGACCGACGAGGAGCTGGTGCCCCTGTCCGTGGCCAAGCTGCTCAACGCCGTGGTGAACAACGAGCAGCCCCAGCTGGTGCTGCTGGGCAAGCAGTCCATCGACGGCGACAACAACCAGACCGGCCAGATGCTGGCGGCCCTGATGGGCGCCGGCCAGGCCACCTTCGCCTCCAAGGTGAGCGTCGAGGGCGAATCCGTTGAAGTGGTTCGGGAAGTGGACGGCGGCCTGCAGACCCTGAAGCTGGCCCTGCCGGCGGTGATCACCACGGATCTGCGTCTCAATGAGCCGCGCTACGCCTCCCTGCCCAACATCATGAAGGCCAAGCGCAAGCCCCTGGACACTCAGTCCGTGGAGGCGCTCGGGGTGAGCCTGGGTCAGCACCAGAAGGTGCTCAAGGTGGCCGCACCCAGCGAGCGTCAAGCCGGGGTGATGGTGGCTTCCGTCGAGGAGCTGGTGGACAAGCTGAAAAACGAAGCGAAGGTGGTCTAATGGCGATCCTGGTAATTGCAGAGCTGGATGGCCAGCTCAAGGCGGACACCGCCAAGGTGGTGAACGCGGCCCGGGCCCTGTCCGGTGAGATCCACCTGCTGGTGGCCGGTCATCAGGTGAGCGAGGCGGCCCAAGCGGCGGCGACCCTGGAAGGCGTGAGCAAGGTGCTGGTGGCGGAAGACGCCGGTTTCGAACATGGCCTGGCCGAGGGCCTGGCCAATCTGGTGGTGAGCCTGGGGGGTGAGTACAGCCACATCCTGGCGGCGGCCTCGGCCCAGGGCAAGGATCTGTTGCCCCGCGCCGCGGCACTGCTGGACGTCTCCATGTTGTCCGATGTGGTGCAGGTGGTCAGTGACGACACCTTTGTGCGCCCCATCTAC
This sequence comes from Ferrimonas balearica, assembly GCF_019802085.1. GTDB lineage: Bacteria > Pseudomonadota > Gammaproteobacteria > Enterobacterales > Shewanellaceae > Ferrimonas > Ferrimonas balearica_B. The sequence goes on from NZ_JAHVHV010000001.1 coordinate 204,269, forward strand.
GCCGGGAACGCCATGGCCACGGTGCAGTCCCTGGACCCCATCAAGCTGATGACGGTGCGCACCGCCGCCTTTGATGCCGTGGGCAGCCAGGCGGCCGCCGAGGTGGCCCAAGTGAGCGCCGAGACCGGCCAGGTTCTGTCCGAGTTTGTGGCCCTGGAGCGCATCGAGTCCGAGCGTCCGGAGCTGGGGGCCGCCCGAGTGGTGGTGTCCGGGGGTCGCGGTGTCGGCAGCGGCGAAAACTTCGCCCTGATTGAAGCCCTGGCCGATAAGCTGGGCGCGGCCGTGGGCGCCTCCCGGGCGGCGGTGGACGCCGGCTTTGTGCCCAACGACTACCAGGTGGGCCAGACCGGTAAGATCGTGGCGCCGGAGCTCTACATCGCAGTGGGGATCTCCGGAGCGATCCAGCACCTGGCGGGGATGAAGGACTCCAAGGTGATTGTGGCGATCAACAAGGACCCGGACGCCCCCATCTTCCAGGTGGCGGACTACGGCCTGGAGGGGGATCTGTTCGAGATCCTGCCCCACCTGACGGAGCAGCTCGGCTAAAACCGAGATCTGCGTCACAAAACGGCGGCCTGTTCTGGTTTCACCCCCCAAAGGTGTGATTAGAATGCCGCCGTTGTTTTGTCAGCCAGACAATTCAACTGCCTAAGCAAGGTAGAGGCGCACTGCCTATCAGTACTTCGGAGTAGGGTGATCCCCGAGCATCCCGAAGGAAAGGAGTCAGTGCCGAAGTGAACCGGGCGTCATCCCGTTTCGCTGGGGTCGTATCGAACAGGTGCGGCACTGCCATAGTAATCTCTGTCAGGACGACAGCAGTGGGTTTACTATGGAGCGCTACTGAAAGGACGGTGGATCACTTCATCATATCCCCCCTCGGCCCCGCGCCGTGTCAGTTGCTCTCCATCTCAATAACGACGACAACAAAAGATGGTTTCCTTTGACTTCGCCAACTCGGCGTTCGCTCTGTTGCCGCCTCTGGTGGCGATCCTGATGGCGGTCTTCACCCGCCGTGTCCTGCTCTCTTTGGGTGTGGGGGTGCTGATCGGTGCCCTGATGCACAACGGTTTCGGCCCCGTGGCCACCCTGACCGACATCGGCAGCCGGGCCATTGGCCTGTTTATCGATGACGGCGCCATCGACACCTGGAACGTGCCCCTGCTGGGCTTCCTGGTCGTGCTGGGCATGACCATCGCGATGATCAACGCCTCCGGTGCCGCCAAGGCTTTTGCCCGCTGGGCCCGCCGCCGGGTGAAAACCCGCCGTGACGCCCGCCTGATGACCATGGCACTGGGCTTTGTGGTGTTCATCGACGACTACTTCAACACCCTGGCGGTGGGCTCCGTAGCCAAGCCGGTGGCGGACGACCACAAGATCTCCCGCGAGGAGCTGGCCTACGGCGTGGACTCCACCGCGGCTCCGGTGTGCGTTATGGCCCCCATCTCCTCCTGGGGCGCCTACATTGTTGGCCTGATTGGCACCATCTTCGCGGCCCGTGAGATCAGCGACATCGGCGCCCTGAACGCCTTTATCCAGATGATCCCGATGAACCTCTATGCCCTGTTCGCCCTGGGCCTGCTGGGCTGCGTCATCGTCTTCAACCTGCAGATCGGTCCCATGGCCAAGGCCGCCCGCCGTGCCACCGAAACCGGTGAACTGTGGGATGGCAGCAAGGGCCTGCCGCCGGGCGCGGATCTGGACCTGCCGGAGGCGGACAACGGCTCCGTCTGGGGTCTGCTGCTGCCGATCCTGGGTCTGGTGGTGGCGTCCGTCTACTTCATGCTGGCCACCGGCGCTGCCAACCTCGGCGACGCGCCCTTTACCCTGATGGGGGCCCTGGAGAACACCGACACCACCATCGCCCTGTTCTACGCTGCCCTGGTGAGCCTGACCATCGCCCTGGGGATGGCCCTGCGCCAGAAGCTCTCCGGTGCGGTGATCGGCCGGGCCCTGATCAGCGGCGCCAAGTCCATGCTGCCGGCGGTGTACATCCTGCTGTTCGCCTGGACCATCGCCGGAGTGATCGGCGACCTGGAGACCGGCACCTACCTGGCCTCCCTGGTGGAGAGCTCCATGCCGATGTGGGTGCTGCCGCTGCTGATCTTCCTGCTGGCCGGCGTGACCGCCTTCGCCACCGGCACCAGCTGGGGCACCTTCGCCATCATGCTGCCCATCGCCGCGGACATCGCCCTGGCGGCGGACGTGGCCATGCTGCTGCCGCTGATGGCCGCGGTGCTGGCCGGTGCGGTGTTCGGTGATCACTGCTCCCCCATCTCCGACACCACGGTGCTCTCCGGCACCGGTGCCGGCTGTCACCACATCGACCACGTCACCACTCAGCTGCCCTACGCGCTGTCCGTGGCGGCCATCGCCGGCCTGGGTTACCTGGCCATCGGCATCACCCACTCCGCCCTGGCCGGCTTCCTGGTCAGCCTGGTGGCCCTGGTGGCCTGGGTGGTTGTGGTGCGTGGCTACTGCGCCCGCCAGGCCCCGCTGCCGGCGGCTTCACAGGCCTGAGGATTGGTCCCGACCGGCGGTGGTTCCCACCGCCGGTTTTCTATAAACTGGCGCGAACGACATTTTGGGGACCCCGCCTTGGCACAGCTCTACTTCTACTACTCGGCCATGAACGCCGGCAAATCCACCTCCCTGCTGCAATCCGCCTACAACTACCGTGAGCGTGGCATGGTGCCCTTGGTGCTGACCGCCGGCCTGGACGACCGATACGGCGTGGGCAAGATCACCTCCCGCATCGGCCTGGAGTCGGACGCCCTGATCTACCGCCGCGAGGACAACCTGGTGGCGCTGATCAAGGGGGAGCTGGCCCGGGGCGCGGTGCACTGCATCCTGGTGGACGAGAGCCAGTTCCTGACCAAGGCCCAGGTGCAGCAGCTGACCCACATCGTCGACACCCTGGACATCCCGGTGCTCTGCTACGGCCTGCGCACCGACTTCCAGGGGGAGCTGTTCGAAGGGGCCCAGTACCTGTTGGCCTGGGCGGACAAGCTGGTGGAGCTGAAGACCATCTGTCACTGCGGCCGCAAGGCCAACATGGTGGTGCGCATGGATGAGCAGGGCAACCCGGTGCGCGACGGCGACCAGGTGCAGATCGGCGGCAACGACAGCTACGTCTCCATGTGCCGCACCCACTTCCGCCAGTTGGTGTGGGACTGACCCCAACACAACGAAAAAACGCCAGCACAATGCTGGCGTTTTTTATGGCGTCGCGGTCATCGCCGGCGCGGGCCGGATTTAAGCTGTTCCAGTACGTACCACAGCGCCGCGCAGAAGATGAGTGAGTAGGCGGCCAGCTCGGTGCCCTCCTCGGCCAGGCTTTTCACCCCACGAACGTACTGCTCCCCCATCAGGGTGTCCCACAGCACCCCCATGCCAAACAGGCGGGAGAACACCATCAGCAGCGCCATGCCCGCCAGCATCAGGCCAAAACTCTGGTGCTGGGTGTAGCGCACCAGGGGCTGGGCACTGCTGTCGCGATGTTTCACCGCATAGTAGATGGCGGCAAAGGCGACGGTGTAGGCGGGGACTTTCCAGGCGCCGTGGTAGATCGCATCAAACAGCTGATCCAGCTCGCGGATCAGCAGGCAGAGAAAGAACCCCCCCACCAGGACCGCGAAGCCGCGCAGATCGGGGCGCCGATAGGCCAGGGCGCCAAACAGTCCGACGATAAGCGCCAGCAGGGATTCCTGCATGTACTCGATCAGGGAGGACTCGGGCACATGGCTGCCCAGGGCCACCACCTCGAAGTGGATGACACCGGCGGCCAGGGCGAGAAAGAGCGACAGGCCCAGGAATCGGTAGACCGCCGGTCGCATCTGCTGCCACAGGGAGGGCGCGACCGCCCGCGCCGCGCTGGGCGGGACGCTGTCCTGTGGCCAGGTGGTGTCGATGGGCCCCATGGGGGCGGATTGACTGCTGTGCATGGGGGTTCCCCTTGGTGATAACGGCAGCAGGGTAGGGCGGGGGCGCTGTACGCGAGTTGAACGCCTCAGTGCAGCGGCGGCCGGGGCGGCAGGATGGGAGGACGTTTACGGCAAGGCAAGAAAAAAGCCGCCTTTGGGGCGGCTTTTGTAGGGGGTGTGCCCAAGCTTAGGCGTTGTCGAAGCGCATCTCCGGCACCTCGTCCGGCACCACCAGCTCACCGGCGGTCTTGCTGATGATCTCCTCGACGCTGACCCCGGGGGCCCGCTCCACCAGGTGGAACTGGCCGTCGCGGATCTCGATGTAGGCCAAGTCCGTCACCACCTTGTTGATGCAGCCGGCGCCGGTCAGGGGCAGGGTGCACTGGGTCAGCAGCTTGGAGTTGCCCCGCTTGTCGGCGTGGGTCATGGTGACGATGATGTTGTCCGCCCCGGCCACCAGATCCATGGCGCCGCCCATCCCCTTGACCAGCTTGCCCGGGATCATCCAGGAGGCGATGTTGCCCTGCACGTCCACCTCGAAGGCGCCCAGCACCGTCAGGTCCACGTGGCCGCCGCGGATCATGGCGAAGGACTCCGCCGAGTGGAAGATGGAGGCGCCGGTGATGGCGGTGACCGTCTGCTTACCGGCGTTGATCATGTCGGCGTCCACCTCCTCCTCGGTGGGGAAGGGGCCCATGCCCAGCAGGCCGTTCTCCGACTGCAGCATCACCTGCATCCCCTCGGGCACGTAGTTGGCCACCAGGGTGGGGATCCCGATCCCCAGGTTGACGTAGTAGCCGTCCTTCAGTTCCTGGGCCACCCGCATGGCCAGTTGTTCACGACTCAGTGCCATGTTGGTCTCTCCTTATCCCTGACGCACGGTGCGTTGCTCGATGCGCTTCTCGAAGCGCCCCTGGATCACCCGGTTGACGTAGATCCCGGGGGTGTGGATCTGACTGGGATCCAGCTCGCCGGGCTCGACGATCTCCTCCACCTCCACCACGGTGATCTTGCCCGCGGTGGCCGCCATGGGATTGAAGTTCTGGGCGGTGTGGCGATAGATGACGTTGCCGAAGCGGTCCGCCTTCCAGCCTTTGACGATGGCGAAATCGCCGGTGATGGACTCCTCCAGGATGTAGGGGCGGCCGCTGAACTCCCGCACCTCCTTGCCCTCCCCCACCGGGGTACCGTAACCGGTGGCGGTAAAGAAGGCGGGGATCCCGGCGCCGCCGGCCCGCATCTTCTCCGCCAGGGTGCCCTGGGGCGTCAGCTCCACCTCCAGTTCCCCGGAGAGCAGCTGCTGCTCGAACAGGGCGTTCTCCCCCACGTAGGAGGCGATCATCTTCTTGATCTGGCGGTCCTCCAGCAGCAGGCCCAGGCCGAAGCCGTCGACCCCGGCGTTGTTGGAGACCACGGTCAGCTCCCGGGTGCCCATCGCCTTGATGCGGGCGATCAGCCCCTCGGGAATGCCGCACAGGCCGAAGCCGCCGGCGATGATGGTCATGCCGTCGGTCAGGCCCGCCAGGGCCTCCTCGTAGCTGCCGACCACTTTGTCGAATCCAGACATCCTTATTCTCCGTTCCGTTAGGCTTGCTGGGCGGTGCCGCGGCCACTTAAGGCGCGGGCCACCTTGGCGCCGTTGGGGCGCCCCAGTCGTTGGCTGATGGCGTTGCCCGCCTGTACCAGGGCCTCCAGATCCACCCCGTGGCGGATCCCCAGGCCGTTCAGCAGGTACACCAGATCTTCGGTGGCCAGGTTGCCACTGGCGCCGGCGGCGTAGGGGCAGCCCCCCAGGCCCGCCACCGCGCTGTCGATGGTGCTGACCCCCAGCTCCAGGCAGGCCAGTACGTTGGCCAGGGCCTGACCGTAGGTATCGTGAAAATGCAGGGCCAGGGCGCTCAGGGGCACCCGGGCCGCCACCGCTTCCACCATGGCCACCGCCCGGTCAGCGGTGCCCACCCCGATGGTGTCTCCCAGGGAGATCTCGTAACAGCCCATGGCATAGAGGGCATGAGCCACCTCCGCCACCTTGGCCGGGGCCACGGCCCCCTCGTAGGGGCAGCCCAGCACGCAGGAGACGTAGCCCCGCACCTTAAGCCCGGCCTCCTCCGCCGCCACCATCACCGGCTCGAAACGGGCCAGGGACTCGGCCACCGAGCAGTTGATGTTCTTCTGGCTGAACGCCTCCGAGGCGGCGCCAAACACCGCCACCTCGTCCACCCCGGCGGCCTGGGCCGCGTCAAACCCCCTGAGGTTGGGGGTCAGGGCGGCGTAGCGCACGCCGCTGCGACGGGTGATCTGCGCAAACAGCTGGTCCGCCTCGGCCATCTGGGGCACCCACTTGGGAGAGACGAAGCTGCCCGCCTCGATGTGGCGCAAACCGGTGCCCGAGAGGGCGTCCACCAGGGCGATGCGATCCGCCAGGGTCACCTGGGCTTCGTTTTGCAGACCGTCCCGGGGGCCGACCTCGACGATCTTGACCTCTCTTGGCCTCATGCCTCGGCCTCCCCGTCCAAGGCCACCAGGGCGGTGCCGTCGCTGACCTGGTCGCCTTCGGCAAAGGGCAGGGCGGTGACGATGCCATTGAAAGGCGCACTGATGGTGTACTCCATCTTCATCGCCTCCATCACCACCAGGGCCTGGCCGCTGCTGACCTTATCGCCCACTGCAACCAGGTTGGTCACCAGGGTGCCGTTCATAGGCGCCTGCAGCGCCTTGTCGGCGTCGCCGGCGCTCTGCTCCCCCTGGTGGCTCACCTGGCTGAAGCGCAGCGGGCCGCCGGGCAGCAGCACGGTGACGCCGGTCTCGTCGCGATGGCAGGGCCAGGACTTGAGGTGGCCGTTGAGCTCCAGGCGCATCCGGTCGGCGCTGTTCACCAGCGCCACCTGGGCGGTGATGCCGTTCAGCTCGGTCTGCCAGCCATGTTCGGAGGCGGTGAGGACCATGGGGTAGTGCTCGCCGTGCTCATCTTCGAGCAACAACTGGGCCCGGGCCGGGGCGTTCAGGCGCCAGCCGGTGGGCGCGGCGCCGCTGTCCGACTCGGCCAGCAGGCTCAGGGCCACCGCCCAAGCGGCGGGCCAGGCGTCGTGACTGGGGGCCAGCAGGGCGTCGCTGTGCTGTTCAATAAAGCCGGTGTGCAGCTCGGCCTCGGCAAAGGCCGGGTGATCGGCGATGCGGTGCAAAAAGGGCAAGTTGGTGGTGATCCCCGCCAGTTCGCTCTGGGCCAGGGCCTGCACCAGGCGGCGGATCGCCATGCGGCGGTCGTCGCCGAAGCAGATGAGCTTGGCGATCATGGGATCGTAGTAGGCGGTAATGGCGTCGCCCTCCACCACCCCGGTGTCCACCCGCACCCCGTCCCCTTCCGGCCAGCGCAGGCGGGCCAGGGTGCCGGTGGCGGGGAGGAAGTCCCGCTGGGGATCCTCGGCGTAGAGGCGCACCTCCACGGCGTGACCGCGGATGGCGATCTGCTCCTGGGTCAGGGGCAGGGGTTCGCCGGCGGCCACCTTGAGCTGCCAGGCCACCAGGTCCTGGCCGGTCACCAGCTCGGTAACCGGGTGCTCCACCTGCAGCCGGGTGTTCATCTCCATAAAGTAGAAGTGGCCCTGGTCGTCCACCAGGTACTCCACGGTGCCGGCCCCCAGGTAGTCGATCGCCTTGGCGGCGCGCACCGAGGCTTCGCCCATCTCGGCCCGCAGGGCGTCGGAGAGCCCCGGTGCCGGCGCCTCCTCCACCACCTTCTGGTGGCGGCGCTGGATGGAGCAATCCCGGTCCGACAGGTAGACGGCGTTGCCGTGGCTGTCGGCGAACACCTGCACCTCCACATGACGGGGTGCGGTGAGGTAGCGCTCCAGCAGCAGCTGGTCGTTGCCAAAGGCACTTTGGGCTTCGCGGCGGGCGGTGGCCAGGGCGGCGGCCAGTTCCTCGCTGCGCTCGACGATGCGCATCCCCTTGCCGCCGCCACCGAAGGCGGCCTTGACCAGCAGGGGGTAGCCGATCTTTTCCGCTTCCTCGGTTAGACGCTCATCGGACTGCTCGTCACCGTGGTAACCCGGCAGCATGGGCACCCCAGCGGTGGCCATGATCGCCTTGGCGGCGCTTTTCGACCCCATCTTGGCGATGGCGTCGGCCTTGGGACCGATAAAGTGGATCCCCGCCTGCTCGCAGGCCTCGGCAAACTCCGGGTTCTCAGACAGGAAGCCGTAACCGGGGTGAACGGCATCGCAGTGGGACTCCCGGGCCACCTTGAGCAGCAGCTCGGCGTCCAGGTAGGAGAGGCGGGCTTCCGCCGGCCCCAGTCGGAAGGCTTCGTCCGCCATGGCCACATGGCGGGCGTGACGGTCGGCGTCGGAGTAGACGGCCACTGTGGCGACGCCAAGGCGACGGCAGGTGTCGATGACCCGACAGGCGATCTCACCGCGGTTGGCGATGAGGACTTTATTGATGTTCATTGGGCCTCCTGCCGCTTTGAGTGTTGCCATGCCGGTGGGCGCTTGTCGAAAAACGCCTGCAGCCCCTCCTGCCCCTCCGGGGTGACCCGGATGGCGGCGATGCGACGGGCGGTCTCTTCGCAGAGGGCCTCGTCGATGGGGGCGTCGCTGACCAGGGCCAGCAGGGATTTGCCGGCGCGCAGGGCCTGGGGCCCATTGGCCAGCAGCGCGTCGATGAGCGGCTGGGCGGCCTCGGCCGGCTGCTCCGCCAGTTCGTGTACCAGCCCCAGGGCCTGGGCCTGGGCGCCGTCGAAACGCTCGGCGGTCAGGGCGTAGCGGCGCATCTGACGCGGGCCGATGGCGCGGCTGACGTAGGGGCTGATGGCCGCGGGAATGAGCCCCAGTTTCACCTCGGAGAGGCAGAACAGGCTGTCCGGTTGGGCCACCACGACGTCGGCGCAGGCGATGAGCCCCAGGGCGCCCCCGAAGGCCGCTCCCTGGACCTGGGCCAGCACCGGGATGGGCAGGGTGTCGAGGCGGCGCATCAGCTCGGCCAGCTGGCGAGCGTCCGCCAGGTTGGCCTCGGCGTCCATCTGGGCCTGGGCCTTCATCCAGGCCAGATCGGCCCCGGCACAGAAGTGTTTGCCCCGGGCGTCCAGCACCAGCAGGCTCAGGGCGTTGTCCTCGGCCACCCGGGCCAGGGCGTCCAGCAGCTCGGCGATGGTTTCGGCGTTGAAGGCGTTGTGCTTGTCCGGCCGGTTCAGCGTCAGCCGGGCCAGGGGCCCCTGCTGGGTCAGTTCAATGTATTGGTAGGCCATGGGTCACATCCTGAAGACGCCGAAGCGGGTGGGGGTGGCCGGGGCGTTCATGGCAGCGGAGAGGGCCAGGCCCACCACATCTCGGGTCTGGGCCGGATCGATGATGCCGTCGTCCCACAGCCGGGCGCTGGCGTAGTAGGGGTGGCCCTGGCGCTCGTACTGCTCGACGATGGGGGCTTTGAACGCTTCCTGCTCCGCCTGGGGCCACTCGACCCCCTTCTTGGCCAGCTGATCGGCCTTAACCTGGGCCAGCACGTTGCCGGCCTGCTCGCCGCCCATCACAGAGATGCGGGTATTGGGCCAGCTCCACATCATGGTGGGGTCGAACGCGCGGCCACACATGCCGTAGTTGCCGGCGCCGTAGCTGCCGCCGATCACCACGGTGAACTTGGGCACGGTGGCGCAGGAGACCGCGGTCACCAGCTTGGCGCCGTGCTTGGCGATCCCTTCGTGCTCGTACTTCTGGCCCACCATAAAGCCGGTGATGTTCTGCAGGAACAGCAGCGGGATCCCCCGCTGGCAGCACAGCTCGATAAAGTGGGCGCCCTTCTGGGCGGACTCGGAGAAGAGGATCCCGTTGTTGGCGAGGATGCCGATGGGGTAGCCGTGCAGGCGGGCAAAGCCGCACACCAGGGTGGAACCGAAGCGGGCCTTGAACTCGTCGAAGTCGGAGTCGTCCACCAGGCGGGCGATCACCTCGCGCACCTCGAACGGCTGCTTCAGGTTGGTACCAACGATGCCGTACAGCTCCCGGGCATCGAAGCGCGGCGGCTTGACCGGCGCCGGGCTCAGGGGGTTGGCTTTTTGGTGGTTCAGGCGGGTCACCGCCTGGCGGGCCAGCTGCAGGGCGTGCTGGTCGTTGTCCGCCAGGTGATCGGCCACCCCGGAGATCTCGGTGTGGACGCGGCCGCCGCCGAGATCCTCGGCGCTGATCTCCTCCCCGGTGGCCGCTTTCACCAGCGGCGGACCGGCCAGGAAGATGCTGGCCTGCTCCTTGACCATGATGGACTCGTCCGCCATGGCCGGCACATAGGCACCACCGGCGGTGCACAGCCCCATCACCACGGCGATCTGGGGGATCCCCTCCGCGGACATCTGGGCCTGGTTGAAGAAGATGCGGCCGAAGTGGTCGCGGTCCGGGAACACCTCGTCCTGGCGGGGCAGGAAGGCGCCGCCGGAGTCCACCAGGTAGATGCAGGGCAGGTGGCAGCGCCGGGCGATCTCCTGGGCACGCAGGTGCTTTTTCACCGTCAGAGGGTAGTAGGTGCCCCCCTTTACGGTGGCGTCGTTGGCGATGATCATGCATTCGACGCCGCTGACCCGACCGATGCCGGCGATCACCCCGGCGGCGGGCACCAGGTCTTCGTAACACTCGAAGGCGGCCATCTGGCCGATCTCCAGGAAGGGGGCGCCGACGTCGAGCAGCTGCTCGACCCGCTCCCGGGGCAGCAGCTTGCCGCGGCTGGTGTGCCGCTCGCGGGCGACCTCAGAGCCGCCGGGGAGGATCGCCGCCAGTTTGGCGTTGAGATCCGCCACCAGCTCGGCCATGGCGTCATGACGCAGCCGAAAGGCACCGTCATGCTGATTGATGGTGGAGTGCAGTTGGGTCACTGTCTGGTTCCTTGTCGTTGACGACACTGCACACCGGACCCCTTGTCGGGGCCCGGTGCGGAAGGGGGCGGCTCAGCGGGTTTCGCTGACCAGTTCCCGGCCGATCAGCCATCGGCGGATCTCCGAGGTCCCGGCGCCGATCTCGTACAACTTGGCGTCCCGCAGCAGGCGGCCGGTGGGGTATTCATTGATGTAGCCGTTGCCCCCCAGCAGCTGGATGGCGTCCAGGGCGATCTGGGTGGCCAACTCGGCGCTGTAGAGGATGGCACCGGCGGCGTCCTTTCGGGTGGTTTCGCCGCGGTCGCAGGCGGCGGCCACGGAGTAGACGTAGGCCCGGGCGGCGTTGGCGCGGGTGTACATGTCCGCCAGTTTGCCCTGCACCAGCTGGAAGTTGCCGATGGGCTGGCCGAACTGTTCGCGCTCGTTGACGTAGCTCATCACGGTGTCCATGCAGGCGGCCATGATCCCCAGCGGTCCGCCGGAGAGCACCACACGCTCGTAGTCCAGGCCGCTCATCAGCACCTTGACGCCGTTGCCCTCGCCGCCCAGCACGTTCTCGGCGGGCACTTCGCAGTCCTGGAACACCAGCTCACAGGTGTTGGAGCCGCGCATCCCCAGCTTGTCCAGCTTCTGGGCCTGGCTGAAGCCGGCGAAGCCGCGCTCCACCAGAAAGGCGGTGATCCCCTTGGAGCCACCGTCCGGATCCGTCTTGGCGTAGATCACGTAGGTGTGGGCGTCCGGACCGTTGGTGATCCACATCTTGTTGCCGTTGAGCAGGTAGGTGTCCCCCACCTTGCGGGCGGTCAGCTTCATGGAGACCACGTCGGAGCCGGCGTTGGGCTCGCTCATGGCCAGGGCGCCGATGTGCTCACCGCTGACCAGACCCGGCAGGTACTTGGCCTTCTGGGCGTCGTTGCCGTTTTTGACGATCTGGTTGACGCAGAGGTTGGAGTGGGCGCCGTAGGAGAGGCCCACCGAGGCGCTGGCACGGGAGATCTCCTCCATCGCCACCACATGGGCCAGGTAGCCCATGTCGGCACCGCCGAAGGCTTCCGGTGCGGTGATCCCCAGCAGCCCCATCTCGCCGAGCTGGGGCCAGAGTTCGTTGGGAAAGGCATTGGCCTCGTCAATCTGCGCGGCCCGGGGGGCGATCTCCCCCTGGGCGAACTCCCGTACCGCATCGCGCAGCATGTCCACGGTCTCGCCGAGACCGAAGTTAAAACTTCCTAGATACATTCGCTTCTCCCCATTGTGCGAATCGGCCTGCCTGGCCTACGGATCCCTGGTTGTTATTTTTGGATCTCGGTCAGGGCCTGGCGGCATTGGTTTTCGGCGGAGTTGAGCTCCATCATGATGACCTTGATGTCATCCATCTGTTGCTGCAGATCCGCCTTTTTCTCTTCGATCAGTTCCAGCATGGTGCGCAGCTGGGTCTGGCTGCTGCGGTCGGCGTCGTACAACTCAAACAGCCGGCCGGTTTCCGCCAGGGAAAACCCCAGTCGCTTGCCCCTCAGGATCAGTTTCAGCCGCACCCGATCCTGCAGGCTGTAGATCCGGGTCTGGCCGCGGCGCTTCGGCTTCAGCAGGCCCTGATCTTCGTAGAAACGGATGCTGCGGGTGGTGATGTCAAACTCCCGCGCCAACTCACTGATGGAGTAAGTGGCTTGTGAACCTTTGGTCATGGTGAATCCAGTCTGATGACAGTTTCGCTCACGATATATGAAGTTTACGTAAAGGTAAAGTTGGCGCCAGTGCCCAGCGCCCCATCGGCCCGCCGGACGGGGGCTGGGCGGCGGGCGATAGCCATAGGTCTAATGGGGGTTTTGGCACCAGACTGCTAAAACCGGGGGATTCCAAAGACAGTGGCAGGGGAGAGGGAGAGATGACGTCATTAAGCGCACTGCAGCAGCGGGCACAGGAAGATCCGCAGGGGTTTTGGGCCGATGCGGCCGCGGCCATCGACTGGCACCGGCCCTGGGAGACGGTACTGAGTCGCGACAACGCGCCGCTGTTTCGCTGGTTCGAGGGCGGCGAGCTCAACACCTGCTACAACGCCGTGGACCGGCACGTCGAGGCGGGCTTCGGGGACCAGGTGGCGATCCACTACGACAGCCCGGTGACCGGCAGCGCCTACGGCATCACCTACGCCGAGCTCCAGGCCCAGGTGGCCCGACTGGCCGGCGCCCTCAAGGCCCAGGGCGTGACCAAAGGGGACCGGGTGGTGATCTACATGCCCATGGTGCCGGAGACCGTTTACGCCATGCTGGCCTGCGCCCGACTCGGGGCGATCCACTCGGTGGTGTTCGGCGGCTTTGCCGCGGCGGAGCTGGCCACCCGCATCGACGACGCCAAGCCCAAGCTGGTGCTCTCCGCCTCCTGTGGTGTGGAGCCCTCCGGGGTGGTGGCCTACAAGCCGCTGCTGGATCAGGCCCTGAGCCTGGCCAGCCACGGCGTCGAGCGTTGCCTTATTCTGCAGCGACCCCAGTGTGAGGCCAGTCTGCAGGCCGGTCGGGATCTCGACTGGCACGCCGCCCAGCAGGGCGTGACCCCCGCCGACTGCGTGCCGGTATCGGCCACGGATCCCCTCTACATCCTCTACACCTCCGGCACAACCGGAACCCCCAAGGGGGTGGTGCGGGACAACGGCGGCCACGCGGTGGCCCTGGCCTGGTCGATGAAGGCGATCTACGACATCGACGCCGGCGACACCTTCTGGGCCGCCTCCGACGTGGGCTGGGTGGTGGGCCACTCCTACATCGTCTACGGCCCCCTGCTCGCCCGGGCCACCACGGTGCTCTACGAGGGCAAACCCGTGGGCACCCCCGACCCCGGCGCTTTCTGGCGGGTCATCGAACAGTACCGGGTGAAAAGCTTCTTTACCGCCCCCACGGCGATCCGCGCCATCAAGCGGGAGGATCCCCAAACCGAGTATCTGGGCCGCTACAACCTCGATTGCCTCAAGGCCCTCTACCTGGCGGGGGAGCGCTGCGATCCCGACACCCTCAACTGGGCGATGGAGACCCTTCGGGTGCCGGTGATCGATCACTGGTGGCAGACCGAGACCGGCTGGGCCATCTGCGCCAACCTGATGGGGGTGGAGCCCCTGCCGGTCAAGGCGGGCTCCCCGGCCCGCGCCGTGCCCGGCTACCAGGTGGAGGTGCTGGACGAGGAGGGCCAGGCGGTGGCCGCCGGGAAAAGTGGCGCCATCGCCATCCGCCTGCCCCTGCCCCCGGGTACCCTGCCTACTTTGTGGGGCAACGATCAGCGCTACATCGACAGCTACCTCAGCCGCTATCCGGGCTACTACCTGACCGGCGACGCCGGTTACCAGGACGAGGAGGGCTACCTCTACATCATGAGCCGCATCGACGACATCATTAACGTGGCGGGCCACCGGCTCTCCACCGGTCGCTTCGAGGAGGTGCTGGCCCAGCATCCGGCGGTGGCCGAGGTGGCGGTGATCGGCGTGGCGGACAAGCTCAAGGGCCAGTTGCCCCTGGGGCTGGTGGTGCTCAAGTCCGGGGTGGAGATGGCCGAGGGGGCCCTCTACCAGGAGCTCATCGCCCTGGTGCGTAAGGAGATTGGGCCGGTGGCGGCGTTCAAGCTGGTAAGCGTCATCAACAAGCTGCCCAAGACCCGTTCGGGCAAGATCCTACGGGGCACCATGCGCAAAATTGCCGACAACAAGGAGTACGCGGTGCCCGCCACCATTGAAGACCCCGCGGCCCTGGATCTGGTGCACAACACCCTGGTGCGCATGGGCTACGGCAAGGGACGGGTGCCGGTTTAAGGCGCCTTACCCCAGCCTCGTACCCACCAAAAAGCCGCCCCAGGGGCGGCTTTTTCTATGCCGGGTGACCGGTCAGGTGCTGAACTTGGCCAGCACCAGGCCCAGGGTCACCAGTACGCTGTAGACCAGGGTGAGCTGGGCGGTGCGGCCCAGCAGCGGGTTCAGGGCGGCGCCTTCGGTTTGTTCGAAGGCACCGGCCAGTCTGACCGCCAGGGGGGCGGCCAGGGCCGCCAGCAGCACCGCCTGGCCGGGCAGGGCGCCCAGCAGCCAGGTCAGGGTGATGATGAGGTAGGGCAGCAGCACCAGGGCCCGGTAGAGCAGGCGGCTGCTGTGCTGGCCAATGCGCACCGCCAGGGTGCGTTTGCCCGCCTGGGTGTCGGTGACGATGTCCCGGGTGTTGTTCACCAGCATGATGGCGGCGTTGAACAGCCCCAAGGTGGCCGCCAGCACCCAGGCGGTCAGGTCGGTGTGGCCGGTCTGGATGTAGTAGCTGCCCACCACGGCCACCAGGCCAAAGTAGACAAAGGCCGCCACCTCACCCAGGCCCAGGGAGGCGATGGGGTAGGGCCCACCGGAGTAGCCCAGGGCCCCGGCCACGGCGAAGGCCGCCAGCAGGGCGATGGGCCAGCCGCCGACGTAGATGAGGTAGAGGCCCACGGCCACTGCCAGCACCAGGGAGAGGATCATGGCGTTGCGTACCGCGCTGGGGGCCAGCAGGCCAGCCTGGGTGACCCGGGTGGGGCCCAGGCGCTGTTCGGTGTCGACGCCGCTTTTGAAATCGAAGTAGTCGTTGGCCAGGTTGACCCCGACCTGCAGCAGCAGGCCGCAGAGCATGGCGCAGGCGGCCACCAGCGGGCTGAACTGCCCCTGGTACCAGGCCAGGGCGTTGCCCAGCAGCAGGGGGCTGATGGCGGCCGGCAGAGTGCGGGGACGGATGGCCATCAGCCAATAGTTGAATTTCATGGTGTTGATTCAAGGTGTTGGAACTTATGAAAAGCTATTCTACCGAAATTGCCTGCAAAAGACTCAGATCACGTTCACGCCGCCGCGCCCGGTTGGAGAGCGGCTTTGCTTTTACGATCACAGAAATTTGCCGAGTGTTGAGCCAAAGTGACCGCATGATGACAAGGTTTTTGTGAGGGACTGTGATCCAATTTGCTGAACAGGTGATCCTGGTTACCGGTGCCGCACGGGGATTGGGGCGGGCTTACAGCCTGGCCCTGGCGGAGCGTGGCGCCCACGTGGTGGCGCTGGATCTGGGCTGCGACGCCGACGGCGAGGGCCAGGATCCCAGTTTCATCGAGGACGTGGTGGACCTGGCCCACGACATGGGGGCCGAGGTCATCGGCCACTGCATCGACGTGCGCGACCGCGAGGCGTTCAACGCCGTGGTGCAGGACACCCTCAAGCGCTTTGGCCGCATCGATGGTTTGGTGTGCAATGCCGGGGTGCTGATCTGCCAGGAGGAGCTGGGCACCGACACCGGTCTGTACCGACGCCAGATGGAGATCAACCACTACGCCACCCTGGAGGCGGTGCAGGCGGTGTGGCCCATCATGGCCGAGCAGGGCTACGGCCGCATCATGGTGACCTCCGGTTTCTCCGCCCTCTACGGCGACGATCGCATGGCCGGTTACGCCGCCTCCAACGCCGCCAATCTGGCACTGATGCAGAGCCTGGCCCCCCAGGGCGAGGCGGTGGGGGTGCACATCAACGCCCTGTGCCCCTCCTGCTTCAGCCAGCTCTCCCAGCGCTGGGTGCTGCCGGAGCAGGCGGACGAGATGCGTCCGGACACCATAGTGCCGGCAATGCTCTGGCTGATGTCCAAGCAGGCCCCCAACGGCGCCACCGTCACCGCCGGTGGCGGTCACTACTCGTTGGCGGCGGCCCAGGAGGGGGTGGGGATCCGCCTCGAGCCCTCGGAGCGGCGGCCGGAGACCCTGGCCAGCCTCTGGCCCACCCTGAAGAACAGCCCCAAGACCCAGGGCTACCAGAACTTCGCCCAGCGCCTGGCGCGCACCATGCGCAGCGTCATCGAGAAGAGGTAGCAATTCCCCCGCGGAGCCAGTAGCGTAGGACGATTCGCAGTTGACTGAATGAATACCGATGTCTGAAACGCTCAATCGGCTCCTCGGGGTGTTGTCCCTGGAGCAACTGGAAGATGGCCTCTACCGGGGTCAGACCCTGGACCTGGGCTTCGGCCACCTGTTCGGTGGCCAGGTGCTGGGCCAGGCGCTCAGCGCCGCCAAGGCCACCGTGGCCAGCGAACGGGCGGTCCACTCCTTCCACTCCTATTTCCTGCGCCCCGGCGATCTGAGCCGGCCGGTGGTCTACGAGGTGGAGAACCTGCGGGACGGGGGCAGCTTCAGCGCCCGCCGGGTCAGCGCCATCCAGCACGGCCGCCCTATCTTCTACATGACCGCCTCCTTCCAGGGGGACGAGCCCGGGGTGAGCCACCAGGATCCCATGCCCCAGGTGCCCGGCCCCGAGGGTCTGCCCAACCAGCACGATCTGGCCCAGCTGATGGGGGACAAGCTGCCCAAGGGGATGGTGGAGCGCTACCTGGACAACGCCGCCATCGAGATGCGCCTGGTGGAGCAGGTTGACCCCTTCAAGCCCAAGGTCACCGAGCCCAAGCGCTACGTCTGGATGCGCACCCAGGGTCAGCTGCCGGACGATCCCCGGTTGCACCGCTACCTGCTGGCCTACGCCTCGGACTTCAACTTCCTGGTCACCGCCTTGCAGCCCCATGGCCTCTCCTGGCTGGATCGCCGCCTCAAGGTGGCCACCATCGACCACGCCATGTGGTACCACCGGCCGTTCCGCTTCGACGACTGGGTGCTCTACGCCATCGACAGCCCCAACGCCAACAACAGCCGCGGCCTGGTGCGCGGTCAGTTTTTCAACCGCGATGGTGAATTGATCGCCAGTGCGGTGCAGGAGGGGCTGATGCGCCACCTGGGCGATTAACAAAGTGTGCACTGGCTCACAACGGCGGCCCTCGACGGGTCGCCGTTTTTTGTTACTCTGCCGGTTCGCTCGTTTTAATAACGAGTTACTCGGATGAAGGTATCAGGAGAGTGGCGGCCCACGGGCTGCCCGCCGAAGAAGTAAATCTTTCAGGCGTCGGGATGGCCCGATGAGGACTGATACTGGACGAGCCTCTGGAGAGATCCATTGATTTGGACGCCGAAGGCGCAAGCGGCCCCGCCGTGAAACGCTCAGGCAAAAGGACAGAGGTGCTGATCACCGCGGCCATTCGGTCGCGGTTCGCACTGCCGCTGTATCTCGGGCGCCCCCGCCCGGTCCATCAAGGTTTCTCCTCTTTGTGTAGTGAGTCGTCACACAGGAGGAAAATGCCATGAACTCACTCGAAACTGCGTTAGCCACCCTATCGTCCTGGGTCTGGGGTCCGCCCCTGCTGATCCTGCTGCTGGGCACCGGCCTCTATTTCACCCTGCGCCTGGGGATGCTGCAGATGCGCGGCCTGCCCCTGGCCCTCAAGCTGATGTTCAAAAAGGGCGACCAGCCCGGCGACGTCAGCCGCTTCGGCGCCCTGTGCACCGCCCTGGCCGCCACCATCGGCACCGGCAACATCGTCGGCGTGGCCACCGCGGTCAAGCTGGGCGGCCCGGGGGCCCTATTCTGGATGTGGCTGGCGGGGTTTCTGGGCATGGCCACCAAGTACGCCGAGTGCATGCTGGCGGTGAAGTACCGCCGCACCGATGAGCGGGGCGAGCAGGTGGGCGGGCCCATGTACTACATCGCCGAGGGCACAGGTCTGCGCTGGCTGGCCAAGCTGTTTGCCCTGTTCACCCTGCTGGTGGCCTGCTTCGGCATCGGCACCTTCCCCCAGGTCAACGCCATCGTCGACGGGGCCCGCATCGCCTTTGCGCTGCCCAACACCCTGACCATGGTGGCCCTGACGGCGCTGGTGGCGGCGGTGGTGATCGGCGGGATCCGGCGCATCGCCCAGGTGGCCACCGCGCTGGTGCCCACCATGGCCATCGGCTACGTGGTGGCCTGCAGCGTGCTGCTGATGCTCAACTGGCAGGCGGTGCCAGCGGCCTTCGCCCTCATCTTCGAGTCCGCCTTCAACCCGGTGGCTGCCGGGGGCGGCTTTGCCGGAGCCACCGTGATGATGGCGATCCAGTTCGGCATCGCCCGGGGGGTGTTCTCCAACGAGGCGGGCCTGGGCAGCGCGCCTATGGCGGCGGCGGCCGCCAAGACCAACTCCCCGGTGGAGCAGGGGCTGGTGTCCATGACCGGACCGCTGTTCGATACCTTGATCATCTGCACCCTCACCGGCCTGGCGCTGGTGATCAGCGGCGCCTGGCAGGGGGAGGCGGCCGGTGCGGCCATGACCTCCGCGGCCTTCAACGGCGCGCTCTCCGCCTTTATCGGCACCAAGATCATCACGGTGGCGCTGCTGTTCTTCGCCTTTACCACCATCCTGGGCTGGTGCTACTACGGTGAGCGGGCGGTGCTGTTCCTGATGGGGGAGCGGGGTCGCTACCCCTACCGGGTGATCTTTGTCGGCCTGGTGGCCATCGGCGGCCTGCTGCACCTGGAGCTGATCTGGCTGCTGGCGGACGTGGTCAACGGTCTGATGGCGGTGCCCAACCTCATCGCCTTGCTGCTGCTGCGCCGAGAGATCATCGAGGACACCCGGGCCTACCTGGCGGGGGTGACCCTACAGGCCCTGAACGCCAAGACCGCCTGACTTGTGGCGGCCTGGGCCCTTGTTTACACTGGGCCCAGAACCACCAAGGAGCCATTGGGCATGATTAAGCGTTTGCTGTGTATCCTCTTTTTGGTCAGCCTCAGCGGCTGTGTCACCGTTACCGAGGACGATGAGGTCTTTGTCCGGGTGACCGGGGTGGCCGCCTTCAAAGAGGCCACCCTGCTGCCGGAGGGCTCCCGCATCGTGGTGGCGGTGATCGACGCCGCCACCCCGGGGGTGATCCTGACCCAGAAGGAGTTCGAGGTGGCCAAGCTGCCGGTGCCCTTCTACCTGTCGGTGCCCGAGTCGATTTTGGACAAGAAAGCGGACTACGTGGTGTGGGCCGCCATCCGGGTCAACGGCCGACCGGTGCTGCAGACCTTCAAGCGGTACCCGGTGATCAACAACGGTCAGCTCACCACCGAGCTGTTGCTCGAGCCCATCGAGCAGTAAACCCAACGCCCCGCCTCAGCGGGGCGTTTTTGTTTTGGGCCTCAGACACTCATACCCCGTTCGCAACCAGCGTCGATAGCCGCAGTTGTAGCAACTGACCCCTTCACTGTCGGTGTGTTCATCTTCGTCATCCAGCACGAAGTCGGGGCAGGCCCGGGCGAGGGCCCGAACCTCAAGGTAGGCGTCGAATCCTATCGGCAGGGTCATCTCAGTAGGCCTTCAATTGCGCCGCTTGGGCGTTGATCCAGTCGTTGCCCTGAGGCACCACCAGCAGGGTGTTGGCGTGGTTCAACCAGACGGTTTTGACTTTGCCCGTCAGGCGGATGGGCGTATCCGGGGCCAGGGGCTCGCCGTCGATGGTGCGCACTTGGTCCACCCCCGGCAGGGCGCTCAATTCGGCCACGCTCATCCGCTGGGCCGGGACCGCCAACTGCCCTTTGCAGCGGCCGTCGTTGCCACCGTGGCGCAGCCCCACCCCGGCCAGGGCGCCAATCACGCCATCCCCGGTGCCGCCATGCTCGCTCAGGTGCAGCCCCAGTTCGAAGGCCAGGCGGTAGGCGTCCGCCTTGGTCAGCACCCGGCGTTTGGCCGATTGGCCAAAGGTGAGTATCCGTTCGTCCAGGCGGGCCTTGGGCGCCAGGCAGAGGCCCGGATCCGAGCCGGGGGCCGAATGGCGCAACAGGAACTGCTGGGCCAGGGCCAACAGGGTGCCGATGCGCTGCGGCGGGATCGCCACCTCGAAACACATGGCGCTGTTGTGGGAGGTGTAGGGGATGTCGGGGTGGACGTAGAGCTGGTGGCGGGTGATCCCGGAGCAGTGCCCCAGCCCCTGTTGATGGGTGGCGTCGATCAGCTCCTGGGCCAGCTCGCCGGTGCCCTTGCTGCCGATCTCGTCGGTGTCGTCGATGCAGAGGTAGAGGCTCATCGGGCAGTCTCCGCGGTGGGCTGACGGTGTGGTGGGATCAACTGGTGATGGGCCAGGTGGCGCAGCAGCCTGGGGACCATCAAACAGGCCAGGCCCGCAAACAGGCTGCCGCCGAGCAGCTTCCAGCCCACCTGGACCAGGAGCACCTCAGAGGCGGCCCCGGCCAGCCACAACTCCAGTGCCCCTTTGCCGACCCAGGCCAGCACCCCGGCGAACCCCACCACCATCGCCTGGCCCCGAAACCAGGGCGCCAGGGGCAGTAGCCACAGCGCCAGTTCCACGGCCAGGGCGGGCATCAGAAATTTCAGCAGCACCAGGGGGCCGCCTTTGCCCACCCCAAGCACCATCGCCAGCAGCCCCGCCAAAAAGCCGCAATAGAGCACCGAGCCGCGCCTGGGCACCAGGCCCCAGGCCAGCAGCAAGGTGGTGATCAAAAAGAACATCGAATGGCCGGTGAGGCCGAGCTTAAAGCGAAACACGGACTTGATGGCGATAAAGAGCAGGGCCAGGGCCCCGAGCAGCAGGGCGTCATTCAGTGGTCGAGCGTTCATGGGGTTTCCTCGAATCGCGTCAGGGGGCGGTCCTCGCGGTAGCCGCGGCTTTGCAGGGCCAGGGCTTGTTGTTCGGAGAATCGCATCAGTTGCACTAGCAGCGGCAGGAGCACCGTCTGGCCCAGCTCGGCGTAGCCTCGGGGGCGCAGGAAGTCCCTTCCACGCAGGTGGGCGCCGCGCAGGCGGGCCAGTCGAAACAGCAGTTGGGCCTCGTTGACCAGGGTGGGCAGCAGCGCCAGTGCGGCCTGCAATACCGTGGCGTGGCGGCGCGCCAGCCAGGGATCCAGAGCCCGGATCAGGGTCTGTCCCGGGGTGGAGAGGTAGAACCACAGACCCGGCAGGATCCCCAGCAGGATGCGCAGGCTGACCTGGGCGGCGTCCGGCAGCCCCGCCCACCCCAGCTTGATGCCGTAGACGGCGCTGATCAGCAGCCAGTTGGGCAGCATAAACAGCAGGGTTTTGCGCAGTTGCCGCAGGCCATTGGGGGCGCACCACAGCAGCCCCAGCCAGGTAAGGGCCAGAGGGCCCAATGCCCACAGTGGGCCGGACAGGCCCAGCAGGGTCAGCAGGGGTACGGCCAGCAGCTTGGCCTGGGTCAGGCGTACCGGGTCAAGGGGCTTCATGCACGCTGCCCTCGGCAATACGCCAACGCAGGCCGGTGGTCGGCAAAGTTCGGTGACTGGCGATGACGATGGCCATCCCCTGCTGGCACTGGGTCATCAGCAGCTGCCAGAGTCGGGCCTGGGTCTGGCCATCCAACCCCGCCAGGGGGTCGTCCAGCAGCAGCAAGCTCGGCCGGCTGACCAGCTGCGCCAACAGCGCCAGCAGATGCTGTTGGCCATAGGAGAGGCGCAGGGGGGAGCGGTCCGCCAGCTCGGCCAGGCCCAGGCTTGCCAGCCAGCGGGGCAGGCTGTCCAGCGGTTGACCGGACCGGCTGAGGCTGAAGGTGATTTCTTCCGCCACGGTGGCGGCGAAAAGCTGTCGGTCGGGGCGCTGCAGCAAGCAGCCGATGCGCCCCTGGGGCGGAGCCGGGCGCGTCAGGGGCTCCTCCAGGCGGTGATCCAGCCCGGCCAGGGCCTGCAGCAGGGTGCTTTTACCGCTGCCGTTGGGGCCACAGAGGGTGACGCATTGGCCGGCCCTGAGGCTCAGCCTGGGGATTGTCAGCAGCGGTTGCCCCGCGGCCAGCAAGCGCCCGTCCTGGATTGTCAGAACCGGCGCCCCCTGGGGCAGGGTGGGCCAGGGGGGCAGGGCCACCTGGCGGGTCACGCCCAGACTCAGTATCCGCGGCCGCAGGGCCTCGAAGGCTTGGGCCCGGTGCTCGGCGATCACCAGCATGGTGCCTTGAGCCTGCAGCGCCTTCAGGGTTTGGAGCACCGCCGCCAGGGCCTCAGGGTCCAGCTGGGCCCAGGGCTCATCCAGCAACAGCAGTGGCGGCCGGGCCACCAGCTGCGCCGCCAGCAGCAAGCGGTACTTTTGCCCCTGAGACAGGGAGGCCACTGGGGTGTCCAGTGGCAGGGGCAGGGCCACCTGGGCGAGGGCGTGCTCGATGCGCGGTCGCATCCGCTCTGGGGGCAGCCCCAGGTGCTCCAGCCATAGGGCCACCTCGGGACCGACCCGCTCGCGCATCAGCTGCAGCGCCGGGTCCTGCATCACCAGGCCGACTCGCTCCGGCCGGTCCAGGGTCCCCGCCGGCGTTGGCAGCAGACCGGCGATCTGAAGCAGCAGACTGCTTTTGCCTGAGCCGGTGGGACCGGTGACGATGAGCGCCTCTCCCGGGCGGAGCGTCAGCGACAGCGGCGGCCTTGGGCCGCCCCGTGCCAGGGGCAGCCGTTTCAGATGCAGGCCGGTCACCACTGGCCCTTGAGCTGCATCAGCCACTGTCGGCCCGGCTGGGGCAGGGCGCGGCTGGTTTCATACCATTCGTCCAGCAGGTTGGTGACGGTCAGCTGCCAGCTGAGCCCGGCCCAGGGCAGGGGCTGACTGAGGCTGAGATCCACCAGCAGGTAATCGTCCAGGTCGAAGGATTCACCATCCAGGTAGTAGACCTGATCCATCACGTACTGGCTGTCCAGGCGGGCGGTCAGCTGCCAGGGCAGGAAGGCGGTGAGGTTGGCCTTGATGTTGTGCTTGGGCCGGTACTGCAAGGTGGTGCGGTTCTGGTTGTCCTCCCCGCGGTTTTGCGCGTCCAGGTAGCTGTAACCCAGCATCCAGTGCAGGGCCGCCAGGCTCTGGTTGTGCCAACTGGTGTCCACGCCGGTGAACCGGTAGTGGGCGTAGTTGCGCAGCACCCCGTCGTTGTCCTTCTCGATGTAGTTGCTCACGTCGCTGTAATAGGCGCTGAGCGTCAGGCGATTGGTCTGGCCCAGGTACTGGGTCAGCCCCGCTTCGTAGTGGTCGGTGGTCTCCGGGGTCAGTGTTATGCCGGGGGTCGCTTCGTACTGGTTCTCCAGTGTGGGGTAGCGCACCTTCCGAGCCCCGCTGACACTCAACTTGGTGTCCTCGGTCAGGTAGTAGTACCCCGAGCCCAGCAGGCTGTGGCGCAGTCGGTCGTCCAGGTCGTTGTCGTGCAGGGCACCGCTTAGGGTCAGGCCGCCGTGCTGGCTGGGCTGCCACTGGTACTCGGCGACCAGGGACTGGGTGCTCTGGCGCTGGGTTTGGGGGCCGTCGCTCTCTCCGGAACCGCCACCGGAACCGCCACCTGAGCCCCCACCGGAGCCGTCCCCGGCCCGGGCAGCGGGGGCCGTCAGGTCATGCTGCTCGGCGCGCCAGCGCTGCTGTTCCAGCAGGTAGGCGGTGGTCAGCAGATGGGCACCCTGTTGCCAGATCCACTGCAGGTTCATCCCCTGATTCGCCAGGCGGGCGTCGGTTTGCGTCAGGGCCTGGGCCAGGGAGTCATCCTGGTAGGTCCGCGTCTCCTCCTCCTGCTCGTGGTAGAAGAGGTAACCCCGCAGTTGATGCTGGTCACTGAGGCGATGGCTGGCGCGGGCCTGCAGGCCGAAACGGTCCTGGGCCTCGATGCGCTCCACCTCGCTTTTCTTGTGATCCACCCGGATGGGGTTGCCCTTCTCCAGGGTGCCCCAGTTCGCGGTCAGGCCCAGTTGGGTGTCATCACTGAGCTGCCAGTCCATCTCCCCCAGCAGGCTGTGCTGCTCATAATCGCTGTTGTTGCGGGTGCCGCCGTCCTCCTGTGGCGCGCTTTGGAAGTCGGAGGGCAGCCGGAACCCGTCACGGCCGTACCCCTGGTACTGCAGCAGAGCGGACCGTCCTTGATCCCCCAGGGCCACCCCGGCACCGGCTTGCCAGTTACCGTCGTTGCCGCCGCCGACGTTGGCGCTCAGGGCGTGGCCGCCAAACCCCTTGCGGGTGAGAATGTTGATCACGCCCCCGGCGCCGCCGGGCCCGTACAGCAGAGAACCGCCGCCGGTGACCACCTCGACGCGCTCAATCAGGGCCACCGGCAGGGTGGCGGGGTCAAACTCGCCGTCGCTGCCGTTGTTGTAGGGCACGCCGTTGATCAGGAAGGTGATGTGACGGGTCTTGAAACCCCGGGCTTCGATGCGGGCCGGCCCCTTGTTGGCGACCCGCACGTGCAGGCCGGGCACCTCCTGGAGCACCTGCTCAAGGCTCTGGGCACCGGACAGCTCGATGTCGCTGCGGGTCAGGGTGTACTGAGTGGTGGCTTCCCGTTGCGCCGAGGGGCGCTCGGCTTGCACCACCACTACCTCGTCGATGCCCGCGTCCGATGCCGCCAGGGCCGGCCAGGGCAGCAGCATGGCCGCCAGAACCGGGTTGAGTCCTTGTTTCAACATTCTGAATATCCTCGAAAAATTTCGAGATATTCTGGTGACATTGGATACGGGCCGACAACGGCGCGAGTGTCGATTTCAGAGATTGATCAACCTGAAATGACCGATTTTGACCTCAGGGGTGAAAAGTCCGAGCGGAAGGGGACAGGATGTCGCAGCTGGGGACAAGCTGCCCCATCCGAACAGACAGAATGGGGCAGGGCAAAAAACCGGCGGGGGGTCAGGGCACGTTGTGGCCGGTGGAGGCCACCCAGATCCGGAACCACTGCTCCCGGGTCAGGTTCACCTCCAGGGCGCCCACCGCCTGGCGGACCCGCTCGATGCGGCCGCTGCCGAGGATCGGCAGGGGGCCGCAGGGCAGGGCCAGCAACCAGGCCAGGGCCACCTGGTCGACCCCAGCGGCGCCGGTCTCCTCGGCGATCTGAGTCAGCTCATGGCGCACGCTGCGGGCCTGGGGATCGTCGGGGCTGAACAGGCGCCCGCCGCCGAGGCAGGACCAGGCCATGGGGCGGATGCGGTGCTGCTGCAGGTGGTCCAGGGTGCCGTCGTGCAGCGGCGACAGCTGCAGGGGGGAGATCTCCACCTGGTTGGTCATCAACGGGAAGCTCAGCCGGGATTGCAGCAGGTCCCACTGGTGGGGGGTGAAGTTGGAGACCCCGAAGTGGCGCACCTTGCCCTCGTTGCGCAGCTGCTCAAAGGCGTCGGCCACCTCGTCCGCCTGCATCAGGGGATCGGGGCGGTGGATCAGCAGCAGATCCAGGTAGTCGGTGCCGAAGTGGCGCAGGCTGCTTTCCACCTGGTGGAGGATGTGGCCGGCGCTGGTGTTGTAGTGGGGCAGATCGTAGCCCTTCTGGCCCGGCAGGCAGATCCCGCACTTGGTGACCAGTTCCAGTTCATGGCGCAGGCTGGGTTTGAGCGCCAGGGCCTCCCCGAACGCCGCCTCGCAGCGGTAATCCCCGTAGATGTCGGCGTGGTCGCAGCTGGAGATCCCCATCTCCAGGTGGCTTTGCAGAAACGAAAGCCGCTCTTGCGGCGTCATCTTCCAATCCAGAAGACGCCAATAGCCGGCAATAAATCGTGAGAGTTGAAGACCTTGGGGGTGAAGGGAGACTTTTTCCATAACGGGTTCCGAACTTCCTGGTGCCAATGGAGAGCGACAATAAACGTGATATAGATCACGCCCCTTTTTGTTGTTGATCAATTGTTTCAAAGAGGTTGTTCGAGATCAAAAAAATCGTTGCGATGCTCCTTTAGGGTGGGCGCCAAGTGGTATTGGAATCCCTTAGCGGCCCCCTTGGCCGCCCCTCATGGAGTGATATGATGAAAACGAAACTGCTGTCCCTGGCCCTGCTGACCGCCCTCTCTGCCCCTGCCTTTGCCCACAACGCCGGTGACTTCATCATCCGCGCCGGCAGCGCCACCGTGGCCCCCAACGAGGGCTCCGAGGACGTGGCCACCCTGGGTGAGTTCGGCATCAACACCAACACCCAGCTGGGCCTGAACTTCACCTACATGGTGAGCGACAACTTCGGCGTCGAGCTGCTGGCGGCCACCCCCTTCAGCCACGAAGTCAGCCTGCCGGACATCGGTCAGATCGCCAAGGTGAAGCACCTGCCGCCCACCCTGATGGCCCAGTACTACTTCGGCAGCGGCAACCTGCGTCCCTACATCGGCGCCGGGGTGAACATGACCGTCTTCTTCGATGAGAAATTCACCAATGACCTGGGCGTGCTCTCCGATCTGGACCTGGACACCTCCTTTGGCCTGGCGGGCCAGGTGGGCGTGGATTACCAGATCAACGACAACTGGCTGGTGAACGCCTCCGTCTGGTACCTCGACATCGGCACCGACGTGAACTTCAAGCTGGACGGCACCCCGGTGAGCATCGATACCGACATCGACCCCTGGGTCTACATGCTCTCCGTTGGCTACAAGTTCTAAGCCGAACCTCGCAAGAAAAAAGCCACCCATCGGGGTGGCTTTTTTGATGTCGGCTCAGCCTTTGTACTTGCGCTTGTTGTAGACAAACTCCGGCAGCAGGGCGGTCAGCCAGCTGATAAAGCGCCAGCGTCGGGTGACGTAGGTGGTGGGCCGGGCCTTTTTCAGCGCCCGGGTAATCTGGCCGGCGATCTTCGGCAGGGGAGCGGCCCAGAAGCGGCTGCCCCGGCCCTGCATCTTCTCCAGGTAGCCCAGGCGCAGGTCGCTGACGGTGATGGGCAGCTTGAGGCGCTGGGCGTGCAGGCGCAGACCCTGCAGGTAGTTTTGCTGGAACGCCTTGGAGGCGTGGAAGGCCACCTGGGGACCGCCCCGCTCGCCGGCGATGGAGGTCAGGGCCGCCAGCTGACCGTACTTTTGCTCGACCATGTGGTTGAAGGCGGCGTTGGCCAGGGCGGTAAA
The DNA here is from genome assembly GCF_019802085.1 of Ferrimonas balearica. GTDB lineage: Bacteria > Pseudomonadota > Gammaproteobacteria > Enterobacterales > Shewanellaceae > Ferrimonas > Ferrimonas balearica_B. The sequence goes on from NZ_JAHVHV010000001.1 coordinate 231,690, forward strand.
GCCGGTGACGTTGACGTCGATGACGCCCTTGTCCAGGGCCCAGGGCAGCTCCAGATCCAGGCCCGCGGCGGCGGTGTTGATCACCACCAGGGCGGCACCGTCCAACTGCGCCCAGAGGGCGTCAAAGGCGGCCCGGCAGGCCTCGGGATCCTGGATGTCGATGGCCACCAGCTCGGTCTGGGGCCCCAGTTGCTCTGCCAGGGGGGCCAGGGCGTCGATGTCGGCGGCCATCAGGCCCAGGCGAACGTTGTCTTTGGCCAGTTCCAGGGCCAGGGCTTGGGACAGGCCCGAGTTGGCGCCGATGACGATGGCGCTTAATTGGCTCATACAATTGGGATACTTGTTGGGGTATGGGCCGATTCTAGAGTTGGGGGGAGAGGCCCACAAGGGGCGGATCGACAAAAATGAAGAGATGTCTGGGCTTGTGGACGTCCAGATGTCTTGATATAACAGGGGCTCGATCCCAGCCCAAGGAGTGACCATGCCGGTTAAGGTGCCCGACCGTCTGCCCGCGTCCGCGATTCTGCGCGGCGAAAACATCTTCGTGATGTCCGAGACCCGGGCGGAGTCCCAGAACATCCGGCCGCTCAAGCTGTTGATCCTGAACCTGATGCCCAACAAGATCGAAACCGAAACCCAGCTGCTGCGCCTGTTGGGCAACAGCCCGCTGCAGGTGGACGTCGAGCTGCTGCGGATCCACAACCGCCCTTCCAAGCACACCCCCTGTGACCACATGAACGCCTTCTACCGGGACTTCGAGGCGGTCAAGGGCAACAACTACGATGGGCTTATCATCACCGGGGCCCCCCTGGGGGACCTGGAGTTTGAGCAGGTGGCCTACTGGGACGAGATCCGGGCGATCATCGACTGGTCCCAGACGCATGCCACCTCGGTGCTCTTCCTCTGCTGGGCCGCCCACGCCGCCTTCTACCACCTCTACGGCATCAAGCGTTACCTGCGTCAGGACAAGATCTCCGGCGTCTATCGCCACCGCCGGGTGCATGAGCACGTGCCCCTGCTGCGGGGCTTCGACGACGAGTTCTGGGTGCCGCACTCCCGCTACGCCCAGGTCTCCCTGGACCTGCTCAAGGCCCACCCCCAGCTCACGGTGCTGGCCGAGTCCGATGAGGCGGGCGCCTACCTGGTGGTGGACAGCAGCAACCGCAACCTCTTTGTCACCGGGCACCCGGAGTACACCCGCACCACCTTGCAGGACGAATACCGGCGGGACCTGGCGGCGGAGCTCGCCCCCAAGGTGCCGGACAACTACTACCCCCAGGACGATCCCACCCGGCCGCCCCAGGCCAGCTGGCACGCCCACGGCGCCCTGCTGGTGTCCAATTGGCTGAACTACTACGTGTATCAGCGCACGCCGTTCGACTTGCAGGGGAACATTGAGCAGGGTCTGATGGAGATCGAATGAGGGCCGGTGCGCCTCTGCCGGTTCAGGGGGATTAAAGCGAAGCGCGCCCGCCGGGCCGCCTGAACGACAAAGGGCCCCCAGCGGGGCCCTCCGTTTAGAACGGCATCCGGGTGTGGCCCCGGGGCAACGCCCAAAGCCGCTCGTCGGCAAAGGCGTACTGCCACACCGGATAGAGCAGCACCAGCACCACGCCGAAATGCACCGTCAGGTAGATCAGCGCCTGGGGATTGGGCCGCTGCAACCAGAGGATGATCCCCATCACCAGGGTGAACTGGAAAGTCACGAACAGTACGGTGGCGCAACCGATGGCGAACCAGCGGGGCACTATGGGGTAGTGGTAGGCGAAGCCGAAGGCCGGCAGCAGCAAAAACGCGCCGCACCAGACGAACATCCACTGCAGCATCGACAGACCGCCGGTGAACAACCAGATCAGAAGCTGGCTGCCCATCAGGGCGGCGACCAGGGCGATCATCACGCGCCAAAACAGCATGGCAGGCTCCGCAAAAAGGGGAATGCTCCACTTTTAGCAGCGGTATTTTCGCCCGACAACTCAAACCCTTGAGTAACTTAATTCAGATCATGCCCCGGGCATTTTGCGCCCCTTAGCCTCAGTCCTGGCCGGTCATCTTGGGTGGGAACTGGCGCGCCAGGGGCACCGGCAGGCCGTGGTCGTCGATGATCATGGCATGGCGGGGGCGCAGCTCGTGGGGCCCCTTGACGCCGCAGGAGTGGGCGATCACCCCCACCTCGTGCATCAGGTTGCGGGCGTACTGGGCCACCCTGTGGCTCTTGTCGGTGACCACCAGTCCCTTTTGCAGCTTGGGGTCGTGGGTGGTGATCCCGGTGGGGCAGCTGTTCTTATTGCACTGCAGCGCCTGGATGCAGCCCAGGGCAAACATGAACCCCCGGGCGGAGGCCACGGCATCGGCCCCCACGCACAGGGCCCAGGCCACGTCCGAGGGGTTGATGAGCTTGCCCGAGACGACCACCCGCACCCGTTCGGCCAGACCGTGCCGCTCCCGCCAGTCAATCAGCAGGGGCAGGCTGCGCCGGATCGGCAGCCCCATAAAATCCATCAGCGACTGGGGGGCCGCGCCGGTGCCGCCATCGGCGGAGTCCAGGGTGATGAAATCCGGGGCGCTGGCCAGACCCCGCGCCTGGATGGCGCTGGCCAGGCTGTCCAGCCACTCGGTGCTGCCCAGCACCGCTTTGAAGCCCACCGGCTTGCCGGTCACCTCGCGGATCCGCTGGATAAGGTCCAGCAGGTCTTCCACCGAGCGGATCTCCGGGTGGCCGTTGGGGCTGATGGAGTCCTGGCCCACCGGGATCCCGCGGATCTGGGCGATCTCCTCGGTCACCTTCTCCCCGGGCAGGATCCCCCCCTTACCGGGCTTGGCCCCCTGGCTGAGCTTGAGTTCAAACATCTTCACCTCGGGGTGCTCGGCCACTGCCTTGAGCCGCTCGTCGCTCAAGCGCCCCTGGGCATCCCGTACCCCGTACTTGGCGGTGCCGATCTGAAACACGATGTCGCCGCCCCCCTCCAGGTGGTAGGGGGAGAGGCCCCCCTCACCGGTATTGAGCCACACCCCCGCTTCGGCCGCCCCCAGGGAGAGGGCCCGCACCGCCGGCACCGACAGGGCGCCAAAGCTCATCCCGGAGACATTGAAAAAGCTGGTGGTGGTGTAGGGCGTGCGGCAGTGCCCCTGGCCGAAGTGGATCGGCTCCGGGGCCACGGCGTCCTCTTTCAGGGTGGGCAGCAGGCAGTTGAGGAAGATGATGTCACCGGGTTGGTTCAGCGGCCGGGTGGAGCCGAAGGCCACGGTGGCGTCCAGGTCCTTGGCGGCTCGGTAGACCCAGCTGCGCTGGGCCCGGTTGAAAGGCATCTCCTCCCGGTCCTGGGCGAAGAAGTACTGGCGGAAAAACTCCCCCATGTGCTCGAACCAATATCGAAAACGCCCCACCACCGGGTAGTTGCGGCGGATCGCCTGGCGGGTCTGGGTGACGTCCCGCACGTAGAGCACCAGCACCAGCAGCATCAGGCTGCCGATCAGAAAGACAAAGAGCGCGGCGCTCAACTCCAGGGCCCGGAAGGCCCAGCTGCTCATGGTGTCCATATCGCCTCCGGCCAGAAACCGCTTAAGCATAGGAGCGGGTCAGGCCGATGACGATTTCACCCTTTGGGCTATCGAGTCATCGCCGGTGTTTATCCCCCGACCAAGGGGGGATTGAGAAATGGCGCCAAAGGCCTTTAATGGAGTGGTCAACTTTTCGCCGGCAACGCCGTACTCGCCGGGAGCCATCGATCTGGTAGGAGCAGTCATCGCTGCCACTGCCATGTCATTTGCCGATGGGATACTGCCAGCGGCTGGCGTCAACGCCCACTCCCAGGGGCTTTGCGCTTTTCAGCCCGCGCACTGCAACCGGTTTTGACGCCGGCGATCACGCCGAAACTTTACGTTGCCGTAAACGTCAAAACTAAAGTAACCTTGCAACAGTCGACTTACATTGGAGAGTGAAAATGGCTAAGGAACAGGCGATCGTCATTGCCGCCGCGACCCGGACCCCCATGGGGGGCTTCCAGGGCAGCCTGAGCACCGTCCCCGCATCGGATCTGGCCGCCACCGCCATCCAGGCCGCCCTGGGCCAGGCGGGCCTGGCCGGCGAACAGGTGGATGAGGTCCTGATGGGCTGCGTCCTGCCCGCCGGTCAGGGCCAGGCCCCGGCCCGACAGGCCACCCTCAAGGCCGGCCTGCCGCTGGCGGTGGGCGCCACCACCGTCAACAAGGTGTGTGGCTCCGGGATGAAAACCACCATGATGGCTCACGACCTCATCAAGGCCGGCAGCGCCGAGGTGGTGCTGGCCGGGGGCATGGAGAGCATGTCACTGGCCCCCTACCTGCTGGACAAGGCCCGCGGCGGTTACCGCATGGGTCACGGCAAGGTGATGGACCACATGTTCCTCGACGGCCTGGAAGACGCCTACACCGGCGGCGCCATGGGCACCTTTGCCCAGGCCACCGCGGACGGCTTTGGCCTGACCCGGGAGCAGATGGACGACTACGCCCTGGAGAGCCTGCGCCGCGCCAACGCCGCCATCGAGTCCGGCGCCTTTGACGCCGAGACCACCCCGGTGACCATCAAGACCCGCAAAGGTGAGGTCACCGTTGCCGTGGATGAGCAGCCGGGCAACGCCCGTCCGGAGAAGATCCCCGCCCTGCGCCCGGCCTTCGCCAAAGACGGCACCATCACCGCCGCCAACTCCAGCTCCATCTCCGATGGCGCCGCGGCCCTGGTGGTCACCTCCGAGTCCTACGCCGAGGCCAATGGCCTGCCGATGCTGGCCCGCATCGTCGGCCACAGCACCCACGCCCAGGAGCCCGGTGAGTTCACCATCGCCCCCATCGGCGCGGTGACCAAGCTGCTCAACGCCCTGGAGTGGACCACCGCCGACGTCGACCTGTGGGAGATCAACGAAGCCTTCGCCATGGTCACCATGCTGGCCATCCAGGAGCTGGGCCTCGATCACGCCAAGGTCAACATCCACGGTGGCGCCTGCGCCCTGGGGCACCCCATCGGCTGCTCCGGTGCCCGGGTGATCGTCACCCTGATCCACGCGCTCAAGGCCCAGGGCCTCAAGCGCGGGGTGGCCACCCTCTGCATCGGTGGCGGCGAAGCCACCGCCCTGGCGGTTGAACTGCCGTAACGCTTAATCTCCGCCGGCCCAATAACAACAACACCGGCCGGCGGATTTTCTATCTGGGAGAAGCACAACATGACGCAACAAGTCCATCATCTGATCGGCGGTGAGTACGTGGCCGGTCAAGGTTCCTCGGTGATCACCGTCACCAACCCCGCCAACAACGGTCCCATCGCTCAGCTCAACTGCGCCACCGAGGCGGAGATCAACCAGGCGGTGGCCGCCGCCAAGGCCGCCCAGCAGCAGTGGAAAGAGGTGGCCGTCTCCGAACGCGCCCGGGTGATGCTGCGCTACCAGCACCTGCTCAAGGAGCACCACAACGAGTTGGCCACCATCCTGGCCAAGGAGACCGGCAAGACCTTCGAAGACGCCAAGGGCGATGTCTGGCGTGGCATCGAGGTGGTGGAGCAGGCGGCCAACATCGCCAGCATGATGATGGGCGAGACCGTGGAAAACGTCGCCCGCGGCATCGACACCTACAGCTACATCCAGCCCCTGGGCGTGTGCGTGGGGATCACCCCGTTCAACTTCCCCGCCATGATCCCCCTGTGGATGTTCCCCATGGCCATCGCCTGCGGCAACGGCTTCGTGCTCAAGCCCTCCGAGCAGGATCCCATGACCCCCATGCGCCTGGCGGAGCTGTTTGAAGAGGCCGGCGCGCCCAAGGGCCTGCTCAACGTGGTGCACGGCACCAAGGACGCCGTGGACCAGCTTCTGACCCACAGCGACATCAAGGCGATCTCCTTCGTCGGCTCCGTGCCCGTGGGCCAATACATCTACAAGACCGGCACCGACAACATGAAGCGGGTGCAAGCCTTCGCCGGCGCCAAGAACCACATGGTTATCATGCCCGATGCGGACAAGCAGACGGTGATCAACCAGCTGGTGGGGGCCTCCGTGGGCGCCGCCGGTCAGCGCTGCATGGCGATCTCCGTGGCGGTGTTTGTCGGCAACACCAAGGAGTGGATCCCCGAGGTGGCCCAGGCCATCGCCGAGGTGCGTCCCGGCCTGTGGGACGACCCGGACGCCGGTTACGGCCCGCTCATCAACCCCGCCGCCAAGGCCCGGGTGCTGGAGCTGATCGAATCCGGCAAAGCCGAGGGCGCCAACTGCCTGGTGGACGGCTCCGACTTCACCGTACCCGGCTTCGAAGAGGGCAACTGGGTGGGCCCCACCGTGTTCTCCGGTGTGACCCCCGAGATGCGCATCTATAAAGAGGAGATCTTCGGCCCGGTGCTCTCCTGCACCGAGGTGGAGACCCTGGCCGACGCCATCGCCCTGGTCAACGCCAACCCCTTCGGCAACGGCACCTCCATCTTCACCAACTCCGGCGCCGCCGCCCGCAAGTACCAGCACGAAATCGAAGTGGGCCAGGTGGGGATCAACATCCCCATCCCGGTGCCGCTGCCGTTCTTCTCCTTTACCGGCTGGAAGAACTCCTTCTACGGCGACCTGCACGCCTACGGCAAGCAGGCGGTGCGTTTCTACACCGAGACCAAGACGGTCACCGCCCGCTGGCCGGAGTCCGGCATTGTCGAGGGTCAGAACCTGACCATCGCCCTGAAGTAAGGAGAGCGGCATGAACTTCAACCTGACCGAAGACCAGCAGGCCTTCATCGACGCCGCGCGCCAGTTCGCCGAGGCGGAGCTGGCCCCCCATGCCGCCGAGTGGGACGAGACCCACCACTTCCCCAAGGAGGTGATCCAGCGGGCCGGTGAGCTGGGCTTCTGCAGCCTCTACACCCCGGAAGAGGCCGGTGGCCTGGGGCTGCCCCGCCTGGACAGCGCGCTGATTTTCGAGGAGCTGGCCAAGGGCTGCACCGCCACCACCGCGATGATCACCATCCACAATATGGCCACCTGGATGGTGGCCAGCTGGGGCACCGAGTCCCTCAAGGAAGCCTGGTGCCCCGAGCTGGTGACCGGCGAGAAACTGGCCTCCTACTGCCTGACCGAGCCCGGTGCCGGCTCCGACGCCGCCAGCCTGCGCACCAAGGCGGTGCGAGAGGGGGACGAGTACGTCATCAACGGCAGCAAGATGTTCATCTCCGGCGCCGGCGCCACCGAGCTTCTGGTGGTGATGTGCCGCACCGGCGAGGAGGGGCCCAAGGGGATCTCCGCCATCGCCGTGCCCGCCGATGCCGAGGGGATCAGCTACGGCAAGGCCGAGGACAAGATGGGCTGGAACGCCCAGCCCACCCGCCTGGTGACCTTCGAGAACGTGCGCGTGCCGGTGGCCAACCTGCTGGGCGACGAGGGCCAGGGCTTTACCTTCGCCATGAAGGGGCTGGACGGCGGCCGCATCAACATCGCCGCCTGCTCCTTGGGCACGGCGCAAGCCGCCCTGGAGCGGGCCCAGCAGTACATGACCGAGCGCAAGCAGTTCGGCAAACCGCTGGCGGCCTTCCAGGCGCTGCAGTTCAAGCTGGCGGACATGGCCACCGAGCTGGTAGCAGCCCGGCAGATGGTGCGCCTGGCGGCGTTCAAGCTGGACAGCAATGACCCGGAGAAAACCGCCTACTGTGCCATGGCCAAGCGCTTTGCCACCGACGTGGGCTTCACCGTCTGCAACGAGGCGCTGCAGATCCACGGCGGCTACGGTTACATCCGGGAGTACCCGCTGGAGCGTCACGTGCGTGACGTGCGGGTGCACCAGATCCTGGAGGGCACCAACGAGATCATGCGTTTGATCGTGGCCCGCCGCCTGCTGGACGAGCACGCCGGCGCCATCCTCTGAGCCCCCGCCCGGGCGCCGAGGCGCCCGGGCCACATCAACAGGAATTCACCGAGATGGATTTTTTGAAACTGGAGACGCGGGGCCACACCGCGCTGGTGACCATCAGCAACCCCCCCGCCAACACCTGGACCGAGCAGAGCCTGGGCGAACTGCACAGCCTGGTGGCGGAGCTTAACGCCAACCGCGACATCTACGCGCTGGTGATCACCGGTGAGGGGGAGAAGTTCTTCTCCGCCGGCGCCGATCTCAAACTCTTTGCCGACGGCGACAAGGCGGTGGCGGTGACCATGGCCCGCCGTTTCGGCCAGGCCTTCGAGGCTCTCTCCGGCTTCCGCGGTGTCTCCATCGCCGCCATCAACGGCTACGCCATGGGCGGCGGCCTGGAGGTGGCGCTGGCCTGTGACATCCGCCTGGCGGAATCCCAGGCGCAAATGGCCCTGCCGGAAGCCACCGTGGGGCTGCTGCCCTGCGCCGGCGGCACCCAGAACATCACCGCGCTGGTGGGGGAGGGCTGGGCCAAGCGGATGATCCTCTGCGGCGAGCGCATCGGCGCCGAGCAGGCGCTGCGCATCGGCCTGGTGGAAGAGGTGGTGGAGCCCGGCAGCGTGGTGGACCACGCCCTGGCTCTGGCCGAGAAGGTGGGCAAACAGAGCCCGGTGGCGGTCAGCGCCTGCAAGACCCTGATCCAATCCGGCCGCACCATGCCCCGCAGCCAGGCCCTGGGTCTGGAGCGGGAGCTGTTTGTCGACCTGTTCGACAGCGAAGATCAAACCGAAGGGGTGCAGGCGTTTCTGGACAAGCGCCCCGCCCAATGGAAGAACCGATGATGACGGCCCCCGTACTCTTTACCACGCGCCCGACCGACAACGGCCGCCAGATTGGGGTGGCCACCCTCAACAGCGAAAAGTCCCTGAACGCGCTGTCGCTGGAGATGGTGGACCAGCTCCACGCCCAGCTGCTTCAGTGGCAGGCGGACGAGCAGATCGCCTGCGTCTGGCTGCAGGGGGCCGGGGAGAAGGCGTTTTGTGCCGGTGGCGACATCCGCGCCATGCACCAGGCCGCCTCCGAGCGCCCCGGTGAGCGCACCCCCGAGGTGGAGGCCTTCTTCACCCGGGAGTACCGGCTGGATCATCTGATCCATCGCTTCGGCAAGCCCATCGTCCTGTGGGGCAGCGGCATCGTCATGGGCGGCGGCCTGGGCCTGATGGCCGGTGCCAGCCACCGTCTGGTGACCGAAACCTCCCGGGTGGCGATGCCGGAGATCACCATCGGTCTCTACCCGGACGTGGGCGGCACCTGGTTCTTGAACCGCATGCCCGGCCACTGCGGCCGCTTCCTGGGGCTGACCGGCTACAGCATGAACGGCGCCGACGTGCGCTACGTGGGCCTGGCGGATCACCTTGTGGCCAGCGAGCGGCGCGACAGCCTGCTGACCGCCCTGACCACCTTAAGCTGGCACGAGGATCCCCGGGCCAACCACGATCTGCTCAGCGGGTATTTGCGGGGCATCGAGGAGCAGGACCTGCCGGCCATGCCCCACAGCACCCTGCACGAGGCCCAGGGGCAGATCGACGAGCTGATGGCCGGCAGCAGTTTAGCGCTCATCGCCGAGCGGATCGCCGCGCTGAACAGCGAGGAGAAGTGGCTGGTGCGGGCCCGCAAGAGCTTTTTGGCTGGCAGCCCCATCACCGCGCACCTGGTCTGGCACCAGCTGACCCAGTGTGCCGAACTCTCCCTGGAGCAGGTGTTCCAGCAGGAGCTCATCTGGTCGGTGCGCTGCGCCGAGCTGGGGGACTTCGTGGAGGGGGTGCGCGCCCTGTTGATTGACAAGGATGGGCAACCTCAGTGGCGCTGCGCCGACATCGCGTCGGTGCCGGAGCGACTGATGGCCCAGATGTTCACCAGCCCCTGGGAGGAGCACCCCCTGGCTGACCTCACGGAGACCCAATCATGAGCACTATCGCATTCATTGGCCTAGGCAACATGGGGGGCCCCATGGCCCGCAACCTGGTCAAGGCCGGCCGCACCGTGCGGGTGTACGACCTCAACGAGCAGGCGGTCCACGAGCTGGCCGAAGCTGGCGCCTTTGCCTGCCACAGCGTCTGTGGTGCCGTGGCCGGAGCCGACGTGGTGATCACCATGCTGCCGGCGGGCCAGCACGTGCGCAGCCTCTACCTGGGGGATGAGGGGATCATCGCCACCGTGGCGGCGGACACCCTGCTGATCGACTGCTCCACCATCGACGCGGCCAGCGCCACCGTGGTGGCCGAGGCGGCCTCCGCCAAGGGACTGGAGTTTGTCGACGCACCGGTCTCCGGCGGCACCGCCGGGGCCGCGGCGGGCACCCTGACCTTTATCTGTGGCGGCTCCGACGCCGGCTTCGCCGCCGCCGAGCCGGTGCTGGCCCAGATGGGCGCCAACATCTTCCACGCCGGGGGCCATGGCGCCGGCCAGGTGGCCAAGATCTGCAACAACATGCTGCTGTCGGTACTGATGGTGGGCACCAGCGAAGCGCTGCAGCTGGGCCGTCATCACGGCCTGGATCCCAAGGTGCTGTCGGAGATCATGAAGGTCAGCTCCGGTGGCAACTGGACGCTGGAGAAGTACAACCCCTGTCCCGGGGTGATGGAGGCCGCGCCGGCCAGCAACGGCTACCAGGGCGGCTTTATGGTGGACCTGATGGCCAAGGATCTGGGCCTGGCGATGGAAACCGCCAGCCAGAGCCGCAGTGCCACCCCCATGGGGGCCCTGGCCACCAGCCTCTACCGGATGCACGCCGCCGCCGGCAACGGCAAGCGCGACTTCTCCAGCATCTTCGAACAGTTTGACAAGGACGCCTGAGGACAGGCGAGGACGACAATATGGATTTGAACAACAAGATCGTCGCCATCACCGGCGGGGCCCGTGGCCTCGGCCTGGCGATGGCCCAACGACTGGGGCGGCAGGGCGCCCGTCTGGCGCTGCTGGACATCAACGGCGAACAGCTGGAAACCGCGGTGGCCACCCTGGCTGCCGACGGCATCGAGGCTCGCTGCTACGCCCTGGACATCACCCAGGAGGCCCAGGTGGAGGGCGCCTTCGACGCCATCCGCCGGGACTTTGGTGCCCTGAACGTGCTGGTGAACAACGCCGGCTTGCTGCGTGACGGCATGCTGGTCAAAGCCAAAGAGGGCAAGATCAGCGACAAAATGTCCCTGGCCCAGTTCCAGTCGGTGATCGACGTTAACCTTACCGGTACCTTCCTGTGCGGCCGGGAAGCGGCGGCGCTGATGATCGAGTCCGCCAGTCCCGGGGTGATCATCAACATCTCTTCGCTTGCCCGCGCCGGCAACATGGGCCAGACCAATTACGCCGCCTCCAAAGCGGGGGTGGTGGCCATGACCGTCTCCTGGGCCAAGGAGCTGGCCCGCCACGGGATCCGCACCGGCGCCGTGGCCCCGGGGGTGATCGCTACCGACATGACCGCCGCCATGAAGCCCGAGGCGCTGGAGCGCCTGGAGAAGATGGTGCCCGTCGGTCGACTGGGTCAACCGGACGAGGTGGCCCAGGCGGTGGAGTTCATCCTGGCTAACGACTACTTCAGTGGTCGGGTGGTGGAGGTGGACGGCGGCATCCGCCTCTAAGCTGTCATTAACCCCGCTCATAAGGCCGGCGCATTGCGCCGGCCTTTTTTGTTTCCAAATAATTGAAAAGGTTTCATTTGCTGTGGTGATGTTGGTTCGCGAGCCCAAAGATCACTAGTAGGAAAAAAAGATCAAAAAAACGTTAAAGCTTCGTTTGGAGGTGGCGATAAACAGGTTGAGTGTTTGAAATGGCCACCACCTGTCAGGGAAGGCCGATTGATAAAGAGGACATCAGCCATGGCTGTTACCGTAAATACCAACGTCACTTCCATGACGGCTCAACGCAACTTGAACACCTCCAACAGCAACCTGCAGCAGTCCATGGAGCGTCTGTCTTCCGGTCTGCGCATCAACTCCGCTAAGGACGATGCCGCTGGCCTGCAGATCTCCAACCGACTGACCTCCCAGGTTCGCGGCCTGGACGTAGCGATGCGCAACGCCAACGACGGCATCTCCATCGCCCAGACCGCCGAAGGCGCCATGCAGGAGTCCACCAACATCCTGCAACGGATGCGTGACCTGTCCCTGCAGTCCGCCAACGGCTCCAACTCCGCCGACGACCGCGCGGCCATGCAGAAAGAGATCACCGCTCTGCAGACCGAGCTGACCCGTATCGCCGAAACCACCTCCTTCGGTGGCCAGAGCCTGCTGGACGGCAGCTACGGCAGCCAGAGCTTCCAGGTGGGTTCCAACGCCAACGAAACCATCGGCATCAGCCTGGGTGACGTCTCCGCCAACGCCATCGGCGCCAACACCATCTCCGGTGCCGGTACCGTGTTCGGCACCACCACCGCCACCGGTGGCTTTGCCGGCGTCTCCGCCAACGGCAACCTGATCGTCAACGGCTCCAACAGCAAGGCCGACATCAGCCTGACCGCCGGTGACACCGCCACCACCGTGGCCGACGCCATCAACGCCGCCGGTACCGGTGTGACCGCTGAAGCTTCCGTCAGCACCACCATCGCCAACCTGACCGCCGATTCCGACGCCACCCTGACCGTGGGCAGCGACACCTTCAGCCTGGCCGACTACGCCGGCTCCACCAAGTACCTGGCGGAAGACCTGGCCAAGGCTGGCTACGACGCCACCTACGACAGCGCCACTGATACCATCACCCTGAACGCCTCCGACGTGGACGGTGTGGGCGTGAGCGGCGGTACCGCCGGTTCCGTTGACTTCGCCGGTGCAACCGTCGCCGGTGGTGCCGACTCCGAGGTGAACGCCAGCATCACTCTGACCTCCGGTGAGTCCTTCACCCTGGGTGGGACCCTGCAGGGCGAGATCACCAGTGGCGCCGCTTCCACCCTGGATGACGTGGCTTCCGTCGACATCTCCAGCGCCTCCGGTGCCCAGGACGCCATCGCCGTGATTGACGCCGCCATCGCCGGCATCGATTCCCAGCGTGCCGACCTGGGTGCGGTTCAGAACCGTCTGAGCCACACCATCAACAACCTGGGCAACATCCAGACCAACGTGGCCGACGCCCGCAGCCGGATTCAGGACGTGGACTTCGCCAAGGAGACCGCCGAGATGACCAAGCAGCAGGTGCTGCAGCAGTCCGGCTCCGCCATGTTGGCCCAGGCCAACCAGATCCCGCAGCTGGCTCTGTCCCTGCTGTAATCTGGACTCGGGCCGGCCCGGTACCGGCCCAACATCTCAGACGGATCTCGCCGCTTTCCCTTACAGCTGGCCGCGTTATCTGGACGAGTCCCGACCCCGAGTCGGGCCCCAACGGGAGACCTCAGGTCTCCCGTTTTTCTTGGTTAACAAAAAGATAATGAGGTGAGTTCTTTGGGGTTTGGGTTGGGGTGGCGTTTGTGTCGTGTAAATGATGGGTAAAACATTGGAAATTTAAGGCTTTTTTTCTCAAGGCCAATATTTGGGCGCCGAAACAGCGGGTGTAAGGGAAAGCGGTGCCACAAGGCACTGGTAAGTCAGTGACTTACATCGTTGTATCTGTACTGAGGAAGCAAGCCCATGGCTGTAACAGTAAACACCAACGTCACTTCGATGACGGCCCAGCGCAACCTGAACTCGTCCAACTCTTCGTTGCAAACCTCCATGGAGCGCCTCTCCTCCGGTTTGCGCATCAACTCCGCCAAGGATGACGCGGCCGGTCTGCAGATCTCCAACCGCCTGACCTCCCAGGTTCGCGGCCTGGACGTGGCGATGCGCAACGCCAACGACGGCATCTCCATCGCCCAGACCGCCGAAGGCGCCATGCAGGAGTCCACCAACATCCTGCAGCGGATGCGTGACCTGTCCCTGCAATCCGCCAACGCCTCCAACTCCACCGAAGACCGCGCTGCGATCCAAAAAGAGATCACCGCGCTGCAGGATGAGCTGACCCGGATCGCCGACACCACCTCCTTCGGCAGCCAGAAGCTGCTGGACGGCTCCTACGGCACCCAGTCCTTCCAGGTGGGCGCCAACGCCAACGAGACCATCTCCATCAGCCTGGGTGACGTGTCCGCCAACGCCATCGGTAACAACACCATCACCGGTGCCGGTTCCGTCTTCGGGGTGAACACCGCGAACGACGCCGCCTACGCCACCGGTGCCACCGCCGGTGACATCACCATCAGCGGTCCCCTGGGCAGCGGCACGGTTGGCATCACCGCCACCGACACCGTTACCGACATCATGAGCAAGATCAACGGTGCCAACACCGGTGTGACCGCCGAGACTTCGGTGACCACCACCATCGGGGCCCTGAGCGCCACCGATACCGGCACCCTGACCATCGGCAACGACACCTTCGATCTGGCCAAGTACGGCGGCGACATGGCCAAACTGGCTGCCGACATCGGCTCCGCCGGCCACGACGCCACCTACAATGCCGACAATGGCGAGATCACCCTGACCGCCAAGAACGTCAACGGTGTGGACATCCAGGGCGGCGGCGCCGGCAACACCGTTGAGCTGAACGGTTGGGTTGCCGACGACACCAACGATCAGTTCATCAACGCCGAACTGAGCCTGAAGTCCAGCAGCAGCTTCACCGTAGTGGGCGACGGCACCACTGATGTGGCCGAGTTCCTGGGCGCCTCCGCCTCCAGCCTGAACAGCGTCTCCACCATCGACGTGACCACCGCCGCCGGTGCTCAGGCCGCGGTGGATGTGATTGACGCCGCCATCGCCGGCATCGACGCCAACCGGGCGGACCTGGGTGCGGCCCAGAACCGTCTGAGCCACACCATCAACAACCTGGGCAACATCCAGGTGAACGTGGCCGACGCGCGCAGCCGAATTCAGGACGTGGACTTCGCCAAGGAGACCGCTGAGCTCACCAAGCAGCAGGTGCTGCAGCAGTCCGGCTCCGCCATGCTGGCCCAGGCCAACCAGATCCCGCAGCTGGCCCTGTCTCTGCTGTAAAGTCTCTGGTCTTTCGGTCGATAACAACGGTAGGGGAATCCCCTACCGTTTTTTTATCCCGTCGGCCCAGGGGGGCTTCGGCGGGATCCGTTCGGCCGGTACAGGAAGTCCGCCCTCATACAAGGAGTCCACGCCATGACGGTTATCGACACGTCACTGCTTTCTGGTACGAATCCTGCAAAAAGCCCTGGGGCTGCAGGCACCGCCACCTCCACGCCCCAGGCCCCGACCGGGGGCACCAAGGCGGTGGCCCCGGCCACCCCGGGCAGCGTCAGCCAAAGCGCGGCCACCCGCGGCGAAGGTGATGCGGCGCTGGAACGCGACCAGCTGGCCCGCATTGCCGAGGAGCTGGAGCACTTCCTGGGGGGCGCCCAACGGGGGCTCTCCTTCCACGTGGACGAGGCCACCGGCCGGGACGTGGTGGTGGTCAAAGACATCAAGAACGACCAGGTGATCCGGCAAATTCCTGCCGAAGAGGTGCTGGAACTTGCCGCCCGCCTGTCGGATCTGACCGGATTGTTGGTGAAAACCGAGGCGTAACCGCCTGAGGATGGAAATATGGGCTTAACCGCCGCCGGCATTGGCTCCGGACTGGACATCAATGGCATCGTCACCGCCCTGGTGGACGCCAGCTTTGTGCCCCGCCAGGTCACCCTGGATCAGCGCGAGGCCAAGGTACAGACCGAGATCTCCGCCATCGGGGCCCTGAAGTCCGCCATGAGCGACTTCCAGGACAAGCTGGAGAACCTGCAGAAGCTGGACAGCTTCGACAAGCGCAAGGCCAGCACCAACATCAGCGATTACCTCACCGCGGAGGCGGACAGCACCGCCACCGCCGGCAGCTACAACGTGGTGGTCAAAACCCTGGCGGAGAGCCACAAGGTGGGCTCGGCGGCGGTGGCCGACGCCAACACCCCGGTGGGGGAGGGGCAGCTGACCATCGCCGCGGGCATTGACGAAAACGGCGATCCGGTCGACTTCACCCTGGACGTGGAGGCGGACGACACCCTGGCGGACATCGCCGCCAAGATCAACAGCGCCGAGGACAACCCCGGGGTCACCGCCACCATCATTACCGGCGACAACGGTCCCCGCCTGGTGATGACCGCCGACAAGACCGGCACCAACAACCAGATCACCGTCACCGCCACCGACACCAATGGCACCGGCCTGAGCGACACCTTCGGCAACATGGAGGAGCTGGTGGCCGCGGCCAACGCCACCCTCACCATCGATGGCATGGACGTCACCTCCCAGTCCAACGAGGTGAGCAGTGCCATCCAGGGGGTGACCCTCAGCCTCAAGGACGCCGACGTGGGCAAGACCACCAAGGTGACCATCGAGCAGGACACCGGGGCCGCCACCGCGGCGGTGAAGGGGTTTGTCGAGGCCTACAACGCCCTGCAGGAGGTGGTGACCAACCTCTCCAAATACGACGCCGAGACGGAAACCGCCGGCCCGCTGCAGGGAGACAGCCTGCCCCGCTCCATCTCCAGTCAGCTGCGCAACGTGATGACCGCCAGCTACGACATCGGCAATGGCGAGACCGCCTCCCTGGCCCAGTTTGGCGTCAGCTTCGACCGCTACGGTGCCCTTCAGGTGGACGACGATCGCCTCAAGGAGGCGGTGGAAAACGACATGGCGGGCCTGGCTCAGCTGTTCGCCAAGGAGGACGAGGGCCTGGCCTTCGCCCTGGATAACGCCGTCGACATCTACACCCAGACCGGGGGCCTGCTGTCGAGCCGGGACGACACCCTGCAAAGCCAGCTTAAGCGCATCGAGTCCGACCGCGAGCAGCTCAACCTGCAGATGGCGTCCTACGAGGCGCGGTTGTACAAGCAGTTCAACGCCATGGATTCGGTGGTCTATCAACTCAATGCCCAGGGGGCGATGCTGAGCGAGCGTCTCAACAGCCTGCCGGGCCTGGTACCCAATAACCGATGAAAGACATTGAACAGCGGCTCGAACAGCTCAGCGGCGACATCGATCAGTGCCTCAAGGCCCTGGACAGCGCGGACGACGACGATCGCGATCGCCTGCTTGAGCAGCTGCAAACCCAGGTGGCCGAGCGCAAGGCCACCCTGGCCGAGGCCCTGGCCACCGAGCGGGGGCAAGATCCCCAGTGGCTGCAGTTTCAGCTCAAACTGACCCTGGCCCTGTCGGCCCGGGCCAACGAACAACTGGCGGCCCAGCGCGTGCGCCTGGGCGGCTACCGAAAGGGCCGAAAACAGGTCCAGACCTACCAGCAAATTGAATCAGGAAGAGGCTAATGCGAGGTTCACTCAAGGCGTACAACAAGGTCAACATCTCCAGCCAGGCCGCCGAGGCCAGCCCTCACCGGGTGGTGCAGATGTTGCTGGCGGGCAGCATTGAGAAGCTGCTGCAGGCCAACCTGGCCATCGAGCAGGGCGAGGTGGCCAAGAAGGGCGAGCTGATCAGCCGCACCATGGAGATCATCGCCCACCTGCAGGCGGCCCTGGATTTCGACCAGGGCGGGGAGATCGCCCAGAACCTGTCCGCCATGTACGACTACATGGTGCGTCGACTGGGGGACGCCAGCCGGGATAATGACACCGCCGCGCTGCTGGAGGTGGTGGATCTGCTTAAGACGCTGAAATCCGGTTGGGATGCCATCCCGGCGGAGCAGCATCATCTGAAGCAGCCGGCATAAAGGTTTTAGGAAACAGCTGGTTAGATGAGCGGCGCCGCCGCTCATCTGACTGGCAGACTTCAGAAGCGTCGAATTTCCGTCGTTTTCCCCATGCGACCGCGAGATTTAACATCAGGTTGAAAAGTAATCGCTGGAACTTGAGTAGCTTGCGCGGATGGTTCCGGTCGTTAAAATGTGGCAAAAGCTATTCGCACTCGAAGGCGGGAACACCCGCCCGTTTATCCACGTTCCACTTTGAAGAGAACCGACCAGGGCTAAGGGATTGCACCCCCGGTAAGCGTAACCATGCAGATTGATCAGCGCATTTTGCTCGTAGACAACGACGATGCTCGTCGCGAGAAACTCAGCTACCTGCTGGAGTTTCTCGGTGAGCAGGTGGAGCTGTCCTCCCTCTCCGCCCTGGACAGCCAGCTGGATCAGGAGCGTTACCGTTCGGTGATCCTCGGTGGCTCCTCGGGCGCCGGTTCACAACTCGAACCCCTGCTGAAGAAGCACAGCCGTCAGCCCTTCCTTACCATGGGGCAGAACGGCGTGGAGGCCCCCAACCTGGTGGGCGCGCTGGATGAACCCTTTGTCTACGGTCAAGTAACCGAGCTGCTGCACTACTGCCAGGTGTACCAGCGGGTGCGTTACGAGGTCTCTCCCACCAGCCCCAATCAGACCAAGCTGTTCCGCTCCCTGGTGGGGCGCAGCGAGGCGATCTCCCGGGTGCGGCACCTGCTGGCCCAGGTGGCGGAAACCGACGCCTCTGTGCTGGTCACCGGCGAGTCCGGCACCGGCAAGGAGGTGGTGGCCCGCAACATTCACTACCTCTCCAAGCACCGCGACGGCCCCTTTATCCCGGTCAACTGCGGCGCCATCCCGCCGGATCTGCTGGAAAGCGAGCTGTTTGGCCACGAGAAGGGCGCCTTTACCGGGGCCGTGGCCACCCGCAAGGGCCGCTTCGAGCTGGCCGAGGGGGGCACCCTGTTCCTGGATGAGATCGGCGACATGCCGCCCCACATGCAGGTCAAAATTCTGCGGGTGCTGCAGGAGAAGTGCTTCGAACGCGTCGGTGGCAGCAAGGCGATCCAGTCCAATGTCCGCATCGTCGCCGCCACCCACCGGGATCTGGAGAAGATGATCGGCAACGGCGAGTTCCGTGAAGATCTCTACTACCGCCTCAACGTCTTCCCCATCGAGATGCCCGCCCTGCGGGAGCGTTCCGCCGACGTGCCGCTGCTGCTCAACGAGCTGGTCAGCCGCATCGAAGGGGAGGGCAAGGGCACGGTACGCTTCACCAAGCGGGCCATCGACTCTCTGGTGGAGCACCCCTGGTCCGGCAACGTCCGTGAGCTGTCCAACCTGGTGGAGCGGATGGTGATCCTCTTCCCCGGTGGCCTGGTGGACGTCAACGATCTGCCGGTGAAATACCGCCATGTAGAGGTGCCGGAGTTCACCCCCGAATACCCGGAAGAGATGCAGGAGCGCGATGCCCTGGCGGCGTTGTTCAGCGGCGAAGAGCCGGTGGAGATCCCCGAGCAGCGCTTCAGCAACGAACTGCCCGAAGACGGCGTCAACCTCAAGGACATGCTGTCCGAGCTGGAGGTGGACATGATCCGTCAGGCCCTGGATCAGGGCAGTGGCGTGGTGGCCCGGGCCGCCGAACTGCTGGGCATGCGTCGCACCACCCTGGTGGAGAAGATGCGCAAATACGGCATGTCCAAAGAGGGCTAAGCCCCCGCAACTCGCCCGTCTGGTACGGTATCTGCATATCCCTGCAGAATGAGTGACTTCGTATCGACTTTTTGACGGGAAGAATGGATGCCCTGTGCCGTAGCCGAGCCCCTGACTGACTCCCCCTCCGAGGTGGCTGCCAGCCGCCTGCACCACCTGATGCAACTGCTGCCTGCCGGCGTCCTGGTTCTGGACGAGGCCGGCAGCGTCCGCGAAGCCAACCCCCAGGCCCATGCCCTGCTGGGCGAGCCCCTGCTGGGGGAGCCCTGGCGTGCGGTGATCGGCCGGGCTTTCGCCCCCCAGGCCGACGACGGCCACGAGATCTCCCTCAAGGACGGCCGCCGGGTGCGCCTGGCCACCCGGGCCCTGGATCCGGAGCCGGGGCAGCTGGTGATGCTCACCGATCTGACGGAAACCCGTCAGTTGCAGCACAACCTCTCCCATCTGCAGCGGCTGTCGGCCCTGGGCAAGATGGCCGCCTCCCTGGCCCACCAGATCCGCACCCCGCTCTCCGCCGCGCTGCTCTACGCCGCCAACCTGGGCAATCGCAACCTGGACGAGGCGGGCCGGGTGCGCTTCCAGGACAAGCTGATGGCGCGCCTGGGGGAGCTGGAGCAGCGGGTCAATGATCTGCTGCTGTTCGCCCGCGGGGGCCACACCCAGCAACTGGAGCAGCTGCCCCTGGCGCAGCTGGCCGAGCGGCTGTCCAGCAGCTGCGAAGCGGCCCTGGAGCGGCGCCAGGCCAGCCTGAGTGTCCAGGTGCCGGCAAAGATCCTGGTGCGAGCCAACCCCGATGCCCTGGTCAGCGCCCTGCAAAACCTGGTCAACAACGCCCTGGAGGCCGGTGCCGATGCCCTGCGCCTGGAGGCGGAGATCCAGGGGGCCTTCGTGGCCTGCCGTCTGATGGACAACGGCAAGGGGATGAGCCCCCAGGAGCAGGCCCAGGTGCTCACCCCCTTCTTCACCACCAAGAGCAACGGCACCGGGCTGGGGCTGGCGGTGGTGCACTCAGTCAGCCGGGCCCACGGTGGCCGGCTGGAGCTGCAGTCGGTGCCCGGGCAGGGCAGCTGCTTTACCCTGGTGTTGCCCCTGGCAATGGATAAGGACCCTTCTGATGACTAAGCCGCTGATCCTGGTGGTGGAAGATGACCTGGGCTTGCGTGAAGCCCTGGTGGACACCCTGATGCTGGGCGGTTACCGCTGCCTGGAGGCCGGCAATGGCGACGAGGCCCTGCTGGTGCTCAAGCAGCACCCGGTGGCGCTGATGATCTCCGACGTGCAGATGGCGGGCATGGACGGCATGACCCTGCTCAAGCGGGTGCGTGCCGGCAACAGCCAGCTGCCCATCCTGCTGATGACCGCCTACGGCAGCATCGACGCCGCAGTGGAAGCGATGCGCTTCGGCGCCAACGACTACCTGGCCAAGCCCTTCGCTCCCCAGGTGTTGCTGGACCAGGTCAGCCGCTACCTGGTGAGCGAACCCGAGGCGGCGGGCACGCCGGTGGTGGGGGATCCCCAGAGCCAGCAGATGCTGGCCCTGGCCGACCGGGTGGCCCAGTCCGACGCCTCGGTGATGGTGCTGGGCCCCAGCGGCTCCGGCAAGGAGGTGCTGGCCCGCTACATCCACGACCGCTCTCCGCGCAAGAAACAGCCCTTCGTGGCGCTCAACTGCGCCGCCATCCCGGAGAACATGCTCGAAGCCACCCTGTTCGGCTACGAGAAGGGGGCTTTTACCGGCGCCGTTCAGGCCTGCCCCGGCAAGTTCGAGCAGGCCCAGGGGGGCACCATACTGCTCGATGAGATCACCGAGATGGACCTGAGCCTCCAGGCCAAGCTGCTGCGGGTGCTGCAGGAGCGGGAGGTGGAGCGCCTGGGCAGTCGCAAGACCCTGAGCCTGGATGTGCGGGTGCTGGCCACCTCCAACCGGGACCTCAAGCAGGCGGTGGCCGATGGCCGCTTCCGCGAGGACCTCTACTACCGGCTTAACGTCTTCCCCCTGACCTGGCTGCCCCTGGCGGAGCGCCCCGGCGACATCCTGCCCCTGGCCAATCATCTGCTGGCCCGCCACGGCGCCCGCAGCGGCCGGGCCACGCCCCGCCTGAGCGGTGAGGCCCAGGCCAAGCTGCTAAGCCACCCCTGGCCAGGCAACGTCCGGGAGCTGGACAACGTCATCCAGCGGGCGCTGATCCTCTGCGCCGGCGACACCCTGACCGCGGCGGATCTCTTTATCGACGGCCAGGTGGGCCATCCGGTGGTCTCCACGGCCCCGGTTACCCCCAAGGCCCCGGAGCCGGCCGCCGAAGACCTGGGCAGCGAGCTCAAGCACCAGGAGTTTCAGATCATCCTCGATGCCCTGGCCAGCTGTCAGGGCAGCCGTAAAGCGGTGGCGGAGCGCCTGGGGCTCAGCCCCCGCACCCTGAGGTACAAGTTGGCCAAGATGCGAGAGGCTGGGATAGAGATCCCGTAACACACGGATCCACTGGTAAATGTGCTGAACTGGCAGGCGCCTTGCATTACAATGCCCCGGCAAGCCAAGGCGTCAAGACTCTGACAAGGGATAGGAATCAGGAATGGAAATCGGACACAACCAGTTGCTCGTCGAGATGCAGAGCCTGGCCAAGGAGGCCGGCAGTGCCACCGAACTGGCCGTCGCCCCGCCGCAACAGGACTTTTCCACCTTCCTGGCCGATGCCGTCAACCACGTCAATGGCTTGCAGATGAACGCCAGTGATCTGGCCACCCGCCTCGAACTGGGGGATCCCCAGGTCTCCCTCTCCGACGCCATGATCGCCAAGGAGAAGGCGGGGGTAGCCTTTGAAGCGACCGTGCAGGTACGCAACAAGTTGGTGGAAGCGTACAAGGAAATCATGAATATGCCGGTCTAACCGGCGTGAGGTGAAGCGGTGGCAGAGGCGAATACGTCAACCGAATTGATGGTCAATGACGGCGCACCGGCGGTGCCGGCGCCGGTGACCGGCACCCTGGAGAGCGGGGCCGGCAAAGAGATTGAAGAGAACAAGGTCAGCCCCCTGGCCAGCCTGGGCAACATCGACGTCCTGCGCCAGGTCAGCCTGGTGCTGGCGCTGGCCATCTGTCTGGCCATCGCCGTGTTTCTCATCATCTGGGCCCAGGAGCCCGCCTACCGCCCCCTGGGCAAGATGGAAACCCAGGAGCTGGTGGAAACCCTCGACTTCCTCGACCAGCAGAAGATCCCCTACCAGCTCAGCGGTAACACCGTCTCGGTGCCTGAGGACCGCTTCGCCGACATCCGTCTGACCCTGACCCGCAACGGCCTGGGGCCCGCCCGAGTACAGCAGGATTTCCTGCGCCAGGACAGCGGCTTTGGCGTCAGCCAGCGGATGGAGCAGGCCCGCCTCAAGCACAGCCAGGAGCAGAACCTGGCCCGGGCGGTGGAGGAGCTGCGCAGCGTCCAGCGGGCCCGGGTGATTCTGGCCCTGCCGCAACAAAACGTCTTCGCCCGCCAGCAGCGGGAGCCCTCCGCCACCGTGGTGGTCACCCTGGGGCGGGGCGCCGAGCTGCGCCAGTCCGAGGTGGATGCCGTGGTGGACATCATCGCCTCCGCCGTGCACGGCCTCAAACCCGCCCGGGTGACGGTGACCGATCAGCACGGCCGCCTGCTCAACTCCGGCAGCCAGGACGGGATCTCAGCCCAGGCCCGCCGCGAGCTGGAGCTGCGCACCCAGCAGGAGCAGCTCTACCGCGAGAAGATCGACAGCATCCTTATCCCGGTGCTGGGCCTGGGCCAGTACAGCGCCCAGGTGGACGTCACCATGGACTTCTCCAAGGTGGAGGAGACCTCCCGCCGCTTCAACCCGGACCTGCCGGCGGTGCGCAGCGAGATGCTCATCGAGGACAACCAGAGCGGCAACGGCCCCATCGGGATCCCCGGTGCCCTGACCAACCAACCCCCCATCGCCTCGGAGATCCCCCAGCAGGTGGATGGCGCCGGCCAGGACGAGCGCCTGGCCCAGGGCCGCAACCGCAGCGAGGTGACCCGCAACTTCGAGCTGGACTCCACCATCAGCCACACCCGTCAGCAGGTGGGCACGGTACGTCGGGTGACCCTGTCGGTGGCGGTGGATTACAAGCCGGTGGTGGGCGCCGATGGCACCAGCACCCTGGAGCCCCGCAGCGAAGCGGAGCTGGCCAACCTGCGCCGGCTGCTGATGGGCAGCGTGGGTTTCAGCACCGCCCGGGGCGATGTGCTGGAGGTGGTCTCCGTGCCCTTCGCCGAGGATCTGGCCCTGGCGCCGCTGGAGGTGCCCATCTACGAACAGAGCTGGTTCTGGCGCGCCGTGAAATGGGGCACCGGGGCCCTGGCGCTGGTGCTGCTGGGTTTCCTGGTGGTGCGGCCCCTGGTGCAGCGCCTCTTTAACCCCGAGGCGGGCAAAGCCGAGGAGCCGGGCCTGGCCATCGGCAACGAGCTGGCGGAGCTGGAGGACCAGTACGCCGCCGAGACCCTGGGGATGTTGAGCCAGGGCGACAGCGACTACAGCTACGCCGAAGACGGTTCCATCCTGCTGCCGGACCTGCACAAGGACGACGACATGCTGCGGGCGATCCGCGCCCTGGTCGCCAACGAGCCGGACCTCTCCACCCAAGTGATCAAGAGCTGGTTGACCGAAGATGCCTGAGCAAGCCACCGCCCCCAGCCTGCCCGCAGGCTACGACGTCAATAAACTGACCGGGATCGAGAAGACCGCCATCCTGCTGCTCTCCCTGAGCGAGTCCGACGCCGCCCAAATTCTGAAAAACCTCGAGCCCAAGCAGGTGCAGAAGGTGGGGATGGCGATGGCGGGGATGCGGGACTTCAGCCAGGAGAAGGTCTCCGCCGTACACCGATTGTTCCTTGAGCAGATCAAGCAGTTCTCCTCCATTGGTCTGAACAGCGAGGACTTTGTCCGCAAGGCCCTGACCCACGCCCTGGGCGAGGACAAGGCGGGCAACCTCATCGACCAGATCGTCATGGGCCACGGCGCCAAGGGGCTGGACTCCCTCAAGTGGATGGATGCCCGCCAGGTGGCCAACATCATCCAGAGCGAGCACCCGCAGATCCAGACCATCGTGCTCTCCTATCTGGAGCCGGACCAGGCCGCCCAGATCCTCAGCCAGTTCAACGAGCGGGTGCG
Organism: Ferrimonas balearica; assembly: GCF_019802085.1. Lineage (GTDB taxonomy): Bacteria > Pseudomonadota > Gammaproteobacteria > Enterobacterales > Shewanellaceae > Ferrimonas > Ferrimonas balearica_B. The sequence continues at coordinate 256,082 of NZ_JAHVHV010000001.1, forward strand.
GCTGGACCTGATGCTGCGCATCGCCAACCTCGAAGAGGTGCAACCGGCGGCGCTGCAGGAGCTCAACGACATCATGGAGAAGCAGTTTGCCGGTCAGTCCGGCGCCCAGGCGGCCAAGATGGGCGGCCTGAAGGCGGCGGCCAACATCATGAACTACATGGACACCGGCGTGGAGGGGATGCTGATGGAGTCCATCCGCGAGACCGACGAGGAGCTGGGTCAGCAGATCCAGGATCTGATGTTCGTGTTCGAGAACCTGGCCGATGTGGACGACCGCGGCATCCAGGTGATTCTGCGCGAGGTGCAGCAGGACGTGCTTATCCGCGCCCTCAAGGGGGCCGACGACGGCCTGCGGGAGAAGCTTCTGGGCAACATGTCCAAGCGCCAGGCGGAACTGGTGCGGGACGACCTGGAAGCCATGGGACCCATTCGCCTCTCCGAGGTGGAAGCGGCCCAGAAAGAGATCCTGGCCATCGCCCGACGCCTTGCCGATGCCGGCGAGATCATGCTCGGCGGTGGCGGCGGCGAAGAGTTCCTCTAAGCCATGTCCCAAAGCCTCAGACCCCGGGTCCTTCGCACCGGCTACATCGAAACCAAGGAGTGGGAGCTGCCCGACGTGGCCGAGCCCGACGCCGAGCTGCCGGACTCGGCGCTGCACCGGGTGGTGCAGCCCAAGCCGGAGCCGGAGGCCGAGGAGGCGGTGCCACCGCCGCCCACCCTGGAGGAGATCGAGCGGATCCGCGAGGATGCCTACCAGGACGGGTTCGCCGAGGGTAAGAGCGCCGGTGAAGCCAGGGGGCTGGAGGAGGGGCGCCTCAAGGGCGCCGAGCAGGGCCACGCCGAGGGCTACCAGCAGGGGCTGGAGCAGGGGCTGGCCCAGGGTCAATCGGAGATCCTAAGCCGCAGTGCCCAGTGGGATGCCCTGCTCAACGAACTCATCACCCCGCTGGAGGCGGTGGACGAGCAGGTGGAGCGTGAGCTGGTTACGCTGGCGATGCGTCTGGCCCAGGCGGTGGTGCAGGTGGAGCTGACCACCTCCCCGGCGGCGGTGCTCGAAGCGCTGCGCCAGGGGATCAACGCTTTGCCCTCCCAGCGTCAACAGGTGGCGGTGCACGCCAGCGATCCGGATCTCAACCTCATTCGCGACACCTTCGGTCCCGAGGCCCTGGCTCAGCGCCAGTGGTCGCTGGTGACCGAACCCGGTCTGGCCCAGGGCTCCCTGACCATCAAGACCGAGCGCAGCGAAGTGCCGGTATTGGAGGAGGACCGCCTGCGCAAAGTGCTGGAGGGCTTTGCCCAGCGTCCCCGCGAAGCGGTGGATGAGCCGGTTTACCCCCGCCAGGAGGTGGCCCCCGCCGCCGAGCCGCCCGCCCAAAATGCCAATGCCTCCGATTCGCCCCCAGGGGAGGCCGAGGCCACCGGTGCCGACCCAGCGAAGACCGAGTCGGGCCCGGCCAGCGACCATCCGGACGCCCCCGCCAGCGGGGCGGATAAGCCCGACCCATGAGTCTGCGCAGCCAGCGGCTGATCAGCCGGGTGCGCGGCTGGCAGAACAACGTCCAGAGCGTCGGCGCCGTGGCCTCCGGCCAACTGCTGCGAGTGGTGGGCCTGACCCTGGAAGCGGTGGGCTGCCGGGCCCCGGTAGGCTCCCTGTGCCAGATTGAAACCCTGGGCGGCCAACTGACCGCCGAGGTGGTGGGCTTTGACGATCAGGTGCTCTACCTGATGCCGGTGGAGGAGCTTAAGGGGGTGCTGCCCGGGGCCAAAGTCACGCCCCTGGGCCAACGCCAGGGCCTGGCGGTGGGGCCGGAGCTGCTGGGCCGGGTGCTCGACGGCAACGGCGCACCGCTGGATGGCCTGGGCCCCCTGGTCACCCGCCAAAAAGCCGCCCACCACGCCACCTTGCTCAACCCCATGGCCCGCCGGCCCATTCAGCAACCCATCGACGTCGGGGTGCGCACCATCAACGCCATGCTCACCGTCGGCCAGGGCCAGCGGATGGGCCTGTTTGCCGGCTCCGGGGTGGGCAAGTCGGTGCTGCTGGGGATGATGACCCGGGGCACCAACGCCGACGTCATCGTCGTCGGTCTGGTGGGGGAGCGGGGCCGGGAGGTGAAGGAGTTTATCGAGGAGATCCTGGGTCCCGAGGGTCGGGCCCGGGCCGTGGTGGTGGCCGCCCCGGCGGACAACAGCCCGCTGATGCGTCTGCGGGCCTGCGAAACCGCCACCCGCATCGCCGAGTATTTCCGCGACATGGGCAAGAACGTCCTGCTACTGATGGATTCCCTGACCCGCTACGCCCAGGCCCAACGGGAGATCGCCCTGGCCATCGGCGAGCCGCCGGCCACCAAAGGGTACCCGCCTTCGGTGTTCGCCAAGCTGCCGCAACTGGTGGAGCGGGCGGGTAACGGCGGCCCGGGGCAGGGCAGCATCACCGCCTTCTACACGGTGCTCACCGAGGGGGACGATCAGCAGGACCCCATCGCCGACGCGGCCCGGGCGATCCTCGACGGTCACGTGGTGCTCTCCCGGGCCCTGGCCGAGGCGGGCCACTACCCGGCCATCGACATCGAAAGCTCCATCAGCCGGGTGATGCCCATGGTCACCGAGCCGCTGCACCTGGAGGCGTCTCAGCTGGTCAAGCAGCTCTGGTCCGCCTACCGACAGAACCAGGATCTTATCGCCATCGGCGCCTACAGCGCCGGCTCGGATCCCCAGCTGGATAGGGCGATCGCCCTGCAGCCGGCATTCAATGCCTTCCTGCGCCAGCCGATGAAAGCACCGGTGGACTACGAGCAGAGCCTGACTCAACTGGCCCGCCTCGCGGCCCAGTGCAAGGGCTAACCGGTTATGAGTGACCCGAAGCAATTGGCCCGGGTGCTGGAGCTGGCGGACAAGGCCCTGGAGGAGGCGGCCTTGAACCTGCGCAGCGCCAACTCCGCGGTGCAGGCGCTCAAGCAGCAGCTCTCTCAGCTGCAAAACTACCGCTGGGACTACGTCAAACAGGCCCAGCAGCAAGCGGGCACCACCCTGCAGGCTTCCCACTACCAGCAGTACCACCACTTTATCGCCAAGCTGGACGCCGCCATCACCCAGCACAACAGCAAGCTGCGCCAGGCCGAAGCCGCCGCCGAACAGCGCCAGGGGCTCTGGCAGCAGGCCCACCAGCGCCAGCAGGCGATCGCCCTGCTGATCGACAAGGCCAAGCGGGCCCAGCAGAGCCGTCAGGAACAGCGTCAGCAGCGAGAACTGGACGAGTTTGCCCTGCAGCAGTTTGTCCGCCGCCGTTAATTCGGAGTTTGGCCTGATTCTTGCTGCTTTGTGACCATTGCGAACGCTTTGACACAGGCTGCCATGTCCCAACTGCCCATGACGCCCGCCGCGGGCCACCCCCTGCTCAAGCCCGGCCCCAGTGCCGAGCCCGGGGCCTTCCGGTCGGCGAGCCAAACCCTCACGCCCAACGCTCAGGCCCAGGAGGGGTTTTCCGATCTGGTGGCGGACGCCCAACAGCGCCAGTTGAGCCCGGTCGCCCCCGGCAGCGACAAGGCCCCGGGCGCCGGGGTTTTGACGCCCAAGGGGCGTCGAGGCGAGAGCGAGGTGGCCCTGGTGGGCGGACAGTCCCCGGTGACGGCGCCCGAGCCGCGCCTGCCCGGCGAGCCGCAAGGCGAGGCGCGGATCCAGCCGGTATTGCCGGCCCCGGATGGCGCCACCGAGGTGACCGTCGCACCCCCGCCCGAGGATGGCACCCCGCCTGCCGAGGCGACCCCACAGGAGACGACGCCAGGGCGGCAACAAGTTGCCACCCCGGTGGCGCAGGAGAGGGCCACGCCCGCCCTGCCTATCGATCAGGAGATGACCACGCCACTGAACCCCAAGCCGGACAATGGGGGAAGCAGTGCACCGGAGGCGACCGCTACGGACGAGTCCGGTGAAGCCCTGTTGGCCCAGCTGCAGGCGGTCAACCACGCCAAGCAGCAGCTCGATGACAAGCCCCGCCAACCGGGCCCGTCGGTGAAAAGCACCGCGGAGCCGGCCTCTGTCCTGACCGTACAGACGCTGCCGAATATTGGTGAAGCGAGCACTCACACGCCGCCTGGGGCACTGGATGCTGAGGGGCGCCCTCTGGCCGCAACAACGGTGTTGAGCCCCGCAGCGCCCACGGTGAGCGCCGCCATGAGCGCCTCCCCGGTCAAGGCCGGTGGGCCTGAAGGGGTGGGCCGCAGCGCCTTGGTGGGGACCAGCGCGCCCCTGGGGCGGACCCAGCTAACGTCCACCGAACCCCTGACTTCACCGGTGCCCACGTCGGCCGAGTTGGCGGATCCCTTGCTGGATGGACACCTGGAGCTGGAACCGGAGGCCCAGCGTCCGCTGGGGGCGGAGACGGTGCACCGGCCGCACCTGCAGCGGGCCGGAGTGGCCCAGGCGGCGGAGTTGGCCCTGACCCGGCAGCCGGTGGCGGCGGATCGTCTGGCCCCGGAGCTGCGCGAGCGTCTGGCGGTGATGATCAACAGCGAGCGGATGAGCGCCGAGTTGCGCCTGGACCCGCCGGAGCTGGGGGCCTTGCAGGTGCGCATTCAGATGCAGGGGGATCAGGCCCAGGTGCAGATCCAGACTCAGAACCCCCAGGCCCGGGACCTGCTGGAGCAGGCCCTGCCCAGGCTGCGGGAGATGCTGGAGGGGCAGGGGATCCAGCTGGCGGACGCCAACGTCTCCCAGGGGGGCGGTGAAGGAGCACACACCGGCGGTGACGGCAGTGACGGCGGCGAGCATGCCGAGGAGGAGGGGCAGATCGCCCACTTGGTGAGCAACCGTAACCGCGACGGTGGCATTGATTTCTACGCCTGAGAACCGCTGTGATAACCTAGCGGCCGCAGGCAAGTAACGGATTTAAATTTGGGCAGAAAAGATGGCAGATGACAGCCTTAAAGTGGATGTGAGTGCCGGCTCGACCAAGGGACGGTTGCGCTGGGCTCTGGTGGCCGGTGGCGGTGTGCTGCTGTTGCTGGCCGGGGTCTTTGCCATGGTCTCCCTGTTGGGGGGCAACGATGAAGCCGGCGATCCCAATACCGCCGCCGTGCAGAGCACCCCGGAATTGGAGAAGGGCAACGCATTGTACGTGCCCATGCCACGCCCCTTCCTGTTCAACCTGCCCGGCCCGGACCGCACCTTCCTGGTCCAGATCAAGGTGCAGTTGCAGGTGCGGGGTACCGACGCCCAGAGCGCGGCTCGCAAGCACATCCCCCTGATTGAGGACACCCTGCTCACCACCTTCAGCGCCGCCGAGGTGGATCAGCTGAAGAGCAAGGAGGGCAAGGAGGAGCTGCGCACCCAGGCGTTGCTCAACGTGCAGAATGCCCTGCAGTCCATCACCGGCCAGACCCAGATCGAGCGGGTACTGTTCACCGGCTTCGTGATGCAATAGGGGGCCCGATGAGTGATCTGCTGAGTCAAGACGAGATCGATGCCCTGCTCCACGGGGTGGACGAGGTCGAAGAGGAGCACCTGGAGGGCGACAACGACGGCGCCACCATCTACGACTTCACCTCCCAGGACCGCATCGTTCGCGGGCGCATGCCCACTTTGGAGCTGGTCAACGAGCGCTTTGCCCGTCACCTTCGGATCAGCCTGTTCAACATGATGCGCCGCAACGCCGAGGTCTCCATCAACGGCGTGCAGATGGTCAAATTCGGCGAGTACGTCCACACCCTGTTCGTGCCCACCAGCCTCAACATGGTGCGCTTCCGTCCGCTCAAGGGCACCGGCCTCATCACCATGGAAGCCCGCCTGGTGTTCATCCTGGTGGACAACTTCTTCGGCGGCGACGGCCGTTTCCAGGCCAAGATCGAGGGCCGGGAGTTTACCCCCACCGAGCGGCGCATCATCCAGCTGCTGCTCAAGACGGTGTTCGAGGACTACAAGGAGTCCTGGGCCCCGGTGATGGACGTGGAGTTCGAATACCTGGACTCCGAGGTGAACCCCGCCATGGCCAACATCGTCAGCCCCACCGAGGTGGTGGTGGTCTCCTCCTTCCACATCGAGCTGGACGGCGGGGGCGGCGATTTCCACATCACCTTGCCCTATTCGATGATCGAGCCCATCCGCGAGCTGCTGGACGCCGGGGTGCAGAGCGACAAGCAGGACACCGACATGCGCTGGGCCAAGGCGCTGCAGGACGAGATCATGGATGTGCCGGTGGACGTCTCCACCACCTTGCTGGAGCAGGAGCTCTCGCTTCGGGACATCATGGAGATGCAGGCCGGCGACATCATCCCGGTGGAGATGCCGGAGCACCTGCTGGTGCGGGTGGAGGACCTGCCCACCTTCCGGGGCAAGTTGGGGCGCAGCGGTGACAACGTGGCGGTGCGCATCGAAGAGCGCATCCCCCGGCCCAAGTCCTACAAGAACGAACTGCAACTGATTAACCGTCACGGCGCGGTGGCGCTGGAGCCCGAGGTCACCATCGATGGCCTCGACGACAACCAAGAGTGAGAAGCTGAACGATGATCGACGATCAGGACCCTAAGGACCAGGATCTGCTGGCGGACGACTGGGCCGCGGCACTGGAGGAGCAGGCCGAGACCGTGGAGCTGGAGCAGTTCGACGCGCCCGGCCTGAGCGATGGCGAGCAGCAGCGCAAACTGGACGCCATCCTGGACATTCCGGTCACCATCTCCATGGAGGTGGGTCGCAGCCAGATCAGCATCCGCAACCTGCTGCAGCTCAACCAGGGCTCGGTGGTGGAGCTCGACCGGGTGGCCGGTGAGCCCCTGGACGTGATGGTCAACGGCACCCTGGTGGCCCACGGCGAGGTGGTGGTGGTGAACGACAAGTTCGGCATCCGCCTGACCGACGTCATCAGCCAGACCGAACGGATCAAGAAACTGCGATGAGAGCCCTGTTGTTGTTGGCCCTGCCCGCCATGCCCCTGTGGGCCGCGGAGCCGGCCGGGGCGAGCTCCAGCGACCAGATGGCCACCATGGTGGCCAGTTTGCTGGGGGTGGTGGCCCTGATTGTGGTGCTGGCGATGATGGCCCGGCGGTTCAACCTGCCCACCCCCATGGGAGGGCAGATGAAAACCGTGGCCATGATGCCGGTGGGCGCCAAGGAGCGGGTGGCGGTGATCCAGGTGGGGGAGCAGCAGTACCTGGTGGGGATCACCAGCCAGAACATTGCCCTGCTGGACAAGCTGGAGACCCCGCTGGACAGCAGCGCCGCGCCGCAATTTGCCTCGGTGCTGGCCAAGTTCAACAAGAAACGGGAGTCCTGACGTGCGACCCCTGTTGATTGTGCTGCTGGCGTTGCTGCCCGGCCTGGCCTGTGCCGACCCGGGGATCCCGGCGATCACCCTGACCACCGGCCCGGACGGCACCCAGGAGTACAGCGTCAGCCTGCAGATCCTGGCGCTGATGACGGCGCTGACCTTCCTGCCGGCCATGGTGATCCTGATGACCAGTTTCACCCGCATCATCGTGGTGCTGGCGATCCTGCGTCAGGCCCTGGGTCTGCAGCAGACCCCCTCCAACCAGGTATTGCTGGGGATCGCCCTGTTCCTGTCGCTGTTCATCATGACCCCGGTGCTGGATCGGGTCTACGAGGACGCCCTGGTGCCCTACATGGGGGAGCAGATCGGCGCCATGGAGGCGCTGGAGCGAGCCAAGGCCCCGGTCAAGGACTTCATGCTTTCCCAGACCCGCATCACCGACATCAACACCTTTGTGGAGATCAGCGGCCGCACCGACATCGCCTCGGTGGAGGAGGTACCCATGACGGTGCTGATCCCCGCCTTTGTCACCTCGGAACTCAAAACCGCCTTCCAGATCGGCTTTATGCTGTTCGTGCCCTTCCTGGTGATCGATCTGGTGGTGGCCTCGGTGCTGATGGCCATGGGGATGATGATGCTGTCGCCGATGATCGTCTCACTGCCCTTTAAGATCATGCTGTTCGTGCTGGTGGACGGCTGGAACCTGGTGATGGGCACCCTGGCCACCAGCTTTGGCCTGGGGGGCCCATGACCCCGGAGGCCTTTGTCGACATCTTCCGCCATGCTCTCCAGGTGATCGTGATCCTGGTGAGCGCCATCATCCTGCCGGGCCTGCTGGTGGGCCTGGTGGTGGCGGTGTTCCAGGCCGCCACCTCCATCAACGAGCAGACCCTCTCCTTCCTGCCCCGCCTGCTGGTCACCCTGGTGACCATGATGACCCTGGGCCACTGGCTGGTGCAGACCCTGATGGAGCTGATGTACGACATGGTGGATCTCATTCCCCAGATGGTGGGCTGATGGAGTACCCGCTGCCCGTCATCTTCGACTGGCTGCGCAGCGTGCTCTGGCCGCTGTTTCGCATCGGCGCCATGCTGATGGTGATGGTCACCGTGGGGGGCAGCTCGGTGCCCGCCCGAGTGCGCCTGCTGCTGTCGGTGATGATCACCGCCGCGGTGGCCCCCATACTGCCGCCGCCCCCGGCGGTGGATCTGCTGAGCGCCGAAGGGCTGCTCATCTCCGCCCAGCAGGTGCTCATTGGCATCGCCATCGGTTTCGTCTCTGTACTGGTGCTCAACACCTTCGTCCTGGCCGGCCAGATCATCGGCATGCAGACCTCCCTGGGCTTCGCCTCCATGGTGGATCCCAGCAACGGCCAGCAGGTGCCCCTGGTGGGGCAGTTTTTCCTACTGCTCAGCACCCTGTTGTTCTTCGGCGTGGACGGTCATCTGCTGATGATCCGCATGCTGGTGGCCAGCTTCGAAACCCTGCCCATCGGCGAGGGACTGACCCCGGCGGGACTGGACGCCATCGTCAAATTCGGCGGCCTGATGTTCGCCAGCGCCCTGACCCTGGCCCTCTCCGCCGCCACCGCGCTGCTGCTGATCAACTTCTCCTTCGGGGTGATGACCCGGGCGGCGCCCCAGCTCAACATCTTCGCCATCGGCTTCCCCATCACCATGCTGTCGGGGCTGCTGATCCTCTGGCTGACCCTGGGGGGGATCCTGCCCCATTTCTACAGCGTCTGGGGCGAAGGCCAGGTGCTGATCTGTGACCTGCTCAAACTGGACTGCGAGGCGCCCTGATGGCGGAGAACGACAGCAGCCAGGAACGCACAGAAGAGGCGACCCCCCGAAGGCGCCAGCAGGCCCGGGACAAGGGCCAGGTCCCCCGATCCAAGGAGCTGGGCACCGCCTCCGTGCTGGTGGCGGCGGCCGCCTGCATGCTGATGCTGGGGGCACAGATCGGCGAAGCGATGCTGCAGGTGGCGCGCAATCAGTTTGAGCTCTCCCGGGCTGAGGCCTTTGATCTTGGGCAGATCAGCCTGCTGTTCGGTCGGGTGTTGACCGAGCTGATGTTCCCGGTGCTGGGTTTCGTGCTGGTGCTCTTTATTGCCGCCTTTCTCGGCAACATCGGCCTGGGGGGGATGAGCTTCAGCTGGCAGGCCGCCGCCCCCAAGGCCTCCAAGCTGAGCCCCCTGAACGGTTTTAAGCGGATGTTCGGGGTTCAGGCCCTGGTGGAGCTGGTCAAGTCCATCGCCAAGTTCTCGGTCATCGCCCTGGTGGCCTGGTTCCTGTTGAGCCTTAACTTCGACGAGATCCTGCAGCTGTCCCGGGGCAACCCCGAGGGGGCGGTGCGCGATGCCCTGGTGCTGCTGCTCAAACTCTTTGTCCTGCTCTGCTCCTCGCTGCTGCTCATCGTGGTGATCGACGCCCCCTACCAGCTGTGGAACCACAACAAGCAGCTGAAGATGACCAAGCAGGAGGTCAAGGACGAGTACAAGGAGACCGAGGGCAAACCGGAGGTGAAGGGCAAGATCCGTCAGTTGCAGCGGGAGATGGCCCAGCGGCGGATGATGGCAGAGGTGCCCAAGGCCGACGTGGTGGTGGTCAACCCCACCCACTACTCGGTGGCCCTGCGCTACGACAAGACCCAGTCCAATGCGCCCTTGCTGGTGGCTAAGGGCACCGATGAAATCGCGTTGAAAATCAGAGAAATTGCGCGCGAGCATGAGGTACCCGTGGTATCCTCACCGGCACTGGCTCGGGCGGTGTACTACTCCACCAAGCTGGACAAACCCATCCCGGAGGGGCTGTTTACCGCGGTGGCGCAGATCCTGGCCTACGTCTACCAGCTCAAGCAGTTCCAGACCGGGCGGGGACGTCGCCCCATCCCTCTGCCGTCCGAGCTGCCCATCCCCGAGGAGTTGCGCGCGGACCAGCGGGAGTAACGGCGCAAACCCTTGCCCTCTGCTGGAACAGATGGCGCGCTAATTGCAGACACCCTCAGGACGTCAATCATCAGTCGCAGCATGGACCTGAAAGCAACCCTCCACTCCCTCTACCAGAACCGGACACTGCACCTGCAGGGGATCGGCACGCCGCTGCTGGTGCTGGCGGCGCTGGCCATGGTGATCCTGCCGATGCCGGCGCTGATGCTGGACATGCTGTTCACCTTCAACATCGCCCTGGCCCTGGTGGTCCTCCTGGTGGCCATCTACACCCTGCGGCCGTTGGATTTTGCCGCCTTCCCCACGGTCCTGCTGGTGGCCACCCTGCTGCGCCTGGCCCTGAACGTGGCCTCCACCCGGGTGGTGCTGCTGGAGGGCCACAACGGCCCGGACGCCGCGGGCAAGGTGATCGAGGCCTTTGGCTCGGTGGTGATCGGCGGCAACTACGCCGTCGGCCTGGTGGTGTTCCTCATTCTGGTGATCATCAACTTCGTGGTGGTCACCAAGGGGGCGGGGCGGATCTCCGAGGTGAGCGCCCGCTTCACCCTGGACGCCATGCCCGGCAAGCAGATGGCCATCGATGCCGACCTCAACGCCGGGATCCTCAACCAGGAGCAGGCCCGGGACCGCCGGGCGGAAGTGGCCAAGGAAGCGGATTTCTACGGCTCCATGGACGGGGCGTCCAAGTTCGTCAAAGGGGACGCCATCGCCGGGATCCTGATCCTGCTGATCAACATCATCGGCGGCTTCATCATCGGCATCGCCCAGCACGGCCTCTCTTTCGGCGACGCGGTGGAGATCTACACCCTGCTGACCATCGGGGACGGCCTGGTGGCCCAGATCCCCGGCCTGCTGCTCTCCATCGGCGCCGCCATCATTATCACTCGTCAGAATGAATCCCAGCAGATGGGGGACGAGGTGGTGCGTCAGATGTTTGACAACCCCCGGGTGCTGGTGATCTGTTCCGCGGTGCTGATCATCATGGGCCTGGTGCCCGGCATGCCCCATATGGCCTTCCTCTCCCTGGGTCTGACCCTGGCGGGCACCACTTGGTACCTCAAGCGCAAGAAGGAGAAGGCCCAGGCGGAGGCCGAGGCGGAGGAGGCCCGCAGCAACACCGAGCGGCTGGAGAGCGAGCCCAAGGAGCTGGGGTGGGACGACGTCAACCACGTCGACATCATCGGCCTGGAGGTGGGCTACCGGCTGATCCCCCTGGTGGACAAGGCGCAAAACGGCGAACTGCTGAGCCGAATCAAAGGCGTGCGCAAGAAATTGTCACAGGAATTTGGTTTCCTTATCCCGGCGGTGCACATCCGGGACAACCTGGACCTGGCTCCCAACAGCTACCGCATCAGCCTGATGGGCGTGGTGGTGGGGGAGGCGGAGATCCGCCACGACGGCGAGCTGGCCATCAACCCGGGCCAGGTGTTTGGTCAGCTGGAGGGGCAGCCCACCACGGATCCCGCCTTCGGCCTGGAGGCGGTGTGGGTCAACCCGGACCAGAGGGACTACGCCCAGACCCTGGGCTACACCGTGGTGGACGCCTCCACCGTGGTGGCCACCCACCTCTCCCAGCTGCTCAGCAACAACGCCGCCCAGCTGCTGGGTTACGAGGAGGTGCAGCAGCTGCTGGACCTGCTGGCCAAGCAGACGCCCAAGCTGGTGGAGGGGCTGGTGCCCGACACCCTGAGCCTGGGAGTGGTGGTCAAGGTGATGCAGAACCTGCTCAACGAAGGGGTGCCCATTCGCGACACCCGTACCCTGATCCAGACCCTGGTGGAGTACGGGCCCAAGAGCCAGGACCCGGACGTGCTCACCGCCGCCTGCCGCATTGCGATGAAGCGGCTGATCGTCCAGGAGATCAACGGGGCCGAGCGGGAGATCCCGGTGGTCACCCTCTCCCCGGAGCTGGAACAGATATTGCATCAGTCGTTGCAGGCCAGCAACGGCGAGAACAGCGGCCTGGAGCCCGGTTTGGCCGAGCGCCTGCAGCGCACCCTCAGCGAGGCGGCGCAGAAGCAGGAGATGGTGGGCGAGCCGGCGGTGCTGCTCACCTCGGGCCTGCTGCGCACCACGCTGTCGCGCTTTGTGAAGCACACCATCCCGGCGCTTAGGGTACTGTCGTACCAGGAGATCCCGGACGACAAGCAGATTAAGATTGTTCAATCCGTCGGCCAGTAGCCGGCAGTGAAAGGATGAGACGTTGAAGATTAAACGGTTTTTTGCCAAGGACATGCGTGCAGCCCTGGCCGAGGTCAAGGAGACGCTGGGCCCGGACGCGGTGATCATGTCCAACAAGCGGGTCACCGGAGGCGTCGAGATTGTGGCGGCGGTGGACTTCGATAACCGTTCCGGCACTGCCGGCGCCGAAAAACCGACGCTGGCTTCCGGCGAGGCCGATCCCCTGGCCGCCCTGGCCGGCCGGGCATTGAACGAGGACAAGGTCAGCCTGAGTCGTCGCCCCCCGGCAACGGCAACACCGGCCCAGCCCCAGGCCCCGGCGGACACCGACAACCTGCGGGCCCTGCTGGAACGTCAGCAGGAGCGGCGCCAGCAAAAAGAGGCCCGGGCGATGCTCTCCAAGCAGGAGCAGGCCCTGCCCAAGTGGGCCCAGCGGGCCTTCGATGCCCCCAAGACCTCCAGCCGCCCCGAGGCCCCCAAGGCCCAGCCTCAAGCCCAGCCCCAGCCCAGCCGCCGTCCGGCCCCGGGCAAGGCCAGCGAAGAGCTCAGCGCCATGAAGGCGGAGATGGCCTCCATCCGTCAGCTGCTGCAGCACCAGGTCTCCAACCTGATGCAGCAGGACCTGGCCCGCAGTGAGCCGGTGCGCGCCATGCTCACCGAGCAGCTGCGGGACCTGGGCTTCCACAAGGAGGTGGCGGAGCATTTTGCCCGCATGGTGCCGGAGCACAGCGAAATTCACGACGCCATCGATTACCTGCCGGAGCTGGTGGCCCAGGCCCTCAGCTGCGGCAATGAAAGCATGCTGAACGAGGGGGGCGTCATCGCCCTGGTGGGCCCCACCGGCGTGGGCAAAACCACCACGGTGGCCAAACTGGCGGCCCGTTTCGTGGCCCGCTACGGCATCAACCAGGTGGCCCTGGTGACCACGGACAACTACCGGATCGGCGCCCAGGAGCAGCTGACCACCTTCGGCAAGATCATGGGTTGCCCGGTGCGCAGCGCCGCCAGCGTGGAAGAGCTGGAAGAGGTGATCTACCAGCTGCGCAGCCGGCGGCTGATCCTCATCGACACCGCTGGCATGGGCCAGCGGGACATGCGCCTGGTGGAGCAGCTGGATCAGCTGACCCGCTCCACCCGGTTGCCGATCAAACCCTACCTGGTGCTCTCGGCCACGGCCCAGTACCGGGTACTGAAAGAAACCGTAGAACGCTTCCGTCAGATCGATCTGGCGGGCTGCATTTTTACCAAGCTGGATGAAGCTCACAACCTCGGAGAAGCACTGAGCGTGCTGATCCAAAACCAGTTACCTGTGTGTTATCTGACCGATGGGCAGCGAGTGCCGGAAGATCTCCGCACCGCCGATCCGCGCTACCTGGCGGAGCGGGCCCTGGCGGATGACAGCGGTTTGCAGGTCGGCCCGACCTCAGAACAGCAGAAGAACGTGGCAGGTCTGTATGAGTAAGTGGTTTCTCCAGGATCAAGCGAGTGGGCTGAGAAAAATGGCACAAAAGAAAGAGAACATGGTGAAGGTGATCGCGGTCACTGGCGGCAAGGGGGGCGTAGGCAAGACCAACGTCTCCATCAACACCGCCACCGCGCTGGCTGCCCAGGGGCAGAAGGTGCTGGTGCTGGACGCCGATCTGGGGTTGGCCAACGTGGACGTGCTGCTGGGCCTGCGGGTGCAGCGAAACCTCTCCCACGTGCTGGCCGGGGAGTGCACCCTGGAGGAGGTGCTGGTGGAGGGGCCCAACGGCATCTGCATCGTGCCCGCCGCTTCCGGTACCCAGGATATGGTGGAGCTGACCCCCTCCCAACACGCGGCGCTGATCCAGTCCTTCTCCGCGCTGGAGGAGCAGTTCGACGTGCTGATCGTCGACACCGCCGCTGGGATCTCCGACATGGTGCTGAGCTTTGCCCGCGCCTCCCAGGAGGTGCTGGTGGTGGTCTGTGATGAGCCCACCTCCATCACCGACGCCTACGCGCTGATTAAGCTGCTCTCCCGAGAGCATGGGGTGTTCCGCTTCCGCATCGTCGCCAACATGGTGCGGAGCCTGCGGGAGGGGATGGAGCTGTACGCCAAGCTTTCCAAGGTGACCGACCGCTTCCTGGACGTGGCCCTGGAGCTGGTGGCCACGGTGCCCTACGACGAGAACGTCCGTAAGGCGGTGCGCCAGCAGCGGGTGGTGGTGGAAGCCTTCCCCCGCACCCCGGCCTCCATCGCCTACCAGGGGCTGGCCAACAAGATCATGAGCTGGCCGACGCCGCAAAACCCCAGCGGTCACCTGGAGTTCTTCGTCGAGCGCCTGGTGCGCCGCAACATGTACGGAGAAGCGGTTGGTGAATAAGGCGGCGGCCTACACCCAGTTCGACAACCGGGCGGCGGTAGTGGAGCGTCACACCCCCCTGGTCAAGCGGATCGCCCACCATCTGCTGGCCAGGCTGCCCGCCAGTGTGCAGCTGGACGACCTGCTGCAGTCCGGCATGATCGGCCTGCTGGAAGCGGCCCGCAACTTCGATGGCACCAAGGGCGCCAGCTTCGAAACCTTCGCCGGGATCCGCATCCGCGGCGCCATGCTGGATGAGATCCGCCGGGGGGACTGGACCCCCCGTTCCGTGCACCGCAACAGCCGCCGGGTGACCGACGCCATCGAGAGCCTGGAACGGGCCCTGGGGCGGGACCCAACCAACACGGAAGTGGCTGATTATCTTGAACTCTCTATCGATGAGTATCATCATATCCTGCACGATGTCAGCGCCGGAAAACTGGTCGGCCTGGAGGACCTGGGCGTCTCCGAAGACGCCATCGGCCCGGGTGATGATCAGTCCTGCAATTTCAATGACTTGGCAGATACGCGGTTTCAGTCTGCCCTGGTCGACGCGATCAAGACCTTGCCGGAAAGGGAAGCCTTGGTTTTGTCGCTTTACTACGACGAAGAACTCAACTTGAAAGAGATTGGACAGGTGCTGGGCGTCAGTGAATCCCGCGTCAGCCAGATCCACAGCCAAGCCATGGTCCGTCTCAAATCCAAATTGCGCGCCTGGCGAGAGTGAGCCTTGCCGATTTGCCCGTACTTTGCCGGAGGAACACTTGGACAAGAACATGAAGATCCTCATCGTCGACGACTTCTCGACGATGCGCCGAATCATCAAGAACCTGCTGAGGGATCTGGGGTTCAATAACACCCAGGAAGCGGACGACGGCTCCACCGCCCTGCCAATGCTGCAAAACGGCGACTTCGATTTCGTGGTCACCGACTGGAACATGCCCGGAATGCAGGGCATCGACCTGTTGCGCGCCATCCGGGCCGACGAGAACCTCAAGCACCTGCCGGTGCTGATGGTGACCGCCGAAGCCAAGCGCGAGCAGATCGTCACCGCGGCCCAGGCCGGCGTCAACGGCTACATCGTCAAGCCCTTCACAGCGGCGACCCTCAAAGAGAAGCTGGACAAAGTCTTCGAACGACTGAACTGAATCACAAGGACGTGATAATGAGCGAAGAGAAAGCGCTTATCTCGGTCGAAGAAGCCCGGGAACTGGTCCTGCTGCTGGAGCAGGGCGAAACCGCGCAGGCCAACATGCTGATCCAGCAGGTCAGCACCCCCCTCAATCAGCAACTGTTCGACGAAGTCGGCAAGCTGACCCGCCAACTGCACGACGCCCTGCGCGACTTCCAGGTGGACGATCGCATCAGCGAGCTGGCCAACCAGGAGATCCCCGACGCCAAGGAGCGCCTCAACTACGTCATCGGTATGACCGAGCAGGCCGCCAACCGCACCATGGATGCGGTGGAGGAGAGCCTGCCGCTGGCCGACGCCCTGCAGGACAAGCTTGGCCAGGTGCAGCCCCGCTGGCAGCAGCTGATGCGCCGCGAGCTGGCCCTGGATCAGTTCAAAAGTCTCTGCCACGACGTGGACGGTTTGCTTGGCAACACCGGCAACGACGTCGAGCGCCTGCGGGATCTACTTAACCAGATCCTGATGGCCCAGGACTACCAGGACCTCACCGGCCAGGTGATCCGCAAGGTGATCGAACTGGTCCAGGAGGTGGAGCTGAGCCTGGTGGAGATGCTCACCATGTTTGGCGAGCGCCCCTACGAGAGCAAGGAGCGGGATCGCATCGCCGCCGAGGGCCCCGCCATGAACGCGGCCGCCCGGGACGACGTGGTCAGCGGTCAGGATGAGGTGGATGACCTCTTGTCCAGTCTCGGTTTCTAGGAGTTAGCCGATGGGTTTCGATCTCGACGACGACATTCTGCAGGATTTCCTCATTGAAGCGGCGGAGATCCTCGAGCAGCTGCAGGCCCAGTTGGTGGACCTGGAGCAAAACCCCACCGACCGGGAGCTGCTCAACGCCATTTTCCGTGGCTTCCACACCGTCAAGGGTGGGGCGGGCTTCCTGGCTCTCAACCCCATGGTGGACGTCTGCCACGGCGCGGAGAACGCCTTCGACCTGCTGCGCAACGATCAGCTGAGCGTCAGCGCCGGCCTGATGGACGTGGTGCTCAACGCCCTGGACACGGTCAACGCCATGTTCGCCGAGCTGCAGGCCGGTGAGACGATCACCCCGGCGGATCCGGCCCTGCTGAGCCAGCTCGAGCAGCTGTGCAGTGGCGAGCCGGTGGCGGCCCCTGCGCCCGCGCCGGCCATCGCCGCGGCGGATCCCGTTCCGCTGTCGGAGCTGGTGCCGGAGTTGCCGGTGACCGAACCCGAAGCGGCCCGCGAGGGGGGCATCGACGCCCTGAGCGAAACCGAATACCAGGCCTACCTGGCTGAGCTGGCCCCGGCGACTCAAGCCGAGCAGGCCGCCGGCGACGAGATCAGCGACGACGAGTTCGAATCCCTGCTGGATCAGCTGCACGGAAAGGGCGCCTTCAGTGGCGACGTGGCCGCGCAGCCGGCCACGCCCACCGCCGACGAGATCACCGACGACGAGTTCGAGGCGTTGCTGGATCAGCTCCACGGCCAGGGCCAGTTTGGCGCCAGCGTGAGCGAGCCGGCCGGTGCGCCGGTGGCCGAGGGCAACGTCAGCCCGACGGATCTCATCAACGACGACGAATTTGAGCAGCTGCTGGATCAGCTGCACGGCAAGGGCGGTGCCCCGGGCCTGCCGGCGGATGCGCCGGCCCCGGCCGCTGCCACACCGGCGGCGACACCCGCCGCGCAGCCGGCTCCGGCACCCAGCGAGCCGGCCCCGGCCAAGCCTGCCGCCAAAAAGGCCCAGGTGCAGCCCCAGGGGGACACCACGGTGCGGGTGGACACCCGCCGTCTCGACGACATCATGAACATGGTGGGCGAGCTGGTGCTGGTGCGAAACCGCCTGATGACCCTGGGCATCGACCGCGAAGACGAGGAGATGTCCAAGGCCCTGGCCAGTTTGGACATCGTCACCGCGGATCTGCAGGGCGGGGTGATGAAGACCCGCATGCAGCCCATCAAAAAGGTGTTTGGCCGCTTCCCCCGGGTGGTGCGGGATCTGGCTCGCAGCCTTAATAAGGAGATCCAGCTTCAGCTGGTGGGGGAGGAGACCGACCTCGACAAGAACCTGGTGGAGGCCCTGGCGGATCCCCTGGTGCACCTGGTGCGCAACTCCGTGGATCACGGCATCGAGATGCCCGAGGTCCGGGAAGCGGCCGGCAAGCCCCGCTCCGGCACCATCCTGCTGAGTGCCGCCCAGGAGGGCGACCACATCCAGCTGGAGATCCGCGACGACGGTGGCGGCATGAACGCCGACAAGCTTAAGCAGATCGCCATCGACCGCGGGGTGATCGACGCCGACGCCGCCGCCCGGATGTCCGACAGCGACGCCTACAACCTCATCTTTGCCCCCGGCTTCTCCACCAAGACCGAGATCTCCGACATCTCCGGTCGCGGGGTGGGGATGGACGTGGTCAAAACCCGCATCGCCCAACTCAACGGCTCCGTCAGCATCGACTCCACCCCCGGGGAAGGCACTGTCATCCAGATCAAGGTGCCCCTGACTCTGGCGATCATGCCCACCCTGATGGTGAAGGTGGCCAGCCAGACCTTCGCCCTGCCTTTGGCCTGTGTGAACGAAATTTTTCACATGGACCTGAGCCAAACCAACGTGGTGGACGGTCAACTCTCCATCACCATTCGAGAGAAGGCGATCCCGCTGTTTTATCTCGATAAATGGTT
The DNA here is from genome assembly GCF_019802085.1 of Ferrimonas balearica. Classification (GTDB taxonomy): domain Bacteria; phylum Pseudomonadota; class Gammaproteobacteria; order Enterobacterales; family Shewanellaceae; genus Ferrimonas; species Ferrimonas balearica_B. Next base: position 274,627 of record NZ_JAHVHV010000001.1, read on the forward strand.
GGTAAAAGGGCAGGGGCGCGACGAGCGCGATGGCCAGGGTCACGTGGTGATCGTCCACATCGGCAACACCGTGGTGGCCTTCGTGGTGGACGCCCTCATTGGCCAGGAGGAGGTGGTGATCAAGCCGCTGGGCAGCATGCTTCACGGCACCCCTGGCGTGGCCGGGGCCACCATCACCTCCAACGGGGGCATCGCCCTCATCCTGGACGTGCCCGGGTTATTGAAACACTACGCCCGCCGCCGCTGAGGCGACGGGCGAGCAACGGATTTAAGGAACGACATGACCATTCGGGTATTGGTGGTCGACGACTCCAGCTTTTTTCGCCGTCGGGTGGCCGAGATCCTCGGGGCCGATCCGGAACTGGAGGTGATCGACACCGCGGCCAACGGCCAGGACGCCCTGGACAAGGTGCGCCGATTGCGACCGGACGTGGTCACCATGGACATCGAGATGCCGGTAATGGACGGCATCACCGCCGTGCGTCACCTGATGCGCGAGCGCCCGTTGCCGGTGCTGATGTTCTCCTCACTGACCTACGATGGCGCACGCGCCACCCTCGAGGCGCTGGACGCCGGCGCGGCGGACTTCCTGCCCAAGCGATTTGAGGAGATCGCCAACGATCGCCAGGAGGCGATCCGCCTGCTGCAGCAACGGGTCAAGGCGATCGCCGGCAAGCGCACTCCTGTGCCGCCGCCCCCGTCTCGGGTCAGCCGTCCGACACAGAGCCGGGTCAGCACCCCCAGCGCCCCGGCGTCCCGTCCGGCCCCCGCCAAGGCGGTGGGCGAACCCAAGCTGCCGGGACGGGCCAGCGGCAAACGCTACCGGGCACTGCTCATTGGCACCTCCACCGGTGGTCCGGTGGCCCTGCAGACCATCCTCACCCAGTTGCCTAAAGAATACCCCCACCCCATTTTGCTGGTGCAGCACATGCCCGCCGCCTTCACCCCGGCCTTTGCCCAGCGCCTCAACAGCCTGTGTCAGATTGAGGTCAAGGAGGCGGCCCAGGGCGACCGGCTGCGTCCCGGCACCGCCTACCTGGCGCCCGGCGGCAAGCAGATGCTGGTGGAGGGCAGTGGCATGAACACCCGTTTGGTGATCCGCGACGGCGATGACCAGATCAACTACAAGCCCTCGGTGGACATCACCTTCGGCAGCGCCGGCCGAGCGTACGGCGGCGACATTCTCGGGGTGATCCTCACCGGTATGGGGGCCGACGGGCGCGAAGGCTGCCGATTGCTGAAAAAGCACGGCGCCAACATCTGGGCCCAGGATGCCGCCAGCTGCGTGGTCTACGGCATGCCCCAGGCGGTGGCCGCCGAGGGGATCGCCAGCCACTCCATTCCCCTCGACCAGATGGCGGAGGCGATCCTGCGTGAAACCCACCGTGGCTAACTGGACCTTGAAGATCTACATGGGCCTGACCTGGGCCAGCACCCTGTGCGCCCTGGTCAGCGTGGTGTGGGCCCTGGACAAGCACTTCTACGCCAAGGAGCTGCACCAGCAGATGGCGGAGGTGCACGCCCAGGCGACGGCGGAGCACGAGAAGATGGTGGCCTTGATGGCGCGCAATCGCGAGCTCAACAGCCGCCTGGCGGAGTACCAGCGACGGGACGCCGTGCGCCTCAAGGCCCAGCAGACCGGCGAAGCCCAGCTGCTGGAGACCCAAGACAACGGCATCAAGGTGATGGCGCAGCCCCATGGCGGCGTGCGCATCACCAGCCAGTAGGGGGCCGGATGCGGGTCTGGACCATCGTCAATCAAAAAGGCGGCGTCGGCAAAACCACCTCGGTGGCGACCCTGGCCGGCCTGCTGGTCCAACGCGGCCAGCGGGTGCTGATGGTGGACACCGACCCCCACGCCTCCCTGGGATACTACCTGGGGCTGGACCCGGAGGAGCTGCCCGGCTCGCTGTTTGACCTTTTCTACCACCACGCCAACCTGAGCACCGAGCAGGTGGCCTCGGTGATCGTCCCCACCAACGTCGAGGGGCTGGACCTGCTGCCCGCGGCGACGGCGCTGGCCACCCTGGATCGCAGCCTGGGCGGCCAGGCCGGCATGGGGCTCATTCTCAAATCGATACTGGCCCGGGTGGCGGACCGCTACGATGCGGTGCTCATTGATTGCCCGCCGGTGTTGGGGGTGCTGATGGTCAACGCTCTGGCCGCCTGCAGCCAGATCATCGTCCCGGTGCAGACCGAGTTTTTGGCACTTAAGGGTCTGGATCGGATGATCCAGACCCTGGAGCGGCTGGGGCAGGGAGGCCGGCCGGTGCCGCCCTACGTCATCGTTCCCACCATGTTCGACCGCCGCACCAAGGCGTCATTGCTGGCGTTGTCGGAGCTGGTGCGCAGCCATCCGGCCCGTTTGTGGCACTCGGTGATCCCGGTGGACACCCGGTTTCGTGACGCCAGTCTCGCCCATCTGCCGGCGCCGCAATACGCGGGTGATTGCCGTGGCGTGAAGGCATACAATGACTTACTGGATGAATTGATGAGCCGGGAGGGGGCCGATGTCGCGGGTCGCGCAGCAAGCGGTCACTGATTATTTCGATGTGCTGCTGAGCGAGCCGGAGGCAAAACCGGCCCTCGATGCGGCGCCGCAGCCGGACCCGTTGCAGCGGGCCCGGCTCAGTGCCCTGTTGGCCCAGGCGACGCCGGTAAGCGAGCCCGACCCGGTGGCGGTGGAGCCAAGCCTACAGCTCGAGCCTGAGCCGGCTCCAGCCGAGCCGGCCCCGGCCAGGTTCGAAGCGACGGTTGCGCTAAAGAGCGACGAAACCATAGTCACTCCGGGCGAGGTAGCCGAAGCCGACTGGAAAGCGGCTTTGGAGTCGCGCTTCCAGTGCCTCTATTTCAAGGTGGCCGGCCTGACCCTGGCGGTGCCGCTGCAGCTGCTGGGGGGGATCAAGCGCCTCGGTGAGCTAAGCCAAATCCCGGGCTCGGCGCCCTGGATGCTGGGGATCCAGGCGGAGCGGGAGCGCAAGCTTCAAGTGGTGGACAGCGGCCGCTGGCTGATGCCCCAGAAAGCGGCGCAAGAGCGGCCCTATCGCTACCTGGTGCAATTGGGCAACAGCCCCTGGGCCCTGGCCTGCGAATCTTTGGTGAACGCGGAGCCTTTGGATAAGGCTCAAGTACAATGGCAACAACCCGGAACGGACTCACGCCGCTACCTCGCCGGCATCGTGCGAGAGCGGATGTGTGTGGTCCTGGATGTGCCCCAAACCATTAGCCTGCTGGAAGCGGGAAAGGACATAAGCATAAAGGAGTCCTGACGGATGAGCATTCAACAAGCCAACACCGCCGAGTCTGTCGAGCGCAACGACGAAGTGCTGCAGTGGGTGACCTTCCACCTGGAGCAGGAAACCTATGGCATCAACGTGATGCAGGTGCGCGAGGTGCTGCGCTACTCCGACATCGCCCCGGTGCCCGGTGCCCCAAGCTACGTACTGGGGATCATCAATCTGCGCGGCAACGTGGTGACCGTGATCGACACCCGGGCTCGCTTCGGCCTGGCGGACGCGCCCATCACCGACCACACCCGCATCGTCATCATCGAGGCGGAAGACCAGGTGGTGGGGATCCTGGTGGACAGCGTGGCGGAGGTGGTGTACCTCAACAGCTCGGAGATCGACTCCGCCCCCAACGTGGGCAACGAGGAGAGCGCCAAGTTCATCCAGGGGGTCTGCCACCGGGATGACAAGCTGCTGATCCTGGTCGACCTGGAGAAGCTGCTCAGCGACAACGAGTGGCAGGAGCTGGCGACGCTGTGAGCACTTTCCAACTGGCCGGCATCGCCGCCCTGGTGGGGTTGGCGCTGCTCAATCTGGCGGGCCTGGCCTGGGCCCGTCGACGCCTGGCGGACCTGGAGCGCAAGGACGACGCTCACAAGGTGGTGCTCAAGGCCGCCCAGAAGCAAAACGACGCCCTCAAGCGGGAGCTGGCGGAAGTGCGCTCCGGTGCTTTGGGGGTGGGCAAGCGAGTGAAGGAGCTGGAGGAGGCGATTCAGCTTCTGCAAGCGCGCCAGGATGAGGTGGTGCAGCAAGATCCGGAAGCGCGCCTCTACACCCGGGCCATGAAGATGGTGGAGCTGGGGGCGGACGTGGAGGAGATCATGCGCGAGTGTGAGCTGCCCCGGGCCGAGGCCCAGTTGCTGGTGACCCTCCATCAACGGGGCGAGTAACCCCGCCTTTCAACCTCCGCTCAGGCTTTGTCCCGGATCCGCTGGTGGATGTTGTCCCACTGCTCCGGAAAGCGTCCTTCGATAAGGTAGGCGTAGGCAATCAGCTCCGCGATCACCAGGTAGAGCTGGGGCGGGATCCGCTGACCCAATTCCAGCTTGGCCAGCAGCTCGGCCAGCTGGGGGTCCTGGTGCACCAGCACGCCGGCCTCCTCCGCCAAACGGCGGATCTCCATCGCCACCTTCCCCTCGCCGCTGGCGGTCACCGTCGGCGCGTCTTTGCCATCGTATTGCAGCGCCACCGCTTTGCGTTCAGTCATGATGTTGTCCGTAGGTCAGTCGGGTCTGCGCGGCGCCCAGCCGCTGCGGCACCTCGCCCACCCGGCACTGCACCGGGTTAACTTTAAGCCCCGCCGCTTCCAGCCGGGCCTGCAAGGCGTCGAATTGGGCGCTGAAGCTTTGGCTTAACGCCTTGGTGCTGGCCAGGGCATCCAGGTGCAGATCCGGTGCGCGGTAACGCGCCTTAATCAATAGCTCACCGCTGCTGAGCTCGAAGCGCAGGGTCAAAAGCCAGCTGGGCTCGCGCTCCTCGGCTCGGGCCTGGTAGGACTGCAGCGACAGTTGCAGCTCTCGCTGCTCCCGCTCCTGCCCGTAGGGAAGGGCCAGGTAGAGCAGGGGATGGTCCGAGTCGCCCTGGCTCTGCTGCTGAAACTGGGCCAGCTCGCCGATCATCGGGGTGAATCGCTCCAGCAAAGCCCGGCGCTCAGCGCCCCCCAAACCCGCCAAGAGCTCCTCCTCCTGCGCAGCCGATGCCCCTTTATCACGACTCCTCACCCCCAGCAGGCGCTGCCAGGTGGTCGCCAAGGGCCCCAGGGGCGGGGCCAGGCGTCCCCCGAAGGGGAACTGTCCGATTTGGCTGACCAGACTCGCCAGCAGGGCCGGATTGGCCAGTTGCGCCAGGCTGGGCAGGGGCAGTTGGGAGAGCTGACTAGCCCCCTGGCCCTGGGTCATGGCCCGTACCAGGGCTTGCCAGGCGTTGGTCCCTCCTCCTTCGAAGGGGCGACTGGGCAGGGCCGCAGTCGGTGGGGGCGTGTTTGAGGCCGGGGCGGTGGCATCGGATTGCGGGGTCAGCGCCTGGGCGGGGCCGGGACGCACCAGTTGGAAGGTGCGCGGGTCCAGCATCCGCAGCCACCATTCGCCCCCGGCGGGTAGGGGGCTGGGCAGCGTCAGGGGCAGGGCACCGGCGGGGGTCATCACCACCGGCCCTTGGCCCGGCAACTGGCGCACCGGCAGCAGCGTCGCCGTCTGGCTCGACAGGGCCTGCTGGGTGGTGCTGGCCTGGCTACTCAGGGGAATGGGACGGCCCTGGGCAAGCAATCCATGCAGTGATGCCTGGAGGCCTTTGTAGGCGATCGCGACTGGACTTTGTGGGAGATTGGCCAGCGGTTGAAAGCGTTGCAGCCCTTTAGAGGTCTCGATAATCAGTGCCGTGGACTGGCCCAACACCCTGGCCTGCACCAGTGTGACCAGGCTGTTGGCAGCCTGGGGGGCAAGTTGAACTGGGGCTGAACCGTTAATCTGGATCATTAGAACCGTCTACACTGTGTTGCGTATGTGCTTATACAATGTCATGCAAATGATAAGCTTGATATTTCTTTCCATGACCTGCCCATCTTGGGTCATAGGATCATATCGGCAGGATGCGCCGAGACTTTGAGGGAGTTGGGGTGAAAGGAAGAGTGACACGCGCCGGCCTGTTGGGGCTCGCCCTGATGATCAGCGCCGGGGCCTGGGCCGAGGATCTGGACATGGAGGTCAGCTACAAGGACCCCAGGGATCCCATCGAACCCTTCAACCGCCTGATGTGGGACTTCAACTACAAGTTCCTCGACCGCTACTTTTTCCGTCCCGTGGTCCACGTCTACGCCGACTATGTGCCCCGTCCGGCCCGCGACGGGGTGGAGAACTTTGTCCGCAACCTCGACGAACCCTACAGCGCGGTCAACAACCTGCTGCAGGCCAAGCCGGATTGGGCTGCCAATGCCACCGCCCGCTTTTTGATCAACTCCACCTTCGGGGTGGTGGGGATCTTCGATGTGGCGGGCCATATGGGCCTGCCCCGCAAGCAGGATGAGTTCGGTGAGGTGCTGGGTTACTGGGGCGTGCCCAACGGCGCCTATTTGATGCTGCCGGTGCTCGGGCCCAGTTCCGTCCGTGAAGAGGTAGGGGAATTCGTTGATAAACTATACTTTCCCCACAGCCTGTTTAATTTCTGGCAGCGCGCGGGCCTGTGGGCCCTGGATGGCCTGTCGGTGCGCAGCAAGCTGATTGAACAGGAAGCACTGCTGGATAACTCCCTGGACCCTTACGTCTTTACCAAGGAGGCCTACTTCCAGTACATCGAGTTTCAGCTGTACGACGGCAATCTGCCGGAGCAGGAGGAGGAGGACGACCTGCTCGACGATTTTCTCGACGAAATCGACTGATAACGACGATAACGAAGTGACGTATTGAGGCGGCGAACGAATGGAGTTAGATGGACTTAAGGTGCTCGTGGTCGAGGATGACCCGGTCTTTCGTCAGCTGGTGAGCGATTACTGCGCTCAGCTGGGACTGGAGGTCCATACCGCAAACGACGGGCAGGAGGGGGTGGAGCAGTTCCACGAGCAGCAACCGGATCTGGTGCTGGTGGATTTATGCATGCCCCGAATGGGGGGCTTGGACCTGCTCAAGGTGATCTCCCGCATGGCCCCGGATGTGCCCAGCATCGTCATCACCGGCAACAAGGCGATGTCCGACGTGGTGGACGCGCTGCGCCTGGGGGCCTGGGATTACCTGATGAAACCCCTAAGCGACCTGACGGTGCTGCGCCAGGCCATAGAGGATTGCCTGAAGGAAACCGGCGAGGTGGAGAGCTTCAGCCCCACCGAGTCCATTCCCGGCTGGGAGGACCCCGGTCAGGCCATCGAGATGGCGGACAACTTCGATGCCCTTAAGCAGGACACCCAGACCGCCCAGCTGATCCAGGCCCAGCTGTTTCCCGAGTACCGGCAGCGGCGCAAGGGCTACGACTTCGGCTACAACCTCTATAAATCGGAGCCGGTCAGCGATCGCCTCTGTGACGGCTTTGAGTGCGGCGAGCACTACTACTGCGCCTACCTGGCCCGCGTGACCCCCAGTGGCAATGTCGGCGCCTTCGTTAGCGTCATCATCCGCAGCTTCTTCAACCAGAAGCTTAAGCGCTACCGCCAGGGCGGCAGCGAAGCGATCCTCGAACCCTACGCCATGCTCGGCTACCTGAACGAACAGCTGGTCAAATCCGGCCTGGGGTGCCAGCTGGACATCGCCTACCTGGTGTTTGACCGTCGCACCCGCCGGGTGGCCATCGGACGGGCCGGGGCTAAGGTGAAGGTCTACCTTCGGGCCGGTGACGTCCTCTCCCCCCTGGCGCTGCCGGAAAGCCCACCAGTGGGGCAGGTCAGCTGGGGTCAGCCCAATTGTCACTATCGGGATCTGGCTCCGGGACAGGCCCTGGTGCTGCTGGAGGGGGCGGCGATCGCCCGCGAAGCGCTGCTGGCGGAGGAGTTTGCCGGGGTGCAGCAGCAGACCCAAAGCGGCGGCTGTGTGCAGCTGAAAAGCTCGGCTTAAACTGGGTACGGTTCTCGCAGCAATAAAAAAGCCCGGCCAATTGGCCGGGCTTTTGCTGTCTCTATGGATTAGGAGCGACGCATCGCTTCGTGCTCGGCGGTCACCGCCACTTCCTCTTCCAGGGCTTCCAGCTCGTCTTTGTGGTGCGGGCCTTCGGCACCGTGCATCCAATCCACCAGCTTGTCCGCCATAAAGTAGAGGATCACGCCGGAGACGGTGGCGGTGATGGCGATGCCAGCGAAGATGGACAGGGCGTTGGCCAGCTGTTCCTCTTTGGCGCCACCGTGGCCGATAAAGGAGCCCACGATCCCGCCAATCTTGTTGGCGGCCGCGATAAACAGGAACCAGGCACCCATCATCAGGGAGGCGATGCGCAGGGGCGCCAGCTTGGTCACCATGGACAGACCGATGGGGGAGAGGCAGAGCTCACCCATGGTGTGGAAGAAGTAGGCACCCACCAGCCACCACATGGAGGACTTAGCGGTCGGGTCGCCGCCCATTTCGACTACGGCGCCGATCATGAACAGGAAGCCGACGGCCAGCAGCACCAGACCCAGGGCAAACTTCACCGGAGAGTTGGGCTCACGGTCGCCCATGCGCACCCAGATGGAGGCGATCACCGGGGCGAAGATGACGATGAACATGGCGTTCAGGGATTGGAACCAGGTGGTGGGGATCTCCCAGCCGCCCAGGCTACGGTCGGTGAACTCGTCGGTAAAGAGGTTCATCAGGCCGCCGGCCTGCTCGAAGCCGGCCCAGAAGATGATGGTGAACAGGCCCATCACCATGATCACCTTGATGCGATCGCGCTCTTCCTGGGTCAGGGGTGCTTTCTTGGCACTCTCTTTCTTGGCCATGTCCAGCTTGGCAGCAGGCACGGTACCAATGTCACCCAGCAGTTTCTGAGCCCAGATGGCCTGGATGATGAGGGACAGCACCATACCGATACCGGCGCACATAAAGCCGGCCTGCCAGTTGCCGTCGTAGGCCGCGACTACAGAGCCGACCACGATGCCGGAGAGGAAGGCGCCGACGTTGATGCCCATGTAGAAGATGGTGAAGGCACCGTCGCGACGATGGTCACCCTCCTGGTAAAGGTCGCCCACCATGGTGGAGATGTTGGGCTTAAACAAACCGTTACCCAGGATGAGTACACCCAGGCCGAGGTAGAAGACGGTGGTTTCCATGCCAGGGATCCAGGCGTGGGGGGTGCCCAGCAGGAACTGGCCGATGGCCATCATGGCGCCACCGATGAGGATGGCTTTACGCTGACCCAGTACGGTGTCCGCCAGCCAACCGCCGATGAGCGGTGTCAGGTAGACCAGGCCGGTGAAGGTGCCGTAAAGAGAGAGGGCGTCGGCTTGGGTCCAGCCCAGACCGTGGCCCCCTTCGGAGCTGACTTTGTCTACCAGATAGAGCACCAGGATGGCGCGCATGGCGTAGTAGCTGAAACGTTCCCACAGCTCGGTGGTGAACAGAAGGAACAACCCCTTAGGGTGTCCCAGGAAGGTACCGGCATCCGGTTTGCTTGCGCTCATGAATCTTGTTTACCTTGCGTCATTATTATGGTCCCTGACGCTCCGGATGGTCGGCGGTGCGTGAGCAAGGCAGTTGGGACTGTCGTAGTCCAGGCCAACTGCATTGCCACCGCATCCGGCTTTATGGCACGGCAGGGAAAGTTGAACCCACAACTTCTATCCCGTTGTGGATGCTGCTGTCAATTTTACAGAGCATTTACCAGATGTGAACACGTAAATCGTCCCGCTCTGCATCCTGTGTAAGCCATCTCTCACAAGGTCGTCGCAATCCTGCGCGATAGGCATTCTTTATGGTGAATTAAGGGCATTTTTTCGGACTTGGTTCCAACCTGTACCTTGCCTGATCGAACCAGCTTGGTATCATGCTGCGGTCGGTAAGGAACACTGGCTAAAAAGAGGACAAATCATCAGGTAGAGGTTTGAATGCTGGGTTGGTACTTGTTGTACTGCAGAGGAAGAAAGGAAGCGACCGCCCGAGCCCATTTCGAGCGGCAGAACATAGGCTGTTTCCTCCCTGAAGCGGAGGTCGCGTGCATCAAGCGCGGCAAGCGCACTACGGAGCTTGTCCCCCTCTTTCCCAACTACCTGTTCGTGAGATTTGACCCTCACCTCACCTCCGTGCGGTCAGTGCTGGCCACACCCGGGGTGTCCTCCTTAGTCCGAACCGATGGACAGATGCTCCCCGTTGACACCTCTTTGGTGGTCGCTCTGAGGCAACGTTTGGCCCAGTCGCGTCCCCAACTCGAGCAGCAACCCCAACCCGGCGAGCGCGTGGCCATCACTGACGGCCCCTTTGCTGATCTGGAAGCGGTGTTTGCCGAGCCCGACGGTGAAAAGCGCAGTTTGCTGCTGCTGGAACTGATGGGCCAGGTGCAGCGGATGAGCGTCGATAACCTCTCTTTCAAGCGGCTCTAAGGCCGCTTGAAGTTTGCCTGGCGTGTTGAACGCACAGCGGCAGTAAGCCGAGTCCCGCGACTTAATTTTTGCAGTGACGGGGCTTGGCGATAAGACACCCCTTGCGCTTTGGGAGCCGAACCCAAGGGCGGGAGCGTGCTTTTTCTTTGTCTTTGATATTTAAAAAAGTCAATAAATTGACGCACTTAGATGATAGTGACCGCTTACATCCGCAAGCGGCTGCGTCGTTTGCGTTGCACAACTACTCACCTGGACAGCAATGAAACAACAACTCAAACGCTGGCTCTGGCCCTTGGCCGCTGCCCTGCCCATGCTCCTGGCTGTGCCCTCACAGGCTGTGACGATCTCTCCGCAGATGATCGAGCAGTTCAAGCAATTGCCGCCTGCCGAACAGCAGCGACTGGCTCGCCAATACGGGATTGACCCCGCCATGCTACAGGGAGCGACCCAATCCGGACCGGCTTTCCAGCAGCCGGATGCGCCGGTGGTCACCCCCCGTCAAGTCGCGGTTGAAGAGCCGCAGGAAGAGATGAAGGCGGAAGACGAGGCCACGCAAGCCCGACTGAAGCCCTTCGGCTACGACCTGTTTGCCGGTGAGCCCTCCACCTATGCGCCAGTGACCGATGTCCCAGTGCCAGCCAACTACGTGTTGGGCCCGGGGGATGAGCTTCGTGTGCAGCTGTTCGGTAAGGATGCGGCCACCCATACCCTGACCGTAAACCGTAACGGTGCCATCGCATTTCCAGAACTCGGCCCCATCCAGGTGGCGGGCCTGACTTTTGGTGAAGCCAAGGCGATGCTGGCCAAGCAGGTGCAGGAGCAGATCATTGGTGTCCAGGCCAATGTCACCATGGGTGAGCTGCGTTCTATCCGCATCTTTGTGGCCGGTGACGCCTACCGTCCCGGTAGCTACACCGTCAGTGCCTTGTCTACCGTAACCCACGCCCTCTCTATGGCCGGTGGTTTGAAAGAAATTGGTTCTTTGCGGGACATCCAGGTAAAACGCAATGGTGAGCTGGTGGGCCGTTTTGATGTCTACGACTTGCTGCTGCGTGGTGATGCCTCGGGGGATGTTCGTCTGCAATCCGGTGATGTGGTGTTTGTGCCATCCCTTAAGTCCACCGTCGCGGTAGAGGGCGATGTACGTCGGCCGGCCATCTACGAGTTGACCGGCGGCGAGTCGATGTCAGAAGTTCTGGCGATGGCCGGTGGGGCCCTGCCTGGGGCTTACCCGGCGGCTTCCATTGTCGAGCGTTACAGCAAACGTCATCAGCGTACCATCGTCAATGTGGATCTCACCGCCAGTGTCGGCCAACGGATGGCAGCCAAAAATGGTGATCGCCTGGTTGTGCGCTCCACCACCAATGAACTGGATGGTGCCGTAACCCTGGTCGGGCAGGTGGCTCGTCCGGGCCACTACCAGTGGCAAGATGGCATGCGGGTCTCCAATGTACTGCGCTCCCTCTCCGCTGATTTGACCTGGAACACCGACGTTACCTATGCGCTGGTGGTGCGAGAGACCAACCTGCGTGGCGACATCGAAGTGCATGGCTTCAGCCCGGAACAGGCTATCCGAATGCCGGGTTCCCGTGAAGATCTGTTGTTGATGCCTCGCGATCGCATCGTGGTGTTCGCTGACCGAGATGAAGCGCTCGATCGCCGGGAGCTCGGCAAGGTGTTCCAAGCCCTGGCGAAGGATGAATCTTTGCTGGCCATGTCTCAAGTAAGCGAAAAGGAGCTGGAGACAGGCTTAAGCGCTCTGGCGCTTCAGGAGCAGCAAACGAACCGCTCATCCATCGCCGGTGTGGCCGTTAGCGAGGAGGTACGCAGTGATGATCAGGCTCTGCAGAATGCACGTCTTAAGTCCCGGATCCTTCTTTCTCTTTTTCAGCACGACTCCCTGATTGGGTTGTCGCCGGAGCTGACCCGTAAAGAGTTGCTGTTCCCGATTCTGGCCCAGCTGAACAACCAGGCCCGTTTCGACCAGAACGTGAAGGTGGTGGCTGTGGCCGGTGAAGTGTCTTATCCGGGGATCTACCCCCTGGTGGAGGGGGGCCACATCTCTAACCTGGTGTCCCTGGCCGGTGGCCTTAAAGAGAGCGCCTACATGATGCAGGCGGAACTCTCCCGTACCGATATTAATGATCTGTCCGGTGCCCGCATTCAACATTTGCCCATTCAGCTGAGCCAGGTGATTGGGGGTAGCCCGGATTATGACCTTGCCCTGCAAAGCCGTGACCGTTTGAACGTATTGGCGAAGCCGGATTGGCAGGATGCCCCGACGGTGGAGCTGCGAGGCGAAGTGCGTTTCCCGGGGGTGTACACCATCCAGCGTGGCGAGACCCTGTCGGATGTGATCAAGCGTGCCGGTGGGTACACCGAGTACGCCTATCCCTACGGTGGTGTCTTTACCCGTGAAGCGGTACGAAAGCAGGAGCAGCTGGAGATCCAGCGAGTTGTGACCGGCCTGCGCAAAGAGTTGGCGAACCGAACGCTTTCCGAGCAGGGCAGCTTTGCGTCCGTGGCGGATACCAACGCCATGCTGGCGCAATTGGAGCAGATAGAAGCGACTGGTCGCATGGTGGTGGATTTTGAGAAGATCCTTTCCGAAGACCCCCGCCATAACCTGATTGCCGAGCGGGGCGACCTTATCTACATCCCGCCGATGCGTCAGACCATTGCTGTGATGGGGGAAGTTCAGCACGCCACCTCTCACCGCTTTGATGAGCGTCTCAGCGTCAAGGATTACCTGAAACTGTCCGGCGGCGCCAGCCAGCGGGCGGATGAAGACCGCCTCTATGTAATTCGCGCCGATGGCTCGGTAATGATCCCACGGTCCAGCTTCTGGTTTGGTGGCAAGCAAACCCTGCAGCCTGGCGATACCATCATTATGCCGCTGGACACCAACTACAAAGACAACCTGACTTTGTGGACACAGGTGACCGGCATCATCTACAACACCGCAGTCGCCATTTCGGCTCTGAACATCATCTAAGGAAGCGAATCGGCTCCCCATGTCCTTCTTGGTACGGGGAGCCAAAGTGAGAATAACTATGTCTGAACTTCCGACAAACTATCAGCGCGACGCCAGCTTTGACTCTCGCCTGGCGGATGACGAAATTGATCTGCGCGAACTCTTCTCTGCCATCTGGGCGGGTAAGTGGGTGATTTCAGCCGTTACCGGTGTTTTTGCTATCGTCGCCGTAGCGATAGCGTTGTACCTTCCCAATATCTACAAATCCGAAGTCCTCCTGGCACCGGCAAGTTCAGAGCAATCCAGTGGTCTGGCAGGGCTGGCTGGCCAGTTTGGTGGTTTGGCGTCTCTAGCTGGAATTAACTTGGGGGGAAGCGGTATTGATAAAACCACTTTGGCTATCGAGGTAATGAAGTCACGAGAATTCATCGCCCAATTTATCGATAAACATGATCTACTGGTACCTTTAATGGCTGTCAAAAGTTGGGACAGCGAAGCCAACAAACTTGTTTTGGACTCTGACAAGTATAATTCTGACAGCAATCAGTGGACGAGAGAGCCTGTGCCACCTAGACAAGCCAAACCAAGTCCGCTCGAGGCGTTTGAAGAATTTCGTCAAATTTTAAATGTAAGCCAAGATAAGCAAACCAGCTTAGTCAAAGTATCAATTGAGCATTACTCGCCCATTGTGGCTCAGCAGTGGGTTGAATGGTTGACAATAGCCATTAATGACGAAATGAAAACACGAGACTTACGTGAGGCGCAACGCAGTATTGCTTACCTAGAACGCCAACTAGCACAAACTCGAGTTGCTGAGATGCAAACTGTATTGTATCAGCTGATTGAAGAACAAACTAAAACGATAATGTTTGCAGAAGTCCGCGATGAATATGTTTTTAAAACAGTTGACCCAGCCGTAATACCAGAATTGAGAGCGAGACCTGCAAGAGCATTAATATGTGTTCTTGGCACGGTATTAGGAGCACTGTTCGGTACGATTATTGTACTAATAAGATACTTTTATAAGAAAGAAAGCTCGGCTCGGTGAACTAAACTATGTTAAATACACTCTTGCCGCTTTTATTTGCTTTTTTTTCCAGCTATGTCTTGATAAGGCTGGGCAAACCAATTGCAATAAAAGTTGGACTAGTAGATTTACCAGGGGGAAGGAAAGAACATAGTGGCGCAATTCCACTAATTGGCGGCGTTGCTATATTTTTATCGGTAATGATCTCTGCCCTAATATTCTTTCCAATCAGTACAACATTAAGAATGTACCTGCTGTCAGCTGTACTGATGCTATTTATTGGGGTTCTAGACGACCGCTATGACTTGAAGGTTTCGTATCGTTTATTTGCACAAGCATTTGCGGCATCACTAATGATATTTGGTGCCGGTGAACACCTCAAGGACATAGGAGACATCTTTGGAGTTGGCGTAATTGAACTTGGATGGTTTGGGCCGATAATCACGCTTTTTGCGGTAATCGGTGCAATTAACGCGTTTAATATGGTCGACGGGATAGACGGGTTAGCGGGAATGTTAAGCATTATTAGCTTTGCTACGTTAGCCATACTCTTTGCTCTTAGCGGTGACACATACTTTATGTTGCCATTAATGTTCATCGCTGCCATCAGTGCCTATTTGATGTTCAATTTGGGTTGGCCTAACGGAAAGCTTAGAAAAATATTTATGGGCGATGCTGGATCAATGGTTATAGGGTTAACCGTTGTATGGTTACTCGTACTGGGCAGTCAAGGACCCAATAAATCGTTTTCTCCTGCAATTGCGTTATGGATTATCGCTATACCACTCATGGATATGGCATCGATAATGTACCGTCGTAAGAAAAAGGGTCAGAGCCCATTCAAGCCAGACCGAGATCACTTGCATCACATTTTCATGCGTATAGGATTATCACCAAGAAAAGCGTTACTCCATATAAGCATAATTTCAGCTGCGTTTGCGGCTTTAGCTATTGCATTTAGTGTAAATGACATTCCAGATATATATGTCTTTTTATCTTTCATATTTGTATTCGCCATATATTGCTTGATAATACAGAGAATTTGGAGAATCGTTACATTTATTCGCTCCAAAAGAAAGCATGGTGTGGGATAAGAGTTAAGTGGTATTGTTGTGAATGTAAAAATAATCGAAGAGCTAAACGAAGATTTTTTTTCGGCATGGCTTGAACTCCATGAAAGAGCAATCAACAAGAATTTCTTTCTAAGTCCAAAATGGATCAAGTCAGTACTAAATGCGACAGAAAATAAAACTAAACTGAAAGTAATATGCGTGCACAACAATGGTGATATAGTGTGTGCGTTGCCCTTAAAAATTGAAACTAAAACTATTCTTGGTTCTAAAGTTAAAGTTCTAGGAAGTTGCAGCGGTAGAGAGTCTGACTATAAAGGCTTACTCATAGCGAAGGGTATCGATGAAATCAAAGCTACAAAGCTTATCGCTTCAGAAATAGTAAAGATAAAAGATTTATGGGATGTTTTTGAAGTACGGGATCTCAATAGTCTAGACTCTAATATAAATAGAGTCATAGAGCTCGTTCTATCTAGTAAGTCTATACGCGGATTTAAGAATCTTGATGAGGTTGTCACCCAAAGCCAATGTGGCGAGATTTCTTTTAATAAGAAGAATCGCTGGGAAATTAGAAAAAATACAAAAAATCTCTCTGATACCGGCCCAGTTGAAATTGAACACTCTGATAAGATTACTAAAACTGAAATAAAAGATCTTCTTCTAACAAGAGCGAGAAATTACCCCGACGGCAATGACTTTGTAACTGAAGAAGCTCAAGAACATCTCTCAAATATCATTCTAGATCAAGCTAAGCAAGGCGGAGTCCTGTACTCAAAGCTAACACTTAACGGTAAGGTATTAGCGTGCCATGTGGGCTTTGTTGACAGAGAATGCTTTTACTATTATATGCCAGTATTTGATAAGTCATATGCTGAGTTTAGCCCGGGTAAAATTTTGCTGAACGACATATTTGAGTACTGCAAAAGACAAAATCTTATTACGTTTGATTTTCTAAGAGGGGGAGAGTCTTATAAATGGGGATGGTCAAAAAAAGTTAGTTACAATTACTCAGTATATCTCGTGAATGAGGATTCCAATCTAACTTCAAAGGTATATGTGGCCTTACATAAATTGAAAGAAGTTAGGAAGATATTCCATTGAGTAAGTTTGTCAAACTATTCCGAATGATTCTTGACTTCGATAGGCTTAATATCTACGAAATATATGAAGGTGAAAGGCTCGTAGATGCTAGAGAGCGCAAATTTGTCGTCAGTGAATCAACCTATAGAGTGAGCACTGACATTGGTTGTGTTCACTATGGAAGACTCAATATTAATGACAAAACATGGGTGCAGGAAATATCGTCATATATACTGGTGAGTGAAGGACTTTACATATATGATTGTCGTACACCCGAAACGCAGCGGAGAAAAGGGCATTATATTTTTGCTCTAGATAATATTGTCAATGAAAGTAAGTTTAAGAGTCTGAGAAAAGTCATTTGCAGTCTCAGCTCAAATGTTGCGTCAAAACGAGTAATTGAAAAGTGCAACTATCGCCTAATCGGACGAGTTTCTTTTATTAAATTATTTGGATTTAGAGTTTGGTTTAAAGTAGAGGACTATCACGGTGGTTTTCGAATTATATAGAGTTAAACTTGGTTACTCCTATAATGCTCTAGTCCGAATTGATAGCGTTTTAGATTTCTATCGCTCCATTCAATATGTGCCATCATCCAGCCTCCTTGGTAGAATATCTTTTGCTTTAAAGTTGTTTTATTCAATAGTCCGAAGAAATACCGAAAAAAGAAGTTTCGGCTCTCTTGTTGAACCGTTTTTGCAGGCCGGGTTTATTGCACTACCCTGGTCACAGCATCCGCAAGAAAAAGTAACATTCATCACGTTTGATAATGTTAGTGGAAAGTTTTTAAAGTATGGTAAGAGTTGTAGGGCAGTGGCTTCGCTTAAAACAGAGGTGAGCGGAGTTCAGGAATTTACTAGGGTGCTATCTGATCAGTCTGGTTGGACGGTCATTACTCCTGAATTTACTGAGGGTGAAAAAACTAGCGAAGTAGTTCTAGTTTATCCTTTAGTTAAGGCAAAGCGAAGTAAAGAATTGCCACCAATAAGTTTTCCTATACGAGATAGTTTGGCGTTCAATGAGTCAGCTTACTTCAAACATACTTACCCAATCATTCGAAAATTCTGTAGTGCAAATTATCTCGCTATAAATGATTTTGTGGAATTGGGAGTTAAGGCCTATGGGGATGAGATCGTCGGCATATGCTCAATGCATGGAGACTTGTCTAACTCTAATGTGTTAGTGAGCCCGAGTGGTTCAATCCTAATTGATTTTGAGGATTTTACCAATGAAGGCATTAACATTGAGAAAGAGTATTTTGACTTTAGATATCGGTTCGATCGCGAGAAGACATTCGAAATAGAAACGGCACTAGATTTCTTCTGTGTTTATCACTACTTGTATTTTCAATCAAAGCACGAAAGCGAGTTTACGCTGGAGAAGATAAAAATTTCTGAAGACAATATCTCTTTGAATATTTGAGTGAAACTAAGTTGGTTAAGTCATTTATAATAAATACAATATCTAGAGGGTTGGGATTTTTCTGCAAGTGGTTTGTCAATATAATTGCAGTTAAGTTGTTACTCCCTGAGGCCTTCGGTGAGTTTATTTTTCTAATGTCTGTTAGCTATGTGTTGTCAGCGTTAGTCTCCTTTGGACTGGAGCTATATTGCTTTAGTAGGAAGAAAGAGGAGGGTGATTCTGATGCTATAGTAACAGGAGCTATACTGTCGACTTTGATAGTTTCGCTTATTGCGACTTTGCCTTTGCTGTTCTTAGAGTGGAAGTTGGCAGTTCTATTTCTGTCGATTTCTGTATGTAATTTATCTGTTATTTACTCTAAGTATTTGGGGCTTTATCATTATGAGAGCTATGGTGCTATATCGGCCGCTATAGTTCTTTTAGCCAGCTATATTATCATTAGTAGCGATTTTCTAGGTGAAGTTAACCTGGGAGATATGGTTTACCTGTCCTCAATAAGCTTCGTGGTAATCTCTATACCATCTCTCTATCTTTATCTTAAGTCGTTAAGTTTAGACTGTCGGACCTCCTTTTATTCGATCGTAGATGTATACAGAGAACGACGTGACTTTGGTTTCCATGAAGTTGTGTCGGTGGCCACACAACACGTATTTGTTATATCGGCGGCGTTACTGCTTGGTGCAGTCGAAGCTGGTACATTCCGATATGGTCAGTTGTATCTAGTACCATTAATGTTGATCCCGGCGTCTCTTTCACAGATTGTTATTAGGCAAATATCAGTTAGTGAAAGTGGAAACTTGAAAAGGCACCACTACACACTGGCCGCTTGTTTCTCGTTGGGTTTGGTTGCTTTGTGCTGGATTATCTACTTAGGTTGCACTAGTTATCTTTGGCATGAATCTAATTACGATATAGAAAGTCTTTCCATCATTTTTTGGATGTACGCTTTAGTACTGTGTGTCCAAGTGGTTAATGTTTTCTGGGGGTCTGCGCTAACGGCGATTGGATTGCAGGGCAAGAGAGCGAAGGCATCTGTCTATGCCTTCATTATGACACTAATGTTGACGCCGCCTCTGCTTTTGAGTTTTGGGGTTGTTGGGGCATCGTTGGCCCTCCTTCTGCACTATGTAGTGCTATTTGCACAGAACTTAATCAACTATGAAAAGTCAAAAAGTTTGTATAGTCGGGCCTGATGGTGCGGGCAAATCTTCTATTTTGTCTGCTCTTCAGAAAAAGTTAAATGACTCTGAATGTGTCTATTTTGGCTATGGCGAGAGCCGGCGATATAATAAAAAAATCTATTCATTAATGAAAAAGGCTCGTTCACTGGGACGTTTTGGTGAAATTTCAGTACGGTTGCTTGTAAGTCTGGATGATGTGATAAAAAGCTACTCACTTAACTCAACCAATAAGGTCGTTCTTATTGATCGATTTCCATTCGACAATGTGGTCAATTGCAAGATTGATGGTCGACGAACCTATGTTTATCACAAAGCTATTTGCAAGGTGCTGTCTAAGCCATCGTTAGTTATTCTATTGTCTGGCAATGCTAAAGTTATTGCGAATAGAAAGAGTGAAATTAGCGAATCAAGAACTCATGACTTTATTTGTGAAATGGAAGAGTATCTTGTTGAGAATCGTATGGATTTCCTGAAGGTAAATACAACTTCGCTTAGCTTAGAGGAGTCTGTTTCTCAAATAATTAGTAGTATTAAATCATAATTTGCTTAAGTTAATGTTTGAGACACGAGCTATTGAGAACTGAACGAAATGATTTGCACCAATCGACTTTTGAATATATTGATAGAAAACAAGATTGAGTTTTTTATACCTCGTCCAATACCTGAAATCGTTAAGGATGGAGACATTGACATCGTTGTTTATGAGTCAAGTCAACGAAGGTTTATCCAGCTTATCGATGCCGAACTCGGTGTCAAGCAGCTGATTCGTCGTCAGCATGCATTTAGAACTTACGAGTTGATAACCAGTGATGGTATTGCTATCGATGTCAAAACCTCCATATGCTATGGACCGCGGAAGGAGATAAAGTCGAGCATTCGTCCAATAACGAAAAGTCTGGTGTCAAGTGATGGCTACATTTATGATGCCACAAATGGTGAGGTGTTTTATCTCGCTTGGTTCTTACATTTGGTTCTAGATAAAGATAACGCAGACCACTCTAGTACGGGCCACCTTCTCAATTTCAAGACTACAAAATTGGAAAGTGCCCTTGTCAAGTTTAATATATTTTCAAATTATCTATTTGATATCGACACATTGTCCTCCTCAGTAGCAAATGAAAATAGAACTAAAATAAAATCTGCTCTCTTCTTCAGAAATAGAATATTTTACAATCGAGTTTGGGTTTTCATAATGAGATCTCTGTTCTTTGTAAGAAGAAAGGTCTTAGCGTGATGATTAGATCTCTAGCGAAACGGTTATTATTCAATGCGAACCTTTTTTTTGCAAAAAAATTGGGTCTCACTGATGAATTACGCTGTAGTCAGGAACTGAGCAAAATCGATGTATCAAAGTACAGTAAAATTGTGGTGCTTGCTCCTCATCCGGATGATGAAACGATAGGGTGCGCGTCTATCCTAGAGGAATCTGTAAAGTCATCTAGAACTGTTGAAGTGGTACTTGTCACTGGCTCCGACAGCCGTCTTGACGAGACAAGGAGTGCGATATCAGAGATTTCCTCAAGAGATATTCGAATTACTTTCCTTGGGTATAAAGATGGCGAAGTCTATCGAAGTCAACACGATCTTGAAAAGTCGTTGATTGAGCTCTTTGGCAATGATATTGAGGATACATGCTTCTTTGTTCCATATATATATGACTTCCATAGTGATCACATAGGCAGTACCATAGCGTTTTTAAGAGCGTTCAGTAGTAGAACGTCTTTACTTAATGCGTATATGTACCGTACAAATCATGCAAACATTATGGAAGACTTTGATAGCTATCTAGAAGTGGACTGTGGCTTGAAAACAAAAATGTATAACCACTTTCAGTCCCAGGGTAGTTTGAACTTTGAAGCACTCAGTTCCATAAGAAGAATATACAAATCATATTCAAAAGTAAAAGAAGTTGAATTGTTCAGAAGGATTTGCGCTAAGGACAAATTTGTTGATTTAACCAAGCTTGAGTACTTTGAAGATATTGAAGGAAAAGTTTCTGACATTCATCCGATATATTTCCTGAGAAATAGCCGTAAAGCTTCAAGCGCTGTTTCCGATGCTACCGATAAAGGCTTGGGCATTAGCTATGCTAGTAGCTAAAAAGTATCAGCTCTATTTTTTACTAATCCTATCACTTATATTTTTAGACTTTGCTAATGGTGCCATTATTTATCTCGTTGGCATTGATACTAAAGTTGTCTATGTCAAGGTACTAGTTTTATTGGTTTTCGCTCTCTCAGTGCTTTGGACGCAAAAAACATTACTGTATGCGCTCTCTATTGTTGCCCTATCAGTATTTGCTTTTTTCTTTCATCAAGTCGATGGAGCTACAGTACGAATAGTAGATGATGTGTCACATTTTGTTAAGCTACTTGCACCAATTGTGTCGTTTATATTTTTTAGGCAGCTACTTTCCAATGATAACGTGCAAGCAAGGGATGTGAATAGGTTTGTTGGTTTTTTTCTTGTCGCGATTTTAGTTCTTGTGTTTTTCAACTCTATCGCAATTCTTTCCGGCATAAGTATCTATCAATATAAAGTTGGCGATGATGTTTCTGGAGGGGGTGGACTAATTTCCTCAGGCAATGAGTATGCTGCTCTTTTAGTATTTTTTTCACCTATATTGCTTGGCTGGAGTCTTCGTGCAGGAAAGTTGTACTTTTTGGTCGTGTCTATAATTTTGGCTATTGCTATGTCCGTTGGTGGAATGAAGTTCGCAATAGCTGGTTTTGCAGCAGCTTTAGTCTGGTCCTTGTATCAATATAGGAAGGAGATAGGCTATGTATACTTCAGTCTACTCACTCTAGTCATTGCAACATTTTCTTTAATGCTCTTTTCAACCGTAGAGCAATACTTCTCTTTATTTATTAGTCGATGGGCATATTTTTACGATAAATTTGACATCGTCACCTTTCTATTCAGTGGCCGTAATGTAAGGGCTGAGTATCTTTTTGATGTCATTTACTGGGATACAAGCTTCTTGAGGTTTCTCCTTGGATTTGGGTGGGGAAGCGACAGTAATATAGCTGGATTGGGTTACGGTGTTTATGAAATTGACATTTTAGATACTGCGTATTCCTATGGTTTACTGGGTGTGCTAGTTGCGATGTGGATTTGGGGCTACTTTGTAGCATTGTCTTCAAAGATTATATTGATTTCGAATCGGGGACTTTCGAAGGATATTGCTTTTGGGCTTCTCATGGTTTTTGTTGGTTCTTTTGTCACTGGACATATTTGGTATTCTGGTTTGCTAGGTATCTACCTGGGCCTGTTTATCGCGATCATGCTGGTTATTCAGTCCAAGGTTAAAGTTAAGAGTGTCGGGGTCAAATAAATGAAAATCCTTGTGGTTACAAATATGTACCCAACAAAAGAACATCCTTACTTTGGCGTTTTTGTAAAAGAACAGGTTGAGAATTACAGAAAGCTTTATCCAAATGATAATGTCGACTTGTTGCACGTTTCGACACCAAAATCGGGCGGAAGTTACTTATCCTATTTTAGTTTGCTGATAAAGCTCATTTGGCATAGAGCTGCGGGTGGGTATGATGTCGTTCATTGCCATCATGCGTTCTGTACAATCGCCGCTAAACTATGTGGTTTTAGAAATATTGTATATACCAACCACGAAGGAGAATATTTTAAGAAGGGCGCTGTCGAAAAATTTAAGCTCCTAGCGATCTCCTGGGCGGATAGAATCATATTTGTAAATAAGCTTATGAAAGAGCAAGTTAATCACTTGCATCGTGCGCCATCATATTTTATACCTTGCGGTTTAGATTATTCGAAGTTTTTGGTTACGACTCCCGCAGAGACTAGGCGCGCTTTAGTTGGTTTAAAGAACGATGACTTCATAGTCTTCTTCCCCGCTAACCCTTCTCGTAAGGAAAAAGGGTTCGAAAGATTGAATGCAGCACTAGTAAAGCTTAAGACTGAATTTTCAAACATTACTTGCGTTACTGGGGGAACTATCCCTTATGAGGAGATGGTTAATTGGTATGCTGCATCGGACTTGGTGGTTTCGTGTTCTGATTATGAATCAGATGGTATGATCTATAAAGAAAGCATTCTCACTGGGCGTTACTTCCTAACCCCAGATGTCGGCAATGCTCGATATTATTCTAACAATGGTAAATTTGGACAAATCTATTCATTATCCTCTAGCGATGATTTGTACGAAAAGTTGAGAGCGCTTATTCTTGAACCACATCATCTTGCTATAGCGGACGACATTCCACTAGTTGTTACTAATTTTGAAATCGAAACAGTTAGTCGAAAGATAAAAAGTGTATATAAAGATGCTTTGAAACTAATTAGCTGACCTTTACTTAGTCGAGTTTTACCTAATTTATATGAAAAATAAAGATGTTCATGTTGTCGGCACAGTTGGTGTGCCAGCTTGCTATGGTGGTTTTGAAAGTTTAGTAGAAAACCTGATAGAAGATAGTACTTTTAACTATACAGTATACTGCTCAGCGAAAGCGTACCCTAATAAGGCGGTTGAATACAAATCAGCTAAGCTTGTGTATTATCCCCTATCGGCAAATGGGGGGCAGAGTATTTTGTATGACATCATTTCTCTGATTGGCTCTGCACGGCGTCGTGCTGATGTTGTTCTAGTTCTTGGTGTGTCTGGTTGTTTGTTCCTACCGATCTTAAAAATTTTCTCCAATGCTCGTATTGTCACTAACATTGATGGTTTAGAGTGGAAACGAGACAAATGGAGCCCTTTTGCAAAATGGTTCTTGAAAATATCAGAGAGTTTTGCAGTTAGATTTTCCGACAAAGTGGTTTCAGACAACGTAGCCATTGCTAAATATGTCGAAGATGAATACGGTGTAACTAGTGAAGTCATTGCATATGGGGGCGATCACGCAATTGTTAAGGGAGCCGTCCTCAATGGCTCTGTAGATGGCTATGCTCTGGGTTTGTGTCGGATTGAGCCCGAGAACAATGTGCATCTTATTCTAGAAGCATTCTCCAAATCTGGCGATAAGTTAGTCTTCATAGGTAATTGGAATGCCAGCCAATATGGGCGAGAATTAAAGGGAAAATTTAGCAAATTTGCTAATATTTCCATACTCGATCCCATTTATGACATTAGTAGGCTACATGACATTCGCGCGCAATGTGGTTTGTACGTGCATGGCCACTCTGCGGGTGGCACCAACCCTTCATTAGTTGAGATGATGCACTTTGGTAAACCGATATTGTGCTTTGACTGTGCGTACAATCGAGCGACTACTGAGAATTCAGCAGAATACTTTACGGACGTCGAAACCCTAGTGAAATTAATGGCGTCATCAGATTTTTCAAGTGACTCCAATGGTATTGGTACGAAAATGAAAGATATTGCTGGTCGTCGCTATACTTGGGACGTTGTCCGCAGTCAATATCTTCAACTTTTTAAATAGAGAACATATAATGAGAAAAGGTATCGTACTTGCTGGGGGAAGTGGGACTCGTTTATATCCACTTACAAAGGTTGTTAGTAAACAGTTGATGCCCGTTTATGACAAGCCGATGATCTATTATCCTATTGCTACGCTCATGGTGGCTGGGATTAAAGATATATTGATTATCGCTACTCCAGAAGAGCTACCGCGCTTTGAAACATTACTTGGAGATGGCTCCGAGTGGGGAATGCACTTTGAATACGTTGCTCAAGCCTCTCCTGATGGCCTAGCGCAGGCATTTTTGCTGGGTGAGACCTTTATTGGAGATGACAATGTAGCATTGGTTCTCGGCGATAACCTGTTTTATGGACATGACCTGTCGGTTTCTTTGCGCCGTGCAGCTAGCAAGGAGTCAGGCGCCACCGTATTTGGCTATCATGTAGCAGACCCTAAAGCCTACGGTGTAGTTGAGTTTGACGAGAACCGCAAGGCCATCTCTATCGAAGAAAAGCCATCTGCGCCCAAATCTAATTACGCGGTTCCCGGACTTTACTTCTTTGACTATCGTGTCGTCGAGTTTGCGAAGCAGGTTAAGCCTTCTGCTCGTGGGGAACTGGAAATCACCGATGTCATTGATGCCTATCTATCTTGTAATGAACTTGAAGTCGAAGTGATGGGGCGAGGCACGGCTTGGCTGGATACCGGTACGCACGACAGTTTGCTACAAGCCGCATCCTTTATAGAAACCATTGAAAAGCGTCAGGGTTTAAAAGTGTGTTGTCCTGAAGAAGTAGCATACCGCATGGGCTATATCGATGACGTACAACTACGGAAGTTGGCGCTGCCGCTGAAAAAGAGCGGCTACGGCAAGTATCTTCTCGATGTGCTGGAAAACAAAGTTTTTTAAGATTCGAATTCTGAGAGTCATATGAAGTTTATAAAAACCCATATCGCTGACGTCGTGATCATCGAACCGAGAGTCTTTGGCGACGACCGCGGTTTTTTTATGGAAACCTTCAGAGCTGAAGAGTTTAACCAACAATGCGCTGTCCGAGAGTTTGTTCAGGAAAATCACAGCAAGTCCGCGAAAGGAGTGCTGCGTGGTTTGCACTATCAGACCGAAAACACACAGGGTAAGTTGGTTCGCGTTGTTAGCGGTGCTGTTTTTGACGTAGCTGTCGATATGCGCGAGTCTTCTTCGACATACGGCCAATGGGTTGGTGTTGAACTGTCTGCTGATAACAAACGACAACTGTGGGTGCCTGAAGGTTTTGCTCATGGCTTCTACGTGATGACCGACGAAGCCGAGTTCGTATATAAGTGCACCGATGTTTATAACCCAAATGCAGAAGTCTCCTTACGTTGGGACGATCCATCCTTGAACATCGAGTGGCCCATTCCTGCCGGGGAGGAACCTTCACTGTCAGTAAAAGACGCTGAAGGGCTTCTGTTCCAAGCTGCACCGAAATTATGAACTGGGAGTTCGCATGAAAGTTCTGGTGACAGGTGATGGTGGACAACTCGCTTACGAGCTGTCTCAAACTCAGCCTGAAGGCATTAAGCTGGTTAGCCTCTCAGCGCAGCAGTTGGACATCACTGATCGAGTGGCTGTTTTTGCTTGGTTCGAAGAGGTGCAGCCAAGCGTCGTGATCAATGCGGCTGCTTATACTGCGGTTGATCGAGCGGAAACCGACTCAGCAAAGGCGTACGCCGTGAATGAGTCTGGGGCTGAGAATCTGGCGCTCGCTTGTCGTCAATTGTCTGCCAAATTAGTGCACATCAGCACCGATTTTGTTTTTGATGGCAGCAGTACCACTCCCTATCAGCCTGACGACAAGCCCAATCCGCTGAGTGTATACGGTTCATCTAAGTTGGCGGGTGAGCAGAAGGTGTCCGAAGTTTTAGGTCAGGATGCTGTGATTGTCCGTACTGCCTGGGTGTATTCAAGCTTCGGCAACAACTTTGTTAAGAGTATGATTCGCCTGATGGCGGAGAAGGAACAACTGGGCGTCATTTATGACCAGGTGGGAACGCCAACCTGGGCAAAGGGATTGGCCGAGCTTAGCTGGCGACTGGCTGAGCTGTTGGCTAACGGCAGATTGCCGAGGACAGAGGTTTCTGAACAACAGGCGTTGATGTTGCACTGGACCGATGCTGGCGTGGCGTCCTGGTTTGATTTTGCGGTGGCGATTCAAGAACTCGCGCTTGAGAAAGGCTTACTTGATAAGGCCATTCCAGTGCGGCCAATCCCAACTTCGGAGTATCCAACACCGGCCAAACGTCCGGCTTTTAGTGTAATTGATAAGTCGCTGACCGCAGCCACCACAGGCAAAGACGCCGTCCATTGGCGTGTGCAGCTTTCCCGCATGCTCGATGAGCTGAAAGCTCAAAGTCGGTAAGCTATTCAAAGATTGAATTTATACTCATGAAAAATAAAACTCTTTTGGTCACCGGCGGTGCTGGTTTTATTGGCGCTAACTTTGTTCTTTACTGGCTTGAGCAGAATAGAGCGGACCGGGTCATTGTCTTGGATGCACTGACCTACGCTGGTAACCGCGCAAACCTGGAAGCGGTAGAAAATAACCCCAACTTTCGCTTTGTCCACGGCGATATTTGCGATACGGCATTGGTAGAAAGTTTGCTTCGCGATGAGGGCGTGAATACCTTGGTGCACTTTGCGGCCGAGTCCCACGTGGATAGGTCTATCACCGGGCCTGATGCCTTTATCGAAACCAATATCATTGGTACGTACAGCCTGCTTAAGGCCAGTAAGAAGGTCTGGATCGATGAACCTGAGGCGGTAGGGAAGGCGCCTCTGCAGCATCGATTCCATCACGTCTCTACCGACGAGGTGTACGGCACTCTAGAAAAGGATGAGGCGCCGTTTAAGGAGACGAATCAGTATCAACCAAACTCCCCTTACTCTGCGAGCAAGGCAGCGTCCGATCATCTGGTGCGTGCCTACCACCATACATATGGGTTGGAAGTCACTACCTCCAATTGTTCCAATAACTACGGGCCATTTCACTTCCCTGAGAAACTGATCCCCTTGGTTGTAACAAATATTCTGCATGACAGGTCTTTGCCCATTTACGGGGATGGACAGCAGATTCGGGATTGGCTGTATGTGGAAGACCATGCCCGAGGCATTGAGCTGGTTCTAAATCAAGGGCAGATTGGCGAAAACTACAACATCGGTGGCCACAATGAGTGGGCTAATATCGACATAGTGAAATTGGTCTGTCAGCAAATGAATGATGCCTTTGCTAACGATCCTGCACTGGCTCAAAAGTACCCTAAGGCCACCATGGTCGCTGCTGGCAAGGCAGAGCAGCTGATTACTTACGTGACTGACCGTGCTGGACATGATCGTCGATATGCTATCGATGCCACCAAAACCCAGAATGAGCTTGGCTATCAGCCTAAGGAAAGTTTTGAGACAGGTTTTGCAAAGACGTTAAAATGGTATCTCTATAATAATGAATGGTGGCGCCCTCTACTAAAAATTTAGTGCCCTATCCATTCTGATTTATGATATTTCTAAGTAGTATTGCTAACATTAATAGGTTGCAAAATAGCAATGGGTTAGCTTGCAATATTTGATAGTTAAACTATATTTTTATTGTTGGTTTTTGTATCAACTCTGGGATGAAAATTCGTTCATCCCAGGGTGAGGAGTCTATTTTTTGGATCTTTAAGGTCTACTCGAACGGATAAACGTGACATTTTTCCCTGCCGGTTATGTCAATATGGCCCAAGTCCAAAGGGTACTTTTCCAGTTGCAACGCCTGGTAGGATATGTCTGATATCACTACGTTTCGCAACCCCATTTCAAAAATTTGCTGAGTGTTAATAGTTCCCTGGAAGCATGAGTTTAAAAGAAACCTTCCGTCTTCCCTAAATGAATTATTATCTTGGATAAACTGGTTGTAAATTATCGAGTTCATAAATCGCTCTGGATTCTCACTCTGAAAATCTGTTACATGGTTTCGATAATATACATTGTTGAATGACCCAAATCTCCCACCAGAAACGTTGTTGCCTATTTGATTAAGCGCGAATGTATTGTTACTAATATTGAGGTATTCTTCTATTGAACCATGGTTGAGATCTGGAATTGAATTTTCGAAGTCTTTTGTTGATAGTCCATTGTATCCATTCGAGAGAATCAAATTTCTTCTAACTAGAATTTGTCTATTGGTATTCACTTCGTAATCAATAATCTGGATTCCGTCACCACTATTTTCGTATATTACGTTGTTTCTTATCTCAATTATTAGGTCATCATTTTCTGATGTAGGGTGAAGTCGTATTTCTATTCCATCATCTATTGATCTTGAAATGAAGTTGTGTTCTATAAGTGCACTAGTGCTTTCATCTAGATCAATCGCATCGTCATAATTGTCAAAAAAATGACTTTCAGTTACAGTTAAACTCCCTCCTTCCATATCGATCCCATCTACAGTGTGATATACCAAAACGTTGTTGATGAACAACTCGGCATCTGAAGTTATTCCATCATCTGCGTTGGTGATTGACATACTAGATAGTCTTATTGCTTCGCTATTATAGATAGAAAACGCGTAGTCATCACCCGTGCTAATTATTACACTTTCAGCACTGCTACCAGTGATGGTCAGATCTTCTTTATCACTGATGGTTACTCGGTCGCTATAGATCCCAGGCCCTATATGGATTTCATCACCTGACCGCGCCGCATCAACAGCTTGCTGGATCGTTCTGTAGTCTTCTGGCACAAGAAGCACCTGTGCTTTGTTAGGGGGGGCATCTCTCTGGTC
Organism: Ferrimonas balearica; assembly: GCF_019802085.1. GTDB lineage: Bacteria > Pseudomonadota > Gammaproteobacteria > Enterobacterales > Shewanellaceae > Ferrimonas > Ferrimonas balearica_B. Next base: position 303,851 of record NZ_JAHVHV010000001.1, read on the forward strand.
ACACCCAGCCAATGCTGCAATACTTACTAGGATTAATGTGCTCTCACGAATGTTCAAGTTGATCTCCCCTTTCAGTTAAAGTGAGGTTTTGAGTCTAACGTTAGGCTTCATCTATGGTCTTGGTCAACCAATCTTTGTTCCAGTATACGTCTTTTCGTGCTGATAGAACGTGATTCTTTATGTGTCTTAGCAGGTTCATGATATTGACATTTTACAGTGCTAAGGTTGCTTCTATCTGAGAGCAGAGGGTTTGGCCATGAGACTTTTTTCTTCAATTAGACGCTTAAACAGATTTTATGAGGCGTGCGACAAGAAGCGTAAAAGGATTCGGCGAAACGATAGGAGAAAAATGATTTCGTATTCGTGAATAGGTTTGGAGTTGGATTCCGGCAGCATGAGTCTATAGTGGTGAAACTATATAAAAATTTCAATTGACCTGCCTTGGTAAACCTGTCTATTATGAAACGTTTGTTGATACCGGATAACCGGTGTTTAATTTCTGATTTTTTAGAAGGCTATCCCTCTGCGATGCCGTGTGGGAACCTACGATTTTCATCAAAGTTCCCTACCCAATCCTCCGTTTTTTCTTAGTCGATATTTTGCACTTTAAACTAGTCAGCTAAGACATAATGAGTACTTTTCATTATGCTTCAATTAGGCTAGTTTTCTACTTTGAACCTTACTTCAGGCCATTTGTTAATAGTATGGTAATTCTAGTCACCGGCGGGGCCGGGTACATTGGCTCACATACTGCGGTAGAGTTACTCTCACAGGGGCATAAAGTCGTAGTTTTGGACGATCTTTCTAATGCGTGTGAAGAGTCTTTAAGTCGGGTAGAACGGATTTGCAATCGCAAAGTCCATTTTGTTCACGGGAATGTATGTGACCCAAATTGCCTAACTTCGCTATTTTCCCGCTTCAAGTTTGACGCTGTCATTCATTTTGCTGGTTGCAAAGCGGTAGGGGAGTCGGTCAGGAAACCCCTCGATTATTATCACAACAATGTCACTGGCTCGCTTTTTTTACTTGAAGCGATGAAAAAGTTCGATGTTAAGAAATTTGTGTTTAGCTCTTCAGCTACGATTTATGGCCAGAAAGCGCCGGTCCCATATGTTGAAACTCTGAAAACCGGGGGGGCGCTGAACCCCTATGGCTCATCAAAGTGGATGGTAGAGCAAATACTGATAGATGCCGCGAAGGCCGATTCAGAACTCTCGGTCGCAATGCTACGTTACTTTAACCCTATAGGTGCTCATCCCTCCGGCCTAATTGGCGAGGATCCACTCGGCGTCCCCAATAACCTGCTGCCTTTTATTGCTCAGGTCGCAGTAGGCAAACGAGAGGTTCTTTCTGTTTTCGGCGATGACTACGAAACACCTGACGGTACATGCATCCGTGATTACTTGCATGTTGTTGATTTAGCGGAAGGGCATGTGAAGGCTCTGAACTGGTTGATGGGTCATAAGGGGGCTGAAGCGTTTAACTTGGGTACCGGAACAGGTTTCTCTGTGTTGGATGTAGTGAAAGCCTTTGAAGCAGCGTCAGGTGTTGTCATTCCCTATCAGGTTGTTTCGCGCAGAAGCGGTGATTTGGCGGTATTTTGGGCTGACGCAACTAAGGCTAAGGCAGTTTTGGGATGGGAAGCGAAGAGAACGCTAAACGATATGATGATCGACACATGGCGTTGGCAGTCACTAAATCCGAACGGTTATGCGGACACCTAAGCGATCAGTCTTCTTTGATGTCATATAGCACAAACTGTGTTTAGGGGGGGCCTCCGATAAGGTGTTCTGCGTAGGGCTGTTGTTTTAATGTTGAGTAGTGCTTCAGCGCAGCAGGTTTAGAGTGCCAGGGACTCCTGAGCAGGAAAGGCAGGACTAGCCTTCGTTAGCGATAGTCAATAAGTAAAGGCTAGATTTTTTTGGCCGATCATAGTCGCGTTAGTGTGGAAATGATTGGAGTGCATAAAAGCCTACAGTCTGGGTAGTAGCACTGATTGACCCCTAGAGCTAATCAACATAAAAATCATTGGTTTAATGGCCAGTGCGATGGCCGACATCGGCTTGTTGCCGAAGAGTGAGATGGTCAACACCGCACTTCAACTTGTTAGGACTGGCCTGGGCATGATCGTCGTTACGTGCTGGATTGCACCAAGGCCCATCAAGAGCTCAGTTGGCAGCCCCAGATAACTTTAGACGAAGGGCTGCGAGAAACTGTGGCCTGGTACGCCAGTCAGTCATAAAACAAAAAACCACCGCATCATTGGGTGGTTTCTGCCCTTAAGGCTTGGGTCGGGTTGCGGCCCTCCTGGCCCTTCGCACCGACGGATGATGCTCTTCCCTGATCTCGGCCTTAATCCCAACTGCTGTGGGTATTGGCCAAACGCACTACTACGGGAACTAAGATCGCCGCCATCACGGCCCCTATACCGATCCACTCGTACATGGTCTGCCCTCCGTTTCTATGCTCAGCCTGTGCTGAGTGGTTTTTCTTGGTTACTGGCAAATACCGATAAAGCGCTATCAATCATCAGGTTTTGTGCGAGCCACTGGGGCCACGTCTCTAACCATAACCAAGCATTATCATCACATCAAGAGATGAGACTTATATACAATAGGCGCACAAGTCGATAGGAAATCTGAAGTTGCTCACACATGAGAGAGTAAGTCGCCAGGACGGCGTTTGGTGGCAAGGCACAGCAGGGAGTGGAGGCCCTGGTCGGGCGCTAAGAGACTCAGCTTTGCGGCCGTAAGCCATTCTTAGTGGGCAGGCCAAATTGTCGCCGGTTGTAACCTTATCGCCCAGTGAGATGAGACAATGTGCACATTCCTTGTCATGCTAGCGACATTGTCGGCATCTTATGCTGGATACTGATGCTGTAACCCATTTCAGAATTTGGTTCTGAAATCGAGAATGATGAGTGCTATGAGCTTAAAGAAAGTCGTGATCCCCGTGGCCGGTCTGGGTACCCGCATGCTGCCCGCCACCAAGGCCATCCCCAAAGAGATGCTCCCTGTCGTCGATAAGCCGCTGATCCAGTACATTGTGGCAGAATGCGTAAACGCGGGATTCAAAGAGATTATTCTGGTCACCCACGCGTCCAAGAACGCCATCGAGAACCACTTCGATACCTCTTTTGAGCTGGAAGCCACCCTGGAAAAGCGGGTCAAACGTCAGCTGCTGGACGAGGTGCAGAGCATCTGCCCGCCGGATGTGACCATCATGCACGTGCGCCAGGGCATCGCCAAAGGCCTGGGACACGCGATTCTCTGTGCCCAGCCGCTGGTGGGCGACAGCCCCTTCGCCGTAGTCCTACCGGATGTCATTCTCGACGAGGCCAGCGCGGATCAGCGCACTGAAAACATGGCGGCGATGAAGCGACGCTTTGAGCTGTCCGGTCACAGCCAGGTGATGGTGGAGCCGGTGCCTGAGGAGGAGGTCAGCAAGTACGGCATCGCCAACTGCCTGGGCCAAGAGCTTGCCCCCGGTGAGGCTGCCCCCATGAGTGAGGTGGTGGAGAAGCCGGCCCGTGACGAGGCCCCCTCCAACCTGGCAGTGGTGGGGCGTTATCTGCTCTCCGCCAATATCTGGTCGCTGCTGGCCCGCACTCCCGCCGGTGCCGGGGACGAGATCCAACTGACTGACGCCATCGCCATGCTGATGGAGGAGGAAACGGTGGAGGCCTTCCACATGACCGGCCGCTCCCACGACTGTGGCGACAAGCTGGGCTACATGAAAGCCAACGTCGAGTACGCCCTGCGTCACCCGGAGCTAGGAGAGGTGTTCAAGGCCCACCTGGCGGCCCTGCTTAAGGCCCAATCGGTTTCCGAGTGATCACTGGCTACGGCGGCGCCAGGTGATGTTGCCTGGGCCGCCGTTATTGTTTCACCCTTATCCCACTCCCTGCTACCCTCTTTCTCTCCTGGCATGCCTCAACGCCATCTTCACACCTCTCTTTTGGCTTCGTCCCACTCCTTGCCCTTCGACTCCCTGGTTTGAACGCCGGTCAGGAAACACTCCAACACAAAGCTGTACAAAGGCTGATATGAACGCCGGTTATGACAGCAATCTGTGAACCGATTCCCTAGACTGGGACTCCATCGAATGGGGCCGCAGCAGTTCGTGGCCCGTCCGATAAAAAGGAGTTCTGATGTTTAAGCTTCTCCAAACCGCCCTGGTGCTCTTTATGGTCAGCCGGGCCCCGGGCGCACTGGCCTCACCCAGCACGGGGATGGTCACCAACCTCACCAGCACCGCGTACGTCCAGGCCAACAGCCAGCGTTTCTACCGCGACCTCAAAGATCTCTACGCCATCGCCCCCAGCCGCTCCGATAAGGCCCTTCAGCCCTGGGATGACTTCGACCAACTTTACAGTCAGGCGCCCCAGGCCCAACTGGAGCTGGAGCAATTGACCCGTCAGGTGGCCCTGAGCGCCAATGCCGAGCCCCTGCTGCCGGGGATCAAAAGCCGCGAGCGGGCACAAGCCAAGCTGTATGGTGAGCTCGACGGCGATGCCAGCCGCTTGACCGACTTGGCTCGAGCCAGTCTGGTGGCCGACGAGGTGGGCGATCTGGTGGCCGCCTTTGAGCAACTTGAGCGCCAGGTGGAGATCCTGGCGGTGAAAAACCGCTTCAAAACCCCCAAGGCCAACGGCTATCGTGATCTCAACGTGCTGGTGCGCCTGCCCCAAAGCGAGATGGTGGCGGAGGTGCAGCTGCATCTGTCTGCGATCGCGGAGATCAAAAACGGCGCCGAGCATGAGATTTACGAGACACTGCAGGCGATGGAGCGTGAGGCCCAGCATCGTCCCTTAAGCGAGTTTGAACAGGCCCGGGCCGAGCGCTTGGCACTTCAGTCCAAAGACCTATACCTGGAGGCCTGGCACCGCACCCTAAGCGGCGTTCAACAAAGCGCCTGACCTGACGGCTTAAAGACAACACCCCGCCATCGGCGGGGTGTTTTGCTTTCGGGCCTTTGGGAAAACACTAGAAGTGGTTCTTCACCTCCAGACGCCACTCCCAGCGATCCACCTCCGGGTCATCGCTGATGGGGCGGGCGAAATCCAGGTGGATGACGTTGCGACTGCCGGCCCGGGAGAGATAGAAGCGCAGTCCGGCGCCCACGCTTTGCAAGGTGCCGGTGGGGTTGTCCGGATAGTCGCTGTCGCCATAGCTTCGGCCGATGTCGTAGAAAAGAGCAGCACCGAGTTCCGCCAGTTGCAGCAGATGGATGTCCGGGTAGTAGCGGGCCTCGGCGGTGGCCAGCCAGTGACGCTGGCCGTGCTGGTACTGCAGCGGATAGCCGCGCATGCCGGTGTCACCGCCGAGGGTGATGGGCTCGTCCACGTACTGGTTATCCCCGCCAACCAGGTCGAGCTTGGCGTAAAGGCGCACGGGATCGGTGAGCCGGTAGAACAGCTCCTGGCGCCACTGGCCGAGAAACTGGATGTCGCTGTCTTCACGCTCCTCGGCCTGCAGCTCGAAATGGGTGAGCCAGAGCCAGTGGGGATGCGGCTCGGCACCAAAGCTCAGGTGGGCGTCCGCGAGCCAGCCGTTAACCTTGGCGTCCCAACCGAGGCGCAGGGCGCTGTCCAGCCCCAGGTTGATGTCTTCGAAACCGTTAATCAGGAAGATGTTGGTCCGCTCGGTAAAGTGGTCCTGATGGAAGCTGGCGCGAAACCACAGCGGCAAACGGTCCCGGCTTTCCGGCAGCACCGAGGTGTCCTCCACCTGGGTGAACCGGTTCTTGTTTCGGTCGATCCCCACCTGGTAACGCCAGACTCGCTCGTTTACCTCACCGGCGGACCAGCCATACCACGCCCGGTACTGGAGTATGGCCCGTTCAAACCGGTTCACCTCGCCGCTGGCCTGGCGGATGCTTTCCTCCCGTTTCTCATCGTTAAACCCCACGCCCCAGGCCCGCCGGGTGTCCTTGGCCACAAAGGGGCGGGTCAGGGCGAAGGCCGCCTTGCGCCCATCGTCGGTGTCCGCCAGGGTCAGATCCAGCTTGAGGTTTTGTTTGAGAAACAGGGGGGTGTGCAGGTCCAGCAGGTAGCCGGTGCGCTCGTAGTTGCTGAAGTAGAGCAGCTTGGCGTCGATTCCCAGCCCCAGGAAGTTGCTGTCCTTGATCCCCAAAGAGCCGGAGTTCTCGCCCCCTTCACGGGAGAAACTGATGGTGGGCAGCAGCGACCAGGTGTCCCAGGTCTCCACCTCGATCACCCGCTCCTCCCCGGGTCGTTGCCGCTCGCTCACCTTGGCGTCCCGCAGGTAGGGCAGGGCGCGAAGGTGGCGCTCAAGCTCATAGAGATCGTCCACGTCCTCTTCACAGGGGGTAAAGCCCACCACTTCGTTCTCCAAAGTGACGGGACGGGTGGTGATGTGCAGGTTGTTGGCCAGCCGGTGCACCCAGGTGAAGCCGGGCAGAGCCGGGTCGAAGACGTTGTGGCTGATGAACTCGTAGTTGGGGTCGGCGCCGCAGGTCTCAATCAGCGGCTCCGCTTGCCCGGGGGGGCAGCAGAGCAGCAGCGCCAATGCGGTGAATCGATAAACCCTCAAGGCTTTCCCCCAAAATCGGCGGTGATGCCCGCCAGAGCCCGCCCGGTTCTCCTTATTATTCCGGTAAGCATAGGAAAGCTTTAGCGAAAGGCCCAGAGGCCAAAACGCCAGGCAAAAAAAAGCCCGCCATCAACCGGACGTTGAGGCGGGCCAATCAGTGACGTCAATTACGCCAAGCAAGCAAAAAAAACACCGTACGGCGGGAAGGAGAGGCTGTCATCCTTGCCGGAGGCATCACGGAGTCCGTGACCCGTCTGTACGGAAAGAGCAAAAGGACCGAGTTGCTCGAAAAGGTTGTCCACCTGGGCCGGTTCGGAGCCCAGGTTAAAGCCGCACAGCAGGGTTTGTCCCTGATGCTCGCGGGTAAACAGCAGCACCGGCTCCGGTGCGTCGAGGAAACGGATGCCTCCCTCCTGCAGGGCCGGCTGGGTTTTGCGCCAGCCCATAAAGCGGCGGAAGCTGTTCAGCACCGAGTCGGCCTGAGTTTCCTGCTCCGCCACCGCCAGGGCACGATGGGCCTCGGGGATGGGCAGCCAGGGGGTAACGTCAGAGAAGCCGGCGTACTCGCCGTCCTGCTGCCAGGGCATCGGGGTACGACAACCGTCGCGGCCTTTGAAGTTGGGCCAGAAGGCGATGCCGTAAGGGTCTTGCAGCTGCTCGAAGGGGATCTCCGCCTCCGGCAGGCCCAGCTCCTCCCCCTGGTAGAGACAGACACTACCTCGCAACGAGCAAACCAGGGCGGTCAGCATCTTGCACTGGGCGTCGTTGGCTTCGCCCCGGCCCCAGCGGGTGGCCACCCGCACCACGTCGTGGTTGCTGATGGACCAGCAGGGCCAGCCCTCGGACACCCGGTGCTCCAGGGTTTCGACGGTCTCGCGGATGTAGCCGGCGCTGTAATCGTCGGTCAGCAGCTCGAAGCTGTACCCCATGTGCAGCCGCCCCTCCTGGGTGTACTCCGCCATGGTGGCCAGGGAGTCTTCCGAGGAGATCTCCCCCAGCGCCGCGGTGCCCGGGTAGCGGTCCATCAGGGCGCGCAGCCGCTCGAGAAACGCCAGGTTCTCCGGCTGGGTGTTGTTGTAGTAGTGGTACTGGAAGGCGTAGGGGTTGTCCTCGGAAAACCCACGGCCCTGGCGCTCGGCCGGCGGCTTGGCCGGGTTGTCCCGCAACTGGGCGTCGTGGAAGCAGAAGTTGATGGCGTCCAGGCGCAGGCCATCCACCCCTTTGGCCAGCCAGAACTCCACGTTGTCCAGCACCGCCTGCTGCACATCGGGGTTGTGGAAGTTGAGATCCGGCTGGCTGGTCAGGAAATTGTGCAGGTAGTACTGCTGTCGACGCGGCTCCCACTGCCAGGCGCCTCCGCCGAAGATGGAAAGCCAGTTGTTGGGCGGGGTGCCGTCTTCGTTGGCGTCGGCCCAGACGTACCAGTCCGCCTTGGGGTTGTCGCGGTCCTGACGGCTGGCCTTAAACCAGTCGTGTTCGGCAGAGGTGTGGCTGAGCACCTGGTCGATCATCACCTTAAGGCCCAGTTCGTGGGCCCGGGCCAGCAGGCGGTCGAAGTCCTCCAGGTTGCCGAACAGCGGGTCAACATCGCGGTAGTCGCTGATGTCGTAACCGAAATCGTCCATGGGGGATTTGAAAAAGGGGGAGATCCAGATCCCGTCCACCCCCAGGCTGGCGATGTGGTCCAGCTTGGCAATGATCCCCGGCAGATCCCCCACGCCATCGCCGTTGCTGTCGGCGAAGCTGCGTGGGTAGACCTGGTAGATCACGGCGCCTCGCCACCAGTTGCTCTCGTTCATTGCCATTCCTTTCTCTGCCTCTGGCCGGAGGGCGGGCGAGACTGCGTGCCCCTGGGTCGCCCCGGCTTTTTTCGTACTTATCGTTATGGAGGCATACGTTAAAGGCTTGTTGTAAAGGAGTCATCCTGCATACGTATGCATAACAAAAATCACCAGCCAGGGCGCAGAGAACGGAGGTAAAACAAGGCGTTAGCGACTTATACCGGGCGCCTGCCCTGTTCAGGCGCTCACACCAAAAGTTTCAGAGGCCAAATTGAGTGCCGTGATGCCCCGCCAACGGGCTTTAGTCACGGCCAACGACACCCTTAGTGGAGCCTGCGACCGGCGGCCACCCTGGTAGGAGTCACGAAACCCCGAGCCCGGCCAGAACACCGGGGGCAAGTCAAGCGGGTCTGCGGCAAAAATGCGCACAAAACGATAACAAGCTTTGCCCTGTTTTGGCGCAAAGCGGGTGGGGGAGGGCGAGAGGCAATTGGGGCTTTGCCTTGGCGAACAGCATCGGGATAATGGCTCGGCAGCGCCCGTGGCAAGGGGATTTACCTGCCCCGCTTTGGGGCAACGGGGGTGTCAGTTTGATGACTGAAAATCCATGAATACGTATGCATAAGATTGTTTGCCAAATAACAGGGTGATTACCATCTGCCAACAACAAGTCATAGCTGGGTTGGCCAAGGCGATAACGCCCGAAGCAGTAACAGAGCGGTGTCGCTAGCGACAAGCCAAGGACGATTATAAAAACCTCAAGAGGGAGAGAACATGTCACCGTTTAAGCCGAGTGTGCTGACGCTGGCTCTGGTTGCCGCGGGTTTCAATGCGGTCGCTTACGCTGCGGAAGATGACGCCACCGTGGCGACACAGGATGAAGCCCAATCTGTCGAAGTGATCGAGGTGCGCGGCATTCGCCGAAGCCTCGCCGCTGCCCAGGCCGAGAAGATGGACAACACCTCCATCGTCGAAGCCATCTCCGCCGAAGACATCGGTAAACTGCCGGACAACAGCATCGCCGAGTCCCTGGCTCGCCTGCCCGGCCTGACCACCCAGCGTCTGAACGGCCGCGCCAACGTGGTCTCCATCCGCGGTCTGGCCCCCGACTTCACCACCGCCACCCTGAACGGGCGCGAGCAGGTGACCGTCAACGAAAACCGGGGGGTTGAGTTCGACCAGTACCCCTCCGAGCTCATCAACTCCGCCGTGGTCTACAAGACTCCGGACGCCACCGTCATGGCCCAGGCCATCGGCGGTACCGTGGATCTGCAAACCGTCCGCCCCCTGGCCCACGGTGAGCGCACCGTAGTGGTCAACGGTCGTTACGAAGAGAACGACATGGACCAGCTGAACCCGGATGTGGACAACAACGGCTACCGGGTGAGCCTCTCCTACATCGACCAGTTCCTGGACGACACCGTGGGTGTGGCCATCGGCCTCTCCTCCATGTCCAGCCCCAGCCAGTTCGAGCGCAGCCACATCTGGGGTTACCCGGAATACAACGGCGACCTGGTGATGGGCGGCTATAAGCCCTACGTCCAGTCCTCCGAGCTGGAGCGGGACGGCATCATGGCGGTGTTCGAGTTTGCCCCCAACGATCGCCTGCACTCTGTGGTCGATGTCTTCTACACCGACTTCAAAGACAACTACAGCCTGCGCGGCGCCGAGATCCCCCTGCAGTGGAGTGCTGCTCAGCTGGATCCGGCCAGCATCGTGGTTGAAGACGGCCTCATCACCGAAGGCAGCTTCAGCGGCGTCAAGCCGGTGCTGCGTAACGACTACGAAGATCGCGACGCCGATCTGACCGCCGTGGGCTGGAATATCAGCTACGTGCTCAGCGATCTCTGGAGCGCCGAGGCGGACCTGTCCTACTCCAAGGCCAACAGCAACACCTTCTCCCTGGAAAGCTACTCCGGCATCGGCCGTGGCTACGACGAGGGCCTGCAGGACACCTTCGGGTTCCGCATGACCAACGAAGGCGCGATCTTCAGCAACAACACCAACTACGCCGATCCGGCGCTGGTGCAACTGGGTAACCCCCAGGGCTGGGGCTTTGCCAACGGCATCCAGGACGGGTTCATCAACGACATCGATCTGGAAGATGAGCTCTCCGCCTTCCGCCTGAGTGCCGCGCGCATCATCGAGTCCGGCCCCATCTCCCAGGTGGAGTTCGGGGTGAACTACACCAACCGCGAGAAGAACAAGGCCTACAACGCCGCCTACCTGCAGCTGAAAAACGACGCCGCCACCACGGTGCCGAGCCAGTACCTGCTGCCCTCGGTCAACCTGGACTTCATCGGCATCGGCAACCTGCTGAGCTACGACTCCCGCGCCCTGTACAACAGCGGCGACTTCTACAACGAGTTCGACGCCCTGGCCCTGGACGCCTGGCGCCAGACCAAGTCCTGGGACGTGGAAGAGGAGGTGATGACCACCTACGTCAAGGCGGACATCATGACCGAACTGGGCAGCATGCCCCTGCGCGGTAACGTTGGCCTGCAAGGCGTCTACACCGACCAAAGCTCCGACGGCTTCGGCACCTTCGTCGAAGAGGGCGAGATCAAGGTGGTGCCCCTGAGCGGCGGCAGCGACTACTGGGAGCTGCTCCCCAGCCTCAACCTGAGCCTGGAAGTGGCCGACAGCCAGTACGTGCGTCTGGGCATCGCCCGTACCCTGGCCCGTGCCCGGATGGACCAGATGAACGCCAGCCTGGAGATCTCCTACAACCCGGAGAACGCCGGTGAAACCGACATCGAGAACTCCCCCTGGGGCGGCAGCGGCGGCAACCCGGAGCTGGAGCCCTGGATGGCCTGGCAGTACGACCTGAGCTACGAGAACTACTTCTCCGACACCAGCTACTTTGCCGCGGCGGTCTACTACAAAGATCTGGAGAACTACATCTTCCAGCAGCAGACCATCGGCGACTTCACCGGCATTCCGGTGGCGGGCCCCGAGCCGGAGCTGCGTGAAGGTTACGTGAGCATCTGGCAGAACGGCCAAGGCGGCTACATCTGGGGCGGCGAGCTGACCCTCTCCGTCACCGGTGACCTGCTGCACGACGCCCTCTCCGGCTTCGGCGCCTCCGTCAACTACTCCTACACCGACAGCGAAGTGAAGGAGACCTCCGACAGCGAGCCGCTGGAACTGCCGGGCCTGTCCGAAGACGTGATCAACTCCAGCGTCTACTACGAAGACTACGGCTTCCAGTTCCGGGTCAGCGCCCGCTACCGCTCCGAGTTCCTGGGCGAAGTCAGCGGCCTGAGCCTGGCCCGTGACAAGCGCTTTGTGGACAGCGAGACCATCGTTGATGCCCAGATCGGTTACGACTTCTCCCACTCCGGCATCGCCGCACTGGAAGGTCTGACTCTGCTGGTCCAGGGCCTCAACCTGACCGACGAGCCCTTCAAGACCTACGAGAACGGCGACAAGCGCCTGGTGCGTGACTTCCAGAGCTACGGTCGCACCATCCTGGTGGGGGGCAGCTACACCTTCTAAGGGTTAGCCCTGCCGCTAAAAGGCCCCTGTCAATCGCGTGTTGCAGGGGCCTTTTTGTCCTTGGCTCAAGCCGTTGTCTCAGCGGTGTGAGCCAAGGACAAAACACTCGGGCCCGAGTCGACGCTGGTGGGCCCTGACCCGGTCCGATATGCTCGGGCCAACCCGTTGTGCCCCGGCGCTCACCCGCCGGATGAGAAGAACTTCCCAGAAGGAGTCGGCATGAAGCAGCAACAGGTGGTGATCCTCGGCGGTGGCAGTGCAGGCTGGATGACCGCCGCCATGCTCAGTAAAACCCTCGGTCCCGCCCTGGACTTGACCCTGGTGGAGTCGGAGGCGATCGGCACGGTCGGGGTGGGGGAGGCGTCGATTCCGCCCCTGGCCCTGTTCAACCAGGCCCTGGGCATCGACGAGCAGGCCTTTATGGCCGCCACTCAGGGCAGCTTCAAGCTGGGGATCCGCTTTGAGGGCTGGGGTCAGCCGGGTGAGCGCTACCTGCACGCCTTCGGCCCCATCGGCAAAGATCTGGGGCTCACCCCCTTCTACCACTACTGGCTCAGGAGCCAGTCGCAAAGCGGCCAGCCCCTCGACCCCACCACGCTGTGGCGCTACTCCCTCAACAGCCAGGCCGCCGAGGCCAATAAGTTTGCCCGCCTGGACCGGGTGCCCGGCACACCGCTGGGGGGCCTGGTGCACGCCTACCACTTCGACGCCAGCCTCTACGCCCAGTACCTGCGCCGCTACAGCGAGCAGCGTGGAGTGCGCCGGGTGGAGGGTAAGGTGGAGCGGGTCCATCTGCACCCGGTCAGCGGCGACATTCAGGCGCTTCAGCTGGCGGATGGCCGACGCATCGAGGGCCAGCTGTTTATCGACTGCTCCGGCCTGGGGGCCCGCCTCATCGACGGGGCCCTCAACACCGGTTTCGACGACTGGTCCCACTGGCTGCCCTGCGATCGCGCCTGGGCGGTGCCCACACAGAACACCGGCCCGCTGCGCCCCTACACCCGTGCCATCGCCCACGAGGCCGGCTGGCAGTGGCAGATCCCCCTGCAGCACCGCAGCGGCAATGGCCTGGTGTTCGCCAGTCGCTACCTGGAGGAGGACGCCGCCAAGGCCCTGCTGCTTGAGAACCTGGAGGGCACCCCTTTGGCCGAGCCGCGGCTCATTCGTTTCCGGGTGGGGCGTCGGCGCCAGCAGTGGCAGCGCAACTGCATCGCCATCGGCCTATCCAGTGGCTTCCTCGAGCCCCTGGAGTCCACCAGCATCCACCTCATTCAAAGCGCCATTATGCGCCTGGTGAAGCTCTTTCCCGCTCAGGGTGGCGACGCCCAGGCCCTGCGTGACGAGTTCAACCGCCAGTCCCAGGTGGAGTTTGAGCAGATCCGCGATTTCATCATCCTCCATTACCACCTCAACCGCCGTGGCGACGCGCCCCTGTGGCAGCATTGCCGCACCATGGCCCTGCCGGACAGCCTGGCCCACAAGCTGGCGCTGTTTCAGCAAAGCGGCCGCCTGGTGCGCCAGCAGGAGGAGCTCTTTACCGAGACCGCCTGGCAGCAGGTGATGCTGGGCCAGGGCTGGCTGCCCGAGAGCCACAGCCCGCTAGCACAGAATCTCTCCGAAGCGCAGCTGGAGGAGTTTCTCGCGAACTACCGCACCCTGGTGGATCACGCGGTGACTCAACTGCCCACCCACGGGGACTACCTGGCCCAGTATTGCCCGGCTTCAAAGAGCAACACCGAGGTGCCGGCATGACGGCCCGGCGTCCCAAGATGTTACTGTCGGTGCTGTTGGCATCAATGGGGCTCAGTGCCGGCGCCTTGGCCCAGTCCCCGCAAAGCGAACTGAAGCTGCACGTCCCCTCACCGGATTGGCGCGACCAGATCATCTACTTCGTGCTGACCGACCGCTTTAACGACGGTGACCCGGACAACAACGATCAGGGGGCCGGGGAGTACGACCCCAGCGACCACCGGCGCTACAGCGGCGGCGATCTGGCGGGCATCACCCAGCGGCTGGATTACATCCAGGCCCTGGGCGCCACCGCGTTGTGGCTCACCCCCCCGGTGGCCAACCAGTGGTGGTACCCCAGGGGCCAATACGGCGGCTACCACGGCTATTGGGCCAGGGATTTCACCCGGGTGGACCCTCACTACGGGACTTTGGCTCAGTACCAGGCCCTTTCCGACCAACTGCACCGCAGGGGCATGTACCTCATCCAGGACATCGTCGCCAACCACACGGGCAACTTTTTCGGCTACGAGGGGCCCTACGACATTGAGGACACCGCCAAGCACTTCGTCCATTTCGCCGACGACCACCCGGGCAACCGTTTTCCCAGCCAGGCGCCCTTTGATCGCACGGATCGCCTGAACCCGGAGCACGCCGCGGCGGACATCTACCACTGGACGCCCCCCATCAGCGACTACGGCGATCCGGTGCAGGAGTTCACATATCAGCTGGCCAACCTGGCGGATCTCAATACCGGCCACCCCGAGGTGCGCGCCGCGCTCAAAGCCAGCTACCGCTACTGGATAGAGACCGTGGGGGTGGACGCCTTCCGGGTGGACACCGTCAAGTACGTGGAGCACGACTTTTGGCACGACTTCTTCCACGCCCCGGACGGGATCCAGGCCGCGGCCCGGGCCAGCGGGCGGGACCACTTCCTGGCCTTCGGTGAGGTGTTCGACGGCTCCGCCCCCATGGACAACGCCGGCGAGCGCAAACTGGCCCGTTTCCTCGGCAGTGCCGAGCGGCCTGAGCTCAACTCGGTGATCGGCTTCCCGCTCTATTTCGAGCTCGACCGGGTGCTGGCCCAGGGCGCTCCCACGGCCCAGCTGGCCTACCGGCTGGAGCAGCAGATGGCGATCTACCCCGATCCCTACGTCATCCCCAACTTCGTCAACAACCACGACACCCCACGCTTCCTGGCCTCCGGCTCCGAAGCGGCGTTCCGCCAGGCGATGGCGGTGCTGTTTACCGTGCCCGGGATCCCGGTGATCTACCAGGGAGACGAGCAGGCCCTGAAGCACACCCGTCAGGCGATGTTTGCCGGCGGGTACGGCTCCGATGTCGATCAATTCGACACTAATTCGCCGATGTTTTCGTTCATTCGGGACCTGGCGGCTCTGCGCACCACGAACAAGGCGCTGACCCGCGGCACTTTGACCGTACTGGCGGCCAACGAGGCCGGCCCCGGGGTCCTGGCTTTCGAACGGGCCCATCAAGGCGAGCGTCTGCTGGTGCTGCTGAACAGCGCCGACCGGCCGCAGCTGGTGGCCAATCTGCCGCTGGCCGCCGGCCAATGGCAGCCGCTGCTGGATGAGTCCGGTGCCGTGGGGGCGGGGGCGAACGCCCTGATGAGTCCGGGACAGCTGACCACCACACTGCCGGCTCGGGCGGTGCGGGTTTACCGGTTGCAGGGCAGCACCGATGCGTCCGCCACCGCGGCGGGGTTGCTGACACCGCCGGTACTGACCACGGCGCTGTCGGGCCAGACCTTGACCCAGGACACCGAGCTTTCCGGCCGGTTCGAGCATCCGGACAGCCCCCTCTACCTGGTGATCGACGGCGATGTGGCCCGCGCCGAGCCCATCGCCGTGGCCGAGGATGGCCAATGGCGCCACACCCTTCAAGTGCGGGATCTGGGCCTGTCGACCCATCGACTGACCCTGTACGCCCCCACGCTGGCCCTGGCCAGCGATCCCATCCCCTACCAGAGCCACGTCAGGGAACCCCAGTGGCGCACCCAGATGTCGGCCCCGGCGGGCGATGAGCGCTACGCCCGGCCAACCCATGCTCTCAGTGGCGGCCAGCGAGACTTGCTGGGGGCCGAGGTGGAGGCCGGCGGTGCCAATTTGACCCTGACATTGCGCCTGGCTGAGATCACCGACAGCTGGCAGCCGATCAACGGCTTCGATAACGTCAGCTTCGGCCTGTTCTTTGACCTCTCCGCCCAGTGGCCTGAACGCCCGGCGATTCGGGCGTTGCCGGAGCTTAACGCCACCATGCCCGAGGGGGCACGTTGGCACCTGGGCCACCGTTTGTTTGGCTGGGGCAATGGTTTGTTCACCGCCGAAGGCGCCTGCGCGCAGCGCACCGGCGTCCAGGTGGGGCCGGTGCCCCGCATCGAGGTGGATAAGGCCGCCGGCACCCTTACCTCGCACTACCAGGGCGCTCCTTTGGGGGTGTCCCACTGGCGCGGCGCGCGCCTCTACATCACCACCTGGGATCGCACCGGGGAGGGGGCGTTGCGTCCCCTTGAACCGGTGGCCGGTCCCTGGGCCTTTGGCGGTGGCAGCGCCGAGAGCCCGCGAATCATGGATGCACTGTGGCTGACCTTGCCCCAGTGAGGCTTCAGATAACTCAATAACAACATAAGAGAGACCCGATGACCCGATTCCCACTGAGTCCCCTGACCACCGCCATGGCCCTGGCCGCCAGCCTGGGCCTGGCCGCCTGCAGCCCCGCCGACAGCGCCAAGCCGGCGGCCAAAGCCGAGGTGGCCCCCAAGCCGAGCGAGGCCGCCAGTGCCGAGGCGAACAAGGCGGTGGTGTACCAGATGTTCACCCGCCTGTTTGGCAACACCCAAACCGCCAACCAGCCCTGGGGCACCAAGGAGCAGAACGGCGTTGGCAAGTTCAGCGACATCAACGACGCGGCGCTTGAGGGGATCAAGGAGCTGGGGGTCAGCCACGTGTGGTACACCGGGGTGCTGCACCACGCTCTGGTGGGGGATTACACCCAGTACGGGATCAGCAACGACGATCCGGACGTGATCAAGGGGCGGGCCGGCTCCCCCTACGCGGTGAAGGATTACTACAGCGTCAACCCGGACCTGGCGGAGGATCCGGCCAACCGCATGGCGGAGTTCCAGGCCCTGGTGGAGCGCAGCCATCGCCACGGCCTTAAGGTGATCATCGACATCGTCCCCAATCACATCGCCCGCGGCTACGAGTCCCTGGGCAAGCCCGAAGGGGTCGAGGACTTTGGGGCCCAAGACGACACCAGCGTCGAGTACGCCCGGGACAACAACTTCTACTACGTGGTGGGCCAGCCCTTTAAGGTGCCCCAGTGGCTCGAGGGCTATCAGCCACTGGGCGGTGAAGCCCACCCGCTGGCGGACGGCGAGTACGCCGAGAACCCCGCCAAGTGGACCGGCAACGGGGCCCGGGACGCCCAGCCCCACTTCCACGACTGGTATGAAACGGTGAAGGTCAACTACGGGGTGCGTCCTGACGGCAGTCATGACTTTCCCGAGCTGCCGGCGGAGTACGCCGAGATGGACGTGAGCGCCCACTACCAGTTCTGGCAGGGCAAGGACGTGCCGGACTCCTGGGAGAAGTTCCGGGACATCGTGCTGTTCTGGACCGAGTTCGGCATCGACGGCTTCCGCTACGACATGGCGGAGATGGTGCCGGTGGCCTTCTGGAGCTACCTCAATAGCCACATCAAGCACGCCAATCCCGAGGCCTTCCTGCTGGCGGAGGTCTACCAGCCCCACCTCTACCGCGACTACCTGCACCTGGGCAAGATGGACTACCTCTACGACAAGGTGGAGCTGTATGACACGCTCAAGGCGATCATCCAGGGCAAGGCGGTGACCGACGCCATCGTCCCCATCCAGGAGGGCATGGCGGATATCGAGCACCACATGCTGCACTTCCTGGAGAACCACGATGAGCAGCGCATCGCCAGTCCGGACTTTGCCGGCAAGGCGGAGCACGCCCTGCCCGCCATGGTGGTTTCCGCCACCCTGAGCACCTCCCCCACCATGCTCTACTTTGGCCAGGACGTCGGCGAGCCTGGAGCGGGGGACGCCGGCTTCGGCAAGGCCACCCGCACCACCATCTTCGACTACTGGGGCGTGCCCGCTCACCAGCGCTGGATGAACGGCGGCGCCTTCGACGGCGGGGCCCTGACCGAACACGAGAAGCGGCTGCGTCAGTACTACGTGACCCTGATGCAGTTCACCGCCAACAGCCCCGCGCTGATGGGTGAGTACGTGCCGATCCACCGGGCCAACGCCAACGCCGAGGGCTACCACGATCGCCTGTTCAGCTACCTGCGCTGGAGCGACGAACAGAAGCTGCTGATCGTCGCCAACTTCGATGCCCAAACCGGCGCCGATACCGAGCTCACCCTGCCGGCGGAGCAGATCGCCGCCTGGGATCTTGCGGACGGGGAGTACCGCCTGCTGGACCGCCTGGGGGGCAATGCCCGGTTGACCCTTACCGTGGAGAACGGCGTGGGTGTCGTGGCCATGGGGCTGGCGCCGCTGCAATCGCGCATTCTGGAACTGGTTCGCTGAACCGAAAGGGAGCACAACGACAATGAGAATTTCCCGATATTTCGCCCTGGCCGGGCTGCTGGCCCCGGTGCTGGGCACCCTGCTGTCGCCGAGCGCCCTGGCCGCTGAGTTGGTCAGCCACCACTTCGACGGCGACGCCCTGGTGCTGGTGACCGACGAGGGCTCGGTGACCCTGAGTGGATACGGCGAGGGGGCCCTGGCGGTCCACTACCAGGCCGAAGGGGTTAAGCAGTTGCCTTCTTATGGTCTTGATGAGCATACCGCGCTGGTCAAGGGCGAACTGAGCCGAGACGAGGGGCAGTGGACCTATGCCCTGCCGGAGCTGTCCGCGGTGATCACCCCATCGCCGTTTCACCTGAGCTTTGTCCACGACGGCGAGGTGGTGCTGGCGGAGGAGAGTGGCCTCTTTGTGCACGACAACGTGCGCGGTTTTCGGTTTGCCCTGGAGGAGTCTGAGAAGCTGGTGGGCGGCGGTCAGCGGGTGCTGGGCATGGATCGGCGCGGCCATCGCCTGCCGCTCTACAACAAGGCCTCCTACGGCTACACCACCCACGCCGAGCAGATGTACTACGGCCTGCCGGCGGTGCTCTCCTCCAACAAGTACGCTCTGGTGTTCGACAACGCCGCCAGCGGCTGGATGGACCTGGGCAAGACCGAGTCGGACGTGTTGCAGTTCGAAGCCGTGGGCGGGCGCACCGCCTACCTGGTGGCCGCCGGCAGCGACTACCCCCAGGTGATTGAAAACCTCACCGCGGCCACCGGGCGCCAGCCCCTGCCGCCGCGCTGGGCCCTGGGCAACTTCGCCTCCCGCTTCGGTTACCACACCGAGCAGGAGGCCCGGGAAACCGTGGCCAAGTTCATCGACCAGGACTTCCCCCTGGACGCCATCGTGCTGGACCTCTACTGGTTCGGCCCCAACGTGCAGGGCCACATGGGCAACCTGGCCTGGGACTTTGAGGCCTTCCCGACGCCTAAGAAGATGATCGCCGACTTCCAGGAGCTGGGGGTCAACACCATCCTCATCACCGAGCCCTTTATCCTCACCACCTCCAAGCGCTGGGAGGAGGCGGTGGAGGCGAAGGCCCTGGCTAATGACTTTGCCGGCAAACCCAAGACCTTTGATTTCTACTTCGGCAACACCGGATTGGTGGACGTCTTCGCCGAGCCCGGCCAGAACTGGTTCTGGGAGATCTACCGGGGGCTGATGGAGCAGGGCGTCACCGGCTGGTGGGGGGATCTGGGGGAGCCCGAGGTGCACCCCCACGATACCGTGCACGCGGTGGGCACCGCCGATGAAATTCACAACGCCTACGGCCACCAGTGGGCGCGCATGGTTTACGAGGGGCTGCGCCAGGCCCAGCCGGAACGCCGGCCGATGATCATGATGCGCTCCGGCTTTGTCGGCTCCCAGCGCTACGGCATGATCCCCTGGACCGGTGACGTCAGCCGCAGCTGGGGGGGCCTGCAGCCCCAGGTGGAGCTGTCGCTGCAGATGGGCCTGTTGGGGCTGGGGTACACCCACTCCGACCTCGGCGGTTTCGCCGGTGGGGAAACCTTCGATGCCGAGATGTACACCCGCTGGCTGCAATACGGGGTGTTCCAGCCGGTCTACCGGCCCCACGCCCAGGAGAACATCGCCCCGGAGCCGGTGTTCCACGATGCCGTCACCCAGGAGATCGTGCGGGAGTGGATCAAGCTGCGCTACCGGATGTTGCCCTACAACTACACCCTGGCCTACCAGAACAGCGCTACCGGTTTGCCGCTGATGCGACCGATGATGTTCGAAGACGAGGGCAGCGCCAGCGCCTTCGACAACAAGGACGCCTACCTGTGGGGCGACGCCTTCCTGGTGGCTCCGGTGGTTCAGCCCGATGTGACGGCGGTCAGCGTGGCCCTGCCACAGGGCGTGTGGTTCGACTACTTCCATGGCACGCGACACACGGGCGGACAGAGCGTCTCGGTGCCAGTGACGCTGGAGACCCTGCCAGTGCTGGTTCGGGCCGGCAGCTTCGTGCCCATGGTGGCCGCCACCCAGTCCACCCGGGACTACTCCAGTGCGGCGCTGGAGCTGCACTACTACCACGATGCCAGCGTGGCCGAGGGCCGTGGTGAGATGTTCGAGGACGACGGGGTAGACCCGGACAGCCTGGCCAGCGGCCGATATCAGCTGCTGAGCTTCCACTCCGGCTTCGACGGTCAGGCGCTGAGCCTTACCCTGGATCAGCAAGGCGCCTACCCGGGTCAGCCGACCCAGCGCCAGGTGAGCCTCCAGGTGCACCACTGGCCCAGCAAGCCGAATTCGGTGACCGTGGAGGGCCAGCCGGTGGCCTTTGAGTGGTCAGAGGGGACGCTGCGAGTCTCCCTGGCGTGGGGGGAAGGGCAGCGGCGCATTGATATCCGCTGAGGCAAAAAAGCCGCCCCTCGGGGCGGCTTTTGCTTTGTTGCGAAACACCTTAGGGATCAGAAGGTAAAGGTGGCCCCCAGGGTGTACATCCAGGTTTCATCGAGAATGTCGAAGTACTCCACTTCGCCGCGGATGGCGAAGGAGCCCAGCTCAAACTCCAGGCCGACGCCGGCGGCCAGTTCGAAGCCATCGTCGCTGTCAGATTGACCGTCAAACGTGCCATCCGCATCCCAGTAGATCCCACCGAGCTTACCGAAGCCACGGATGGGCCCTAAGGGGATCCCACCGACCACGAACACGTCCAGGCCGTAGGGGTCGATTTCGGTTCGGCTGGTGCTGGGGGACCCCAGATCCACGTAACCGCCCTCGATGGCCAACACCGGGCCGAACTGGTAGCCGGCAAAGATCTTCCAGGCGAAATCGCTCTCGTCGAACTCCGGGAAGTCAATCGCGTCGTTCCCTTTTTGCTGCACCGTGGCTCCACCCAGGGAGGCACCGATGTAGAAGCCTTCGTCTTTGGCCAGCGCAGGCGCACTGCACAGAGCCAGGATGGCGCTGAGCGCCAGGGTATTGCGTGCATTCATCATCATTTACTCCTCATCCTGCTCTTCCATTGCCGCTCCGGGCCCCAATGGCCCGGGATGACAGCGAGCGCCCCTCGACGCTCTGGTCGATTCGGGGCGATCTGAGCCTAGTTCAGCACCGGGGAAGGGCAAGTTTTGCCGGGTATGCAGGGAGTCAGGCGAGGGCAAGGGGGCGTGACAGTGGCCCCAAAGGGGCGCGGGCTTTCAGCACCTTGTCGAGGAGGAGGGCACTGGATCCCCGTGGGACGGGATTTTGTAACCGGGGTTTGCCCGGCTCAGTCGACGTTGTAGACGAAGATGAGGCTGGCGCCCTTGAGCGCCGAGCCGTAGTTGAGCAGCAGGCCCACCCCGACGTCGTCCAGCAGCGGCACCTTGCCCTTGGTGTTGAGCAGCCATTCGGCGCTGAATTCGTAGTAGTAGTGGGTGTCGAAGGGGCGCACGGTGTCGCCGCGGATGTCGATGCGGTTGAGGGTCAGCCGGTAGTCTTGATCCGGCAGAAACAGCGGGAAGGGGCGGCGCATAGAAACGCCGTTAAGCCAGCGCCAGGACTCGGGGTCGGCGTTGACGATGGGGCCGGGCTCGTTAAAGCTGCGTCCGACGGTGTAGGCCAGGGCGGAGTGGTACTGCCAGTAGGACCGGCCCCGTCCAAAGCGGTAGTCGACCCGCAGCTCCGGCTGCACCAGCCAGGCGTTGACCGCGATGTTGGTCAGGTTGTTGTCCAGAAAGGGCTGCAGCTGGCGGCTCACCGAGTTGCGAAAGCGAAAATCATTTTCGTAGCGCATCACGAAGGCCCCCAGACCAAACTGGGCCCGCCAGCGCTCGCCGAGGGGCACCCGAAAGGTGGGCTGCAAAAAGAGGCTGTAGATGCGGTCGTCGTTGATGTCGACGGTGGGATCTTCCAGAGGAAACAGCGACAGCTCCTGCTTGCTGTGCACGTAGCTGAGCCGCGCCTTGAGCCCCAGCTGGCCCGCCTCGAAATCCGCCAGCACCCAGCTCCAGGGCAGGGTGTAGACCTCCAGATCGTTGCGCAGCTGCACGGACTCGGCGTCGCCGAACTCCGGGTTGTCGATGGGCAGGAACTCGTTGGGATCGAAGTTGACGAACCCCAGGCTCAGGGCCTCGGTGTTGGTCAGCAGCGCCGTGGTACTGAACACCTCGTTGAGCTGCTGGCGCACGGCTGCCTCCAGGCCCGGAAGAGGCTCGGCTCGCACCGGCGGTGGGGCGAACAGGGGGCCCAGCAATGGGGCAAGGGCCATCAGCCGGGCTGCGAGCTGTCGCATTGGATCGTCCTGTTTTTGTTCATTCCCCTACTATAGCGCGAAGCCTGCCGGCGCCCAGGGGGTCGGGAGGAGGGTCGACGAGCCTGCACCATGGCGGGGCAGTCCCGGCATGAATACGTATGCAAAACGTTGTTGCCACGGCGCCCCACTGATTACCATCGCTGAACAAGCCCGTAACATTGTGGGCGGCGCGTTGGCCAGACCGACGCGTGGCCGTACGAACTTGTCTCGTTTTTGGCTAGGATAAGCCCGACAGGTGAGCCCACTATAACAACAATGAGGAACCTGGGATGGTGAAGGAAAAACCCGATCTGAGCTTCTGGCAGATCTGGAACATGTGTTTCGGCTTTTTGGGGATCCAGTTCGGATTCGCCCTGCAAAACGCCAACGTCAGCCGCATCTTTCAAACCCTGGGCGCGGAGATGGACACCATCCCGCTGCTCTGGATCGCCGGTCCGGTGACCGGGCTGATTGTCCAGCCCATCGTCGGTCACTTCAGTGACAAGACCTGGACCCGCCTGGGGCGCCGTCGCCCCTATTTCCTCTACGGGGCCCTGGTCACCAGTCTGGCGCTCATCGCCATGCCCAACTCCAGCGTGCTCTGGTTCGCCGCCGGCATGCTGTGGATCATGGACGCCGCCATCAACGTCTCCATGGAACCCTTCCGCGCCTTTGTCGGCGACAACCTGCCCAAGCGCCAGCAGCCCAAGGGCTACGCCATGCAGAGCTTCTTTATCGGCATCGGTGCCGTGGTGGCCTCCATGCTGCCCTGGATCCTGGCCCAATGGGGGGTGAGCAACGAAGCGCCGGCGGGGCAAATTCCGGATACCGTCAAATACGCCTTCTATTTCGGTGCCGTAGTGCTCTTCTTGGCCGTAGGCTGGACGGTGCTGCGCAGCCGGGAGTACAGCCCGGAGCAGCTGGCGGCCTTCGAAGCGGAGTCCGGCGGCGTGCGCGAGCCCGCCGAGCCCCGTACCGCCACGGCCTACCGTCGCGGTGCCCTGGCCTGGCTGGCCCCCGGTCTGCTGGCCACGGTGGCGATCTACGCCCTGGGCCTCGACAAGCAGCTCTACATCCTCTCCATCGCCATCACCCTGTTTGGCCTGGCCCAGTTCCTGGTGGGCGCCCGTCGCCAGGCCGGTAAGAACGACGGCGGGTTTGTCACCGTGATGGACGATCTCTTTGCCATGCCTACGGCGATGAAGCAGCTGGCGGTGGTGCAGTTCTTCTCCTGGTTCGCCCTCTTTGCCATGTGGATCTACACCACGGCGGCGGTGACCTCGGTGCACTTCGGCTCCAGCGATCCCAGCTCCGCTGCCTACAACGAGGGCGCCAACTGGGTGGGCGTGCTCTTTGCCGCCTACAACGGCTTCTCCGCCCTGGCCGCGCTGGTGATCCCGGTGATGGTCAAGCGCTTCGGCCTGCGCCTGGCCCACCTGTTTAACCTGGGCCTGGGGGCTGCCGGTCTGGCCTCCTTCCTGGTGATCCAGGATCCCAAGCTGTTGCTGCTCTCCATGGTGGGGGTGGGCTTCGCCTGGGCCTCCATCCTGTCGCTGCCCTACGCCATGCTGGCCGGTTGCCTGCCGGCGGCCAAGATGGGGGTCTACATGGGGATCTTCAACTTCTTTATCGTCATCCCCCAGCTGCTGGCCGCCAGCGTACTGGGCCTGATGCTGCGCCTGGGCTTTGACAACCAGCCCATCTACGCCCTGGCCATCGGCGCCGTCAGCCTGGTGTTGTCCGGCCTGGCGGCCCTGCGGGTGCGCCAGAACGGCGCCGCCCTGGCCCAAAGCCCCTCCGCCTCTTAAACGTTCAAGGACGGAACGATGCGACTGACTCCCATCGCGGCCCTGGTGGCCGCTTCCACCCTGGCCGGCTGTGGCGGCCAGGGCAGCCCCCAGGCCGACTATTTCGGCACCGAGCACCCCTTTGCCAGCGAAGCGATCTACTTCGTGATGACCGACCGTTTCGTCGACGGCGATCCGAGCAACAACTTCCCCGAGGACAGTGGCTGGGATCGGCCCCTGGTGTGGGACAACGGCGATGTGGCCAACGTGGGTTTCCAGGGCGGCGACTTCAAGGGGATCCTGGATCACGCCGACTACATCACCGAGATGGGCTTTACCTCGGTGTGGCTGACCCCCATTGTCGAGAACCCCGCCGAGGCCTTTACCGGCGGTACCCCCATCACCCGGGAAGGCTTCGCCATGGACCGGGGCAAAGCGGCCTACCACGGTTACTGGGGGGTGAACTTCTATCGGCTGGACAAGCACTGGCCCTCCGAGGGGCTGGATTTTGCCGCCTTCACCCAGCGGATGTCCGACAAGGGGCTTAAGACGGTGCTGGATGTGGTGATCAACCACGGTTCCCCGGCCTACAGCATGCCCGAACCCCAACCGCTGTTTGGCCAGCTCTATGACGGCGAGGGCCAGCTGGTGGCCGATCACCAGAACCTGCCGCCGGAGGCGCTGCGCCCCGAACAGGAGCCCCTGCACCGCTTTTTCAATACCACCCCGGACTTGGCCCAGCTGGCGGACATGAACGTCGAGCGGCCCGAGGTGATGGATTACTTCGTCGATGCCTACTTGCAGTGGCTGGGGCAGGGCGCCGCGGCCTTTCGCATCGACACCGTCAAACACGTGCCCAAGGCGGCCTGGGGGGAGTTCAGTCGTCGGATCCGCGCCGAGTACCCGGGGCTGTTCATGTTCGGCGAGGTCTACTCCTTCGATGCCGAGGAGATCGGTCAGTACACCCAGCCGGAGAACGGCGGCATGAGCGTGCTGGATTTCCCCATGAAGGCGGCCCTGGCCAACCTGTTTGAGCAGGGGGGCAGCTACAAAAGCCTGGAGCCGGTGCTCTACCTGGAGGACGGCCCCTACGCCAACCCCTATGAGCTGACCACCTTCTACGACAACCACGACATGCCGCGGATGAACGCCAGCGACGAGGGCTTTATTGATGCCCACAACTGGTTGTTCACCGCCCGGGGCATTCCGGTGATCTACTACGGCTCCGAGATGGGCTTCGAGCGGGGCAAGGCGGAGCACGCCGGCAACCGCAACTACTTCGGGGTCGACAACATCGACGCGGCCCGCAGCCACCGCATCCGCGCGGAGCTCAGCCAAATTGCCCAGGTTCGTCAGGCCTCGGTGGCCCTGCAACGGGGGCTGCAGCTGAACCTCGAGTTCACCGAGCATACCGCCAGCTTCTACCGCCTCTACCAGCGGGGCGACGCCGCCCAGAGCGCGCTGGTGCTGCTCAACAAAGGGGACACCCCGGCCACCATGACGGCATCAGAGCATCTGCAGGCCGGCCAGTGGCGCGAAGCCCTGACCGGGGAGATCCGTGAGCTCTCTGAGGGGGATCAGCTGACCAGCCTGGTGCCGGCCCACGGTGTGCGGGTGTACCTGCGCGACGGCGCGCTGGAGGGCGAGGCTCTGCTGGCGGAACTGGACCGCCTGATGGCGGCCCGACAGGGCCGTTAAGGGGTCTCGGGGCTGGGCTCGCCGCAGCTGCGGCGGGCGATCAGGCTGGTGGGAATGGTCAAGGAAACCAGCTCTTCACCGCGGATCAGCCGGATGAGGCTGTCCACCAGCATCTCGCCGGCCAGCTTGGTGTCCTGGCGCACCGTGGTCAGTGGCGGCGAGGCGAAGCGGGCCACCGGAATGTCGTCGAAGCCCACCACGGCCACGTCATCCGGCACCGACAGACCCCGCTCCTTGAGCGCCTGCATGGCGCCGATGGCGATGAGATCGCTGGCGGCAAAGAGGGCGTCGAAGGGCACCTTCCTGTCCAGCAGCTCGGCAACGGCGTCGTAGCCGGCCTGCTCGGTGGTGATGGCGTCCTGCTGCAGGGCGGGCTCGATGCTTAGCCCGGCGTCCATCAGGGCCTTCACATAGCCCTGGTAGCGGGCAAAGAACTCCGGGTAGTGGTTGGAGGCGTTGCCGATAAAGGCGATGCGGCGATGACCCAGGGCGATCAGGTGCTCGGTGGCAGCCAGGCCCCCCTGGCGGTTGTCGCAACCGATGGAGATCCCGCTGCCGGCCTCCGACAGGGGCCCCCAGCGCACGTAGCGGGTGCCCTGGGCATCCAGCTGCTGCAGCTTGGGCTGGTAATCCACGTCATCGCCATAGCCCAGCAGGATGATGCCGTCCGCCTTGTGGCTGTCCTCGTAGTCGGCGTGCCAGTCGTCGGACAGCTGCTGAAAGGAGACCAGCAGATCGTACCCTTGGCGGGCACAGGCCCGGGTGATGGAGCCGAGCATCGACAGGAAAAAGGGGTTGATCAGCGAGTCGTCGGTGGTGGGGTCCTCGAACAGCAGCAGCGCCAGGGTGGCGCTTTGCTGTGAGCGCAGGCTGCTGGCGTGCTTATCCACCTTGTAGTTGAGCTCGCGGGCGATTTGCTGCACCTTGGCAATGGTCTCGGCCTTGACCAAGGGACTGTTGCGAAGGGCGCGGGACACGGTGGACTGAGACACCCCGGCCAGGTGAGCGATGTCAAAGGAGGTCGCTTTGCCTTTCATGAACGTATTTGGTCTTCCATTTTGGGGAACCCACACTCGGGCCAATATACCCGAAGCGGCTGGGGGAGGAAATTGCCCAGCCAAGATGGCGGCATAAACGGAAAATAATGATGGAACAGAACAACAAGCACACCATAGTGGCGGACATTGGCGGCACCAACGCCCGCTTTGCCCTGGCCCAGCGTCAGGCCGATGGCATTCATGTTTCCCACGTCGAGCGCTTTCCCAGCGCCGACTACCCCTCGCTGGAGACCGTGGTGCGTCGCTACATGGACAGCCTGCCAGAGGGGATCGAATTTGACGGCGCCTGCCTGGCGGTGGCCGGTCCGGTGGGGGGCGACTCCGTGGTGGTCACCAATCTGGGCTGGTACGCCAACATCGCCGAGCTGCAAGCCCACCTGGGGCTGCCCAAGCTTCGGGTGATCAACGATTTTGTGGCTTACGCCTACAGCATTCCGCTGCTGCCCTCGGACCAGATGCAGACCGTCAAACCCGGCGAGGCCCTGGCGGGTGCGCCCAGGGTGGTGCTAGGGCCGGGCACCGGTTTCGGCGTGGCCTCACTGGTGCCCAGCGCACGGGGCTGGCACGCCATCCCCTGTGAAGGGGGCCACATCAGCCTGGCAGCCACCAACGAGCGCCAGGCGGCCCTGGTGGAGATCCTGCGCCGCCGCTTTGCCCACGTGTCGGTGGAGACGGTGCTGTGCGGTCGTGGCATGGTGAATCTTTACCAGGCGATGGGCCAGCTGCTCAATTTGGAGGCGCCGCTGGGTACCCCGGCGGAGATCACCGGTGCGGTCCAAAGCGGTCAGGACCCCCTGGCTCGGGAAACCCTCTCGGAGTTCTGCCGTTGGCTCGGCAGCGTCACCGCCGACATGGTGCTGGCCCAGGGCGCCCGGGGCGGGGCCTACCTGGGGGGCGGGATCCTGCCGCGCATCGCCGAGTTTTTGCAGCACAGCGATTTCACCCAGGCGTTCGGACACAAGGGGATCATGACCGGCTACCTGGAACCGGTGCCGGTTTCCCTGGCGCTGAAGAGCGATACCGCGTTGATGGGGGCCGCCGCCTGGTTCTATGACCACGGCTAACCCCTGTCGACTCAATTGGTTGCAAAGTGTTCACCGCTGCGGATAATGGGAACGGGCCGGAATGAAGCCGGCCTGCTCTTACAGGATGAAGAGCGGTGAAAACAAGGAATCGAGTATGAACCGGCCATTTCGTTGGCGAGACTCCGTCACTCGCCTGGATGTCGTGATGGGATTGGGCATGGTCAGCGTGCTGCTGATGATGCTGGGTGAGCGCAGCCAGGGGGCCTACCAAGGGGCCGCCCCTCAACAATCTCTCTATCACGCTTGCGTCAATCGGGCACCCAACCCCCTGATGGGGGAGAGCGGTGTCGGCGCCCCCCGCTGTAATCAAAGCTTCCCCTACGCCACCGAAGTGGCGTTTAACAGCGACTGTCCCTCCCCCTCTTCGGTGTGGGGCCGGGGCAACCTGGCCTACGAGGCCAGCCGCTTCCCCTGGCGCCCTCATGCCGGCGTTGTGCCCTTCTGCCCGCCAGCCCAGGGATAAGGCGTCCGGCTTCCCAAATCCCAATCTGTCAGAGCGAGGCCGCCCTTACCGGGGCGGCCTCGCTTGTTTTTCAGGCAGCAAGCTGAAATAAAAGCTAAAGATGTAGTAACGAGCGTGACATTGCGGGCGATGCGCTTCGAGCGTTAAGGACTTTTATATTCCCATTGGGAATAATTGGCGGCGTTCTTATAAGCAATAATGTGCCTCATCATTCTGTACCCCTGGGTACGACTTCATCAGATCGAGGAACAGGGATGATTGACACCCAAGGCATGACCCACCTACAGCGACTGGAAGCGGAGAGCATCCACATCTTCCGGGAAGTGGCCGCCGAGTTTGATAACCCGGTGATGCTCTACTCCGTGGGCAAAGACTCCTCCGTATTGCTGCACCTGGCGCGAAAAGCGTTCTACCCGGGCAAGATCCCCTTCCCGCTGCTTCACGTCGACACCGATTGGAAGTTCAAGGAGATGATCGCCTTTCGCGACCGCATCGCCAATGAGTACGACCTGGACCTGCGGGTGCACAAAAACCCCCGGGGACTGGAGATGGGGATCAACCCCTTTGTCCATGGCAGCGCCAAGCACACCGACATCATGAAAACCGAGTCCCTCAAGCAGGCGCTGGACCACTACCAGTTTGATGCCGCTTTCGGGGGCGCCCGTCGGGACGAGGAGAAATCCCGGGCCAAGGAGCGGGTCTACTCGTTTCGCGATCAGCACCACCGCTGGGACCCGAAAAACCAGCGCCCGGAGCTGTGGCAGCTGTACAACGGCAAGGTGAACCCGGGTGAGAGCATCCGGGTCTTTCCCCTGTCCAACTGGACCGAGCTCGACATCTGGCAATACATCTACCTGGAGAACATCGAGATTGTCCCGCTCTATCTTTCGGCCCCGCGGCCGGTGGTGGAGCGCGATGGCGCCCTCATTATGGTGGACGATGAGCGCATGCCCCTGGCCGAGGGTGAGGTGCCCGAGCAGCGAATGGTGCGCTTTCGCACCCTGGGCTGCTACCCCCTGACCGGGGCGGTGGAGTCTGAGGCCACCACCTTGCCGGAGGTGATCCAGGAGATGCTGCTGACCAAGACCTCTGAGCGGCAGGGCCGGGTGATCGATCACGACAGCGCCGGTTCGATGGAAAAGAAAAAGGCGGAAGGGTACTTCTGACCCTGCTCGAGCAAGGAGATGTTATGAGCCACAAATCACAACTGATTGAGCAGGATATCCTGGCCTATCTGAAACAGCACGAGAACAAGGAGCTGCTGCGCTTTATCACCTGCGGCAGCGTGGACGACGGCAAAAGCACCCTGATCGGGCGTCTGCTGCACGACTCCAAGATGATCTTCGAGGATCAGCTGGCGGCCATCGAGTCCGACAGCAAACGGGTGGGCACGACCGGTGAGCAGGTGGACTTGGCCCTGCTGGTGGACGGCCTGCAATCGGAGCGGGAGCAGGGGATCACCATCGATGTGGCCTATCGCTACTTCTCCACCGACAAGCGCAAGTTCATCATCGCCGACACCCCCGGG
Organism: Ferrimonas balearica; assembly: GCF_019802085.1. Taxonomy (GTDB): domain Bacteria; phylum Pseudomonadota; class Gammaproteobacteria; order Enterobacterales; family Shewanellaceae; genus Ferrimonas; species Ferrimonas balearica_B. The sequence continues at coordinate 333,878 of NZ_JAHVHV010000001.1, forward strand.
CACGAGCAGTACACCCGCAATATGGCCACCGGGGCGTCCACCGCCGATCTGGCGATCATCCTTATCGACGCCCGTCACGGGGTCCAGGAGCAGACCCGCCGGCACAGCTACCTGGTGTCGCTGCTGGGGATCCGCCAAGTGGTGGTGGCCATCAACAAGATGGACCTGCTGGGTTTTGACCGCGCGCGATTCGAGACGATCCGTGAGGAGTACGCCGCCCTGGCCGACTCTCTGGGCTTGACCCAGGTGCACTACGTGCCGCTTTCCGCTTTGGAGGGGGACAACGTGGTGAGCGTCAGCGAACGCACCCCCTGGTACACAGGCCCGGCGCTGATGACGCTGCTGGAGCAGCTGCCCATCGAGCACAGCGACCAGCTGGAGGCCCTGCGCTTCCCGGTACAGTACGTCAGCCGTCCCCACCTGGATTTTCGCGGTTACGCCGGCACCGTCGCCGCCGGCACTGTGAAGGTTGGGGACGAGGTGGTGGCCATGCCCTCCGGACGGCGCAGCACCGTGAAGACCATCACCACCTTCGACGGCGATCTGCCCCAGGCCGGAGTGGGCCAGGCGGTGACCCTGACCCTCAATGACGAGATCGATCTCAGCCGCGGCGAGATGCTGGTCTCCCCCGACCAAACGCCCCATCACAGCTCACGGCTGTCGGCGCAGCTGGTGTGGATGGCTCAGCAGCCGCTGGTGCCGGGCCAGGAGTACAGCATCAAGCTGGGCACCAAATCCACCTTCGGCCGGGTCGACGGGGTGAGCGAGCGGGTCGACATCAACACCCTGGAGCGGGTCGAGGCCGACACCCTGACCCTCAACGAAATTGGCACCGTGGCCCTGAGCCTCAATGAGCCGGTGCTGTTTGACCGTTACGAGCAGAATCGGCACACCGGGGCCTTTATCATCATCGACCGGCTGACCAACGTCACCGTGGGTGCCGGGATGATCACCGGCCCCCTGGACGCCACCCTGGCCTGGGCCAGCCAGGCCCGATACAGCGAGTTTGAGCTCGAACTCAATGCCCTGGTGCGCAAGCACTTCCCCCACTGGGGAGCGCGGGACATCAGCCAGGACGGCCCCCAGTGAGCCTGACCCTGGCACAATGGAGCGTGGTGGGCCTGGCCCTGTGCCTGGTGAGCGCTCTGGTGCTCACCCGGGTCCGGCCGGTGATGCTGTTCGCCGGGTTGGGCCTGGCCACCGTGGTACTGGGGCTCATCGAGCCGCCGCGTCTTTTGATGCTGGCGGCCAACCCGGCGGTGATCACCCTGCTGTTGCTGCTTTTGGTCTCCTCGGCGTTAGAGAAAACCGGCCTGCTGGCGCTGGTGGGTCGTTATCTCTTTCGCCCCAAGTACACCACCACCCTGGCCCGCATGGGCGCGGGCACACTGCTCAGTTCGGCGTTTCTGAATAACACCGCCGTGGTGGCGGCCATGGCGGGGGTGGTCAGTCGGCAACCGGACCATCAGCCCTCCCGCTTGCTGCTGCCGCTCTCCTACGCGGCGATCCTCGGCGGCACCCTGACGCTCATCGGCACCTCCACCCACCTGGTGGTCAACTCCGTGCTGATGGAGCAGGGGCAGCCGGGCCTGGCGCTGTTCGATTTCCTGCCGGTGGGGATCGTCGCCGCCGGTGCCGGCTTGCTGCTGCTGGTGCTGCTGTCCCAAACCTTGCCCCGGCATGAGCGGGCCCCGGAGCTGGAGAGCCCCTACTTTATCGACGCCGAGGTGCAGCCGGACAGCCCCCTGGTGGGCCGCAGCGTTCAACAGAACGGCCTGCGCTCGCTCAAGGGGCTCTACCTGGCGGAGATCGTGCGCCAGGGGCAGCTGCTGACCCCGGTGGCTCCGGATACCCTGATCCAGGCCGAAGACAAGCTGGTGTTCTGCGGAGAGGTCAGCCAGGTGGGGGAGCTGGAACGCTTCAAAGGCCTCAGCCTCTTTGCCGGCAGCAACGGCTTGCTGGGCCAGAATCTGGTGGAGGTTCTGTTAAGCCCCACCTCCAACATCGTCGGCAAAACCCTTAAGGAAAGCGACTTTCGGGCCCGGTTTGACGCCGCAGTGGTGGCCCTGCGACGCCGGGGCGAGCGGCTGTCCGGCAAGCTGGGCACCATCCCGCTGCAGGGTGGGGACATCCTGGTGCTGGCGGTGGGGGATCGCTTCGTCAAACGGCGCAGCCTGACCCGGCACTTTTACCAGATCGGCGGCACCGAGCTGAGCCGGCCACTGCCGCGCTGGCAGGAGGCCCTGGCGGTGGGCGGTTTTGTGCTGGCCCTGCTGGCCAACCTGCTGCTGGCGGTGCCCCTCTATGTCAGCCTGGCGGTGCTCCTGATGGCGCTTCTGGGGTGCGGGGTGCTCTCCAGCAACGACGTGCGCCAGCGCTTCCCCTTTGAGCTGTGGGTCATCATCACCGGTGCCCTGGCGTTGGCGGAGGCCTTCAGCCAAAGCGGCCTGGCTGGCGCTCTGGCGACGACGCTGCAGCAGCAGCTCAGCGGCGGCGGGGTGATGATGGCCTTTGTCGGTGTCTATCTGGCGGCGCTGCTGACCACCGAGCTGATGACCAACAACGCGGCCGCGGCCTTGGTGCTGCCCCTGGCCCTCAGCCTGGCCGAGGCCTTTGGCGCCAGCGCCATGCCCTTTATCATGGCGGTGGCCTACGGCGCCAGCGCCAGCTTTATCAGCCCTTTCAGCTACCAGACCCACATGATGGTGATGAATCTGGGAGACTATAAAAAACGGGACTACGCGCGACTGGGGGTGCCCCTGTCGCTGCTCTACAGTGCCCTGGTGCTCTGGCTGACGCCCATCATCTTCCCGTTCTGAGCTTTGGCAAGGAATCCGCAATGACGCAAAACATCACCTGGCACGCCCATCAACTCTCGACGGACCAGCGCGCGCAGCTCAAGGGACACCAGGGCGCGGTGATCTGGTTTACCGGCTTCTCTGGCTCCGGCAAGTCCACCATCGCCAACGCCCTGGAGCAGAAGCTCCACGCCCTGGGGGTGCACAGCTACTTGCTGGACGGTGACAACGTCCGTCACGGCCTGAATCAAGACCTGGGCTTTTCCGATGCCGACCGGGTGGAGAACATCCGCCGCGTGGCTGAGGTCTCGGCGCTGTTCGCCGACGCGGGCCTGATGGTGCTGACCGCCTTTATCTCCCCGTTTCAGACCGAGCGCGCCCTGGTGCGCGACAAGCTGCCGGCGGGCCGCTTTGTCGAGGTGTTTGTGGATACGCCCCTGGCGGAGTGCGAACGACGGGATCCCAAGGGGCTCTATCAGCGCGCCCGGGCCGGGGAGATCACCCAGTTCACCGGCATCGATTCGGCCTACGAGCCGCCGTCGGCACCGGAGGTGCACCTGGATGCAGGCAATATGAGCCCACAAGAGTGCGCCGATAAGATCATCCAGGTCCTGCAGTCGAAGGGGCTGCTCACCCCATGAGCCACTTCGATGTGTTCAACGGCGATGCCGATGGGATCTTCGCCCTGGTGCAGCTGCGCCGGGAAACGCCAAAAGCCGCCACCCTTATCTCCGGCCCCAAACGGGAGATTGCTTTGCTCGCCCGGGTCTCGGCGGGGCAGGGGGACTCGGTCACCGTGCTGGACATCTCCCTGGATCGCAATCGCGGCGAGCTGCAGCGGCTGCTGAACCAGGGCGCCCAGGTGCACTACGTCGACCACCACTACGCCGGGACCATCCCCGCCGGCGTGGTGGCGGACATCGACACCGACAGTCGGGTGTGCACCAGTTTGCTGGTGGATAAACAGTTGGAGGGCCGGCAACGCCTCTGGGCCCTGGCCGGGGCCTACGGAGACAACCTGATTGAGGTGGCGGACGCCCTGGCCATCCAGTCCGGGCTGAATCAGGAACAGCGCCGGGGGCTGCTGCACCTGGGCACCCTGGTCAACTACAACGGCTACGGGCGGACCCTGGCGGACTTGCACTTCTCCCCAATCGAGCTGTACCGGGCGATACAGGCCTACGCCAGTCCCTTTGCCCTGTTGGCGGACGCCAACTCGCCGGTGGCGACCCTGGCTAAGGCGCTGGAGGCGGACCTGGCCCGTGCCAAGCAACTGACGCCCCTGGTGTCGACGCCGAATTGCCTGGTGGTTCGGCTGCCGGATGAGGCCTGGGTGCACCGAGTCAATGGTGTGCTGGCCAACCGGCTGGCCAATGAAGGGCCGCAGCGGGCGGTGGCGCTGGTCAGCGAGCTGCCCGAGGGGGCACTTCGCATCTCCCTGCGGGCCCCCCTGGCCCGCCCCCAGGGCGCCGATGCCCTGTGCCGGCAGTTCGAGGGGGGAGGGGGCCGAGCGCGGGCGGCGGGGATCAACGCCCTGCCCGAGGCTCAGTTGCCGCGGTTTATCGAGCGGATGCAACGGGCCTTTGGCCGCTGAAGCCCAACCCGCATTTTTGAGGACTCGGCTTGCCTCTTGACCTCAAGCTGGCAAAATAGAGCGCAAATTGGCCCAACGGGCCGAGAACTCGATTTTCCCCAACTTGAATTTGGGGGCCTCTGGCCCCGGTAAGTCTGCCGTTATGTCACGAAAATACTTTGGTACCGACGGGGTGCGCGGCCTGGTCGGTCAATACCCTATTACCCCTGAATTTGCCCTGAAGCTGGGCTACGCTGCCGGTCAGGTGATGGCCGCCGAGGGCACCCGCGAGGTGATCATCGGCAAGGACACCCGCATCTCCGGTTACCTGCTGGAGTCTGCCATGGAAGCGGGCTTTATCGCTGCCGGGGTCAACGTGGCCCTGACCGGCCCGCTGCCCACCCCCGCGGTGGCTTACCTGGCCCAGACCTTCCGGGCGGACGCCGGAGTAGTGATCAGCGCCTCCCACAACCCCTACCACGACAACGGCATCAAGTTCTTCTCCACCACCGGCACCAAACTGACCGACGCCAACGAGCTGGCCATCGAGGCGGCGCTGGACGCGCCCATGGGCTGCGTGGACTCCGCCAAGCTGGGCAAGGTGCGCCGCATCAACGACGCCGCCGGTCGCTACATCGAGTTCTGCAAGAGCACCTTCGAGCAGGGCAGCAGCCTGGCGGGGATGCACATCGTCCTTGATTGCGCCCACGGCGCCACCTACCACATCGCGCCGGCGGTGTTCCGCGAACTGGGAGCCACCATCACGGTGATCGGCGCCGAGCCCAATGGCCTGAACATCAACGACCGCTGCGGCGCCACCCACCTGGATGCCCTGGTGGAGAAGGTTAAGGAGACCGGTGCCGAGATGGGGATCGCTTTCGATGGCGATGGCGACCGGGTGATGATGGTGGATCATAACGGCCAGGTGGTGGATGGGGATGAGATCCTCTACATCATCGCCAAGCACTGGCACGCCACCGGTCGCATGACCGGCGGTGTGGTGGGCACCCAGATGGCCAACCTGGGGCTGGAGCTGGCCCTCAAGGCGCTGAATATCCCCTTCGTCCGCTCCAAGGTGGGCGACCGCTACGTGGTGGAGATGCTCAAGGAGAAGGGCTGGTCACTGGGGGGCGAAAACTCCGGTCACATCCTGAGCCTGGTGCACCACACCACCGGTGACGGCATCATCGCCGCACTGCAGGTGCTCAATGCCCTCAAGGCGCTGGATCAGAACCTGAGCCAGGCCCTGTCCGGCATGACCAAGCTGCCCCAGGTGCTGGTTAACGTTCGCTTCAGTGGCGAGGGCGCACCGCTGGAGGCCGAAGAGGTCAAGGCAGCGGTGACGGCTGTGGAAGCGCAGATGGGGGACAAGGGTCGGGTACTGCTGCGCAAGTCCGGCACCGAGCCGCTGATCCGCGTCATGGTGGAGGGGGACGCCAGTTTGGACGTCTCCGCCCTGGCCCACCGCATCGCCGATGCGGTCAAAGCGGTGGACGCCCAGCCGGCGTGACCGAGCGAACCGAAAAAGGCCCGCATGATGCGGGCCTTTTTGCTGCCCGGGCTTACGCGTACAATGTTCAATATTCGAAAAATTCTGCTTTGAAGCGGATTTGACCATGACTGCACCGATTTTGCCGCCCCTGCGCCTTGGCGTGGATCTTGGCGGCACCAAAACCGAGCTGGTGGCCTTGGACCCGACAGGCCAGGTTCGCTGGCAGCGCCGCACGCCCACCCCGTCCGGGGACTATCACGCCATCCTGACCACCATTGCCGAGCTGGTGAGCCAGTGCGAGCGCGCACTGGGCCAGGGGGGCACCCTGGGGGTGGGGATCCCCGGAGCCCTCAAGGGGGGGCGGGTCAAGGGGGCGGCCACCCTGGGCCTGGAGGGACAGGCCTTTGAACAGGATCTGGCCGCTCGACTGGGCCGGGCGGTGAAGGTGGCCAACGACGCCAACTGCTTTGCCGTCTCCGAGGCCACCGATGGGGCTGGACAGGGGCATCGCACCGTCTTTGGCGTGGTGTTGGGTACCGGCTGTGGTGCCGGGCTGGTGGTGGATGGCGCGCTGCACAGCGGCCCCAATGGCCTGGCCGGCGAGTGGGGGCACCTCCCCCTGCCCTGGATGACCGAACTGGAGTTTCCCGGTCCGCGCTGCTTCTGCGGTCAACGAGGCTGCATCGAAACCTTTGTCTCCGGCCGAGGACTGAGCCGGCAATACGCCGAGCACACGGGCCAATCCCTGGGGGCCCAAGGGATCCTGGAGCGGGTCGCCGCCGGGGAGGGGGCCGCCCAGGCGCTGTTTGAGCGTTACCTGGACCAGCTGGCCCGGGCCCTGGGGATGGTTGTCCAGTTGCTGGACCCGGACTGCATTGTGCTGGGCGGTGGCCTGTCCAACATCGACAGACTCTACCCGGCCCTGGCCGGGCGCCTGGGCGCGCACCTGGTGGGGGGCCGATGCGATACCCCGGTTTATCAAGCCCAGCACGGTGACGCCTCCGGCGTCCGCGGTGCCGCCTGGCTCTGGGGGCGTTGATGGGGTTTTGGCTGAAAAAGGGCATCACCGCGTTTCTGCTGCCGGTGCCGCTGGCCTGCCTGTGTGTCCTGCTGGGGCTATGGTGGTGGCGTCGCCGCCCACGCCTGGGGCAGGCTCTGGTGCTGGCTGGCCCCCTCTACCTGCTGCTGCTCTCCTTCTCCCCCATCAGCACTTACCTGGCCAACACCCTGGAAGCTCACCACGCCAGCTGGCAGGGGCAGGAGCGCGTGGAGTATGTCCTGGTGCTGGGCAACAGCCACACCAGCCGACCCGGCCGTCCGGCCCTGAGTGAACTGTCCGGCACCGCTTTGGCGCGCCTGATGGAGGGGGTGCGGGTCTGGCGCCAACATCCGGAGGCGACTCTGGTGGTCTCCGGCTACGAGGGGGCTGACCCCGTGCCCCACGCCCAGGTGCTGCGCCGGGCGGCGCTGGAGCTGGGGGTGCCCCAGGAACGCATCCACCTGTTTGACCAGGCTCGGGACACCGAGGAGGAGGCGCGGCTCAGCGCGCCTTTGGTGGGCAGCGCACCGGCGGTGCTGGTCACTTCCGCCTCCCATATGGACCGGGCCCTTCAGCTGTACCGCGGTCAGGGGATCCCGGTTACGCCGGCCCCCACCGACTTTATCGCCCAGCCCACCCGTCCCTGGTATTTCAGCGCCCGCAACCTCTGGACCAGTCAGCGGGTGATCCACGAATACCTGGGCCGGCTCTGGCTGGCCATCAAGGGGTAGGCGCTCGATATGCCGTTGTTGTGGTTGGTCACCGGGATTTGGGCCTTCTCCTTCTCCCTTATCGACGTCTACATTGCCGGTCAGGTGGACGCCTACTTTGCCGTCTGGTCGCGGATGCTGATGGCCACGGTGCTGTTTCTGCCATTGCTGTCCCGCCGGGTGCCCGGGGCACTGGCGCTGCGCCTGGTGGGGATCGGAGCGGTGCAGCTGGGGCTGATGTTCACCCTGCTGTACCACGCCTTTGCCTATCTGTCGGTGCCCGAGGTGCTGCTGTTCACCGTGATGACGCCGGTGTGGGTGATGGTGCTGGAGGACGCTCGACTGAAGCGCTTTCGACCCCGGGCATTGTGGCCGGCCCTGGCGGCGGTGGCCGGTGCAGCGCTGATCCGTTACCAGCCCCTGCAGAGCGATCTCTGGCTCGGCTTTGCCCTGGTTCAGGGGGCCAACTTCTGTTTTGCCTTTGGTCAGGTGGCCTACCGGGGGCTGGCTCACCAACTGCCCCGCCATCAGGCGTTTGGCTGGTTCTTTATCGGCGCACTGGCGTTGGCCTCGTTGAATGTGCTGCTGTTTGGCAACCTGGCGCGGCTGCCTCAGAGTACCCTGCAGTGGGGCGTCCTCTTGTGGCTGGGGTTTGTCTCCTCGGGGCTGGGGTATTTTCTCTGGAACCTGGGGGCCACCCGGGTTTCCGCCGCGCGCCTGGCGGTGATGAACAATGTCCTCATCCCCGCCGGGATCCTGGTTAACCTGCTGCTGTGGGCCGAACCGACAGATCTGTTGCGCCTGGCGTTGGGCGGTGGGGTTATTCTGCTGTCTCTGTGGTGGAGTCCGCCCCGGGACTCAGGCAGTCGGCCTGGTAGCGGCGCAGCAGGCTGACAAACTCTTGCGGTGAGCGGTCCAGGGCGCTGTGATGGAGAAAGAGATCGTAGCCCAGGGCGGCGCGCAGTCGGAGCTGATGTGCCGCATAGGCGGCCTGGACCCCCTCCAGGGGCTCTTGGGGCAAACCCTCGGCTTCGGGCAGCATCTCCTGGCACTGGCCGGTGGCACAGCGGGGATCGGCCAGTATGGAGAGGGGGCGCTGCTCGCGGATAAGAGCCAGGGCCAGGCGCGGGGCGATGCGGCGGTAAAACTGCGCCGGATCGCGAAGCCGGATCCCCACGTAGTCGAGACGCGTGCTCGAGTCCTCCGGCAGGCCCGGCTGATCGATGCGCAGCAGCTGCTGCCAGTCGAGCCGATAGCTGCCTCGCCGATGGCGGTAGTGCAATCCGTCGGGGTGGAGTTTGAGGGTGCAGTCCGGCTCCAGGCGTTTGCCGATGGCCAGCACCAGCACCACCAGGGTCACCAGGGAGAGGGGCAACAGCCAGAGCAGGGGCAGCCCATTGAACAGGGCCAGCAAAAAGGCGAGGCAGAGCAGCCCGGCCAGAACAGAGAAGGTCAGCCGGTTGCGCCGGGCAATCGGTTGAATCCTGATCACATCCATGTGATCAGCCTAGCAGATCAGGCGCTTTTGACGGCGCTCAGCTGAGCTTGCTCGTCGTCCTTGGGCTTTTCCAGGCGCAGCACGTCCTCTTTGAGACGGGTGCCGACAAACTGGCCGCCTTCGAAAATCTCGATCTTCTCGGAGAGCACTTCGCCGTCCACCATGCCGTTGGCGGTGATGGAGAGCTTGGTGCACTTGAGCTTGCCCTTAAAGTGACCGGAGACGCGCACCTCGGTGGCTTCCAGTTCCCCTTCGACACGACCCTGTTGCTCGATGATGACGCTGCCCTTGGCTTTCACAGTGCCTTCGATGGTGCCATCCACCATGCAGTCACTGTCCAGCACCAGGTCGCCCTTCAGTCGGCAATCGGTGGAGATGTAGGTCAGGTTGGAGCCGCTAGTTGTGGTTTTTTTTCCGAACATAGTGGTCTGTCTTTGTTTTCAATCGATGAAGTGGCAGTGGCCTGGTTTTGCCTCTAAGAAGCGGTTTTATCTGCTTCTTTTTGAGATCAATAAGTTAGGCAGAACCGCCGAGGGATACCCCAAAAAGGCGACCACTGGTTCACTCCACTTTACTGTATTTCAAGGACAGATCCGAACCCAGTTCGGAGGAAAAGGGCCTTTTTGAGAGGGGGCGCACCCCTCTCAGCCAGGCCTTTCGGATGGGATCACTTGTACCGCTGGGCCAGGTAGTCGCTCAGCGGCCCCTGCAATTGGGGATGGCGCAGGGCGTACTCCAGGTTGGCCACCATGTAGCCGAGCTTGCAGCCGCAGTCGTGGCTGTAGCCCTGCATGGCAAAGGCGTGCACCTCCTCCTCCTGCAGCAGCATCTCGATGGCGTCGGTAAGCTGGATCTCCGCGCCGGCCCCCGGCGGGGTTTGCGCCAGCTTGGGCCAGATCCCGCTACTGAGTACGTAACGGCCTACCACGGCCAGGTTGGAGGGGGCCTCATTGCGCGCCGGCTTCTCCACCAGGCGCTGGATGGGGGCGCCGTCACCGGGGCCGATGGCGTGACCGTTAATGTCCACCACCCCGTAGCTGGAGACCCGCTCCTCGGGCACCGGTTCGACCATGATCTGGCTGCGCTGGGTCCGGTCGTATTGGGCCACCATGGCCGCCAGGTTATCGCGGCTCAGATCGCTGGCCTGGTCGTCGATAAGCACATCCGGCAGCACCACGGCAAAAGGCGCGTCCCCCACCAGTGGACGGGCGCACAGGATGGCGTGGCCCAGACCCTTGGCCTCGTGCTGACGCACGCTCATGACGGTGACGTCGTCCGGGCAGATCGCCTGCACTTCGGCGAGCAACTGGCGCTTGACCCGCTTCTCCAGGGTGGCTTCGAGCTCGAAGGAGGTGTCGAAGTGGTTCTCGATGGAGTTCTTACTGGCGTGGGTGACCAGCACAATCTCCTTGATGCCGGCGGCAATGGTTTCGTTGACGACGTATTGGATCAGGGGCTTATCCACCACCGGCAGCATCTCTTTGGGTATGGCCTTGGTGGCGGGCAACATGCGGGTTCCCAGCCCTGCAACGGGGATCACCGCTTTTCGGACTCGCTGACTCATATCAACCCTCCTGCTCTGAGTCGGCACGACAATGGTTTGGACGCGTAATACGGGTGGCAGCTGGGGCACCTCCTGAAATAAAAAGGCGGGCCCTGGGGCCCGCCGGTGAGATCAGAGCTGGATCCGCTCGCGGTTTCTGGCTAGCAGTTCCTCGCCGATCCCGCGGACATGTAACAGCTCCTCAACGGCGTTAAACCGTCCATGTTGCTCCCGGTAGTCGACGATGGCTTCGGCCTTGCTGGGGCCAACACCGGTGAGGGCATCGGCCAGGGCCTGGGCATCCGCGGTGTTGATGTTCACCCGGGCCGATTGCTGCACCTCGTTGGTCTGAGGGTTGGCTAAGGCCCATACCGGGGTCAGTGCGATGGCGAAGGCCATCAGTGCCGCTTTCCACATAAACGCTCCTTGTTTTGTGGTGAATGAGTCATTAAGGGTAGAAGGAAATTTGGCACCTAGGATCAGCACCTTGGAAAGGGAGTGAACGGGTTTCACCGCAGGCGGTGTAAGGGTTTTGCCTATTTGACAATGAGATAGCTTGGGCTCTCACTCAACATGTCCATTAGCCCATTGTCTAATAAGGTTTTCTCTTTATAGCCATAAATTCTGTGTGGTTTAATTGCCTCCCCACCAGGCCCCCACGCTTGGTATGAAATGGAATAACAAAAGCATACATATAAGGAATTTGACTATGCAGACTCCGAGCGCCAGCGAAAATCCCGCGTCCTGGCTGAAGGCGTCCCCCTGGTCAGACAGCAAGGCGTTGATCCTCATCGCCGATATCCTGCTGTTCCTGGCGATGGTGAATTTTCTGCCCTTCGAGGACGCCGTTAACAAGGGCCTTGCGCTCTTAGTCTTCGTCGCCGTGCTCTGGCTGACCCAGGCGATTCACATCACCATCACCGCCATCCTGGTGCCGGTGATGGCGATCTTCCTGGGCCTGACGGACACCACCAAGGCCCTGGCCAACTTTTCCAACCCCATCATCTTCCTGTTCTTCGGCGGCTTTGCCCTGGCGGCTGCGCTGCACGTGCAGGGCATCGACAAGCGCATCGCCAGTCGGGTGATCAACCTCTCCGGCGGCAAGCTGGCCAACGCCTCGCTGATGCTCTTCGGGGTGACAGGCCTGTTGTCCATGTGGATAAGCAACACCGCCACTGCGGCGATGATGCTGCCGCTGGCCCTGGGGATGCTGGCCCAGCTGGACCCCACTGAGCATCGCCGCACTTATGTCTATGTGCTGCTGGGCTGTGCCTACAGCGCCAACATCGGTGGGATCGGCACCCTGGTGGGCAGCCCGCCGAACGCCATCGCTGCGGCCCAGGTGGGGCTGGATTTTGCCGGCTGGATGCAGTTTGGTCTGGTGGCCATGGCGGTGCTTTGGCCCCTGGTGATTCTGGCCATGTACCTGATGATCAAGCCCGACCTGTCCCAGCGCTTCGAGTTTCGCGCCGAGTCGGAGCCGATGAACGGCACCGCCAAGCTGACGTTGCTGGTGTTTGCCTTCACCGTGGCCTGCTGGATCTTCTCCAAGCCCCTGTCGGCGGCCCTGGGGGGGATCGCCAAGTTCGACACCTTCGTCGCCCTGGCGGCGGTGGTGGCCCTGGGGGCGCTGCGCCTGGTGAGCTGGCAGCAGGTGGAGCGTCAGACCGACTGGGGCGTGCTGCTGCTGTTCGGCGGTGGCCTGACCCTGTCCGGGGTGCTTAAGAGCACCGGCACCAGCGTCTTTCTCGCCAACCAGATCTTCGAGGTGTTTGGCAGCACCCACATGGCGCTGCTGACCCTGGTGATCATCCTGTTCGTGGTGATGTTGACCGAGTTTGCCAGCAACACCGCCAGCGCAGCCCTGCTGGTGCCGGTGTTTGCCTCCATCGCCGAGGTGCTCGGGGTGTCGCCGGTGATCCTGGCGGTGCTTATTGGGATCTCCGCCTCCTGCGCCTTTATGCTGCCGGTGGCCACGCCGCCCAACGCCATCATGTTCGGCTCCGGCCACATCAAGCAGACCGACATGATGCGGGCCGGGGTGGTGGTGAACGCGCTTTGTGTGGTCGTGCTCTTCCTGCTCAGTCAGATGCTGTGGTGATCGCACAGAAAGTGGTCGAACACCCGACACAGGCCGCCTTTCTGGCGGCCTTGTCTTGCAAGGCCCCCACTGGATGGGGATAATGCGACTGCGCTTTCGGGCGCACCTGTCTATGGTGCCCCCGGTCCTCTCGCAATGCTAAATCGTTGACCTGGTCAGGCCCGGAAGGGAGCAGCCAAGGCGGTGGACGCATGTGCCGGGATGCGGCTGGGGGCGCCACCCAATCTCCCCTCTGACTCTCTTTATCCGCTCCCTGGCCTTGTACCGGGCGTTTTACTGATCCTTATTCTTCGCCTCAAGGCTCCTTGGCTTGGGCTTTGTCACTCGATGCCGTTGTCGCCGGGTAGCGCACCCAGAACACCCCGCGCCACTGCCCCAGCTGATAACCGGTGGCCCTATCTTGTGGGTAGCGGTCCGCCAGGGCCTCTTGCACCGAGCTTTCGAGCGTTTCGCCGTGGCAGGTCAGGCAGGGGGGCGCGATATGGATGGGCTCGACGTAGCCCAGTTCGGTGGGGGAGAGGGCAACGGTGACCGGGGCGAGATCGCCGCGGGCGTATTGGGTCAGGATGGGCACCACCCAATCCGGTGGGCTGTTTTTCGGGTTGCGCAGCCGCTCACTGCTGCGGCCCATATGCACCCCGTCGACGGAGAGGCGCTCGGCGATGGCCGGTGCCTGGGCCTGGCACACCGCGATGGCCGCTTGGGGGCCGGCCGCAAGTCCCTCACTCAGGGCCGACTTCAGCGCCCCTTTGAAGGGCGCCAACAGGGCCGCCCCCCGCGCCTGGTCGGCCAAGACCGTCGCATCCACTTCCTGGGCAGCCAGCGGCATCACCACTGGGGCCATCAAAAGCATCACCAACGCCTGCCGTCGCATCCATCACCTCCTTGGCGGTTGTATCCAGCATAGGTACTCAGTCTATGTCTCCAGCATAGCGAGGATAACCAAAATATCAACATAAGCTAATTAAGCTGGCTCTTATTAATCGGTGGCTGAGGGGATGGGCTCCGGCATCAGCAGCTTCATCACCGCGTCCACCGAGCCGGTGAACTGCAGGCCGTAGCGGGTGCCGTCCGGTCCGGTGTGGCGGTTGCGCACCAGGGCGGGAATGCGCGTTGCGGCCTTTCCGGGCTCGGCCAGGGGCAGAACCAGGGTCAACGGACGGCCGTTCAGGGGCAGGGATTGGTCTGGGGCGGTGCGAAATTGGCAGCCGCTGGCGGAGATGTCGAGGATCAGCCCGTCGGTGCACTGCTCATCCGATTCCAGCTGGGCAAACAGCCGGGTGTCGAAGCGGGGATGCTGGCGCAGCCGGACGTTGGTCACCTGCTAGGGGTACTGGCAAAACACCAGTTTGTCCGGGCTGGTGGCGGTGGTGAGGATGCGACTCTTGCAGGCGTGGATCTGCCCGGCCACCAGGTAGCGCAGGATCACAAAGCTGCCGGGGTAGAGGCGGTGGAAAAGGGCATCCTGGGGGCGCAGCAGCAAGAAGCGCTCCGGGCGCCAACCCACCAGGGTAGCCCGTCCACGGTGCTGGTCCTTGAACTGGGACTCGATCTCCATGTCCACCGTCAGGCCCGGACTCAGTTCAGTGTCGCAAAACGGCTGCACCTGAGGGGTTTGGGCATCCTTGACCAGCGACGCGTCCAGCATCCTTGCTCTCCTTTGAGGGGGTATCTCTTTTTGAACTTCAGTCGCAAGTTAGAGTTTTTCATCGCTATTTTTAGGACAATGAGTGGGATGGGGTGTCATGGGGTGGCGTTATCGGCCGTACCGGAGGGCCGATAACGCCACCGGGTTATAAGCCCTGGCTGGGTTTGGTTGCCCAAAGATTATGCTTGTAGTGATGGTTGTGGTGGCTCGGTCACGGCGTTGTTGCCGGTCATGAGGGAAAATGCCACCCAATTGAGACGGCCAGGTGACTTGAATGCGCCGCATGGGCGCAACTTGGCCGGAGTCCCAGGGAGGGTTCACATCAACAACAAGACGCAAAAGGCACGCTATGAAAGGCAGTTGGCGGCGGGTGGACCTTAACCTGCTAACCGTTTTTAACATTCTGATGCAGGAGCAAAACCTGACTCACACCGCACGGGTGCTGTCGATGACTCAGCCGGCGGTGTCCCAGGCCCTGAACCGACTGCGCTCGCTGTACGACGACGCCTTGTTCGTCCGTTCCGGTCGGGGCATGGTGCCCACGGCCAAGGCCCACCAGATCTACCCCTTCGTGAAGCAGGCGCTGGCCCAAGTGGCGCTGACCCTGCCCAACGCCGGTGAGTTCGACGCTGAATCGGCGATGGAGATCTTCAACCTGAACGCCTTCAGCTACGTGGGCCAGGCCATGGTGCCGGAGCTGATGGCCCGGTTTCGGGAGCACGCGCCCCATTCTCAGTTGGCGCTCACCAACCGCTACGATCTCGATCCGGTGGAGCTGCTCTCCAGTCGCCAGGCGGACTTGCACCTGGACTACCTGCGCCTGGGGGACGCCAACCTGCACCAGGAGCGACTCTACTCCGAGCGACTGGTGATGGTGTGTCGTCAGGATCATCCGCGACTTCGTCAACCCGAGGACATCACTGAGGCAGCGTTCTTTGCCGAGCACCATGCAGTGATGCTGCCGCGGGACTCCAAGCGTTACCCCATGGAGGACGCATTGGCGATGCGGCTGAAGCACCGCAAGGTGGCCTTCTCCAGTGCGGACATCCTGAGCATCGTGATGGCCTGCGCGAACTCGGATCTGGTGGCGGGCGCGCCGGAGAGCCTGGCCCGGCGGGTGGCCGAGGTGCAGCCGTTGGCCTACTACCCCATGCCCTTCGAGCTCAGTCCGGTGGACGTCTATCTGTACTGGCACAACAGCACCGAGTCCTCCGCCGCCCACCGCTGGTTGCGCCAGTGGCTGATGGCCCAGTTCGACCGTTTCCGCTGAACCCAACAAAAAAGCAGCCGACAGGCTGCTTTTTTATTTCGGGCCTGCCGGTTCAGAGCAGATCGCGCATCCGATACCAGGCCATGGCCAGCACCAGGGCCGGGGTGCGGAACATGCGGCCGCCGGGAAAATCCATGTGGGGGATTTTGGCCACCAGGTCGAAGCGTTCGGCGGTGCCGGCCACCGCCTCTGCCATCAGGGTGCCCGCCATGCCGGTCAGGGCCACGCCGTGACCGGAGAAGCCCTGGGCGAAGAAGATGTTGTTGGCCAGGCGACCGAAGTGGGGGGCGCGGTTGACGGTGATCCCCACGTAGCCACCCCAGGTGTATTCCTGTTGGACGCCCTTAAGCTGGGGATACACCGCGTGCATGCGGGCGGCCATGGAGCCGGCCAGGTTGATGGGATCCAGTTTGGAGTAGCTGACCCGGCCGCCGAACAGCATGCGGTTATCTGCCGACAGGCGGAAGTAATCCAGCACGAAGTTGATGTCCGCCACCGCCATGTTGTTGCGAATGAGCTCCTGGGCCCGGGCTTCCCCCAGAGGCTCGGTGGCGGTGACGTAGGTGCCTACCGGCATGATCTTGGTTTCGATCTTGGGGGCCAGGCCTTCGAGGTAGGCGTTGCAGCACATCACCACGAACTTGGCCCGCACCTGGCCGTTGTCGGTGTGCAGGGTGACGGTGTCCCCCTGCTCGATGCGGGTGACCGGGCTCTGCTCGTAGATCTGGGCGCCGGCCTCGCTGGCGGCCCGGGCCAGTCCCAGGGTGTAGTTGAGCGGGTGCAGGTGGCCGGAGTTGGCGTCGTACAGCCCCCCCAGGTAGCGCTCGGTGGCCATCTGCTTTTCCAGCGTGCCCTTGTCCCACATCTCGACGCTGCGGTAGTCGTACTCCTCCACCAGTTCGTCGTACCAGCCCTTGAGCTCATCCATATGGCGGGGCTTGATGGCGGCGTGCAGGTGGCCCGGGGCCAGATCGCACTGGATGTTGTGCTCGTCGATGCGGCGCTTGGTCAGGGCCACGGCTTCATCGGCGATGGCCCACAGCTTATGGGCGTCCTGCTTGCCCACCAGCTTGGCCAGCTTGGCCTGCTCGGCGGCGTAGCCGAAGATCATCTGGCCGCCGTTGCGCCCGGAGGCGCCCCAGCCCACCTTGGCTCCCTCCAGCACCACCACCTTGTAGCCTTTCTTGGCCAGCTCCAGGGCGGCGGAGGTGCCGGTGATGCCGCTGCCCACGACGCAGACGTCCGCCTCCACCTGGCCGGCCAGGGCCGGGTAATCGGTGCGCTGGTTGGCGCTGGCGGCGTAATAGGAGTGTGTGTGCTGTCGGGTCATAACGGGTCCTAGATGGTGTCCTGGTACCACTGCATCTCCAGTGGCGTGATCTGTTGTTCGAAGCGCTGGATTTCCGACTCCTTCACGCTGGCGTAGATGTCGCAGAAGGTCTCCCCCAACTGCTGGCGCAGGGCCGAGGGCGCGCGGAAGCAATCCAGGGCGTCGTGCCAGCGGTGGGGCAGCAGCGGCAGTTCGAGGGCGTTGGCGTCCCCCTCCACCGGCGCCGGCGGCGTCAGTTTCTGCTCCATGCCGTGCAGGGCACCGGCCAGGATGGCGGCGGTGACCAGATAGGGGTTGGCGTCCGCCCCCGCCACACGGTGCTCGATGCGGGTGTCGCTGGCCGGGCCATTGGGAATGCGCAGGGCCACGGTGCGGTTGTCGTAACCCCAGGTGGGCGCCATGGGCACAAACATGTCCGGCTGCATCCGTCGGTAGCTGTTGGCGTGGGGGGCAAAGAGCAGCTGACTGGCGGGCATCACCTCCAGCAGGCCGGCGATGGCCTGCTTCAGCAGCGCCTCTTCCTGAGCAAAGCGGTTGTTGCCCTGCTTATCTTGCAGGCTGACGTGGATGTGCATGCCGGAGCCGCACTGGGTCTGGTGAGGCTTGGCCATAAAGGTGGCCTTGTGGCCGTGCTTCTGGGCCACCGCCCGGATCACCCGCTTGAGCTGCATCGCCTGATCGCAGGCGGTCACCGGATCCGGCAGGTGGTTAAGGTTGATCTCGAACTGGCCCGGGGCGTATTCGGCCACCGCGTTGCTGGCGGGGATGTGCTGCACCCGGCAGATGGCGTTCACCTCGTCGAGGAACTCGCTGTAGTGGTCGAGATCGTCCACCGAGTAGCACTGGGTGGCGGTGATGCGGTGCTGGCCGTCGGGCCCCATGGGGGGCTGGGCCATGCCGTCGATGTCGTGCTCCGGATCCACCAGGTAGAACTCCAGCTCCACCGCGACGCAGGGGGTCAGGCCCAACTCGGCAAACCGCGCCACCATGGCGGCCAGCACATTGCGCGGCTCAGCGGGGTAGGGCTGACCGTCGTTGTCCAGCATGGTGAGCAGGGCCTGGGCCATCGGCTTCTTATGCCAGGGCGCGGGACTCAAGGTGTGGTGGAGCAGGGCGCAGCGGCGATCGCCGTCGCCGGTGGAGAAGCCCAGGCCGGTTTTTTCCGAGGTTTCCCCGGTGATGTCCAGGCCAAACACCGAGGCCGGCAGGCAGACGCCATCTTTGAACACCTTTTCCAGCTGCTCCGGCTGAATGCGCTTGCCGCGAAACACCCCGTTGATGTCCGGCAGCAGCAGATCGATGGAGGCCAGATCCGGGTGCGCCTTGAGAAACTGCTTGGGGGACGGCCCGCTTCCTTGGGCAGCGACCAGGTTCAGATGTTTAACCATGCTGTACGCGTCCTTCCTGGATGAAATATTTGAGATCCTGTTCGAAAAGTAGACCATGCCGTTTAGTAATATGCAACACCTGGGTGTTCACCCTCACAGATACAGGGGGTTAGTCGAAATTTCTTTTACTTTAATAAACGGCCTGATGTTGACAAGCCATTGGGTGCGTGCCAAGAATGGCTATCGTTGCTCAGTCATTGACCGAGTCGGTATTTAATAAAATAAACGTTCAGCACAACAAGCAAGGAGCCCGGAGCGCACCGGGACTGAGGTGGATATGGAAAGGATCCGCGCCTGGATGGGCGATAACAGGATCACCGAGGTGGAGTGTCTTATCCCTGACTTTACCGGCAACGCCCGGGGGAAGATCCTCCCAGCTGACAAGTTCTTGAAAGACAGAGGCATGCGACTGCCCGAGACCATCTTTATCCAGACGGTCACCGGCGACTGGCCGGACGACGACGAGATGGTGGATCCCATCGAGCGGGACATGGTGCTGGTGCCCGACGGCAATACTCTGCGCTTCGTCCCCTGGGCCGCCGAGCCCACCGGCCAGGTGATCCACGACTGCTACAACACCGATGGCAGCCTGGTGGATATCGCCCCGCGCAGCGTCTTGCGCCGGGTGCTCAACCTCTATAAGGAGCAGGGCTGGACCCCTGTGGTGGCCCCGGAGCTGGAGTTTTTCCTGGTCAAGACCAACGAGGACTGGGACTACCCCCTGGAGCCGCCCATCGGCCGCAACGGCCGTCCCGAGACCGCCCGCCAATCCTTCTCCATCGATGCCGTCAACGAGTTCGACCCCATCTTCGAGGAGATGTACGACTTCTGTGAAGCCCAGGGGCTGGAGGTGGACACCCTGGTGCACGAGCAGGGCGCCGCCCAGATGGAGCTCAATTTCCTCCATGGCGACGCCATGGACCTGGCGGACCAGGTGTTCCTGTTCAAGCGCACCATGCGCGAGGCGGCCCTGCGCCACAAGATCTACGCCACCTTTATGGCCAAGCCCATGGAGGAGGAGCCCGGCAGCTCCATGCACATTCACCAGAGCGTGCTGGATGCCGACGGCAACAACATCTTCGCTGGCCAGAACGGTGGCTTCAGCGCCCAGTTCCACCGCTACATCGGCGGCATGCAGAAGCACGCCAAGGCGGCGCTGGCCTTCCAGGCCCCCAACGTCAACTCCTACCGCCGCCTGGCCTTCGGTGACAGTGCCCCCACCTCCATCCACTGGGGTGTGGACAACCGCACCGTGGGTTTGCGGGTGCCTCACAGCGACGGCGCCAACACCCGGGTGGAGAACCGCTTTGCCGGTGCCGACGCCAACCCCTATCTGGCCCTGGCGGTCACCCTGGCCTGCGGCTACCTGGGGATGATGAAAGGCTACGAGTGCACCGATGCCCTGACCACCTCCGCCTACGACCAGCCCTTTGGCCTGACCCGCACCCTGGAGGAGAGCCTGCAGGCGCTGGAGAAGGACGCGGATCTGGCCGAGGTGCTCGGCGAGCGCTTCGTCCGGGCCTACGTGGCGGTGAAGCGCAAGGAGTATGAGACCTACTCCAAGGTGATCAGCTCCTGGGAGCGGGAGTTTCTCCTGCTCAACGTGTAAGTGGCGAGATGAACAAGGAACATTCCATGACATTGAATCCCAAGCAGCAGACCCAGGCCTGGCAGAGCCTGGACGCCGCCCACCACCTGCACCCCTTTACCGACAACGGCGAGCTCAACCAGAAGGGCAGCCGGGTCATCAACCGGGCCGAGGGGGTCTACATCTACACCCCCGAGGGGCAGGAGATCCTCGACGGCATGGCGGGGCTGTGGTGCGTCAACATGGGCTATGGCCGCAAGGAGCTCATCGACGCGGCCACCGAGCAGCTCAACACGCTGCCCTACTACAATCTCTTCTTCCAGTGCACCCACCCGCCGGCCACCGAGCTGGCGGCCCGGCTCACCAGCTTGCTGCCTGAGCACCTGAACCGGGTGTTCTTCACCGGCTCCGGCTCCGAGTGCAACGACACCGTGGTGCGCATGGTGCGCCACTTCTGGGCCAGCCAGGGCCAGCCCCAGCGCAAGGCGATCATCAGTCGCCACAACGCCTACCACGGCTCCACCATGGCCGGCGCCAGCCTCGGCGGCATGAAGCCGATGCACGCCCAGGGCGGCCTGCCGCTGCCGGACATCCACCACATCGACCAGCCCTACCCCTTTGGTGAGGGCCAGGGGCAGGACCCGCAGGCGTTTGGCCTGGAGCGGGCCCGCCAGCTGGAAGCCAAAATTCTGGAGCTGGGGCCGGAGAACGTCGCTGCCTTTATCGGCGAGCCGGTGCAGGGCGCCGGCGGCGTCATCATCCCACCGGCCAGTTACTGGCCGGAGATCCAACGAATTTGCCGCCAGTACGACATCCTGCTGGTGAGCGACGAGGTGATCTGCGGCTTCGGTCGACTGGGCCACTGGCTCGGTTGCGAGCACTTCGGCGTCAAGCCGGACCTGGTCTGCATGGCCAAGGGGATCACCTCCGGTTACGTGCCCCTGGGCGCGGTGGCCGTGGGAGACCGGGTGGCAGAGGGGCTGCTCAAGGACGGCGGCGACTTTAACCACGGTTTCACCTACTCCGGTCACCCGGTGGCCTGCGCCGTGGCCAGCGCCAACCTGGCGCTGATGGAGCAGGAGGGGATCCTCGAGCGGATCCAGCAGCACACCAGTCCCTACTTGCAAAAGCGCTGGGCCGAGCTTGGGGATCACCCCCTGGTGGGCGAGGCCCGCGGCATCGGCATGGTGGGGGCATTGGAGCTGGTGGCGGACAAGGCCACCGGCGCACGTTTCGATGAGAAGGTCGGGGCGGGCACCCTGTGCCGGGACTTCTGCATCGAGTGCGGCCTGGTGATGCGGGCGGTGGGGGACACCATGATCATCTCCCCGCCGCTGGTCATTACCGAGTCGGAAATAGACGAGCTGGTGGCTCGCGCAAGGCGCAGTCTCGACCTGACGTGGCAGCACCTGAAGGGTTGAGCCTTGTGGATAATTACCCATCAACAAGGAGAGAGACGATGAACAACAAGCTACGCCTGATGGCGAGCGCGGGCCTGATGGCGACCATGAGCTTTTCCGTGGCCGCCGCCAACACCAAGCTGCACGTTTACAATTGGTCCGATTACATTGCCGAGGACACCATTGCCAACTTCGAGAAGGAGACCGGCATCGAGGTGGTGTACGACGTGTTCGATTCCAACGAGGTGCTGGAAGCCAAGCTGCTGACTGGCAACAGCGGTTTCGATCTGGTGGTGCCCTCCAGTGACTTCCTCGGTCGCCAGGCCCAGGCGGGCGCCTTCCAGGAGCTGGACCGCAGCAAGCTGAGCAACTACGGCAACCTGGATCCCAAACTGATGGCCATCCTGCAGGACAAGGATCCGGGCAACAAGTACGCCGTGCCCTACCTGTGGGGCACCACCGGCCTGGGTTACAACGCTGATGCGATCGCCAAGATCTTCGGTGAGGATTTCGAGGTCAACAGCTGGGATCTGGTGTTCAAGCCGGAGCTCATCTCCAAGCTGGACTGCGGCGTGGCCTTTTTGAACGCCCCTACCGAGATCATCCCCGCCGCCATGCACTACCTGGGGATGGACCCCAACTCCACCAACCCCAAGGACGTCAAGCCGGCGGAAGAGCTGTTGATGAAGGTGCGCCCCTACATCACCTACTTCCACTCCTCGCAGTTCATCAACGATCTGGCCAACGGCGACATCTGCGTTGCAGTGGGCTGGTCCGGGGACATCCTGCAGGCCGCCGACCGTGCTGACGAGGCGGACAACGGCATCACCGTGGAGTACGTGATCCCCGGCGAAGGCACCCTGGTGTGGTTTGACCTGATGGCGATCCCCCGGGACGCCCGCAACGTGGACGCCGCCCACCAGTTCATCGACTACCTGATGCGCCCCGACGTGATGGCGGAGATCTCCAACTACGTCTGGTACGCCAACGCCATCCCCTCCTCCAAAGAGGCGATCGACGAAGAGGTGACCACTCACCCGGGGATCTACCCGCCGGAAGAGGTTCAGGCCAAGCTGTGGGGCGCCAAGATCACCCCGCCGAAGATGAACCGGGCACTGACTTCGTCCTGGAACCGCATCAAGAAAGGTTTGTAATCCTTCACTAACTGGAACGTGATAGTGATGTAAGAGCAGTAGGGCGGCGGGCCGATTCGATGGACCTGGGGGGGTTACTGTGAACCAGCCCGCCGCCCGACCCACACCAATAAAACGGCGCCCTCTCGTCGTCTGAGAGGGCGGGCCGCCCGTCGGCCCAGTCAGGAGAGGCGACCGTTTTGATTGGCATAACAAGAACAGGGAGAGTACCCCAATGGCCGCTTTGGAACAGGCTGAACGCACGGCAACCGCATCGATCAAGACACCCAAACCCCTTCTGCAAATCAAAGGCATCAGCAAAGAGTTCGACGGCGTTACCGCCGTGGACGGCGTGGATCTGACCATCTACGAGGGGGAGATCTTCGCCCTGTTAGGGGCGTCCGGCTGCGGCAAGTCCACCCTGTTGCGGATGCTGGCGGGGTTCGAGTCCCCCAGTGCCGGCCAGATCCTGCTGGACGGTGAAGACATGGCCTCGGTGCTGCCCTACGAGCGCCCGGTCAACATGATGTTCCAATCCTATGCCCTGTTCCCGCACATGAGCGTGTGGGACAACATCGCCTTCGGCCTCAAGCAGGACAAGCTGCCCAAGGCGGAGATCAAGGAGCGGGTCAAAGAGATGCTCGAGATCGTCCATATGACCGAGTACGCCCGCCGCAAGCCCCACCAACTCTCCGGCGGCCAGCGCCAGCGCGTGGCCCTGGCCCGCAGCCTGGCCAAGCGGCCCAAGTTGCTGCTGCTGGACGAGCCCATGGGGGCCCTGGACAAGAAACTGCGCGAGCAGATGCAGCTGGAGGTGGTGGACATCCTCGAGCGGGTCGGCGTGACCTGCGTGATGGTGACCCACGACCAGGAGGAGGCGATGACCATGGCCTGGCGCATCGCCATCATGGATCGCGGTCGCCTGGTGCAGGTGGGCAAGCCCAAGGAGATCTACGAGTCCCCCAACTGCCGCATGAGCGCCGAGTTCATCGGCTCGGTCAACATCTTCGAGGGGGCCCTGATTGAGAAGGAGGGCAGCAGCATCCAGTGCGACCAGCTGCCCAGCCCCATCCAGGTGGAGCATCCGGTGTCCGCCAACGCCGGCATGGCGCTGATGGTGGCGGTGCGACCGGAGAAGATCACCCTGACCCGCCAGTGTCCGCCGGACGCCGACAACGCCTGCCAGGGCAAGGTGGAGGACATCGCCTACCTCGGTGGCCAGTCCATCTACCACGTTCGCCTGCCCTCGGGCATTAAGGTGATCGCCACCAAGCTCAACGAGGACCGACTGCGCAACGGCCAGCCGGTGTGGGAAGAAACCGTCTGGCTGAGCTGGCAGTCCGACGCCTGCGTGGTGCTGACCGTATGAAGCTGGCCGACAAACTGAAACGATCCTGGCGAAAACGCCGGTTCGGACGTTCGCTGGTGATCAGCGTTCCCTATGGCTGGTTGGCGCTGTTCTTCCTGGTGCCCTTCGCCATCGTCTTCAAGATCTCCCTGTCCGAGGCGCAGATCGCCATCCCGCCCTACAGCGACCTGGTGAGCTTCGTCGACGACAAGATCCAGATGGTGCTGAACATCAGCAACTACTACTACCTGGTGGAGGACGACCTCTATTTCGACAGCTACCTGCAGTCGCTGAAGATCGCCGCCCACTCCACTTTGTTCTGCATGCTGATGGGCCTGCCCATCGCCTGGGCCATCGTCCACTCCAGCCCCGCCAGCCGCAACCTGCTGCTGATGCTGATCATCCTGCCCAGCTGGACCTCTTTCCTGATCCGCATCTACGCCTGGATCGGGATCCTCAAGAACAACGGCCTGATGAACAACCTGCTGCTGTGGCTGGGGGTGATCGAGGAGCCGCTTAAGATCCTCCACACCCCCTGGGCGGTGTACATCGGCATCGTCTACGCCTACCTGCCCTTTATGATTCTGCCGCTCTACTCGGCGCTGATGCGGCTGGACTACTCCCTGGTGGAGGCCGCCCAGGACCTGGGCGCCCGTCAGTGGACCATCTTTGTCCAGGTGATCCTCCCCGCCATCAAGGGGGGTCTCATCGCCGGCTCCATGCTGGTGTTCATCCCCGCGGTGGGGGAGTTTGTGATCCCCGAACTGCTTGGCGGGCCCGACTCGCTGCTGATCGGCCGGGTGCTCTGGCAGGAGTTCTTCAATAACCGTGACTGGCCGGTGGCCTCCGCCGTGGCCATGGTGATGTTGCTGCTGCTGATGGTGCCCATCCTCTGGTTCCACCGTTACCAGACCAAAGAGTTGGAGGGCCGAGCATGACCCCGATCCCGGTAAGCCGTTCGCCGTTTCGCACATTGGTGCTGACCCTGGGGATGTTGTTCCTCTACGGCCCCATCCTGATTCTGGTGATCTACTCCTTTAACAGCTCCCGACTGGTGACCGTCTGGGCCGGCTTCTCCACCAAGTGGTACGGGGAGCTGTTCCAGGACAAGCTGATGATGAACGGGGTGATCCTAAGCCTCACCATCGCCTTTATGGCCGCCTGTGCCGCGGTGATCCTCGGCACCATTGCCGCCTTTGTGATGACCCGCATGGGGCGCTTTCGCGGCGAGACCCCCTTCGCCTTTATGATCACCGCACCGCTGGTGATGCCCGAGGTGATCACCGGGCTTTCCTTGCTGCTGCTGTTCGTGGCCATGGCCCAGGGGTTAGGCTGGCCCACCGAGCGGGGCTTTGTCACCATCTGGATCGCCCACACCACCTTCTGCTCCGCCTACGTGGCGGTGGTGGTGGCGGCCCGATTGCGGGAGCTGGATCTGTCGGTGGAGGAGGCGGCCCAGGATCTGGGGGCGCCGCCGCTTAAGGTGTTCTTCCTCATCACCTTGCCCTCCATCGCCCCGGCGCTGCTGGCCGGCTGGCTGCTGGCCTTCACCCTCTCCCTGGATGACCTGGTGATCGCCAGTTTCGTCTCCGGGCCCAGCGCCTCCACGCTGCCCATGGTGGTCTTCTCCTCGGTGCGTTTGGGGGTCAGCCCCAAGGTCAACGCCCTGGCGACCCTGATCATCGCCACGGTGGCCCTGGCGGCCTTTATCGGCTGGTTCCTGATGGCCCGCATGGAGAAGCGCCGCCAGGCGGAGGTGCGCCTGCAGGAGCAGGGTTAACTGCCCTTCAGGTGATTCACAAAGGCCTGGTTGGCCCGGCTTAAGGGCCGGTCCGCCCGCCAGGCCAGGGCCAGATCAAAGGGGTGCTCCTCCACCAGGGGCACCCCTTGAATGCCGGCCTCCCGCTCGGCCATCACCGACAGGCCCACCCCCAGTCCCACCCCTTCCCGGACCATCTGCACAATCAGCGGCAGGAAATTGGTCTCCAGCTTGATGTCCGGCACGACTCCTTGGGCCTGGCAGAGGCGATCCAGCCGTTGGCGCAGGTGATACTCCCGCTGGTACACCACCATGCTCTGTCCGGCCAGCGCTGTGGCCGATATCGCCTCTTCGCCTGCCCACCGGTGGCCATCCGGCACCAGCAGCACCATCCGGGCCCGGTGCAGCACCAGGCTGGCCAGCCCCTCGGGGGCCGGGCCGCTCACCACCCCCAGCTCGGTCTCCCCGGACAACACCGCCTCGGCGATGGCCTGGGTACCCGCCTGGTGCACCGAGGCGGTCAACCCCGGATGCTGGGCGAGAAAGGGCGCCAGCTGCCGGGGCAGCAGGGAGTTGGCCAGCATCGCGGGACAGCTCAGGGTCACGGTGCCGGTCAGCAGGCCCCGGGAGCGGCTCATCAGCTCAGTGAACTCGCTCATCTCCTTAAGTACCCGCTCGGCCTGGGCCAGGGCCAACCGACCCTCGGCGGTCAGCTGCACCCCTTTGCGGTCCCGGTGCAGCAGGGTGCAGTCCAGCTGGTGCTCCAGCTTCTGAATGGCGATGGTCACCGCCGGCTGGGCCATATGCAGGGCCCGAGCCGCGGCGCTCAGGCTGCCCAGGCGGGCGACGGTGGCGAAGATGGTCAGCTTGCGTATGTCCATATTAAAAAGATATCAAAAGCATAATTAACATATGTTTTATATATCTTTTGGGCCGCCCTATGCTAGGGGCATCACAATCAAACGCATGAGGCACCCCATGGCATGGAGCAAGATGGTGTGGCAGGACCCCTTCCTGCTGGAACAACAGTTGAACGAAGAGCAGCGACTGGTGCAGGACACTGCCCGGGCCTACGCCCAGGAGCGCCTGGCCCCCCGGGTGCGTCAGGCCTATCGGGAGGAGCACACCGACCCGGCCATCTTCCGCGAGATGGGGGAGCTGGGGCTGCTGGGCGCCACCCTGGCGGAGTACGGCGCCGGGGTGGATTACATCAGCTACGGCCTCATCGCCCGGGAGATCGAGCGGGTGGACTCCGGCTTTCGCTCCATGATGAGCGTGCAATCCTCGTTGGTGATGTACCCCATCCACGCCTTCGGCAGCGACGAGCAGAAGGCGCGCTACCTGCCCGGACTGGCCAGTGGCGAGCTGATTGGCGCCTTTGGCCTGACCGAGCCCAACCACGGCTCGGATCCCGGCGGCATGGCCACACGGGCCCGCAAGACCGACAACGGCTATCGGCTTAGCGGCAGCAAAACCTGGATCACCAACAGCCCCATCGCCGACGTGTTTGTGGTGTGGGCCAAGACCGACGATGACGCCATCCGCGGCTTTATTCTGGAGCGGGGCATGGCGGGCCTCTCCGCCCCCAAGATCGACGGCAAACTGGCCCTGCGCAGCTCGGTGACCGGCGAAATTGTAATGGATGAGGTGGCCGTGACCGAGGCGCAGATGCTGCCCAAGGTGGTCGGGCTCAAGGGGCCCTTCAGCTGCCTCAACAACGCCCGCTATGGCATCGCCTGGGGGGCCATGGGGGCGGCGGAGGCTTGCTGGCACACCGCCCGGGACTACGTCATGGAGCGCAGTCAGTTTGGGCGCCCCCTAGCCGCCACCCAATTGGTGCAAACCAAGCTGGCCAACATGCAGACCGAGATCGCCCTGGGGCTGCAGGGGGCGCTGCGGGCGGGCCAGATGTTCGATGGCGACGGCATCAGCCCGGATCTCATCTCCATGATGAAGCGCAACAACTGCGGCAAGGCGCTGGAGATCGCCCGAGTGGCCCGGGACATGCTCGGCGGCAACGGGATCTCCGACGAGTTTCCGGTGATGCGCCACCTGTGCAACCTGGAGGTGGTGAACACCTACGAGGGCACCTACGACATCCATGGGCTGATCCTGGGCCGGGCCCAGACCGGCCTGGCGGCGTTTTAAGGGGGCGCTATGGGGGCGTTAACCGGAATTCGGGTGCTGGATCTCTCCCGGGTGTTGGCGGGGCCCTGGGCCGGTCAACTGCTGGCGGATCTCGGCGCCGAGGTGATCAAGGTGGAGCGGCCGGGGCGGGGGGACGACACCCGCCAGTGGGGGCCCCCCTTTGTCACCGACCCGCAGGGGCAGCCCACCGACACCTCCGCCTACTTTGCCTGCGCCAACCGGGGCAAGCGTTCGGTGTGCCTGGATCTGAAGCGCGAGGCGGACCAGGCCCGCTGTCGTGAGCTGGCCCGGGAGTGCGACGTGGTGATCGAGAACTTCAAGGTGGGGGACGCGGCGCGACTGGGGCTGGATTACCCTCGGCTCAGTGCCGATAACCCTGGCCTTATCCACTGCGCCATCACCGGGTTCGGCCAGACCGGGCCCTATTGCCATCGCCCCGGTTACGACCTGTTGGTGCAGGCCATGGGGGGACTGATGAGCATCACCGGGGCGCCGGAGGGCGGCGCCCAGAAGGTGGGGGTGGCGCTGACCGACATCATGACCGGGCTCTATGCCACCGTGGGGATCCTGTCGGCGCTCCACGAGCGGGCCCACTCCGGTCTGGGGCAGAGCATCGATCTGGCACTGCTGGATGTGACCGTCGCGACCCTGGCCAACCAGGCCAGCAACGCCCTGGTGGGGGGGCTGAACCCGGGCCGCATGGGCAACGCCCACCCCAACATCGTCCCCTACCAGAGCTTTGTCTGTGCCGACGGCGAACTGGTGCTGGCGGTAGGCAACGACGCCCAGTTTGCCCGATTGTGCGAGGTGATGGGGCAGGGGGGCTGGGCGACGGACGGCCGCTTTGCCACCAACGCCGCCCGGGTGGCCCACCGGGACGAGCTGGTGCCGGCCCTGGCGCGATGCTTTCTCGACCACCCCCGGTCCCACTGGCTGGCCCGGCTGGCCGAGGTGGGGATCCCCGCCGGGCCCATCAACTCGGTGGCCGAGGCGCTGGCGGATCCCCAGGTCCTGGCCCGGGAGATGGTGGTGGCCCTGACCCAGGAGGGCGGGGCCCAGGTCAAGGTGGCGGGCAACCCCATCAAGCTCTCCCGCACCCCGGTCGAGTACCTGAGCGCGCCACCGGCCCTGGGGGCGGATCAGCAGCGGGTGCTGGGCACAAAAAAGCCCGCCTGAGGGCGGGCAAATACAACAAGGACACGTGACGAACCGGGTCAGAGCTCAATCCAGGTGCTTTTGAGCTCCGTGTACTTCTCCATGGCGTGCAGGGATTTGTCGCGGCCGTTACCGGATTGCTTGTAACCGCCGAAGGGCATGGTCATGTCGCCACCATCCCAGTTGTTGACGAACACGGTGCCGGCCCGCAGGGCCCGGCTGCCGCGGATGGCGTTGGCGATGTTGCCGGTCCACAGCCCGGCGGCCAGACCGTAATCGCTGTCGTTGGCGATGCGGATCGCCTCCTCCAGGCCGTCGAAGCCGATGACCGACAGCACCGGGCCGAAGATCTCCTCCCGGGCCAGGGTGTGCTCCGGGGTCATGTCCGACAGGATAGTGGGGGGGATAAAGAGGCCAGGGCCCTCACCCTTGGGCGGCCCGCCGGCCAGCAGGGTCGCCCCCTCGGACAGCCCCAGGTCGATGTATTGGCACACCCGGTCGTACTGCATCCGGTCCACCATGGCCCCCATGGGGGTGTCAGGGTGCAGCGGGTCGGAGGGCTGCCACTGGGCAAGCTGGGCCACCAGCTTATCGAGAAACGCCCCCTTGATGGCGTTGTCCACCAGCAGCCGGGAGCCGGCGGTGCACACCTCCCCCTGGTTGTAACAGATGGCGGCGGCGGCGGTGGCGGCGGCCTTGTCCAAGTCCTCGCAGTCGGCGCAGACGATGTGGGCGCTCTTGCCGCCGCACTCCATAAAGGCCCGCTTCATGTTGCTCTTGCCGGCGCACTCCAGCAGGTGTTTGCCCACCGCGGTGGAGCCGGTGAAGGTGATGCAGTCCACATCCATATGCATCGCCAGGGCCTCGCCGACGGTGTGGCCGAAGCCGGGCAGCACATTGAACACCCCGTCCGGCAGGCCAGCCTGTTTCGCCAGCTCCGCCAGCTTGAGGGCGGAGAGGGGGGATTTTTCCGAGGGTTTGAGGATGACGGAGTTGCCGGTGGCCAGGGCCGGGCCCAGTTTCCAGGCGGCCATCACCAGGGGGAAGTTCCAGGGCACGATGGCGGCCACCACCCCTAAAGGCTCCCGGGTGATCAGCGCCAGGGCGTCGTCGCCCACGGGGGCCACCTCGTCGTAGAGTTTGTCGACGGCCTCGGCGTGCCAGGCGATGGCCCGGGCGGTGGCCGGGGCGTCGTAGCTGAGCGCATCGCGAATGGGCTTGCCCATGTCCAGGCTCTCCAGCAGCGCCAGTTCGTCCCGGTGGGCCTCGATAAGCTCGGCAAATTTGAGCAGCACCGCCTTGCGCGCCGCCGGGGCCTGGCCGGCCCAGCGTCTGTCTTCGAAGGCGTTGCGGGCGGCGGCCACCGCCGCATCGGCATCGGCCACACCACAGCTGGCCACGGTGGTCAGCACATCGCCGGTGGCGGGGTTGATACTCTCAAAGGTTTCGCCGCTGGCGGCGTCGACAAAGCGGCCGTCGATAAAGGCCTGGCTCGGTAGGGTCAGGGACTGGGCACGCTGGTGCCAGAGGGTGGTGTCCGTCATGGGTTGGCTCCATGCCATTAGGGCTCAATGGTTTAAACATATTAAACATTGAGCCCCATATCAACGGAACTGGTCAATAAAATAAACGCCTGGTCAGAAGGTGGCGGGGGTGTTGGCCGACACCAGCACCAGGGGCTCGTCCCCCAGCACCCGGAAACGGTGGGGGCGCTGGCTGTCAAAGTAGTAACCGTCCCCGGGGCCCAGTTCGCTGACGTCGTTGCCCACGGTCAGCTCCAGTCGTCCGGAGATCACCACGCCGCACTCTTCGCCGTCGTGGGTCAGCATCTCGGCGCCGGTGTCGCTGCCTGGCTGCAGGGTTTCGTGCAGCATGCCGATGGCGCGATCGCGGATGCTGTGGCCCACCAGTTTGTAACGGATCCCCTCGGAGCCGATGTCCGGCATCTCGTCGGCGGTGAACACCACCTGGCGGGGCTGGCGCTCTTCGGTGTCGAAGAAGTTGGTCAGGGAGATGGGGATCCCTTCGAGGATCTTTTTCAGCGAGGCCACCGAGGGGCTGACGCTGTTTTTCTCCACTTGGGAGATAAAGCCGTTTGTCACTCCGGTGCGTTTGGCCAACTCACGCTGTGACAACCCGGCTTGGGTACGTAATTGGCGCAGTCGGCTTCCGATATCCATAGGTGGTGTGCTGCCTCTTGGTTTATTTCGCCCTTGGCAAGACGAAGTGTTTAGTATTATCCTGCGAATTGTTAAGTATCATATAACGGGTGGCGGTCGTTGAAAACCGTTACGCTCAAGACGCAGGAGGCGTCTTTTTTCACGCCAAGCCCGTTTAATATTTGCAACGCAGTGCGGTTAAGTTAAACGTCTCAGGAGGAGCCATGGCTCAGAACACCATTGCAAAGGGCCCCGGGGATCTCGCCCCGTTCTGGATGCCTTTCACCGCGAACAAGCAGTTCAAGGCCAACCCCCGGCTGCTGAAATCCGCCAAGGGGATGCATTACCAGAGCGTGGATGACCGCCCCATCCTGGACGGCACCGCCGGTCTGTGGTGCTGCAACGCCGGCCATGGAAGGACCAAGATCACCGAAGCGGTGCAGCGTCAGATCGAAGAGCTGGATTTTGCCCCAACTTTCCAGATGGGTCACCCCTTACCCTTTGAATTTGCCAAACGATTATCTGAAATGACCCCCCCGGGCCTCGACCGGGTGTTCTTCACCAACTCCGGCTCCGAGTCCGCCGACACCGCGCTGAAGATCGCCCTGCAGTACCACCGTCTGCGCGGCGAGGGGCAGCGCACCCGCTTTATCGGGCGCGAAAAGGGCTACCACGGGGTGGGTTTTGGCGGGATCTCCGTCGGTGGCCTGGGCAACAACCGCAAGGGCTTTGGCCCGCTGCTGCCGGGGGTGGATCATCTGCCGCACACCCTCAATATTGAGCGCAACGCCTTCACCCGGGGCCTGCCGGAGGCAGACATGAGCCTGGCTGACCGTCTGGAGGAGATCGTTGCCCTGCACGGGGCCGACACCATCGCCGCAGTGATCGTCGAGCCGATGGCGGGCAGCGCCGGGGTGATCCTGCCCCCCAAGGGCTATCTGCAGCGGCTGCGGGAGATCTGCACACGCCATGGGATCCTGCTGATCTTCGATGAGGTGATCACCGGCTTTGGCCGCCTGGGCAGCCCCTTCGCGTCCCAGGAGTTCGACGTCATTCCCGACATCCTCACCAGTGCCAAGGGCCTGACCAACGGCGCCATCCCCATGGGGGCGGTGTTTGTCCAGAACGCCATCTACGACCAGTTTATGGGGGCCGGTGGGCCGGCCATCGAGCTGTTCCACGGCTACACCTACTCCGGCCACCCGGTGGCCGCCGCCGCCGGCCTGGCCACCCTGGAGATCTACCAGTCCGAGGGGCTGCTGACCCGGGCCGCCGAGCTGGCCGGCCACTGGGAGGACGCCCTGCACAGCCTCAAGGAGCTCAACCACATCATCGACATCCGCAATTACGGCCTGGTGGGCGCCATCGAGCTGCAGTCGCGGCCGGGCGCGCCGGGAGCGCGGGCCTTCGACGTCTTCACCAAGGCGTTCGAGATGGGGGCCCTTATCCGGGTGACCGGCGACGTCATCGCCCTGTCACCGCCGCTCATCATCGAGCGGGATCAAATCGACCAACTGGTCCGCATCGTCGCGGACGCCATCAGCGCAACGGAATAGGGAGCAGCAGCGTGCAACGTATCGACAACTTCATCGCCGGTCAGAGTGTGGCCAGTCAAAGTGGACGCAGCAGCCGGGTGATGAACCCGGCCACCGGCGAGGCGATTGCCGAGGTGGGCCTCTCCACCGCCGCGGAGGTGAACGAGGCCGTGGCCATCGCCAAAAGCGCCCAGGAGGCCTGGGCGGCGGTGACGCCCCTGAATCGCGCCCGCATCCTGTTTCGCTTCAAGACGCTGGTGGAGGCTCATAAGGACGAGCTGGCGGCCCTCATCACCACCGAGCACGGCAAGGTCTACTCCGACGCCCACGGCGAGCTGGTGCGGGGGTTGGAAGTGGTGGAGTTTGCCTGCGGGATCCCCCACCTGCTTAAGGGGGAGCACAGCCAGAACGTCGGCACCTCGGTGGACAGCTTCTCGGTGATGCAGCCGGTGGGGGTGTGCACCGGGATCACCCCGTTCAACTTCCCCGCCATGGTGGCGATGTGGATGTTCCCGGTGGCCCTGGCCTGCGGCAACAGCTTTATCCTCAAGCCCTCGGAGAAGGATCCCAGCTTGTCCCTGCGCCTGGCGCAGCTACTTAAGGACGCGGGCCTGCCCGATGGGGTGTTCAACGTGGTGCAGGGGGACAAGACGTCGGTAGATGCACTCATCACCCACCCGGACGTGGCGGCGGTGAGCTTTGTCGGCTCCACCCCCATCGCTGAGTACATCTACAGCACCGCCAGTGCCAAGGGCAAACGGGTCCAGGCCCTGGGCGGGGCCAAGAACCACCTGCTGGTGATGCCCGATGCGGACCTGGATGGCGTCACCGGTGCCCTGATGGGCGCCGCCTACGGCGCCGCCGGGGAACGCTGTATGGCGATCTCCGTGGCGGTGGTGGTGGGCGATGACGCCGCCGATCGCCTGGTGGCGGAGCTGGCCCCCAAGGTGGCGGCCCTGCGGGTCGGCTCGGGCCTGGCGGCGCTGGATGGCGACGGACCGGAGAACGAGATGGGGCCGGTGATCAGCGAGGCGCACCGGGCCACCATCATCGACTATATCGACAGCGGCGTGGCCGCCGGTGCCGAGCTGGTGGTGGACGGCCGGGCGCTGGCCTCCCAGGGGCCGGGCTACTTCCTCGGCGGCAGCCTGTTTGACCGGGTGACCCCCCAGATGCGCATCTACCGGGAGGAGATCTTCGGTCCGGTGCTGGCGGTGGTGCGGGTGCCGGATTACGAGACCGGCTTGAAGCTCATCAACGAGCACGAGTATGGTAACGGGACGGCCATCTTTACCCAGAACGGGGAGGTGGCGCGGGACTTCGGTCACCGGGTGCAGGCCGGCATGGTGGGGGTCAATGTGCCCATTCCGGTACCCATGGCCTTCCACAGCTTCGGCGGCTGGAAACGCTCGGTGTTCGGCCCGCTGAACATGCACGGCCCGGACGGGGTGCGCTTCTACACCAAGATGAAGACCATCACCGCCCGCTGGCCGAAGAGTCACGGGGCCGAGTTTGTGATGCCCACCATGAAGTAAGGATGAGAGTGATGGTGATAGGGATCCTGGATTGCGACAAGGTCGATCCCGCGCTGGCGGTGGATTACGGCCAGTACGGCGAGATGTTTGAGGCGGGCTTTAACCGGGTGCGGCCCGGCACCACTTGCCGCCTCTATGACGCCCAGGGCGATGCCCTGCCTGAGGTGACCGAGTGCGACGCCTGGGTGATCTCCGGCAGCCGTCACAGCGCCTACGAGCCGCTCGAATGGATCCAGCGCCTGTCGGCCTGGGTGCCTCAGGCGATGGCGGCCGATCGGCCCATCGCCGGGATCTGCTTCGGTCACCAGTTGCTGGCCCAGGCCCTGGGGGGGCAGGTGGCCAAGGCGACCCAGGGGTGGGGCATGGGGCCCTACGAAACCCGGGTGGTGAGTCCGGCGCCCTGGTTCCCGGCGGGCATCGATCGCTGGTTCCTGCTCTCCTCCCACCAGGACCAGGTGCAGACCCTGCCGGCGGGGGCCACCCTGCTGGCGAGCAGCGACTTCTGTCCGAACTACAGCTTTGTCATTGAGGACAAGGTGTTCACCGTCCAGGGCCACCCGGAGTTCCCGGTGGGCTACAACCGGGCCCTGGCGGACAAGCGCCGGGCGCAGATCGGTGAGGCGGTGTACCGGCAGGCCCAGGCCGGTTTTGCCCGACCGGTGGACTCCGACCGCTTCCTGGCCAGCATCCTGGACTTTCTCCAGCGTCGCTACTGACCGAGCGTTGCCATAAAAAAGGCCCCAAGTGGGGCCTTTTTTGTTGGGTGTCTGGGGGCACTCAGGCGCCTGCCAGGGGCCCTGGCTCCGCGGTAAAGACGGTTTTGACGTGCCGACTGCGCAGCAGGTAGAGCCCCAGCCAGAAGCTGGCCAGCAGGGTGAGACCCGGGGCCCAGTGGAACTGACCCTGCACCCCGACCAGGGCTTTGAGTTGGAGTCCCAGTTGCAGTGCCCAACTGGCCAGAAGCAGGGGCCGTCCTCGATGCCACAGGGCCGGGCCCAGGCGGCCCTGGTGGCGGTGGCCGCTGGCCAGCAGCAGGGCCAGGGCCGGCAAGCCCAGCAGCAACCCCAGATAGAAATCCTGCCGGTCCGGGTAGAACAGGGCCAGCAGATCCGCGCCACTTTGCCGGCTGGCGGCACCCAAGGCAAACAGCAGCCAGGTCTTGGCGCACAGCAGCATGGTGAGCAGCAGCCAGGGGCCAGGCTTAAGCTGGCCGTGGCGATCGAAGTGATCGAAGGTGTACTGGGGCATGGTCGAGTCCATCCGGGGCGATGTTGTTCAGATGGGGACGCTAAGACCGCTATTCAACCTCGGCGGTGGGGCGGTAGTCGCGAATGCGCACCGTCAGCCAGGGGATCCCCAGACGGCTGGCCTCCAGGCGCACCAGCACGCCCCCCAGCTCCGGGGCAAACCAGAATTGGGCCACACGGGCTTCATTGGGGTGGTCCTGGATGAACTTGTGGGTGGTCAAGGTTCCCAGGGCTGTCTCCAGTGCCTCCTCACCCTGGTACTCGAACAGGTAATCCCGGGTCTCATCGCCCCAGGTGTAGGAGAGGCGCACATCCTCCCGGGCCTGGGCCAGGGTCATCAGCATCTGGGCCGGCTCCCACTGGGCGCGGGGAAAATCGTCGCTGTCCGGCAGGGTTTCGCCGTTCTGGATCACCACGTAGCGCTGGGCGGGACCGAGCTCGCCGGTCAGGTGGCGATCCTTGAACCAGCCGTCGAAGTGGGTCTGGTAGGGGCCGGGCTGCAGCTGGCCTTCCAGCCAGCTGAACTGGCTCTGGTGCTGGATGTTCTGGCCCAGCACGCAGATCTTGCCGCTGGCCCGATAGCGGTACTGGTCCGGTGCGCTCTGGCTGAGGCTCAGGCGGCCCGAGCCGCAGGGGATCCCACTGGTGTAGGCCTTGTAGCGGGCCTCGAAGGTCTCGGGGGCCGCCAGCAGGGGCGCGCTGAACAGCAGCGGGATCAGTAAGCGGTACATCGTCGGGCTCCAGGGAGTGGGGCGCTAAGCCTACCTCCTGGCCCGGGTCTCAGTCCACCCTGGGGTGCAGTTGCAGGTGGCTAAGAGCGGTATCGATGGCGCCCCGAACCTGCTGCTGCATCGCTTCGAGCTCGTCCGCCGAGGCGTAGCCGGTCATGTCCACCTGGAAGCGGATGTAGCGGGCGGGCAGCTGGTTGAGAGCCAGGCAGGCGAGATCCGTCAGCTGGTCTTCGTTCAGTTCGAAGTGCAGCTCGGCATCCAGGATGGCTTGGCGGACCAGGGTTTCGTAGTGGTTGCGAATGTCCAGTTCCATGGCAGTGTCCTTCCTCGGGTCAGTCGCTCTCTTCCAGGGCGTCGCGCGCCGCCAGAAACAGCTGCTGGTGGCGGGGCACCAAGTGCTGATGATCCTTAGCATAGCCGCCCCCGATCACCGCGGCTACCGGTATTTGCTGCGCACGGCAGTGAGCCATTACCGCTCTATCTCGCTGATAAATCCCCTGTTCTGATAGGTCCAGGTAGCCCAGGGCATCCGCCTGGTGGACATCCACTCCGGCATCATAGAGCACCAGATCCGGGCGGTAGAGGTTCAGCAGCCAGGGCAGCACGGAGTTGACCGTGGCCAGGTACTGGGCGTCGTCCAAGCGGTTCTCCAGGGGGATGTCCACGTCCGATTGGGCCTTGCGGGCGGGAAAGTTGCGCTCGCAATGCAGCGAGCAGCTGATCAGGGCATCGTCGTCCTGGCACAGGGTGGCGGTTCCGTCTCCCTGATGGACGTCGCAATCGAAGATCAGCACCCGGGAGACCGCGCCGCTGTCCAGCAGCGTCCGGCCGGCCAGCACCAGGTCATTGAACACGCAAAAACCGCTGCCAAAGTCGTAGTGAGCGTGGTGGTAGCCGCCGCTGGGCTTTGCCATCCAGGGTGCCTTCGGCGAAACGCGCCACGTAGTCGGGGCAGTGTACCCGGGCCACCTGGTCCAGGGTCAGTGCCTTGGGGGCATGGCAACGTTCGGGGGTGAGCAGGCCATCGGCCATCAGCCGCTGGTGCAGCAGACGGTACTTGTGGATGGGAAAGCGGTGGTTGGTCGGCAGGGGCAGGGCCGAGTAGATGGGGTGATAGACGCCGTGCAACATGATAAACGCCGGGCCGCCTGTCGGCGGCCCGGTCCGAGTTACAGCTGTTGGACCGCCCAGCTCATAAAGGCTTTGCGGGTCTGCTCGTCCGCCTGGTTCCACCAGTACTTGAGCATCTCCTCCGCCTGGCTGGCGCTTTGTCCCGCTGCCGGGGCGGCCTGGGGGGCAGCTTGGGCCGGCTCGGCGGCAGGGCTGGTCGGTGCGGCGGCCGCGGCCGCGGCGGTGCCGGTCGCGGTGGCCGCCAGGGCCGCCTCTTCGGCGCTGGGGGCGGTGGGGGCGTCACCCAGCAACTTGTCGACGATGGTGGACTCATCGGACTGGGTCAGCTGCACGCTGTAGCTGACCTGGCTACCGTCGCTGGCGCTGATCACCACCTTGGGGTCTTTGGCATAGGCCTCGGCGGTCTTGATGTCGAGAATGCGACGGTCAGGGTTCAGGCGGTAATCCACCCCGGGGGCCACCTGCAGGGTGACCACGAAGGGGGAGGAGGAGATGCGACGGTGGCCATCGCCCACGCTTTCCGGCACCAAATCTTTGTACTGCAGGGCGATCTTCCGCTGCCCCGGGGCCAGTTCCAGCTCAGACTTGTGGCTGAACAGGGAGCTGGACACCTTGGTGCCGTCCAGGGCGACAAACTCAAACTCCATGGGGATGGTCAGGTTTTCCGCCCAGGACAGGGGGCTGACCAATAGGGCGAGGCTCAGGGCCATGGCCTTTTTCATTGCGTTCTCCTCTAGCACAATCAGCGCCCCGGCTTCTCCAGCTGCGCGATGCGCTGCTCGATGTAGGACATTGCCTGGCGGCAACGACCTAACCGCTTGTGAGTTGCCAGGATCTCATTCTGCAGTGTGATTTTCTCGCTGCCGTGATGCAAGTCCAGGCGCTGTTCCAGTTCACGAATTTTCTGTTCCAGCCGCGACTCCCAGTTCTGATGCTTGCGCAGCTCTTCGTACAGCTGGTGGCTGGAGCGCATCACCGTCTGGGCGATCCAGTGGTACTCGCTCTTCCCCTGGGCCCGCTTGCGTCGGCGTACGCTGGCCTGCTGGCCCCGCTTGATGGTGGCGGTGTTGGTCAGCGCCTGGCTCAGGGCCGCAAAGCGGTTGGCAAAACGCTGACACACCAGCTCCAGGGCATCGGGGCGGGCCCCCAGCTGCTCCAGCTGGCCGATCTGGTTCAAGTCCTGGTGCAGCACCTTGAGGCAGCCGGCCAGGGTGGCACCTTGCTGTTCAAACAGCTGGTCGTGGAAATGGCTGGTGTTGGCCAGCCACTTCTTGTCGGAATCGCTCAGCCGGGCGTCGTGTTCGCGCACCAGGGCTTCGAGGCGGGCCAGCTGGCCCTGCAGGCGGGTCACCAGGGGAGAGCTCATAGCCAGGCCTTCCATGCCAGGTTGGCGGCGATGATCATCACCATGGTGATGAACACCGGCCGGATAAAGCGGCCGCCGAAGCGGATGGCGGAGTGGGCGCCGATCCAGGCGCCGGCCATCAGCGACAACCCCATGGCGATGCCGATGCCAAAATGCACGTGGCCCAGGCCGATAAAGAAGCCCAGGGAGGTGGCGTTGCTGACGAAGTTCATGCTGCGGGCGAGGCCGGAGGAGAGCAGGATGTTCATCCGGTAGAGCACCATGGAGGAGGCTGTCCAGAAGGCGCCGGTGCCCGGGCCGGCAAAGCCGTCGTAGAAACCGATGCTCAGCCCCTGGCTCCACTGGCGACGGTACAGGCTTTTGGAAACGGCCGGCAGCTGGTGCTGCTCCTCCTTGGGGGCATTACTCAGCAGCGAATGGACGGCGATGGCCAGGATCAGCAGAGGCAGGGCCCGCTCCAGCCAGGTGACGCTGATGGCGTCCACCGCCAGGGTGCCCACGGCGGCACCGATAAAGGTGCCCCAGAAACTGCGCTGCCAGAAGTTGGGATCAAACAGCTTCTTGCGATAGAAGGTCCAGCTGGCGGTGGCGGAGCCAAAGGTGGCCGCCAATTTGTTGGTGCCCAGGGTCAGGTGGGGCGGCAGGCCGGCGGTGAGCAGCGCCGGGATGGTCAACAGGCCCCCGCCGCCGGCAATGGCGTCCACAAAGCCGGCGACAAAGGCCACCGCGGCCAGCATCGCCAGCAGGTCGAGATCCAGCGCGAGCTCCAAGAGGGGTCTCCTTAGTGCGCCGCGTCAGTGTTCGATGTGGCGGCGATAGGGGGGCAGCGAGTTGAGCAGGGCGGTGCCGTACTGCTTGCTGACCAGGCGTCGGTCGAGGATGGTGATCCTGCCATAATCCTGTTCGTTGCGCAGCAGCCGGCCGCAGGCCTGGACCAGTTTTTTCGCCGCGTCCGGCACCGCCAGCTGCAGGAAGGGGTTGCCCCCCTTGGCCTTAATGTACTCGGCGTGGGCCTGGTCCACCGGCGAGGTGGGCACGGCGAAGGGCAGCCGGGTGATGATGAGGTTGGTCAGGTAGTCGCCGGGCAGGTCCAGTCCCTCGGAGAAGCTGCCGGTGCCGAACAGGATGGAGGGCTTGCCGGCGTCGACGCGGGCCTTGTGCTCGCGGATCAGCTCCTGGCGAGGGGCCTCCCCCTGCACCAGCACCGGCAGCCGCTTGAAGCGGCGTAGGGACTCGGCCACCGACTCCATCTGGCGATAGGAGGTGAACAGCACCAGGCTGGCCATCTCCTCCTCCAGCAGCTGGGGAATTTTCTGGTTGAGGGCGTCACCGAAGCCGTCGTGGGTCGGCTCCACCGGCATCTTGGGCAGGAACAGGGTGGCGTTGTCCTGGTAGTTGAAGGGGGAGGGCAGGTTGATAAAGCGGGTGCCGTCGTCGGCCCGCAGCCCCACCTGGTGACGGTAGTGGTCGAAGTTGCCCAGGGCCATCAGGGTGGCGGAGAGCAGGGCCACGCCGGCGGCCTTGGTCCACAGCATCTCCTCCAGCATAAAGCCGATCTCGATGGGGGAGGCGCTGAACAGGTAGTCCTCCCGCTTGCCCTCGAGCTTGTCCATCCAGCGGGCCTGGGGGGCGCCATTCTCCGGCACCGGCCGGGCCAGCATCTGCCACAGGGCGTTCTGGTTCTCCAGCCGCTGTAGGGCAAAACCCAGATCCGCCACCATGG
Organism: Ferrimonas balearica; assembly: GCF_019802085.1. GTDB lineage: Bacteria > Pseudomonadota > Gammaproteobacteria > Enterobacterales > Shewanellaceae > Ferrimonas > Ferrimonas balearica_B. The sequence goes on from NZ_JAHVHV010000001.1 coordinate 374,226, forward strand.
GCTCCGCCTTGTGGCCCTTGAGATCCCCCTCCTTGATCGCCTCCATCAGCATCTGCTGCAGCTTGCTCAGGCGCTTGAGGGCGCCCTTGCTGGTGCCCCCCAGGTTCTCTGCCAGGGTGACCAGCACCGGGGGCAGCACGCCCCCCTCGAAGCGGTGGCGGCGGTCGGCGTTGTCGAACAAGAAGGCGTTGCTGTCGCAGAAGCTTTGCAGCTGACCGAGCTGTTCGCTCAGGGCGTCCACGTCCTCGGACAGCTCGGAGGCGGTGATGGCCGCCTTGTCGCTGGCCAGCTCCCGGGCCAGCTTGTGGGCCAGTTTCTCCAGCTTGCCCAAGGCCTCCACCGAGCCTTTGACGGTGGCGCTGGCGGCGGAGAAGTCCCGGGCCACCTGGGGCAGGTGGTGGGCCTCGTCCAGCACGTAGTACATGCTGTCCGGGTCCGGCAGGATCTTACCCCCGCCCAGCTCCAGATCCGCCAGCAGCAGGCTGTGGTTGACGATCAGCACATCCCAGCTGTCCATCTTCTCCCGGCTCTTATGGAAGGGGCAGTCACGATGGGCCGCCAGTTGGCGGTTGCAGCTGTGCTTGTCCGAGGCGATTTGGCTCCACAGGTGATCCGGCACCGGCTCCGGCACCGAGTCCACCTCGCCGTCCCACTGGCCCTCGTGGTAGGCCTGGTGCAGCCGCTTGAGCAGGGCCACATCCCCCTCGGCGGGCTTGCTCTCCCACAGCGCCTGCTGGTTGTCCGGCACCTCACCGGCCAGCAGCTCCAGCTTGGAGAGGCAGACGTAGCGTTGACGCCCCTTGGCCAGGCCGAAGCGAAACTCCAGCCCACTGTGGCGCTGCAGCAGGGGCAGATCCTTGTTCACCAGCTGCTCCTGAAGTGCCACGGTGGCGGTGGAGATGCACACCTTCTTGCCCTGGGCCAGGGCCAGGGGCAGGGCCCCCAGGGCGTAGGCCAGGGACTTGCCGGTGCCGGTACCGGCCTGCACCACCACGATGCGCCGCTGCTTGTTGTAGGTGCCCGCCAGGGTCTTGGCGATCTCCGCCACCAGGTAGTTCTGCTCTTTTCGACGTACGAAATTGGGGATCGCCTCGGCCAGGTTGTTGTAGGCCTTGCGGGTGGCGGTTTTGACTTTGTCGCTGAGCATAGAGGCGGGACGTTCCAAAGCTGGGCAGGAGAAATGGCTGTACAGAATACCAGTATCCACCGGGAAATGCGCCGACAATCCGACCGTTTTGCACCCCGCCGGAGCGGGGCCGTCTTGTGCTGACAGGGCGCCCTGCCCGACAATAAGGGCCATGGAAACTCCTCATATCTCCACCGGCTGGCTACTCAGCCGGGAGCAGCGTCCCAGCGAGGGCGGCGCCGAGCTGGTGTACTGGCTGTCCACCGACACCGGCCCCCAGTGCCTGGTGGTGCCGGCACAGCCCTACCAGGCGTTCATTCCCGACACCGAACAGGACCAGTGGCGACAGTGGCTGGGAAACCAGCGAGGCTGGCGTTTGGCGTCCGTTCCGGCCCGGGACTTTGCCCTGAGCCCGGTGCTGGCGCTCTATGTCACCGAGCACCGCCTGTGGCAGGCGGTAAAAAGCCAGGCGCAGCAGCCGGGCTGGACGCTGTTGGAGGGGGACATCCGTCCCTGCGACCGCTACCTGATGGAGCGCTTTGTCCGCGGGGCCCTGGCGGCCAAGGTCTCGGACCATCGCATCCTGGCGGCCAAGCCCGCCCAGCCATCTCATGCGCCCAGCCTGGTCTCCCTGGACATCGAGTGCAGCCGCCACGGCGTGCTCTATTCCATCGGACTTTACAGCGACCGGGACCGGCGGGTGTTTATGGTGGGGCCGCCCCAGGCGGGTCCGGATTACCTGACCTTTGTTGAGGATGAGACCGCCCTGTTGCGCGCCATGCTGGACTGGTTCGAACGGGTGGACCCGGATGTCATCATCGGCTGGTCGGTGATCCAGTTTGACCTGGCGCTGCTGCAGAAGCGGGCGCAGCACTGCGGCGTGCGCCTGGCCCTGGGGCGCGACGGCAGTGAGCCGCGTTGGCGGGAGCAGGCCGGTCCCGGGCGGGAGTGCGCCATCGCCGGTCGGGCGGTGCTGGATGGCATCGAGTGGCTGAGAGCGGCGTTTTACCACTTCGAGAGCTTTGCCCTGGATGCGGTGGCCCAGGCGCTTTTGGGGGAGGGCAAGGCCTGCGACGACGTCAAGGGGCGCCTGGCGGAGATTGAGCACAACTTCCAGCACGACAAGCCGGCGCTGGCCCACTACAACCTCAAGGATTGCGAACTGGTGTGGCGGATATTCGAGCACACCGAACTGTTGGAGTTTGCCCTGGCCCGCAGCCAGATGACCGGGTTGGAGCTGGACCGCACCGGCGGCTCGGTGGCGGCCTTCACCTTCCGCTATCTGCCACTTCTGCACCGCAACGGCTTTGTCGCGCCCAACCTGGACAGTCACGACATCCCCCCCAGCCCCGGTGGCTACGTGATGGACTCAGTGCCGGGGCTCTATCGCAATGTGCTGGTGCTCGATTTCAAAAGCCTCTACCCCTCCATCATCCGCTCCTACCTGATTGACCCCATGGGGATGGTGACCGGCATGGCGGAGGTCGACTCGGCATTGACGGTGGAGGGCTACCGCGGTGCCCGTTTCCATCGCCAGCATCATCGTCTGCCGGGGATCATCGCCGAGTTGGCGGCGCAGCGGGAGGAGGCCAAGCGGCAGAAGGACGCGCCCCTCTCCCAGGCGATAAAGATTCTGATGAACTCCTTTTACGGCGTGCTGGGGGCGGCGGGGTGTCGCTTCCACGACCCGCGTCTGGCCTCCTCCATTACCCTGCGGGGCCACGACATCATGAAGACCACCCGAAGCTGGATAGAGGACGCGGGCCACCGGGTGATCTACGGCGACACCGACTCCACCTTTGTTCACGTTGGGGATCACCTGAGTCATGCCCAGTGCGACGAGATTGGCCGTGCCCTGGTGACCATGGTGAATCGCCGCTGGCGGGACGCTTTGACGGCACTGGGGCTCGACAGTGCCCTGGAGCTGGAGTTTGAAACCCATTTTCACCACTTTTTTATGCCCACCATCCGTGGCTCCAGCGAAGGCTCCAAGAAACGCTACGTCGGGGCGGTGGAGGGGGAGGAGGGCCTGACGCTCACCTTTAAGGGGATGGAGACGGTGCGCAGTGACTGGACCCCTCTGGCCCGGGAGTTTCAACAGCGGCTCTACCAGGCCTGGTTCGAAGGGCGTCCGGTCAAGGGGCTGGTGCGGGACTGGATCACCCGCACCCGGTCCGGGGAGGTGGACGCACTGCTGGTGTACAGCAAGCGACTTCGTCGTGATCTGGACGATTATCACGCCAACGCCCCCCACGTTCAGGCCGCCCGGGAGGCGAATCGGTTACAAAGTGATACTCGTTACCGTAAAGGCAGCAGAATTCGCTACCTGATCGCAAAAAATGGGCCGGTTCCCGCTGGGATTGGCGACGTTTCCATCGACTATGAACATTATGTTGAGAAACAGCTAAGGCCCATCGCAGAGCCGGTTCTGGCCATGTTGAATCTGGAGTTCTCGGACCTGGACGGAACCCAAATGGGGCTCTTTTAAATGTTAAAAAATGGTGAAAAATATGCCAAAAAAGAGGATCTCAGGCGAATAAAGTGTGATTAAAGGTAAGTATTGGTCAGTAATGTTGCTCATTACCTGGAAAGTGTGATCTTGGTCTCTTTTGGCCTCTCGGGGCCTCTGCTACTGTCCTAGCCCGTCAGCGGACGAACTACAAAGTTCCCACGGAATGTATGGGGAACACCAAATGAATTTAAGACGCTTGATTGGTTAGGCAAATCCATGAAAAAGACTCTGCTTGCTGCTGCTATCCCGGCACTGATGTTCGCCAACAGTGCTTCCGCTGTTGAACTGTACAACGACGGCGTAAACTCCGTTTCCATGGGTGGTCACCTGACTGTCGAACTGACCGACAAGTCCGGTGAGACCCAGGTTGGTGCGAACTCCCCGCGCATCAACTTCTCCTTCAACCGCGACCTGGGCAACGGCTACAAGCTGGACAGCCGCATCGAGATGGGCATGAGCAACTTCGTCACCAGCGGCGAAAGCTTCTCCACTCGTCTGGGTTACATCGGTATCGGCCACGACGACTACGGTCGCATCTCTGCCGGTAAGCAGTGGTCCGTATACTTCGACGTGACTTCCGCCACCGACCAGCCGATCGCTTGGGGTTCCGACTCCCTGTTCACCTACGCCAACGGCACCGACGGTGGCAAGCTGGGCCTGGGCCGTGCTGACCAATCCGTTCAGTACCGCAACGGTTTCTCCCTGGGCAACGCTGGCGACCTGAACTTCGGCCTGCAGTGGCAGGGCACCACCGAGCAGTACGACGATCGCTACTCCGCGTCCGTAACTTACGGCATCGCTGGTGTTAAGCTGGGCTACGCCTACAGCGGCGGCGACGTAGACTACACCGCAACCGGTCAAGGCATCCTGGACGCCAACGTTCACGCCTTCTCCGCTTCCTACGGTAACTACGGCAAAGGCCTGTACCTGGCCGGTTCTTACGCCATGTCCGAGAACCTGCAGGAGTCCCAGAACGTTGGTGGCGCTGCTCTGATCGCTGAAGAAGCCAACGGTTACGAAGCCCTGGCCGCCTACGGCATGCAGAACGGTCTGAACCTGTACGTGCTGTACCAAGGTATCGAAGACGACACCAACAGCATCACCATCCAGGAGTACACCAACTTCGGTGCCGAGTACAACCTGACTCCGAACACCGTTGTATACGGCGCTTACAAGGTTGACCACGGTTCCGACATCCGTGACACCGACGACGCCTTCGCTGTAGGTGTTCGTATCTACCTGTAATCGATTCCTCGATTGCCCAAAAGCCACCGCATTGCGGTGGCTTTTTTGTTTTCCCTCCTGTCCGCGCGAGTTTCGATTCTTTGACTAGACTCAGGCCATATCCCACTGAGTTTTATGAAGGATCATCCTATGCGCCGCGCCCTTGCCCTGCCGATCATGTGCCTTGCACTGCCCGCCTCGGCCATCAGTCTGTACGACGACAACATCAACCGTTTCGACGTTGGGGGCCACCTGGGCGTCAACCTGGTGCAGATCGATGGCGACACCGAGCTGCTGGACAGCTCTTCACGAATTCGCTTTGCCTACCAGCGCGCCGTCACCCAGGAGTGGACTGCGGAAGCGCTGATGGAGTGGGGCTTTAACGCCATCGACTCCGGCAGCCAGCTGACCTTGAACGGCGACTCACTGCAATCGGCTCGCGAGGGCGACTTCCTGTTCAACCGCCTGGGCTTTTTGGCCTTTGGCCACGACACCTGGGGTCGGCTCTCCGCCGGTAAGCAGTGGTCGGTCTATTACGATGTGGCCGCCCCCACCGACAACTTCATCATGACCGGTGGCCTGGCGTCCGGAACCTACAATTTCGGCTCCGATGGCGGTCTTTCCGGCACCGGGCGGGCCGACAGCGCCCTGCAGTACCGCAACGAATGGGGTGGCTTCAAGCTGGGGCTGCAGTACCAGGCCCGCACCAAGGGACAGGTGGGGATCCTGGCACCGCCGGAGTGCGAGGAGGACGATCCGCCGCCGGAGTGCGTGATCTTCGAGGACGTGGACATCGAGTACGACGACAGTTTCGGCGGCTCATTGCGCTACCAGTGGCGTCAGCTGACCTTTGGCGCGGGCTACAACCGGGGGGACTTCGACTCGTCGTTCCGCCAACAGGAGCTGGTGAGCCAAAGGGACGAGGCGGTGATCCTGGGGATCACCTACGGCACCCTCTACCAGCCGGGCCTCTACCTGGCGGCCAACTACGCCCAGACCGAGAATCATGAGGTGGACAACCAGAACCGGGTGTTCGATGGCCAGGGTTATGAGGTCATGCTCAACTGGACCTTTGACAACGATTTGACCCTGGTGTCGGGACTCAACTGGCTCGAGTCCGATGACGCAAGTTACGAAAATGAAAACGGAATGTATCGAATGCGCCTCTATGTACTGGGTGCGCATTACGAGTGGGGCAATCTGCTTCGACTCTACTTCGAGGCCAAGTTGGATGACAGCAGCTTTGGCGCCTCTGGCGACAGTGGGGAGGATCTTTATGGTGTTGGTGCCCGATTCTTCTTCTGATCTCTGTTCAATGAAGATTTCCTGGCGATATGGACTGCCCGAACCGGGCTGAAAATGGCGGATCTGACCCCAGCGTTTCCCCTGAGTTTGGCGTGCGACTGTACAGAAAGTGTGCCGCCATAGTTATCAGTGTGTTAATTAAGGGTTGATTCGATGTTTTCGATCTGATTACATCAGTGCTGACAGATTGGGTTCCACCCAACAATAACCTTACTCCCGATGGATGTCGGGAGCAGGGAAAAACAATAAACACACTGATGTGTCCAGGGAGAAAACACATGCATAACAACAGCGTTGTGTCCAAAGCTGTTCGCTTTGCACTGATCGCCGGTGCTACCACTGCGGCCTACTCCGCGCCGGTAGCTTTTGCCGCCGAAGGTGACGAAGTCGAGCGTATTGAAGTAACCGGTTCTCGCATTAAGCGTACCGACCTTGAAACTGCCAGCCCCATCTCCGTCTTCTCCTCCGAAGACATCGCCAACTCTGGTGTGAGCACGCTGGAAGACTTCGTACAGACCATCCCGGCCATCAACGGTGGCGCGGAAGGTTCCTCTATCAACAACGGTAGCCGTGGTTACGCCACTGCTTCTCTGCGTGGTCTGGGTTCCGGTCGTACTCTGGTACTGATCAACGGCCGCCGCTTCGCTTCTGGCGACCTGAACTCCATCCCCACCGCTTACGTAGAGCGTGTGGAAGTGCTGCGTGACGGCGCCTCCACCATCTACGGCTCCGACGCCATCGCCGGGGTTATCAACTTCATCACCAAGAAAGACTTCGAAGGTGTGGAGTTCAACGCTCAGTACGACATCACCGGCGAAGGCGACGGCGACAAGACTCTGTTCTCTGTCACCACCGGTGCCTCCAACGACCGCGGTAACGTAGTACTGTCTCTGCAGTACACCGAGCGTAAAGCCATCTACCAGGGCGACCGTGAGTTCTCCGAGTGCCCCATCTTCGAGCGTGATGGCCAGAAGGTGTGTGGTGGTTCCGGTACCATCCCCTACGGTCAGTTCTTCGACCTGTCCGGCGGCCTGTCCGGCGGTCACGTTAAAGATCCCGAGACTGGCGAGATTCGTCCTTTCGACCAGGCCATCGACGGCTTTAACTACGCCACCACCTCCTACATGGTGACCCCGCAGGAAGTGTTCTCCATCAACGGTGCCGGTCGTTTCGACATCACCGACACCCTGAGCACCTTCATCGAAGGTGGTTTCACCAACCGTCAGTCCGACCAGCTGATGGCGCCGGAAGGCACCTTCTGGGGCCCGGTAATGCCCGCTTCCAACCCCTACAACGTAGTGGGTGAGGACCTGGTTGTTTACCGTCGTCTGCGTGAGACCGCCGGTCGTGCCTTTACCCAGGATTTCTCCGACTACCGTATGGTGTTCGGTTTTGACGGTGTGATTGCCGATCGCTGGGACTGGGACCTGTCCTACAACTTCGCTCGCTTCGTTGACAGCCGTCTGGACCTGGGCCGGGTTAACCCGACTCGCATCGAGACCCTGCTGGATCCCGATCTCTGTGCCGCCGATGGCGATTGCCCGGAAGTGTGGAACATCCTGGAAGCCGGTACTCTGACCGACGAGATGATCAACTACGCCTTCGTACCGAACTCCCCGGTAGTGCGCGGCGAAACCCGCCAGCTGATGGGTAACATCTCCGGTGACATGGGTCTGACCCTGCCTGGTGGTGACATCATGTGGGCCGCCGGCTTCGAGAAGCGCTGGGAAGAGTTCGAGAGCACTCCGGACGGCGCCGCCTCCATCGGCCAGATCTACTCCGTAGCGGGCGACCCGACTGCCGGTAAGTACTCCGTTGACGAAGTTTACGCCGAATTGGACTTCCCGATTCTGTCCGGCGTTTTCCTGGCTGAGTCCCTGCGCTTTACCGCTGCAGTACGTTACTCCGACTTCGACTTCCTGGACGACAGCTCCACCAACACCAAGTTTGGTCTGGAGTGGGCGCCCATCGACGGTCTGCTGCTGCGCTCCACCATTGCCGAAGGCTTCCGTGCCCCGGGCATTGGTGAGCTGTTCGCCCCGCAGGCGGAAACCAACCTGGCCTACAACGATCCCTGTGAAAACTGGGGCACCAACGCCAACGCTATCGTAGGCGCCAACTGTGCTTCCGAAGGGATCCCGGCTGACTTCGAACTGTCTTCTGACCAGTCCTCCACCATCATCGGTGGTAACCCGGACCTGGAGCCGGAAGAGTCCGACAGCTTCACCGTTGGTCTGGTGTACTCCACCGACTTCGGCTTCAGCATGAGCCTGGATTACTTCGACATTGAAATCGAGAACGGCATCGGTACTGCTGGTACCGACAACGTTGTGAACGGTTGTTACAACAGCGCCAACTTCTCCAGCGGTCTGTGTGACTTCATCCTGGGCCCCGACGCCCTGGGCGAAGCGGCCTGGCCGGAAGGTGACTTCCGTAACGCGCTGGGTAACGTTTCCGGTATCCTGCTGACCAACGCCAACCTGTCTACCTTCGAAACCTCTGGTCTCGACTTTGACTTCTCCTACACCTCCGAGCTGGGTGGTGGTGACTTCTCCGCAGTACTGAACGGTACTTACCTGGACAAGTACAACTACGTACCTTTCGAAGGCGCCGAGGAAGTTGAGCTGGCCGGTATGGTGGGTGCGGACCAGTGGGAAACCACTCTGGCCGTATTCGCCGAGTGGCGTGCCAACCTGACCCTGAACTACGCCATGGACAAGTGGGCCGTCTCCTGGCAGACCCGCTACCAGTCCGAGGGTGAGGATCTGTTCGCCTCTCCGGATAACCTGGACAACACCGCCGACTCCATCTTCTACCATGACGTGCAGGGCACCTACTTCGTGCTGGACAACACTGCTCTGACCGTTGGTGTGAAGAACCTGTTCGACGAAGAAGCGCCTTACATCTCCAACAACCAGGACATGAACACCATCCCGGCGTCTTACGACACCGCTGGTCAGTACTGGTACGCTCGTGTGAACGTGAAGTTCTAATCGAGAGAGATTGTCGAAAAAGGCCAGCCTAGTGCTGGCCTTTTTTTTGGCAGTCACAGTAGAGTAGAAAAAACGGATTTGGCGAGGGACGTATGCAAAGAGCACAAGCCAACCATCAGATGCAGCAAGGAATGCAGCTGTTTCAACGACGCCAGTTTGACCAGGCGGTCAATACCCTGACCCCCCTGCTGCGCCTGGCCCCCAACAACCCCAACCTGCTGTACGCCATCGCGGTTTCCCTGCGACACCTGGGCCGCCACGCCCAGAGCGAACGGCAGTTCGACACCCTCATCAAGGCGCAAAAACACCCGGCGTTTTACAACGCCTACGCGGGACTGCACGCCGATTTAAGACGCTATGACCAAGCCATCGCCCTGTTGCAACGGGCGCTGAAGTTGGACGCCGGATACTTCGATGCCCACTACAACCTGGGCCGCTACGCCCAGGCGGATGCACAGTATCAGCTGGGTCTGGACGGCTACGATGGCGCGCTGGCCCGTCAGCCAAACCACCCCGGGGCCCGCCTGGGTAAGGCCCAGTGTCTGCTGGCCCTCAAGCGCAATAACGAGGCCGAAGCCTTCCTTTTGGCATGCCTGGCCCAGCAGGGTGATGCGCTGAACCTGCGCTACCTGCTCGGCGAGCTTTACCGGCAAAGCGATCGTCTGGAGGCGGCCAAGACCGCGTTTGAGCGCTGCCTTGAGAAGGCGCCGAGTCACCGCCACAGCCTGTTGGGTCTGGCGGCGGTGGTGGGCCAGCAGGGGGAGCGGGCCCAGGCCCAAAAGCTCTACCGTCAGCTGATCTCAAAAGACGCTTTGGACATCGAAGCCCACGATGGCCTGTTTCAACTGGGCTGGCTCGGCGGGGAGGCGGATTATTTTACCGATTACGAGCGCGCCTGCAGCGCCCACCCCGACTCAATACTGGTGCTGCACTTTGCCAAGAAGCTCATTCGGGAGGGCCAACTGGCCGAGGCCCGGACGCGACTCAGCCGCTTCCTGCAAGCGCACCCGGATCATTCGGATGCCCGGGTGATGCTGGGCCACGCCGTGCGGGAGCTCGGGGAGTTTGACGCCGCGCTTGAAATTCTTGCCGGTGTCACCGACGCCCAGCATTGCGAGTATTTGTGGGAAAAGGCGGTGACCCTGCTCTGCCTGGAGCAGGCCAATCAAGCGCTCGAATGCGCCCAGACACTGGTGGATCGCTACCCGACCAAACAGGGGTACTGGGCGCTCTACGGCACCTGCCTCAAGCTGGCCGGCAAGGATGAGGCGTACCGCGCGCTGTACGATTTCGACGCCCTGGTGTGCTGCGTCCAGGTCAGCGACGATGCGGCGACGTTCAATGCTGGGCTGCTTGAGGAGCTGGACGCCATCCACCGCAGCGCCCGGGCCCCCATCGACCAGTCGCTGCGCACCGGCAGCCAGACCCAGGGCGAGCTGTTCGACACCCAGGGCCCTCAGGTTCAGGCGCTCAAAGCCCGAATTGACCCGCACATCCAGGGCTATTTCGATGCCCTGGCCCGTAAAGAGGGCCACCCCCTGATGGGGCAGACCCACCACCCCCACCAGTACACCGGCTCCTGGTCAGTCAAACTGGCCAGCGGCGGTCACCACGTCAATCACTTCCACAGCGAGGGCAGCATCAGTGCCTGTTACTACGTGGTGGTACCGGATGCGGCCAACCGTGAAGGGCAGGGGTGGTTCCAATTGGGGCAGCCCGAACTCAGTCGCTGGCTGAAACTGGAACCGGATTACTGCATCAAGCCCGCCCCGGGCACCATGGTGATCTTTCCCTCCTATATGTGGCATGGCACCCGGCCGGTTAAAGAAACGGCAGAACGCATTACCGTCGCCTTTGATGTGAGCTCCCGACTGCGCTAATCCAGTCGCAAGTGGAATAAGTTGGTCGCCCTCGGTGGTTATTAAATCGCCATCCGAGCGGCGGCCAAAATATATTCCTGTGGGGGGTTAATTGAACATATAAGCCCGTCTCATCCACCCCCGGAAAGAAAAATTTTATGCTGTTTAACGCCGCGAGCTCCGAAAGAAAAGCGCGGTGTTATGGGGATTTTGCGGGGTTGATTTTCTGTAAATCACGGATTGGGAAGGAGATGAGACTGAGGTCACCCTTCCGGAGGTGAATGTTCTTCGAACGTAGTGCAGCTGTGGCCTGTCGGTGCCGCCGGGAAAGGCCTTGGTAACAAGGTTGACACAACTTATCGCACTGTGGAAAGATGCCGGTGCATCCACCTATCGCGGTGATAGGTTGGAGTCTATGGATAACAACACTAATTAGACGGAACTGGCTTCGGCGCAACGCTGGGTGAACACAGTGGAAAGTGTTCGAAGCCGTAAACTCACAACAAGACTGGTTGGGAACTATGTCCGTGATGAAAAGAACCAAACTCGCCTCTGCGTTAGTCGGTGCGATGACACTGGCGGTTAGCGGTCTGGCCGTGGCGGCGGATCCGCTGGCTGCAATCCAGAATGCTGACAAGCAAATCCAAGATGATGCTGCTAAGTCTCAGCAAAAGATCAACAAGCTCTATGATCAGGCACAGGACATGCTCTTTGAGTACCGCCTGGTTGTGGACGAAACCGATACTCTGAAGTCCTACAACGACTACGTCGCCACCCTGGTGGCCGACCAGGAAGCCCGTATGGCGTCTCTGCAGCAGCAGATCAACGGCATCGAGCGCACCAAGCAGGGCGTTGTGCCCCTGATGACCCGCATGATCGACACCCTGGATCAGTTCGTTGCTCTGGATGTGCCTTTCCAGATCGAAGAGCGTCAGGGTCGTGTCAACCGCCTCAAAGAGGTGATGGGTGATTCCAACGTATCCACCGCGGAGAAATACCGCCTGGTACTGGACGCCTACCTGATCGAAAACGAATACGGCAACAAGATGAACGCTTACGAAGGTAAGCTGACCATCGATGGCAAAGAGCTGACCGTGGACTTCTTCCACCTGGGTCGTACTGTCTTCGTGGCCCAGTCTCTGGATCAGAAGAACGCCTGGGTATGGGACAACAATGCCCGTCAGTGGAACGCCCTGAGCGACGACATGCTGCGTCCGGTTTCCAACGCCATCAAGATGGCCCGTCGTCAAGCAGCGCCTGATCTGCTGAAATTGCCTGTTCAAGCCGCGGAGAGTGCAGAATAATGAAAAAGATTATCTCTACTGCCTTTGTTGCAGCCGCGCTGACTTTCTCAGCCGCCCCCATGGCCGCCGAGCAGACCCCGGCCCAGACCCTGGACCAACTGCTCAACCAGATCACACAGTCTCGCCAGTCCGAGGCTCGCATCAACAAACAGCGTGAAGCTGAGTTCGTGTCCGACCGTGCCGACAAGCAGCAGCTGCTGCGTGACGCCAAGGCCGCTCTGGCCGCGGAGAAGCAGCGCGGTGAAGACCTGTCCAACCGTTTCACCAGCAACGACCAGGAAATCGACCGCCTGAGCCGTGACCTGGCCACCGCCACCGGTGACCTGGGTGAGATGTTTGGTGTGGTTCGTCAGGTGTCCGGCGACATGTCCGGTCAGCTGAACGCCTCTTTGATCAGCGCCCAGTACCCGGGCCGTGACGAGTTCATGGCGGAACTGGCCTCTGCCAAAGAGCTGCCCACCATCAAGGAGCTGGAAGAGCTGTGGATCGCCCTGCAGACCGAGATGACTCAGTCTGGCAAGGTCGTCAGCTTCAACACTCCGGTGACCGATCCCAACGGTAACGTGGCCGATGCCACCGTAACCCGTGTGGGTAACTTCACCCTGCTCGACAACGACGAGTACCTGACCTACAACCCGGAAACCGGCACCATCCTGCGTCTGGCCAAGCAGCCGGAAGGGTTTAAGGTGCGCACCGTTTCCAGCTACGCCGGCACTGCCGCGGGTAGCACCGGTAACCTGTTCGTGGATCCCTCCCGCGGCGCCCTGCTGGCGGTATACACCCAGAAGGCCACCCTGGAAGAGCAGTTCCACCAGGGCGGTACCGTGGGTTACATCATTGCCGGCCTGCTGGGCCTGGGTGTCCTGATCTCCCTGTACAAGATCATCACCCTGACTCTGGAGTCCGCCAAGATCCGCGCCCAGGTTAAGAACGTCGACAACCCGGGCAACAACGCCCTGGGCCGCATCCTGAAGACTTACCAGGAGAACAAAGGCGTCGATGTTGAAACTCTGGAGCTGAAGATCGACGAAGCCATTCTCAAGGAAACTCCGCGCATTGAGTCCGGCGTTAACATGATCAAGGTGATGGCCGCCATCTCTCCGATGCTGGGTCTGCTGGGTACCGTGACCGGTATGATTGAGACCTTCCAGAACATCACCCTGTTCGGTACCGGTGACCCGAAAATCATGGCCGGCGGTATCTCCATGGCGCTGGTAACCACCGTACTGGGTCTGATTGCCGCTCTGCCGCTGTTGCTGATGCATGCTCTGGTAGCTGGCCGTGCCAAGTCTGTGGTTGAAGTAATCGAAGAACAAAGTGCGGGCATCATTGCGTCTCACGCTGAACAGCGAGGCAAGTAATTATGCTTTACCTGGTAGAACTCTGGGAATCTGTCAGGGACTTCATGGCCACCGGGGGCGACGTCCTCTGGCTGGTGGCAGGAGCATTGTTCCTGATGTGGGTATTGATGCTTGAGCGTTACTTCTTTGTCAGCTTCGTTTTCCCGAAGATGCGCAAAGAGATCATCGCCAAGTGGGATGCCCGTGCAGACACAACCTCCTGGTATGCCCATCGCATTCGTGAAGCGTGGATCTCCCAGGCCAAAGAACAATTAAATGCGCGTATGGGGTTGATCAATACCCTGGTCGCCATCTGCCCGATGCTGGGTCTGCTCGGTACCGTTACCGGCATGATCGCGGTGTTCGAAGTGATGGCGGTACAAGGTACCGGTAACCCCCGCTTGATGGCTGGCGGTATCTCCATGGCCACCATCCCGACCATGTCGGGCATGGTAGCGGCGCTCTCTGGCGTGTTCTTCAGCACCCGGCTCAATGCCAAGCTGAAGATGTCCCAGGAGCAACTGGTAGATAGTCTGCCTCATCACTAAAGAGAGTTTTCTATGGCACGTAAGAAGCATTACAGCGCCGCTGAAGAAGCCCAGGTCGATATGACCCCAATGCTGGACATCGTGTTCATCATGCTGATTTTCTTCATCGTAACGACCTCGTTCGTGAAGGAATCCGGCATCGAAGTGAACCGTCCTAAGGCTCAGCAGGCGAGCAAGAAACCGTCGGCGAACATCTTTATCGCCATTAACGAGGCAGGCATTGTCTACATGGAGAAGCGTGAAGTTGATATTCAACGTGTACGCGCTAACGTAGAACGTATGCTGGCCGAGTCTCCGGAAGCCCAGGTAATGATCCAGGCCGACCAGCAAGCCAAGCACGGCATCGTGGTCAAAGTGATGGATCAGGTGAAAGCTGCCGGTATCGACAAGATCTCGGTGTCTGCGGAGAACGATTAATATGTTGAGAGCACTGTTAGCCCTGTTAGTCGGTGCTGCGGTGACCTTCGCCTTGTTCTCTTTCATGGCATTTCTGGTTGGCGGTGGCGCGAAGCGCGCCGACAACCAGTTCAAGACGCCGCCGATTGAGATCGTCATGGAACGTCAGGATGCGAAAGCGCAAAACCGTGACCGACCTAAGCCGAAGCCGCCGAAGCCGCCCCAGCAGCCGCCGAAGCCGGTGGAGATGCAGCCGGACACCAACGACATGTCCGACAGCGTATCCATCAATGTGCCGAGCGTGGATCTGGGTGATATGAGCGCAGGTCTGGGTGACCCCAGTGGCGCAATGGCCCGTGACGGTGACGCGACCCCGATCGTTCGGATCGAGCCTCGTTACCCCATCAAGGCCGCACGTGACGGTAAAGAGGGATACGTTATCCTCAGCTTTACCATCAACGAACTGGGTGGTGTGGATGACGTGAAAGTCATCGAAGCGGAGCCTCGTCGTATCTTCGACCAGGAAGCCCGTCGCGCCCTGCGTAAGTGGAAGTACAAGCCGAAGATCGTTGACGGCAAGCCGGTGAAACAGCCCGGTCAAACCGTCCGTCTCGACTTTACTCTGGATAAAGCGAGCTAAGGCAGGAGGTCAAAATGCATAAAAATCGCAAATTGCTGCCTGCTTTGCTGCTGACCATCGCTGCTGGCGTGATTGCTGCGCCGGCACCGGTCTCTGCCGCTGAGAAGTGCGAGATCGACACCCGGAAGACCCGCGTGGTTTCCGAGCGGGTGGGTAAGCGCATCCAGAAAGCCTACGAGCTGTACAGCACCGATCAAACGGACCAGGCCCTCGAAGTCCTGCTGGAGATCAAGACCAGCAACGAGTTCGACAAAGCCTACGTGTCCCGCTTTATCGGTAACCTGTACGCGGGTAAAGACGGCCAAACGCCCACCGCAATGAAGTACCTGAAGGTTGCGATTGACATCAACCAACTGGGCGGTACCGATCACGCGGCAGCGATTCGTCTGATGGCGGACTTGAGCATCCAGGAGCGTAAGTTCGAACAGTCCCTGAAGTACTACCAGGACTGGATGGCGTTCACCTGTAAGGAAGACACCAACGTCTACCTGCGGATGGCCACCGCCAACTTCGAGCTGAAGCGTCACGACAAGGTGATCCCGCTGGCCGACCAGGCCATCGCCACCCAGAGCACCCCCAACAAAGGGCCCTACACCCTGAAGATGGGCTCCTACTACGAGACTAAGCAGTACAAGAAGGCTGCCCAAATCGTCGAGGAGATGGTGCGACTGTTCCCCGCCGACAAGCGTCTGTGGGTGCAGCTGGCCCAGATGTACATGCTGAGCGAAGACTACAAGCGCTCCCTGTACACCATGGACGTGGCGTACCGCAACGGCTACCTGGAGAAGGCCTCTGAGTACAAGATGCTGGCACAGCTCTACGCTCAGAACGAGATCCCGTTCCGTTCCGCCCAGATTCAGGAGAAATACCTGAAAGACGGGGTGGTCGAGAAGGACGAGAGCGCCCTCTCCATGCTGGCGAACACCTATCACCAGGCCAAGGAGATCAGCAAAGCCATCACTTACTACGGTGAAGTGGCCGAGCTGACCAACAAGGCGCGCTACTACATGCGCCAAGCCGGTCTGCTGATGGAGTCCGAGCGTTACCAGGAAGCCAAAGTGGCGGCCCGCAACGCGCTCAACGCTGACGGCCTGAAGAGCGCCGGTGAAGCACAGATGCTGCTGGCCCAAGCGCACTTCTACCTGGAAGAGTTCAAGCCCGCCTACCGTGCAGCGCAAGCGGCGGCCAAGGACCAGAAGACCGCCAACACCGCCAAGGGTTGGGTCTCCTACATCCAGGAAACCGCACAGCGTAAGAAAGTCGAACTGTAAGTCGACGGAAGAAAAGCCCTGTCTAGCCCCGCTGGTCGGGGCTTTTTTGTACCCAAAGGAACCCAGATGAAAACCACACTCTCCGCCCTGGCGGTGTTCGCAGCCCTAGGCCTGGCCGCCTGCTCTCCCCAGACACCGCCGGCCAAGCAAAGCGGTGAAACGGCCGTAGAGGCCCCCGCCAAAGCCAGCGCGTCCGAGCAATACCAGGCCCTGGCGGCGCAATACTTCGCGGATCTCATTGAGCTGAACCCGGTGATGGCCACCTTTGTCGGCGAGCGCCGCTACAACCACCGGCTGGCCAACAACCTGTCCGACGATTACCTTAAGGCCCGTCACCAGCTCAACAGCGGCTATTTGAAGCAGCTGCAGGGCATCGATATGGACCAGCTCAGCGACGCCGAACGGCTCAGTGCCCAGGTGCTGCGTTACGAGTTGGAGATGGCCCTGGTGGATGAGACCTATCCCAGCCGCTTCCTGCCGATGAACCAGTTCTACAGCCGGGTGATAAGCTTCGTGCAGCTGGGCAGTGGCGAGAGCGCCCAGCCCTTTGACACCGTCGAGGACTACGATAACTTTATCGGTCGCATCAACGATTTCGCCGTCTGGGTGGACAGCGCCATCGCGCGGATGGAGGAGGGCAGCGAGTCCACCGTGGTGCTGCCGCGGATCCTGGTGCAGCGCATTCTCCCCCAGTTGGAGACCCAGCTGAACACCCCGCTGGCGCAAAGCCCCTTCTACGGGCCCCTGAAGCAATTGCCCGAGGGGCTGAGCGAGACCGAGGCCGCGGCCCTGAGCAAGCGCTACCAGCAGGCCCTGAGCGACACCTTGCTTCCTGCGTTGGAACGCCTGCACAGCTACTTCCGCGACACCTACCTGCCCAAGAGCCGGGGCACCCATGGCTGGGCGGGTCTGCCCAATGGCAAAGCCTGGTACCAGCACCTGGCCAACAAGCACACCACCACCACCATGCCGGTGGCGGAGATCCACGAGCTGGGGCTTTCGGAAGTGGCCCGCATTCTCGAGGAGATGGACGGAGTGCGAGAGCGGGTCGGCTTCGATGGGGACCTGGCCGCCTTCTTTGAGCACCTGGGCAGCGACGACCAGTTCTTCTTTACCGACAAGCAGGGCCTCATTGACGGCTACATGGGGCTTAAGGACGACATCAACGCGGTGTTGCCCCAGTACTTCGATGTGATGCCCAAAGCAGACTATGTGGTCAAGGCGGTGGAACCCTTCCGCGAGCGCTCCGCAGCCGGGGCCAGCTACCAGTCCCCGGCGCCGGACGGCTCCCGCCCCGGGGTGTTCTACATCAACACCTACAACCTCAAAGCCCAGCCCAAGTGGGGGATGACCACCCTGTCCCTGCACGAGGCGGCCCCAGGTCATCACTTCCAGATCGCCATCAAGCAGGAGCTTGAGGGCGTGCCGGACTTCCAGCGCTTCGGCGGCTACACCGCCTTCGAGGAGGGCTGGGCGCTGTACGCCGAGTACCTGGGCATCGAGATGGGCCTGTTCGAAGATCCCTACCAGTACTTCGGCAAGCTCTCCGACGAGATGCTGCGGGCCATGCGCCTGGTGGTGGACACCGGACTGCACGCCAAGGGCTGGAGCCGGGAGCAGGCGATTCAGTACATGCTGGATAACAGCCCCATGGCCGAAACCGACGTCACCGCCGAAGTGGAGCGTTACATGGCGATCCCGGGCCAGGCCCTCTCCTACAAGGTGGGGCAGCTCACCATCCTGGCGCTGCGCGCCGAAGCGGAAGCGGCCCTGGGGGAGCGGTTTGACCTCAAGGCGTTCCACAACCAGGTGTTGACCTCCGGCTCACTGCCCATGGCGGTGTTGCAAGCCAAGATCCGCGGTTGGATAGCGGCACAGGGTTAACGAAAAGCGGGGAAAAAAGGGGCCAACCTGGCCCCTTTTCTTATGGAAAAACGTGATGCGCATCACACTTGAGAGGATTTTTGCTGTCCGGGTGTTAACGGAAAGGGCCAGAGAGAAATGCTGCTATTTCTGTCATTTGGCAGTGAGATCCCGCATTCAGTTTCGGTTTGGCTTGAGTTCAGATTGAGTCGTTTGGGGATTTAACTTCATCGCCAGATGGGGCTAACGAGTATGCAACATAGCTATAAATATATAGCCATTGACCATAAAAAGGCGATAACTCAGTATCCTAGCGGCATCACCCCGACAACACGGTGCCCGGATACGAGGCCCGGGGGGTGACCAGGAAGATTATAAAAACAAAGTTCTCGAGGGAGTTAGGATGAAGTACCCATCGACCGTCGCCAAAGCTGTCCGCGGCGCACTCGTCACCGGCACCTTGACCGGTGTCGCCTTTGCTACCCCTGCCATGGCCGAAGAGGTCACCGGTGCGCAGGATGTCGAACGCATCTCTGTCACTGGCTCCCGCATCAAGCGCGGTGATATGGAGACCGCCAGCCCGGTTAACGTGATTGGCGCCGATCAGATCGCCGCCGGCTCGTACACCTCCGTTGAGCAGATCCTGCAGGAAACCACCGCCTCCGCCGGTTCCGCCACCGGCGCCGCCACCAACAACGGTGGCCGCGGTGCCGCCCGTGTGGATCTGCGCGGCATGGGCCCGGAGCGTACCCTGGTTCTGGTGAACGGCCGCCGTATGGTGGTATCCGGTACCGGCGCCGACGCCTCTGTGGATCTCAACACCATCCCGGTGGCCATGATTGAGCGCATCGAAGTGCTCAAGGATGGCGCCTCCGCCGTGTACGGTTCCGACGCGGTAGCCGGGGTGATCAACATCATCACCAAGAAGGATTTCGAAGGCTTCCAGATCGACGGCCAGTACGGCATGTCCGATAAGGGCGACGGCGAAACCGGTGAGATCAACGTCCTGTGGGGCACCAACTTCGACCGCGGTAACCTGGTGCTGGGCGCCTCCTACGTCAACCGTGGCGACGTCTTCCAGGATGACCGCTTCTGGTCCAACTGTGGCCCGGTGGGCGACTGTGGCGGCTGGAGCTCCACCATCCCGGGTGGTTCCATCAACTGGGGCGACGGTTACTACACGCCGAACCCGGACGGCTCCTGGAGCGAGCAGGATGAGCTGTTCAACTACGTGCCCTACAGCTACCTGTCCACTCCGCAGGAGCGGGTGAGCCTCAGCGGTAACTTCAACTACGAAGTGCTGACCGACACCAACTTCTTCGTCGAGGGGATGTACACCCGCCGCGACTCCACCCAGCAGATGGCCCCGGCGCCGATCACCGGCCTCTACCTGGACACCGCGCAGCTGCCCTCCGGCCCCTGGGACGGCACCGACACCGTGGTGTACAAGCGCCGTATGAGCGAAGCCGGTCCCCGTGTGTTTGACCAGACCACCGACACCTACCGCATCGTGACCGGTTTCGAGGGTTACCTCGACATTGGCCGCGGTTTCGACTGGGACGTGTCCTACAACTTCGGTCGTAACGAAGCCACCAGCTACGCCCGCAACCTGGCGATCACCAGCCGCGTCGAGCAGTCCATCTACGACAACCCCGATGCCTGGCTGTCCGGTGAGCCCCTGAGCCAGGACATCCTGAACGACGTGATGTACGACGACCGCTCCGAGGGCGGTAACGAGATGCACGTCTTCGCCGCCAACCTGACCGGTGAGCTCATTGACGTTCCGGCCGGCAGCATCGCCTTCGCCGCGGGCGCCGAGTACCGCAAAGAGAAGGGCTGGTTCACCCCGGATGCGATCACCCAGGCGGGTGAGTCCTCCCAGTCCCAGCAGGATCCGACCGCCGGTGACTACGACACCACCCAGCTGTACGCGGAATTCTCCATCCCGCTGCTCTCCGGTCTGCGTTACGCCGATGAGCTGACCATGGAAGCCGCCATCCGCTGGTTCGACTACAGCACCTTTGGCTCCGACACCACCTGGAAGCTGGGCCTGACTTGGCGGGTGAACGACGAGTTGATGCTCCGTGGTGTGGCCTCTACCGCCTTCCGTGCCCCGAGCGTTTCCGAGCTGTACGGCGGTAACGTAGGCTCCTTCGACTACCTGAGCGATCCCTGCTCCGGCGTCAGCCACAGTGACAACACCACCCTGGCGCAACAGTGTCGCACCATCGGCTGGGCCGATCCGAACGACGCCAAGGAATACACCCAGGAGGACTCCCAGATCGAGGTGATCTGGACCACCGATGAGGACCTGCAGCCGGAGGAGGCCGACACCTTCACCGCGGGCTTCGTCTACAGCCCGTCCTACGCCGATGGCTTCTCCATGACCGTGGACTACTGGCGCTTCGAAGTGACCAACGCCATCACCCGTATCGACCGTCAGGCTTACCTGAACGCGTGTTACATGAACGGCGACATGGGCGCCTGTGACGCGCTGGACATCACCCGCAGCAGCGTGACCGGGGAGATCGAAACCTTCCACGCGCCGCTGGTGAACGCCGGCTTCCAGGAGACCGACGGTATTGACGCCAACTTCCAGTACAACTGGATGTACGGTGGCCACGACTGGAGCCTGAACTGGGATGTGACCCGCCTGCTGAACTTCAGCCAGGATGGCATCGACTACACCGGCACCATCTCCGGCATGAACGGGGGCTACGCCGAGTGGCGTCAGAACGTTCAGCTGATGGTGAACGCCGACAAGTGGACCTTCAACTACCAGCTGCGTCACATCGGTGAGATGACCGACCTGGAAGTGCCGGAGTTCGAAGTGGCCGCCGCCTGGTACCACAACGTCTCCTACATGTACCGCTTCGCTGACCGCTTCAACGTGACTCTGGGTGTCAACAACCTGTTTGACGAGACGCCCAAGTACCACCCGAGCTACAGCGACGTCTACACCACCCCCGAGGTGTACGACGTGATGGGACGCTACGTCTACACCAAGTTCAGCTATCAGTTCTGATAGACCCAACCAGAACGGAAAAAGGCAGCATTCGCTGCCTTTTTTTTTGTTTCCTGCTTTTTATTCTGTCTGCCTGTTCAATCCTGGTGAATTGCCGGTTATCCAGCCAATTTGTGAGCCAAACAACTTGTATTCGAAGGCGAAATTGAGCGGTAAAAAAAAGAATCAAAAATGTTGCACAAAAGTAAATCGATGATCGGATCGAAGATCCAGCCTGAACGGGGCCTTAACGCCGTTCATTAAAAAAGGAGTCAATAAAGACTCCTTTTTATTAACAAAAAAGAAACAAAATTAACATAGCAAAAACAATAACTTAGTTGACACAACTTTGGCGTAAAGGGAGTATCTGATTGTGAATGTCGCGTGGCATTCGGGGATAAAAAATAACGAAATGGTTACGGCCTGTTGATGCTTACCCCAGGTTAAGCAGGCTCCAAGGGAGAATAATATAATGGCTATGGAATCTTCTGTATCCAAAGCGGTTCGCAAAGGGTTGATCGCCACAACCCTCGGCTCCGTTGCCTTTGTCGGGTTTAATACCGCCATCGCTGAAGAAGCCAACGACGATGTGGAGCGCATTTCCGTTACCGGCTCTCGCATCAAGCAGGTAGATATCGAAACCTCCACCCCGGTTACCGTGATCACCGCCGCTGACATCCAGCTGTCCGGTGAAGCCACTGTGGCCGACGTACTGAACAACTCCTCCGTCAACAGCTTCGGCTCCTGGCGAGGCATCTCCGGTTACGGTTCCGGTGGTTCCGCCACCTCCACCGTGAACATGCGTGGTCTGGGCTCCGAGTACACCCTGGTGCTGCTGGACGGCCGTCGTCTGCCCGGTACCAGCTCCAGCGCCGGTGTGTCCGCCGATACCTCCAAGATCCCGATGGCCATCGTTGAGCGCATCGAGATCCTGCGTGACGGTGCTTCCGCGGTTTACGGCTCCGACGCCGTTGCCGGTGTGATCAACATCATCACCAAGAAAGACTACGAAGGTCTGAACTTCACCTACGACTACGAAGATCCGGATGTAGAGGGCGGTGCTCTGAACCGCTTCACCGTCACCACCGGTTACTCTTCCGACAAGGGCAACATCACCCTGGCGTACGAGTACTACACCACTGACGCCGTCTTCGACCGCGACATCTGGAAGCTGGACGATCCGACCTACGGTGCCTACTCCACCTACAGCTCCGTGCCTAACGCCATCGGCGCATCCGGCTGGGTTGATCAATCCGCGCTGTGTAGCGAGGCCGATAACGCCGTCCTGAATGGCGACGGTCGCTGCCTGTACAGCTACGGTGAGGTGACCAAGTTCTACGGTGACGTAACCCAGAACTCCATCCTGTCCAACTTCAACTATGAGTTGGCCGACAACCTGCAGTTCCGCGGTCGCGCCGCAGCGTCCATGTCCGAAACCGACAGCCGCTTCGCCGGTACCCCGGTTTCCACCAACCTGCCGAGCATGGCTGCCGACAACGCGCTGAACCCGGTGGGCGAGGACCTGACCCTGTACATGCGCTCCGCCAACCTGGGGCCCCGTGACACTCGCACCGAGATCAACACCATCGACTTCTTCGGTGGCCTGGTAGGCTACGTGGATGTGGGCAACGGCCTGGACTGGGAGCTGAACTACCAGCACAGCCGCTCCACCACCAACGCCTTCAACACCAATCTCATCAATGATGACATCATGCAGATTGAGATTGATAAGGGGATCTGGGACATCTTCAACACCACCGGCATGAGCTATGAAGCCTGGGACGCCCACATGGCCGACCTGTACTCCAAAGCGGCTCACACCGGTGTGTACCAGGCTCGTTACGTCAGCGACACCATCGACGGCAACCTGAGCACCACCCTGCTTGAGACCGGTGACTTCACCCTGGCCGGCCTGGTGGGCTTCGAATACGAAACCCTGAAGTTTGAGCAGTACAGCGATCCGCAGTCCGCCTCCGGCGTGGTCTCCGGTGGTTCCGGCGGCGACGACGTGAACGCCACCCGTGACCGCATGTCCGCCTTCGCGGAACTGCAAGCGGCCCTGCCGTACTCCATCGACATCAACGCCGCCGTGCGTTGGGACGACTACAGCCAGGACGGCGATGTGGGCGCCCAGGTGGTAGAAGGTTCCTTCGACAACGTCTCTCCCCAGGTGGGGATCTCCTGGCGTCCGGTGGACTCCCTGCTGCTGCGTGCCAACTGGGGTCAATCCTTCCGTGCACCGAGCATGAGCGAGATGTTCTCCAGCCAGGCCCTGAGCTTCGAGTCCGCCTACGACGCTTACTGGTGTGATGACCTGGGCAACGCTGACCAGGACGCCACCTACTGTAGCCCCAGCTGGCAGCACAAGACCTGGTTCGGTGGCAACCCGGACCTGAAGCCGGAAGAGGGTGAGTCCTACACCGCCGGTGCCGTCTGGAACGTCATGGACAACTGGTCCATGGAGCTGTCCTACTACGACGTGACTCTGGACAACAAGATTGCCGCCACCTCCGTTAACCGTCTGCTGGCTGTGGCCCGCGACAATCCGGGCGGTGTGTCTGACGCGGTAACTCGTAGTGCCGATGGCAAAATCGATGTGATGTACAGCTTCGACCAGAACCTGGCGAGCCTGGAAACCAGCGGTTTTGACTTCCAGACCAACTACAACATCGAGACCGGGTTTGGTGACTTCAACCTGCGCGCTGAAGCCTCCTACGTACTGGAGTACGTAGAGACTGAAGCCCCGGGTGAGCCGGGCGTCGACTACGCCGGTGCCCAGGACTACCCCGAGTGGCGTGCCAACGCGACCCTGAGCTACTTCTACAGCGACTGGACCGCGGCCTGGAGCACCTACTACGTAGGTAAGCAGGACAACGGCTTCGACATCTGGGGTGCCGACTACCTGGCCAACGTGCCGAGCTACACCAAGCACAACGTGCAGGTGTCCTACGCACACCCCTACAACGGTCGCATCACCCTGGGTCTGAACAACGTGTTCGATAAAGAAGCCCCGACCTGGTACGAAGGGTTCGTTGATTACCGTGACGCTTCCTGGTCACTGTACGACGTCACCGGTCGCACCATGTTCTTCCGCATCGAGCAGTCCTTCTAAGACCGCTTAACCCAATCAGTCAATGCAAAGCCCCGTCTCCCTGGCGGGGCTTTTTTATTGGCTTTTGTGATCCCCTTCACGGCGTCAGCCGAACTCCGACGAAACCATCGAGCCATTGCCAGGCTCTTACTGCTAGGCTAATTTCTTTAACCTTCTCAAAAGACAGGGAATCATCATGAAACCCATTGCTTTGGCCTCCCTGGCCCTGGTACTGACCGGCTGTGCGGCCACCGACACCGGCCCCTCACCCTACGAGGGACAATGGCGCATCGGTCAACTCAATGGCGAGGCCCTGATGCCCACTCCGGGCCCGGCCAAGCCCACCCTGACGGTGACCGGCGAACAGCTGAGCACCAGCTTTGGCTGCAACCAGGTCAACGGTGCCTGGCCCGCTCAGGGGCAGCCTTTTGGCCCCCAGATGAGCACCCGCATGGCCTGTCCGGCGCCGGTGGCGAAGATGGAGCAGGATTACGGGGCCCTGATGGCCAGTGCCGACGGCTACCGCATCGAGCACGGCCGCCTGCAGATCCTCTCCGGCGGCCAGGTGGTGCTTCAAGCCTACCGCGACGTGCCCGGCAGTCAGTTCGCCGCCTGGAGTGGTCAATGGTCCCTGGCCAAGATCGACGGCATCGACAGCATTCAGGGCCTCTACGACGGCCGTCCGCCCTACCTGGTGCTGGAGATGGAGGAGGGGCGCGCCAATGGCAACAGCGGCTGCAACCAGTTTTTCGCCTCCGTGGTGCCCGCCGGGGATGCCCTCTGGCTGCAACAGGCGGGGATGACCCTGGTGGCCTGTCCGGACAACCTGGCCCGTCAGGAGCAGGTGATGATGCAGCACTTTGCCGAGGCGGATCGCACCGTGGAGCAGGATGGCAAGCTGCAGTGGTGGAAAGGGGAGACCCTGCTGCTGGAGTTCGAACGCCAGTAAGCGCATCAAAAAGGCCCCGCACTTGCGGGGCCTTCCTTTTTAGAGCCGGGTGTTTCTTAGCTCAGGCCGCCTCCAGCAGGGCGATGATCTCCTCACTGCGCTTTAAGCGACGCAGCGGCCCGAACAGGGCGTCCGCCTCCGGATAGGCCTGGCGCAAAAAGCCAAACCACTGTTTGATGCGATTGGGAAAATAACGCTCCTTGTCGCCGCTGACCTCCAGCGCCACGTACTCCGTCAACACCCCTTGGATCGCACTCCAGCTCAGGGGAGCCACGTCGTTTTTCACCACCGCCGCCAGGTTGGGCACGCTCAAGGCACCCCGACCCAGCATGAGATCGGTGCAGCCGGAGGCCTGCTGGCAGCGCTGGCCCGCGGCGAAGTCGGTGATCTCACCGTTGGCGATCACCGGGATCGACAGTGCCTGGGCCACCGGGGCGATGGCGGCCCACTTGATCGCCTCGGCCCGGTAGCCGTCCGCCTTGGTGCGGGCGTGGATCGCCAGCTCGTTGGCACCGGCGGATTCGATGGCCTGGGCGATCTCCATGGTGCGGCTGTGGCAATCCCAGCCCAAGCGAATTTTGGCGCTGAGCACCTGATCCGAGGGCACCGCCTGGCGCATCGCCTGAACGATTCGGTAGATAAGCTCCGGTTCTTTGAGCAGCACGGCGCCGCCCTTGGAGCGGTTCACCGTCTTGGCCGGGCAGCCAAAGTTGATGTCCACCCCGGGGGAGCCCAGCTCGATGGCCCGGGCGGCATTGTGGGCCAGCCAGTCCGGATCCTGGCCCAGCAGCTGCACCCGCACCGGGGTGCCGTTGCGGGTCTTGCCGCCGCGTTTGAGCTCCGGGGCCAGGCGGTAGAACACCTTGTCGGAGACAGGCTGGCTCACCACCCGGACGAACTCGGTGACGCAGAGATCGTAGGGGTTGAGTTCGCTCAACAGCTGGCGCATCCGGTGGTCCAGTACGCCCTCCATCGGCGCCAAAATCACTCGCATAGTGGTGTGTCAGCTCCTGGCTGGGTCGGGGGGCGGCAAGTGTACCAGCTTCGTCGCCCTACACCATATCGGCGGTCAAAAAAAGAGCAAAAAGGTGGCGAGTAAAAAAAATGTTGTTATGGTGTGAAATGAAGACGCCGGGCGTGGGGTCTTCTTTGCTGAGCCAGGGTCAAACGGCCGCTGGAACGAACATTGGTTTCAACCGATTGAAGGAACACATGATGAAAACTGTTAAGAAAACCACTGTTGCCGCCGCGTTGGGTGCCCTGGTCGTTGGCGGAACCATGGCCGTGGGCAGCGCTCAAGCCAACCCCTTCTCCATCGACGATCTGCAGGCCGGTTACCAGATCACCGGCGACAAAGGCAGCGAAGGCAAGTGCGGTGAAGGCAAGTGCGGCGAAGGTAAAGGTAAGGAAGGCAAGTGCGGCGAAGGTAAGTGCGGCGAAGGCAAAGGCAAGGAAGGCAAGTGCGGCGAAGGCAAGTGCGGCGGCGAAGGTAAAGGCGGCGAAGGCAAGTGCGGCGAAGGGAAGTGCGGCGGCGAAGCCAAAGGTAAAGAAGGCAAGTGCGGCGAAGGGAAGTGTGGCGGCAGCGCCTAAACCCCGGTACGTTACTTGAAGTAAGGCTGGCTTCGGCCAGCCTTTTTGTTGCAACACGAAGGAGCAGTGTATGGCCGAGGTTCAGGGTGCCGGATTGGGATTGCGACGGGAGATGGTGGAGGGACTGGTCCGGGACGGGATCCCGGAGGCCATCGGCTTTATGGAGGTGGCCCCGGAGAACTGGATGCGGATCAATCCCCGCCTCAAGCGCCAGTTTCGCCAGCTGACCGAGCAGCGCCCCTTCGTCTGTCACGGCCTGTCACTCTCCATCGGTGCTCCGGCGCCGCTGGACACCGACTTCGTCAAGCAGGTCAAAACCTTCCTGGATGAGCACGACATCGCGCTCTACTCCGAGCACCTCTCCTACTGCTCCGGCAATGCCCACCTCTACGATTTGATGCCCATCCCCTTTACCGAGGCGGCGGTTCACCACGTGGCCCAGCGGGTGCGGGTGGTGCAGGAGATCCTGGAGCGGCCCCTGGTGCTGGAGAACGTCTCCTACTATGCCGCCCCGGGGGCGGAGCTGGACGAGCTGACCTTCCTCAAAGCGGTGCTGGAGGAGGCCGACTGCCAGCTGCTGCTCGACGTGAACAACATCTACGTCAACAGCGTCAACCACGGCTACGACGCCTCGGCTTTTCTGCGGGCCTTGCCCAGCGAACGGGTGCGCTACCTGCACGTGGCCGGCCACTACAACGAGGCGGAGGATCTTATCGTCGACACCCATGGGGCGGCGGTGATTGATCCGGTCTGGCAGTTGCTGGCCCAGGCCTACGAGGACCACGGGGTGCACCCCACCTTGCTGGAGCGGGATTTCAACCTGCCCCCGATGAGCGAGCTTCTGGAGGAGGTGGCCACCATCGCCGGTTACCAGAGGGCGGCCGAGCCGAGGAGGGCTTCGGCATGAGCGAGTTTACCCAGGTGCAGCAGGCCTTCATCGATTACATCCGTGCCCCCGAGGCGGGCACGCCCCCCAAGGGGACCGACGCTCGCCATATGGCGGTCTACCGGGAGCTGTTTTTCAACAACGTCTCCGGCTTCGTCAACAACGCCTTTCCGGTGCTCAAAAGTCTCCACGCCCCGGCCCGCTGGCAGCAGCGGTTGCGTCACTTCTTTGCCGAGCATGACTGCCACAGCCCGCTGTTTGTCGACATCGCCCGGGCCTTCCTGGAGTACCTGGAGGGGCTGGAGGAGGCGGACTGGCCCTTCGAGGCCGAGCTGGCCCAGTACGAGTACCTGGAGCTGTGGGTGGACACCCAGGAGGCGGTGACGGATCAGCCGACGCTGAGCGCCATAGCCGACGACACTCCCCTGTGCCTCTACCGCGCTTCGGCACTGGGCACCTACGACTACCCGGTGCAGTGCATCAGTCCAAGCCACCCCGAGCCCGAACCCGAGCCCACCTTCCTGCTGCTGTATCGCGATGAGGCAGAGGAGGTGCAGTTCAGTCAGCTTAATCCGCTCACCACCCAGCTGCTGATGCTGGTCTCCGAGCAGCCCGGGGTGACACCGGATCAACTGCGCCAGAGCATGGCGGCGATGCTGCCGCAGATGGACCCGGCGGCCCTGGCCGCGGGACTGTCCCAGATCCTTGAGCAGATGGCCCAACGGGGCATACTGCGCCTGGCGAAAAAATAAGCCCTACTCCCAGGGGGTGTTTGTGTGACCTGCGTCACGCTAGAATGCCCGCGCACATCAACCTGGGAGTATGACAGTCGTGGCTGATAACAATTTCAAAGAACCTTTCAACCTGTTCCATTTCCTGGGCCTGCTGGCGGTCCTGCTGATCCCGACCCTGCCGGCCACCCTGACCTGGCTGAAGATCCTCGGCTCCTAAGCCGCTTGGAAGCCGTCTTGAGGCGGCTTCCATCCCCCACCCTGTGATCCACCGCACCCCTTCGCCAGCAACGACTGAGTTACACTGACCCCTTGGTGGGCAGGTACACCGGAGAGAACGGCGCGGCCCGGACGCGGTTGCATCCCCCCGGCAAGCTGCTTAAGCTTAGCCCCCATATCGCTTCGGCGACGCAGTCCAGGAAGGCCGACGCCACTGGGCTTTTTTGTGTCGTGGCTGTGGCCACCCAAGAGACCCGATTACGCAATGAACCAAGCATCACTGGCGCTGATCAAAGACAGCATCAAAGCCATTCCCGATTACCCCAAGCCGGGGATCCTGTTCCGTGACGTCACCTCCCTGCTGGAGGACGCCGAGGCGTTTCGCCTGAGCATCGATCTGCTGGCGGAACACTACCGCGACCAGGGGTTCACCAAGGTGGTGGGCACCGAGGCCCGCGGCTTCCTGTTTGGCGCCCCCCTGGCCCACCAGCTGGGTCTGGGCTTCGTGCCGGTGCGCAAGCCCGGCAAGCTGCCCCGCGAGACCGTGGCGGAGTCCTACGAGCTGGAGTACGGCCAGGACACCCTGGAGATGCACATCGACGCCATCGAAGCCGGCGACAAGGTGCTGGTGGTGGATGACCTGCTGGCCACCGGCGGCACCATCGACGCCACCGTCAAGCTCATTCGCCGCCTGGGCGGCGAGGCCACCGACGCGGCCTTTATCATCAACCTGCCGGACCTGGGCGGCGAAACCCGCCTCAAGGCCCTGGGGCTGAACGTCGTCACCCTGTGTGAGTTCGAGGGCGAGTAAGTCCCTGCGCACAGGAAAAAGCCGGGCATCTGCCCGGCTTTTTCGTACTTGGCGGGCCCTGTGTTAGCATCCCAACATCAGCACCTTTGCCCTCACTTTGAGGAGAGACATGTCATATCAGGTACTGGCGCGCAAATGGCGCCCGGCCAGCTTTGATCAGGTGGTGGGCCAGGAGCACGTCCTCAAGGCCCTGACCCACGCCCTGGAGCAGAACCGCCTCCACCACGCCTACCTCTTTACCGGCACCCGCGGCGTGGGCAAAACCTCCATCGCCCGCCTGCTGGCCAAAGGCCTCAACTGCGAGACCGGCATCACCGCCACCCCCTGCGGCCAGTGCAGCCATTGCCAGGAGATCAGCGAGGGGCGGT
Source organism: Ferrimonas balearica (assembly GCF_019802085.1). Taxonomy (GTDB): domain Bacteria; phylum Pseudomonadota; class Gammaproteobacteria; order Enterobacterales; family Shewanellaceae; genus Ferrimonas; species Ferrimonas balearica_B. Next base: position 404,256 of record NZ_JAHVHV010000001.1, read on the forward strand.
TTGTCGATCTGCTGGAGATCGACGCGGCGTCGCGCACCAAGGTGGACGACACCCGGGAGATCCTGGACAACGTCCAGTACCAGCCGGTGCGGGGCCGCTTCAAGGTCTACCTGATCGACGAAGTGCACATGCTCTCCCGTCACAGCTTCAATGCCCTGCTCAAGACCCTGGAGGAGCCACCACCGCACGTGAAGTTCCTGCTGGCCACCACAGACCCGCAGAAACTGCCGGTCACCGTGCTCTCCCGCTGCCTGCAGTTCAACCTCAAAAGCGTCACTCCGGCGCGGATCAGCGCCCACCTGGCCAAGGTGTTGGCGGCAGACGGCATTGCCTGCGAGCCCGCGGCGCTGGATCTGCTGGCCCAGGCCGCCGATGGCAGTGTCCGGGACGGCATGAGCCTTACCGATCAGGCCATCGCCCACGGTGGTGGTGCGCTGAAGCTGGGGGCGGTTCAGGCGATGCTGGGCACCCTGGATACCGGTTACGCGTTGCGTCTGCTGAAGGCCCTGGCCCAGGGGCAGGCTGAAGCCCTGATGGCGGTGCTCGATGAGATCGACGCCTTCGCCCCGGATCACGATGATCTGCTTAAGCAGATGGCGGCCCTGCTGCACCAGGCGGCGCTGTGCCAGTTCAACCTGCGGGCGGCGGACCTGGGCGAGCAGGGGGCCGAGGTGCAGACCCTGGCCCAGGCACTGGACCGGGAGCAGGTGCAGCTGTGGTACCAGATGCTGACCCAGGGGCGTCAAGACCTGGCCCTGGCCCCGGACCCGCGCAGCGGTTTCGAGATGGTGCTGCTGCGGGCCCTGGCCTTTGCCCCTGTGGAGGCGGCGCCGCCCATGGCGGCGCGCCAGCCCCAACTGAACCACCCGGTATCCCCGGGCGCTGTGGCGCCCGTGGCCCAGCCGGTTGAGGCGAAGCCCGAAACCAAGCCCGAGCCCAAGCCCAAGCCGGAGCCCAAAGCCGAGCCGGCCCCAAGTGTGGCACCGAGCGAGGCTGCGGCGGCCGCCGCCGCGCAACAGCCTGAGAAGGTTGAACCCAAGGCCGAGGCGGTTCAGCCTCAGCAAGAGACGGCCCCTCAATCGGCTCCGGCCCAAGCGCCGGTGGTGCCGGACGAGGCCGCTGAGCTGGCCCAAGAGCAAAGCGCCATCCTATCCGCCGCCGAAGCGGGGCAGGGCAGGGTGGCCGACCCCATCCCGATGCCCCAGGAGGAGCTGGCGATGCTGGCGGAGCAGGAGATGATCCTGGCCCAGGCCGAAGCGGAACGCGGTGCCCCCATGGAGTCCCCCCTGCCGAATGAACCCCGCCCGGCCCCGGTGGCCGAGGCCGCCCCGTCTGCGGCGAGCGGTGCCGGGATCCAGGGGTTGCTCGAGCAGGCGCTGTCCAACCAGCGCAATATCCAGGCCCGGCTGAAAGCCGCGGAGCCCAACGACCCAAAGCCGGAGGCGGTGACGGTCGCGCCCAAACCGGTCACCGCGACCCCCAAGACCAAAACTGAGGCGCCGAGCCCGGCGGCCACGCCGGTCAATGACGAACTGGACCGGCCGCCCTGGGACACCGATGAACCGGTAACGAGCGCGGCTGCCGCGCCCAGTGAACCCGCGCCGAAGACGCCCGAGGCGCCGCAAGCGAAGACCGGCCAAGCACCTGCGCCGGCCGCTGAGGCCGCGCCGCAACAGCAAGCGCAGCCCAAAGCCGAGCCCGCCCCGGCCGCCTCGGTCCCGGCCACCCCGTCCGAGACCGCCGAGGAGCAGGCCCCCGGTGGGCGCCCGGTGGCGGCCAACGAAGCCGACGCCCTCTGGTACCAGACCATCAGCCAGCTGGGGATCGGGGCCCGCCCCCGGCAACTGGCGATCAACTCGCTGTTGGAGCGCGAGGGCGAGGCGGTGACCCTGCATCTGCGCAGCGAGCAGCGCCACCTCAACAGCGAGGCGGTGATCGGCCCGCTCAAGGAGGCGATGGAGCGGGTGTGGCAGCAAGGGATCACCCTGAAAATCGTGGACGCGACCCTTAAGGGGCGCGAGACGCCACTGGAGATCCGCCGGCGCCTGCACCAGGAGCGCCTGGCCCAGGCCAAGGCGGATCTGCTGCAGGATCCCGTGGTCCAGTGGCTACAATCGGAGTTTGACGCCCGGCTTATCGAAGAGTCGGTGAGTTATCAAAACCCCGGCTAGGGCCTTGTCCGGGCCGGCAGTTGCGGTAACATGTGCAGCCATTCTTGGCACTTATCCAGTTAGAGAGACCGATATATGTTTGGTAAAGGCGGTATGGGTAACCTGATGAAGCAGGCGCAGAAGATGCAAGAGCGCATGCAGCAGGTTCAAGAAGAGATTGCCACCATGGAAGTCACCGGCGAAGCCGGTGCCGGTATGGTCAAGGTCACCATGAACGGTGCCCACAACGTGCGTCGTGTTGAGATCGACGAGAGCCTGATGGAAGACGACAAAGAGATGCTCGAGGATCTCATTGCCGCCGCCATCAACGACGCGTCCCGTCGCATCGAAGAGGACCAGAAGACCAAAATGGCCGAGGTGACCGGCGGCATGAATCTGCCCCCGGGCATGAAGCTGCCCTTCTGATGAAATTCAGCCCCCTGGTCGATGACCTGATCAAGGCGCTGCAGTGTCTGCCCGGCGTGGGGCCCCGCTCCGCCCAGCGCATGACCTTCCAGCTGCTGGAGCGGGACCGGGTGGCCGGTGCCCGTCTGGGCGAGGCCCTGTCCGAGGCGATGCGGGACGTGGGCCACTGTCAGGACTGCCGCACCTTCACCGAGAAGCCCCGCTGCCCCATCTGCGACAACCCCCGTCGCGCCGAGAGCGGGCAGCTGTGCGTGGTGGAGTCCCCGGCGGACCTGCTGGCCATCGAATCCTCCGGCCAGTACGACGGGCGCTACTTCGTGCTGATGGGGCACCTCTCCCCCCTCGATGGCATCGGCCCCGATGACATCGGCCTGGATACCCTGGATCAGATGCTCCAGGGGGGCCAGTGGCAGGAGCTGATCCTGGCCACCAACCCCACGGTGGAGGGCGACGCCACCGCCCAGTACATCGCCGACATGGCCAAGGGGCTGGGGATCCGCGTCAGCCGCATCGCCCACGGCGTGCCGGTGGGCGGCGAGCTGGAGTACGTGGACGGCACCACGCTGGCGCTCTCATTTAGCGGTCGACGCGATCTCTAAATCATTGAAAAAAGGCACAGTTCTGTGCCTTTTTACTTTTCCATAACTTATCCACAGAAAATACCCAACCTTATCCGTTGCCCGCCCGGGACACTGGCGATAATTTGAGCCTTCTGCGTCGAAGCGGTGAAGTTTTTTCGACCGAGTTGCGAGTCAGCTGTTTCACTTTCCAGAACGAGGAGCGTGTGATGGGCGATGAGTGGTTAGGGCAGGTCATCGAAGGGGCGTACGACGCCGCGGTTGAAGGGGGATGGTACGACTGGCTGAACGGCCTGCGACGATCCCTGGGGGGCAGTGGGGCGGTTCTGGCCCTGCTGACCAAAGGTTCCGAAGCCTACCGGGCGCTGCCCATCGCCTGTGGCGATCCCAGCCTCTCCACCGGCCGGCTGCAACACTACTTGAGCCTCAGGCACAGCGATCCCTGGTACCAGCAGGCCCGTCGCCAGCGCAACCAGGTGGTGATCCTGGACGAAGCCCTGCGCCGCTGCCGCGCCGACACCGAGCTGTCCACGCTGTTCGGTGACATCGATTGCCACTACAGCGTCGGCTCCATCTTAAGCACCGATCACGGTCACCACCTGCTGGGCCTCTACCGCGGGGCGGAGCAGAGTGATTTCTGCCCCGGCCAGCTCAAGGCGATCGAACTGGTCAGCCGCCATCTACGCCAGGCCATGGCCCTCACCCCCTTTCTCCACGAACGCATCGCCTCACGCCTGGCGGACAGCCGGCTGAGCCACCCGGAGTGCCCCCAGGCGGTGGTGCGCGCCAATGGCACCCTGGCCTTTGCCAACGCCGCCATGGAGCACTACCTGTGCGACAGGCACACCCAGCTGAAGTTTCGTCGCGGCCGTCTCGGGGCCCGTCAGCCCCTGCTGCAGCGTTTGCTGGACCGGGCGCAGACCCAGGCCTGCCAAACCGAACTGACCCACTGCCAACAGGGACGACTGCCCCTGGGATCGGATACGGTGACCATCACCCCGGTGCCGCAAAGCGTGCTGCCCGGTGCGGCGCTGTGGCAAATTCAGCCGCCCGCCGGCTGATTTTGTGCTCCCCTCTTGAAAAGCGACAGGCCGGCCCCATCTTCAGGACAACGTGGTAATTTTCTGTTTTTCAGGAGACATGCATGTCCGCTCAACAAGAGACTCACGGCTTTCAAACCGAAGTATCCCAGCTACTGAAGCTGGTCACTCACTCCCTCTACTCCAACAAGGAGATCTTCCTGCGGGAGCTGGTGTCCAACGCCGCGGACGCCGCGGACAAGCTGAGGTACAAGGCGCTGGAGCAGGCCGATCTCTACGAGGGTGACGGCCAGCTGCGGGTGCGCCTGTCGGTGGACAAGGACGCCGGCACCCTGACCATCGCCGACAACGGCATCGGCATGACCCGGGACGAGGTGATCGAGCACCTGGGCACCATCGCCAAGTCCGGCACCGCCGATTTTTTCGCCCAGCTCTCCGGTGACGCCGCCAAGGATTCCCAGCTGATTGGCCAGTTCGGGGTGGGCTTCTACTCCGCCTTTATCGTTGCCGACAAGGTGACGGTGCGCAGCCGCGCCGCCGGCCATGACGCCGAGGCCGGCGTGGAGTGGACCTCCGCCGGTGAGGGGGACTTCACCGTGGCCAACATCCACCAGCCCCAGCGAGGCACCGAGATCGTCCTGCACCTGCGCGAGGAGGAGAAAGAGTTCCTCGACGACTGGCGCCTCAAGGAGATCATCACCAAGTATTCCGATCACATCGCCATCCCGGTGGAGATGTGGGAAGCGGGCACCCCGGAGCGCGAAGAGAACGGCGAGACGCTGCCCGCCACCGAGGGCCATTGGAGTGCCGTCAACAAGGCCACCGCCCTGTGGACCCTGTCCAAGTCCGAGATCAGCGATGAGGACTACCAGGCCTTCTATAAGCACGTGGCCCACGACTGGGACGATCCCCTGACCTGGGCCCACAACAAGGTGGAGGGCAAGCAGGAGTACACCAGCTTGCTCTACATCCCGGCCCGCGCCCCCTTCGACATGTGGAACCGGGACAACAAGCACGGCCTCAAGCTGTACGTCCAGCGGGTGTTCATCATGGACGAGGCGGAGCAGTTCCTGCCCCAGTACCTGCGCTTCGTGAAGGGCCTGGTGGACTCCAACGATCTGCCCCTGAACGTCTCCCGGGAGATCCTGCAGGACAACAAGGTGACCCAGTCCCTGCGCAGCGCTCTGACCAAGCGGGTGCTGGGGATGCTGGCCAAGCTGGCCAAGGACGAGGAGAAGTACCAGACCTTCTGGAGCCAGTTCGGCGCCGTGCTCAAAGAGGGCCCGGCGGAGGACATGGGCAACAAGGAGGCGATCGCCAAGCTGCTGCGCTTCGCCTCCACCCACAACGATGAGGCCACCGCCAACGTCAGCCTGGAGCAGTACCTCGAGCGGATGAAAGCCGGTCAGGACAAGATCTACTACATCGTTGCCGACAGCTTTAACGCCGCCAAGAACAGCCCCCACCTGGAGCTGCTGCGCAAGAAAGGCATTGAGGTGCTGCTGCTGTCCGAGCGCATCGACGAATGGCTGATGAGCCACCTGACCGAGTTCGACGGCAAGGCACTGGTGTCCGTGACCCGTGGCGACCTGGGCCTGGAGGACCTGTCCGACGAGGAGAAGGCGGAGCAGGAGAAGCAGGAAGAGGCTTCCAAGCCGCTGCTGGAGCGCTTTCAGGCCAGCCTTGGCGACCAGGTCAAGGAGGTGAAGGTCTCCCATCGTCTGACCGACACCCCGGCCTGCATCGTGGCGGACGAACACGACATGTCCAGCCAGATGATCAAGCTGATGCAGGCGGCCGGCCAGGCGGTACCCGAGGTCAAGCCGGTGTTCGAGCTGAACCTGGACCACCCCCTGGTGCAGAAGCTGGCGGACGAGTCCGACGAGGCGCGCTTCGGCACCTGGGCCCAGCTGCTGCTGTCCCAGGCCACCCTGGCGGAGCGGGGCAGCCTGGAGGATCCCTCCCAGTTCGTGGCCCAGCTCAACAGCCTGTGGCTCGAGCTGAGCCGCTAAACTAGATCAAGGACCCGCAGCCCCGCTTTGGCGGGGCTGCTGATAACGAGAGCCTCATGCAAGAATTCATTGTCGACGTCAACGCCCAGAACATCCAGCAGCTGGTGGAAGCCTCCATGCAGCGCCCGGTAGTGCTGAATTTTCACTCCACCCAGGTGCCGGAGTGCCAGGGGGTCAGCGATGCCCTGACCGCCCAGGCCCAGCAGCGCGTCGGCCAGTTCGTGCTGGCCAACGTCAATTGCGACACCGAGATGGAGCTGGCCCAGTACTTCCGCATCCAGGCGCTGCCCACGGTGCTGATCCTCTCCCAGGGTCAGCCGGTGGACGGCTTTGCCGGCCCCCAGCCGGCGGAGATGATCGCCCAGGTGCTGGAGAAGCACCTGCCGGCGGCCTGGCAGGTCAAGCTGCAGGAAGCCGCTCCGCTGCTGCAGAGCAAGGCCTTTGACCAGGCCCTGCCGCTGCTGCGCGAGGCGCTGGCGGAGGAGGCCAACGGCGAAACCCGCCTGGCCCTGGCCGAGGCCCTGCTGGGACTGAAAAAAGCCGAGGAAGCCGAAACCCTGCTGGCCCAGGTGGGCCTGGCGGACCAGGACAGCCGCTACCAGAGTCTGATGGCCCAGCTGGAGCTGCTCAAAGACTCCGCCGACACCCCGGAGATCCGCTCCCTGCAGGACCGTCTGGCGGCGGAGCCGGACAACCAGGCCCTGGTGGTGGAGCTGGCGGTGCAGCTGCACCAGGCCGGTCGCAACGAGGAAGCGCTGGAGGGGCTGCTGGCCCTGCTGCGTCAGCGGATGGACGCCGCCGACGGCGAGGCGCGCAAAACCTTCCTCGACATCGTCAAGGCCCTGGGCCCGACAGACCCGGTGGCGGCCCGCTTCCGGCGTCAATTCTATGGCTTGCTGTACTGATTTCGACGCAATCGACGGAAATTCCACCAAAGCCTAACGGGCGGGCCCTTCACATGGCCCGCCGGCTATGACAAGATCCCGGGAATTTCCTGATCAGACCGAATTCACAGAGGACAGTCGCATGCGCATTATCTTGTTGGGCGCCCCCGGGGCCGGCAAAGGCACCCAAGCCCAGTTCATCATGGAGAAATACGGGATCCCGCAGATCTCCACCGGTGACATGCTGCGCGCTGCCATCAAAGCGGGTACCCCCCTCGGACTGGAAGCCAAGAAAGTGATGGACGCCGGTCAGTTGGTGTCTGACGAGATCATCATTGGCCTGGTGAAAGAGCGCATCGCCCAGGACGACTGCAAGGGCGGCTTCCTGCTGGACGGCTTCCCCCGCACCATTCCCCAGGCCGACGCCATGACCGAGAACGGCATCGACGTGGACCACGTCATCGAGTTCGACGTGCCGGACGAGGAGATCGTCAAGCGCATGAGCGGCCGTCGGGTGCACCCGGGCTCCGGTCGTGTCTACCACGTGGTGTTCAATCCGCCGAAGGTGGAAGGCAAGGACGACGTTTCCGGTGAAGACCTGGTGATCCGCGCCGACGACGAAGAAGCCACCGTGCGCAAGCGCCTGGCGGTGTACCACGAGCAGACCAAGCCGCTGGTGGACTACTACACTGCGGCGGCCGATCGCGGCGCCAACCAGTACCACAAGCTGGACGGCACCCAGTCCGTTGAGGCCGTTTCCGGCCAGATCGGCGGCCTGCTGGGCTGAGCCGACACCTCGAAAAGGGCTTCCCGCGGGAAGCCTTTTTTGTGCCCGATTGACGGGATTGAGAAATCCGTGAGGCGCCGGGTTTTTTTGTTCCCTGATCCGGTGCTAGTCTTGCTGCGTAATCACCGACAAACAACAAGTTAGTAATCTACATGGACCAATCCCGATACGGCGTCCTGCTGGTCAACCTGGGCACGCCCTGCCAGCCCACGCCCAAGTGCGTGAAATGCTTTCTTTCTCAGTTCCTGTCGGACGAGCGGGTGGTGGACCTGCCCCGCTGGCAGTGGATGCCAATTCTGCACGGCATCATCCTCAACACCCGACCCAAGCGGGTGGCCAAGGCCTACCAGTCGATCTGGATGGAGGCCGGCTCGCCGCTGAAGTACTACAGCCTCAAGCAGCAGGAGGCCCTGGCCGAGCGCCTGCAACAGCGCCTGGGCGAGACGGTGCCGGTGGAGCTGGGGATGACCTACTGCAAGCCGGGCCTGAACGAGGGGCTGGAGAAGCTGGCTGACGCCGGGGTGGACAAGGTGGTGGTGCTGCCGCTGTTTCCCCAGTACTCCTGCTCCACCACCGGGGCGGTGGTGGACGCCCTGGCCGCGACCTTGAAGCAGAAGCGCGCGATGCCGGAGTACCGCCTGATCCGCGATTACCACCAGGATGCCGGCTACATCGCCGCCCTGGCCGCCACCGTGCGGGAGAGCTGGGCGGCCGAGGGCCGGGGCGACAAGCTGCTGATCTCCTTCCACGGCGTGCCCCAGCGCTACGTGGACGAGGGGGACCCCTACCGGGCCCACTGCGAGGCCACCGCCCATGCCCTGGCCGAGGCGCTGGAGTTGACCGAGTCGGAGTACCTGGTCTGCTTCCAGTCCCGCTTCGGCAAGGAGCCCTGGTTGGAGCCCTACTTCGATGAGACCCTGGAGGCGCTGCCCAAGCAGGGGGTCACCTCGGTGGATGTGATCTCCCCGGCCTTCTCGGTGGACTGCCTGGAGACCCTGGAGGAGCTGGCCATCGAGGGCAAGCAGGAGTTTCTGGAGGCCGGGGGCGAACGCTATCAGTTCATCCCCTGCCTGAACGACCGCGATGACCACATCGAGATGATGGCCAACCTGGTGATCCACAACGCCCAGGGCTGGGAGCGTTGAGCCAACTGAAATCGAAAAGGGCGCCGTAATTGGCGCCCTTTTTTATGGTTCTTCGTACTTTGGTCGCGTTCACGCTCACCAGCGCGACAACCCAAAACGGGAACGACAATACTCATTTAGATTACGGTGTTCACTCGGTACCAGAGCAAGCCTGGGCCCTTCCCCCCAAATCCGCGATGAACCTTTCTATTCCGGCTCGTCGGAGAAGATCGCCTCGATGGGCAGGGCAAACAGCCGGGCGGCCTTGAAGGCCAGAGTCAGGCTGGGATCGTATTTGCCCTTCTCGATGGCGTTGATGGTCTGGCGGGAGACCGACAGGCGCTGGGCCAGTTCCGCCTGGGTCCAGTCGCGCTCCGCCCGCAACACCTTCAGCCGGTTCTTCATGACAGTTTCCGCTGCCCCCAAAGGGTGGCGACCAAGTAGGTCAGGGCCATGATCACCACCAGGTGGCTGATCTGTGCCGGGCCGGTGATCAGGCCGCTGACTTCCAGGTTGCTGTAGGCCAGCCCCACCACCAGACCCACCCCCAGGGTGAGCGCCATTGCCTCCAGCTGCACTAGGCGCTGCATCTCATCCAGGCCCATCAGGTGGCGCTTGTTGGCCAGGATCATCCCCACCCCCACCAGCAGATTGAGGGCGATGGCCGCCCAGGTCCAAAGGCTGTGCGGGGCCCACCACAGCTGTGGGCCGAAGTTGGCCAGGGCCATGGTGAGCAGCCAAAGGCCGGTCCACAGGGCCAGGCGTTTGACGTTGTGCCTTTGGGTGGCGGCAAAATCGGAGGTGGATACGTTCATCACGCTTCCTCGCAATGGGTTGGTGATCAAAATATCGTCAAAGCTTGTCTTAATGTCAAGTATGCTTGTCATTATGATTTGTTGTTTTTACTTTTTGTCCGCAATTCTGAACACCGTGATGCCACAACGCCCCGGCCAATGGCCGGGGCGTTGTGGGGTGTTTCGCCGCTTGGCGCAGGGGCGCGTCAGGCCGGGTCCGGAACCACAGACCAGTCGCCGCCCAGGGCCTTGTGCAGGAACACCAGGTGGTTGGCGGTGTTGAGCCGGGCCACCAGGGCCGCGTCCTCCATCAGGTTGACCTGACGCTGGGCATCCAGCACCGCCAGGAAGTCCACCAGTCCGGCCCGGTAGAGGGAACGGGCCTTGTCGGCGGCCAGACGGGCCTGCTCGGCGGCGGTGTCAATCTGGCTCTGGTGGCCCTGCTGGTTGCCGTAGGCCATCAGCGCCGTCTCCACCTCGTTGAAGGCCTGGTTGACCTGATACTGGTAACTCAGCGCCGCCTGCTGGAAGCGGGCCTCCTGCATCTCCACCAGGGCCTGACCCCGACCGCCGTCGAACAGGGTCCACTGCACGCCCACGGAGGCCAGCCAGGCCTCGGAGCCGCTACTGAACAGGTCCTCAAAGTTCTCCGCCAGGCTGGCGGGGGAGCCGGTGAGGAACACCTTGGGGTAGCGGGCGGCGATGGCCACCCCCACCTCCTGGTTGACCGCCGCCATCTCCCGCTCCGCCAGGGCGATGTCGGGACGACGCTGCAGCAGCTCGGATTTGAGGCCCACCGGCACCCGCCCTTCGATGCGCGGCAGGGGGCGAGCGCTGAACCTTTGCTGGGTGTCGGATACCCCCTCGCCCAGCAGGGTGGCCAGGCGCCCCAGGTGGGCCTGTTCGGCGGTACGCAGCAGTGGCAGGCTGGCGCGGGTGGCGGCCAGCAGCGCTTCGGCCTGCACCCGGTCCAGCTCGGAGCCGTAACCGGCGGATTGCAGCCGCTCGACCAGGGCCACCATCACCTCCTGCTCCTCGACGTTGCGCTCGGCGATGGCCAGGCGGGCCTGTGCGCCGCGGTACTGCAGGTAGTTGTGCACCGCCTCGGTGGTCACCATGGTCAGGGTGCCCTGGCGCAGGATCTCGGCCTGCTCCAGGCGAATGCCGGCCAGCTGGTCCATGGCGTCCAGGCGGCCAAACAGATCCATCTCCCAGCTGACGTTGGCGCCCACCACAAAGGCGCCGTTGTCCCGATCCAGCAGGTTCAGATCCTGACCGGCAGGGGGCAGCACGGCACCCCCCTGGCCCAGATCCGGCATGGTGGCGGTGAGGGCGCCGCCGAGCAGGGGATCGTATTCGCTCAGTCGGGCGTGGTGGTAACCGGCGCCGACGCTGACGGTGGGGATCTTGGCGGTGGCCACGGCGCTGCGGTAAGCCCGGGCGCTCTGGATCCGCTGCTGGGCCAGCTGCAGCGAGATGTTCTGCTGCTGCACGCTGGCCACCAGGGCATCCAGCTCCGGGTCGTTAAAGCGGCGCCACCAGGCCTCATCCTCGATGGGCGCGCCGGCCACGCCGGCCACCGCCTGGTTGAGGTAGAGATCACCGGCCTCAGTGGTGGGGGCCTGGTACTCGGGGGTCACGGAACAGCCGGCCAGCGCCATGCTGATCAGGAGGACACTCAACTTACGCATGGGACAACTCCGGTTGGGTTTGGGGGGCGGGCTCGGCAAAGAGCAGCCGATAAAGGGCCGGCATGATCAGCAGCGACAGCAGGGAGGCCACGCAGAGGCCGCCGATGATGGCCGCCGCCATCTGGTCAAACAGCTGGTCGCTGAGCAGGGGGATCATCCCCAGGGCCGTGGTCAGTGCCGCCATGGAGATCGCCATGGTGCGGTTCAAGGTGGCGTCGACGATGGCCGGCTCCAGCGCTTTGCCGGCGCGGCGCTCCAGCTCAATCTGGTCCATCAGCACGATGCCGTTTTTGATGATCATGCCGGAGAGGGAGATCACCCCGACGATGGCCATAAAGCCGAAGGGCTTGCCGAACAGCAGCAATCCGCCGGCCACCCCCATCATCGCCAGGGGCACGGTGCCGAAGATGATGAGCGGTTGGCGGTAGGCGCTGAACATCCCCATCAGGATGATGAACATGATGAGCAGGGCCTTGGGGGTCTGGGCCAGGATGTCGTCCACCGCCCGCTTCTCATCGTAATACTCGCCGCCCCACTCGAAGCGGTAGCCCGGGGGCAGGGGGATCGCCTCGATCTGCTCCGCCACGGCGTTGCGCAGCTCCGCCGGGGTGGCGTCGGCGACGCCGGCCTGGGCGGTGATGGCCCGCACCCGGTCCCGGCGCCAGATGAGGCTCTGCTCGCCGCGCAGCTCAAACTCGTCCACCACCTGGCCCAGGGGCACACTGATGGGGCTCAAGGCGGAGCGCACCGGCAGATCGTGCAGCTGATCCAGGGAAGCGTTGGCGCTGCGCAGCTTGATGGGCAGCAGGTTGTCCCCCTGGCGCAGCTGGCCCAGCAGCTGACCGTCGGTGGCCCGTTGCAGGGCCTGGGCCACGTCGGTGCGGGTGATCCCCGCCAGGCGGGCCTGCTCCTGGTTGAGCACGGGCACCAGCACCGGGCTCTCCTGGCGCCAGTCGTTGCGCACGTAACGGGCGTTGGGGTGGGCGGCCAGGATCGCCTCGGCCTGGGCGGAGAGGGACTGGAGCACCTGCGGGTCCGGCCCCAGGAAGCGCGCCTCGACGCTGAACTTGTCCTTGGTGGCCAGTTTCAGGTCCCGAAAGCGCGGTTCGGCGTCGGGGAAGGTCTGGGCCAGCCAGGTGTCACCGGCGCGCACCAGGGGCGCGATGGCGTCGAAATCCCGGGTGTTGATCAGGATCTGCCCATAGGCGCCGTCCATCCCCTCCGGCTCCACGGTGACCGAGAAGCGCGGGGCCCCGGCACCGATAAAGCTGGCGAAGTTGGTCACCTCCGGCCGTTCGGCCAGCCAGGCTTCGATCTTGGCCATGTCGGCGGCGGTGTCCTCGATGCGCCCGCCGTTGGGGGCCCAGTAATCCAGGAACACCATGGCGCGGTCCGAGGTGGGGATGAAGTTCACCTGGATAAAGGGCAGCGCCGCCAGGGTCAGCAGCAGCATGGGCACCACGCTGGCCAGGGTTTTCTTCGGGTGGCGCACGCTTAAGCGCAGCAGGGTTTCGAAGCGCGCCGCCAGGGGGCCGGGCCGAGTGTCACCGGCCTTCGGCTCGGGCAGGAAGGCCCAGCACATCAGCGGGGTGATGGTCATGGCCACCAGCCAGGAGAGCAGCAAGGAGCTGGCGATCACCTGTACCACCGAGAGGGAGAACTCCGCCGCATCGGTCTGGGAGAACAGCACCGGCGCCGTGCCCATGATGGCGATGACGGTGGCCCCGAGCAGGGGCCAGGCCATCTCGCTGACCGACTCCTGGGCCGCCTGCAGCCGTTCCTGCCCGGCCTTCAGCTTGGCCTGGAAGAGATCCGTGATGACGATGGCGTTGTCCACCAGCATCCCCAGGGCCAGGATAAAGGCCCCCAGGGAGACCCGTTGCAGGTCCACCCCGGCCAGGTTCATGTAGATGAGGGTCAGCAGGATACTGAGCAGCAAACTGACGCCAACGATGCTGGCGCTGCGCCAGCCCATAAAGATCAGCAGCACCCCCACCACGATGGCCAGGCTCTGCAGCAGGTTGCTGACAAAGTCGTTGATGGACTTGTTCACCTCATCCGGCTGGAAGGCGATCACCTCCACCTGGGCCCCCAGGGGCAGGCCAGCGTCGAAGTCGGCCAGCACCCGGGTGAGCCCGTCCCCCAGGCTCACCACATTGACCCCTTCGGTGGGGCTGACCGCCAGGACGATGGCCTGCTCGCCGTTGTAGCGACTGCGGTTGAGCGCCGGGTTCTGTTCGGTCTGGCTGACGGTGGCGATGTCCCCCAGGCGGACTAGGCCGTGGCCCAGCTCCCCCAGGCTGCCCTTGAGCATCAGGTTTTCAATCTCGGCCACGCTGTCGAAGTGGCCCGCCTGGGCCACCCGCAGGCGGCGGTTGCCCAGATCGAAGGCACCGGCATCCACGGTCAGGTTGTGGCTGCCCAGCTGGGTCAGCACGTCGGCCAGGGTCAGGCCATTCTGGGCCAGGCGCTCCTGGGGGATCTCGATGCTGATCTCCTCCTCCACTACGCCGTGCAGCGCCACCTTCTTGATGCCGTCGATGGTGTTGAGCTGGCGCTGCAGATCCCGGGCGTGGTCCTTGAGCTCGGCCATGGAGAGATCCTCCCCCACCACGGCGAAGAGCATGCCGTAGACCTCGGAGAACTCGTCCATCACCACGGAAATTTGGGCCTGGGCCGGCAGCTCCAGTTTGACGTCGTTGACCTTGCGGCGCAGCAGGTCCCACTCCTGGGGCAGGGCCTCGGAGCTCACCGACTCTTTGAGATCCACCAGCACCGTGGAGATCCCCGGCTGGGAGAGGGAGCGCAGCTTCCACAGGTTGCCCATCTCCTGCAGCCGGGTCTCCACCTTGTCGGTCACCAGGCGCTCCACCTCCTGGGCGCTGGCCCCGGGGTAGAGGGTCACCACGGCGGCGCTTTTGACGGTGAAGGTGGGGTCTTCCAGCTTGCCCAGGTCGAAATAGGAGTAGAGCCCCACCAGGGTGCACAGTACGGTGAAGAACACCACGAAGGTGCGCTGGCGGATGGCGAAGGTGGCCAGGTTCATCGGCGCACCTCCCGCCAGGCGTCGATGGGATCGCCGGCCTTGAGGTAGTGGGCGCCTGCCACCACGATCCGGTCGCCGGCGTTAAGATCGCCCGTCACACAGACCCGCTCCGGCCCCTGCTCCAGCACCTCGACCGGCACCGGCTCGGCCTGGTGGTCGCTCAGACGCACCAGCTGACTTTGGCCTGCGCCGGTGGTCAGTGCCGAAGCGGGCACGCAGTGCTGGGCCGGGGCCTCGGTGTCCACCAGGCGCAGCTGCACCGCCTTGCCGGCAAACAGCGCCGCGGGGCGGTCATCCAGGGCGAAGGTCACGGCGTAGGTGCGCTTGATGGGGTGGGGCAGGCTGGCCACCTCGGTGGCCACGGCAGCAACCCGCTCGGGGCTGCCAAACCAGTGGATCTGGGCGGACTGGCCCTGGTGGAAGCGGGTCAGCTGGCTGTGGGGGACGTCGAGCACCACCTGAAGGGCATCCGGGGTGTGCAGTGACAGTATGGGCTGGCCGTCACTGACCAGCTCATGGGCCTCGACAAAGCGCTGGCCCACCTGGCCAGCAAAGGGCGCCCGCAGCTCGGTGTAGCGCACGCCATCCCGGGCTTTCTCCAGGTTGCGCTCCATCACCACCACCGCGGCCGCGGCCCGGGCTTCGCCGGTGCGGGCGCGGTCCAGATTGACGTCCGCCATGGCGTTGTCGGCGGTGGCCTGCTCCACCCGGGCCAGCTCATTGCGGGCCAAGCGCCAGGTGGCTTGGGCCTCGCTCAATCGCGCTTCCAACTCCTTGACCGTCAGGGTGTAGTCGTGGGACTCCAGGCGGGCCAGCAGCTGCCCCGCCTCGACCCGGTCACCGACCTGAACGACCATCGGCTCCAAACGGCCGGCCACTTTAAAGGCCAGGTCCGAGCGCTGTCGGGCCTCCAGCACGCCGCTGAACTGACGGTAAGCGGCTTCGCTGCCGTCCAGGGTGACCACGTTCACCAGGCGGCCGGGGGCGCCGGGGTTGGATTGAGGGGTGTCGTTGCTGCAGCCGGTCAGGCCCAGGGCCACCAACACGGCGAGGGTGCGCAGTTTCATCGAGAGGGATCTCCAGGTTCAGGATGGAGCGCATTCTATTGAACCTATAGGGCGAGAAAATCCCCCCGGGGCAAGACTTACTGTCTCAAAATATGAGACAAAAATGGCATCAGTCCGACGCAAGCAAACATAAGCCGTTAAGTGTCTGAACTGTAAAGGAAAGTGGCTTATTTGCATCAGGTTCATGCCAAGGGTTGAGCGAACCCCCTGGCAGAAAGGTATGAGAAACAGGGCATTATCAACAGGGCCGGTTCAGGCGGACTGGGTCAATTCGGGCACGTACTCCAGCAGCCACTCAAGCAACAGCCGGGCCCCCTGGGACAGGCTCAGGCGATCCCGGTAGACCAGCCACACCTCCTCCTGGGGGCTGACCAGCTCCGGCATCAGCAACTCAAGCTCACCGTTTTGCAGGTGCTGCATCGCCATCAGCTCCGGCAGGTGGCTGATCCCGGTGCCGTCCACCGTGGCCCGGCGCAGGTAGGTCATGCTGTTGCTGATGAGCGCCGCATTGACCGGCACCTGGGCCTGTTCAAACTGCCAATGGTGCTCCACCCGGCCATCGGGCCAGCGAAAGCCCAGCAGGCGATGGTGTGCCAGGGCCTCCAGGGTGGTGGGGCGGCCGTGGGTGGCCAGGTAGTCGGGGCTGGCGTAGAGACGCCGGCCAAAGCGGCCCAGGGGACGGGCGATGTGGCTGGAGTCCACCATGGGGCCGGCATGAAGGCAGAGATCCAGCCCCAGGTTCACGATGTCGTGGTAGCCGACGGTGCTGATCAGTACCTCCAGGCGCAGCTCGGGGTAGCGGCTCATAAACTGCTGCAGCAGTGGGTGGAGGATCACCTCCGCCTCCGGCAGCACCCCCAGGCGCACCTTGCCCACCGGCGACTGGCTCTGGTGGCGCACCGAGTCCAGGGCGGCGTCCAGCATGGGCATCAGCGACTCGAAGCGCTGGTAGAGCTCCTGGCCCACCGGGGTGAGGCTCAATTTCCGGGTGGTGCGGGTGAACAGGGTGCCCCCGAGCCGTTTTTCCAGCTCGCCGATGCGTCGGCTGACGTTGGCCCGGGGCAGGTCCCAGGCTTCGGCCACGGCGGAGAAGCTGCCCAGCTCCACCACCGCCATAAAGAGTTTGAGATCGTCTGTGCGCATCGAAAGGCCCCCAGGAGTTGCCTGGCATTATGGCGAAAAAAACAAAGCCCGTAACGCCTTGGGACGCTACGGGCTGGGATTGTGCGACTCGGCGCCCTTTATCGGCCGGTCTTAAGCTTCTCCCAGTACTGGATGTAGAGGGCCAGCGCCTCGTCCCCCACGTCCTCCTGGAACTCGCCCTGGGCGATCACCTCGTCCGGCGGGAAGATCACCGGGTTGGTGCGCAGTTCCTCATCCAGCATGCCGATGGCGGTCTCGTTGGGGGTGGTGTAACCCAGGTACTCGACCACCTGCACTGCCACGTCGGGGCGCAGCATGAAATCGATGAACTTGTGGGCGTTCTGCACGTTGGCCGCGCCGGCGGGGATGGCGAAGCTGTCCACCCACAGGGCCGCGCCCTCTTTGGGGTAGATGTACTGGATCGCCTCCTCCTCCTCCTGGGCCATCATCACCTCGCCGTTCCAGATCATGCCGAGGTTGACGTCCCCTGCCAGGTAGGGCTCGCGGGGGGCATCGGAGTTGAACACCAGCACGTTGGGCATCAGCTCTTTGAGCAGTTCGTAGGCCTGCTTGATCTCCTCTGGGTTGGTGCTGTTGGCGCTGTGACCGTTGATCCGCAGGGCCATGTGGAACACCTCGCGCACGTCGTTGGTCAGCAGCAGGCTGCGGCGCCACTTGGGATCCCAGAGATCCTTCCAGCTGGTGATCCCTTCCGCGTCCACCTCATCGACGTTGATGCCGATGCCGGTGCTGCCCCAGACGTAGGGCAGGCTGTACTGGTTCTTGGGATCGTAGGGCTGATCCAGGATGGCCGGGTCCAGGTGCTTGAGGTTGGACAGCTTGGTGTGGTCGATGGACTGCAGCAGACCCTCCTGAGCCATCTTGGAGACGAAGTAGGTGGAGGGGACGATGACGTCGTAGCCGGTGCCCTTTTGCAGCTTGAGCTTGGAGTACATCACCTCGTTGCTGTCGAAGGTGGCGTACTCCACCTGGATCCCGGTCTCCTTGGTGAACTGGGCCAGCAGGCCATCGGGCACGTACTCGGTCCAGTTGTAGACCACCACCTTTTCCTGGGCCTGGGCGGCGCCGGTCAGGGCCAGCAGGCCGGCGGCGCACAGCAGCTTAACGGCTTTCATTGTATTTTCTCCTGGTCAGCAGCGAGATAAGCAGAGTCATGATGAGCGAGATGCCCAGCAACAGCGTGGCGATGGCGTTGACCTCCGGGGAGACCCCCACCTTCACCATGGAAAACACCCGGATGGGCAGCACTTCGTAACTGGGGCCAGTGACGAAGGAGCTGATGATCACGTCATCCAGGGAGAGGGTAAAACTGAGCAGCCAGCTGGCGGCGATGGCGGAGCCGGCCATGGGCATGATGATGCGGGTGAACACCTGGCTTTCGCTGGCCCCCAGATCCCGGGCGGCGTCCACCAGGTTCTTGTCGAACCCCTTGAGGGCGGCGTACACGGTGATCACCACGAAGGGCAGGCAGAAGGTGATGTGGGAGAGCAGCAGACTCCAGAACCCCAGCTGCACCCCCATGGCCATAAAGATCACCAGGAAGGTGATGGCCAGGACGATGTCCGGCGACATCATCACCACGAACAGCATGCCGCTGGCGGCGGGCTTCAAACGGAAGCGGTAGCGGTGGATGGCGTGGGCCATCAGGGTGCCGATCACTGTCGCCGCGGTGGCGGCCAGCACTGCCACGGTCAGGGAGTGGGTGAAGGCCTGCATCAGGGCGTCGTTGTTGAACAGCCGCTCGTACCAGCGCCAGCTGAAGCCGTTCCACTTGTGGCCGTACTTGGACTTGTTGAAGGAGTTGACCACCAGTACCGCCATCGGCAGGTAGAGGTAGAAGAACACCAGGCCCACCAGCAGCCATTTAGAGATTCGAGTCATCGAGTCCCCCCTGGCGCTGCACCAGTCGATTGGCGTAGTAGTAGGCCGCCAGCATGATCCCCATCATGACGATGAGGGCGATGCTGATGGCGGCGCCGAAGGGCCAGTCCCTAAGCACCAGGAACTGGTTCTTGATGACGTTGCCCAGCAGCAGATTGGTGGCCCCGCCCAGCAGGTCGGCGACGTAGAACATCCCCATGGCCGGCAGGAACACCAGCAGGCAGCCGGCGACGATCCCCGGCATGGTCATCGGCAGTACGATGTGCCAGAAGCGGCGCACCGGGCCGGCCCCCAGGTCCTTGCCCGCCTCCAGCAGGCTCTGATCCAGGTTCTCGAAGCTGGAGATGAGCGGCAAAATCATGAAGGGCAGCAGGATGTAGACCAGGCCGAAGATCACCGCGAACTCGGTGTAGAGCAGGGGCAGGGGGCCGTCGATGAGGCCGATGGCCTCCAAAAAGCGGTTCACCAGCCCCTTGTTGCCCAGGATGATCTTGATGGCGTAGGTGCGAATGAGGCTGTTGGTCCAGAAGGGCACGATCATCAGAAACAGCACCAGCAGGCGCTGGGGCCGGGGCAGCTTGGCGACGATGTAGCCGAAGGGGTAGCCCACCAGAAGGCAGATCACCGTGGCGTAGAAGGAGAGCACCAGGCTGTCCCACAGTACCCCCAGGTAGAGGGGGTTCCACAGCTTGCGCAGGTTCTCCAGGGTGACAGGAAACACCGCCAGGTGCTCGCTGTCCGGGGTCAGGAAGCTGGTGATCAGCACCAGCAGGTGGGGAGCCAGCACGAAGACCCCGAGCCAGGTCAGGGTCAGAGTCACCACCAGGGGGCGGAAACGCAGATAGCGGGTCATCAGAGCTGGGACTCCGATTTGATGACGTGCTCCCAGCCGTGCACCCAGTCCACCCACACCTTCTGGCCCAGGCGGTAGTCGAAGTCCGGATCGTCCTCGTCGAAGAACTCGCTGGCGTGCACCCGCATGCCGTTGTTGAGCTCGATGATGGAGTCCAGGGTCTTGCCCTTGTAGTTGCGCTCCCGCACCTGGCCGATAAAGCCGGGCTTGTCCGGCGCGTCCTCGATGTACTCGATGCGCAGATCCTCCGGGCGCAGCAAAATCTTGATCTGATCGCCGACGTTGAACACCTGATCGGTGAGGATCTCCCGTTGGTGGTTGGCCATCTTGGCCACGTACTTGAGATCCTCCAGCTGCTCGATGATCTCGCCGTCAAAGACGTTGATCTCTCCGATGAAGGAGGCCACGAACAGGTTCTGGGGGGATTCGTAGATCTCTCGCGGGGTGCCCACCTGCTGGGCCACGCCACCGTCCATCACCAGGATGCGGTCGGACATGGACAGCGCCTCTTCCTGGTCGTGGGTGACGTAGATGAAGGTGATCCCCAGCTGGCGCTGCAGCATCTTCAGCTCCACCTGCATCTGCTGGCGCAGCTTGGCGTCCAGGGCGGAGAGGGACTCGTCCAGCAGCAGCACCTTGGGACGGTTGACCACCGCCCGGGCGATGGCCACCCGCTGCTTCTGGCCGCCGGAAAGCTGGTGGGGGCGCCGGTCGGCGTACTCCGCCAGGCGCACCATCGCCAGGGCGTCGTTCACCCGGGATGCGATCTCCGCCTTGTCCACCTTGGCCATATTGAGGCCGAAGGCCACGTTGTCGAACACCGACATGTGGGGAAACAGGGCGTAGCTTTGGAACACGGTGTTGACCGGACGGGCCTCTGGGGCCACCTGGGCGATGTCGGTGCCGTCCAGCTCGATGCGCCCCTCGTTGGGCAGCTCGAAGCCGGCACACAGACGCAGTACCGTGGTTTTACCGCAGCCGGAGGGCCCCAGGATCGTGAAGAACTCGCCGTTGGCGATCTCCAGGGAGAAATCGTTCAGCACCGTCTGATTGCCGTATCGTTTGACGATGCCGGACAGGGAGAGAATGGGTTGGTTTGACACGGGCGTATCTTTAAAGAGAAAGACCAACCCTAGATTTTAATGCCTTAGTGTTAATTCGCAATGATACCGGGATCCCGTTATCGCGCCTCAGGCGCAATTTTTAGACCGGATATCCATCACTTAGCGGGCTCAGCCCCCCAGCAGGCGCGTCGCTGCGTAGAGGCTCATCGCCCCCATGATGACCACCACCGCCCAGCCCAGCAGGCTCAGCACCCGC
Source organism: Ferrimonas balearica (assembly GCF_019802085.1). Taxonomy (GTDB): domain Bacteria; phylum Pseudomonadota; class Gammaproteobacteria; order Enterobacterales; family Shewanellaceae; genus Ferrimonas; species Ferrimonas balearica_B. Next base: position 425,073 of record NZ_JAHVHV010000001.1, read on the forward strand.
GGGTGGCGGTAGTCGCCGACGATGCTCTGGCGGTGGGCCGCCATCAGCATCAGCCCCAACCCCAGGGGCAGGATAAATCCGTTGAGGGTGCCCACCAGGATCAGCAGGGTCACCGGCTTGCCCACCAGGCAGAAGATCCCCGCGGAGCTGGCAATAAAGGCCACCACCAGGGCGTTGTGGTGGCGCTCCAGCGCCGGGTGCAGGGTGCGCAGGAAGGAGACCGAGGTGTAGGCGGCGCCGATCACCGAGGTGATGGCGGCGCTCCACATCACCAGGCCGAACACCCGGTAGCCCAGCTCCCCGCCGGCCAGGCGGAACACCGAGGCGGGGGGATTCTGACCGTCCACCGACAGCCCCATGCCCATCACCCCCAGCACCGCCAGAAACAGCATCACCCGGATGAGGGACGCCAGCACGATGGCGGAGGTGGCGCCGCGGTTAACCTGGGGCAGGGCCTCGACGCCGTGCACCCCGCCGTCGATAAGCCGGTGGGCCCCGGCGAAGGTGATGTAGCCCCCCACGGTGCCCCCCACCAAGGTAACGATGGCCACAGGATCGATGCGATCCGGCCACAGGGTCTGGCGGGCCGCCTCCGCCAGCGGCGGCTGACTGATGAGCAGCACATAACCCACCAGCACTAGCAGCACCGCCCCCATGGCCATGACGAAGCGGTCCATGCGGGCGCTGGCCCCCTTGAACAGGAACAACGCGATGGCCACCGCGGCGCTCACCGCCGCCCCCCACTCGGGGCTCACCCCCACCAGCACTTGGGCCCCCAGGCCGGTGCCCCCGAGGTTGCCGATGTTAAAGGCCAGCCCCCCGGCGGCCACCAGCGCGGCCAGCAGGTAGCCGGCCCCGGGCAGCACCGCGTTGGCCACCTCCTGGGCCCGGCGGCCGGAGACCACCAGCACCCGCCAGATGTTGAGCTGGGCGGCGATGTCCAGCAGCACCGACATCAGAATGACAAAGCCGAAGGCGGCCCCCAGCTCCAGGGTGAACACCGTGGTCTGGGTCAGAAAGCCCGGGCCTACGGCGGAGGTGGCCATCAGGGCGGCGGCCCCCAGCACCCGGCTGCGCAGCGCGGGCACCTTGGCGGTCAGGGAAAGGCTTTGGTCACTCATGGGGGTCCTTGTCGGTGTTCGGAGGCGTCAGGGGGATCCCCTGCTCGGTGAGAAACTGGTGGGCCTTCTGGGCAAAGGCCAGGGCGTGGGGGCCGTCTCCGTGCAGACAGAGGGTGTCGGCCCGCAGCAGCACCCGGTGGCCCTCCCGGGCGGTGACGCGGCCCTCCTGGGCCAGGGCCTGGATCTGCGCCAGGGCCTCGTCGTCCGTCTCAATCAGGGCGTCGGACTCGGTGCGGGGCACCAGGCGGCCGTTGGCCAGGTAGCGCCGGTCGGCAAACACCTCGTGGGCCACCGCCAGCCCCAGGTCGTGGCCGGCCTGGGGCAGGGCACTGCCGGAGAGGCCCACCAGCACCAGGCTGGGGTCAAAATCCCGCACCGCGGTGGCGATGGCCAGGGCCAGCTCGGCGTCGTCCGCCGCCTGGTTGTAGAGGGCGCCGTGGGGTTTGACGTGGTGCAGCCGCCCCCCCTGGACCCGGACGATCGCCTCCAGCGCCCCCAGCTGGTAGAGGATGAGCTCCCGCACCTGGGCGGCGCTCAGGGTCTGGGGCCGGCGCCCGAAATGGGCCCGGTCGTCGTAGCCGGGGTGAGCGCCGATGGCCACCCCGTGGGCCAGGGCCAACGCCACGGTGCGGGCCATCAGCTCGGGCCCGCCGGCGTGCAGGCCGCAGGCGATGTTGGCGGAGCTGATGAAGGGCATCAGCGCGGCGTCCTGGTTGGCCTCGCCGCTCAGCTCCCCCAAATCGCAGTTAAGATCCCAATGCATCACGGGTGCCTCCAGTGCCCGGCGGCCGAGAAGGCCAGCCGGTTGAGATGGTGTTGCCGGGTGCGCAGTGCCGACCGGGCGTCTTCGACACTCACCTGGACAAACGTCAGGGTGTCACCGGGCCGGGCCTGGGCCAGGCGGGGCAGGTCGACGCTGGCCACCACCGCCACCTTGGGGTAGCCGCCGGTGGGCTGGCCGTCGGCCATCAGGACGATGGGCTGGCCGTCCGGCGGCACCTGGATGGCGCCGGCCACGGTGCCTTCGGTCAGCCACTCCCGCTCATCCCGGCGGGTCAGTGGCGGGCCGCTCAGGCGACAACCCATGCGATCGCTTTGCTCGCTCAGCCGGTAGGGGTGGGCGCACAGGGCCGCCACGCCCCCCTCGAAGGCTTCGGCCTGGGGGCCGGGGATCACCCGGATGGGGGCGGGGTCCAGCAAGTGCAGTGTGGTGGAAATGCCGCCGGGCACCGGACCGTCGTAAGGGATCAGGGGCAGGGTGTCCCCGGTTTCCAGGGCGCGCCCCTCAACGCCCCCCAACCGGGCCCGTACCAGGGTGGCCCGGCTGCCCAAGGTGGCTGGCACTCCCAGCCCCCCCTTGAACGCCAGGTAGCCGCGACAGCCCCGTTTCAGGGGCCCGACGGTGAGCCTCTGGCCCGGCGACACCGCCACCGGGGCGGCGGTGGGCACCGGTTGGCCATCCAGTGTGGCACCCAGTTGCTGACCCACCAGGGCGATGACCGTCGGGGCATCGAAGCTCAGGGTGGGGCCGGAGAGGGTGAACTCCAGCAGCGCAGTGTCCCCGGCCTGATCCAGCAGGCGGTTGGCCACCTCGGCACCGAGCCGATCCATGGCCCCGGCGGTGGGCAGCCCCAGGTGGCGATAGCCGATGCGGCCGCCATCCTGCACCGTGGTGAAGGGGCCCGAGGCGATCACCCGGCAGGCCATGGGGCACGCTCCGTCATCTGCTCAAACTGCGCCAGGGAGATGGGTTCGAACTTGAGCCGGTCTCCCGGCTCCAGGGCCGTGGGGCGGGGCCGATCGAAATCCACCAGGGGGCAGGGGGTCTGGCCAATCAGCTGCCAGCCGCCGGGGCTGGCCAGGGGATAGACTCCGGTTTGCGCTCCGGCGATCCCCACGCTGCCGGCGGCCACCTGGGTGCGGGGGGTGGCCCGGCGGGGGGTGGCCAGGGCCGGATCCAGCCCCTCCAAAAAGGGAAAGCCGGGAGCAAAGCCGAGAAAGCGCACCCGATACTCCGGGGCGCTGTGGCGGGCCACCAGCGCCTCGACGCTGAGGCCACAGTGAGCGGCCACTTCGGCCAGGTCGGGGCCCAGGCTTGGGTGGTAGCACACCGGCAGGCGCACCAGACGACCCGGCGCCGGTGTGGGCGTCTTTTGCAGCGCCGCCAGGGCCCCGTCGATAAGCGGGGTGAAGTGGGCCTCGGGGTGGGGCAGGTCTAGAGGGTCGAAGTGCAGGGTCACCGTGGTGTAGGCGGGCACCGCATCCAGGCAGCCGGGCAGGGCGCACAGGGCCGCGGTGGCCGCCGCCAGTTCCGTTGCCGGTAGGGCCGCGTCGAGCTGCACCAACAGGGCGCTGTCCCCCAGGGGGCTGAGCCGATAATCGAGCACGGAAAGTCAGTCACTTCATTAACAAATCAGTCACCTCACTGTATCCCAAGGAGGGACCCGGGGGCCAGCGGCCGGGTTTCCACGGGCCACACAGTGGGTAAAGGGTCACTCACATGCGCCAGGGAGTGGAATTGGTCACTGGTGCCAGGTTGTGATTGTGTTAGAATCGCCCGCCTTACGGCGCGGTCGCACAGTCTTGAGCTTTGCCCCGGGCCATCGGACCACCGCAGGATGCGCGCCCGTTTTCCCGGGCAGGTGGCGGCTACAATGCAGGGATGTTGGTTTTGCAGCTGAAGTGATCCCCAGCGATGAAATTCCCCGGTCAACGCAAGTCCAAACACTATTTCCCCGTCGAGTCTCGGGACCCGCTCACCAACGAGCTCAACCCGGTGATCCAGCCTCGTCACACTCACATCACCGGCATCGACCAGACCCTGGTGGACATCGAGGCCCACGTGGACCAGGCCTTTATCGATCGTCATGGCCTGAAAAAGGGCAACTCCATGCTGATCGACGACGCCGCGGCCCACGCCCTGTACGACGAGCTCCAGCAGCGGGACCTCATCACCGAGGAGTTTGCCGGCGGCACCATCGGTAACACCCTGCACAACTACTCCACCCTGGCGGACGACCGCTCGGTGATGTTCGGCGTGATGAGCCGCAACATCCCCATCGGCAGCTACGCCTACCGCTACCTGTGCAACACCTCCTCCCGGGTGGATCTGAACCAGCTGCAGCCGGTGGAGGGCCCCATCGGCCGCTGCTTCACCCTGATCACCGACTGCGGTGAGCGCACCTTCGCCATCTCCAAGGGGGCGATGGACAAGCTGACCCCGGAGTACATCGACGAGCAGCTGGTGAAAACCGGCTCCGCGCTGGTGCTGACCGCCTACCTGATGCGTGCCGGCGGCGATCCCATCACTGACGCGGCCATGACCGCCATCCGCTATGCCCACCAGGCCGAGGTGCCCGTGGTGCTGACCCTGGGGACCCGCTTCCTTATCGATCAGGACCCGCAGTTTTGGCGCGACTTTATCGACGAGCACGTCACCGTGCTGGCGATGAACGAGGAGGAGGCGGAGGCCCTGACCGGTCACGCCGATCCCCTGCTGGCCTGCGATCAGGCCCTGGAGTGGTGCGATCTCATCCTCTGCACCGCCGGCCCCAGCGGCCTCTACATGGCCGGCTGGACCGACGAGGACACCAAGCGGGAAACCAGCCACATGCTGCTGCCCGGGGCGATCCCGGAGTTCAACGAGTTCGAGTTCTCCCGCCCCATGACCCGCAGCCAGTGTGACGCGCCGTTGAAGGTCTACTCCCACATCGCCCCCTTTATGGGCGGTCCGGAGAAGATCTCCAACACCAATGGCGCCGGCGATGGCGCCCTGTCGGCGCTGCTGCACGACATGGCCGCCAACGACTACCACAAGCTGAACCTGCCTCAGTCCAGCAAGCACCGGCTCGCCGGCCTGTGCTACTCCTCCTTCGCCCAGATCTGCAAATACGCCAACCGGGTGAGTTACGAGGTGCTGGCCCAGCACAGCCCCCGCCTCTCCCGCGGCCTGCCGGAGCGGGAGGACAGCCTGGAGGAGGCCTACTGGGAGCGCTGAGGCGCCCCGGTAAGACAGCGGGAAGGGGAGACCCTTCCCGTTTCTTGTGGGGCCAGGGCACGGGGCGGGCGGGCCTGGTGGCAAAGCTTCCGCCACGGTGGTAGACTCGCCCGCCTGTTTTTTGGCCCCTCCTGGGGCGGTGGGCCGTCGCGGCCGGGTTGCCCGGTGACGACGGCCGGCGATCAGCGGACTCTGAGATGAAATTTCCCGGTCAACGCAAACACAAGCATTACTTCCCGGTGGACAGCCAGGACCCCCGGCCCCTGGATCAACAGATCCAGCCCCAGCACACCCACATCTGCGGCATCGCCCAGACCCTGGTGGACATCGAGGCCCGGGTGGACGATGGGCTCATCCAGCGCCACGGCCTGGTGAAGGGCAACTCGGTGCTGATCGACGATGACGCCGCCCACGCCCTCTACCGGGAGCTCAAGACCCAGGGGTTGATCGTCGAAGAGCACGCCGGGGGCACCATCGGCAACACCCTGCACAACTTCGCCACCCTCTCCAACGAGCGGGCGGTGTTGTTCGCGGTGATGGAGCGGCAGATTGAGATCGGCTCCTACGCCTACAAGTACCTGAGCCACACCTCCTCCAAGGTGGACGTGGGCTACCTGCAGCCGGTGGAGGGCCCCATCGGCCGCTGCTTCACCCTGATCACCCCCTGCGGCGAGCGCAGCTTCGCCATCTCCAAGGGCGCCATGGACAAGCTGGAGCCCAGCGCCATCCGTCCGGAGCTGGTGCGCGAGGCCGGGGCGCTGGTGTTTGCCTCCTACCTGATGCGCTCCGCCGAGGGCGACAACATCGACCAGGCCGCCCTTAAGGCGATGGCCGAAGCCAAGGCCCACAAGGTGCCGGTGGTGCTGACTCTGGGCACCCGCTTCCTGATTGAGCAGGACCCCCAGTTCTGGCGCGACTTTATCGCCGAGCACGTCACCGTGCTGGCGATGAACGAGGAGGAGGCCGAAGCCCTGACCGGTTATCGTGACCCTCTTAAAGCCTGCGAGGCGGCCCTTCAGTGGTGCGATCTGGTGCTCTGCACCGCCGGGCCCGAGGGCCTCTACACCGCCGGCTACTGCGATAAGGCCCATCTGCGGGCCACGGAGCACCCGGTGCGCGACGGCGCCATTCCCGGGTTCAATCGGGACGAGTTTTCCCGGCCGATGCGCAAGGCGGACTGCGCCACCCCGGTTAAGGTCTACTCCCACATCGCCCCCTACCTGGGCGGGCCGATGCAGATCCTGAACACCAACGGCGCCGGGGATGGCGCCCTGGCGGCGTTGCTGCACGACATGGCGGCCAACCGCTATCACAAGCTCAATGTGCCCCAATCCGATAAGCATCAGTTTGAGGCGCTCAGCTACTCCTCCTTCGCCCAGATCTGCAAGTACGCCAACCGGGTGAGCTACGAGGTGCTGATTCAGCACAGCCCCCGCCTCTCCCGCGCCCTGCCGGAGCGGGAGGACAGCCTCGAAGAGAGCTACTGGGAACGATAATCAATAAAAAGCCCCGCCAATGAGCGGGGCTTTTTTATGGACTTCAAGTCGGATGAATTCGAAAAAAGTGCATTCGTGATCTGGTCCGACCTCAAATTTTAAATAAAAACATAAAGCTTCAGTTTAATTTCGAAGATTGAATGATGTTTCGAGATTCGTTAATGGGAATTAAGGAAATGTGAAAGGGATCCCGTTCTTTTTGACTTTGTTATTGATACATTCCCGATCAAATAACAACGCAACGAGCCCGGTTCGATTTATGGTGTTTAACCCATTACGGTCCCATATCTGCATTCTTCCCCTGTGCTCTGTTCTGCTGATCTTTCTTTCCGTTATCTCTCCGGTCCAGGCCAAACATCACCGTTTGACCGGCCACACCATGGGCAACGATTACCAACTTCAGTGGCAGGGCCCGGCCCTCAGCGCCGAGCAGATGTTTGCCCTGCACCGGGATATCGAAGCGCGCCTGGTGGAGCTCAACGCCGCCCTCTCTACCTGGCAGAGCGACTCCGAGCTCAGCCACTTCAATCGCGGCCCGGCACACCAGCCCAAGGCCCTCGATGGCCACCTGGGCACCGTGGTCACCGAAGCGCTGCGCCTGGGGCGTCTGAGCGATGGCGCCCTGGACGTCACCGTGGGCCCCCTGGTGGCCCTGTGGGGCTTTGGCGCCGAGGGTGAGGTCCGGCAGGTGCCCAGCGCCACCGAAGTGCGGGACACCCTGGCCTACACCGGGCTGGACCAGCTGGCGCTGACCGACGCCGGCCTGGTCAAGCGCGATGCCCGCACTCGGGTGGATCTCTCCGCCATCGCCAAGGGCTACGGGGTGGACCAGGTGGCGGCGGTGCTGGAGGCCCATGGGATCCGGGATTACCTGGTGGACATCGGCGGCGAGCTGCGGGTCCGGGGCGAGCGTCAGGCGGATCAGCCCTGGCGGGTAGGGGTGGACAAGCCCTACGCCTACAGCCAGGGGCAGGTGACCATAGTGCGCCCCGGGGACAACGCCCTGGCCACCTCCGGGGATTACCGCAACTACTTCGAACAGCTGGGCACCCGCTACTCCCACATCGTGGATCCGGCCACTGGCATGGCGGTGCAGCAGCGGGTGATCTCCGCCACCGTCATCGCCCCCAGTTGCATGACCGCCGATGGCCTGGCTACCGCCTTTATGGTGATGGGGGTGAAAGCCTCCCTCGCCCTGGCCGAAAAAGAAAAGATTCCTCTGATGTTATTAGAGGACAATTTTGGTCGAGTAAAAATACACTATAGCTCGGCCTTTCACCGGTATATTGAGTAACGCTTTTACTCATCCATACCATTTAATTGTTCAGGGACATTGAATGTCATCGGTAATGACCGAGGGATTCGCTCGCCTTGAATTTATTGACCTTGCAGGGAAATACCACAATGAAAAAAGTCTTCGTGATGAGTGTTGTGTGTGCTTCGGTATTGGCCGTCACCGGCTGTTCCGACGACACCGAATACGTCCAGGACCCGGCCCAACAGGAGCTGATCGACCAGCTGACGGCGCAAAACGCTCAGCTGGAGTCCGACAAGAGCGCTTTGGAGTCGGACAACGCCGCGCTGCAAACCAAGGCAGAGAGCTACATCAGCCGCTTCCCGGAGCAGTGCGCCGAGATTGGCGTGGCCTTTGATTACGTCGATCCCAACGCACCGGCGGAAGCCGCCAGCGTGGCCCTGGTGCGGGCCATGAGCAGCCAGATCCTGGATCCGACGCCGGGCAGCTGCGCCAGCTGTCACGGTTACGAGGGCGAAGATAACAGCGGCAAGGTGGGCGCTCCGGCCCCCCATGGCGCGTTCGGTAACGCCGAGACCAGCTGTGACACCTGCCACGCCACCGACGAACCGGACTCCCACTACGGCGATGCCTACCTGCTGGCTCACACCGATTACGATCCCGGCGGCCCGAGCGAGCCCATGGACCCCACGGATCCCACCTTCGACCAGCCCACCTTCGGCGGCAGCGTGGTGGACGGCAAGACCGGCGCCTCCGGCCCCTCCTACTACGGCAGCGGCTCCTACCTGAACGCCGACTACCTGGCCGAGCGGATCAACGGCAAGGTGTACAACGCCGAGTGGGCGCTGGCGGACAAGGAGGAGGGCGAAGAGGGGGTCACCACCCTGACGGCGGCCTGTCAGCTGGAAGGGCGGGAGAGCGTCCTGGCGATGTTCCCCGACGATGGTCAGGAGTACGTGCTGAACCAGTTTGGCAACCAGATCGGCACCAAGACCGTGGTCACCGTCAGCAAGTACACCGACGAGTTGACCGGCGAGGAGCACCAGGTGCCCAACGTGGCGGTGTTTGGCTATGGTCTGCGCAAGGAGGGGGACAGCTACTTCGCCTCCATGTCCATCAACCACAACAACACCTGCTACAACGCGGTGATGAACGGCGACGTGCGTCTGAACTACTACGAGTACGAGCCGATGAACTCCCTCAAGGTGGGGCCCAACGACGACGCCCGCAACCGCGGGGCGCGGATCCTCGGCACCGTGGATCTGGAGAAGACCCTGCTGGCCAACGCCTACTGGGACTTCGGTAACCCGGTGTACGGCGGCAGCGCCGGCGCCATCGATCCGAAAGCGGTGGACTGGACCACCGTGGGTTCCTGCTCGCTGGTGATCAAGGTCGACGGCATCATCCCTCTGGGCTGATCCCAGCCCGCAACGACAAACGGCCCCAATCGGGGCCGTTTTTTTGTGTCTGTGGCAGGGGGCTCAGGCCAGATCGGCGGCCAGCTCCTCGGCGCTGACCACGATGGCCTCGCCGGCCAGGCTCGGGGCCACGCCCACTTCGAAACCGTCCTTGGCCATGCCCGGGGCCCACTTCTCGACAAAGTCCGCCAGCGGAATGGCCATGGCGTGACAGTTGGCGTAGTCGTCCTTAAGCCAGTTCTCCACCAGGCTGGGGTGGTGCCACACCAGCAGGCACTGCTCCTTGCCGGTGTTGATCAGCACGCAGCCCTGTTCGTCGGCCAGGGTGTACAGTTCGCCGCTTGCCTTGGCGGCCTCCACCAGGTGGTCGTAACGGCCCTGGCTGTCCAGGCTGTAGAAGGCGTTGGTCTGATCTTGGGTAAGCGCGTCGGCCATGGGAGGTCCTCAATGTGAATGCCGGCGGGAGTATACCAGCCCCGGCGGCCCGGTGCCGCTTATTCCGACAGCCGTTCGGCCAGCAGGGCGGCGCAGGGGGCGATCCCGGGCTGGTCCTGGTGCCAGAGGTCCCAGTGCAGGGCCCGGGGCGCCGGACTTAAGGGCCGCACCGCCAGGCGCGGGTCCGGCCGGCTGGCCAGCAGCCAGTGGGAGAGGATGGAGACCCCCATCCCCTGGGCCACCATCTCCAGGATGACGTCCAGGTAGCCCACCTGGAGCACCCGTTTGGGGGCGCACTGGTTGGGCAGGAAATAGAGGGCGTGCTCCCGGTCCCGCTCCGGGATGGCGGCGTTGGTGATGTAGGGCAGGGCGGTGAAATCTTCCGGCACCAGGGCCGGCTTGTGGGCCAGGGGGTGGTCGGCGGGCACCACCGCCATCAGTTGGTCAGCAAACAGCCCCTGGTGACAGAGGCCGCCGTCGCTTTCCCGGGGCTGGGCACGCACCGTCAGGGCGATGTCCACCTCCCCCTGGCGCAGGGCCTGCAGCGGCTCCTGGCGCACCGGCACCACCTCCAGGGCCAGCTGCGGGCAGTCGGTGGCCATCCGCTGGTAGATGTCCGCCAGCCAGTGGCGCGGGGCCAGGTAGGGCAGCCCCAGGCGCACCACCTGCTGGCCCCCCTCGCTGAGCAGGCCGATGTCGTACTCCACCCGCTCCAGCTCCTTGAGCACCCGCTCGGCGCTGTGCAGCAGGCGCTTGCCGGCGCTGCTCATCACCAGCTTGCGCCCGTGGCGGACGAAGAGCGGGGTGCCCAGGCGTCGCTCCGCCTCCTTGATTCGGCTCGACAGCGCCGGCTGGCTGATGAACAGCTTGTCGGCGGCGGCCTTGACGGTGTCGCTGTGGGCCAGGGTGTGGATCATCTCCAGGTGCTTGAGATCGAGGTTCATTCAATCCATCCGATTTATCAAAACCGAAATTTCAATTGATTATTTTTATATCAAAGGAGGGCATACACTCAATAGATTCCGTGACATTGAGACAGAGTATGAACCGACGCTATCTGGCCTACATCGACGGCCAATTCAGGGAGAGCGACCAGTGGTTTGATGACCTCAGCCCGGTCAATGGCGAGTTGGTGGCCCGGGTGGCCCGCGCCAGCCAAGACCAGGTGGACGAGGCGGTGGGCGCCGCCCGGCGCGCCCTGTCCGGCCCCTGGGGCAGCCTGAGCCCCGCCCAGCGCGCGGCGCTGCTGCACAAGCTGGCGGATCGCATGGCCGAGCGGGAGGCGGAGTTTGTCGCCGCCGAGATCGCCGATACCGGCAAGTCCATGCCCCAGGTGCGCACCATCGACATCCCCCGGGGCACCGCCAATTTCCGCTTCTTCGCCGATCTCATCAAGAACGTGCCCAGCGAGGCCTGGCACACCACCACCCCCACTGGCCAGAAGGCGCTGCACTACACCGTCGACAAGCCCCTGGGCGTGGTGGCGGTGATCGCCCCCTGGAACCTGCCTCTGCTGCTGGCTACCTGGAAGATCGCCCCGGCCCTTATCTGCGGCAACACCGTGGTGGTCAAGCCCTCGGAGGAGACCCCGGGCTCCATGGCGCTGCTGGCCGAGTGCATCGACGAGGTGGGCTTCCCGCCGGGGGTGTTCAACCTGGTGCACGGCTTTGGCCCCGATTGCGTGGGCCAGTGGCTCACCGAGCATCCCGGCGTCGACGCCGTCACCTTTACCGGCGAGTCGAAAACCGGCGGCGCCATCATGAAGGCGGTGGCCGACGGGGTGAAGCCGGTCTCCTTCGAACTGGGGGGCAAAAACGCCGCCGTGGTGTTCGAAGACGCGGATCTGGACAAGGCGATCGCCGGGGTGGCCCGCGCCGCCTTCACCAACTGTGGCCAGGTGTGCCTGTGCACCGAGCGGGTCTACGTTCACCGCAGCCTGTACGAGCGCTTTGTCGCCGGCCTGGCCGAGGCGGCCAAGGGCTACGTGGTGGGCCGCCCGGAGGATACTGACACCGTGATGGGGCCGCTCATCTCCCGGCAACACCGGGACAAGGTGCTGGGTTACCTGGAGCGGGCCCGGGCCGATGGCGCCACCTTTGTCACCGGCGGCGAGGTGCCCCAGTTTGGCGACGACCGGGACCAGGGCGCCTTTGTCCTGCCGACGGTGATCACCGGCCTGGCGGACGACCACCCGGTCAACCGGGAGGAGATCTTCGGCCCGTTGTGCCACGTGGCGCCGTTCGACGACGAGGCGGAGGTGATCGCCCGGGCCAACGACTCCGACTACGGCCTGGCGGCGGCGATCTGGACCGAGAGCCTGACCCGGGCCCACCGGGTGGCGCCGCGCATCGAGGCGGGCCTGGTGTGGGTCAACACCTGGTACCTGCGGGATCTCAACACCCCCTTCGGCGGCGTCAAGCTCTCCGGCATCGGCCGCGAGGGGGGCCTGCACTCCCTGGGGTTCTACCGAGAGCCCAGCACCGTATGCATCGCACTGGATTAACAAGAGGGACCGACATGGAATCCAAGGTACTCGCGCACAAGGCCAAGCCCCGGGGGCGCTTCCCCCACGTGAAACGGGCAGGGGACTTCATCTACATCAGCGGCACCAGCTCCCGCCGGTCGGACAACAGCTTCGTCGGCGTCGAGGTGGACGAGATGGGCACCACGGCGCTGGACATCCGCGCCCAGACCCAGGCGGTGATCGACAACTTAAGCGACATCCTCGCCTCGGTGGACTGCCGGCTGTCGGATCTGGTGGAGATCACCAGCTTTTTGGTGAACATGAACGATTTTGGCGGCTACAACGCCGTTTATGCGGCGAACTTCGACGAAGAGGGCCCCACCCGAACCACGGTGGCGGTGCACCAGCTGCCCCATCCGCACCTGCTGATCGAGATGAAGGCGGTGGCCTACAAGCCCCTGCCCCGCGACGCCAAGGAGGCCCAGGGATGAGCCGACTCAAAGCCTTTAACTTCCAGGCCTGGATTGAGGCGCACCGACATCTGCTCAAGCCGCCGGTGGGCAACAAGCAGATCTGGGAAGACACCGACATGATGGTCACCGTCGTCGGCGGCCCCAACGAGCGCACCGACTTCCACGACGATCCGGTGGAGGAGTTCTTCTACCAACTGGAGGGGGACATGGTGCTCAAGGTGATCGAGGAGGGCCAGGTGCGGGACGTGCCCATCCGCGAGGGGGAGATCTTCTTCCTGCCCAAGCACGTGCGCCACTCGCCCCAGCGCCCCATGGCCGGCAGCGTCGGCCTGGTGATCGAGCCCAAGCGCCAGCTGGGGGAACTGGACGGGTTCGAATGGTACTGCTTCGACTGCGGCGCCCTGGTGCACCGGGTGGAGGTGCAGCTCAAGTCCATCGTCGATGACCTGCCGCCCCTCTACCAGGCCTTCTACCAGGATGAGGCCGCCCGAACCTGCCCGAACTGCGGGGTACTGCACCCGGGCAAGGCGCCGCCTAAGGGCTGGGTGACGCTGCCGGAGCCGGGGGAGGCCAACTGATGCAGGTGCTCGACATCCACAGCCACTTTTTCCCCAAGCAGTGGGAAGATCTCCAGGCCCGCTTCGGCGGCGACGACTGGCCCTGGCTCAAACACAACGGCGATGGCACCGCCATGGTGATGAAGGGCAACAGCCCCTTCCGCCCCATCTACCAGGCCTGCTGGGACCCGGACACCCGTCTGGCGGAGATGGACCGGGACGGCCTGTGCGGCCAGATCCTCTCCGCCACCCCGGTGCTGTTCGGCTACGACCGCCCGGCGGCGCAGGCCGAGTACCTGGCCAAGCTGTTCAACGACGCCGCCATGGAGATCTGCGCCCAGGGCAAGGGCCGCCTGTTCGCCATGGCCCAGGTGCCCCTGCAGGACATCGACGCCGCCTGCGCCGAGGCCAGCCGGGCCAAGGCCATTGGCCACGTGGGGGTGCAGATCGGCAGCCACGTCAACGGCCGCGGCATGGACGATACCGCCACATTGACCTTCCTGCAGCACTGCGCCGACGAGGAGATTCCGGTGTTTGTCCACCCCTGGGACATGATCGGCGCCGATCGCACCGCCAACTACATGATGGGCTGGACCGTGGGGATGCCCGCCGAGACCCAGCTCTCCATCGTCTCGCTGATCCTCGGTGGCGGCTTCGACCGCTTAAGCCCCAAACTCAAGATCGCCTTCGCCCACGGCGGCGGCAGTTTTGTCTTCCTGCTGGGCCGGCTGGACAACGCATGGCACCACAGGGACATCGCCCGGGGCCGCTCCGAGCACCCGCCGAGCCACTACCTGGACCGCTTCTACCTCGACTCCGCCGTGTTCGACGACGGCGCCCTGCGCCTGCTGGTGGACAAGATGGGGGACCAGCGGGTGATGTTCGGCACCGACTACCCCTTCCCCCTGGGGGAACAGACCATGGGAGCGCTCATTCGCAACACCGAAGGACTCGGTGAGCAGAGCAAGCGCCGATTGTTTGTCGACAACGCCCGGGAATTTTTCAACCTCCGCTAAGCCAAGCCGTAGAGCGAGACCGTCCATGAGCCACAACCACAACAAACACGAGAAGATGATGCTGGACCAATACGCCGCGGTGCTGGATGACGCCGCCAAGGACGCCCAGAGCGTCACCCAATTGACCGAGCAGGCGCCCATCAGCCTGGCCGACGCCTACGACATTCAGAAGCGCTCCATCGCCTGCCGTTACCACCGAGGCGAGCGGCGCACCGGCTTCAAGCTGGGGTTCACCAGCAAGGCCAAGCAGGAGCAGATGGGGGTCTCCGATCTCATCTGGGGCCGGCTGACCGACGCCATGATCATCGACGACGGCGGCGCCATCGACCTGGCCCACTATGTTCACCCCCGGGTGGAGCCGGAGATCGCCTTTGTCATCGGCAAGCCCTTGAGCGGCGAGATCACCGCCGAGCAGGCCCTGGACGCCATCGAGGCGGTGATGCCGGCACTGGAGGTGATCGACTCCCGCTACCGCAACTTCAAGTTCTCCCACATCGACGTGGTGGCGGACAACTGCTCCAGCACCGGCTACGTGCTGGGCCCGCGCCGGGAGAAAACCCGCGACCTGTCGGATCTTAAGATGGTGATGACGGTGGACGGGGTGCCGGTGGCCGAAGGCAGCAGCAGCGCCATCCTGGACCACCCCCTCAACTCCGTCATCGAGGCGGCCCGCTGCCTGGCCGAGTACGGCGAAACCCTGCAGCCGGGGGACATCCTGCTGGCCGGTGCCGCCACCGCGGCGGTGGCCCTGGCCCCGGGTCAGAGCGTGGCGGTGGAGGTGGCCGGCCTCGGCGGCTGCGGCTTTACGGTCAAGGAGGACTGAATGGACTACCAAAATACCCTGGCCTTCGCCCAGGCCCTGGACCGACAGGACCCGCTGGCCCGCTACCGCGAGCAATTCCATCACCCGGTCATCAATGGTCAGTCGGTGCTCTATTTCACCGGCAATTCGCTCGGTTTGCAGCCCAAAAGCGTTAAGGACCACGTCGGCCTCGAGCTGGAGGAGTGGGCCAACTGGGGGGTGGAAGGCCACTTCCACTCGAAAAACCCCTGGTACAGCTACCACGAGCTGCTGACCCCGGCCTCCGCCCGTCTGGTGGGGGCCGAGGAGCACGAAGTGGTGTGCATGAACAGCCTCACCACCAACCTCCACCTGCTGTTTGTCTCCTTCTACCAACCCAGTGCCCAGCGCTTCAAGATCCTCTGCGAGGGCAAGGCGTTCCCCTCCGACCGCTACCTGCTGGAAACCCAGGTGCAGTTCCACGGCTTCACGCCCGAGGAGGCGATCATCGAGGTGTTCCCCCGCGAGGGTGAGCACTGCCTGCGTGAGGAGGATATCGTGGCCGCCATCGCCGAGCACGGCGATGAGCTGGCGCTGGTGTTCTTCGGTGGCGTCAACTACTTCACCGGCCAGTTCTTTGACCTGGCGGGGCTGACCCGTGCGGCCCACGCCGTGGGGGCCCTGGCGGGGTTCGACCTGGCTCACGCCGTGGGCAACCTGCCCCTGGCCCTGCACGACTGGGAGGTCGATTTCGCCGCCTGGTGCACCTACAAGTACCTGAACGCCAGCGCGGGCAACGTCGGCGGCGTCTTTATCCACGAGCGCCACGGCCTTGACCCCGACACCTTCCGCTTCGGTGGCTGGTGGGGCCACGACAAGGCCAACCGCTTCAAGATGGAGTCCGGCTTTACGCCCATCCCGGGGGCCGAGGGCTGGCAGCTCTCCAACGCCCCGGTGCTGGGGATGGCGGCACTCAAGGCCTCGCTGGCGATCTTCGACGAGGTGGGGATCGCCCATCTGCGGGAGAAGAGCCTGCTGCTCACCGGCTTTTTGGAGCACGTGTTCAACGACGTGGTGGGCCGCTTCCCCGGCGTGAGTCTGGAGATCATCACTCCGCGGGACCCGGCCCGGCGCGGCTGTCAGCTGTCGGTCAAGCTTATTGGCACCGACAAGCGCTTCTTCGAGGCGCTGACCGAGGCCGGGGTGATCGCCGACTTCCGCGAGCCGGACGTGGTGCGCCTGGCGCCGGTACCGCTCTACAACGCCTTCGAAGACGTGTACCGCTTCGGTGAGGTGCTCCATCAACTGCTGGAAGGCTGGGAGGCGCGATGAACACCCCAGAACAGACCCACATCGCCATCGCCGGCGCCGGCCCCGTGGGGGCCCTGCTGGCGGTGGTGCTGGCCAAGCGCGGCTACCAGGTGAGCCTCTACGAGGGGCGCCCGGACTCGCGCACCACCAACCTCTACGAGGGGCGCTCCATCAACCTGGCGCTGTCCGAGCGCGGCTGGTTGGCGCTGGAGCGGGTGGGGCTGGCACAGGCCATCCGCGCCGAGGCGATCCCCATGCACCAGCGGGTGATGCACGCGGTGGACGGCAGCCTGACCCACCAGCCCTACGGCGCGCCGGGCCAGGCGATCTACTCCGTCTCCCGGGCCGGCATCAACCAGGCGCTGATCTCCCTGGCGGAGCGGGAGGACAACGTTCACCTCCACTTCCAGCACCGGCTGATCGACGTGGACTTCGACAGCGCCACCGCCCGCTTTGCCACCCCCAGCGGCCAGGCCACCGTCACCCCGGACTACCTGTTCGGCGCCGACGGGGCCAACTCCAAGGTGCGGCGCCTGATGCAGGAGCGGCCGCGGATGAGCTACGCCCTGGAAACCATGGACGTGGCCTACATCGAGCTGAACATCAGCGCCAACGCCGACGGCAGCCACAAGCTGGACACCGTGGAGGCGCTGCACATCTGGCCGCGGGACAACTTAATGCTGATTGCCCTGCCCAACACCGACGGCTCCTTCACCTGCACCCTGTTTATGGACCACGACGACTTCCTGGCCCTGGACAGTGAGGCCAAGGTGGGGGCCTTCTTTGCCGAGCAGTTCCCCGATGTGGTGGACGTGTTGGACACCCCGGTGGCCCACTTTATGGCGCGCAAGCCCAGCCCGCTGGCGCTGGTGGACGTCTGGCCCTGGAGCCAGAACGCCAAGGTGGGGCTGATTGGCGATGCCTGTCACGCCATCGTGCCCTTCTACGGCCAAGGGATGAACGCCGGGTTCGAGGACTGCCGGGTGCTGGATGAGCTGATTGGCCAGTACGACGGCGACTGGCAGGCCATCTTCCCCGCCTTCGAGCAGACCCGCAAAGCGGACGTGGCGGCCATCGCCACCCTGGCCAAGCGCAACTACCAGGAGATGAGCAGCCTCACCGGCAAGGCCGATTTCCTGCTGCGCAAGCGGATCGAGGCCAAGTTCAGCCAACGCCACCCGGAGCTGTGGGTGCCGCTCTACACCATGGTGACCTTCCGGCCCGACATCCCCTACTCGGTGGCACTGCGGGTGGGGGAGGAGCAGGCCGCACTGATGGACAGCGTGATGGCCATAGAGCAGATTGAAACCCGGTGGGACAGCGAAGCGGTGATGGACGTCATGCTGAGCCTGGCCCGGGCCCAATGGGGCGACAACCCCTTCAAGGACTGACCGGGCGGGGCTCGGGCGATGAACACACAACAGCAGGGAGGCTTAGGATGAGCCAAGGCTATCGGGGCTTTACCAAGGCGGAGCTGGAGCGGGAGTACTCCCCCAGCTCCTGCATCGAAGACATCGGCTATTACCTGGACCGCTACGCGACCCTCAGTGAGGGCGCGCGCAGTCAGGCCGAGGCGAACCCGGCGGTGCACTGCCACTGGGACTGCCCCTACGGCGAGAAGCCGGCCCAGAAGCTGGATCTTATGGTGCCCGAGGGCCCGGCCGAAGGCGCGCCGCTGCACCTCTACATCCACGGCGGTTACTGGCAGCAGCTGGACAAGCGCGACAGCGCCTTTGCCGCCCCCATGCTGAACGAGCACGGCATCGCCCTGGGGGTGCTGGGGTACACCCTGGCCCCCGAGGCGTCGCTGAGCGACATCGTCGAAGAGTGCCGCCAGGCCATCGCCTGGCTCTACCAACACGGCCCCGACTACGGCCTGGACCCCAGCCGCGTCACCCTCTCCGGCAGCTCCGCCGGCGGCCACCTGGTGGCCATGATGCTCTATACCGACTGGGCCCGATACCAGGTGCCGCAGAACGTCATCAAGGGGATCATCGCCGTCTCCGGCGTGTTTGAGCTGGCCCCGCTGCCGCTGACCTACATCGACGAGCCCCTGAAGCTGAGTGAGCGGGAGATCAGCCAACTGAGCCCCCTCAACGGCACCCAGCCCCATCCCTGCACCGTGGTGCTGGCCTATGGCGACAACGAAACCGCCGAGTTCAAACGTCAGAGCCTGGATTACCTGGTTTTGCTGGAGGAGCAGGGGGTGCCCGTCACCTGTGCCGAGGTGTCCGGACGCAACCATTTCGACGTGGTGTTGGATCTTAACGACGAGACCAGCTGGCTGGGACGACAACTGCTGCGCATGGCCTGAACCCCGGGCCGCTCCCGGCCCTTGTCACACATGAGCCAAAGGCGTAAGTTGCAGAAAAGTCGTGATTTATCAGCCATCAGCCGGGCAGGACGCCCGTGATGGTTTGAGGATGGCAGGGACGGATTCCTCCTCCTCCGGCGGGGCGCCAAGGGCGCACCGGCCCCCTCCTCATCTTATGGCCCAGGGACTCGGGCATCGGCACCACGCCACCGATCCCTGCGGTTTATTGCGCCTAATGGATGCGACCCAACCAACATCAAACCATTTTAATTCAATTGCTTAAAGGTAAGTGAGTGCTAGCAATGCTGGCTGGCTTTCGCCCCGCTGGCGCACTTTCGCGCATGACCTGGCAGGGGTTAACGGCGAGAAAGGCCTTTAAGTCAGGCCGTTGGGGGCGAGTTCAATAGGGTGTGGGCGGAAGGTTATTAAGAAATCCGATTAATATACTGTTATGTTGCTTGGTAGATATGAAATACGGTAACCGAAAAGAGCTCAGTTTTGAAATTGACCATCAGCCTTCAGAGTCACTATGTGAAGTGGATATCTGGATAGGAGGGATGCTGATTACGTACAGTGATAACGTCGCGTATCTACCAGGGTTTATTCACTCTCTCAAGCGAGAGGTAAAGAATTTGAAATCTGGTGTGATTGACGAAGAGTGCAGTTTTCTCAACCATGGGCCAACAACTGATGATGTATCTTGCAGGGCGGAGTTCATTGGGGAAAGCTTGATTCTAAAGGGGCAACTGGCTGAGGGGGAGGGGTTTGCAGTGAACTTGCCTCGGGAGTGGGTCATTTCGACTTATGAAGAGTGCATTGGTGCTCTAGATGTACTCGCCACATAACAAGGCGCTACAGGCGGATCGCAATCGTTCGGTTGGCTACTGCTCGTGCCTCGCAGAATTTAGCCAACCAAACTGCTTCCGCTGAGCGGGGCGTTAGCAGTACATGAAAAGGAGTTCAGTTTGAGTTCAATTTTAGAAATCATAAATGGGTATTCGTCATTTACTCAAAGTTTAATTGGCTCAGCCGTGTTTTTGTTTTCGTCTTGGCTATTTAGAGTCGTATTTAACAAAGCTAAAAGTAGTGGAAAAATATTGTTTGAGGAGCATTCAAAAATTGATGTTATCAAACGCACTCTGCATAAAGAATATATCAATACTTCCAATGTGCAGCTTTCAACTTTTGGTTCTGTAGTAGCCTTTCTTCATGCAAGTCGCTGGCTAGTTAGGGCTTTATTGATATTCATATTTTTTTCTGGTTTATCATCGATTCTTAAAGGTGATTGGTTATTTGTTGCTGCATATTGGTTTTGCTTTAATTGCGTTCTTGAAGCAAATGGGTGGGTAAAGGATACAAGTAGTGAAAAAAGCATTTCTCATGTTCCAGAAGACCTGAAGAAGGATATATACGAAAGGTTTAAGCCTCAACCAATTGAAGCTCCAGAAAATACTGATGACAAGTGATTAAAGCCGAGTTTAAATATCCTTGATTTTGTCACTTCTCTTAAGGGTTTAGCCAAGATGATTATTTGAACCTTAATTGGGTGTTATGCTCCAATCAAATTCAAGGCTATATGGAAAATTTTTCACTTGTGGATATGACAGATACAGAGTTGCGTATTGAATACTATGATCGTACGAAGCACTTCGAACTCCCTGAAAAGATCGAAGAAGCACTAGAAAATGACTATGTGATAAATAGAGATATATATACAGACGAAGTTATTAATTATATTCGATTTCTCCATTGTATAAATCCTAATTATAGCCCTATGGAAATGGTCCGTTTTGCGCATGAAATATACGAGCGAAACGCATAACAGGTGAAGTAAGTTGGACTGCTTAAATAGCAGTCCCTTCTTCAGGCGTTAGCTAATACGAGAAAACGAGAGAACAGTAAATGAAAGAAGTAATCTCTGAGCAATTAATAAACTTAGATTGGAAACTATTGGTTTCAATACTGGCATTGCTTTTGTCCTTAGGGACATTCTACACAAATATATATTTCCAAAAACTAAAAAAGGCATCTTTAAATGTGATAATAGGAGATCATAAATACGTAAATTATGGGCAAAAAGGGGAGCTGATAATGGGAGTTCCTTTAACAATGTACAATGAGGGTGCAAGATTGACCTCAGTGTTGAGCGTCAAGGGACAGATATACAATATAGAAAACTCAAATCAATCTTCCAAGCTAACTTGGAGACAGTTCTATGAATTTGAAAATATTGGGAGGTCTGGTGAGGTTTTTAAACCTCATCGGTCTTTCAAAAGCCATCCGACAACTATTATTTTAGAGGGCTATTCTGCTGCCGGTGAAAACATTAGCTTTAGAACTGAAAATGACTTCCACTTGACTCCTGGAACATATATGGTGGAGTTTGCATTCTATGATCATCATTTCAAGAAAATAGCTACGGCTTCTGAGAAACTTAATTTCACTAAAGAAAATGTAGAGTATCTAGATGAGTATTGCGTAATAAATGATAAGAGAGTATCCAGCGACTCGCTTCTATTTACTAAAAATATACAATATAGCTGGCGAACGAATCAATAGCCGCACACTTCGATCACTCTGTCACCAAAAGTTTCACTTTTGCTGCCTGTTATTGCGGCGTTATTGTAATGCCATTCGCCAGGGATTTGAGTCCGCTATGTCCATGAAATGCCCCCGTACAGGCCTGCCGTTAACGCCCCTCAAAGTGGGGGCTATCGCTGTTGAGGTGTCTCTAGACAGTGGCGGGGTGTTCTTGCCCGGGGGTCTAACAGGGTTTTTAGATCCCAATGGGATACGGGGCAGGGCATTGGCTGACTATTTGGCCCCGTTCTCAACATTGCTATTGGACGCTGACCATCGGCTGGCCTGTCCAAGATGCCCGGATATCGTGATGATTCGACGCCATTGTGAACCAACATCCGCGGTTGAGATCGACGAGTGCCCGAGGTGTGGCGGCATCTGGCTGGACAGCGGCGAGCTTGAACAGATCCATCGCAACCGGGAGTCAAAGAGCCCGATAGCTCACAGTGCGGCCAAGCCTCATGCGTACCGCCGCTTCGCCGAAGCTAAGCCTGAGCCCTCAAGTGCCCCCGTGGAGGTAGCCGACGAGATGATCGGCAGCCTCTTTGGCTGGCTTAGGTCACTGTAGCCATCCATCCCGATAGCCCGTAGTTGTCCCATTTGTCTCACTTCATCGGCACCTAGGCCGAAGCTTCCCTATCCCCTCGTTCATGTCCCAGCCGGCCCGTCGGTCTCCGGTGCGCCGCAGCGGGCCTTCCCCCATCCCTTCCCAGCCGTTACTGTTAGCTCATTCGCCCGCGATTTGAGTCCGTCATGTCCATCACCCATCAACTGAAGCTGTTCTACGACGTGGTGCAGCAGGGCTCCTTCACCAAGGCGGCCGCGCTGCATGAGATGGACAACTCGGCGTTGTCCAAGCAGGTCAAGAAGCTGGAGACGGCGCTGGGGGTGCAGCTGCTCAACCGCTCCACCCGCTCCTTCTCGCTCACCCCGGCGGGGGAGGAGATCCTCACCCAAACCGGCTTGCTGCTGCAGAACCTGGAGCAGATCCACAGCATCGCCGATGCCTACCAGTCAGAGCCCAAAGGCCGGCTTAGGATCACCGCACCGGTGTTCCTCGGCCAGCAGTACCTGCAGCCGGTGGTCACCGCCTTTATGCAGCGCTATCCCGAGGTGCAGATCACCCTCTCATTGGAAGACCGGCGCGCCGACATCATCGCCGACCGCTTCGATCTGGCCTTTCGGGTGGGCAAACTCAGCGAGTCCAGCCTGATCGCCCGCAAAATTGCCAAGACCAACTTTGCCTTGGTGGCCTCCGAGGGGTTTATCGCCCGGCACGGCATGCCGAGCACACCGGAGGCCTTGCTGGCGCTGCCGGCGGTGGTGTACGCCAATGGGGAGGTAACGCTGGATCACCTGGTGATCGGTGCCGAGCCCCACTCACAGACGATGCGCAGCCACCGGATGCGGGGTAACTTCAAGGTGAGTGATGTGCGGGCGATGATGGAAGCGGTGCAGGCGGGGCTGGGATACGCGCAGATCGACCTGTTCAACCTGGACAGGCCCATCAGCGAGTCCAAGCTGGTTCCGCTGCTGACCGACTACCGCCTCTCCACCCTGGAAACCGGCATTTACGCCCTCTATCCCCACCGCAAACAAACCCCGCTGGTGACGGAGTTCATCCGCTGCGTGCAAGCCCACCTGGGTGAGCCGCCCTTCTGGGAGCGGCACATCCCGGGTTACGAGGGGCTGTACCGCTGAGGGTTACTCCGCCTTGGCGCTGACGCGGCGGGGCTTGAGGCGGGCGAAGGCGTCCTTGAAGGGGGTGAGGTAGAGCCCGGCCAGGGTGTCGTGGCCCTCCACCTTGCCGCCGGCGCCGAACTTGAACTCGCCGGCCTCGGAAGCCTTGATGAGGGTGCCCCACAGGCGGTCCCAGATGGCCAGGGCAGAGCCCATGTTGGTGTCCCAGTGGCGGCGCTCCTCGCTGTGGTGCACCTGGTGCTGGGCCGGGCTGATGAACCAGTTCTCCAGTGTGTCCCCCCAACTGACCCAGATGTGGCTGTGGCGCAGGTTGGAGCCCATCAGGTTGAACAGAAAGACAAAGACGTTGGCGCCGAGGATGTCCTGCATGGTCAGGGTGGGGCCGAACAGGTAGTAGCCCAGGCCCACCACCAGGCCCTGGGTCAGGGCCATGCGGCAGGCGTAGAGGTAGCTCTCCACCGGGTGGCTGCGGTAGATGGTCATCGGCGTCAGCACCTCGGCGCTGTGGTGCACCTTGTGGAAGTCCCAGAGCAGGGGCACCCGGTGCAGCAGCCAGTGGAGGAAGAAGCGGGTGAAGTCGTCCGCGATGAACAACATCAGGGTAAAGAGGGCCGCCACCGTGGTGGCGGAGAGGGCGAGGTGCTGGAGGGGGCCGAAAGCCCACTCCAGCACCTCGGTGGTGCCCAGGGCGATGGGCACCATGGTGAGGATCACCGGGGCCAGCAGGCCCACCCGGATAAAGCGATTGACGATCCACAGCCCCAGGTCGTGGCGCACCGAGCGGTGGCGGTACACGGAGGCGGGAAACAGGAAGCCGGCCAGGCCCTTCAGGGTTTTCGGTGCCTGGCTGGCCCAGAATACCGGCAGGGCCAGTCCCAAAGCGCCAAGCAGGTAGACCCAGTAGATCCGCTTGTTGGCGTCCGTCAGGTAGCCGGCCAGTTGCCAGAGGTTCTGGCTAAGAACGTTGTCGGTGAGCGTTTCCCAAAACGACATAGGGGTCTCCGTCAATCGATGTTATAGCGGGGCACCGGGGTGCCCCTTATTGTGTGGCCGGGCTCAGAAGCCCAGCTTGTAACCCAGCACAAATTGCTGGGGCTTGTTGGGGCGGGCGCCGTAGGGACGGCGGCTGACGATCTCCGCCTCGTCCATCAGGTTGTCCACCTTGCCGTACACCTCGCCCCAGTCGCCGAAGTCGTAACTGGCGGCCAGATCCACGGTGGTGAAGGCGGCGGTTTCCACCCCGCTCAGGGTCACGCCCTCACCGGAGGCTTCCAGCATCTCGCTCTGGTAGCGCACCAGCAGGTTCACTTCCCACAGGTTGCCCGCCACGCCGAGGCCCAAGGTGGCCTGGTGCTCCGGCAGGTAGGGCAGGGAATCGCCCTTGCTGACGTTGCCCCACATGGTGAAGTCGGACTCGAAGTCGGTCTGGAACTCGCTGTCGGTGAAGGTGTACACCAGGGACAGGGGCCAATCGAGGCCACCGGCCCGCAGGGTGTGGCTGGCGCTGAATTCCAGGCCGTAGACGTCCACTTCGCCGGCGTTGTACTCCTGGTCAACGGTGTCGGAGCAGGACGCGGAAGCGGAGAAGGTGCAGCTCTCCTTCAGGTTGTCGAAGTCGTTGAAGAAGGCCACCGCCTCCACCTGGGTGTTGCCGTCGCCGTAACGCCCGCCCAGCTCGTAGTTGACGCTGCTTTCGTTGTCGATGGCCGGGTTCTGCTGCGGGCTGGTGGGGACGAAGCCCTCGTGCACGCCGAAGAACACGCCCAGGTCGTCGTTGACGTGGTAGAACACGCTGGCGCCGGGCAGCCAGACGTTGGTCTCCTTGCTCAGGTAATCCCCCTCGGCGCCGGGCTGGTCGTTCTGGTAGAACATGTCCAGAAACTCCCCCCGTACCCCCAAAGTCACCTGCAGCTTGTCCCACTCCAGAGTGTCCTGCACGTAGACGGACCAGGCCTCGGTCTGCTCGGTGTTCAGGGTGGCGGTGACGGTGGCGTCGCCGGTGGCCACCAGGCGGCCGGACTGCATCCGGTAGCTGTCTTCGGTGTGGTTACGCTGGATCTCATCCTCGTGGTAGCGCACCCCGGCGTGCAGGTTGTGCTTCAGGCTCAAGGCGTTGAAGGCGATGCGCAGGTCGGTCTGGATCCCCTGGGCGTAGTATTCGCGGTCGTTGTTGCCGAGGATCAGCGTCTCGAAGGCCTGCTCGCTGTCCTTGGCGCCGGTCAGCACGTCGTAGTAGATGGCGTTGATGCCGTCGTTCGGGTTTTGCAGGATGGTGGAGAGATCCCGGTCGGTGGCCGGGTTGTTCTGGGCGTCGAAGCCGTTGAGCTTCAGCCAGGCCCGCTCAAAGTCGTTGCGGTACACCCGGGTGGTGAGGTCGAAGTTGTCGCCGGCGATGAAGTGGTTGAACTGGAACTGGGTGTGCTCCCAGGTCATCTCATCTTCGGCACTGGCGGCGTAACGGCGGTTGGGGTTGGCGGCGAAGTCGTCGTCGGTAAGCCCCAGGTAGGTCTCGTTGGAGTCCTCGTCGGCGTACACCATCTTCAGCTCGAACACCTGGGAGAAGCGTTCGCTGTCCAGGTTGTAGCGCAGCTTGGCCATCACCTCGTTCTTGTCAAAGCCGGTGTCACCGCCGCCGTCCAGCTCCTTGAAGCCGTCGCTTTGGATGTGCACACCGTCCAGCAGGAAGCCGAAGTTGCCGATGGTGTCGCCGTAGTAGCCGTGGCCCTTGAAGTAGCCGTCGCTGCCGCCGGCCAGGTCAATCTGCCCCTCGCGAAACTCCGGTACTGCGCGGGTGGTCATGTTGAGTGCGCCGGCCACTGTGTAGGGGCCGTACTTGATGGCGGCGGGGCCCTTGAACACCTCCACCGCGGTCATCTTGCTCATTAGCGGGAAGTAGTAGGCGGCGGGGGCGGAGTAGGGGGCCGGGGCGATCAGCACACCATCCTCCATCAGGGTGATCTTCTTACTCCGCTCCGGAGTCACGCCCCGAAAGCCGATATTGGGGCGCAGGCCGTAGCCGTCCTCGGAGCGGATGTTCACCCCGGGCACCATGGCCAGGATCCGCTCGATGTCGTCGTACTTGAACTTCTCCAGCTCCATCTCGTCCAGCAGGGTGGCGGAGCCGGCTTCGGTGCGCAGGTTGTCCCGGCGGCCGATGATCTGCAGTGTCTCGTCGTAGCTGACTTTGGCCTCGTCGCCTTCGGCCTCCTCGGCCATGACCGGGGCGGCGAGGGCCAGGGCGATGCTGGCGGCCAGCAGGGTGGTTTGGGTGTGCAGCATCAGTCGTTGTCTCCTGCGGAGGTGGAGGGCAGCTCCAGCGCCAGGGCGCTGATGAAGTCCACCTTCATGGCGTCGGTGATCGCCTTGACCTCGGTGTGGGTCTGCTGAACCTGGTCCGGGTTGTCATTCAGGGTGGCCGCCAGGCTCTGCTCATAGCCGGCACTGGTGGTCAGGGCGGTGTCGATGTCGGCGGCCATCTGGTTGGCCAGCTCTTCGCTGCCCACCTCAATCAGGTAGTCGTCGAAGCCGGTACCGGGCTGCTCCCCCAGCTGGCCGGCGAACAGCGCCTTCAGGGCCCGCAGGTTGGCCTCGATGTTGTCGATGGAGTGACGGCTGTAGGGGGATTCCAGCAGGGCGTCGCAATCGGCGCCGTTGCAGGCCCCGGCGAACTGCTGCAGCGGTTTGTCCAGCTTGCCGTCCTTGGTCACCGAGTCGATGTAGAACATGGCATCGGACAGGTCGTTCACCGCGTCGTGGATGTCGGCGAAGGCGCTGCCGGGCTGGCCGGCGGCCTTGAGCAGCGGGCCGTAGCTGGCCCACTCGGTCACCAGGGTGTTGGCGTTGTTGTTCAGATCCCGGGCCACCTCGACGGCGAACTGGCAGCGGGCCAGGGCCCGCTCCGCCTCGGGGCGGTCGTTCCAGCCGGCGGGCGCGGTGGTGGCGCTGCAGCTGTGGTCCAGGTTGGGGTTGAACAGCAGGTAGTCCAGCGCATCCAGGCCCTTGCGGGTTTCGGTGCGCAGGGTGATGTCGTAAGGGGTGCCGTTGATGCTGCCGTTCTCGAAGTGCACCACGTCCTGATCCACGGCGCAGCGGTTGACCACCGGCCAGGAGTGGATGGCGTTACGCAGCTGGCTGGCGTTGGCCTTGAGCGGCCCAATCTGCATCACCTCGGCCTGCTGCCACACCGCCATGGTGTCACGCCAGGCACCCTGGGCACCGGCCAGCGACTCACTGACATCGCCAGCCTCGCCAACCACAGTGCAGTAGCCGGAGACGGCCTCGCTCAGGCTGACGGTGCGGGCGGCGAACTCGCCGAAGGTGGGAGTGATGACGTTGTCCACCAGGTTGGCCACCAGGGCGGCCTGGTCGAAGTTGTCCGGGGTCTGGCCGCCGCCATTGTCCGGGGTGCCGCCGTTGTAATCGGGGCCGGGGCTGGCGCTGCTGCTCTCGCCGCAGCCGGCCAGGGCCAGGCTGACGGCCAGGGCGGTGGTCAGGAGGGTCAGGTTCTTCTTCATGCTCACATTCCTTTTTGACGACAAAAGCCCGGGCCCTAAGGACCCAAGCTTTGTTCTCTCAACCGGGGCGATGGCCCTTACCAGTTGGCGGCGTTGTCGGCGTGGATGCCATAGGCCTCGGCCAGGAGGGCGCGGGCGGACAGCAGGTCGGCCTGGTAGCCGGCGATGTCACCGCTGGTGACCGGCATATCCCCCATCAGGGTGTGCAGTTGCTCAAACTGCGCGTCGGTCAGGGCGGCGTTGGGGTTGAACTGCAGGCCCAGGGCGAAGCCCTTCATCTCGGACCAGTGCTTGGCCAGGTCGGCGTAGCTGAACTCGGCGCTGGCCGCGGCCAGGTCCGCCAGGTCGGCGTGGGTGTCGTTGATGTAGTGCACCACGGTGGCGACGATGGCCATCTCCCAGGCTTCCACGGCGATGGCGGCCTGGTCTTTCAGGGCGGCCAGCTCGGCGTCGGTGAGGTTGCCCTCGGCGTCGGTGATGATCTGACGACCGGCCAGGAAGGCGTTGATGGCGCTGCTGCGGAAGTCGGTGGCCACGGTGGCGCCCAGGTCACGCTTGGCGGCGTTGATGGACTGGCCGAAGTTGTACTCGCTCATCAGGTCGATGGCGCCGTCACCGTTGGTGTCGTGCTGGCCCTGCCAGTCGTCACGACCGCCCTTGCCGGAGAGCTCTTCGAGGCTGTAGTCCAGGTAGTCCTGGGCGGCGCCGAAGTAACCGAAGCCCTCGTCGTAGGTGTGCTCCAGGGTGGTGTAGCCCTTGTCGTCCTTGTTGGTGACGTTGTCGGAGAGCAGGCCCTTGCCGTCCAGGTCGCTGTCCAGGTAGTCGTCGACGCCCTGGGAGTAGGCCACGGCCATCAGCAGGAACTTCTGCACTAACTGCTTGAGGTCACGGCCGTCCTCGGTGAGGTAGATGCTGGTGATGGGGTCGCCGTTGATGTCGGTGCGCACGCCGCCATCGATGTAGGCCTGGGCGTGATCCCCCAGCATGTCGAAGTAGGTGTAGACCAGCTGCTCCGGGGTGGTGCTGCCCTTGGCGCCCCAACCGGCGAACTCGCCGTCGTTCCACAGCTTGTGCTGACCGGTGGCGTCGTTACCGGCGATCTTGCCGGACAGATCCTTGTGGGAGGAGGAGATGGTGCGCAGCACGGTTTGCTCGGCGCCGTCGATGAAGGTCACCGGGAAGCTGTCGGCCACCAGATCGTACTCTTCGGCGGTCATGATGTAGAAGGACTTAAGCTTGGCGACCACGTCCGCCTTGCTGGTCAGCACGCCGGTCTCCACGTCGCTTTGCAGCTGGCCACCGATGTAGGCGTTGAGCTCGGCGATCAGCACGTGGCGAGCGGTCTGGCCGCTGTAGCTGACGCTGGAGCCGTCGTTGAAGCGGCTGTCGAACTGGTAGGTGTCCAGCAGGTCGTTGACGTTGATGGTCAGCAGCTTGGTGTAGCTGTTGCTGGCGCTGTCGGTCACGGTGACGGAGACCTGGGTGCTGCTGGTGGTTTCGTAGTTAAGGGCCAGACCCTCGGCCAGGGCCAGGCTGGTGCCGTCGATGACAAAGCGCTCGTCGCTGGTGGTGAAGGTGAAGCTTTCGCCGCTGTCGGCGTCGGTGGCGCTCAGTTGACCGATTGTGGCCCCGGCGCTGTTCTCATCCACGCTGGCGCTGCTCAGGGTGATGTCGGTGGGGGCGCTGTTGGTGGGGTTGGAGCCGGAGTCCGAGCCACTGCCGCCCCCACAAGCCGTCAGCATGGCGGAGAGGATTGCGGAGGCGATCAGCGTTTTTTTCAGTTCCATGGTCATTTATCCAAGCTATCCGAAACGATTACGTAACAAGTTGGGCACAAATGTTAGATGAATCCAAACAAGAATCAATATCATTTGCACTCACGTGATTAAATAATGTTCAGAAAATTTCTTGAATCCGGTTACTCCCATTGGGGTAGATGGATGTAAACGTGCTGTTAATTTCGCGATTTGTCGTCGATAAAGGCGCTTATGAATGGGTTTCAGGGGCGGAAGAAAAGTGGCAAAAACTTGATCTGCCTCAAGCTATTTCCGCCAGGGTGGCGAAAGTTTCACCAGGGCTTGGGGGCAACTACCCTTGAAGTCGGGCCGAGAATGACCGAGGGCAGTAGAGATGGCAGCATTGCAAGCCGGCGTGTGGGGAGTGGGGAGCCTGCTGTTGCTGAGCGCCGCGGCGATGGCCGCCGATGAGCCAGCGCAAGAGGCCTCAGAGTCGGCGCCGCCGAGCCTGCCTGAGCCGGCCAACGGCGTGGCCTACCCCCAGGGGTGGCAGGACTGGGCCCTGGTGTCGGTGTCCCACCGTACCGACAACGCCACCATGCGGGTGATCCTGGGCAACGACACCGCCATCGAGGCGATCCGGGCGGGGCAGACCAACCCCTGGCCGGAGGGCAGCGTGCTGGGCAAGGTGGTGTGGAAGGCGGTGAGCCTGGCGGACTGGTCCAGTGCCCAGGCCCCGGGCACCTTCGTCCACGCCGAGTTCATGTTCAAAGGCGAGGGGCAGGCGGACACCGGCTGGCGCTGGGCCCGCTGGGTGGGAGAGGCGCAGACCCCTTATCAGCTCAGTGAAACCGAGTGCGTGGCCTGCCACAGCCCGGTGAAGGGGCGGGACTGGGTGTTCACCACCCCGGCGCCCCTGCCTTAGAGGGCCAGCGCGGCCTCTGCCGGGGCGGCCGTTGTCGGGGCGGTATTGCCCGGCTGCATCTGGCCTTCACGAAAGGCGACGGGGTCTTTGAGGATGGCGCGGCCCACGGCGGCCAGGTCCAGCCAACGCTCCGCCAGGGCGGTTTCCATGTAGTCGGCGCTTTCGATGCCGCCCACCCCGATGACCGGCACCCCCAGCTGACCGCACAGGGCCCGGGACTCCGCCACCAGGTAGCCCTCCCCCCGGCGCGCTTTGGGGCGGTTCCAGCCGCCGATCCCCGAGGAGATGTCCAGCAGCAGGACGCCGGCCTCCACCAGCCACCCGGCTACGGTGCGCATGTCATCCTGGCTGAGCCCCTCAGGGTAACCGTCCTGACCCGGGATCCGTACTATGACCCCCAAGCGCGGCGCCGCCACCCGAATGCCTTCGATGATCTCCAGCAGCAGCCGGGCCCGGTTGCGCAGGCTGCCGCCGTAGCGGTCGGAACGCTGGTTGGTCAGCGGCGAGAGCCACTGGTTGATGCCGTAGCCGTGGGCGCAGTGGATCTCCACCAGATCGAAGCCGGCCTGATCGGCCCGTACGGCGGCGGCGACAAAATCCCGGTGCCAGGTGCGGATGTCGTCGCTGGTCATGGCTCGGGGGGCCTCCAGGGTGCGGTCGTAGGCGGGGACGGTGATGCCTGAAGGGCCCATCAGATCGCCGCAGACGTCCTGGCTGGCCTTGCCACCACAGTGGGTCAGCTGCAATCCGGTGACCACCCCGGCCCGGTGCAGCTCGCTGGCCAACAGAGTCAGGCCCGGCACGCAGGCCTCGTCGTGGGCACCGAGCTGGTTGGGCTCGCTGCGCCCGGTGAGGGCCACGTGGCTGTACTCCACCATCACCAACCCGGCACCGGAGCGGGCCAGCTGGCGGTAGTGGGCCAGGGTCTGCTCGGTGACCCGGCCGCTGCTGTCGGCAGTCTGGGAGGCCATGGGCGGCACCACCAGACGGTTATTGAGGATAAGGCCGTTGGCCAGGGCGAGGGGACGAAAGCGCAGCTTGGACATCTTGGTGTTCGGCGATGATAAGGATGGCGCCAGTGTACGGAATCGAGCCTTGAATTAAAGAAACGGTTTTTCTACATTCGTTTCCCTATCGGAAACTGATGGGAAGGGTGGGGATCGTGCGCCTGGAGGATTTGAAAGATTTCGTGGCGGTGGCCAGCCGTTCAGGGCTGCGTCAGGCGGCGCTGGAGCTGGGCCGGCAGCCGGGCACCCTGTCCAAGGCGCTGCGCCGGGTGGAGCAGCACTACCAGTGTGCCCTGTTTGACCGCCAGCCTGGGCAGTGGCAGCTCACCGACGCCGGTCGGCAGTTGTTGGCCCGCAGCGAAGAGCTGCTGGCGTTGCACCAGACCATCGAGCGGGAGCTGGGTCAGCCAAGGCGGCTTCATCTGAGACTCTCCGGCCCGGAAACCCTGCTGGGTCACCATCTGGCGGAGCTGCTGACCCCGCTGCAGGCGGCCTATGGCGAGATGAGCCTTCAGACCCACAACGACACCGGACTGACCAAGCTTTTGCGTCATCAGGTGGACCTGGCGCTGGTGTGCACCACCGGCGAGCCACCGCCGGTGGCGGGGCTTAAGGTGCGAAAACTGAGGGACAGCGAGTTTGTCATTGTGGCCGGACCCGGCCACCCGCTGCTATCTGAAGGCCGTCATCACCCCATCGAGCGGGTGCTGGACCACCCCTTTGT
Organism: Ferrimonas balearica; assembly: GCF_019802085.1. GTDB lineage: Bacteria > Pseudomonadota > Gammaproteobacteria > Enterobacterales > Shewanellaceae > Ferrimonas > Ferrimonas balearica_B. Next base: position 456,898 of record NZ_JAHVHV010000001.1, read on the forward strand.
GGTGCCCAGCCAGCCGCTGTATGGCGATACCGGCAGCCGATTGTCCAGCGACGGCTGGCACGACGAGGCCTTTGCCCGGCGGATCGGCGCCCGGGTGGACAGCCTGCCGGCGCTGATGGCCCTGGTGCGCACCGGCAGCTGGCTGGCCTACCTGCCGGACTACCTGGCCAGTGCGCCGCAACTGACTCAACTGACCACCGAGGGCTGCCCCTACCACTGCCGCCAGAGCACCTGGCTGTGCACCCAGACGCCGCTGCGCAAGCATCATCTGGCGGCCTTGATGGAGTGAGTTACTGGCCCACCTTGCGGTTCATCTCGGAGATGGCGGTCAGGGATTCGATGGGCATGGGGCCGATCACCTGGGGTGGGGTGTAGAGGTTCACCTTATCCGCCACGGTATGGACGAAGGCGGTGGCGTCCCCCACGTCGTAGCCGTACTCCTCCAGCACAAACTTGTTGCGGTAACGCTTGGCGTTCTCGTACTCAATGGCCGAGACGGTCACCGCCAGGATGGACTGGTTCTCATCGCCGATGGCGGCGCGGAAGGCCGCCGAGGCCATGAATTCCGAGTTCAGGATGGCGCTGCCGTTGTCCAGGTAGGGGCCGCCGTACTCGGTCAGCTCCATCGGCAGGTAGAAGGACTGCATCAGCTTGGTGACCATGGGCTCGACCCCGGTGGGCAGATGACGCTGCACCGTGGCGTGGTAGGAGACCAGGTTGTCCGGCCAAAGGGTCTGCTCCGACTGCGGGGCAAAACCGGTGGGGATGAATTCGTCCAGTTGCAGCTCGCCGCTGTCCAGTCGGGTCAGGGCGACAAAGGTGACAAAACCGTGGCCCTGCAGATCGTCACCGGGCTGGGGCTCAATGGCGGAGAACAACACCAGATGGCGACGCTCCCCCACCTTCAGCGTGCCCTGCTGGTCTGACACATTGATGCAGCGCACGGCGCCGGTGCGGTCCAGGGAGTCCAGGCCCAGCTCGCCCAATACGGTGGGGCAGGGGGCGTCGGAGCCGTAGGCGTGGGCGAAGTGGTGGTAGTCGTAAAACTCTTTTCCGCCGTAGAAGAGGATGGTGATCCCCAGCAGGATGAACACCCATTGGGTGAGTTTGCCGATGACCTTAAATGGCCAGGTGATGATGGTGACGAAGTGCTGCTTCAGCCACGAAACCGCGGTGCTGAGTGCGTTCATATCCCAAACCTCAAACAGTCTCGAGTTGAGGGGGGGTCCACGCTCCCTGCCGGATCCAAGCCCCAGGATGTTGTTGTCCGCCAGACGGATACGGCTTGCCTCGGCAGGATCTCAAAAACTAGTTCAGATGCCCCGAATAGCAATGGCAAGACGCGGATTTATTGGGAAGTTCAAACAAAAACGGCGCCCGAAGGCGCCGTGGTGTGTGAACCGGGGTCAGATCACCACCCGGATCGCCAGAACCGTGAGCATCACGGCGGTGGCCCGGTCGAGCCAATGGGTGTTGCTCTTGAGCCAACCCATCAGGGGTGTGCGGGCCACGCCCAGGGCCACCAGGGCGTACCAGAGGGCGTCGATGCCGCCGGCGGTGGCCATCATGATGAGCTTGTCGCTCCAGGGGGCCCCCTCCTGAACAAACTGGCTGAACAGGGCCAGGAAGAAGATGGCGATCTTGGGGTTCAAAAAGGCCACCAGGAAGCCACCGACAAACCCCTGGTAGCGGCGGTAGGGATCGGCACCCGGCTCCCCCTCGGCTTCGGCGGGCTTGGGCTTGATGGCCCCCCAGGCCAGGTAGAGCAGAAACGCCGCGCCGGCGTAGCGGATCGCCTCGAACAGCGCCGGGGTCTGGGTGATCACCAGCCCCAGCCCCATGGCCACCAGCAGCGCGTAGAGGGCGATCCCCAGGCCGTGCCCCACGGCGGTGGCCACCCCGCGGCCCATGCCGCCCTGGACGGTATTTCGGATCACCAGCGCCAGTGAGGGGCCGGGGCTCATGGCCCCCAGGGTGCAGACGGCGGCCAGGGAGAGCCAGAGGGTGAAGGTCATGGGACGTCCTTGTTCGGGGTTGGGCCGGCTAGGATACCCCAGGCGCGAGCGGGAAAAAACGGGCGAAAACACCCGCCCGTGGATGGGGGCTCAGCCCCTTACGCTGTCGAACAGCTGACGGGCCAGTTCGGTCAGCAGTTGGGGGTCGGGCTCGCTCTGGGCGTAGGTGCGCAGCCCCAGCAGGCCCATGGCCAGGTACTGGCCGCGCTGCTCGGCGCTGCGTTCGGCGCTCACCTCCCCTTGCTCGATCGCCTGTTCAAACACGCGAACCAAAGCGGCTTTCCAGCGCTGGCTACTGGCTTTCAGCGCCGCTTCAATCTCCGGTTCGTTGTCCCCAAGCTCGCTCAGCGCCTTCTGGGACAGGCAGGCCTTGAGCCGGTGTTCGCCGCTGGAGGTGATGTCCTCGATGGTGCGGGCCAGGTAGTCCCAGAGCCCCTCCATTACCGTGTTGCTGTCGGCAAACAGGGCCTGAAACTCGGCACTCTTGTCCTTGTCGTACTGCTCAATGGCCGCCAGCATCAGCCCCTGCTTGTTGTCGAAGGCGCAGTAGAGGGAGCCCGGGTGCAGGCCGGTGGCGGCTTTGAGATCCTGCATGCTGGTCTTGGTGTAGCCCTTGCTGACAAAGGCGTGGATCGCGGCACGCAGCACCTGTTCTCGGTCAAATTCGGCGGTTCGCATGAGGCTCTCTTGGCGGATGGAATGATCGCAGTGTATCCATTTTTGAATGGTCACTCAAAAATTAGTTGAATGCCTGTTCAAGTAACGCTAGTGTTAATCCGTGATTTGAACAAGCATTCAAAAAAGTGAGGGGCCATGACCGCCACCCTGTTTCAACCCGTGAAGCTGAACGACACCCTGACCCTGGACAACCGCATTGTGATGGCGCCGCTGACCCGCTGCATGGCGGACAACGACCTGGTGCCCACCGACGAGATGGTGGCCTACTACGCCCGTCGGGCGGACAGTGGCCTCATCATCTCCGAAGCCACCATCATCCGCCCGGACGGCCAGGGCTACCCCAACACCCCGGGGATCTACAGCGAGGCGCAAATCGCCGGCTGGCGCCGGGTGACCGACGCGGTGCACGCCAAGGGGGGTAAGATCTTTGTTCAGCTGTGGCACACCGGCCGGGTGGCCCACCCCCACTTTTTCGGCGGCGGCGATGTGATGGCCCCCTCTGCCCAGCGCCTGGAGGGCACCGTGCCCCGCATGCGGGAGCTGGAGTACGTCACTCCCAAGGCGGCCAGTGCCGAGGAGATCCAGCAACTGGTGGCCGATTACGCCCAGGCAGCGGCCAACGCCATCGAGGCGGGCTTCGACGGGGTGGAGCTGCACGGGGCCAACGGCTACCTGATTGACCAGTTCCTGCACTTTGACACCAACCGACGCGACGACGAGTTCGGCGGCAATGCGCAGAACATGGCCCGCTTCCCCCTGGCGGTGGTAGACGCCGTGGTGGCGCGCATCGGCGCCGATCGCACCGCGCTTCGGCTCTCCCCGGGGGCCTACTTCAACATGGAGTCCGATCCGCGGGATCGCGAGGTGTTCGAGTACCTGCTGCCCAAGCTGGAGGCGTTCAACCTGGCCTACCTGCACCTGGGTCTGTTCGACGATGGGATGGAGTTTGCCCACCTGGACGGCTCCGCCACCGACTTTGTGCGCCAGCGCTACGGCAAGCTGCTGATGGGGGTGGGCGGCTTCACCCCGCAAAGCGGCAGCGCCGCCATCGAGCAGGGCCGATTCGACCTGCTGGCCATCGGCCGCCCCTTTATCGCTAACCCGGACTACGTGGCCAAGGTGCAGGCCGGCGATGCCCTCACCGAGTACCACGAGGGGATGCTGGCGGAGCTGGTGTGAGTTCTCGCCTCTCCTGACCCAAAAAGGGTGCCCAGTGGGCACCCTTTTTTGTGGTCGTCCGAAGGCGGTCAGCAGTCACTTCGCCTTGGGACGGAAGGGTTTGATCACCGCTTCGTCGCACTCCAGGAAGGGGCCTTCCATCAGATCGATGCAGTAGGGGATGGCGGGGAACACCGCATCCAGGCACTCGCGAATGGACTTGGGCTTACCCGGCAGGTTGACGATCAGGGTGTCGTCCCGCAGTCCCGCGGTCTGGCGGGAGAGGATGGCGGTGGGGACAAACTTCAGCGACTCGGCGCGCATCAGCTCGCCGAAGCCCGGCATCATTCGGTGGCACACCGCCTCGGTGGCCTCCGGGGTCACGTCCCGCTTGGCCGGGCCGGTGCCGCCGGTGGTGACCACCAAACAGCAGCCCTGCTCGTCGGCCATCTTTTTCAGGGTGGCTTCGATCACCGCCTGCTCGTCGGGGATCACCTCGTAGACGGGCTCCCATTCGGAGGTCAGGTACTGGTTCAGGGTCTCGATGATGGCTTTGCCCGAGATGTCTTCGTAGATGCCGGCGCTGGCGCGGTCACTGACGGTGACGATGCCGATTTTGGCGATGGTCATGAAGGGGTCCTTTTGAAGGGGTCGACAATGTCCCGCAGTGAAGCACATTGGCGAGCGGGAAAACAGGGGTTGGGTGGGATTATTGGGGTGGTGGCGCGCTGCAGATTGGCTGATGCCCAGTGGGCGATCTCCTACAGTCCTTGCCGACTGCGTCTGCTGGCCCTTTTTCCCAGGCCTGATAGCTTGACCCCATTAGGAGACCACCTCTTCACGGACGAGAGACCACACCATGGACCTGAAACGCCTCGGCGGGATCACCCTGCTTGGCAGCGCCCTGATGGGCTGCGGCTGGAGCCCCATCAGCTCGGACAGCGACATCATCCAACCGCCGGTTGAACTGCCGACCTTCACCCAGGTGAACGGGGGCCCTGCCAATTCTCCTTCGCCGGTGGTGGAGGAGGCTGAGCACGTCATCGACATTGATGGGCAATACAACCACTTTGTCTTCGACGCCGAGGCGGGGGACCGGGTGCTGATCACCGCGTTGCTGGCCAATGAGATAGACCCCCAGGGCTACCAGCGCTGTGGGCAAGGCGCGGACGATGCCTACCCGGGCATCGCCGTCGAGGGGCTGGGACGGGCCTGTGGCACGGTGCTGTTCAGAGAGGTGGCTCAGGCGGGCGCCTACCCCTTTCAGGTGGCCTACCCGGACGCCAACTATGGCGGGTTCAACATCCGGGTCTATCGGCAGGTTGAACCGGTGGCGTTCGACGGGCAGGGCGGGCCGCCGGATGCACCGCGTCACCTCGATCCTGAGGACGATGCCTGGCTCAGCGTGACCTTGATGCACAACTGGTTTGTGTACGACGGCCAAGCCGGCCAAACCCTGCACCTCCAGGCCTACTTGAACGCCTTGCCCGACGAGGCACTGCTGGCCCGCTGCGCAGAGGCCGACCGCGCCATCGAGGCCAAGGACAGCTTTGGCTTCCTTGTTGGCGATGGGCCCGTCAACTGCTCGGATCGCTTTGAGTACCACTTCGAGCGCGACCAGCGCCTCTACCTGGGCTTTAAACCTTTAAGGGCCCAGTCCGCGGTGCTCGATGCCTATGTGGAGTAGTCACGGACGCGGTACCACAAAAAAGCCCGGGCGATGCCCGGGCTTTTTCAATGCAGCGAAGACTTAGGCTTTGGCGGGGGCCACGTCGGCCTCCATGCCCTGCTTCTTGATGTAGACCAGCAGGCCGGCCAGAGTGGCGACCGGGATGATCACGTCGAACAGGGTGCCGGCGGAGCCGAACAGCAGGTTCAGTACGGTCACCATGGTGGCACCGATGGCCCAGGCGATCATGGCGGTCACACACCAGATCTCCATCTGAGCTTTGGTGTCGTCCACGCCCAGGGTGCGGGTCACAACGTGGAAGTAGGAGTCGTTGAAGTGGCTGAAGCCGATGGCGCCAACGGCACAGGCCAGGGCAACGAACACCGGCTCCAGACCCAGACCGGCCACCATGGGGGCGGTGATGGTGGCGGCGGTGATCATCGCCACGGTGGCAGAGCCCTGGGCCAGACGCAGCAGGGAGGCGATGGCCAGGGGCACCAGGATCGGCGGCAGGCCGGTGGCGGCGATGCCTTCGGCGATGACGTCACCGGCACCGGAGGCACGCAGTACGGCACCCATGGCACCACCGGCACCGGTCACCAGCAGGATGATACCGGTGGCGGATACGCCGGATTCCATGGACTGGATCACCTGCTCGCGGGGCATCTTGGCGGTCAGGCCGTACAGGGCGATCAGCAGGCCGATGCCCACGGCGATCACCGGGTGACCCACCAGGTCGATCACGTTGTGCATCAGGGTGGGGTCCTGGCCTTCCGCCGGGCCGCCCACCAGGGTGCGGATCAGGATCAGGGCGATGGGCAGCAGGATGGGGGCGAAGGAGAGGAAGTTGCTCGGCAGCTTGGCTTCCTCTTCGGCGCTCATCTCCTTGACGCCCTTGAACAGGGTCGGCTCGGTGATCCACTCGCCGTTCTCACCGGGGACGCGGTAGTACTTCTCACCCATGCGGCGGGTGTAGAAGATGGTGCCCAGCATCATGGGGATGGCCACCAGCAGGCCCCACACCATGTAGGAACCCAGGTCCACACCCAGCAGCGCGGCTACGCCCACCGGGCCCGGCGTCGGCGGCACCATGGCGTGGGTGATCAGCAGGCCGATGGCCAGGGTGGCACCCAGGCCCACCATGGACTTGCCGATGTTCTGGGAGATGGCGCGCACCAGGGACTGCAACAGCACGTAGGCGGAGTCACAGAACACCGGGATGGAAACCAGCACGCCGGTGAAGCCCAGGGCGATGTCCTCGCGGCCCTTACCGAAGATCTTGATGAAGGTGCGGGCCATGCGCTTGGCGGCGCCGGACACCTCGAAGCAGGCGCCCATCATCACACCGAAGCCGATGATAAGGCCGATGGAGGAGAGGGTGCCGCCGAAGCCGGACGTCAGTGCCGCGGTCAGGTCGTTCGGCTGCATGCCGGCGAACAGACCGATGATCAGCGCGGTGATGATCATGGCGGGGAAGATGTGGATGCGGGTTTTGAGCACCATGGCGAGCAGGGCGACAAGACCTGCGACGACGCCGATGATAGTGGTTTCCATGAAGGTACCTTTTTTCTCTTCGCTATTTAAGGTTGCGCCGGGCTGCAGTGCGCCCGGCGTCGTTTTTGCTTTTTTCGGTTATTTCGCCAGGTAGGGTTTGACCCAACCCAAGCCAAATGCGGTGGTGAAACGGGGCTTGTATTCGCAGCCGATGTAGCCGTCGTAGTGCTGGTCCAGCACCTCGAACAGGTGGGGGTAGTTGAGCTCCCCCTCGCTGGGCTCGTGGCGCTCGGGCACCGAGGCGATCTGCACGTGGCCAATGTGGCTGCCCATCTGGGCGATCAGCCGGGACAGGTCGCCGTCCATGATCTGAGCGTGGTAGAGGTCCAGCTGCACCTTGACGTTGGGGCGATCGATCGCCTCCACCAGCTCCACCGCTTCCATCTGGTGCGCCAGGAAGTAGCCGGGCACGTCGCGGTCGTTGAGCGGCTCGATCTGGATGCTGATGCCGTGCTCGGCGTAGCGGTCGGCGGCCCAGCGCAGGTTGGCGATGAAGGTGGCCCGGTGGGCGTCGTAGCTGTGGCGCTCGTCGATGAGGCCGGCCATGGCGTGCACCTTGGTGCAGCCCAGCGCCTGGGCGTAGCTCAGGGCGATCTCGGCGTTGGCACGAAACTCGGCTTCGCGGCCGGGGATGGCGGCCATGCCGCGCTCACCGGCGTCCCAGTTGCCCGGGGGCATGTTGAACAGGGCCTGCTCCAGGCGGTGGATCTTGAGCTGCTCGGCCAGCTCCTCCTGCTCGTAGTCGTAGGGGAAGAGGAACTCCACCGCTTCGAATCCGGCGTCGGCGGCGTGGGCGAAGCGCTCCATAAAGGGCACTTCGGTGAACAGCATGGTCAGGTTGGCGGCAAACTTAGCCATAACGGCGCTCCAGCTCGGCAATTTGGTCTTCGGTGAGGTAGCGGATGGGCTGGTTTTGCAGCATCAGCATCAGCTTGGCGGTCTCCTCCAGCTCCTCCATGTTGTCCACGGCGTTGACCAGGCTGGTGCCGGTCACCACCGGGCCGTGGTTGGCCAGCAGCATCGCCTTGTGGTCGGTGGAGAGGGCCGCCAGGTCGCGGGCGATCTCCGCCGCGCCCGGGGCGTAGTAGGGCACCAGGGGCAGCTTGCCCACCCGCATCACGTAGTAGGGGGTGAAGGGGCGGATCACGTTGGCCGGGTCCAGATCGGCGCGGCAGGAGAGGGCGGTCAGGTGGGTGCAGTGCAGGTGCACCACCGCCTCGAACTCGGCATTGGCGCGGTACATCGCCAGGTGGAACTGCACCTCCTTGGAGGGGCGGTCACCGGACAGGTGCTCCCCCTCGGCGGTCACCTTGGAGAGGCGGTCCGCTTCCAGGCGGCCCAGGGAGGCACCGGTGGGGGTGGCCAGGATGGTGCCGTCAGGCAGCTTTACCGACAGGTTGCCGGCGCCGCCGGTGGCGTAGCCGCGCTCGAACAGGGAGCGGCCCAGGGCCACCATCTGTTCCCGCAGGGTTTGTTCTTGCTGGTGCAGGGAAAAGGCGCTCATTGGGCCTCCGGGATCATCGCCTGGGCGTCGAAGAAGAAACGCTCGGCACCGAAGTTGCCGGACTTGAGGGTCAGGCTGATGGGCTGGGAGACGGCGCGCACCCAGGGCACCCCGGGGGCGATCTGGGGGCCGATGTGGAAGGCGTCCACGTCCAGGCACTGGGTGACGATGCCGGAGGTTTCACCGCCGGCCACGATGAAGTTGCTGACCCCCTGGGCCTTGAGGCGGGCGGCCAGGGCACCGAAGGTCTGCTCCACGGCGTGGGAGGCGCGCTCGGCACCGTATTGGGCCTGGATCGCCTTGAGTTTTTGCGGCTCGGCGGTGGCGAAGATCATCGGCGCCAGGGCGTTGTCCAGGCGCGGGGTCAGCCAGGCGAGCAGGGTCTCCACGTAGTCCTCATCGCTGAGGCAGGCTTCCACGTCCAGGGCCAGGGACTCGGCCTGGGCGCGGTAGGCGGCCACCTGGGCGTTGGTCATCACCGAGCAGGAGCCGGAGAGCACCACGGAACGACCCGTCTGGGGGCGGCCGGCGGCCTGGCTGTCGGCGGCGTTGACGCCGGGCTGGGCCAGGTTGCGGGCGATCCCCAGTGCCAGGCCGGAGCCGCCGGTGACCAGGGCCATCCCTTCGACGGACTGGCCGAGGGTTTCCAGGTGGCGCTCGGTCAGGGTGTCCACCACGGCATAGCGGTGGCCCTCGGCCTTGAGCTGGGCGTAGCGGGCCTTGACGGCGTCGGCACCGGCGTCGATGACGCTGGCGGGCACCAGGCCGGCGCTGCCCTGGGATTGGGCGTTCATCAGCCGCACCAGGGAGCTGTCGGTCATGGGGGTGACCGGGTGGTCCTTCATGCCGGAGTCGGACAGCAGCTGCTCACCCACGAACAGGTGGCCCATGTAGACGCTGCGGCCGTTGACCGGCAGGGCGGGGCAGAGGATGGTCAGCTCGGTGTCTAGGGCCGCCATCAGGGCGTCGGTCACTGGGCCGATGTTGCCCTCGGCGGTGCTGTCGAAGGTGGAGCAGTACTTGAAGTAGATCTGCTCGGCGCCCTGGGCCTTGAGCCACTTCAGGGCGGCCAGGGAGTCGGCCACGGCGTCGTCCACCGGGCAGGAGCGGGATTTGAGGCTGATGACCACCGCATCGGTGTCCAGGCTGACCTCGCCCTGGGGAATGCCGGAGAACTGAACGGCACGCAGGCCGTTGCTCACCAGGAAGCTGGCGATGTCGGTGGCGCCGGTAAAGTCGTCGGCGATGACGCCAATGCGAATCATGCGTTCACCTCCGGGGCCTGGTTGACCGGCAGCTCGATGCCCTGGAAGGTCTTGATCACCGCGGAGTCGTCCCACTGGCCGTAGCCGGCGTTGGAGGCGTTGGCGAACTGGTTGTAGGCGGTGGTGGCCAGGGGTAGCGGGAATTTCAGCGCCTTGGCGGTGTCCGCTACCAGGCCCAGATCCTTGACGAAGATGTCGACCATGGAGGTGGGGGTGTAGTCGCCGTCCACCACGTGCTTCATGCGGTTTTCAAACATCCAGCTGTTGCCGGCGGCGTTGGTCACCACCTCGTACATGGTGTCCAGAGGGATCCCGGCGCGGGCGGCCAGGGCCATGGCCTCGGCACCGGCGGCGATGTGCACCCCGGCCAGCAGCTGGTGGATGATCTTCACGGTGGCGCCCAGGCCAATCTCGGTGCCGATGTTGTAGACCTTGGCGGCGGTGGCATCCAGCACCGGCTGCAGCTTGGCGAAGGCCTCCTCGGCGCCGGAGGCCATGATGGTCATGGCGCCGGCGGCGGCCTTGGCGGCACCGCCGGAGACCGGGGCGTCCAGCATCAGCAGCTCTCGCTCGGCCAGTTTGGCGGCGATCGCCTTGGCGTCGTCGGCGGCGATGGTGGCGGAGACCATCACGGCGGTGCCCGGCTTGAGGGCATCGGCCAGGCCCAGGTCGAACAGGATGGTGTTCACCTGCTGGGCGTTGACCACCAGCATCAGCACGGCGTCCAGCTGGTCGGCAAAGGCCTTGGCGTCGGTGCCCACTTCGGCGGCGCCGTGTTGCTTCAGGGTCGCCAGGGCGGTGGGGTTCAGATCCACGCCATAGGTGGTTAGGCCGGCGTTGACGCAGGACTGGGCGGCGCCCATGCCCATGGAACCAAGACCGATAACAGCAACGGAGTAGGATGAGGTCATGCCTGTACCTGTGAAAAGTTGTGAAGGGCGGTGTCGAACCGGCTTCGTCGACAGCGCGCGGGAATTTGGGGCGGAATTATCACAGGGATTCACACGGCAATGCGGAAGAAAACACTGGCGACTGGGTTAATGTGATCTCGATCGCCCTTTTGTTCGGGGCCTGTGAAGGGGCTGGGCAGCACCCCAGCGTTAGAGTAAGATTTCACAACTTTTCACACACTCGGGCCCCCCATGATCCCCGCTGAGCGTCAACGCACCATCCTCGCCCTGCTGGATAAGCAGGAGATCCTCACTATTGCCGAGCTGACCGACCGTCTTGGGGTGTCCCACATGACGGTGCGTCGAGACATCGCCAAGCTGGAGGAGAAGGGCCAGGTGTTTTCCGTGGCCGGCGGGGTGCAGCGGATGCAGGCGGTGCGCGAGGAGGTGGGCCACCTGGTCAAGGCCAGCCAGAACCTGGCCATCAAACAGGCTCTGGGCCAGGCCTGCCGCGACCGGGTGCCGCCCCAGTCCACCGTCTACCTGGACGCCGGCACCACATTGCTGGAGGTGGCCAAGAGCCTGGCGGACCGGGACGATCTGATGATCATCACCAACGACTTCTTTATCGCCGGCTACCTGGCGGAGCACGGCCGTTGCGAGCTCTACCACACCGGCGGCCGGGTGGATCGGGACAACCACTCCTGCGTGGGCGAGCTCTCGGCCCGCTTCCTGCGGGATCTCAACATCGACATCGCCTTTATCTCCGCCTCCTGCTGGAACCCCCGGGGGATCTCCTCCCCCAGCCAGGATAAGGTGATGGTGAAGCGGGCCATCGCCCGAGTGGCGCGCCAGTCTCTGCTGGTGTGCGACAGCAGCAAGTTCGGTCGCACCGGCACCTTTATGGCGATGGAGACCGGCGAGTTCGACGCCATCATCAGCGATCCCGGCCTGCCTCTGGCCTACCAGGAGCGGCTGGCGGCGGAGGACGTCGAGTGGGTGGCTGTGGCCAGCTGAGCCTTGGGCTGCAGGCCGTGGCGGCGTATCATGCCGTCACACCCTCTGAGTAAGGCCCTGCCATGACCCCCGCTGTCAACGCCGCCAAGAAAGCCAAGATCCCCCACCGATTGCACCAGTACGACCACGATCCCGCGGCCGAGTCCTACGGCCTGGAAGCCGCCGAGGCACTGGGCCAGGATCCCGCCCGGGTGTTCAAGACCCTGCTGGCCGCCGATGAGGCGGGCAAATTGTACGTGGCGGTGGTGCCGGTGACCGGCCTGCTGGATCTCAAGGCCCTGGCCAAGGCGGTGAAGGCCAAGAAACTGGCGATGGCGAACCCGGCGGCGGCGGAGAAAGCCACCGGCTACGTGGTGGGGGGGATAAGCCCTTTGGGCCAGAAGCGGCGCCTGGCACTGGTGCTGGATAAAAGCGCCGAGCAGTTTGACACCATCTGCGTCTCCGGCGGCCGCCGGGGACTGGAGATTGAGCTGGCACCTGGGGATCTGCTGGCCCTGACCGGCGGGCAGCTGGCGGCGGTGGCGCGGGGTTAGGCCACCGGGTGGGGCTTGCCGTAGCGGTAGCCCTGCAGCAGATCCACCCCGCGACGGCACAGGTAGCGCTCCTGCTCCTCCGTCTCCACCCCTTCGATCACCAGCGGGATCCGCGCCTCCATCGCCATCTTGATGATCGCCTCCAGCATGGTGGCCTTGAGGCTGCCGGTGCCGATGGCGTGGGTGTAGCTCTTGTCCACCTTGATGAGATCCGGCTGGAAGCGGCCCAAAAAGCCCAGATCGTTATGGCCGGTGCCAAAGTCGTCCAGGGCCAGGCGGAAGCCGCGCTGCTGCAGACGGCGCAGCCGGTGCAAGGTGCGGTCGGCGTTGAGGGGCTCGCGCTCGGTGATCTCCAACACCACCTGGCTGGGGTTTAAGCCCTTGGCGCGCATCGCCGGCTCCAGCCAGCGTTCCAGATCGTCCCTGGCCAGCTGGTCCAGGGTCAGGTTGATGCTGACGTACTGGCCCGGCGCCAGGCTGGGCAGGGAGTGGTTGAGCAGGTGGGTGGTCAGCCCATCCAGGCGCTGATGACGCTCCAGCAAGGAAACGAAGAGATCCGGCGGCACCTTGCCCTGGGAGGGGTGGTCCCAGCGGGCCAGCTGCTCGTAGCCCACCACCGCCTTGCTGCGGGCGTCGACGATGGGCTGGTAGGCCGGGTAGATCTCGCCGCGCTTGTAACACAGCTCGATGTCATTGAGGTAGAGCCCCTTGAGGCTGCGCTTGCGCCGCCACAGCACGGGGATCGCCACGCAGAGCACAGCCCAGGGCAGGACCAACTTCTTCAGCCAACCGACAAAGCTGTCCCACAGCTCGTCGGCCGGCAGGATCATCTCCGCCTCCAGATCCCCCTTCTGCTGGCGGTAGCGGTGGTGGAACTGGCCCCCGGCGGGCGGGGCGTCCTGGCCAAAGGAGAGGATGGTGGCCTCGTGGTAGCGCAGCGCCCCCTGGCCGCCGAAGGGGCTGAGGTCCCAGGGCACCATGATGTCCAAGACGGTGCGCCGGTAGGTGTTGCCCACCAGGTAGTGGCCGGGTTTGAGTTCGATGGCGAACAGGAACAGCTCGCCGTGGAGGCTGGCCTTGCTCATCAGGTAGACGCCGTTGTACATCGGGTGGGTGAGCAGGGACTGGACGTCGAAGGGGGTGACGTCGTTGTTGTCCGCCACCCGGCAGAAGCCGGTGGCGTCGCTGACGTAGGCGTAGTCGTTGGCCAGGCTGGAGGTCTGGGCCCGTACCCTCAGTTTCTCCTTGAGCTCGGCATCGCAGCTGTCGAACCGCTCCGGCCACTGCTCAACGGTGCCCTCCAGACGGTTGATCAGGTACTGGGCCCGGTCCAGGGCGAAATCCAGGTACTGGCGGCTGCGGTAGCTGGTGTCCAGGGGGGCCAACATCGCCAGCAGCACCAGCCCCAGCAGCGCCAGCATCAGGCTGTCGCCGCTGCTGCGCCAGGCTTCGTGGTACAGGGATTGAAGGCGGTTGGGGTTCACGGGACGGGTCCGGCTCTCGGGAAGAGGGCGCAGGATAGAGTGCCGACTCACGTGGTGCAAGGACCTAGCGCTCACAATTTCGATTTGCGCAATAAACCGATGATTAAAGGGTATAAGTGGTTATTTTGTTTAAGTTTTATAGAGATATGGTCGGTGAGTGAGCGGTTGTAACTCGGGGGTGAAAGAGTGCGGCCCCGGAAGGGGCCGCAGGAGTCAGTAGCTGTCCTGGTGCACCGACTGCACCGAGCGGCCGGAGGGGTCGGTGATGGCGGCCAGGCTCTGATCCCAGGCCAGGGCCTCGGGGGTGGAGCAGGCCACCGACTTGCCCCCGGGGACGCACTCGGCGGCGCTGTCCAGCGGGAACTGCTCGGCAAACAGGCGCCGGTAGAGGTAGGCCTCCTTGGTGTCCGGGGTGTTGTGGCCGAAGCGGAAATGGGCGTTCTCCAACTCCTGATCGCTGACCTGCTCATTGGCGAAGGCCTTGAGCTGATCGATCCAGGAGTAGCCCACGCCGTCGCCGAACTGCTCCTTCTGACGCCAGGCCACGGACTCGGGCAGGTAGTGGGCGAAAGCCTCCCGCAGGATCTGCTTCTCGATGCGCCCCTCGGTGATGAGCTTGGCGTCCGGGTTCAGCCGCATCGCCACATCGATGAACTCCTTGTCGAGGAAGGGCACCCGCGCCTCCACCCCCCAGGCGGCCATCGCCTTGTTGGCCCGCAAGCAATCGAACAGGTGCAGTTTGTCCAGCTTGCGCACCGTCTCCTCGTGGAAGGCCTGGGCATTGGGGGCCTTGTGGAAGTAGAGGTAACCGCCGAACAGCTCGTCGGAGCCCTCGCCGGAGAGCACCATTTTGATCCCCATCGCCTTGATCATGCGCGCCATCAGGTACATGGGAGTGGCGGCGCGCACCGTGGTGACGTCGTAGGTCTCCAGGTGGTAGATGACGTCCCGCAGGGCGTCGATCCCCTCCTGGACGGTGAAGTGCAGCTCGTGGTGCACGGTGCCCAGGTGGGTGGCCACCTCGGCGGCGGCGGTGAGATCCGGTGCTCCTTCCAGGCCGATGGCGAAGCTGTGCAGCTGGGGCCACCAGGCGGGGCTGGTTTCATCCTCCTCGATGCGTCGGGCGGCGAACTTCTTGGCCAGGGCCGAGGTGATGGAGGAGTCCAGGCCGCCGGAGAGCAGCACCCCGTAGGGCACGTCGCACATCAGCTGGCGTTTCACCGCCGCCTCCAGGGCCTGGCGCAGTTCGTCGCGGCTGGCGGGGTTGGCGGCCACCTCCGGGTAGGTGCGCCACTCCCGCTGATAATACTGCACCGCTTCGCCCTGCTCGCTGTCGTAGTAGCGACCGGGCAGGAACTCCTCCACCTGGCTGCACACCGGCACCAGGGCCTTCATCTCAGAGGCGTAGTATCGGTTGCCGTGTTCGTCGAAGCCCAGGTAGAGGGGCACGATGCCGATGTGGTCGCGGCCCACCAGGTAGCGGCCCCGGGCCTTATCCCACAACACAAAGGCGAAGATCCCGTTGAGTTTGTCGAGAAAGTTGGTGCCGTATTTCTGGTACAGCGCCAGGATCACCTCGCAGTCGGAGCCGGTCTGGAAAGCGTACTCGACGCTCAGGGCTTCGCGCAGCTCCCGGTGGTTGTAGATCTCACCATTTACCGCCAGCACCAGGTTACCGTCCGGGCTGTAGAGCGGCTGGGCCCCGTTGTCGATGTCGACAATGGCCAGGCGTTCGTGGGCCAGGATGGCCTGTTCGTCGGCGTAGATCCCGGACCAGTCGGGGCCCCGGTGACGGAGGGTTTTGGCCAGGCGAAGGGCGTCCTGGCGCAGGGCTTGCGGATCGGTTTTCAGATCCAAAATGGCGAAGATCCCACACATACAGGTGACTCCTTGACCTTGTGGCGAAACGGCGGGGTGGCAAAAACAGCGCGAAATTTCACCATGCCACGGCCTTGGGGCCTTGCCAAGGGGCCACAACGAACCCTATTCCGAAAATTTATCGCCAGAAGTCATAAGGTTATCCCTCAAGTTTTTCCGGGACATAGCGAGGCGAAAAAACGCCGGCCCGATTGGGCCGGCGGGGTGGGGCGGGTTGCCGGGTTCAGATCACCGGGCGCAGGCGGTGGAACTCGCTGCCGGCCAGGAAGCCGGGCCAGTGGTCGTCCTCGGCCAGGGCGCGACCGGCCTGGTAGTACACCTCCAGATCCTGCATGGCGCCGCGCAGGTCCCATTGGGGGCGGTAGGTGTCGCAGTCGTTGTGGTAGCAGCCCTTCATCAGCGCCTTGATGGTCAGCCGGGAGGCCTCCACCTCGGGGCTGATTGCCTGGTTGCCGCCGCCGGCGAACAGGGCCGGCACCCCTTTCTGGGCGAAGCTGAAGTGATCGGAGCGGAAGTAACCGCCGGCACCGGGGTTGGATTCCCGGGACAGGTGGCGACCCTGGGCTTCCAGCGGCCCCTCCAGGTACTGCTCCAGGCTGGACTGGCCCAAGCCCACCACGGTGAAGTCCCGGGTCGGCCCGTAGATGTTGGTGCTGTCGGCGTTGAACACCCCGGCGGTCTGTTCCAGGGGGAACACCGGGTTGGCGGCGTAGTAGCGACTGCCCAGCAGCCCCTGCTCCTCACCGGTGACCGCCAGGAAGGTGACACTGCGCTTGGGCGCCGGGCCGGCGGCGAAGGCGCGGGCGATCTCCAGGATCCCCGCCAGGCCGGTGGCGTTGTCCATGGCGCCGTTGTAGATCTTGTCCCCCTGGGTGCCGATGTGGTCCCAGTGGGCGGTGTAGATCACCTGCTCTTCGGGCCGCTCGCTGCCCGGCAGGGTGGCCAGCACGTTGTAGCTGGTGGCGTGATCGATGCTTTGCTGGACACTGGCCTGGGCCTGCATCCCCAGTACCCGGTGCATGGGGCCCCGCTGGGCTTCGGCCGTCAGCGCAGCCAGGTTCAGCCCGGCGTCGGCCAGCAGGCGCTCGGCGGCGGCCTTCTTCAGCCAGCCCTCCATCACCGGATGGGGGTCTTCCACATCCGCCAGACCCAGTTGCGGGCCGGTCCAGCTGTTTTGCACCACCATCCAGGGGTAGGAGGCAGGCTTGGTGTCGTGGATGATGAGCGCGGCGGCGGCGCCCTGTCGGCCGGCCTCGGCGAACTTGTAGTCCCAGCGGCCGTAGTAGGTCATGGTGCTGCCCTTGAACAGGGCGGGATCGCCGGTGGCAAAACCGGGATCGTTGACCAGCATCACCACCGTCTTGCCGGCCACATCCAGGCCGGCGTAATCGTTCCAGTCGTACTCCGGGGCGTTGATGCCGTAGCCGACAAACACCACCTCGCTGTTCTGGATGTTGTGCTGCTCACCGGGTTTGAAGCTGTTGAGCACCATGTCGTAGAGGTAGCGGTAGCGCTCGCCCCCCAGGGTCAGGCGGGCGCTCTGGGTGGTGTGGCGCACCATGGGTACCGCCTGCAGGTAGCTGTCGCCGTTGCCGGGCTTGAGGCCCATGGCTCTGAACTGGCCCTCCAGGTAGGCCAGGGTCAGGGTTTCGCCCTCTGTGGTGGGCAGGCGGCCCTGGTAGCGATCCGAGGCCAGCTCCTGGATGTCCGCCCGGACCCGGGCTTCATCGAACTGGTGTGGGGTGGAGGAGGGGAACTGGCTGCAGGCCGTCAAGGCCAGCAAGGTGGCGCCCAGGGAAGCAAGTCGTATCATGATTACCGCTCGGTTATTGTTATCGACTGGTTGTCTTGTTGTTGTCGGCCCCTAGCATGCAGCAGCGAGCGAGTGCAGTCAAAACTGCACACTGAGGGGCCACGCCGAGGCTCGGCCATGCAACTGTTGCCCCCCTGTTGCGGTCTAAGGTCTTTGGTGCCCGCGCGTCGCCCGGCGTGCCGGGGCCGCCCATTAACCAAAACCAAAGGAAGATCAGGGTGAATACCACAGCGATGTCGGACGCCCCCCTGGTGATCGACGCCAACAAGATGGAGTGGCAATCCAGCCCCGCCGAGGGGGTGGTGCGCAAACGCCTGCGACACATCGGACCTGTCGAGTCCGGTCTGGTGACCTCGCTGGTGCGTTACCGGCCCGGTTCCCACTTTGCCCGCCACTACCACCCGGATGGCGAGGAGATCCTGGTGCTGGAGGGGGTGTTCTCCGACGAGTTCGGCGATTACCCGGCGGGCAGCTACCTGCTCAACCCCGACGGCAGCGGCCACCGACCCTTCTCCGAACCCGGCTGCCTGCTGCTGGTGAAACTCAAGCAGTACCCCGGCGAGGGGCGGGCACAGCTGGCCATCGACACCAGCACCGTGCCCTGGCAGGCCCAGGACCGCCCGGGGGTGTACCGCAAGGAGCTCTACCGCCAAAGTGGCTTCGAGGAGCGGATGAGCCTTATCCAGCTCAAGCCGGACACCCGGCTGTCGGATCTCTGCCACCCCCGCGGCGCAGAGATTTTCATTCTGGAGGGGGAGGTGGAGGATGAGCAGGGCCAGTACACCGAGGGCTGCTACCTGCGCCTGCCTCCGGGCCATCAGCACCGGCCCTACAGTCGAACCGGGTGCGTGCTCTACCTCAAGCAGGACTGACAAAAAAGCCGAAGCAACTGCTTCGGCTTTTTGATGGCAGGACTGGGCTCAGACCACGTCGATCTCCGCCACACAGGGGAAGATGTGGTTGGGACGGAAGGGGTACCTGTCCAGATCCTCCATGCGGGAGACGCCGGAGAGCACCATCACCGTCTCCAGGCCGGCCTGGAACCCCGCCAGGATGTCGGTGTTGAGGTTATCGCCGACGATGACGGTGTTGGTGGCGTGTGCCCCAAGGTGATTCAGGGCCGAGCGGATGATCCAGGCGCTGGGCTTGCCCACGTAGAAGGGTTTCTTGCCGGTGATCCGCTCAATGGGGGCACAGAGGGCACCGCAGGCGGGGCTGTGGTTGGGGCCGTGGGTGTCCGGGTTGGTGGCGATAAAGCGTGCGCCCTCGGCCACGAAACGGGCCGCCCGGTGCACCATGTCCCAGTTGTAGCTGCGGGTCTCCCCGACGATGACAAAATCCGGGTTGATGTCGGTGATGGTGAACCCCTGCTTGTAGAGCTCGTGGGTCAGGGCGCCCTCACCGATGACGTAGGCTTTCTTGCCCTGCTGGTGGCGCAGGAAATCCGCGGTGGCCATGGCGGAGGTGTAGACCTGATCTTCGGTCAGCTCGATGCCGGCGGCCCCCAAGCGGTTGACCAGATCCTTGGCGGTCTGGGCGGGGTAGTTGGTCAGCAGCACCAGGGGATTGCCCTGCTCCCGCAGACGCTGGATAAACTTGTCCGAGCCGGGGATCAGCTTGTTGTCGTGCAGCAGCACACCGTCGATATCGCAGATCACACTCTTCATTCGCGCTCCTTGTAACCACTTCAAAAGGCCTGGGATGGCTTTCACCATAACCTACTGACACCCACAGGCAACCGCTACAGTATGCACCCTCATTGCGCAATCCGTGTGACGCCGTATCCTCCCCCTTGAGTGACAAAATGTAAACTAAAGACTTTACAAACAGACTGGGACAGCCAAAGATAAGTCTATGAACGCCCAACAGGACCTCTGTGATGCTCAAGGACAACGCCGCCACGGCCACTCACTGGATAGAGGCCAGTCACCGCTTCGAGCCGGAGTACGGCCGGGGCCTGACCAATCACCTGCCCATGGTGTTGGGGGCCTTGAGTATGCTGGGGGCCCCTGAGTCCACTCTGAATGCCGCGTACCAACGGGGTTGCCGTCACCTGGTGGCGAAGGAGGAAGGCCGCGGAGCGGGGCACGACGAATACGGGGCCCAGGTGGCCCGCTTTACCCAGGTGATCGCCGAGCAGGGTACGGAGGCGGTGGTGCGCCGTCACTTGAACGATTGGCTGGCGGGGCTCTCCAGCGCCGCCTTCCACTGCCTGATTCGTCTGCACTTCGCCCTGTGTGCCAACAGCTCGGCGGAGGTGGCCCACGCCCTGGCCTACTGGGCGACCCGACATACTCCGCTACCGACGCCGCAGCCGTACCCGGAGGCCGATCTGGATGGGCAACTGCACTCGGCCCGGGTACTGGGCCAACGGTTGGGATTGCACGAAGCGGGTCTAATCTCGACGCGCATCGAGACCCTGGTGGCGCACCCACAGGGGGCGGCGCTGACCGGGGTGCCGGCCGAACTGACGCTGGAGACCATCCTGCCCCGGGTGCTCAGTTGGTTTGATGCCAGTGGCGATTTTACCCTGCTGCACGGGGTGACCGGGTTGCAGGCGCTGGTCGGCTTGATGCCGCTGATCGATGAGCCGGAGCGGGCCTTAGCCCACTATTGGCAGGCCTACGTGGCGGCGCTGGCGGTGGCGCCCGGTGCGGTGGTGCCAGAGGAGCCCCTGGCGGTGGTGGCGCCGGACTGGCGTCATTGGCAGGTTCAGACGCTTGGGCTGACCGACAGCCACGACATCAAGGTGATCTACAGCCTGATTCGGCTGTGGCAGGCGACGGCACACCCGGGGATCCCCGGGGTGATCGCCCGCCGATTGGCGGAGGGTTAGCCGCCTCGGGCCAGGCGGGTCACGGTGTCGCGGATCCGCCCGTCACTGTTGTCCAGGTAGCGCACCACATGGCAGCCCAGCAGGTAGCAGTTTTGCGCCTGGCGGCGGTAGTAGGCTACGGAGCAGTGCACCCGCACCGGGGCCTCGCCCTCGGCCAGCTGGAACTCCACGTCCAGACGCAGCTTGGCCCGGCGGTCGGGAAACTGGATGTCGGGGGCCAGGGATTCGTACAGGGATTGGGGGCAGGCCAGGCGCAGCCCGGACTGGGACAGGTTCACCAGGCTGGCGGGCACCGGCTCCCCCTGGTGTGTCACCTGGGCGGTGAAGTGGCAGTCGTAACGCGGCTCCTGGCGTTGCTCCTTGTGGGCAATCAAACTCACTCTCTTTCTCTCCAATGGCCGCGGCTGGGTGCAGCGTCAAGCCACCATCATAACCCGATGGTCCGCTATCGGGCACCCCGTACGTGGGCGCGCAGGCCCGTCGGCTAACACAAGCGACCAACTCATGGGCAATCTGAACACCATGGAGTGAGCAAACACAAAAAAGGGCGCCGCAAGGCGCCCTTTTTTAAGCGGGTGTGACTCAGTCGTCGGAGGCGTAGCCGGCCAGCGGCAGAGGCTCACCGTCCATCAGCGCCTTGCCGTCGGCCATGGCCAGGCGGCCCTGGGCAAACCACTTCACCACCAGGGGGTAGATGCGGTGCTCCTGAGTGTGCACCCGCTCGGCCAGCTCCTCGGCGTCGTCGTCCTCGAACACCGGCACCTTGGCCTGCAGCACAACGGGGCCGCCGTCCAGCTCCGGGGTGACGAAGTGCACCGAACAGCCGTGCTCCTCGTCGCCGGCGTCCAGCGCCCGCTGGTGGGTGTTCAGGCCGGTGTACTTGGGCAGCAGGGAGGGGTGGATGTTGAACATCTTGCCCGCGTAGCGGTTCACAAACCCCTCGGAGAGGATCCGCATAAAGCCAGCCAGCACCACCAGATCCGCGTCCAGCTTGGCCAGTTCGGCCTCCAGACGGGCGTCGTAGGCTTCCCGGGCTTCGCCCTTCTCGGCGGCCACCACCAGGCCGGGCACGCCGGCCTCGCTGGCGCGGGTCAGGCCGTAGACGTCGGCCTTGTTGGAGATCACCGCGACCACGTCGCCCTGGATCTCGTCACTCTGGCAGGCGTCGAGGATGGCCTGAAGGTTACTGCCGTTGCCGGAAATCAGCACGGCGATGCGGATCTTGTTCATCTCGGTTCCTTAGTTGATTTCCACCTGGCCTTCGTCGCCCTGGCGGTCGGCAATCTGGCCGATCACCCAGGCTTGCTCGCCTTCGGCGTTGAGCAGGGCCACGGCGGCGTCCGCCTGGTCGGCGGGCAGGGCGATCACCAGGCCCACGCCACAGTTGAAGGTGCGGTACATCTCGTGCTCGGCGATGTTGCCGGTCTCTTTGAGCCAGTGGAACACCGCCGGCCACTCCCAACTGTTGCCGTCCACCACTGCCTTGGCGTTGTCGGGCAGTACGCGGGGGATGTTCTCCCAGAAACCGCCACCGGTGATGTGGGAGATGGCGTGTACGTCGTGGGCCTTGAGCAGCTTGAGCACGGATTTGACGTAGATCTTGGTCGGCGCCATCAGGGCGTCCACCAGGGGCTGGTCGCCCAGGGTTACTTCGGCGGGGTTCTCAACCCGCTCCAGCACCTTGCGGATCAGGCTGTAGCCGTTGGAGTGGGGGCCGGAGGAGGCCAGGGCGATCAGGCTGTCGCCGGCGGCGACCTTGGTGCCGTCCAGCACCTCGTCCTCTTCCACCACGCCGACGCAGAAGCCGGCCATGTCGTAGTCGGCGCCTTCGTACATGCCGGGCATCTCGGCGGTCTCGCCGCCGATCAGGGCACAACCGGCCAGCTCACAGCCGTCGGCGATGCCGGTGACCACGGAGGTGGCCACGTCCACGTCCAGCTTGCCGGTGGCGTAGTAATCCAGGAAGAACAGCGGCTCGGCGCCCTGCACAATGAGGTCGTTGACGCACATGGCCACCAGATCGATGCCCACGGTGTCGTGGCGGTTGTGGTCGATGGCCAGGCGCAGCTTGGTGCCCACGCCGTCGGTGCCGGAGACCAGCAGCGGTTTCTTGTAGCCCTCGGGCAGACGGCACAGGGCGCCAAAGCCACCGAGGCCGCCCATCACTTCCGGACGACGGGTGCGCTTAACCGCGGATTTGATGTTGTCTACCAGGGCATTGCCGGCATCGATGTCGACGCCGGCGTCTTTGTAGCTCAGTTGATTTTCGGTAGTCACAGAGGTGGCCTCGTTGTGGATGTTCTTGGTTTTGGAGTAGGGGGTTCTTATTTTGGCGCGCATTCTACCAGTTGCGCGAGGGATCCCCAAGCCCGTAGGGCGGTTGCCCGGCGGGGCCCCGGGCACCTGCGCCAGATCACATTCCCGGCCCCGAACTCGACCGAGGATCTTCCGCAGGCGGAAGGAAACACGCTAAAATTCCGCTAATTTGTCTGGCGAAACCTGGAGATGACGATGAAGGTCACCGAAGTCAAGCACCCCCTCATTCAACACAAGCTCGGCCTGATGCGCGAAGCCGAGATCAGCACCAAGCGGTTCCGCGAGCTGGCCAAGGAAGTCGCCGCGCTGCTGACCTACGAGGCCACCGCCGACTTCGAAACCGAGAGCGTGACCATCGATGGCTGGAACGGCCCCATCCAGGTCAACAAGATCAAGGGCAAGAAGGTTACCGTGGTGCCGATCCTGCGGGCGGGCCTGGGCATGATGGACGGGGTGCTGGAGCACATCCCCTCCGCCAAGGTTTCCGTGGTGGGGATCTACCGAGACGAAGAGACCCTGGAGCCGGTGCCCTACTTTGAGAAGCTGGTGTCCAACATCGAGGAGCGCATCGCCCTGGTGGTGGATCCCATGCTGGCCACCGGGGGTTCCATGATCGCCACCCTGGACCTGCTGAAGAAGCGCGGCTGCACCCACATCAAGGTGCTGGTGCTGGTGGCGGCGCCGGAGGGGATCAAGGCCCTGGAAGCCGCCCACCCGGACATTGAACTGTTCGCCGCCTCGGTGGACGATCGCCTCAACGACAAGGGCTACATCCTGCCGGGCCTCGGCGATGCCGGAGACAAGATCTTCGGAACCAAGTAATTCCAGACAGCGGCGCCGGGAACGGCGCCCTTTTTTTGCCAATAACAACACGGAGAAACCCATGCAAGCGAACTCTTCTGCCTCCTCCGACGTGGGGGACAGCGTGCCGACCGCCACCTGGCGTCAGGCCCTGGCAGGCAGCCAGATGCTGTTTGTGGCGTTCGGGGCCCTGGTGCTGGTGCCCCTGCTGACCGGACTGAACGTCAGCGTCGCCCTCTTTACCGCCGGGATCGGCACCCTGATCTTCCAATTCGTCACCAAGGGCCAGGTGCCGGTGTTCCTGGCCTCCTCCTTCGCCTTTATCGCTCCCATCTCCTACGGCGTGGCCGAGTGGGGCATCGCCGACACCATGGGTGGCCTGATGGTGGCAGGCATGGTCTACATGCTGCTCTCTCAGGTGGCCCGGGTCGGGGGTGTCGAGGCGATCAACCGCGTGCTGCCGCCGGTGGTGGTGGGCCCGGTGATCATGGTGATTGGTCTCTCCCTGGCGCCGGTGGCGGTCTCCATGGCCCTGGGTTACCAGGGGGACACCCAGGTGGTGCCTACCGCCACCGCCCTGACCATCGCTCTGCCGACCCTGCTCACCGCGCTGCTGGTGGCGATCTGCGGTCGCGGCATGCTGCGCCTGCTGCCGATCCTCTGTGCCATCGTGGTGGGCTACAGCCTGTCGCTCGCGTTCGGCATCGTCGATTTCAACCCGGTGGTCAACGCCGCCTGGTTCGCCCTGCCGGACTTCACTGCCCCCAGCTTCAACTGGCAGGCGATCCTCTTCCTGCTGCCGGTGGCCATCGCTCCGGCGGTGGAGCACATCGGTGACATGGTGGCGATCTCCAACGTCACCGGCAAAAACTACGTCAAGAAGCCGGGCCTGCACCGCACCCTGATGGGCGACGGCCTGGCCACCAGTGCCGCCGCGGCCTTCGGTGGCCCGCCGAACACCACCTACTCCGAGGTGACCGGCGCGGTGATGCTGACCAAGAACTACGATCCCAAGGTGATGACCTGGGGCGCGCTGTTCGCCATCTCCCTGGCGATGATCGGCAAGTTCGGTGCCCTGCTGATGACGGTACCCACGGTGGTGATGGGCG
Organism: Ferrimonas balearica; assembly: GCF_019802085.1. Lineage (GTDB taxonomy): Bacteria > Pseudomonadota > Gammaproteobacteria > Enterobacterales > Shewanellaceae > Ferrimonas > Ferrimonas balearica_B. Next base: position 481,418 of record NZ_JAHVHV010000001.1, read on the forward strand.
GCATCATGATCCTGCTGTTCGGCTCCATCGCCGCGGTGGGGATGAACACCCTGGTCAAGCACCAGGTGGACATGACCGACTCCCGCAACCTGGTGATCGTGGCGGTCACCCTGGTGTTCGGCATCGGCGGCATGGCCTTCCCCTTCGGCGATTTTGTGCTCGAAGGGATCGCCCTGTGCGCCATCACCGCCATCCTGCTGAACCTGGTGCTGCCCAAGTCCCGCTAAGGGCATGACAGACCAGCACAAAGGGGAAGCCGACGGGGCTTCCCCTTTTTTGTGCCCGAGAGGGCAGCGCCGGGCGCCGGGGCAGCAAGTTAACCTTTGCCTATGATAGACTTGCCCGAGGATCCGATATGAGAAGACCAACCGTGCGAACGATTCTGATGCTGGCCCTCTGGCTGCCCCTGACGGCGATGGCCGCCCAGGTAGATAACCTCTATCGCGGTGAGGTGGAGGTGGCCTCCCGCAGCAACGGGGATCGCCAGAGTGCGACCCGGGATGCCCTGGCCCAGGTGCTGGTGCGGGTGACCGGTGATGCCGCCATCCTCGAGCGTCCTGAGGCCCAGTCCCTCACCCGTCAGGCCAACAACCTGCTGCTCAGCTACGGCTACCAGAGCGGGCCGCCGCTCAAGCTGGAGGTGCTGTTCGATCAAAACCGCATCGACGCCCAGTTGCAGCAGGCCCGCCTGCCCATCTGGGGGGCCCAGCGGCCCCAGACCCTGATCTGGCTGGCCACCGAGCAGGAGGGGGAGCGTCTGATGCTGAGCGATGGCACCGAGGCGGTCGAGCCGCTCACGGCGGACGCCCAGCGCCGCGGCCTGCCGCTGATGCTGCCCCTGATGGACCTGGAGGACACCATGGTGGTGAGCCTCAACGACGTCTGGGGCAACTTCGTCGGCCCCATCGCCCAGGCGTCCGAGCGCTACAGCCCCGATTTCTTTTTAAGCGGCCGGGTCAGCCCCGATGGCAACCAGTGGCGCTACCAGATGAGCCTGTTTAACCCCCAGGGGGAGTCCGAGTTCGGCATTCGCCGCGCCCTGGTGCGCCGGGACGGGGTGGCCGAGAGTCAGGACGCCGCGGTGTCGGCGATGCTGGCGGATCTGGCCCAGTACTACGCCCAGCGCTACGCTGCGGTGGCCGGGGATCAGGACAGCCAGAGTCAGCTGGTGTTTGAGCTGGCCGGGGGCATTGAGCAACTGGTGGCCCTGGAGCGCTACCTGCGCAGCCTGACTCCGGTGCGGGATCTGACCATTCACAGCGTGATGGGCCGGGAGATCACCTTCGATCTGGAGCTCATCGGTGGGATCCGCGAAGTGGAGCAGCTGCTGTCCCTGGAGCCCCGGGTGACCCTGGTGGAGGTGGAGCCGGGCTTTGCGCAAGATCTCGGCGATCAACCCCGCTACCTCTGGCAGGATCGCTGATCCCAGACCGGGTCGTGGTACACTGGCCCGGTTGATTTGACTGGAGTTCCTTCCACACGTGACATCCCGTGCCCCAATGCAGCTGTCCCTGGCCGTTCATCTGCCGGATGACGAAACCTTCCAGAGTTATTACCCGGCGGGCAACCAGCAGCTGATCGACTCACTGAGACAGGCCGCCTCCGGGGCCGGGGAAACCGTCACCTACCTGTGGGGCAGCGCCAAGTCTGGCCGTACCCACCTGCTGCACGCCGCCTGCGTCCACGCCGGCGAGCAGGAGCGCTCCGCCTTCTACCTGCCACTGGGGATCCACGCCTCCATGTCCCCCGCCATCCTCGATGGCCTGGAGGATCTCGCCCTGGTTTGCCTGGATGACATCGACGCGGTCAGCCGTCACCCCCTGTGGGAGGAGGCGCTGTTCAACTTCTACAACCGGGTGCTGGAGAAGGGCAGCTGCCGCCTGGTGGTCTCCGCCCGGGCCCCGGCCAACCAGGCCGGCTTCCTGCTGCCGGATCTGGTCTCCCGCCTCAACTGGGGGATCCACTACCAGCTGCACCCCCTCACCGACGACGCCAAGCTGGCGGCCCTGCAGCGCCGGGCCAAGATGCGTGGTTTGGAGCTGGAAGAGGAGGTGGGGCGCTTCCTGCTGACCCGCCTGGCGCGGGATCTGCGGACCCTGTTCGAAGTGCTCGACCGGCTCGACAAGGCCTCCATGGTGGCCCAGCGCCGCCTGACCATCCCCTTCGTCAAGGAAACTCTGCACCTCTGAGCCGCTACTCCACGGTCACCTGCAACGCGTAATGCTTGGCCGCCGGGAGGGTGGTCTCCCAGGGTCGGCCGTAGGTGAGCTTTAAGGTGACAGTCCCCGGCCGCCCGGCCACGAAGTGCAAGCGCTCCTCACCCGGCGCCCCAGCCAGTTCGGCGCCGCTGGCGGAGACAAATTCTGGCTCCCCCTCCATCGCCAGTACCGGCCCGATCTCCTCCGCCAGGTACCAGCCAAAACCGGTGCTGGGATTGGACTCCAGGGCCACCACCAGCGACTGCCCCGGGCTTAGGGTGATCACCCGGCCGTTATGGGCCTCATCGACCTCCACCACAGAGGCCTGGGTGCAGCCCGCCATCGCCAGTACCAGTACGCCAACCATTGCCCACTTCATTTCGGCCTCCGAGGTTTTTGACCGCCAGAGTATAGGCCAGGACTGTCGGGCAAAGCCTTGAGGGACTAATACTTACCTCTGCCAATCGCAAAAGGGGGAGGGGCCTGTGCGCGCGATGCTGCTGGGGATGGCCCTGCTGCTGGTCGGTTGTGCCGGGTTGCCGGACAACACCCAGCGCCAGGACAGCCGGATGATCCGGGATGTGGACGACACCCTGCTGGGGCGGTTGACGGCCTCCATGACCGAGTCCCGCCCCGGGCTGACCGGGATCTACGAGCTAGGGGAGCCGATCAACGCCTTTGTGGCACGCCTGGCGATGATCGAAACCGCCGAGAAGAGTCTCGACCTGCAGTACTACATCTGGCACGACGACATGACCGGCCGGCTGCTGCACAACCGCCTGCTGCAGGCGGCGGACCGGGGGGTGCGGGTACGCCTGCTGCTGGACGATCTGGACACCGCCGGTAAGGACACCATGCTGCACCTGCTGGACGCCCACCCCAACATTGAGATCCGCCTGTTCAACCCCTTCCCCCACCGCGGCAGTCGCCTGGTGGGCTTTGCCACCGACTTCGGCCGGCTCAACCGACGGATGCACAACAAGACCATCACCGCCGACAACAGCGTTACCGTACTCGGGGGGCGCAACATCGGTGACGAGTATTTCAATGCCGACGATGAGGTGGTGTTTGGCGATCTGGACGTGCTCTGTGTTGGGGTGGCGGTGGAGGAGGTCTCCATCCAGTTCGATCTCTATTGGAACAGCCCTTGGGCCTACCCAATGGCGCTGTTTCGAGAGGGGCCGCCCATCACCGAGGGTCAGCAGGCGGCCTTTCGGCGCCTCTCCGATGCGGAGCTTGAGGTGGCCCGGGAGAGCCGCTACGCCGACGCCTTGAAGCAGACGGAGATGGCCCGGGCCGATGCCCTGACGCAACTGGACCTGACCTGGGGCGTCGCCCGGGTGGTGTACGACGACCCCGGCAAGGTGGGGGGGCTCAGCTTGTCCACCGACACCCATCTGGCGCCGGAGCTGCTCAAGTCCATGGCCACCTCCGAGAACGACCTGCTGATCATCTCCCCCTACTTTGTCCCCGGGGATCGCATGGTGGCCTACTTCGATGACATGGTCCGTCGCGGGATCCGGGTGCGCATCGTCACCAACTCCCTGGCCGCCAACGACGTGCCCGTGGTGCACGCTGGCTACAGCCGCCGGCGCCAGGCCCTGGTGGCCAGCGGGGTGGAGCTGTATGAGTACAAGGTGGACCTGGACGCCGACGGCAATCGCCCCCGCAGCCGGGTGTGGCAGGGGGCTTCCCGGGGCAGCTTGCACGCCAAGACCCTCACCTTCGACCAGCGCTTTATGTTCGTCGGCTCCTTCAATCTGGACGCCCGCTCGGTGCTGCTCAACACCGAAATTGGCGTGTTGTTTGAGAGCCCCACCTACGCCCAGCGGCTGTCAGACAACGTCGAAGCCAATGGCCTCATCAAGGCTTACCGCCTGGAGCTGGAGGAGGATGAGCTGCGCTGGGTGACGCTGGAGGCGGACGAGCTGGTGCGCTACGACACCGAGCCGGACACCAGCTGGTGGGACCGCTTTTCCAACTCGGTGCTGCGCTGGTTTGTCCCGGAGAGCCAGCTCTAGCGCCAGCGGGGGCCGACGATCCAGGCCACCATGGAGTAGCGCACCCCGCGGGTGATGGGGGTGACTCGGTGCATCACGAAGCTGGGGAAGGCGACGATGGTGCCCCGCTCCCGAGGCGCCGGCTTGTTTTTGTTGGTGTAGAAAAACTCCAGCCCGCCCCCTTCGTACTGGGCCGGATCCGACAGCTGCACCGAGACGCTGATCTTGCGTCCCGAGGTCTTGGCGCCATTGTCCATGTGCCAGGTGTAGAACCCCTCATCGGACTCATGGTAGCGGGCCACCTGCAGCCGGCCCTCGAAGCGGTCGATGTCGAAATCGAAGTGCTGGCGGTTGAGCCGCTGCACCACCTGCCACAGCCGCTGATAGGCCCAGTCGAATGTCTGACGATCCAGCCAGTGCACCTTGGAGCGGCGGATGCTGTTGTCCCCCACTCGGCCGGCGATGGTGCCGTCCATCAGATCGGCGTTGGCGGCGGCGATGATGCGGTCCATCTCCTCGGCGCTGAAGCAGGGCTCCTGCACCACGTGACGATCGAAACCTTCGACGGGGGGCGTTTGCGTCATGGGCACACTCTTTGGGGAGGCATAACAAAAACCTAGACCAGCGATGGCGGGCTGACTAGGTGCGCCGGGCGTTGGCGCTGACCACCAGGGCGATCCCCCCCAGCACCAGCGCCGAGGCCAGTACCAGACGAGCGGTGACCAACTCCCCGGCCAGCAGCACCCCACCCAGGGCGGCCAACAACGGGGCGGCCAGTTGGACCACTGCGGCGGTGGTGGTGGAGAGCGCGGTCAGGGCCCGGTACCAGAGGGCGTAGCCCAGGGCCGAGGTAAGGGCGCCGGAGGCCACCGCCAGGGCCAGGCCGCGGCCACTGGGCCAGGACTCCGGCCAGGCCAGCAGGGCCAGGGGCAGCGCAAAGGGCAGGGTGCGCAGGAAGTGCCAGGCGGTCTGTTGCAGCGGCGCCGGGCTGCCCCGTCCGGCCAGGGTGTAGCCGGCCCAGGCGATGCCCGCCAGGGCCATCAGGGCCGCCGCACCCGGAGCCGGGGCGTGCAGGCCCGGGCTCAGCAGCACCACCAGACCCGCGAAGGCCAGCGCCAGGCCCAGCCACTGCCAGTGGCCCAGGGAACCCTGACGCAGGGCCGCCAGGATCATGGTGATCTGCACGGCACCGAACAGGATCAGCGCCCCGGTGCCGGTCTCCAGGGCCAGGTAGGCGTAGGAGAAGGCGATGGCGTAGACGAACAGGGTCAGGCCGCCCCACCAGGAGCCCCGGGCGTTGGCCACAGGCGCGCGTCCGACCAGCAGCAGCCAGAGGGTCAGCACCCCGCTGACCAGCCGCACCATGGTGAAGCTGGCCGCATCGATGCTGCCGTCCGCCAGGGCCAGGCGGCACAGTACCGAGTTGCCGGCAAAGGCGATCAGGGCCGCCAGGGTATAGAGGCTGGTGCTCAGGGGCGTCATGGCCGGTTCCGTTTAGGCAATCTACTGAGGTATAGGCGAAAAAAACCGGGGCGGGGCCCCGGTTTGGTTGTGCTCAGTGCAGCAGCGGCGGGCTGTAGCGATGTCGGCTGCCCTGGTGCCAACGCCCTTCCAGGGCCGGGCCCGGCAGGCTCAGGGCCTCGGGCTGGGCCAGGGCGGGGGCCGCCGCCGGGGCGGTCAGCTGCAGGTTGCCGCCCCAGGAATCGCCGGGGCGCATCGGCACCGGGGTGTCCAGGGTGGCAATCAGGTCGTTCACCTCCGGCAGGATGGCGTTCAGCACCAGCGACAGGCGGTTGGCCAGGTCACCCTCGCCGATGCGACCGCGCTGACCCCAGTCGACGATCAGGGTATCGGCGGTGAGCACCGGCGGCAGGTTGGTGACCGCCACATCCCGGTGGATCCCCAGGCGGTGCTGCATCATCGCCTCCTCGAACAGCATCGCCAAGTCTTCCCGCTCGGTGGAGTAGGCGTAAAAGTCGCTGGCGTAATCCGGCGCGAAGAAACCGGTCACATCCGAGGGCAGGTAGGCCTTCTCGGCGTCCGTGGCCGACTCCCCCTGGAAGTTGACCCCGGCCAGGCCGTACAGCTCCTGGCTGTTGAGCGGGTAGCTGTTGTTGAGCTGGTCGGAGACGATCCCCTCGTCCACCCGGGCCAGGTAGGCCTCCCACAGGGTGGGGGCGTTCAGGCTGCCGTGGGTGCTGCGGGGGAAGAAGTCGTTGGCGTGGGCCAGCTCATGGTAGAGCAGCGAAGCCAGATCCGGCTCCAGTTCCGACCAGGGACGCTCGAAGCGGGTCCATCGGGGGTAGTAGAGGCTGGCGTAGTCGTTGTTCCTGACGTAGCGCCAGGGCATCAAAAACTGCAGCTCGGAGCCGAAGCCGGAGCGGTAGTCCGGGGCCTCGTTGATGGTGTCCCGCTGCCAGGGCTGGGTCCAGAGATCTTCCGGGTCCAGGTAGATGGCGCCGGTGACCACCCAGTAGAAGGAGGGGCGCACGTCGTAGCTGATCACCACCGCAGAGACGGCGCTCAGCAGGCGACGGAAATCGCCGTTGTCGTCCCGCTCCCGCAGGAAGGTTTCGAACTGCTCGCCCATCCAGGGGTGGGAGACCAGCACCCGGTCCAGCACCTCGTCGATGGTGGGATCGCCACTGCCGTCACCAATCAACGGCAGGGCGCTCATAGCGCAGGGGTCGACGATCAGCGGGTTGTAGACGCAGCCCTCCAGACCGTCTCGCCAGGGGCTGTCCTGGCGATAGGCCTGCACCCGGGCAAAGCCGGGCTTCTGCAGCCCCTCGGCCACCAGGCCCATCAGGGAATCGCTGGGCGGGGTCACCTCGTTGGTCACCAGCACCCAGGCCAGATCTTCGCCGCTGCCAGTGGTGGTGGTGCCGGTGGCGCGGAACACCAACAGGGTGTCCTCCTGCACCATGGGGGTGGTGAAGGCCAGCAGCTCCGGCTCCTCGTTCACCCAGTTGCTCACCGCCGGGCCGCTCACCTGCTCCCATCGAATGTCCCCCGGCAAGAGGCCATTGGCGTTGAGCGGCTGCACCCGCAGGCTGACCCGGTTGCCCTCGGTGACCATGTGATCCCGCAGGATGTTGACCCCGTCGCTGCTGCCGGCGGCGGTGAAGCTCACCGTTTCGGCTTCGCTCTCACCGGCGGCATTGGTGGCGGTGACCTGGAACTGGTAGTTGCCGCTGGCGGGGATCTCGAAGGCCGCCAGGGGGCCGGTGGGGTTGGCGATGTTGACCGCCGGACCGGTCAGCTGCTCCCACTGGTAGCGAAAGAGTCGGCTGTCCGCGCCCTCGATCCGGGCCCGCAGGGCGATGGCCTGGCCCACGGCCTGACCATCATCGGAGCGGGTGAGGCTGAGGCTGCCTTCCGGGGAGGGGCCCGGGCCGGGTCCGGGATCCGGGTTCGAACTGTCCCCGCCACTGCCGCCACAGGCGGCCAGGCCAAGGGTCAAAAGGGTTACCAACGTCCATCTGGTCATACTTCGACTCCTGTCAGTGTTGACCTTGGCCGGGGTGGCTCAGGTCTTGGATGATTTCTTCTTCAGCCCCAACCCCAGCTCGCGACCACGGTGGCGGGCGTAGTAGGTACTGGCAAACAGCCACAGCAGCAAGCTGGCCAGCACCACCGAGGCGATAAGGCGCTCATCGGGGTTGACCCACCAGCTGGTGGCGGCCCACAGCAGGTACAAACTGGCGATAAAGCCCGACCAGGCGTGGGTGTAGGCTTTGCCCTTGATCAGCCCTACGGCGGGCAACAGCAGGGGGATCAGCAGCGCCACCTTGAAGCCCAGGCTGTAGCCGTTGTCGGCGCCCAGCACCAGGCTCCATAAAGGCAGCAGGATCAGACTGATAAGGTAGCCTACCCGGGCCAGGTTCAGCCAGCGGGCAGTGGTGGTGGCCATCTCGCTCACGGCAGGATCTCCAGCACCGCTTCCGGCGGCCGGCCCAGGGCAGCACGCTCACCGACGATCACTACCGGGCGCTCGATGAGCTTGGGGGTGGCGACCATGGCGGCCAGCAGGGCCGCATCGTCGGCCCCGGCCAGGTTCTGCTCCTTGTACTCCGCTTCCTTGGTGCGCATCAGCTGACGCGGTGCCAGGGCCAGCTTGGCCAGCACCGACTGGATCTCGGTGTCGCTGGGCGGGGTGTCCAGGTACTTCACCACCTCCGGCTCGATGCCGCGCGCTTCAATCAGGGCCAGGGTCTGTCGGCTCTTGGAGCAGCGGGGGTTGTGCCAGATCACGACGGTGGTGTCACTCATGTCAGTTCCTTCTTGGGTTGGGTCTTAGAGGTTGCGCATCTGCTGTTCCGCTTCGCGCAGCTGCTTGATGCGGGCGTCGATGCGGGCCAGCTGCAGGGGGTTCTCCCGGCTCTGCCGGTAGGCGTGCTGCAACTGGTCGATGGCGCGGGGATAGTCCGCCCGCAGGGCCAGGATCTCCGCCTGCACCATGTGGCGCTCGGCGTCCATCTCCAGGGCCTTGTAGGTCTGGGCCAGCAGGTCATACACCACCATGTTGTCCTTGGAGAGGATCAGGTGGCGCTCCAGCAGGGCACGGGCCTTCTGGGGCTCCTTGGCGGTGAGGTAGGCGTTGGCCAGGTTGAGGTCGATCACCGCGTTGTTGGGGCGGTTCTTGCGGGCCTGTTCCAGCATGGCGATCGCTTCCGGGGCGCGCTTGGTGGCCAGCAGGATGTCGGTCTGGGTGTCCAGGTAGAACAGGTTCTTGCGGTCGGATTGGCGCAGTTCGGCGATCAGCTTCTCCGCGTCCTCGTAGTTCTCCATGCGGAAGTGGGTCAGGGCCAGGCCGTACTGGGCCGCCTCCTTGAACGTGAAGGTGTTGCGGGAGAGCTGGCGCTGGTACTGATGCAGCAGGTGATCGGCGCTGTAGGCGGAGAAGCGCACCTCGGCCCGGGCCTTGGCCAGCTGGAACATCAGGTTGTCCGGGACGTTACGCTGGGGGTACTGGGAGGCCCGCGCCCGGGTGTCGGCGATCCGCGACTCCGGCAGGGGGTGGGTCATCAGCATCGCTGGCGGCTTGCTGGCGAAACGGTACTGGGCCGCCAGTTTGCCGAAGAAGCTGGGGGAGGCGTAGGGGTCGAAGCCCGCCGCCACCATGGTCTGCATGCCGATGCGGTCCGCTTCCAGTTCGTTGGAGCGGGTGTAGTTGATCTGGCCCTGGGCGTTGATGGCCAGAGTGGTCTGCAAGGCGGCGATCCCCGCCTCCGGGGCCGCCATCGCCAGCAGGATGGAGCCCAGCACCCCGGCCAGGGTGGCGGGACCGGTTTTCTGCTGGGCCTCGATGGAGCGGGCCAGGTGGCGCTGGGTGACGTGGGCGACTTCGTGCGCCAGTACCGAGGCCAGCTCACTCTCGCTGTCGGCGTAGTGGAACAGGGCGCTGTGCACGCCCACGTGGCCGCCGAAAAAGGCGAACGCGTTGATGTCTTTGTTGTTGATCAGGAAGAAGGTGAACGGCGTCTTGACGTTGCTGGCGTGGGCCACGATGCGGTGCCCCACGTCATTGAGGTACTCGGTCATCACCGGGTCGTACACCACCGGCAACTGGCCTCTGAGCACCCGCATGTAGGCGTCGCCGATGAGGTTTTCCTGGTCGATGGTGAGGGTGCCGGCGGCCACGGTGCCCAGCTCCGGCAGTTCGTTGGCGGCCCGGGCGACGGCGATGCTCACACCCATTGCCAGCACAAACAGCAAGGGGGCGATAAAACGGGGGGTAATCTTCTTCACTTCAATCTTTCTAAACCTGCCTTGTGACCTAGTTTACCGTTAAAAAATTCTGTAGAGCTAGGCGTTTGTGGTTTTGGCCCTGGCGGGCAATAATAGGCGCCAAATGACCCTATCCCCAATGCAAACGCAGTCCAGCAGGCCATTGCAAGTGTCTTTACAGATCCTTGATCTTCGCCAGGAGCGCTGTCCCATGGCGATGGTGAAAGTCAAACTGGCGTTGAAACAGCGTCAAAGCGGGGAGAGCCTGCAGTTCCTCCTGTCAGACCCCGGAAGTCGGCGAGATGTTCCCCGCTGGCTGGACAAGGTGGGGATCCCCTATGAGCGACAGGAGTGCGCGGCCTATCTGACTCTGCTTGTCGAGGCGCAATCTTAAAGGAAGCAACAACATCCATGTGGAACCTGGTACGCAACTGGTATCGAGACAAGTTTTCTGATCCCCACGCCGTGACCCTGGCGGTGATCCTGCTGGTGGGCTTCGCGGTGATCTACTTCTACGGCAAGCTGATCATGCCCCTGCTGGTGGCCGTGGTGCTGGCCTATCTGCTGGAATCCCCTGTTTCCTGGATGACCCGAAGAGGGTTGCCCCGGGGCGTTTCCGCCTCGCTGGTGCTGGTGCTGTTCGCCGGGGCCATGCTGGTGGCCACCTTTGTGATCCTCCCCGCCCTGTGGCGCCAGGGGGTGGCCCTGGCCACCGAACTGCCGGCCATGGTCAGCCAGTGGCAGAAGCTGTTGATGACCCTGCCGGAGCAGTACCCAACCCTGATCGACGAAGCCCAGCTGGCGGGCCTGGTGGCCAACTTCAACGCCTCGCTACTGAGCACCGGGCAGAGCCTGGTCTCCCACTCCCTGGCCTCCCTGGTCGATCTGGTGGCCCTGATGGTGTACGCCATCCTGGTGCCCCTGCTGATGTTCTTCTTCCTCAAGGACAAGGACGTGCTGGTGGGCAGCCTGGGCCGCTTTATCCCGGACAACCGGGACCTGGCGGAGCAGGTGTGGGGCGAGATGAACGTGCAGATCGGCAACTACATCCGCGGCAAGGTGATCGAGATCCTGATCATCGGTACCGTCAGTTACCTCACCTTCTTCTTTATGGACCTGCGCTACGCCGCCCTGCTGGGGGTGGTGGTGGGCCTGTCGGTGCTGATCCCCTTTATCGGTGCCACCGTGGTGACCATCCCCGTGGCCCTGGTGGGCTTCTTCCAGTGGGGGATCTCCCCGCAGTTTGGTTACCTTATCCTCGCCTACGGCATCATCCAGGCCATCGACGGCAACGTGCTGGTGCCCCTGCTGTTCTCCGAGGCGGTGAACCTGCACCCGGTGGCCATCATCGTCGCGGTGCTGATCTTCGGCGGCCTGTGGGGCTTCTGGGGCGTGTTCTTTGCCATCCCCCTGGCCACCCTGGTCAAGGCGGTGGTCAACGCCTGGCCCTCGGAGGAGCATCGCGCCCAGGCCCTGGAGAGCGGCGAGTGACGGTATTGGCGGAGCGTCCGGCACTGGATCTGGTGGTGCTGGATTTTGAAACCACCGGCCTGGCCCCGGACCGGGGCGACCGCGCCATCGAGGTGGGGGCCGTGCGGCTGCGCCAGGGCCAGGTGGTGGATCGCTTCCAGGGGCTGATGAATCCGGGCTTTGCCGTCAGCGGCTTTATCGAGTCCTTCACCGGGATCAGCAACGCCATGCTGGCGGACGCGCCTCCCTGCGGCCGGGTGATGAGCGACTTCGCCGACTTTCTCGGCGACGACAACCTGGTGGCCCACAACGCCGCCTTCGACCGTCGCTTCCTGGACGCCGAGCTGGCAGCATTGGGGCGGCCCTACGCCGGCGATTTCGTCTGCTCGCTGCTGGTGGCCCGCCGCTTCTACCAACAGGCCCCCAACCACAAGCTGGGCACCCTGGTGCACTACAAGGGGCTGGCCCACGATGGCGTGTTCCACCGGGCCCTGGCGGACGCCGAGATGACCGCCTCGCTGTGGCGCACCATGGTGGCGGAGATGCAGCAGCAAAGCGGCGTCCGCAGCCTGCGCTTTGCCGATCTCAAGCGCTTCTCCCAGACCCCCAAGGCCAAGGCCCAGGCGTTCCTCGGCGCCCTCGCCAACGCCTGACACTGGCCAGCGGCCGGTTTCCCGCTCACACTCTAGTCACCCCTGGCCACCTGCACGAGGCCGCCATGACGGATCGCAAAACCCGCTGGCGCCGGGTGATCTTCGCCACCGACACCCAGGCGGGTCACCGCTTTGACCTGGCGCTGATCCTGGTGATCCTCGCCAGCGTGCTGGCGGCGATGCTGGACAGCGTCGAGTCCCTGCACCAGCAGTACGGCCGGCTGTTCTACCTGCTGGAGTGGGGCTTCACCCTGCTGTTTACCCTGGAGTACGCCGTTCGGCTGTGGGTCAGCGAGCATCGCCGGGCCTACGCCTTCAGCTTCTACGGCCTGGTGGACCTGCTCTCCATCCTACCCACCTACCTGAGCCTGCTGTTCCCCGGCACCCACTACCTGCTCACCATCCGGGCCCTGCGTCTGCTCAGGATCTTCCGGGTGATGAAGCTGGCCAAGTTCATGGGGGAGGCGAGTCAACTGACCCAGGCCCTGGTGCGCACCCGGCGCAAGATCGCCGTGTTCATGTTCTCGGTGCTGGTGGTCATCATCATCTTCGGCAGCCTGATGTACGTGATTGAGGGGCCGCAAAACGGCTTTACCAGCATCCCCCGCAGCATCTACTGGGCCATCGTCACCATCACCACCGTGGGCTACGGCGACATCTCGCCGCAAACCCCCCTGGGCCAACTGATCGCCTCCCTGGCGATGATGACCGGCTACGGCATCATTGCCGTGCCCACCGGCATCGTCACCGCCGAGATCTCGGTGGCCCGCACCCGCTGGAACCGAGAGAAAAGCTGCAGCGCCTGCCACTGCGACGACCACGACGCCGACGCCCGCTACTGCAAGCGCTGTGGGGCCGAGTTGTTGACCCCCAGCGAGTAGTTTTCCAAAAAATTTTGCCCCGATTTTTGTCGGCCCTTTAGGGGGTTGGCAAAAACAGGCCGATCGCCGCTGGACAAAAAGTACACTTGTACTAATCTGGAATAGTACAGTTGTACTGAAGCCTGACGCAGGAGCACAGCGATGACCTTCAATTACTTCAACCAGGGCGGCCTGACCGCCGGATTCACTGCCATGGGGCGCGGCGCCACCGGTTGGTTCAGCCGCCATCTGCCCAACCTGAGTGCCCAAATCGGCACCCGATTCCTGCTCAGCCCCAACGGCAAGCGGGACACCCACTTCGACGGCATGGAACCGGACGCCATCCTGGCGCTGCACTGCCAGCTGGGTCGGGTTCGGGTGAACCTCTTTGGCCAGGGCCAGGGCCAGCGCTATGCGGTGATGAGCCACGGTTGGGCGGACAATGGCCAGAGCTTCCAGCACCTGGTGCCGGCCCTGGTGGCCCAGGGGTACCGGGTGGCGGTCATCGACCACATCGGTCACGGCCGCTCGGAAGGCAAGCGCGCCCATCTGCCGGCCTTTATCGAAACCATGAGCGCCCTCATTACCACCTTGGAGGCGGACGGCGGCAAAGTGGAGCTGCTGGTGGGGCACTCCATGGGGGGCGTGGCTACCCTCAACCTGCCCGCCGAGCTGCTGAGCGGCCGTCAGGTGATCCTTATCGCCGTCCCGGTGCAGTTCTTCGAGCTGATGTTCGATGCGGTGGAGCGGCTGGGGATCGCCCGGGGCTTCCTGATCCGGGTGCTGGAGCGAGTGACCGCCGGTTACGGCATCGATTGGCAGGAGCTGCGCGCCGAGCGTCACCTGACCAAGCTGCACGACAACGTGGTGTTCATCCACGACCGGGAGGACCGCTTTGCCCCCTTCGCCCACACCGAGCGCTTCGCTCGGCAGGCCAAAGCGCGGATGATCGTCACCCAGGGACTTGGCCATCGGCGGATCCTGGGTGACACTGGGGTCATCAACCACATTCGCGAACTGGTGGCGGCATGAACAAAGGCGAGCGCACCCGGCAGCAGATCCTCAACCAGGGGATGAAGTACAGCGGCCAGTACGGGTTGTCCGAGGTCACCATCGGCACCGTATCGGCCCTGTGCGGCCTCTCCCGCACCGGGGTGATTTCGCACTTCAAGAACAAGGAAGACATGCAGATCGCCATCCTCGAGTACAGCGAGGCGCAGTTTCTCGAGCATGTCCTGAAGCCCGCCCGGCGCCCCGATCCCCTCGAGCAGCTGACGGCCCTGTTTGACCTGTGGCAGAACTGGACCGAGCGGGTGTTTGAGCAGGGGCAGATCAGCTGCCCCCTGGTCAAGGCCCTGGTGGAGTACCAGCATCGCCCTGACTCGGCGGTGCGCCGCTTCGCCATCGGCCAGCAGCAGCGGCTGCTGGATTACCTGGTTCGTCTGATCCACAAGGGCGTCAGCCAGGGGGCCCTCAAAGCCGACACCCCCTGTGAAGCGCTGGCTTACGAGCTCTTTATCCTGAACCTGGGCCACACCGTTACCCAGAGCGCCGCCCCCTTCGAAGGGGCGCGGGCACACTTCGAAGCGGCGGTGCAGGCCCGCTTAAACCAGCATCGGGCGGTGCAGTAACCCCTTTAAAAGCGATTGAATTATCGCCAGCTTGGTCCTATTCCTTCCTCACTTGGCGCCCCCATGCCCCAGCGTGATTCACTCCGGCCCCTGGGCCGTTTCCTGTTGCTTACCTTTGGCCTGAGCTGGAGTGCCTGGTTTCTGGGGCAATCCCTGGGCCTGCCCCAGACCCTGCAAACCCTGGCCGTAACCCTGGGCCCGGCCCTGGCCGCCTGGTGGACACCGGTGAACGGGCGGCGGGTTACACCCGACTGGCGCTGGCGACCGGACGCCTCCCTCACCCTGGTGCTGGCCCTGCCCCTGACCACGGCGGCGACGGCGCTGGGCTTTGGTGGGGCTCTGCCCTGGTCTGCCTGGCCTTCGCTTTTGAGTCTCTACCTGATGCAACTGGCTACCGTGGCCCTGTGGGAGGAGCTGGGTTGGCGTCACTGGCTGCAGCGCTACCTGCAGGGGCGCTATCCCCTGGCGCTGGCCATCGGGGCAACGGCCCTGTGCTGGCTGTGCTGGCACGGGCCCAAGCTGTGGCTGCTGGGCCGCGATGGCGCGGTACTGGTGGTGTTGATCCTGGCCTCGGCGGTGCTGCTGGGGCTGCTTTGGCGGCGCTGCGACGGGGCACTCTGGCCGGTGGTGCTGCTTCACGGGGCCCTCAATGCGCCGCTCAACTGGGTGGAGCGATATGGGGGGCTCGCCTTGGAGGCGCTGGTGGCGGGATGGTGGCGTGTGGCGCTGGGGTACGCGGGGTTGGCGCTGCTGGCGGCCCTTATCTGGCGCCGCAGGCAGGGGGAGAGAAGGGCCGGAGGAGTAAGCAGGGGGCCGACGGCCCCCTGAGTGTTCAGCGGTTCAGCAGGTGGTCCAGGGCGCCGGTGATGGCGGCGATCTGGGCCCGGTTGCACTGCTCCGGCGTGGCCTTGGGGCTGTCCGGGTAGACCTCGGTGGTGGTGACGTAGGGGGCGTCGGTCATGCCGCCACAGAGGAACAGCGAGCGTTTGGGGTAGTGGATCACCCCCTCCTGCTGCACCGGGGCGCCGATGATCAGGCCCTGGTCGTCCGCCGGGGCGATGTGGGTCACCTGGCGCACCGCGTCGATGATCGCCTTTTGGAAGGCATCCTGGGCCCGTTCGCTGTCGTCCACCGTGTAGAAGCCGTCCGGGATCCCCTCCTTGGCGGCATCGAAGGCTTTGCCGTCACGGGCGGCCAGGGCCGGGCGGAACTCGCTCTTGTCGCTGTCGGTGGTCTCGTGCAGGTCCAGGTGGGCCAGGAAGGCCACGCCCTGGGCCTGGACGTAGGCCAACGCCGCTGCGGCCTCTTCGGAGGGGCTGTCGGGACGGAAGGAGCGGTTGGGATCCACGCAGAGGGGGTTCCAGCGGTTGATGGTCTCGTACCCCCAGGGGCTGATGCAGGGCAGCACCAGCAGGTCCACCTGGCCGGCGTACTGCTCAGCCACGGCATCGAGAAACGCCAGGGCCCCCTGGACGCCGCTGGTTTCGTAACCGTGCACCCCACCGGTGATCAGCACCTTGGGACGCTCCGCCTGCCAGTGGCGGCTTTTCACCGCAAACAGGGGGTAGCGGTCGGCATCGTAGGAGAGGGCGCCGTACTGCTCGATGTCGAAGCGCTCGGCCAGGGCCTGTACCTTGGCCACCACCTCGTCGGCGTAGTGGCGCTGGATGACGGTGGCGGTGCGCCACTGGGCCTTATGGCTGTCGTCCCAGGGCTGGCCCGGGGTGCCGATGGGGTAGAATCGGTTCATTGCTTAGCAGACTCCTTGGCTTGGGGGCCTTGAGAGTACCGCCCGAACCCCGGGGACACAATGCGCAAGGGGTCCGACCCCGCCAAGATTATGGAACAAAAGATCCATAGTGATTGGTGCCTGGCTCCCTGTTTTGCCCGGTGGCCCGCTTGTTAACATGCGCTCCGTTGTTGGGTCGTGACCGCCGGGGGCGGTGTCCGACCGGTTACCTTCCCCAAATCAGGAGTGCGCAGCATGACCACCGACACCCAAGCGATCCAGAGCCAGATCCTCGACGCCTTCGAGTTCCGTCACGCGACCAAGGTGTTCGACCCCGAGCGTAAGATCAGCGACGACCAGTTCCACACCATCTTGGAAGCGGCGCGCCTGTCCCCCAGCTCCTTCGGCTTCGAGCCCTGGCAGATCCTGGTGGTGCAGTCTCCGGAGAAGCGTGAGCTGTTCCGCGAGTTCGCCTGGGGGGCCAATGGCGCGTTCAACGGCACTGACGGTCAGTTGGGCACCGCCAGCCACTTTATGATTTTCCTGGCCCACACCGACGCCACCATGAAGCACAACTCCGAGTACCAGCAGCGCTTTATGAAAGAGGTCAAGCAGCTGCCGGAGGAGGTGATCGGCTTCATCAACCAGGCGTTCCAGAAGTTCCAGGAGCACGACTTTCACATCGAAGGCGAGCGCCAGATCACCGACTGGTCCGCCAAGCAGGCCTACATCGCCATGGGCAACGTGATGAGCGTTGCGGCTCTGATGGGCATCGATTCCTGCCCCATCGAAGGGTTCGAGATGGATAAGACCGTCGCCGTGCTGGAGGAGCACTTCGGGGTGGACGCCAAGCTCTATAAGCCCGCCGTGATGGTGGCCCTGGGCTACCGTGCCGACGAGCCGCAGTTCCCCAAGACCCGTCGCAGCCAGGAGCAGATGGTCCAGTACTTCTAAGCGGCCCTCATCCAAACCGAAAAACGCGCCCAAGGGCGCGTTTTTTGCGTTCTGCCCGGCTCAGTGTTGCAGCTCAGACTGGGACGGAAGCGTCTGCAGGTCGGTGTCCAGGCATTGGCCTTTGCGGATAAAGCGGGCGTTAGGGCAACTGCCGCTGCCGCCGAACTCCTTGCCGTCACAGCCGCAGTAGGTGGCAAAGTCCATGGTGCAGGGGCGGTTGGGGTTGACGCACTGTCCGTAGCTGCCGTCGCCCGGGCAGCCCTGGCCCTGACACACCAGCGCGCCCTGGCAGTCGCCGTTGGTGAAGCAGCGATCCCCTTCGCCGGGCAGAGTGCCGGGCTGGGGCACGGGTACGGCGTCGTCGACGCTGGGCTGGGCCGGTGGGGCGCTGGTCTGGGTGGAGTCGGCGGACTGGCAACCGACAAGGACAAACAAAAGCAGCAGGAGCGAGGCGCGCATGGGGCCTCCTGGGCAGGGGGATGGAATTCAACTGTAGTTGATTGATGGGCAATCGGTTTGTCCTTGGACTCAGAGGGGGAGGTGGGGGTTTTGGGCCCCAATTAGTGCCCTAACAGGCCAATGCCCTAAAAGACCATAGCCGATATGGAATTAACTAACTTGGCTTTCAATATTTGCTTTAAAAAAGTGGAATAACCTTTCTCACCTTGTCTTGTATTTTTTGATGTGAGCCATTTATGAACGGAGGATATATATTTATATCCGAAGTTCAACTTGGCAAAAACGGAATTAAAAGTAGAAAGGAATATTCATTTTATGGTGCTTGAATAAGAGCTTTTATCATTTGGGACTTGCTGAGACGCGCCACCAATCCACTCTCTCTCGCTAACAAAATCGCCATCGATTGTCTGAATTGCAGTCGATAAAGCTTTATCGAACGGCATTTGTTATCCGGATCACCGCCCAAATACCTCTTTGGGTATACCACCAAAGAGGTATTTGATATTACCCAGATCACACTTTGTTTTATTTGCAATTTTGCGGGTTGTGAAATGTGAAATTCCGGTGCTTAAATCAATCACGCAATGGGCCTGTTGCAACAAAAAAGAAATGCAGAGGGATATGATGAAACATAATAAATTGCTTATTGCTGTGGCCATCTCGGCCGCGCTTGCAGGTTGTAATGATGATGACACCGTTCAGGTAGAGTGCGGTGAAGGCTCGGTACTGAACCCGGACACCAACGTCTGTGAAGTGGCCCCGGTTCCGCCGCCGGTGGAGTGTGGGGAAGGCACCATCCTCAACCCGGACACCAACACCTGTGAACTGCCGCCCTCCGAAGGGCCCGTTGATTTCTACAACAGCGACAACTGGGCGGAGACCTTCCCGGAGCAGCACGCCTCCTGGGCCGAGACCGAAGAGAACACCCCCGAGGGTGGCCCGGAAGATCTGCTGGAAGCCAACCCCAACCTGGTGGTGGCCTGGGCCGGTTACGGCTTCGCCAAGGACTACAACCGCGCTCGTGGGCACCACTTCGCCATGACCGACGTGATCTCCTCCTTGCGCACCGGCAGCCCCATGACCATGAACGGCGTGGTGGTGGGCGAAGCGATGGCCGCCAGCTGCTGGGGCTGTAAGACCCCGGACATCGCCCGCATGTACGACGAGATTGGCGAAGCCAACTTCTCTGACAACTCCTGGTCCACCTGGGGCCACGAGATGGCCAACACCATCGGCTGTGCCGATTGTCACGAGCTGGGCGATGACCAACTGCGCCTGTCCCGCCCCTACACCGACCGTGCCATGACCACCATCGGCCGCACCTTCGAAGCCCAGGACATGGCTGAGAAGGGCAACCAGGTGTGTGCACAGTGCCACGTGGAGTACTACTTCGACGGCACCAACTCCAAGACCGTGAAGTACCCCTGGGACTTCTGGAAGCCGGGTGTGGAGACCGACTACGCATCCCACGTGGGTTACGAAGGCACCGACGGCCTGTACGAGGGCTTCGCCTCCGAGGCGCAGCTGGCCTACTTCGACTCCATTGGCTTTAAGGACTGGACCAACGCCATCTCCGGTGCGCCGAACCTGAAGACTCAGCACCCCGAGTACGAAAACCTGGTGGACCGTACCAGCCACACCATGAGCAGCCACATGGACTTCACCTGCGTGACCTGCCACATGCCCAAGGCGGAGAACGACAGCGGCCAAGCCTACTCCAGCCACAACGTGCGCTTCGACGCCAACAAGCTGCCCAGCAACTGTCAGGGCTGTCACGACGCCGACGCCTTCGACGGCTTCCTGTCCGCCCGTAAGGCCGAGATCAACGCCCTGCGCTTCGGCGACAACGGCACCGACGCTCGCCTGACCGAGCTGCACTTCAAGGCCCAGGCCATCTGGTCTGCCAACGGGGTGGAAGGTCTGAAAGAGGGCCGTACCATCGGCGAAGCCAAGGCCAACTACGAGGGCGCGCTGAAAGCGGGCACCGAACTGGCCGGTGAGATGGACAGCCTGCTGACCAAGATCCGTAACGCGCAGTGGTTCTGGGACAGCGCTACCGCCTCCCACGGCATCCACGCCCACAACAAGGCCGAAGCCATCCGCCTGCTCGAGAAAGCCAACGGCATCATCGACGCGGCCCTGGTGGAAGCGGACGCCCTGCTGCAGAAGTACGACCCGGACTACGTCTTCGACATCACCACCGTCGACACCAAAGCCAAGGCTCAGCCGCTGGCCGGTCTCGACCTGGAGAAGATGGAAGCCGACAAGGCCGAGTTCATCACCGAGCGGGTGGAGAAGGAGTGGCCCCACGAACTTAAGCAGTAAGGGCTGACCCTTGGCGATACACCCCAAAGCCGGAGCGATCCGCTCCGGCTTTCATCTCATCCCAATGGCATCGCCAAGTTCGCTGAGGGACCTCATCACCCCGACGCGATAAACCCGGACCCTGCTTAAGTCAGGCATCCCCAAGCTCATCACGATAATGGCGTGATTGGGCATCGGGGATGCCTTTTTTTGTGCCTGTGCCCAAGGCTTGTGATGGGCCCCAGCGCTGTGACACAGTGAGGGTGACCCAAGGACCGGGTCGGGAAGCCAACGAAAGGAGAGGGGGAGCACACCATGAAACGGGCAGCCGCAATCGCACTGCTGATCTTCAGCCCGGTTTTAGAGGCCGAACCCTCTATCTGTACCCCCGAGCAGCATCGGATCGCCACCTGGTTTCAGTCGCCTAACCACTGGCACCCAACGGCGATGGAGATCCATTTTTGGACCGATTTTGGGGTACTCATTCCTCGTCTTGGGGAACAGATTACCTCCATCTATTCACATCGGATCGGCAATACCATCATGTGGCGTAATGGGGCCTCTGCATCGACTTTGGAGGGCGAGGAGTGGCAAGACCTGCGAACGCTGATAGCCCCAGGAGAGACGCGGTGTTTTTCGCCGAGCGAAGCGCAGCGCGATTTGAAACAGGCAGCCGTCCTCTTGCGCGCTGATAGGCCTATCTTGATGTGGCGGGAGGGCAATCAGGTACACCTTTTGGGGACCTCAAAGCACTTAAAGGAATACTTGCTGACGACCGACTTTTTTGACGGTGATGAGATGCACAGCCGCCATTTGAACTTTGCCGCTGAAGACCTGTTGGGCAGGGCGCCCTCCAGCGAGAAGGTGGGCAACCCATAAGGGTACCGCCAAGGTGCCTTGGCCTGGTCCCGATGGTAAGAAGCTAAGCAGGGTAGGGCATTCCGAAAGACCTGCCTCCAGATACCACAAAGGCGCCTTGCGGCGCCTTTTTCTATGGCGATGGCCCTTAGCCCTCGTCGTAGGGGGTGGCCAGGGTGGCCTCCAGGGTGTAGCCGGCGGAGAACTCCTCGATGGAGAAGCTGGTGGTGCGCAGGGTGCCGGTCACCCAGATGGCGTCCCAGATGATGTCCAGGGGGATCCCCTCTTCGTACTTGACGTACACCAGCTGGTTGGTGGGCGGCGGCGGCACGTGGACGCAGGCGCCAAAGTAGGGCACCAGAAGAAACTCAGTCACCTTGGTTTCATCCCCCTCCAGCGGCACGATAAAGCCCGGCAGACGGATGGTCTTGCCATTGAGCTCCGGCACCACTGGGCCGGTGGACTGGATCCAGGGATCCCCACCCCCCATCAACTCCTCCTCCGGGCCAAAGGGCGAGCCGGCGTGGGGGTTGGCGGGCATCAGGGGTTGGTTGCGCTCGCTTTCCGGGCGCAGGTCATCCCATTCCAGGACCTGGACGTCGTCGGCCAGGGCCAGGTTGAAGATCATCAGGCCAAAGGCCAGGATCACAAGCTTCTTCATTCCATCCTCACAATCTTTGGGTCAGTCCATCGGCCAGCGTGTGTCGATAGGCGCGCCAGGCCGGGATCAGCCCCGCCAGGGAGCCGGCCACCTGTACCGCCGCCATCATCCACAAGATGGTGCCCGATGGCAAATCCAGGCTCAGCACCAGGCCGTACTGCTCCAGCGCAAAGGGCGCCAGCACCAGCACCACGCCCTGGGCCAGCAGGTAGCCCAGCACCGTGCCGATCAGGGCCAGCAGTGCCGCTTCGGCCCACAGCAGCAGGAAGATGTGCCGGGGACCGGCGCCCATGGCCCGCAGGATCGCCATCTCGCGGCGGCGCTCGTTGAGGCTGGCCAGCAGGGTGGTGAGCATGCCGGTCAGGCCCACCGCCACCACAAAGGCGGCGACGATGGCCAGGGCTTTCTCCGCCTGGCTGAGTAGGGTCCACAGCTCCGCCAACGCCATCCCCGGCAGCACCGCCGACAGCGGCTCCGCCCGGTAGGTGTTGATGGCCCGCTGCACCCCAAGCAGTTGGAACTTGCTCTCCAGCCCCACCAGGAAGGCGGTGATGGTCTTGGGGGTCAGGTCCATCTGCTTGACCTGGTCCACCTCCACGCCGTGGGTGCGCACGCCCCCCTGCCAGCCCACGTGGATCGCCTCGATGGCCTCCAGTGACACATGCAGGGTGCGATCCACCGGGGTGCCGGTGGGCGCCAGGATCCCCACCACGGTGAAGGGCATGTCGTCGTGCAGCGAGAAGCTGGTGGAACCGCCGGCCCCATGGGCTAGGGCCAGCTCGTCACCGAGCTTGTAACCGAGCTTGTTGGCCACCTCGGCACCCAGCACCACCTCGAACAAACGGTCGAAGCGCTCCCCCTGGGCCAGGCTCAGGGACTGCTTCCGACCGAACTGGTAGTGGTCGAAGTAGGCCTGGTTGGTGCCCAGCACCCGGTACCCCCGGTGCGAGTCCCCCAACGACAGCGGGATGGTCCAGGCTACGCCGCGGGTCTGGGACAGCCGCTCATAGGTTTCCCAGCCGATGTTGTTGGTGGCGTTGCCCAGGCGGAACACCGAGTAGAGCAGCAGGTTGATGTTGCCGCTTCGAGCGCCCACCACCAGATCCGTGCCGGAGATGGTGTTGGCGAAGCTCTGCTTGGCCTGGCTGCGCACCAGCTCCACGCCGATAAAAAGGGCCACCGCCACGGCGATCACCGTCAGGGTCAGCAGCACCGAGGTGAGGCGGTTGCGCAGACTTTGCAGCATCAGGGTCAGCATGGCCGCACCTCCGTGCCCTGGTCATGGACATGAAGCTGGTACTGGGTGTCCACGCACTCGGCCAGGGCCGGGTCGTGGCTGACCAGCAGGAGGCTGGAACCCGCCGCCTGGCACTGGGCGGTCAGCAGCGCCATAAAGCGGTCGCGGCTGTCCGGGTCCAGGGCCGAGGTGGGTTCGTCCGCCAAGATCAGCGCCGGGCTGCCCAGCAGGGCACGGGCCACGGCGACCCGCTGCTGCTGGCCTACCGACAACTCGGTGACCGGCCGGGCCAGCACCGATTCGGGCAGCTCCATGGCGGCCATCAGGCGGCGCACCTCGGCTTCAGGCTGGGTCACCCGCTTGCGTCGCTCGGGGGCGAACTTGAGCGGCAGCAGGATGTTGTCGTGCACGCTCAGGTAGGGCAGCAGGTTGAACTGCTGGAACACGATGCCCATCGCCTCGGCCCGAAGCCGGTCGCGCTGACCGGCGCTCAGGGTGCTGAGCTCGGTGCCGGTCAGGCGCAGGGTGCCGGTATCCGGTTTGAGTACCCCGGCGATGAGGTTCAGCAAAGTGGACTTGCCGCTGCCGGACACGCCGCGCAGCATGGCCCGCTCACCGGCGGCCAGAGCCAGCCGGGGCAGGCTCAGGCTGCGGCCGGAGCCGGGCCATTGATAGGAGAGGTGGTCAATCTCGAGTTGGTGCATCGGCTTACCATTGGGCCACGGGGGAGGAGGGGGTCAGCTCGGCACCACCGCTGCCGGTCTCGCTGAGGCGCTGCAGGGTCAGGCGGTGGATCTCCGGGTAGTGCTTGAACAGCGGCACCTTAAGATCGGTGACCGGGCCTTCACACTGCCAGAACCACTGGGCTTCCAGCTCCATATGACCGGACGCGCTGGGGTCTTCCAGGCCCGCCGGCGGGGTGATCTGCACCTCGGTGGCCTGGCAGTTGGCATCGCGGCTGAGCTCGAAGAAGCGGTGACCGGCGGTCAGTTGGCCCAGCACCCGGCGTACCAGGGCTTCCTCGTCGGCGTTTTGCGGCGCCCGCTCGAAGCCCCAGAGGCTGTCGGTGGGCAGGCTCAGCCCCACCATCACCTGCTCACCCTCCTGGATCAGGGTCAGCTGACCTTCGCCATGGACATGGGCGCCGTGGCCCTCACCATGGTCGTGGTCATGGTCGCCATGGTCGTGCCCGTCATGGGCTGCATGGTCGTGGTCGCCATGGTCGTGACCCTCATGGGCCGCATGGTCGTGAGCCTCATGATCATGGCCGTCGTGGGCCGCGTGGTCATGGCCATCGTGGCCGCCTTCCTGGACCGAAGCGGTGGCCGCATGGGCATGGTCATGATCGTGGTCATGATCATGGTCGTGATCGTGGGGGTGGCAGGCGCTCAGGGTCAGGGCGGCGGCGATGGCGGTGGCGGTCAAAGTCAGGGTTTTCACAAGGGGTTCTCCGGTTGAAAAAGGCGTAACGGTTCGACGTGTTATGACAACGGGAGGGCGGGGGGATCGCGGATCCCCACCTTTGTGACGGGGCGCAGCACCGGCTGGTGAGGCTCGGTCTGTCGCGGCGCCTGGGGGGCCGCCGTGGCCGGCAGTTCGACCGCGGTGCCCGGCAGGGCGTGGAGCCAGTGGTCGATGATCAGTGCCTGGGCACAGGGATCACTGCCATCGAGGTGGTGCAGGGTTTCCGCCAGCGCGTGGCTGGAGAGCAGGGACAGGCACAGGGCCCATCCCAGCAGGGCCGTGGCGGTCAGCCGCCGTAGGCTGGCATCAGCCAAGCAGGTCCAGCACCACCTGGTGGTGGTCCTTGGTTTTGAACTTGTTGATGAAGTGCTCAATGGTGCCGTCGGCGCCAATGAGGAAGCTGAGGCGGTGGATGCCGTCGTACTCGCGGCCCATGAACTTCTTGAGGCCCCAGACGCCAAAGGCGTCGGCCACGGCGTGGTCTTCGTCGGAGAGCAGGGTGAAGTTCAGCGCGTCCCGCTCGGCGAACTTGGCCAGCCGCTTGACCGGGTCCGGGCTGATCCCCAGTACCACCACCCCTTTCTCCGCCAGGGCCGCCTGGCTGTCCCGCAGGTTCTGGGCCTGCACCGTGCAGCCGGGGGTCATCGCCTTGGGGTAGAAGTAGACCAGCACCCGCTGGCCGGCAAAGTCACTCAGGGAGACGTCCTGGCCGTTTTGATCCTGGAGGGTGAATTGGGGGGCCTTGTCGCCGGCCTGCAGGGTGTTCATGGTTGTGCTCCTTGTGCTCAATCCTGTTGGGCGCCTTCCATACGGTGGAAACGGCATTGCAGGTTCAACTCCCGGGCCAGCTCTTCCAGGCTGGCCTCCAGGGCGTCCAGGTCCACCCGGGCGGTGACGTTGATGCGCAGCTCAACTTGTTGCAACTGGGCGCCGTCGTCCCCCTGGCGGGCGTTGGAGCTGAACCCGGCCAGGTCCAGCTCGCGATCCGCCAGGAACTGGGTGATCCGCTTCATGGTGCCCCGGCGGTCCAGACCCTCGAACTCCGCCACCAGTCGGGAGGTGAAGTCCATGGGGGTGTGCTCCGAGGTGCGCTTGCAGATGGTCAACAGCTCCCACTGGGCGGCGTGCACGGGCAGTTCGGCTTCCAGCCGGGCGATGGCGGCGTAACTGCCGCCCACCAGCATGATCAGGGAGAATTCGTTGCCGAAGATGGCCACGCGGCTGTCGATGATGTCGCAATCGCAGCTGGCGGTAAGCTTGGCCAGCTTGTTGACGATGCCGGGCCGGTCCGTGCCCATGGCGGTGACGGCCAGATACTGGGTCATGTGGGGTCCTATCTCGGTCGACGGGCGACCGTTTTGGCGGCGGAATTGAGCCGTGCGGGAAAAAAAGATGGCCGCCATGCTAGCACAAAGGCCCAGCGTGGTCGCGACCTTGTCTTCATCCAGGTGCAACAGTACCATAGCTGGCTCTATTACATGGGGAACGCACGGGATGTTTCGCGGAAGTATTGTCGCCCTGGTGACGCCAATGAACCAGGATGGCTCGGTGGATTTTGCCACCTTGAGCAACTTAGTAGAGTTTCACATCGACAACGGCACCGACGCCATCGTGGCCGTGGGCACCACCGGTGAATCCGCCACCCTGTCCGTGCCGGAGCACGTTGCCGTGGTCAAAGCGGTGGTGGACCAGGTGGCCGGGCGCATCCCGGTGATCGCCGGCGCCGGCGCCAACAGCACCGCCGAGGCCATCGCCCTGACTGAAGCCTGTGACCAGGCCGGGGCCGACGGCATGCTGTCGGTGACCCCCTACTACAACAAGCCGACCCAGGCCGGGCTGATCGCCCACTTCAGCGCCATCGCGGCGGCCACCGACAAGCCCCAGATCCTCTACAACGTGCCCGGTCGCACCTGCTGCGACCTGAAGCCAGAAACCGTGGCGGAACTTAGCCGGGTGAAAAACATCGTAGGCATTAAGGAAGCCACCGGGGATCTGTCCCGGGTGACCCCCCTGCGCCAGCTCTGCGGCGACGATTTTGTCCTGTTGACCGGTGACGACCCGACCGCCATGGCCTTTATGCTGGCCGGCGGCGACGGCGTCATCTCGGTCACCAACAACGTCCGCCCGAAAGAGTTCAAGGCGCTGTGCGACGCCGCTTTGGCCGGAGATCTGGCCAACGCCCGTCGCCTGGATGCCCAGCTCTACCCCCTGTACGGGGCGCTGTTCGTCGAGTCCAACCCCATCCCGGTGAAGTGGGCCATGGAAGCGATCGGCCAGACCGAGCAGACGGTGATGCGCCTGCCGCTGACCGAGCTGAGCGAACAAGGAAAAGTCAAAGTGCGCGAGGCGCTGAACGCCTCCGCCACTGTTTGAGGGAAGTGAATGAAACGGAATCTCCTCGCCATTGCGGTAATGGCGCCGGTTATGGTCCTGGTGGGGTGCAGCACCCCGCTGGAACGTCGTCAGGCCAGTGGTGGCTTCGAGTACCTGGAACAGCCCACCCCCACCGAGCTGGTGGTGCCCGCCGGGCTGGAAGCGCCCCGAGTCAGTCGGGAGTTTGATATCCCGCAGCTGGGTGGCGAAGTGGACCGCGACGTGATCGGGGCTCGCCTGGACGTGCGCCCGCCGCTGCAGGTATTGCCCCTGGCCCCCGGCACCCGTTTGCAGGACGGCGTCGACAGCATCACCGTACTGGTGGAAAGCAACGAAGATGACCTGGACCTAGCCCGCGAGATCAACGACACCCTGGTGAAGTTCCTCGACGCCCAGTCCATCACCGTGGCCAACAACGACGGCGCCGTCATTGTCACCGACTGGATCGAGGACAAAGAGGTGATCGGCAAGTCCTGGTTCCGCGACAAGGTCTACCAGATCCGTCAGCGCTACGAGTTCGACACTGCGGTGAAGGACCACGGCCGCAGCGGCGCCATCACCATCGAGCTGGTTGACCACGAAGAGGGTCTGGATGGCATCGATGAGAGCATCGTGCTGACCGACGCCGACCGTCGTCGCTACGCCATCGACATGCTCAACAACGCCATCGCCTTCATGAACCACGAGCGCATGCAGCGCCAGGCGGCCCAGGAGCTGGTGAGCGGCCGCGGCATCAAGACCGAGCTGGGTTTCGATGCCGACGAGAACACCGCCTTCGTGGCCGAAGCCGACTTTATCCAGGTGTGGCGTCGCATGGACAAGGTGCTGCCCCTGCTGGGCTTCGAGGTGCGTGACCTCGACCAGCAACTGGGCACCTACTTCGTCGATTACGATCCGGACTTGGGCTTCTGGGCCAAGCTGTGGGGTGACAACGACGTCTTGCCCTTGGAAGAGGGCCCCTATCAAGTCCGCGTCGAGGGGATGGGGGAGCGCACCGCCATCACCGTGATGGACAACGAGGCCAAACCCCTGCCCACCGAGACCGTCACCCAGATGTACAACCGCTTCGCCGAGCTGTTGCAAAAAGAGAGCCGGGAACTGCAGTAACAGTCCCGATGAAAAAAGGCAGCCTCAGGGCTGCCTTTTTTGTGCGCGCTGCCCGGCGCCGGCCTTTTGCGCTGCCCAAAAAGCGGGCAAAAGTTAGCGTGCTGTTGCGTGGCGGTGGTTGGGATGTACTTGGTTGTATTGAGTCATGACTGACTGGCACTTCTTTACGTTTATTGACGGGTCCATGGGGTACCATGCCGGCACTCAAATGGAGATCCGTCCCGATGTCGAAGAAGTTTGTTGTTCCCCTCGTGTTGTTCGCTGCGGCTGCGGCGGCCTACCTGACCCTGGCCCCCAGCGATGAGAAATCCGCTGCCAAGCCCGGCGCCCGCCCCGTGGAGGTGGAGACCGCCAACGTGGCCGCGCTGGAGCTGCCCCAGCAGCTGGCCCTGGTGGCCAACCTGGAAGCCTGGCAGGCGGTGACCATCGCCCCGGAGGTGTCCGGGCGCCTGGTGGGCCTGATGGTGGACAGCGGCGATCGGGTGCAGCGGGGCCAGGTGCTGGCCCGGCTGGACAACCTGCAGCAAACCGCCCAGCGGGATGAAGCCAAGGCCTACCTGGTGGAGGCTCAGCGCCAACTGGCGGAGCGCACCCGCCTGGCGGACAAGGGCGCCATCTCCGCCTCCGAACTGGCGGCCCAGGAAGCGGAAGTGGCCATGGCCCAGGCGCGCCTGGCCAGCGCCGAGGCGGAGCTGGACA
Organism: Ferrimonas balearica; assembly: GCF_019802085.1. Taxonomy (GTDB): domain Bacteria; phylum Pseudomonadota; class Gammaproteobacteria; order Enterobacterales; family Shewanellaceae; genus Ferrimonas; species Ferrimonas balearica_B. The sequence goes on from NZ_JAHVHV010000001.1 coordinate 509,805, forward strand.
AGCGCACCCTGCTGGCCCCCTTCGACGGGGTGGTGGGGCTGGTGAGCCACGCCCCGGGCGCCCAGGTGGTCAGCGGTGAAGCCCTGATGACCCTGGACGAGCTGGACCGGCTTCGGCTGGACCTGGCGGTGCCCCAGCGTTACCTGGCCACCCTGGCGGCGGGCCAGAGCGTACAGGCTCAGATCGACGCCTGGCCGGGACGGGCCTTTGCCGGTCAACTGGTGGCGGTGGACAGCCGGGTCAACGCCAACGACATGACGGTGGCGGCGCGCTTCCAGTTCGACAACCAGGATGAGCGCCTCAAGCCGGGCATGCTCACCCGCATCGACTTCGCCCTGCCCGCCGAGGTCAAACCGGTGATCCCGGTGCAGGCGATGGAGTACTCCGGCTCCGACCGTTTCGTCTACACCGTGGACGAGGACAACATCGCCCACCGCACCCTGATTGAGCCCGGGATCCGCCAGGGCAACACCATTGCCGTTAACGGCGGCCTGGACGTGGGCCAGCGCATCGTAGTCAAGGGCCTGGTCAGCATCAAGGACGGCAGCACCGTTCATGAAGCCGGAGTCGGCCAGATGGGCGAGGTTGCGCGCTGATGCTGCTGTCGGACGTTTCCATCAAGCGGCCGGTGATGGCCGTGGTGCTGTCACTGCTGCTGACCCTGTTCGGCCTGGTCTCCTTCACCAAGCTGTCGGTGCGCGAGCTGCCGGACGTGGACGTGCCCATCGTCTCCATCACCGTGACCTACGAGGGCGCCTCGGCGGCGGTGATGGAGAACCAGGTCACCAAGCCCATCGAGGACCAGCTGTCCGGGATCTCCGGCATCGACACCATCGAGTCCACCAGCCGCAACGGCTCCAGCCAGATCACCGTCAAGTTTGACCTGGAGTGGGACATCCTCGAAGGGCTGTCCGACGTGCGGGATGCCGTGGCTCGGGCCCAGCGCAGCCTGCCGGACGACGCCGACGACCCCATGGTGCTCAAGGCCAACGTCACCGGCGATGCGGTGATCCGCCTCTCCCTGCGCAGCTCGGAGATGGATCGCATCGACCTGACCGACTACGCCGACCGGGTGCTGGTGGACCGCCTCTCTCTGGTTACCGGCGTCAGCCAGGTGGATCTCTACGGCGATCTGGAGCGGGTGATCTACCTGCAGCTGGACCCCAGCGCCATGGCCGGACGGGGGATCTCCGTGGCCATGGTGGAGAACGCCCTGAACAACCAGAACCTGGAGCTGCCCGCCGGCCAGCTGCGCAACCGCGACCAGGTGATGTCGGTGCGCCTGGAGCGGGTGCTCAACTCGGCGGAGGATTTCGAGCGGGTGGTGGTGCGCTACGACGAGCAGGGCAGCCCCATCTACCTGTCGGACATCGCCACCATCTTCGACGGTGCCAAGACCGAGAACAGCACCTTTAAGAGCAATGGCCTCAACGCCCTGGGTTTTGCCATCGGCGCCCAGTCCGACGCCAACCCCATCAATGTCGCCAAGGGCGTGCGCGCCCTGGTGGACCAGATCCAGCCGCAACTGCCCGCCGGCATGGAGCTGGAGGTGGCCTACGACGCCACCATCTTCATCGAGCGCTCCATCAACGAGGTGTACCAGACCCTCTTTGTGACCGCGGGCCTGGTGGTGCTGGTGCTCTACCTCTTCCTGGGCCAGGCCCGGGCCACCCTGATCCCGGCGGTGACGGTGCCAGTGTCGTTGATCGCCGCCTTTATGGTGGCCCAGTTCGCCGGCTTCTCGCTGAACATCCTCACCCTGATGGCGCTGATCCTGGCCATCGGCCTGGTGGTGGACGACGCCATCGTGGTGGTGGAGAACATCTTCAAACACCTGGAGCGGGGCAGCTCGCCTCTGGTGGCCGCCTACGAGGGCACCCGGGAGGTGGGCTTTGCGGTGATCGCCACCACTGCGGTACTGGTGATGATCTTCCTGCCCATCGCCTTTGCCGGCGGCATGGTGGGCAAGTTCTTTACCGAGTTTGCCGTGACCCTGGCGGTGGCGGTGATCTTCTCCTCCCTCATCGCCCTGACCCTCACCCCGGTGATGGGCTCGGCGCTGCTCAAAGCCAACGTCAAACCCAACCGCTTCAACGCCTGGGTCAACCGCCAGTTCAGCGCCCTGGAGCAGGCCTACCAGCGCGCCCTGGAGCGGGTGATCCGCTACAAGTGGGCCGGCCCGGCGGCCATCGTGCTGACCCTGGTGGCCGCGGCGCTGATGTTCCCCCGCATCAACACCGAGTTCACCCCCTCGGAGGATCGCGGCGTGCTCTTCGTCTACGTCAAGGGCGCCGAGGGCACCGCCTACGACCGCATGGTCAAGAACATGGAAGCGGTGGAGGCCAAGCTGCTGCCGCTGATGTCCGAGGAGGGCCCGCTGCAGGCGATGAACTTCTCCACCCCGGCCTTTGGCAACCGGGGCGACCAGACCGGCTTCTTCGTGCTGCTGCTCAAAGACTGGGCCCAGCGGGACCAGCACAGCTCCGAGATCCTCGCCCAGCTGCGTCGGGATCTGGTGGGCATCCCCGATGTGCGGGTGTTCCCCATGGGCCCCGGCTTCGGCGGCGGCAGCTCCGAACCCATCCAGTTCGTGCTCGGCGGCGCCGACTACGACGAGCTGGATCACTGGGCCCACACCCTGATTGAAGCCACCGCCGAGCGCCCGGAAGTGCGCGACCTGGACAGCGACTACTCGGAAACCACCCCGGAGCTGCTGGCCCGGGTGGACCTGGACGCCGCCGCCCGGGTGGGGATCAGCCCCCGGGACATCGCCCGCACTTTGGAGGCGGTGCTCGGTGGGGTCAGCCGCACCACCTTCGTCGACCGCGGCGAGGAGTACGACGTCTACCTGCGGGGCGACATCGACCGCTTCACCGACGCCTCCCAGTTGTCGGGGATCTACATGACCACCCCCAGTGGCGAGCGGATCTCCATGGCCAGCCTGGTGGCCTTCGAGGAGATCGGCGCGGCCCATCGCCTCAAGCGCTACCAGCGCAGCAAGTCGGTCACCATCCAGGGCCACGTGGGCGAAGGCCACACCCTGGGCGAGGCCCTGGCGCTTTTGGAGCAGACCGCCCGGGACACCCTGCCGGCGGACATCACCGTCGACTATGCCGGGGAGTCCAAGGACTACAAGGAGAACCAGGCGGACACCTTCTTAGTGTTCGGCCTGGCCCTGCTGGTGGCCTACCTGGTGCTGGCGGCCCAGTTTGAGAGCTTCATCAACCCGCTGGTGATCATGCTGACGGTGCCCCTGGGGATCGCCGGCGCCCTGATGGGCCTGCTGCTGACCGGCGAGAGCCTCAACCTCTACAGCCAGGTGGGGATGATCATGCTTATCGGCATGGTGACCAAGAACGGCATCCTCATCGTCGAGTTCGCCAACCAGCTGCGGGACAAGGGCCTGGCGTTCGAGCAGGCGGTGGTGCAGGGGGCCAGCTCCCGTCTGCGTCCCATCCTGATGACCGCCTTCACCACGCTGTTTGGCGCGGTGCCCCTGCTGATGGCCACCGGCGCCGGCGCTGAGAGCCGCTACGCCATTGGGGTGGTGATCTTCTTCGGCATGGCGCTGGCCACGGTGATCACCCTGTTCATCGTGCCCATGATGTACCGCCTGATGGCCAAGGGCACCCACTCGCCGGATCACCGCACCAAGGAGCTGGCCCAGGCCCTCGAAGCCCACCGGGGCTGAAACTCGGCCCACCCCAAAACGCCCACCCTGACCGGTGGGCGTTTTTTGTGCGCCCGGCTTTGTGATCCCGTCGCGGTTTTGCGCTTCTGCCCCCTCGCCAAGGGGGCGGCCCGGGCGTAGACTTGCCGCCCTTTTTCCCTTGGATTGGCGCCACCATGCTGCAGTCGTTCAAGGCCTGGTTGCCGGTGTGGATGCTGGCCCTGGCCGCCTTTGTATTCAACACCACCGAGTTTGCCCCAGTGGGGCTGCTGGCGGACCTGGGTGAGAGCTTCGGCCGCTCGGCGGTGCAGATGGGCCCCATGCTGACCGTCTACGCCGCGGTGGTGGCCCTGGCTTCCCTGCCGGCGGTGTTGCTGCTGGCTCGCCAGGAGCGCCGCTCGCTGCTGCTGATGCTGCTGGCCCTCTTTATCGCCAGCCACGTGGTGACGGCGCTGGCCCAGCACTACCAGGTGCTGCTGGCCGGTCGAGTGGGGATCGCCCTGGCCCATGCGCTGTTCTGGGCCATCACCCCCGCCCTGGTGGTGCGTCTGGCCCCCGAAGGGCAGGGCGCCAAGGCATTGGGCCTGCTGGCCACCGGCACCGTGCTGGCGCTGGTGCTGGGCATTCCGGTGGGACGCATCGTCGGACAGTTGCTGGGCTGGCGCATCACCTTCGCCCTGGTGGGGCTGGCGGCGCTGCTGCTGATGCTGGGCCTGTGGCGTCGACTGCCCCGCCTTGAGGCGGAGCGCGGCGGCGACTGGCGCAGCCTGCCGGGCCTGCTGTCCCATCGGCCCCTGCTGCTGCTCTACCTGCTCACCACGTTGCTGGTGACGGCCCAGTTTGCTGTTTACACCTACCTGGAGCCGCTGTTGCAGCAGCACTTCCACTACCGCCCCGGGGTGACCACCACCATGCTGCTGCTGTTCGGCGGCGCCGGATTGCTGGGCAGCATGCTGTTTGGCCGCTACCAGGCCCGTCACGCCCACCGGCTGCTGACTTTGGCGGTGGTGGTGCTGGGGGCCTGTGTGGTGGCCCTGCCCCTGCTGGGCCACCACCCGCTGCTGCTGGGCGGCCTCTGCCTGGTGTGGGGGGCGGCGATGATGCTGATGGGACTGTCGCTGCAGGCCAAGGCCCTGGCCCTGGCGCCCCAGGCCACCGACGTGGCCATGGCGATCTACTCGGCGCTGTTCAACGTGGGGATCGGCAGTGGCGCCCTGCTGGGCAGCCAGGTGGCCAGCCGCATCGGTGTGGACAACAACGGCCTGGTGGCGGGGGCCCTGGTGGCGCTGGCACTGCTGCCCCTGTGGTTGCTGGGCCGCGGTGATCGCACGGAGGATGATGCCCTGGCTGCCGCCCGTGCCTGAGCGCCATGTAATCAGGATGTAGCGGTGACGATAGTCAAAGGTAAAAGTTGGCGAAAGCCCTTGTGTCGAAGCCGGTTCGCCGTGAGGTTGAGCCCTGGGCAGGAGCCCGGAATGATGCGCACAAGGAGGCGAGCCGATGCGATATTTGGGAGTACTGGGGGCCGCGGCGCTGATGCTGGCCGGCTGTGGCAGCGACAGCGACCGTTACAACGAACTGGACGACATCCGTTTTACGTCCGAACCCCTTCAGGCCTGCTTCGACGCCCAGCGCCGTGACGAGGGCTGGACCCGGGTCAGCCAGGTGGGGGTCCTCTACTGCTACGACAGCGAGGTGGATACCCTCGATGGCATCGAGGCGCTGACCGCGCTGCAATACCTGCTGATCATCTCCGAGTCGCTGACCGACGTCACCCTGCCCAGCACTTTGCTGTTTGCCGACATCAGCAGCCCGCTGTTGGCGGACATTGACCTCTCCCACGGCCAAAGGGTGCACACCCTGGGCCTGCGCACCCCGCTGATAGGCGACCTGGACCTCAATGCGCTGCCCATGCTTAATGTCCTGGCGCTGCAGGAGTTGCCGCTGACCACCTTCGATGCCCAGGCGGTGCCCAATCTGGCCCACCTGGTGCTGATCGACACCCCGCTTCAGCAGCTGGACCTGAGGCCCATCCACGCCCTGGTGCAGCTGGATCTCTACGACAACGCCAACCTGACTCAGCTGACGTTGGGCACACAGCCTCAGTTTCGGGCCGGCTTTATCCGCAACAACGCCCTGACCGCGCTGGATCTCTCCGGGGCGCCCCTGCTCGAGGCGCTGGATCTGAGCGCCAACCGACTGACCGGGCTGGATCTGACCGCCAACACCGAGCTGCGGCAATTCCGGGCCCAGAGCAACGCCATCACCGAGATGCGTTTCGACTACAACCGCAAGCTGGGGTACCTGGATCTTATCGACAATCCGCTGACCGGCGAGATGAAGCAGTACATCGACACCCTGGACTGGGTGGCCGAGCGCCATTATTGAACCGCCAAGGAGGCACCATGAAACGACAGGGATGGATCTTGGCCGCGGCGCTGGCGCTGGCCGGCTGTGGCAGTGACAGCAGTTCCCGCGACGAATTGGCGGGCATCACCTTCGAGTCGCCGGCGCTGCAGCAGTGTTTCGATGACATCCGTAACCAGTTTGAGCTGACTACGCTCACCGACTTCATCATGCTGCACTGCGACGGCTACCCCATCAGCAACCTGGCGGGGATCGAGGCGCTGCCCTACCTGCAGTCGGTGCTGTTCGAGGGGGACGCCTTGACCTCCCTGGCGCTGCACGACAACCCCGAGATCTGGCAGGTGCTGCTGACCACCCCCCAGCTGGCGAGCCTGGATCTTTCCGGCCTGCCGAAGCTGGAAAACCTCTGGGTGCGCGCCGGGCCGGAGCTGACCACGCTGGATCTCACCCACAACCCCCTCCTGTCCCGGGTGCACCTCTCCCAGACCGGGCTGAGCGCGGTGGCGCTGGATGCGCATCATGAGCTGACCGAGCTGAACGTAAGCGAGAATCCGAACCTGTCCACCCTGGCCCTGGGGGACAGCCCGGCGCTGTACGGCTTGTGGGGCTATGAGAACGCGTTGACGGAGTTGAACCTGACCGGCTTGCCGGCGCTTGAGGTGCTGAGCGTCCCCTGGAACGCGCTGAGCGGCCTTGACGTCGCCGCCAACACCCAACTGGAGGTGCTGCTGGCCAGCTTCAATCACATCGAGACCATCAACCTGGATCAGAACGCCCAGCTGCGCACCCTGCTGCTGCTGGAAAACCCCCTCAGCGACGAGACCCGGGCCTATCTGGATGGCCTGGACTGGGTGGCCGAGCGCTACTACTGAGCCGTCACTGGGGTTTGGCTGGCTGGGTCGGGGCCTCGACCCAGCCCAGCACGTCCTTGATCACCGACCAGCGGGGCTGCTTGGGCTTGGCGTTCTTGCCCAGGATCCAGTAGTTGTAGAGTCTATCCACGTAGCCGGAGGCGCGCTGCAGCTCCAGCCAGGAGTTGAGGAACAGGTGCAGCTCCACGTTGTCCTTGGCCACCACATAGGCCACCGGGAAGGATTTGACCTCCTTGCGGTTATACAGGGTGGTGTACTCCGGGTAGAGCATGGTCCAGGTTTTCCCCGCCTCCAGGCTGATCAGCAGCCCATCCCAGGTCTCCTGGTCGTCCTCGAAGAACAGCCGGTCTGACTCGATCCGCTCGAAGCTCAGGTTGGGGAATTTCTGCTTGAGCGCCGGGACGATGGCGTAATCCCCTACTGAGGCCACCTTGAGCGGGCCGGCGTCTCGCACCATCTGATCCGTGGCAAACTCATCCGCCCGGTAATCCTTGACCACGAAGGCGTAGTGCAGGGTCAGTACCGGGTTGGTGAAGCCCACGTACTGCAGCCGGTTGGTGGTCATCTGCAGTCCGGAGATCACCACATCGAAGCGACCGCGGTTGAGATCCTCCAACACGCCGCTGGAGGAGTAGGGGATAAAGGCGACCTCCAGCTCCATTTCGCTGGCCAGTTTGTTCATCATCTCCACGTCCAGCCCCACCAGCTGGTTGTTGGCGTTGAAGAAGGAGAAGGGCACCTGCAGTGGGTTGTAGCCCACCCGCAGAAGGCCGCTTTCGCGAATGGCGTCCAGGCTGCGGGGCGCCGAGGTGGGAGGCAGCTCCCGGGGCACAAAGTTGCTCACCCGATCCGGCAGGGTCTCGGCGGAGGTCATCTGGGCCACCACTTCGTCCATCTCGTACTCGGTGTCCACCACCTTGGAGAGCAGCACCGCCGTGCCCACCAGGATCCCCCCCATCACCACCGGCGTCAGACCGGCGTAGATCACCACCCGGCGCAGGTTGAGCTTGGCGCAGCCGGCCAGCATGGCGGTGCCTCCCACCGCCAGGACAAAGAGGTTCATTGCCGCCAGCAATGAGGTGAAGCGGCTGGTGAACAAGCTGGAGACCATGTAGAGCTGGAAGAGATCCGAGGGCAGCTCCAGGCTGTCCAGCAGCATGGGCACCGTCAGGTAGACGCTGCCAAACAGGCTGATGAGGCCGTTGATCGCCATCGGCAGGTAGGTGGCGAAGTCCAGCTCGGCACCGGCAAACCAGGCGGCGAACAGCACGAAAACGATGGTCAGCAGTTTGCCCAGGTTTGGGAAGGAGAACACCACTGGGATGATGACGTTGGCGTAGTCGTCGGTCTCCTCGCTGCCAATGTTGTACTTGTGGAACAGCTCCTTGGTGTGCTCAATCAGCAGCGGCAGGATGATGAAGATGTTGCCGGCGGCAAAGGCGGTGATCAGGGCGTCCTTGGCGATGCCCGTGAGATCCCGGTAGGAGAAGGGGGTGATCACCGCCACCAGGGCCGGCAGCAGCCAGTAACTGAGGATCACCGTCATCACCACGTGGGCGGCGAAGTAGACCTGCAGACGCTGAAACTCCTCGATGTCCATGGTGCCGGCGGTGGCGGCGGTCATGGCGAAGATCCCCAGCGGCATCAGCTTGACGATGTAACCGGTGACCCGGTTGAAAGCGTCCCCCAGCAGTTGCAGCGGCTTGAGCAGGGCGGACTTGTCCTCGATGCCAATCAGCGCCACCCCGGTGGCCACGCAGAACAGCACGATGGCGGGGATGTAACTGTTGGACATGGAGAAGAAGGGGTTGGCGGGGATGTAGAGATCCAGCAGGCTCACCGGGCGGGGATCCTCCAGCACCGACAGGCTGAAAAAGTCCCCCGCCTGCCAGCTGGGGAAGGTGAACTTCACCAGGTACATGATCACCAGACCGAAGGCCCAGATCACCAACATCAGCTTACCGACGTTCAGAGCCAGGCTGCGGGCCTGGTGGTAGGAGAGGTTCCCCAGGCTGGAGATGAGGGAGACCATGATGTAGGGGATGATGGTCATCTGCAGCAGTTTGACGAAGGCGTCGCCGATCACCGACATCCAGGCCAGGGTCTCACCGAAGAACAGGCCGGCCAGGATCCCGGCGATAAAGGAGAGCAGCACCAGGGTGGACATGCTCATCTTCTTTTTTTCAGGGGCGGGGGTCGCCGCAGTGGCGGTGGCCATGGTTACACCTCTCCTTGGTCCGGGGCCAGTTGGCCGATGGCCCGCCGGTAGCAGGCCAGGTATTGCTCAACCTTCTCCTCTGCCGCGAAGCAGCTGGCGGCCCGCCGTCGGCCCGCCTGGCCCATCCGTCGGGCCAGGGCATCGTCGCCCAGCAGGCGCATCAGATGGGCCGCCAGGGCCTCGACATCGTCCGGCGCGGCGGTAAAGCCGGTCTCGCCGTCGGCCACCACCTCAGGTATGCCATCCACGTTGCTGCTCACCGTGGGCACGGCGCAGGCCATCGCCTCCAGCAGCACCATGCAGAAGGACTCCCGGTAGCTCGGTTGCAGCAGGCAGTCGGCGGCGGGCAGGTAGCGCTCCACCTGCTGCACCTTGCCCACAAAGCGCACCCGGTCGGCGATCCCCAACTGGTGGCAGCGGGCCTGGCAGGCCTCCAGGTCTGGCCCGTCCCCCAGCAGCACCAGTTTGGCCGGCACCTGGGCACAGGCCAGGGCAAAGCTTTGCAGTACGGTGTCGGTATTCTTGACCGGGCGGAAGTTGGAGACGTGCATCACCACCTTCTCTTCCGGCGCCGCCAGGCTGGCCCGCAGTCCGGGGTCGGCCCCCTGTGGGTGGAACACCGACAGATCGATGAAGTTGTGGATCACCTCGATGGCCTTGGTCACCTGGAAGTGGCGCTGGATGTGTTGGCGCTGGAACGCCGAGACCGTGGTGACCACGGTGCTGTTGAGGATGCTGAAGCGGTTCAGGGGGTAGAGAGGGCGGTCCTGGCCCACCACGGTGACGTCGGTGCCGTGGATGGTGGTGACCACCGGGAAGGGACGCTCGGTGATCTGGGAGGCCAGGTAGGCGCACAGGGAGTGGGGGATGGAGTAGTGGGCGTGCATCACCTCCAGGCGGAACTGCTCCACCACTTCGACGATCTTGGCGGTCAGGGCGAAGGTGTATAGGGGATCCTGGAACAGCGGGTAGTGGATCGCTTCGACCAGGTGGAACTGGATCCCCGCCAGCTGGCGGCTCAGCTTGAAGGGGGGCTCGCTGGAGATGACGTGCACCTCGTGGCCCTGTTTCGCCAGTCCGTGGGCGAGCTCCGTGGCCACCAGGCCCGAGCCCCCCACGCTGGGGTGGCAGACTATGCCGATTCTCATCTGTTCTGTCCCCTAAAACCCGCTTATGGTTCGGGCCGGCCGCTGTGCGCTGCCGTGCCCGCCATTAAGGATAGGTGACATTTTCGGCACATGAGAAAATCGGCTGATTTTACAATGCTCTATAAACGCTTAGCTGAAGCTGGCGGGGACCGGAATCGAAGGCGAATGAAAGTGCGGCTTTGGGTTTTGAACCGGGCCCATCACCCTTGCGTATACTTCCCTTTGGGTGTCGGGCTAACGCGATGTGTCATTTGTGTAAGATCTTGTAAATCGTATTGTTCTGACATGTTGTCTCAGTAAACTGGAGCGCAATCTGTGATGCAGAGCAAAGGAATTATGAGAACAACAATCACTGCAGGGATGGTGCTGGTGGCGGTTCTGGTCGCCGGCGTTTGGTACAAAGAGCAGGCCAAGAGCGAGAAACTGGCCCAGGCTCGCCCCCAGGGTACCCCCACCGTCGTCGCCGCCACCGCCAACACCGAATCGGTTCGCTGGGAGGTGGAAGCCCTGGGCACCGTTCGGGCCCGGGAGTCGGTCATCCTCTCCGCCAAGGTCACCGAAAGCGTTCAGGCTGTGCACTTCCAGGACGGCCAGCGGGTGGCGCAGGGGGATCTGCTGGTTACCCTGCGTGACGCCGAGCAGCAGGCCAAGCTGCGCGCCGCCCGGGCCAACCTCACCGAGCACGAGCGGGAGTTCAACCGCATCGAAGGTCTGGTTAAGACCAAGACCATCCCCAGCAACGAGCTGGACAAGATCCTCACCGACATCGACATCGCCCGGGCCCAACTGGCCCAGTACCAGGCGGAGCTCGATGCCCGTTACATCTACGCCCCCTTCTCCGGGCTGCTGGGCTTTCGCCAGATCAGCCCCGGCGCCTTGGTGACCCCGGGCACCGCCATCGCCACCTTGGATGATCTGGCGGTGGTGAAGCTGGACTTCACCGTGCCGGAGCGTTTCCTCTCCCAGCTGACCCCCGGCAAATCGGTCGAGGGGTTGGTGGCCGCCTTCCCCGGTGAGCGCTTCAAGGGCACCGTAGTGAGCATCGACAGCCGCATCAACCCGGAAACCCGTGCCGTGGTAGTGCGGGCCGAGGTGGACAACCGGGAGTTCAAACTGCGCCCCGGCATGCTGCTGACCCTGCGCCTCATCGCCGAGGAGCGCCAGGGCCTGGTGGTGCCGGAGGAGGCGATCATCCCCCTGCAGCGGGACCAGTTCATCTACGTGGTCAACGCCGACAACGTGGTGGAGCAGCGCAAGGTGACCCTGGGGCTGCGCAGCCGCGGCCGGGTGGAGATCCTCGAAGGGGTGGCCGACGGTGAGCGGGTGATCACCCGCGGGATCCAGAAGGTGCGCCCGGGACAGACCGTCGAGGTTCGAGACAGTGAGCGCTTCACCCACCTGGAGGCCAGCTGATGCTACTGACGGACGTCTCGGTCAAACGACCGGTCCTGGCGTCGGTGATCAGCCTGCTGCTGATCGCCTTCGGCCTGGTGGCCTTCGACAAGCTGCCGCTGCGGGAATACCCCAACATCGATCCGCCGGTGGTGGACATCAGCACCAACTACCGCGGCGCCTCTGCAGCGGTGGTGGAGAGCAAGATCACCCGGCTGATTGAAGATCGCATCGCCGGGGTGGAGGGGATCCGCAACATCACCTCCTCCAGCCGGGATGGCCGCTCCTCGGTGACCCTGGAGTTCAACGTTGGCCGCGACATCGACGCCGCCGCCAACGACGTGCGCGATCGCATCTCCCGCATCCTCAACAACCTCCCCGAAGAGGCGGATCCGCCGGAGGTGCAGAAAGCCTCCGGCAGCTCCGAGGTGATCATGTGGCTGAACCTGGTGTCCGACCGCATGGACACCCTGCAGCTGACCGATTACGCCCAGCGCTACCTGGTGGACCGGTTCAGCGTCATCGATGGCGTGGCCAACGTGCGCATCGGGGGCGGCAAGGTCTACGCCGTGCGCGTCTGGGTCGACCGCCAGAAGCTGGCGGCCCGGGGGCTCACCGTCACCGACATCGAGGACGCCCTGCGAGCGGACAACGTCGAGCTGCCCGCCGGCGCCATCGAGTCCGAAAGCCGGCTCTTCTCCGTGCGGGTGCAGCGCAGCTTTATCCATCCGGATGACTTCGCCAAGCTGGTGGTGGGCGCCGGTCCCGACGGCCACCTGATCCGACTGGGCGAGGTGGCCGAGGTGCGCCTTGACACCGAAGAGGAGCGGATCGCCTTTCGCGGCAACCTGCAGGACATGATTGGCCTGGGGGTGACCCGTCAGTCCACCGCCAACACCCTGGATGTGGCCCGCCAGGTGCACACCCTGGTGGATGAGCTTAACCAGAGCCTGCCGGCGGGGATGGAGATCAAACGCTCCTACGACTCCTCGGTGTTTATCCAGGCCTCCATCGACGAGGTGTACCGTACCCTCTTTATCGCCATGGCCCTGGTGGTGGTGGTGATCTACCTGTTCCTTGGCAGCGTCCGGGCTATGCTCATTCCGGCGGTGACGGTACCGGTGTCGCTGATCGGCACCTTTATCGTGCTCTTCGCCCTGGGCTTCTCCATCAACCTGTTGACCCTTCTTGCGCTCATTCTGGCCATCGGCATGGTGGTGGACGACGCCATCGTGATGCTGGAGAACATCCACAGCCGCATCGAGCAGGGCGAACCGCCGCTCAAAGCCGCCTTTCTCGGTGCCCGTCAGGTGGGTTTCGCCATCGTCGCCACCACCGCGGTGCTGGTGGCGGTGTTCCTGCCCATCGGCTTCCTGGAAGGGGATTTGGGCAAGCTGTTCCGGGAGTTCTCCATCGCCATGAGCGCGGCGGTGATCCTCTCCTCCATCGTCGCCCTGACCCTGAGCCCCATGATGGGCTCCAAGCTGCTCAAGCCGGTGGAGAACGAGCCCTGGCTGGTGCGCAAAATCGACGCCGGGGTGGAGCGCATCAAGCGCTTCTACCGCGCCGCCCTGGCGGCCTGGATCCAACGGCCCTACCTGGTGGTGGTGGTACTGATCGGCGCGTTGGCCGGCAGCGGCTGGCTGTTCAGCAAGCTGCCTTCGGAGTTTGCTCCCAAAGAGGACCGTGGCTCCATGTTCCTTATGGTGAACGGGCCCCAGGGCGCCACCTACGAGTTCATCAAACCCTATATGGACGAGGTGGAGCATCGACTGATGCCTCTGGTGGAGTCCGGCGAGATCAAGCGACTGCTGATCCGCGCCCCCCGCGGCTTTGGCCGGGTGGAGGATTTCTCCGGCGGCATGGCGATCATCGTGCTGGAGGACTGGTCCGAGCGGCGCAGCGCCTTTGAGCTTATCAACGACATCCGTGGCCGATTGTCGGATTTGGCCGGGGTGCGGGCCTTCCCGGTGATGCGTCAGGCCTTCGGTCGCGGCGTCGGCAAGCCCGTGCAGTTCGTGATCGGCGGTGGCAGCTACGAAGAGCTGGCCCAGTGGCGGGATCTTATCCTGGCCGAGGCCGCCAACAACCCGGGCCTTATCGGGCTGGACCACGACTACAAGGAAACTAAGCCGCAGCTGCGGGTGGTGATTGACCGTGAGCGGGCCGGTGACCTTGGGGTCTCCATCCGCACCATCGGTCGCACCCTGGAGTCGATGCTCGGCTCCCGACTGGTCACCACCTTCGAGCAGCGCGGCGAAGAGTACGACGTCATCATCGAAGGGGAGCGAGATAGGCAGAACACCGCCGCGGACATGGCCAGCCTCTACGTACGCTCCGGTCGCACCGGCGAGCTCATCCCCCTGGCCAACCTGGTCAGCGTCGAGGAGTACGCCGATGCGCCGCGCCTGAACCGCTACAACCGGGTGCGGGCCATCACCCTGGAGGCCAACCTGGCGGACGGCTACACCCTGGGCCAGGCCCTGGGCTACCTCAACGGCCTGGTGGCGGATCTGCTGCCCGCCGATGCGGTGGTCAGCTACAAGGGCGCTTCCCAGGATCACCAGGAGTCCGGCGGCTCGGTGGCCTTCGTCTTTGCCCTAGCGCTGGTGGTGGTGTTCCTGGTGCTGGCGGCGCAGTTTGAGAGCTACATCCACCCGCTGGTGATCATGCTGACGGTGCCCCTGGCCACCGCCGGTGCGCTGCTGGGGCTCTATTTCACCGATCAGAGCCTCAACATCTACTCCCAGATCGGCATCATCATGCTGATCGGCCTGGCGGCCAAGAACGGCATCCTTATCGTGGAGTTCGCCAACCAGCTGCGTGACCGCGGCGTGGCCTTCGAGCAGGCGATCATCGACGCCGCCGCGGCCCGGTTGCGACCCATCCTGATGACCGGCATCACTACCGCCGCCGGCGCCGTGCCCCTGGTGCTGGCCTCCGGGGCCGGCGCGGAGACCCGGTTCGTCATCGGCGTGGTGGTGCTCAGCGGGATTTTGCTGGCCACCTTCTTCACCCTGCTGGTGATCCCCGTGGTCTACAACCTGCTGGCCCGTCACACCAACAGCCCGGAGTTCGTCTCCCGACAGCTGGAGCAACAGCTGGCGGACGACAACACCGTGTTGATGCCGCGCAAGAAAGCCGGTTCGTAAGCCGGTTCACCCTTTGAAAAAACGCCCCGCATTGCGGGGCGTTTTTTGTTTGAAAGCAGAATGGGTGCAGGGTAGTTTGAACGCTGACTTGTTGTTAAGTCGTTATGTTTAAAAGGAATTTAACTATGCGTCAGTCTATCTTAGCGGTGATTGTGTTGCTGGGCCTCAGCGCCTGCTCCACCGTCACCATCAAGCCGGATCCGACGGTCACCGTCAACCAGGTGCCCAGCTATCAGGACTCCCGCCACTTCTTCCTCTGGGGACTAGCCGGCGAAGAGCGGGTCAACGTCACCGAGGTGTGCGGCGAGCGTACCGTGGCCCAGATGCAGAGCCAGCAAACCTTCCTCGATGGTGTGCTTGGTGTCGTCACCCTGGGGATCTACGCCCCTCATTCGGTGAAAGTCTGGTGTGAGGACACCGTTTTGAACCAGGAGGAGGGGGTATGAAGCGCTTGATGATGACCCTGGCCGCCGCATCTTTGCTGGCCGGCTGCCACACCATCCATTTCGACCAGGAGCAGCCGGTGGCCTCCAACAAGGCCCAGAGCCACGCCCAGTGGCACCACAACATGGCGCTGTCTCTGGTGGAGGTGAGCAACCCGGTGGACCTGGACCGCAACTGCGGTGACAACGGCTGGGAGACGGTGAAAACCGAGACCACCTTCATCAATGGCCTGCCCGGTGCGGTGATCCCCTACCTGGGCCTGCTGTGGTCACCCAAGACCGCCACGGTGCAGTGTCAGGACCAGCAGGTTCAATAAGAGCCCGCAACGAAAACGCCCCGCATTGGCGGGGCGTTGTTTTGTCCGGGGGACGCTATTTGTGGGAGTGGATCAGACTCTGCTTGTCGTAGCGAACGTTCAGCAGCTTGCACAGGCGATGGGTGCGACCCTGTTCGTGCATGCAGTGGGTATCGTGCAGGGGATCCGCCTCGGGCGTACAGTTGGGTGAGAAGTTGGAGCGTGTGGATGCTTTGCTCACCTTGGTGATCATCTTAACGCGATGCAGTGTGGTCATAGCGGGCCTCCCGAAATTCAATCAATAAAGAGTCTCTCTTTTTGTGCTTTGCAATGACACTGTAACAAAGATCCGCTAGGGCCACCAAAGTCAGGCTTCACAATTCATTAAATTGTAATATTTCAGTGCTATGCGGTCTCTTTTTAACCAGTCGGCCAACGAGCGGCGGATCTGAAACGGTAAAAAAGGCGCCCGCTGGCGCCCTTTTTTCAGCCTTCAACCCCTTAGAAGCGGTAGTCGATGGCGAAAGTCACGTTCTGGCTGTCTTCGACGGTCAGGCCCTGTTTGTCGTAGTCCATGTCCAGATACTGGTAGCGCAGCTCGGCGCTCCAGTTGTTGGTCAGGCGGTACTGCATGCCAGCCTGGCCACCCCAGGTGAAGTCGTTGCTGTTCTTGCCCTGCAGTTTGTTGCCCACACCGCCCATGGAGAGGCCGGCAAAGGCCTGGAGGCGGCCGTCAGCCGTCAGCGGCATCAGGTAGTCGTAGGAGGCCAGGAACAGGTGCTGCTCGTGCTTGTAGCGGCTGTCGTCCCGGTCAAACTTGTCCTCTTTGTAGCTGTAGGTGCCCATCAGGCGGTGGTTGTCATTGAAGATGGCGCCCACCCGGGCCTCGTAGCTGAGATCGTCGCTGTCTTTGCGGACGTCACCTTTGATGGTGTCCTCCTGGTAACCCAGGCCGAAACCGACGAAGTAGTCGATGTTGTTGGCCATGGCAGGGGCGGCGAGCAGACTGGACAGCAGCAGGGCAGTAGTGGTCTTTTTCATTATCATCTCCTGGGTATCAATTGGTTACGGGTTCATCCTAGGAGTTGATGACTGAATCGTTTCTGTACCATTGCCTGTGGTTTCGCCGACGTTCCCAGCTCGTTCAGGGACGATTGGGATTGGGTTCTGGTTGAGTTCAATTTTCTGCTGGGCCCGATGAGACACCACGGTTTTGCTTTCGTCCGCAGCGGATTTGCATCGTTTTGATACGTCATTTGAATGGGCGCTGTGGGGCGGCCGGCCGAGCCACAAAGCCTTCGGCGCAGTGCAGGGGCAACGGCGCTAGAGGGCTCGCAGGCGAGCGGTGTTTCGACGTCAGTCGCCGTCCTTAAGGCTGACCAAACCGAACAGCAGCAGAGCGTACACCGTCAGTTGAAAGGCGCCGTTAAAGGAGCCGCCTCCGATTTGGGTCTGCCACATCTGAAACAGGGCGCCGCCCAGGGTGCCAAACAGCAGCATCCAAACCAGTACGGCGACGCCCAGTCCGTTGAGGGCCGCTGCACTGGCGGCGTGAAACTCGTCACTGGAATCCCGTCGGGCGCGCCACATGCGCCAGGCCCCCCAGCCGGTAAGCCCGGCGCAGACAAACTCCAACAGCAGCACCGTCAGCAGGACGGTCCATATTAGCCAAGGCGCGGTGATGGCCGGAAAGATGGAGTTGGGATAGGCAAGGTGATCCGCTTGTCCGAGCACGTAGACAAAGGAGGCGTACATGCCGCCATGGAGGTTGGCCACATTCTGAAGCGCGTAGATGAGCGCCATCGCGCTGAATATGGCCACGAACACCGTCTTCCAGGTTCGAATGCGCATGTCATCGCCCCAATTGTTCGCCGAGAGGATCTCTCAAGTATATGACTTGGGCTGAAAACAAGGGGTTAAGGCCGCAATTTCGATGCGGCCATGGGAAGTTCAGGCGCTCAGTGGGGGGCTCAACCGGACTCGGGCGTTTGCGTCGCCATCCTGTGCCAGTGCGCCGGAAACTCCACCCAGTGGTACTTGGAGCGATTCCAGACCGACAGGGTGGGCTCTGGGAAGTCCGGCTCGTTAAACCCGCCCACCGGGATGCCGAGCATGCCTTGGAACATCTGGGTTTCAACGAACAGGGTTGAGCCGCAGTTGGGGCAGAAGTGAGAGACGACGCTTTGGCCACTGTCGCCCTCTATCCGGTATTGCCTTGGCGTCCCTTTGCGCTCCACCACGTCATCCAGGCCAAAGTAGGCGCCAACCCCGAAGACTGAACCGGTTCGCCGCTGGCAGTTGCGGCAGTTGCAGGCCAGCACCAGCTTTGGCTCGCCCTGAACGGTGATACTCAGCGCACCACACAAACACCTCGCCTCTCTCGCCATTGCCTTGTCCTCAATGCAGGGAAGGAAATCACCCACTGATTGCCTGTGCCATGGAGCGACCTGGCGACGAGCAAAAGCTTCAGGCAATCACGATTAGGATAGTCGTTTGATAAGCCGAGAATTGGGAGGCGTGTTCTGAGGGCTGAGCTGGTCACCGGCATTGGTCATTGTCGTTGGCCAAAAAGGAGTGGGGGAGGGCGTCCAGTTGGTGTGCCGGAGGTGGAGCCGACAGGAGAGGGGTGGGCCAGGTTAGCGTCTGAGTGGACACGGACTCCCAGAGACGAAAGCCTTACCAGTCGTCCTTATCCCAGTCGTCTTTTTTCCAATCCTTTTTGCCCCAGTCGTCCTTGTCGTAGTCGGACTCTTTGTCCGATTCGCTGTCGGACTTCTTCAGCTTGCCCTTTTTGCCGATAAAGGGGGGCAGCTTCATATTGGCGGTTTGCTTGAGCACCAGCAGGTTACTCAGGATCACGCCAATCACCAGGGCGATCAGCAGCCACAGTTCCCACTTTTCCATGGTCTCTCCCGATTAGGGCCTTAGATTCAGTGTACCTGATCGCCGTTCAGCAGGTCCGCCAGGCTGAGCAGGCGAACGCCGAAATTGGCCATGTCGGTGAAGTTGGCTTCGGCCACCGCCGGAGTCTGGGCAGAGCACCCCTCCACCAGCAGGCTCATGTGCAAGTCCCGGTTGACGCCGTCATGGACGGTGCCCCGCAGGCAGTTGGGCAGCTGGGTGCCGCAGATCACCAGCTCCGGCCAGTTCAGGCTATTGAGCACCTCATCCAAGCGGGTCTGGTAGAAGGCGCTGAAGCGGGTCTTCACCACCTGGTGCTCGCCGGGCAGGGGCACCAGCTCCGGCACCACCTCGGCGCCCCAGCTGTCGGCCACGCACACCGGCTGTTCGCGGCGAAAGGGCTCGGAGTCGCTACCGTCGGCGGCGTGCTGACGGATAACGTGGATCACCGGCCAGTCCCGGGCCCGGGCGTGCTGCAGCGCCGCGGCGATGGCGGGCACGCTGGGCAGTGCCTGGGCAACGCAGGCGGCCCCATCCGGTGAAACAAAATCCTGTTGCATATCAATGATAACCAGCGCAGGCATCGCGAACTCCCTGTCCGTTTTCTGTAGGCCTACCTTGCCCAAAGCGCAGGCCAACTACAAGGGGCGGCGCAAAACTGCGCAGCCCGTTATTTTTCTGTCACACAAGAGCACTATCCTGCCTCGCGAATTCGGGCCCGGTGCCCATTCTCCCTGGTTCAATCTCGGTACGGGTCACCTCCTCGGACTCGCTGCTTTCAGCCCGCTCACCTTGAGCGGGCGTTTTTTTGTCTGTCGCTTGGCCGGTGTCGTTGTTTGTCGACTGGTCAGGTCGACCCAAGGCCGTGGTCATCGGCCCATCCCTCTGGGTATTATGGGGTTTTTGCGAATCGACCCGACGAGCCCATGCCCACCACCACGCCCGAGCAGCCCGCCACGCCCCTCACGCCGGGGCTGATGATGATCCACGGCAACCGAATGGAAACCCTGCGGGATCTGGTGGTCCAGTGGGTCAAATCCCACCCGCTGGCACCGCTGGAGAACGAGGTGTTCTTGGTGCAGTCCAACGGCATGGCCCAGTGGCTCAAGCTGGCCCTGGCCGCCGATGACGGCATCGGCATCGCCGCGGCGCTGCAGATGGCGTTGCCGTCGCGCTTCGTCTGGCAGCTCTACCGTACCGTGCTGGGTCCCGATGCGGTGCCCAAGGATTCCCCCTTCGATAAGCCGCTGCTGCGCTGGCGTTTGCTGCGCCTGCTGCCGAACCTGGTGCACCGCAGCGAGTTCGCCCCCCTTAAGCGCTTCCTGGAGACGGATCCGGACCCGCGCAAGCGCGACCAGCTGGCCGAACAGCTGGCGGATCTGTTCGATCAATACCAGGTCTACCGTGCCGACTGGCTGGCGGCCTGGGGCCAGGGCCGGGATGTGGTGATCAGCGGCGCCGGGCAGGAGAGCCCGCTGCCGGCGGACCAGCTTTGGCAGGGCGCCCTATGGCGCGCCATCCTGGCCGACATGAGCGAGGTAGAACGCCACACCAGCCGGGCCACCCTGCACGATCAGGTGGTGGCCAAACTGCGCCAGGGCCCGCTACCGACGGGCCTGCCCCGACGCATTGTAGTGTTCGGGATCTCCACCCTGCCGGCCCAGATGATCGAGGTGCTGGCGGCGCTGGGCGAGCACAGCCAAATCCTGCTGTGCGTGCAGAACCCCTGTCAGCACTTCTGGGGCGACATCATCGAGCAAAAGGATCTGCTGCGGGCCCAGATGGCCCGCGCCCGGCATCAGCGCAAACCGGGCCTGGCCTCGGAGCTGGACCCGGCAGCGCAGCACGCCGAGGTCAACCCGCTGCTGGCGGCTTGGGGCAAGCAGGGCCGGGACTACATCGGCCTGCTCTACGGCTACGACCAGCCTGAGGCGTACCAAGGGGCCTTCACCAGCATTGACTTGTTTGAAGATCCGCTGGAGGCCAGCGACGGCCGCTTGCTGCATCAACTGCAGGCCGGGGTGTTCCAGCTGGAGCCCGCGCCCAACCCGCCGTTGCCGGTGGCGCCGGAGGACGACTCGGTGCGCTTCATCCTGGCCCACAGCCGTCAGCGGGAGGTGGAGGTGCTGCAGGATCACCTGCTCAAGCGCTTCGCCGATGACCCGACCCTCACCCCCACGGACGTCATCGTGATGATGCCGGACGTCAGTCAGTACGCCCCCCACATCGAAGCGGTGTTCGGCCAGTTGGAGCGGGACGATGCCCGACACCTCCCCTTTACCATCGCCGACCGGCCCCAGCGGGGTCACCAGGTGCTGGTGCTGGCGCTGGAGCGGCTATTGGGACTGAGCGAAGCCCGCTTTACCGTCTCTGAACTGCTGGATCTTCTGGCCGTCCCCGCCTTGAGAGCCCGGTTCGGTATCGAGGAGCGCCATCTGCCGCTGCTGCAGCGCTGGGTGGAGGAGGCCGGCGTGCGCTGGGGTTTGGACGCCACCCAGCGGGCCAGCCTGGACTTGCCGGAAGGACTGGAGCAGAACACCTGGGCCTTTGGCCTGAAGCGGATGCTGCTGGGCTACGCCGTGGGGCAGGGGGAGGCCTGGGCCGGCATCGAGCCGTTCGAGGAGATCGGCGGCCTGGATGCGGCCCTGGTGGGGGGCCTGGCCCGGTTGCTGGAGCGCCTCGAAGGGTTCTGGCGGGTGCTCGCCGAGACGCACACGCCCCAGCAGTGGGCCAGTCATCTGCGCACCCTGACCGAGGCGCTGTTCCGCCCCCAGGACGAGGAGGAAACCGTCATCCTGGCTCGCCTGGAGGAGGCGCTGGCCCAGTGGCTGGACGCCTGCGAGCTGGGCGGCATCGTCGAGGCGCTGCCCATCACCGTGGTGCGGGAGATCTGCCTGGCGCCCTTTGGTGAGGAGGGGGTATCCCAGCGCTTCCTGGCGGGCAAAATCAACTTCTGTACCCTGATGCCGATGCGGGCCATCCCCTTTAAGCAGGTGTGCCTGCTGGGGCTCAACGACGAGGATTACCCCCGCAGTCGCCCCGCCATGGACTTTGACCTGCTGGCCGCCGGCGGCCTTATTGACGGGCAGGGCCAACGGATCCCCAACCAGTATCGTCCCGGGGATCGCTCCCGCCGGGAGGACGACCGCTACCTGTTCCTGGAGGCCCTGATGGCGGCCCGGGAGCAGATCTATTTCAGTTACGTCGGTCGCAACGCCCGGGACAACGCCGAGCGCACCCCCTCGGTGCTGCTGGGTCAGCTTCAGGATCATCTCAAGGCTGGCTACCAGCTGGCGGAGGAGGGGGATCTGCTGGCCCAACTCACCACCGTCCACCCGCTGCAGCCCTTCAGCCCGGCCTACTTTGCCGGTACCGCCGGGTCCGGCCTGCACACCTACGCCCGGGAGTGGTTTGATGCCCACCAGGGCGAAGCGGAGACTGAGACGCCGCCCCTGGCCCCCTGGCAGCCCCAGGCGCCCATCGCCCTGGCGGACCTCGCCGCGCTGCTGCGCGACCCAATCAAACTGCTGATGACCCGCCGGCTTGGCGTCTGGTTTGCGGAGGAGACCGAGGCGGCGGAGGATCTCGAACCCTTCGCCCTGGATGGTCTCACCAGTTACCAAATTCGGGACGAGCTGATGGCGGTGTTGCGCCAAAGCCGCGACGCCGAGCCGGCCCAGCGCGCCCAGGCCCTGACCGAACGCATCGGCCGCCTGGGCGGACGAGGGCTTCTGCCCCTGGGGGCCTTCGCCGAGATGGCCACGGATCACCTGGCCGAACCCACCCTGGCGGCCTTCGAGCGGGCCCAGACCCTGGCGGGCGCCTGGCAGGAGGCGGAGGACCAGGAGTGCTACCACAAGCACGGCGCGCTGGAGCTGGAGGATTGGCTTGGCGGCCTGTACGCCCACCAGGGGGCCCATTTTCGTTTGCGGGTGCTGCCCCAGGCCATCGGCCAGAGGGGCCAGCTGAAAAACCCCATGCACGCGCTGGATCTCTACCTGGGCCACCTGGCCGGCTGCGCCCAGGGGCTGACCCTGACCAGTTACCTGGTGGGCTCGGACACCGCCTTCTGCCTGGCGCCGCTGCCCGCTACCGACGCCAGCCGAACCCTCACTCAGTTGATGGAGCACCACCTGAACGCCATGACCTCACCGCAACCGGTGGCCCCCCGGGCGGCCCTGGCCTTCCTGGCCGAGAACGACAAAGCCGAGGACAACGAGGCGGTGGCGCTGGAGAAGGCCGCCGAGGCCTACGAGGGGGGCTTTGCTTTTAGCGGCGATCGCGACCGCAGTCCCTACCTGCGCCGTCAGTTTCCCGGGTTTGCCGAGCTGCCCGCCGAGCCCTTTATGGCCCTGGCCCAGTCGCTCTACCAGCCGCTGCGGGAGATGGAGGAGGTGACTCATGGCGCATAAGCTGACGCCCCTGTCCTTCCCGCTCCACGGCACGCGGCTGATTGAAGCCAGCGCCGGCACCGGCAAGACCTACACCATCGCCGCCCTCTACCTGCGCCTGGTACTGGGCCACGGCGGCGACAACGCCCACCGCGGACCACTGACGCCGGAGCAGATCCTGGTGGTGACCTTCACCAAGGCCGCCACCGAGGAGCTGAAGGACCGGATCCGCGCCCGACTGGTGGAAGGGGCGGCCTGCTTCCGCGGCCAGCTGGCGCCGGATCCCTACCTGAGCTCGTTGATGGCGGACTTTCCCGTGGAGCAACACGCCCACTGCGCCCTGATGCTGGATCAGGCCGCCCAGCTGATGGATCTGGCGGCGGTGCACACCATCCACGGCTGGTGCCAGCGGATGTTGCGGGAGCACGCTTTCGACTCCGGCAGCTTGTTCAGCCAGGAGATGGAGGCGGACACCAGCCCCTTGAAGGAGGAGGCGGTGCGCGACTATTGGCGCCGTTTCCTCTACCCCCAGCCCCGTCCGGTGCTGGCGGCGATCACTGGCCTCTACGCCAGCCCACAGGCGCTGGAACAGGCGGTGAGCCCCCTGCTGGGCCCCCTGGGCAGCGAGCCTGCCCCGACCGATCCCTTTACCCTACTCAATGAGCGGGCCCAGGCGGTGGCCGAGACCAAGTCCCGCTGTCGCATCGAGTGGCCCACCTTTGTCGAGCAGTTCAACGAGGCGGTCGCCAACAAGTGGGTGAAGGGCAACATGATCAAAGCCGGGCAGCTGGAGAACCTGACCGCCTGGCTGGAAAGCGACGCCGAGCTGCCCCTGGATAACGCCGGCAAGGTGATGGCCCGCTACACCACCGGCACCTTCGCCGACGCCCTCTCCACCGCGGGCAAGAAGCAGCCGAGCACCGTGGCCGACTCGCCGGTGCTGGCGGCGCTGGAGAACCTGGCCCGGCAATTGGCAGGCAACCTGGTCAAGGCGGCGCTGCTGCGCCACTGCGCTCACTGGGTGGCGGCCCGGGTGGCCGAGGAGAAGCGGCGTCGGGCCCAGCTGGATTTTGACGATCTCATCACCGACCTCGGTGCCGCGCTGGAGCGGGAGCATCAGGGGGGCAGCGATAAGCTGGCCGGGGCCATCCGCCACCAGTTCCCGGTGGCGCTGATTGACGAGTTCCAGGATACGGATCCGGTGCAGTACAAGCTGTTCCAGCGGCTCTACCTGGCCCAGCCGGACACCGCCCTGCTGATGATCGGTGACCCGAAACAGGCGATCTACGGCTTTCGCGGTGCCGACATCCACACCTACCTCAAAGCCCGCACCGACACCGAAGGGCGCCACTACACCCTGGACACCAACTACCGCTCCACCCAGGCGATGGTGGACGCGGCCAACGCCGTGTTCGCCCTGGGGGAGCAGCACGCTGATGGCCCCTTCCTGCACGGAGAGTCCATCCCCTTCCTGCCGGTGGCCGCCAACGGCCGTCGGGAGGTGCTGATGGACGGCGAGGCGCCGCTGCCGGCGATGACCCTCTGGTGGGACGACGAAGAGGGCGAGGAGGCGATCAGCAAGGGCACCTACCTGGCGCGTCAGGCCCAGGCCTGTGCCGAGGAGATCACCCGGCTGTTGAGCGGCGCCGCCACCGGGTCCGTCGGCTTCGAGCGGGATGGGCAGCGTGAGCCCCTGGCCGCGGCGGACATCGCCATCCTGGTGCGGGATTTTCGCGAGGCGGGGGCGGTGCGCGATGCGCTGGCCGCTCGGGGCGTGCGCTCGGTCTACCTCTCCGATAAGGATTCGGTGTTCGCCTCTGAGGAGGCCGAAGCGCTGCAGCGCATTTTGCAGGCGGTGGCCCAACCGTCGGAGCGCAGCATCAAGGCGGCGCTGGCCACCGCGGTGCTGGGCTTCAGCTGGCCCGCCCTGGATGCCTTCAACCACGACGAGCTGGCCTGGGAGCAGGAGCTGGCGCAGTTTCGTGAGCTCAAACTGGCCTGGCAGCGCCAGGGGGTGCTGCCGATGATCCGCCGCCTGCTGGCCCACTACGGGGTGGCCCGGCGGGCGCTGTCGGATCCCCGCTACGGCGAACGTCGGCTGACCAACCTGCTGCACCTGGCGGAGCTGCTGCAAAGCGCCTCGGCCCAGCTGGATGGCGAACTGGCCCTGATCCGCTTCCTGGCGGAGCAGCGCGAGCAGAGTCAGCTGGGGGACGAGCAGGTGTTGCGTTTGGAGTCCGATGCGGCGCTGGTGAAGGTGATCACCATCCACAAATCCAAAGGGCTGGAGTACCCGCTGGTGTTCCTGCCCTTTATCGCCGGTTACAAGGAGGCCTCGGATCGCGCCGGGGTGCTCTTCTACCGCGGGGCCGATGGTCAAAAAGCCCTGACCTTCGAGGCGGACGACGACGCCCGGGCCGCCGCCGATCGTGAGCGCCTGGAGGAGGACCTGCGTCTGCTCTACGTGGCCCTGACCCGTCCCCGCCACGGCTGCTACCTGGGCCTGGCCCCGGTCAAGTTGAGCCGGCGCGGCAAACGGGGCGTCAGCGACCTGCACCGCGGCGCCCTCGGATGTCTGCTCGGCGCCGGGGCACCGCTGGATGGCGCCAGCGCCAAGGCGGTCCTGGCGGCCCTGGCCCAGCAGCCGGGGATTACCCTGTCGCCCTTGCCGCCGGTCACCGACGCTCTGCTGGTGGCCTCGGCGCAGGAGGCCGCGCTGGTCGCCCCACCGCTCTATCGTCGCACCCCGCAGCCGCCCTGGTGGATCGCCTCCTACTCGGCGCTGCTCTCGGGCATGAGCGCCGACCACAGCCTGTCAGGATTGCCGGAGCGGCTGATGGAGGTGCAGGAGGAGACCGACGAGCCGGTGGATTTGACGCCCGCTGAGGGCAGCATCCACGTCTTCCCCAAGGGGGCCAACCCCGGCACCTTCCTCCACGACCTGTTCGAATGGGCGGCGGAGCAGGGCCGAGCGGCCCAGGGGCCGGGCTTTGCCGGCATCGACAGCCAACTTCTGGCCCAGGAGATCGACACCCGCTGCGCCCGCCACGGCTACCAGGAGCACACAGAGGTGCTGCTCAGCTGGTTCCAGGAGGCGCTGGCCCAACCCCTGGACCTGCCCACCGGGCGGGTCAGCCTGGAAGGGCTGGACCAGGTGCAGGCGGAGATGGAGTTTTGGATCGCCGCCAATCAACTGGAGGTGGGCGAACTGGACCGCCTGGTGCGGGAGGCGGTCTGGCCCGGTGAGCCGCGGCCCCAACTGAAACCGGCCCAGGTCAACGGCATGCTCAAGGGCTTTATCGATTTGACCTTCCGTCACAGCGGTCGCTTCTACGTGGCGGACTACAAGTCCAACTACCTGGGCGCCGACGAGCGGGCCTACACCCCGGCGGCGATGCGGGATGCCATGCTGGCACACCGCTATGACCTGCAGGCGGTGCTCTACACCCTGGCCCTGCACCGGCTGCTCAAGGCTCGCCTGCCGAACTACGACTTCGACCAGCACATCGGCGGCGGCCTCTACCTGTTTCTGCGCGGCATCAGTGCCGCCCATCCGGGCCATGGGGTGGTCACCGTCCCTGTGGGGCGACAACTGATTGAACAACTGGACGCCCGCTTCCGGGGCACCACCGTGGAGGCCCTGAGCCATGATTGACGCCCCAACCCCTCACGCCTCTTTATGGACGGCGCTGGAACCCTATGTGGAGCAGGGCTGGCTGCGGGCGCTGGACCTCACCCTGGCCCGCTGGCTGGCCCAGCAGGTGCCGGACACGGCCCCGGAGGTGTTGTTGGCGGCGGTGCTCACCAGCCACCAGCTGGGCCGGGGCCACATCTGCCTCGATCTCGAAGCGCTGCTGGCCGACCCGGAAACCCTGCTGGCGCTGCCCCCCGGCGGCCGCCGGGCCCAGGAGCGCCCCGGGGACTGGCTGGCCGGCCTGACGCTGCCGGCGTGGCGCGAGGCGCTGGCCGCTTCGGCAGTGGTGGATGTCAGTGAGGCGGGCACCGCCCCCCTGGTGCTGGAGGGCCACCGGCTCTACCTGCGCCGCTTCCACCGCTTCGAGTCCGAGGTGGCCCGGGCCTTGATGGCCCGCCAGGGCCTGAGCTTTCCGCTGCCGGACGACCTGGCGGCGCGTCTGGCGGTGCTCTTCGACCCGCTGAAAGATGAGGCGGAGCGCGGTGGCAGCGAGCCCCACTGGCAGAGCATCGCCGCGGCCCTGGCCGCCCGCAGTGGATTGGCGGTGATCTCCGGCGGCCCGGGCACCGGCAAAACCACCACGGTGGTGCGTCTGCTGGCCCTGCTGCAGGGGCTCAAACAGGATGAGCAGCGCGCCGCAGGGGAGGAGCCCGCCGGTCTGCGCATCCGCCTGGCGGCCCCGACGGGCAAGGCCGCGGCCCGGCTGTCCGAATCCCTGGCCGCCACCCTGGGGGCCATCGCCGCCGGTACCGTGGATGGGGTGGCCGCCGAGGTGGCCAAGGTGATCCCCACCGAGGTGACCACCCTGCACCGGTTGCTGGGGGCCCGACCGGACTCCCGCTTCTTCCGCCACAACGCCGACAACCCGCTGCACCTGGACATGCTGGTGGTGGACGAGGCCTCCATGGTGGACCTGGAGATGATGGCGGCCCTGCTGTCGGCGCTGCCCCCCAAGGCGCGCCTCATCCTGCTGGGGGACAAGGACCAGCTGGCCTCGGTGGAGGCCGGGGCGGTGCTGGGGGATCTGTGCCGCCATGCCGCTGAGCCTCGCTACCAGGCGGACACCCGGGGTTTCCTGTTCCGGGCCACAGGCTACGATCTCGAGGCCTACCAGGGCCCGGGCAGTGCCATCGAGCAGCAGATCGTGATGCTGCGTAAGAGCCACCGCTTCGGCGCGGACTCCGGCATCGGCACCCTGGCCCGGGCGGTCAACGGCGGCGCGGCCGGGAAGGCGAAGGGGATCTGGCCGCGCTTTGGTGACATCACCCAGCTCAACCCCGCCACGGTGCAGGACGCCACCCTCAAAGCCCTGGTGCTGGAGGGACAGGCGCCAGGCCTGGCGGGCGCCCCACGGGGCTACCGTCACTACCTGGAGGCCCTGAGCGCCGGGCTGGACACTCAAGGGGCCGGGCCGGAGGGGGAGGCCTGGGCCCGCTCGGTGCTGAACGCCTTTGGCGAGTTTCAACTACTGTGCGCGCTGCGCGAAGGGGAGTGGGGGGTCAGTGGACTGAACGAGCGGGTCAGCCAGATCTTGGCCGGGGCGGGTCTGATCGACGCCGGCCAGCCCTGGTACGCCGGACGGCCGGTGATGATGATGCGCAACGATTACAGCCTGGGGCTGATGAACGGCGACATCGGCATCACCCTGCCGTTCGCCTCGGAGGCGGGGGAGCTGGTGTTGCGGGTGGTGTTCCCCATGCCCGATGGCACCCTGAAACGGGTGTTGCCGTCGCGTCTGACCGAGGTGGACACCGTCTATGCCATGACGGTGCACAAGTCCCAGGGCAGTGAGTTTGCTCACACCGTGATGCTGCTGCCCGCCGAGCCCAACCCGGTGCTGACCCGGGAGCTGGTCTACACCGGCATCACCCGGGCCCGGCGCTGGTTTACCCTGGTGGCCCCCCGACCGGCGCTGCTGGATACGGCCATCGGTCAGCGTACCCTGCGGGCCAGCGGCTTGGGGGAGCGGCTGAAAGGGGCCCATGCCTGAGCCCACGCTTCACCAGGGGGGGCCTTACAGGGTGCCGCGCACCGCCTGAACGAAGAGCGCGCTGTACTGCTCGGCCCCCAGGGCAACGGGGTTGCCCTCGGCCGAGGGGTCTTGCGCGGCCATCTGGCCCACCAGCGCCGCCTTTTCCTCGTCGATGCCAATCTCCGTCAGACGGTGGGGGATCCCCAGCCGTGTCCTGAGGCTCAGTATCCAATCCATAAACCCCTCGAAGTTGGCCTTCGGCAGGCCCAGATAACGGGCCAGTTGCTCGATGCGAGGCTCAACCGCCGTTCGGTTGGCCTTGAGGATGTAGGGCATCAAGATGGCGTTGAGCAGGCCGTGATGGGCGCCATAGATCGCGCCTAAAGAGTGGGCCAGCGCGTGCATGCCCCCCAGCCCTTTTTGAAAGGCGGTGGCCCCCATGGTGGAGGCCACCTGCATCTGGGCGCGGGCTTCCAGATCCTGCCCGTTGGTGAAGGCCCGTTCGAGGTGGTCATGAACCAGGCGGATCCCTTCGAGGGCAATCCCGTCGGCCATCGGGTGGTAGCTCGGGGCGCAGAAGGCCTCCAGGCAGTGGGAGAGGGCGTCCATCCCGGTGGCGGCGGTGATGTGGGCGGGCAGGCTGACCGTCAACTCCGGATCCAGCAGCACGAAGCGAGGCAGCATCAAGGGGTGGAAGATGATCTTCTTCACCCGCTGTCCGGCGTGGGTGATCACCGAGGCGCGGCCCACCTCCGAGCCGGTGCCGGCGGTGGTGGGGATGGCGATCACCGGGGCGATGCCGGCGGTGTTCACCCGGGTCCAGTTGTCCCCCCGGTCTTCAAAATCCCACAGGGGGCGAGATTGCCCCACCATCAAGGCGATGGCTTTGCCGGCATCCAGCGCGGACCCTCCGCCAAGGGCGATCACGCCGTCATGGGCCCCATCCCGATAGGCGGCCACTCCCGCGTCGATGTTCTCGCCGGTGGGATTGGACTGCACCTGGCTGAACAGGCCGCAACTCAGGCCGTGATCCTCGCAGAGGGAGCGGGCGTCGGCCACCATGGGCTGTGTCACCAGGCCCGGATCGGTGACGAGCAAGGGGGCTTTGATCCCCGCCTCCTCACACAGCTGAGGCAGCTCCACCAAGCGACCCGCCCCGGTGCGAATGGCATTGGGGTAGTTCCAGTTGGCTTGCAAAGTCGCCATGTCGGTCACTCCAACTCCGTTTTGATGTGGAAAGACTTTGGACGCGTCAGGGCTTCGTACCCCAGTTGCGAGAGGCTGCAGCCGCGCCCGGAGTGTTTCACCCCGGTCCAGGCCAGGGCCGGATCCAGGTAGTCGCAGCGGTTGATAAAGAGGGTGCCGGTCTCCACCCGCTGGCCCAGCGCCTCTCCGGCGGCGATGTCCCGGGTGAAGATCGCCGCCGTGAGGCCAAACGCACTGTCGTTCATCAGCGCCAGGGCTTCATCGTCATCGGCGACCTTCTGGATCCCCACCACAGGCCCAAAGGACTCCTCGGTCATGACGCGCATGCTGTGATTGACGCCGGTCAGCACCTGGGGGGCCAGGTAGGGGGTGCCGGGCTGGTCCATGGGAAAATCCGCCGGGTCCAGGTGGGCCGTCGCGCCTTGGGACAGCGCCTCCGCCACCTGGCCCCGGACAAACTCCGCAGCGGCGGTTTTCACCACCGGCCCCAGGGTTGTGATGGGGTCGTCGGGACGCCCCAGGCGGTATTGTTTGACCAGCGCCACCGCCTGGTCGACAAAGGCGTCATAGAGGGAGGCGTGCACGTAGATGCGTTCGATGCC
Source organism: Ferrimonas balearica (assembly GCF_019802085.1). Lineage (GTDB taxonomy): Bacteria > Pseudomonadota > Gammaproteobacteria > Enterobacterales > Shewanellaceae > Ferrimonas > Ferrimonas balearica_B. The sequence continues at coordinate 540,129 of NZ_JAHVHV010000001.1, forward strand.
GCAGCAGGACTGACCGGAGTTGAAAAAGGCCCCGTCCATGGTGGTGGCGACGGCGTGCGCCAGGTTGGCGTCGGCGCGGACATAGGCCGGATCCTTGCCGCCCAGCTCCAGGCCCACGCCGATGAACCGACCGGCGGCGGCGCGCTCCACCATGGCGCCGCCGGGCACCGAGCCGGTAAAAGCAACGTGGTGAATGCCGGGCGTCGCGATCAGCGCTTCGGTGTCGGCGTGGCTCAGGTGCAGGTACTGGAACACCCCTTCGGGCAAGCCCGCGGCGCTAAAGGCCGCCACCATGCGCTCGGCGCACAGGGGGGTCTGGGCCGAGTGCTTCAAGATCACCGCATTGCCCGCCATGATGGCCGGCATCACGGCATTAATCGCGGTCAGGTAAGGGTAGTTCCATGGGGCGATCACCAGGACTACGCCCAAAGGCTCACGCTGGATGCGGCGGCGAAAATGGGGCTTGTCGGGCAGTGTCAGGGGGGCCAGGGCCTGAGGGGCCACCTCAATCATGTATCGCGCCCGCTCCGCGAAGCCGTCGACCTCGGAACCGGCGTACCGGATGGGCCGCCCCATCTGCCAGCACAGCTCCGAGGCGATGGCCTCCTTGTGGGCCACAAAGGCCTCTACCGCCTTGCGGCCAATGGCCTGGCGGTCGGCCAAAGGGGTGGCTTTCCAGGCTTGTTGGGCCTGCGCAGCGGCGGTGAGGGCCGCGCTTATCTGCGACGGGCCCGCCAACTCGCGCTCGACGTAGAGGCGGCCATCAATGGGGCTGTAGGTGCGTTGTATGCAGGTCATGACGTGGTCTTTTTCCCCTCGGGCTCCTTGCCCTAGATGATCTCGAAGTAGCGTCTCAGCTCCCAGTCGGTGACGTGCTTGCGAAACTCCCGCTCCTCCCAGTCCCGTGATTCCGCGTAGTGCGCCACGAAGTCGGCGCCAAACAGGTCTCGGGCCGCCTCGGACTGACGCAGTGCCGCCGCGGCCCGGGAGAGGCTGCGGGGCAAGCGCAAGTGGGGAGGGTGTGATTGGTCATAGGCGTTGCCAACCACCATCTCCTCCGGCTCGAGGGCGTGCTCGATGCCGTACAGACCGGCGCCCAGGGCGGCGGCGAGGGCGATGTAGGGATTGGCGTCCGCGGAGCCAAGGCGGAACTCAACCCGCTGGGATTTATCCACGCCGGGGATCACCCGCAATGCGGTGGTGCGGTTCTCGCAGCCCCAGGTGGCGTCGGTGGGGGCCCAGAAGCCCGGGACCATGCGGGCGTAGGAGTTGATGGTTTGCGCGTACAGGGCCAGAAACTCCGGCAGCAGGCGCTGTTGGCCGGCGATAAAGTGACGCTGGGTGGCGCTCATGTTCATCGTCTGGGTGGGGTCGTAAAACGCGGATTGACCGCTGGCCTTATCGCGCAAGGAGAGGTGGATGTGGCCGGATTGGCCCGGCAGTTTGTTGGACCATTTGGCCATAAAGGTGGCCATCAGGCCCTGACGCTCCGCCCACACCTTGGTGAAGGTTTTGAACAGCGCGGCCTTATCTGCCGCGGCGGCGGCGCCATCCACCGCCAGTGCCGCTTCCAGCACACCGGGGCCGGTTTCGGTGTGCAGCCCTTCGATGGGGAAGTCCATCTGCTCACCCAGGGCGATGAGGCTCTGGTGCAGCTCGCTGTGCACCGAGTTTCGGATCATCGAGTAACCGAACATGCCCGGGGTCAGGGGCTTGAGATCGCGATAGTGCTTTTCTCGCACCGAGTGGGGGGTTTCATCGAACAGGAAGAACTCGTACTCAAAAGCGGCCCGGGCATCAAAGCCCATGGCGTCCGCCTTGTCCAGCACCCGGCTGAGCAGTCTGCGGGGGCACAGGGCCGCGGCATCGCCATCGAACTCACAGATAAACAACAGCATTCCGGGCTCAAAGGGCACCTCCCGGCAACTCTGGGGTACGACACGGACGGGGGTATCCGGATAGCCGCTGTGCCAGCCGGTAAAGGCCACGCCGGGGTCTTGATAGAGCTCATCGCCGCAGTCCCAGCCCAGCACCACATCGCAAAAGGCGAAGCCGTGGTCCAGCGATGAGAAGAACTTATCGCGACTCATGTATTTGCCACGCATCACACCGTCGTTGTCGAAAAGCCCGACCTTAACGTGGGTCAGGTTGCGCTCGCTGACGATGCGCTTGGCATCCGCAACGGTTCTTACCTCTCTGGGATCTGCCATGTCTTTGCCTTCTGAATGCCCCGTCTGTGCCACCAGACAGGTTTTACTGAGGTTTTTCCATGGGTTAAGTATGGATCTCTTTGGCTCTTTTGCGTCGAATTACGCGAAGAACCTCTTTTGTATCAGGAAGGAGAGGCGCTCTGTCCGGGCACGCTGCTTAAACCCGTGCCGGTTTGCTAGGGCTATGAGGGACTGAATTCTGACCTGTCTGGAGGCTCAACAACTAAAAAGCGTACCCAAACTCGCCTTCGGAAAAGTAAATAACCGATTGAAACCGAAAGCCCAGGAGCCCACCATCAATTGAATAGTAGAAGTGATTGCCTTCATCATCAGAGATCACATATACCTCTTCGCTCACTCCTAACACCAACAATGGCTCTTTGGATAGGACTTTAAAACGGATGTCGTCTATCTGCCACTCTTGATTGATGGTTACATCGTCATTAGGAAAGGAGAAGACGAAATCATTATGTCGAAAACAGAGGTATTCTCTTGAGGAACAATCTAAAAGTTGATAGCCAACATCGCTCCCATAATACACTGAACCATTATCCTTGATGGAGATTGTTGGGCGATACTCGCCACCAGAAGGCAAAGGCAAGTAATGTACAGTGGCTGCTTCTGAATAACAGGATAGCGACAGAAATAATGGTAAGGCGAGCGTACTCAGAAGATTCATATTATTGAACATGAGTGTCAGTACCTTTCGATTTATAGGTGATGGCCAGGCCAACAGTCTGATGCGTCCGTAGAGTGGTTAATCGACAAATAGCCAATTTGTAATTACCAGATAGAAAACAATCATTGTGAGCCAAAAAGAGACTTCCGCTAAGATTCTATCCTTTTTAATTTCCTTTTCATCTCCAACGGCGACATCAGTGAGAACATTACTCTCGCCACCATAAGTCCTATAAATTAAGGAGGGGATAAAAATTCCCGAAAGAGCACAAATGGACGCAACTACCATTATCTCTCCAATTAGAATGTGCCCAATGTAAACAGCAACAGGAAATGAAAATAGTGAGAAAAGAAGACCAATCTGAAAATGAGTCATGTAAATGGCGCTACTGCCCCAATTTTTCTGATAAATGTAGTGAGTTCCCCTCATTATTCTAACAATAAAATTCAACATAAATTTCATTCCCTGAATCCAGATTCGTTCGACATAACCGCTTTCTATTACTGATTTGGTGACCATTTCCGGGTCAGCGCGCGCGCCTCGAGTTTGCTCAGGGCTTTGAGCACCTGCTCACGATGCTTCGCACTCTTTATCCAACTGGGCAGCCGGGTGAAGTAGGACCATTTCGTGCCACTGCCTTCCCGAAGTTGTGCTGCGGTATAGCGCTTCAACTGGTGAATGTGCTCGGCATTAAAGGCCCACAAGGTGCCCAGTCGGGTGTCTTGTTTCAGCGCCAGTTCCAGGCCGAAATAGGGGTCGTTGGCACTGTCCTCACGATTGTCGCGGGAAAAGCTCAAATCCACCGAATTGGGCTTCTGGCAGTTTGGGCAAGGTACCTGCGCCGTCTCGCTTTGGACCTGCCAAACGGTTTCGAAACGCTGTTCGGCGTGCACCCACTGGTGACCACAGAAACCGCAGGGGCGCCGCCCTGTGGCCAATACCGGCCCTTGCCAAGGGATTTTTCCGGTCTCCAACCGATGGCCACAGCCCTGGCACAGAAAGGTGGCGTGCCACTGACGCCAGCTGGGGTTGCCCCTCACCACGCCGGCCCGACCGCATCGTCGGCAGAGCACTTCGACCTCCACGGCCCAATGGAGCAACGAGTGGCCCTGGCTGACATACCGCTTTACTGCCGTCATGGCGCGCTGCCCTGCTGGTCGCGTTTGAACTGCCCATACGCCAGGAAATGCAGCACCTGGGCGATCACCTCGTTGTTTCGCATCATAAAGGGGTGGGTGACGGGCAGGATCAGGTGATCACGCATGCCCGCCAGTTCGGTGCTCTGCACGGACACCTTGCCGTCGTCCTGGCCCGGCAGCAGTGTCGAGAGGATCAGATTGACGCTGCGGCTGCCGGCGATGATCCCCACCTCGAAGTTGGCCGCCCCCAACTGGAGGGGCAGGCTTTGTGCGTCGGTGCCCAACTGTCCACCGGCTGTGCCACCCACCAGATCGAACCCGGGCAGGTTCCGGTAGGCATCCACCGCTTCGCTGCCCTGGTTGGGAGGGCCCAGCATCACCACCCGACCCAGCCCCGACAGGGGGCGCTCGCCCAGGTAGTGACGGACCAGGATCCCGCCCATGGAGTGGGTAACAAAGTGCACCGGCCGATGGTCGCCGCAGCGAGTCAGGGCCGGGTCGATCACCTGGGCGGAAAGCACCTCGATGGGGGCACTGCGCGACGCGTAATCCTGGTTTACCGGGTGATACCCCGCGTCCTCAAGGGCCTTGGCCAGCTTGGTCATGTCCCGGTCGCTCTTGGCCAATCCGTGCAGCAGCACCACGCAACCCTGAGCCTGGACGCTGGTGCTGAGCAGCAGGGCCGCCACGACCAGAAACAGCCGCCAGAATCGGCGGGGAAACGGCACAGCGCTGCGCTGGGGAGTCGGGAGAGATAACGGTGCCATCCTGGCCTCCGTTTGAGCAGGAGCCCGCCTGCAGCGGGCCGGAGATATGTGCCCAAGCTAGCAATGTTACAGTTCTATATCAATGGCTTAGCCAGATGGAGGCTGGTAGGGTAGGGAGAGCCACTCTTAGAAGGAGTTTAAGTTGTGGAAGCGGAAATGGAATTCACGCTGTACCAGTCGCTGACCCTGTTGGCGCTGGACGATGAGAAGGGCACCTCGCAGGGTCTGTTTGCCGAGCAGGCCCTGGCGGCGGCATTGATGGCGGAGCTGCTGCTCGATGGCCATCTGGTGCTGGCCGGTGGCCGGGCACGGGTGGCGCAAGGCAGTGGCCCCATGGAGCCGCTGCTGCGGGAAGCCTGGCTGCGCTGGCAGGAGCGGGGGCCCATGAGTTTGCAGCAGGGGGTCAGTCAACTGGCGGACCTGCCGCGTCTCTCCCACCGCGCCGCCCAGTCCCTGGTGGACCGGGGCGTGCTCAGCCGGGTGGATGAGACGGTGCTTTGGGTGTTCAACCGCCAGCGCTATCCGGAGCGGGACCCGGCTCCGGAGCGGGCGCTGCGCCAGGGGATCCTTGAGGCGGTCACCAATGCCGATGCCACCCCCTCCGAGCGCCTGCGGGTGTTGATTGCCCTGTGCGCCGCGGCCGATCTGCTGGTGCGAGTTCTGCCCGATGCCAAGGCGCATCAGGCCAGGGTGACCGCGCTGTTGGAGAGCAGCGACAGTGCCCAGGCGCTTAAGGACGCCATCGATGCGGTGATGCTGGTGACGGTGATCCTGCCGGTGACCACCACCACCTTGTTCCACAACTGATGCGCCGGGCTTAGCCCAGGCGCTGGCGCAGCTGATCGTGGTGTTGCACCTCCAGGTGGGGGCGGATCGCCGCCTCACCGGGCTGGCCCGAGGGGTTGTACCAGCAGGTGTCCAGCCCGGCATTGAGGCCACCGAGGATGTCGGTGTGCAGGTTGTCCCCCACCATCAACACCGAATCGGCGTCCGGCCGCCCCATCCGCGTCAATGCGTGGTCGAAGATGTCTCTGTGGGGCTTGGCGCTGCCCACCTCTTCGGATATCACCACCAGCTCGAACGCCTCGGCCAGTCCGGTGCGCTCCAGTCGCACCTGCTGAAGCTCGGTAAAGCCGTTGGTGATGATCCCCAGGCGGGCCTTGCCGTGGAGGGCGTCAATCAGCTCCCGAACCCCGGGCAGGGGCGCGCAGATCGCCGCCATCGCCTGCAAAAAGTCGGAGTTGAGCTGGGCGCCGGTGGTGCCGAGCCGCTCCGCCCAGCCTTCAAATCGACTCTGCTGCAATGTGGCGGCGTCAATCTCACCGGCGTTATAGGCTTGCCACAGGGGCAGGTTCAGGGCCTGGTAGGCGCGGTAGTGGTCGTCGTCGAAATCGACGCCGTGGCCGGCGAACATTCGCTTAAGCCCGGCCAGGGCATCGAAATGGAACAGGGTTTCGTCGGCGTCGAACAGGATCCACTGGTAAGGCATGGGATGACCGTTAAGGGTTGGGGTGGCCGCATTGTAATGGAACGCGCGCGCAGGCCAAGCCCCACGCGATGCTCAGTCCTTATCGCTCCACACCGCCCACTCGTTGCCCGCCGGGTCCAGAAAGTGGAAACGCCGGCCCCCGGGGAAGGCGAAGATCGCCTTGTGCAGGGTGCCGCCGGCCTCCTTCACCGCGCCCTCGGTGGCCTCCAGATCCCGGCTGTAGAGCACCGGCAGCGCCGCCCCCTGTTCGGAGCGCGAGGCCAGCGGGGCCCGGAAGAAGCCCCCCGCCAGACCCGAGTGGCTGAAGGCCACGTAGTCCGGGCCGTAGTCGGTAAACTGCCAGTCAAAGACGGCACTGAAGAAGGTTTTCACGGCGTCGATATCCTGGGCGGGCAGCTCCAGGTAATTGATGTGGTGGTGATTCATAGGCTCCTCCGGTCGGTGTTCCCAGTGTGTCCATCCGGGGCGGGCAGGGCAAGCCTTGGGTGAGTTCAATCCGCCTGGGCATCAAAACGGCCTGGCAATCTTGGCCCGGGCCTGGAGCAGGAAAAACCGACTGTTCAAAAACACAGCGTTATGAGATGGTTGGCTTAGCCTGACGACTTAGGGACAAGCGTCGTAAACCGCGGGATCTCCGCATACCCGGTGGCCGCCATGGTCGCCGCATTAGGAATACCATCATGGATTGGCGCGATGTCGTGCTGTTTCTGTCCCTGGGGTTGGCGCTGTACGCGACATGGAAGGTTCGACAGCTCAGTCAGGGCCCTGAGCATTCCCCCTCAGTCTCCGAGAACGGCGATCAGTCGTTTACCCCCTTTAGCTCGCCTTCGACACTGCACGCCTCCCACGAGGTGGTGGGCGCCCGCTACCTGGATGGCCCCTCCGGGCGGCGACTCAAGATCTGGAACCAGAGCCACGATCCCATCGAGCAGCTCACCCTGACCCTGCCGGCGGATCAGCGCTGGTTCGATCCTGGGGTGTTGGCGGACACCTTCCCCCTGGAGACGCTGGCCCAATTCGAGTCGGTGGAGCTGGCGGTGCGGGAGGATCACCCCGACGAGGCGCGCCCGCCCATCACCCTGAGCTGGGTGGGGGAAGGCGGCCCGCAGGAGGTGATCTTGCGCCCCTCGGTGCTGCGGGGCTAAAGGCGACGTCAAGCAGGGTAAAGCAGTGTAAAACACGTCGGAGGGGGCGCGGGGCGTTGTTAGCATGGTGTCATCGCCTTGGATACGCAGAGTCACACCATGAAGACACGCAAGCGCCTGTACGCGGCGGCCGCCCTGGCCCTGGGGGCCACCGCATTGCTGCTCACCAGCCGGATGACGGCGGGCAGCGAGGCGGGGGTGCACTACCGCACCGAGCCGGTTTCCGTTGGGGAGATCAACCACACCGTCAGCGCCACCGGCACCCTGGCGGCGGTGGACGACGTCATCGTCGGCGCCCAGCTGTCCGGCCAGATCACCGAGGTGTACGTCGACTTCAACGACAGCGTCAGCGCCGGCCAGTTGCTGGCGCAGATCGATCCCCGCACCTTCGCCGCCCAGGTGGACCAGGCCCGGGCCCAGGTCACCAAGACCGAGGGCGACATCGAGCTGCAGGCGATCGTGGTGCGCCGGGCCCAGGTCAACCTGGACAAGGCCCAGCGGGATCTCACCCGCGCCCACGCCCTGGCGGACGCCAACTACGTCTCCGAGGACGACATCGACGCCCTGGAGACCGCCCTGACCCAGGCGGAGCTGGATTGGCTGCAGAGCCAGGCGCAGCTCAAGGTCTTTAACGCCACCCTGGCGGCCAACCAGGCCAGCCTGGCCCAGGCGCAAATTGAGCTGGACCGCACCGAGATCCGCGCCCCCATCGACGGCTTCGTCATCGACCGCACCATCGAGCGGGGCCAGACCGTGGCCTCCAGCCTCAACACCCCGGAGCTGTTCACCCTGGCCAAGGATCTCTCCCAGATGGAGATCGAGGCCTACATCGACGAGTCCGACATCGGTCGCATCGCCGAGGGCCAGCGGGTCAGCTTCACCGTGGATGCCTTCCCGGATCAGCGTTTCAACGGCCAGGTGAGCCAGATCCGCCGGGCCCCCCAGGACAGTTCCGGGGTGATCAGCTACACGGTGATCGTCACCGCCGCCAACCGCCACGGCAATCTGCTGCCGGGCATGACCGCCAACCTGGAGATCGGCATCGAATCGGCCCGCTCGGTCACCCGGGTGAGCAACGCCAGCTTGCGGGTGGCCAGCCAGCTCGAGCGCCAAAACACCTCTCCCCAGGGTGGCATGCTGGCCCGTCTGGCGCCGCTGGGGCTCAGCGACGAGCAGAAGGCCACCCTGGAGGCGCGGATGCCCAAGCCCAGCGCCGCCGGCTCCCGCGGCGATCGCCAGATGCGACAGCGGATCACCAAGCTGCTGGACGAGGTGCTGACCGAGGAGCAAAATGCGCTGCGGGCCGACCTGCAAAGCGGCAAGGTGCGGATCGCCACCCTCTACCTGCTGAAGGACGGCCGTCCCGAGCCGGTGTCGGTGCAGCTGGGGATCAGCGACGGCCAGTACACCCAGCTGCTCAAGCCGGCGCTGACCGATGAAGCGGTGATCGTCCAGGTGAGGGCCAACCGCTCATGAGTGCCGCCATTCTCTGCCGCGGACTGGGCCACAGCTTCCCCATGGCCGGCGAGCGCTTCCAGGTGCTCGATGAGGTCGACCTGTGCATCGAGCGGGGGGAGATGGTGGCCATCATGGGGCCCTCGGGCTCCGGTAAGTCCACTCTGATGAACCTCATTGGCTGCCTGATGACCCCGGAGCGCGGCGAAGTGAAGCTGCTGGGCACCTCCACCGCCGGCCTCGACAAACCCGCCCTGGCCCGGTTGCGCCGGGACCACATTGGTTTCGTGTTCCAGCAGTTCAACCTCTTGTCGCGCACCTCGGCATTGGACAACGTCAAGATGCCACTGATGTACAACGACACCCCGGTGACCGACGGGGATGTCCGGGCCACCGAGGCGCTGACCGCCGTGGGCCTGGCGGATCGCCTGGGCCATCACCCCAGCCAGCTCTCCGGCGGCCAGCAGCAGCGGGTGGCCATCGCCCGGGCGCTGGTCAATCGGCCCAGCATCCTGCTGGCGGACGAGCCCACCGGTGCGCTGGACAGCGTCACCAGCGAGGAGATCATGGCGCTGTTTCGCCGCCTTAATCGCCAGGGTCAGACCGTGGTGATGGTGACCCACGAGCCGGAGGTGGCGGCCCAGACCGACCGCATCATCCAGGTGCGCGACGGCCGGGTGCAGAGCAACCCACCGGGGAGGGCGGCATGACCTTGGTATCCACCGCGCTGTTGTCCCTTCGGCGCAACCTGATGCGCTCCATCCTCACCACCTTGGGGATCGTCATCGGCATCAGCGCCGTCATCGTGATGTTCGCCCTGGGGGAGGGCGCCCAGCGGGAAGTGGAGGCCCAGATCGAGAGCCTGGGCACCAATCTTCTGATGGTGCGGGCCAACTCGGTCAGCAGCGGCGGCGCCCGCCAGGCGGCGGGCAACGTCAACCGACTGAACCTGGCCGACGTCGAGGCGATCAAGCGGGAGATCCCGGAGGTGGTGGCGGTGGGGGCGTCGGTCAACGGCCAGGCCCAGGTGGTCTCCGGCAACCAGAACTGGAACACCGGGATCCAGGGGGCCAACACCGATTACCTGGTGGCCAGCAACTGGGAGGTGGCCACTGGCCGGGCCTTCAGCGACAGCGAGGTGCGCAGCGGGGGTAAGGTGGCGCTGATGGGCCAGACCGTGGCCACCGAGCTGTTTGGCGATCCCGAGCTGGCGCTGGGGGAGGTGGTGCGGGTCAACCGGGTGCCGCTGACCGTGGTGGGGCTGCTCAAGTCCAAGGGCCAGGATATGCGGGGCATGGACCAGGACGACACCCTGATCCTGCCGCTGACCACCGCCAACCGACGGGTCGTGGGGGCCAGTGGCACCAACGTCAACCGCATCAGCCGGCTGACGGTGGCGGTGGATGAAGCGGACAACATGACCTACGTCAGTGAAGAGATGGAGCGGCTGCTGAGCCAGCGCCATCGGGTGGCCGCCGGCCAGGCCTCGCCGTTTCGCATCATGAACCTCTCCGCCATGCTCTCCACTCGGGCCGAGGCCAACAAGGTGTTCTCCCTGCTGCTGGCAGGGGTGGCCGGGGTGTCGCTGCTGGTGGGGGGGATTGGAGTGATGAACATCATGCTGGTGAGCGTCACCGAGCGGACCCGGGAGATCGGCCTGCGCATGGCGGTGGGGGCCCAGCCTCGTCACATCCTCACCCAGTTTCTGATTGAGAGCGTCACCCTCTGCCTTATCGGCGCCCTGATGGGGGTGACCCTGTCGCTGCTGGCGGTGGGGGTGCTGCAATACGGTGTGGGTTGGCAGATGGCGATCTCGCCGCTGATCATCCTGGTGAGCGTGCTGGGCACCGGCCTTATCGGCGTCGGCTTTGGCTTCTACCCCGCCTACAAGGCGGCCAGCCTGGACCCCATCGAAGCCTTGCGCTTCGAGTGAGCCCAAACCCCAAAAACAAAAAGCCGCCTTGGTGCAATACCAAGGCGGCCGAGTTCGGTTTCGCCGTTGTTCGTTTTTGTTCCGGCTCCTTCCCCTAAAGAACCGGGCGGGTGGCGAATGCAGGCAGTGTACGGAAAGTGGTCAGAGCTGTCCCCCCCTTTTTTCGGCGAATGTGATTTGTGGGATCTCTCTCACGGGCGACTCTTTGTGATGAGATCCGGATCTCGTTTTGTCGACGCTTTCTGCCTTCGTTACCGATGGCGCGCATCGAAAACGGGCGCCAATGGGGCGCCCCTCCCAGCTATTACTCCTCATCTGCGCAGCACCAACGGAAACCCTTGTGCCCGGTTGCTGGCTGCTCCCACCCTTGGCGGGTTTGCTCTTCTGCCTCTTGCCGGGCTTGGGCTTCTTTTACGCCTTCCCGTACCTCCTCGCGCACGCTCTCAACTTGATAAGTAAAGGACACAAACAGGCCAGCAAAAAAGCAGGAGATGCCGAAAAGTACAGCCAAAAGAATCAGGTGCTTTTGATCTTTGCTGCTCATCTTCACGCTCCTCGAAAATAGCTTACAACCACTACGCAAAGCCCAATCACGTACCCGGCTGCCATCAAGGCAAGGGCAATCCGCATGAGTTGGGTCATAGCGGTCTCCAATTTTCGATGGCTTTGTGGATACTGTGCCGGGCCTGCATCAGCCCGGAAACGCGCCCGTCGTAGTACATTCGAAGATCCACGGAGTTAGCTAAGCAGCCGGCCTCTCTCAAACATTCCTCTGCAGTACCATCCAGGTCGGCGAGCATGTCCGAAGGGTTAAGAAGCGCGGCCTCTTCGGATTTGTAGTGTTCAGCGTGCACCCGCAGGTGCTTGGCACCATAGCTCAGCCCCCAAGCGACGCCGATTTCCTTGATCAGAAACAACTCCGACACTTTGTCGTCTAAACGGGCCGCGTACACGGTGTCTTTCGCCTTGTTTTCAAGGTGTGTGGCCAGATTCTTAGCGGCGAAGTCGTTGATCATGGCTTCTCCCTCCAAGTGCCGGTCACCAATCGGACGTATTGGTCGTCAGTCAGAAGGCGCTGGATGCGAACCTTCTCTTGCGCTGTTAAAATAACGTTCGTCATTAGGTCGAACCTCATATTGATTTAATGGCCTCCCCCGGAGCGTTGCCGCGCTGCCGGGGCTTCTTTTATCTGCCTCCGATTCATATCCAGGTGGTTTGGTGTCGTTTCACACTCTGTTTATTGGACCAATGACACAAAATAGAGTTTTTACTCTAATTGTGTTGTGTGACCGAGTTCAAAAGACCATTTTGATGACTCATTAGTTATCAGGTGGTTGGTGTGCTCGGCATTCCTTGGCATCGAGCCTGAAGAACTCATCCCCTTTCAGAAGAAAGCGGGTGCCGGGCTTGATGAGCGATTGGGCAGAGGAAGTCGCAGTGCAGTCAGAGGCGGCGCGAATGTGGCTCCAAAGCTCTCTGATCTGATTGTTGGCTCTTCACAGGGTCAGTGCCAGAGGAGGCTCTCCACTTCGATTTGCATTCAGGTCGGCCCAGTAAGGGGCGAAAGCAAGGGAGTAGCGCTCATTGGTGCCGATGTGCTGATTGCGCTTTTGTGGGGCCGAACTTACAGCAGACCAGTTGCTTGTCTTCTTGCGTTACGGTTTGCCATGGCAGATGAAGCATGCGAATAACGAGACGGTGCGGGCGACTCTTTGTGATGAGATCCGGATCTCGTTTTGTCGACGCTTTCGGGTTATCTTGAGCCCAAGGCGGTTCAAAAAGCCATCAGGCGCGCAGTAACTGACTGTCTTTCAATCCTTCTTGAAGCAAGTGGCCCTCCAGGATGTCGGGCCCAGTCACAGGATACAGGGAATGCATCTGCGCCAACTGACGCTCAAACTCTTCGCCGCCATCTTCGTCATGGTCCTGCTCGCTTCCGTGCTGTTGGCCTACTGGGCCTGGCACCGGCACTTTCAGCAGTTGGAGAACCAGGTCACCCAACTCATCACCTACGCCCGGCCACAGCTGCTGCGCCAGGAGGGCACCCGCTGGGTCCTCAACACCGAGGCGGTGGACCGCCTCAGCAGCAGCCTGCCGGAGTTGAGCAGCGGGGTGATCACCTTAGGAGGCGTGGGGGAGGGTTACCGCTTCGGTCCGGCGGCGGCCGAGATGCTCTGCGCCGATGAGGCGACACTGCTCAGCGGCTGCCTGCGTCTGGAGGGGGAGTGGACCCTGCACGGCGGCCAGCGCTTCTACTACAGCGTGCAGCTCAACCAGCGCGCCGCCATGCTCTCCATGTTGACCGGCCTGGGCGCCATGCTGGGGATCTGGCTGCTGGCCGGGCTGGTGCTCTACCGTTACGCCGCCAGCTGGTTTCTCACCCCCCTGGACCGCATTCTCGACCAGCTGCCGAAGATCGGCACCGGCCGGGCCAAGTTCCACACCCTGGTCAGCGCTCGCAGTGGCCTGGCACCCCTGACCCAGGCCCTGTCGGAGCTGGACGCCATGCTGCAGGAGCGTCAGCTCAACGACGAGCGACTGCAGGTGCGACTGCGCAAGGCCCTGCTGGCCCGCAGCGAATTCATGGCCAACGCCAGTCACGAGATCCGCACCCCCATCAACAGCATCATCGGCTTCGTCGACTGCCTCAAGCTGGAGCGCGACGCCCTGCACGGCACCGCCCAGGAGCACCTGGACCACATCGCCAACGCCTCCGAGGCCTTAGTGCGCATCGTTGATGACGTGCTGGATTTCTCCAAGCTGGACGCCGGCAAGATGACCCTGGAGTCCATCACCTTCCCCCTGGCGGAGTTCATCGAGCGCACCGTCGACGGTTATTCCGGCAAGGCCAGCGGCAACGGCGTGCGGCTGATCACCCAGCTGGACCCGGCCCTGCCCAGCCACGTCATCGGTGACGAAAACCGGCTGGGGCAGATCCTTGGCAACCTCATCAGTAACGCGGTCAAGTTCAGCCCCGACGGCCAGGTCAGGGTCAGCGCCGGTGTGGAGCGTCGTCCCGGCCGCTCGGTGGAGCTCTCCTTGAGCGTGGTGGACACCGGCGTGGGGATTGAGGAGAAGGCCCTGGCCGCCATCTTCGACCCCTACGCCCAGGCGGACACCTCCACCACCCGCCGCTTCGGCGGCTCCGGCCTGGGGCTGGCCATCTGCAAGCAGTTGGCCGACCTGATGGACGCCCGACTGACGGTGCAGTCCAAGCCGGGGCGGGGCAGCACCTTCACTCTGCAGGTGCCGCTGATGGTGGCCAAGCCGCCGTCCGGTGAGGCGGTGGCCCCGAGCCTCGACGACGAGTCCGCCCTGGGCCACCTCAAGGTGATGGTGGTGGAGGACAACCACAGCAACCAGGCGTTGATGCGGGCCTACCTCAGCAAGCTGGGGGTGGAGGATCCCATCCTCTGCAACAACGGCCAGGAGGCAGTGGACGCCTCCGACGTCAGCCGCATGGACGTCATCCTGATGGACTGTCAGATGCCGGTCATGGACGGGTTTACCGCCAGTGGCCTCATTCGTCGCGGGATCAGCCGTGAGGCGCTGATCGTCGCCATCACCGCCAACGTCACCAGCCAGGACCGGGCCCTGTGCGAGCAAGCCGGGATGGACCTCTTCCTGACCAAGCCCCTGACCCTGGATGCCCTCAAGGCGGCCCTGGGCAAGGGGCTGGCCGCCCGGGGGCGGGCGATGGTGACCAGCTGAGGCTTGGCGGCGACTCGACGCGGGGGTAAGCTCAGGGGGCAAAAGAACCCGCGTGGCCATCGACGGCCCGCCGATAACAACACAATGGAGTTTGGATTTGAGTCGTACCAACCCCCTGCTGGGCGCCTTTGACGCCCCCTTTGGCCTGCCCCCGTTCGCCGAGTTGGCGGACGCTCACTTCGCCCCCGCCCTGGAAGCGGGCATGGCCGCTCAACTGGAGGAGGTGGCGGCCATCGTCGCCAACCCCGAGCCCGCCACCCTGGCCAACACCATCGATGCCCTGTCCCGTTCCGGCGTACTGCTGGGGCGCACCCAGATGCTGTTCGAAAACCTCTGCGGCACCGACAGTAACCCCGAGCGCCAGGCGTTGGATCAGACCTTCAGCCCTCGTCTGGCGGCGCACCAGGACGCCATCCTGCTGAACCCCGAGCTGTTCGAGCGCATTCGCGCCGTTTACCAGCAGCGCGAGGCCTTAAGCGGTGAAGGCCGGGTGCTGACCGAGCGCACCTACGAGCGCTTTGTTCGCGGCGGGGCGGAGCTGTCCGGCGAAGCCCGGGCGCGCTTTGCCGAGATCAACACCGAGCTGGCGACCCTTCAGGTGGCCTTTGCCCAGAACCTGCTGGCCCAGAACAACGCCTTTGTTCATCTTATCGAGTCCGAAGCGGAGCTGGCCGGCTTGCCGGCGGGGATGATCCAGGCCGCGGCCGACAAGGCCGAGGCGATGGGCCGGCCCGGTTGCTGGGCCTTTGGCTGCGATCGCACCGTGCTCTACCCCTTCCTGACCCACGCCCGCCATCGCGGCCACCGTCAGGCCCTCTACCAGGGTTACCTGATGCGGGCGGACAACAACGACGAGCACGACAACAAGGCCAACCTGCGTCGCCAGGCGGCGCTGCGTCTGGAGCGGGCCCGACTGCTGGGCTACCGCAACCACGCCGAGTACGAGCTGGCGGACCGCATGGTGGGCGGGCCCAAGCCGGCCCAGGCCCTGATGGAGCAGGTGTGGACCGCCACCCGCCGTCAGGCCGAAACCGAGGCCCAGACCCTGCAGGGGCTGATCGACGCCGAGGGCGGCGACTTCACCCTGGCCGGCTGGGACTGGTGGTACTACGCCGAGCAGCACCGTCAGCAGGCCTACGCGTTGGATGACGCCGAGGTGATGCCCTATTTCACCCTGGACAACGTCATCGAGGGGGCCTTCCACACCGCCCGGCGCCTGTTCGGCATCGACTTCAAGCCGCTGCCCGAGGCGCGTCTCTACCATGAGGAGGCCCGGGCCTGGGAGGTGGTGGACGCCGACGGCCAACACCTGGGGGTGTTCGTCGGCGACTACTTCACCCGCGACAGCAAGCGCGGGGGCGCCTGGATGACGGTGTTCCGCGAGCAGTCCCGCCTCGATGGCGTGGTGCGGCCCATAGTGCAGAACGTCTGCAACTTCCCCAAGCCACAGCCCGGTCAGCCGGCGCTGCTTAACTTCGAGCACGTGCGCACCCTGTTCCACGAGTTTGGCCACGCCCTCCATGGCCTGCTCACCGACTGCCACTACGCCCAGCTCTCCGGCACCAACGTGGCCCGGGACTTTGTCGAGTTCCCCTCCCAGGTGCTGGAGCACTGGGCCACCCAACCGGAGGTGCTGGCCCACTACGCCCGTCACGTGGAGACCGGCGCGGTGATCCCCGCGAGTCTGGTGGCCCGGATCCAGGCCCTGGGCCGCTTCAACCAGGGCTTCCAGACCGGCGAGTTCCTGGCCGCGGCCCTGCTGGACATGGCCTGGCACACTCTGGAGGATACCGTGCCCGAGGTGGCCGAGCTGGAAGCCCAGGTGGCCGAGCGCATCGGCCTGCCGGCGGCCATCGCCTACCGCTACCGCTCGCCGGCCTTTGCCCACATCTTTGCCGGGGGGTATTCGGCGGGGTACTACAGCTACCTCTACTCGGCGGTGCTCGATGGGGACGGCTTTGCCGCCTTTACCGAGGCTGGGGACCTCTTCGACCCGGCCCTTTCGGCCAAGCTGCGCACTTTGCTGGCCTCCGGCGGCACCGACAAGCCGGAGCGGCTCTACCGTGCGTTTAGAGGCCAGGATCCGAGCATTGATGCCCTGCTGGCCAACCGCGGCCTGAACTGACGCCTTGATGAGGCAGAGAAAAAGCCGGCAACCGCCGGCTTTTTTGTGTCCGCAGTCCGGACGACGCGGGTCGACAGCGGCCCAGGGGGGTGGCATCTTGTGTCCATGCGGTGGTGGATGTGAGACCCGGTTACCACCGCCTGATGAACAAGGAGTGGTGTATGAAACCCGTCGCGATGGCCCTCACCCTGGGCACCCTTTTGTTTAGCGCGTCCACCCTGGCGGCGCCCCCGGAACACGCCCGGGGGCAGCAGGTGAAGGCCGAACGTCACCAGGAGAACGCCGAGCGCAAGGCGGCCCAGGAGGCGGAGCAGGCCGAGCGCAAGGCCGCCAAAGCCGAAGAGAAGGCGGCCCGGGATCAGGCCAAAGACCGGCACCAGGATGCCGAGGATCGGGCGGAGCGGGCCAAAGAGGAGGTGGAGGCGATGGACCGCGAGGCGCGGGAAGAGGCCGAAGCGCACCATAAGGGGGCCAAGGGACGCCAGCAGCAGGCCCAGAGAGAGGCCGAGGAGCGTGCCCGGGAAGCTCAGAAGGAGGCGGAAGCGCACCGCCGTAACTCGGAGGTGGAGCCCCGCTAGGGGAGAAGACGGGGCCGAGCGCTCGGCCCCGAAGCCGTCAGCCGGCGTAGGCCTTGTTGGAGGTCAGCCGCGCCAGGCCCTTGACGATGCGGTAGATGGACCAGATCCACACCGCCACCAGCAGCGGGTAGCCGATCACCACGAAGGTCAGCAGGCCCCCGACGATGCTCAGCCCCAGACCCCACCAGAAGGTTTTGCTGATGTTGCTGTAGTGGTCCTCGAACAGGCTGCCGGCGGCATCGCCCTTCTTCACCATGGCCCAGATGGCGCCAATCAACCAGAACAGCCCGGTAAAGAGCCCCAGCACCATCAGGGCGTAGGCGATCAAGGCGTGGGTCTTGACGCTGTCGTCGTGGGCGCTCATGGGCACATCCAGCGCCTGTTGTTGTTCAGACATCCTGTCCTCCTGTATGACGTCTTTAGCACAGTTGCGGGTCCGTCCCGCGCAGTTAACCTATCACAAGTATCTGAAAAACAAAGGCCTAATCCGAGAGTCTGTGATGGCAGTGGGGGCGAACTTCCCCTGCCGCGCCGGGCGCCTTGCACAAGCGAAGACCGGGGGCGGGCAGAAAAATTTTCCGTTACGGGGCCCGGCCAGGCCGGTGGGATAATCCGCGCCGGCAAAACGTCTCGCACTCGGGTTTTGCTGCTGTTGGCCGTCCCGAATCCTTCGGGGCGGTATTTTTTTCCCTTCGGAGCGACGTGATGAACCGGGACGCGTTTTCGCTGATCGACAAACCCACCTTTTTCGGCGCCCTGGCCCTGTTGCTGGCGGTGGTGCTGCCGCTGGCCATCTGGCCGGAAGCCGGGGCCCTTTGGGTGGCCCGAGCCAAGACCCTGATGACCACCAACCTGGGGGCCATCTACCTGATGATGGGCCTGGGCTCGCTGTTTCTGATGATCTACATCGTGTTCAGCGGCATGGGCCAGATCAAGCTGGGTGAGGCGGACGAGGAGCCGGAGTTTGGCACCGCCTCCTGGGCCGCCATGCTGTTTTGCGGCGGCATCGGCGCCAGCATCCTCTACTGGGGCTGCATCGAGTGGGCCTACTACTACCAGAACCCCCCCTTCCAGCTGGAAGCGGGCAGTGAGGAGGCGATCCGCTGGGCCGCCACCTACGGGATCTTCCACTGGGGCTTTATCGCCTGGGCCATCTACCTGGTGCCGGCGCTGCCCATCGCCTACTTCTACTACGTGCGCAAGCAGCCGGTGCTCAAGGTCTCCGCAGCCCTGATGCCGGTGATCGGCGAGAAGCGCAGCCAGGGCCCCCTGGGCAAGGTGGTGGACATCCTCTTTATCTTCGGTCTGCTCGGTGGCGGTGCCACCACCCTGGGTCTGGCCTCGCCGATGATCAGCGAAGGCCTCAACCAGCTGTTTGGCCTGCCGCAGAACCTGACCACCCAAATCGGGGTGCTGCTGCTGTGCACCCTGATCTTCGGCTACAGCGCCTACGCGGGGCTGGAGAAGGGGATCAAGATCTTAAGCAACTTCAACTTCTGGGGCGCCATCGGCCTGCTGGCCTTCGTCTTTGTCGCCGGGCCCACGGTGTTCATGCTGGAAACCGGGCTGGACGCCTTCGGCCGGATGCTCAGCAACTTCTTCGTGATGGCCACCTGGGCTGAGCCCTTTGGCGGCACCGGCCCCTTCCGCGACACCCACTTCCCCCAGGAGTGGACGGTGTTCTACTGGGCCTGGTGGCTGGTGTTTGCCCCCAGCATGGGGCTGTTTGTGGCGCGGATCTCCCGCGGCCGCACCATTCGCCAGATGGTGGCCGGGGCGATGTTCTTTGGCTCCATGGGCTGCTTCCTGTTCTTTATGATCCTGGGCAACTACGGCCTGTCGCTGCAGCTGTCCGGTGAGCTGGACGTGGTGGCGCTGCTCAACGCCGAGGGGGCGACCCGGGCGATCTTCGCCATCCTTAACACCCTGCCGATGCCCACCTTGGTGGTGGCGGTGTTCACCCTGCTGGCGCTGGTCTTTACCGCCACCACCTTCGACTCCATCTCCTACATCCTGGCGTCGGTGGTGCAGAACAACGTCACCGAGGAACCGATGCGCTGGAACCGGCTGTTCTGGGCCTTCGCCCTGTCGTTTATGCCGACGGTGCTGATGGTGCTGGGGGGGCTGTCGACCCTGCAGACCGCCGCCATCGTCGCCGGTGCGCCACTGTTGGTGATCGCCCTGATGCTGGGACTGTCCGGACTGCGGGCGGCCCAGCACGACCTGCAGCACCAGGAGGATTACGAGGATCCGGTGATCACCATCGGCGACCTGCCGGAGGTGGATCCCTGGTCGGAAGAGGGCAAGGCCTTGGCCCGGTTCGAAGCGCTCAAGCAAAGCGCCATCGAGGCGGCGGCCAACGAGCGGGCGGCGCGGGAGGCGATCCTGGCGCTCAAAGCGGAGCTGCGATTGGCCAATGAGCGTGACCCCCGCCTGAAGCGGCCGCTCAAGCTGGAGCTGGCCAAGCTGCAATCCCGCTTGGCCCAGGCCACCGCCGAGAAGTTGGAGGCCACCGACGCCGCCCAGTCGGCCCGGGGCGAGTTCAACGCCCTGTTGAGCGCCCGCCGCCAACTGGACGCCCCCCTGGAGGCGTCAGTCTGACTCCGGGGCCGGCAGGGAGGCCGGCCCCGACGGCCCTTGCAATGAGGGTCGGCCATCCCCATGTTGAGGGTTCCCTAGACCCATTCGGACCCCCTATGCCTGCTTTGACCATCGACATCGTCTCCGACGTGGTGTGCCCCTGGTGCATCATCGGCTACCAATCCCTCCGCCAGGCCCTGGACAACCAGGGACTGGACGCCGAGATCCGCTGGCACCCCTTCGAACTCAACCCACAGATGCCCGCCGAGGGGCAGGATCTGGGCGCCCATCTGCGGGAAAAATACGGCATCACCCCCGAGCAGAGTGCCCAGAACCGCCAGATGATCGAGCAGCGGGCCCAGGCGCTGGGCTTCCCCCTGCGCTTTACCGACAACGCGCGAATCTACAACACCTTCGACGCCCACCGTTTGCTCAGCTGGGCCGCCGAGCAGGACAAGCAGACCGAGCTCAAGCTGGCGCTGTTCCGCCTCTACTTCGTTGAGGGAGGCAACCCCAGCGACCGAAGTGCGCTGGTGGCCTGCGCCCAGTCCGTGGGGCTTAAGGCCGAGATCGCCCGGGAGGTGCTGGAGCAGGGCAGGTACGCCGAGGCGGTGCGGTCCGAGCAGGGCCAGTGGCCGGGGATGGGGATCAGCGCCGTGCCGGCGTTCATCATCAATCGCCAGTACCTCATCAGCGGTGGCCAGAGTGTGGAGGCCTTCGAACAGGCGCTTGGCGAGATCCACGCCGGCTGAGGCGACTATCTTTGCCAAGGTGAGTGAACGCTTAGGAGGCGCGATGAAACCTTGGGTATTGCTGGTGGGGCTGTTGGTGGCCCCGGTGTGGGCGGATGTGGCGGGCAGTGCCGATGGCCATGTGCGCCTGGGGGCGGACGGAGCGCTAGAGGCCTGGGACGCCGAGCGGGGCCAATGGGGCGGCCTGGAGGCGTTCTGGCTGGCCTACGCCGAGCGTCGAGGCGGCCTGACCTGGGGGCGGGGCAGTGACTATCCCCCCTATGACCAGGTCAAGGAGGGGGACACCTTTATGGTGGAGCTCAGCCAGGGCCCCTGCCTGATGGAGTTTTTCCACCAGCGCTGGCGCCGGGCCAACGACGTCCGCCGCTGGGACGACGCCTTCAACGATTACGCCGGCTGCCCCAGGGTGTTCGACTGACCCGAGTCAGTTGAGCACCGTGTAGCCGCGGTTGGTCATGCAGTTGCGCACCACCTGATCTCGTTGCTGCTGATGATTCTGTTCCGCTTCGCGGGTGTTGCGGCCGCGGTTGAGCGCCCCGCCCACCACGCCGGCGGCGGCGCCGTACTTGGCGCCCTCGGAGCCGGAGTTGCCGGAGATCGCCCCGGCGGCGGCGCCCAGTGCGGCCCCCCGGGCGGCGCCGGAGACCGCGCCACCGGAGACCTGCTCCTTCTCCACCTGGGCCGCCAGCTCGTTGCACTGGTGCAGGTCGTAGACGTAATCCTTCTCCTCCACCCCGTGGGTGTCGATGATGACGTTGGCGCTGGCGAGGCTTGGGATCAGCACAAGGGAGAGGGCGAGCAGGGTCTTGTTCACGGCGGCTATCCTGACGTTGCGATTGGGTTATCGGGCCGTCATTTCAACTCGCCGGTGCAATCCGGGCCAGTTAATAGTGAATTAAGTGACTGTTCTTGTGCTGGTTAAGCCCGGGTTCACCCGGGCTTTGTTAGGTCGGGGCGGTGTCGCGAGGGGGTCAGAGAATGGGCACTTCGCCGGAGCCGTCCGGTCGGCCCGGTTCCGGCTCCAGGTTATCCTGGAACAGCTCCACCCGGTCCGCCACTAGATCCACCTTGCTGGCGTACTCCGCCAGATGGAACAGCGCCTCCCCCTCGTGGGTCAGGGGCAGGTTGGTGCGGCCGATGACGATGCCATCCCGAGGGGCCAGCACCGGCACCTCCTGCTCACCCAGGGGGTCGGCGATCACCCCCAGCACGCTGCCCTTGGCCGCCTTGGCCCCCATCGGCATCATGGCCCGGAAGATCCCCGACTCCGGCGCCCGTACCCAGAAGCTGGTGTCCGAGTACACCGGTTTGTGGGCCCGCTCCTTGGCCCGGCTGGGGGGCAGCATCTTGAGCGTGCGCATCACGTTTAAGATCCCGGTCACCCCGGCCCGGATGCACACCTCGTTGAAGCGCAGCGCCTCGCCGGCCTCATAGAGCAGGATCGGGATCCCGTTGTCACCGGCCACCTGGCGCAACGAACCGTCGCGGATCTCCGAATGCATCACCACCGGCACCCCGAAGGCGGTGGCCAGGGCCCGGGTCTCGTCCTGGTTCAGATCGGCGCGGATCTGCGGCAGGTTATCCCGGTGGCGGGCGGCGGTGTGCAGGTCGATGCCGTGGGTGCACTTGTTGACCACTTCGCTCAGGAAGGTGTGGGCGATGCGCCCGGCCAGGGTGCCCCGGGCGCTGCCGGGAAAGCTGCGGTTGAGATCCCGACCGTCCGGCAGGTAGCGGGACTGGGCCAGGAAGCCGTGCACGTTGACGATGGGGGCCAGCACCAGGGTGCCCTTGAGACGATTGAGCGCCTTGCGTTTGAGCAGGCGGCGGATGATCTCCACCCCGTTGATCTCGTCGCCGTGGATGGCGGCGCTGACAAAGAGGCAGGGGCCTGGGCTGCGGCCGTGCAGCACCCGCAGCGACAGGTGCAGGTCGCGTTGGGTGACCATGCTGGCCAGTGGAATTTCGATGGTGCGCTGTTGACCCGGGAGAACGGATTCTCCGCCAAATTCGATGGGCCGGTTTTTCATGGGTGTGTCTGCCTGCGCTTCAGCCCTTTCCGCGCGTACGTGTCTGGTTGGGCTTGGCGTTGTCCTCAATGTATTCGATGATCGCCCCCGCCACGTCTTTGCCGGTGGCGGCTTCGATCCCCTCGAGGCCCGGGGAGGAGTTCACCTCCATCACCAAGGGGCCCCGTTCAGAGCGCAGTATATCCACCCCCGAGACTTTTAGTCCCATGGTTTGTGCGGCCACCACGGCGGTTTTTCGTTCGGTTGGCGTCAGCCGGGTGAGGGCGGCGCTGCCCCCCCGGTGCAGGTTGGAGCGAAACTCCCCGGCCTGGGCGGTACGCTCCATGGCGGCCACCACCTTGGTGCCGATGACAAAGCAGCGCACGTCGCTGCCGCCGGCCTCCTTGATGAACTCCTGAACCAGGAAATCGGCCCGCAGTTCTCGGAAGGCGTCGATGACGCTCTCTGCCGCTTTCTGGGTCTCCGCCAGCACCACTCCGCGCCCCTGGGTGCCCTGCAGCAGTTTCACCACCAAAGGGGCGCCCCCCACCATCTTGATCAGATCCTTGGTGTTGTCCACGTGGTGGGCAAAGCCGGTGTTGGGCATGCCGATCGCCTTGCGGGAGAGCAGCTGCAGCGAGCGCAGCTTGTCCCGGGAGCGGCCCAGGGCCACCGACTCAGTCAGGCAGTAGACCCCCATCATCTCGAACTGGCGGATCACCGCGGTGCCGTAACTGGTGATGGAGCTGCCGATGCGGGGGATCACCGCATCAAACCCCTCCAGGCGCTCCCCCTTGTACCATATCGCCGGCTTGGCGGAGGTGATGTCCATGTAGCACTTGAGGGTGTCGATGACGTGCATCTCATGGCCCCGCTGCTCGCCCGCTTCCACCAGGCGCCCGGTGGAGTAGAGCCGGCTATTCCTCGACAGTATCGCAATCTTCATGCTCGCTCCTTTCGCTTTCGGGCATCGGTGGGGTCTCGAGGAGGAAGGCCGCATCGCAGTCCACCAGGAAGTGGCCCATCAGGGCGTTGCGGCCCAGCAGCATGCGAAACCGCATGGTCTCGCGGTTGGTGAGGGTGATCTCGGCGTCGATGGTGCGGTCCCCGGCCAGAATTTGGGTGGCGATGACGTAGCGGGTCTCCTGGTGGCCGCCGGAGTTGGTGACCGTCCGGTAATCCACCACCGGGGCCTCGCACTCCACCACGGTGTCGGTGTCGTCCTGGTAGGGGTGCAGGGCGAAGCGCACCCAGTGCTGCCCCTCCCGCTCGAAGGGGTCCACGCGAAAGGCGTGCAGGGCGCAGGTCTTGGCGCCGGTGTCGATCTTGGCCTTGATGTGGGGGATCCCAAGCTGGGGCAGGTGCACCCACTCCCGCCAGCCGATGGGGGTTTTGGCTTGCATGCCTTGGCCTCTTTTGCGAACAATGCAGAGTAAGACTAGACGGGAAGCCTCGTGATGACCTTCCTGTTTTTATTGAATGCGTTAAGGATACGCCATGGCCGCAGAGCCCCAGCATTGGCCCCAGGATGACGCCGCGCACCGGGCGCTGGCCAGCAACTGGATTGAGCCCCTCAACCTGGCGGAGGGGGAGCAGCAGCTGGTGGTGTTCCTCGAGGCGCTGGAGCAGCTCGAAGCCTCGGAGCTGGGCCTGCTGCTCGAGTCCCTGCCCCTGGCACAGCGGCGCGCCCTGTGGCCGGCCCTGCCCACCGAGGACCGGGTGGAAGCCCTGGTGGCGATGCGGGTGGAGGCCCGGGACAGCATCCTCTCCCAGCTGGACGAGTCGGAGATGGCGGCGCTTCTGGGGGAGCTGGACGCCGAAAGCCTGATTGAGCTGTCCGACAACCTCTCGGACAAGCTGGTGGACCAGGCCCTGGGGCGGATGGACACCCAACAGCAGGCCTGGTACCGCGCCTCCCAGGAGTACGATGAGGACCAGATTGGTCGTTACCTGGACCACGAGGTGGTGGTCCTGCCCCCCAACGTCAAAGTCGCCGCGGCTCTGCGGATGCTGCGCCGCTACCGCTCCGCCTTTACCGATCGCGCCTACGTGGTGGACCGTCACGGGGTGTGGCTGGGGGAGGTGACCCTGACCGATCTGCTGCAGGCGGACGCCAGCTTGTCGGTGCGCCACTGCATCGACAAAGCGGTGGCGCCCCTGTCGGCGGACACCCCTCTGCTGGAAGCGGCGGAGCGGATGGAGCACTCGGACCTGCCCATGCTGCCGGTGGTGGATGAGGCCGGTCGCCTGCTGGGAAGAATGACCCTGCGTCTGGCGATGGAGATCGTCCGTGAACATTACGAGGGCCAACTGATGGCCTCGGCGGGTTTGAACGAGGAGGCGGATCTCTTCCTGCCGGTGTGGCACAGTGCCAAGCGCCGTGCCCTGTGGCTCGGGATCAACCTGCTTACCGCACTGCTGGCGGCCTGGACCATCGGCCTGTTCGAGGCCACTCTGAGCCAGGTGGTGGCCCTGGCGGTGCTGATGCCCATCGTCGCCTCCATGGGGGGGATCGCCGGCAGTCAGACCCTGACCCTCATCATCCGCGGCCTGGCCCTGGGCCAGGTCACCGCGGGCAACGCCCTGGACCTGTGCCGCAAGGAGATAGGCGTGGCGGTGCTCAACGGTCTGGTGTGGGCGGCGGTGATCGGAGTGGTGGCCACCCTCTGGTTTGGCAGTGTTCCCCTGGGTGGCGTCATGGCCGCTGCCATCGTCATCAACATTCTGGCTGCGGCCCTGGCCGGGGTGGCGATCCCCCTGGTGCTGGACCGCCTGGCCATCGATCCCGCCCTGTCCGGCTCGGTGATCCTCACCACGGTGACCGACGTGGTGGGCTTTTTCACCTTCCTGGGCCTGGGCACCCTGTTTCTTCTTACCTGATCCCTCACTGGAGTTCCTATGAAGCTGTACGAAACCGCCGC
The DNA here is from genome assembly GCF_019802085.1 of Ferrimonas balearica. Classification (GTDB taxonomy): domain Bacteria; phylum Pseudomonadota; class Gammaproteobacteria; order Enterobacterales; family Shewanellaceae; genus Ferrimonas; species Ferrimonas balearica_B. The sequence continues at coordinate 565,619 of NZ_JAHVHV010000001.1, forward strand.
CACCCCCAACGCCAAACGGGTCAACCTTTTCCTGGCGGAGCTGGGCATCGAGGTGCCGCGGGTGGCCATGGACGTGCGCGCCGGCGACAACCTGACGCCGGAATTTCGCGCCAAGAGCCTCAACGGCAAGATCCCCCTGCTGGAGCTGGACGACGGCACCACGGTGTGCGAGTCGGTGGCGATCTGCCGCTACTTCGATGGCCAGCGGGGTGACCACCCCAGCCTGTTTGGCACCACGGCCCTTGAGCAGGCTCAGGTGGAGATGTGGCAACGTCTGGTGGAGCTGGAGGGACTGATGGTGGCCTTCCAGGCGTTTCGAAACATAAGCGGTGTCTATGCCGACCGTGAGCGCTGCGTCGAGGCCTGGGGCCACGAGTCCCGTCGGCGTCTGGAGGAGTTTCTGCCCACCCTGGAGGCGCGACTGGGAGAGAGTCCCTACCTGGCCGGGCCGGAGTTCTCCATCGCCGACATCACCGCCTACGTGCTGCTGGGGATGGCCGCCCGGCTGGAGATCGCCGTCGACACCCCCCACCTCAATGCGTTCCGGGCCCGAGTCCAGGCCCGTCCGGCGGTGCAGCAGGTGGAAGGGGCGATCTGACCCCATTGATGTTATTGATGTGAATCGGGCAGGCCCCCCGCGGTAAGCTGGGGGCCCGCTTCTTCTCAACGCAGCCTTTTCGCCATGTGGATCGCCTTCACCCTGCTGGCCGCCCTGATGCAGGCCTGGCGCAACGCCTTTCAAAGCCAGCTCTCCGCCGAGGTGCGGGTGGCCGGGGTAACCCTGGCACGCTTCCTCTGGGCCGGCCCCCTGGCGGCACTCTACCTGCTCTCCCTCCACCTTTGGCAGCCCCAACCGCTGCCGGCGTTTACCGGCACCTTCGGCGGCTACGTGGTGGGGGCGGCCCTGATGCAGATCCTGGCCACCGCCTTGATGGTCAAACTCTTCCAGCTGAAGAACTTTGCCATGGGGGCGGGGCTGGCCAAGAGCGAAGCGCTGGTGGCGGCGGTGCTGGGCACCTGGTTTTTCGGCACCGAGTTGTCGGGGCTGGGCTGGGTGGGGGTGGGCATCGGCGCGCTGGCGGTGATGCTGCTGAGCAGCCAGGGCCACTGGCGTTCGCTGTCACCGGGCACCGCGCTGTTGGGGCTGGCCTGTGGCAGCGCCTTCGCCCTGACCTCGCTGTGGATCCGCGAAGCCAGCCTCCATCTGGAGCTGGCCTTTCCCCACCGCGCCGCCTGGGTGCTGCTGGGGGTGATCGCCCTGCAAACGGCGCTGTTGCTGGCCTACCTGGCCTGGCAGGACAGGTCCACCTTGCGGGCGCTCTGGGCCCGGCCCCGCCTGGTAGGGCTTATCAGCCTCACCAGTTGCCTGGGCTCCATCGGCTGGTTCAGCGCCATGTCGCTGCAGACGGTGCCCTACGTGAAAACCCTGGGCCAGGTGGAGGTGTTTTTCACCCTGCTGCTGTCGGCACTGTGGCTGAAACAGCCGGTGCGGGTGAACGAGTTTCTCGGCCTGTTTCTGATCGCCCTGGCGGCCATCATCGTGATCTGGTTCTGAGTCCGGCGGCTCTGGCAAAGGGCGCCGTGCTCGACTATACCCTGGCTTTCACGCCCATCGCCGTACCGGGAGCCCCCATGAACCTCATCGACGTTGTCCACTACCGCTACTCCACCAAGGAGTTCGATTCCCACCGCCGGATCCCCGACGACCAGTTCAGCCAGATCCGGGCCCTGCTGAGGTTCAGCCCCTCCAGCGTCAACTCTCAGCCCTGGCACTTCGTGATCGCCAGCAACGAGGCGGGGCGCAAGCGGTTAAGCCAGGGCACCCAGGGGCTCTACAGCTTCAACGAGGCCAAGGTGCTGCAGGCCTCCCACGTGATCCTGTTCTGCGCCAGGACCACCATCGACGAGGCCTACATGCTCCACCTGCTGGAGCAGGAGGACAAGGACGGCCGTTTCGCCGAGCCGGCGTTCAAGGAGATGGTGCACCAGGGGCGCTCCATGTTCGTCAACATGCACCGCTTCGATTTCAAGGACGCCCAGCACTGGATGGAGAAGCAGGTCTACCTCAACATGGGCACCATACTGCTGGGGGCCGGGGCATTGGGGATCGACGCCGTGCCCATCGAGGGGATGGATCCCAAGGCCCTGAACGAGGAGCTGGGACTGTTAGCGAAGGGCTACAGTGCCGTGGCCATGGTGGCCCTGGGCTACCGTAAGGACACCGACTTTAACGCCACCCTGCCCAAGTCCCGCCTGCCGGAATCGGAGATCTTCACCGACCTTGACGGTTAAGCCCAAGCCCCGCTCCGGGGCTTTTTTACGAGCGGGCGAAAGCGTGAGGTGTGTCGCATCGGCAGCGGAGCAAAACGGGCAGGGCGCCGAGTGGGGTAAATCACCCTTATGGATTTTCATCATTCCATTAATAAAGATCGCGGTATGTTGGTGAGGTGTATCACCCCGTTGCGCAGAGTTTTCTGGCAGAATCCCCGCCCTGTTCGATTTGACACAGTGAAGTGGTATTCATGTCAGACGGGTTTCGAGGCAACAGCCTGGCCGCGTTCTCTTTTGTGCTTTGGGGTTTGCTGCCCCTCTACTACCAGTATCTGCCCGGCGCCGACATCTTCGAGCTGCTGGCCTTTCGGGTGATCTGGTCGGTGCCCGTGATGGTGGTGGCGATGAAGGCCCTGGGCCGCCCCCTGCCGGAGTGGCAGGAGCTGTGGGCAGACAAGCGCTCATTGGGGCTGTGCCTGCTGGCGGGCCTGGTGATGTGCGTCTCCTGGGCCAGCTTCACCTGGGCGTTGACCCACGGCCAGGTGCTGGCGGCGAGCCTGGGCTTTTTCATCAATCCCCTGTGCGCCATCGCTCTGGGGGTGGCCTTTCTGGGTGAGCGCTTAAGCCGTGCCCAGGCCGCCGCCGTGTTACTGGCCGCCGTCGGCATCGGCTGGCAGGTGCTGCACTACGGCGAGCTGCCCTGGCTCTCCCTGGTGATGGGCGGCTTCTTTGCCCTCTATGGCCTGATCAAGAAGTTCATCCGTTTCGACAGCGCTACCACGGTCACCCTGGAGGCGGCGCTGCTGGCCCCGGTGGCCCTGGTCTACTTCGCCTACCTGGTGCTGACCCACCAGAGCGTGGCCGGCAGCGGGGGCTTCGCCGGGCTGCTGCTCTACGTGGGGGCCGCCCCGGTGACCCTGGCGCCCCTTATCCTGTTCAGCCTGGCGCTGCGCTACACCAGCCTCTCCATGGTGGGGCTGATGCAGTACATCGAGCCCACGCTGCAATTCCTGCTGGCGGTGCTGGTGTTCGGTGAGCACTTCGACGAGGTCAAGGCGGTCAGCTTCGCCCTGATCTGGACCGGCCTGTTCCTCTGCAGCCTCGAGGCTCTGCCGGCCATCCGACGCAGCCTGCGCCGGGCCTGAGCCCACACGCCTTGCACTGAACGCCGCGGGGGGGTACCCTGCGGCGTTTTTTTAATTCACCATCATCGGGGACCTGCTCTTGATCGCCACCGCCAACATCACCATGCAGTTCGGTGCCAAGCCGCTGTTTGAAAACATCTCCGTCAAGTTCGGCGGGGGCAACCGTTACGGCCTGATCGGCGCCAACGGCTGCGGCAAGTCCACCTTTATGAAGATCCTGGCCGGCGAGCTGGAGCCCTCCGGGGGCAACGTCTCCAAGGATCCCAACGAGCGGATGGCCAAGCTGGGCCAGGACCAGTGGGCCTTCGAGGAGTACAGCGTCATCGACACCGTGATCATGGGCCACCAGGAGCTGTGGGCGGTGAAGGCGGAGCGGGATCGCATCTACAGCCTGCCGGAGATGTCCGAGGAGGAGGGGATGCAGGTGGCCGATCTCGAGGTGCAGTTTGCCGAGATGGACGGCTACAGCGCCGAGGCCCGTGCCGGTGAACTGCTGCTGGGGCTGGGGATCCCCGAGGAGCTGCACTTTGGCCTGATGAGCGCCGTGGCGCCGGGTCTGAAGGTGCGGGTGCTGCTGGCCCAGGTGCTGTTCGCCGATCCGGAGATCCTGCTGCTGGACGAGCCCACCAACAACCTGGACATCCACACCATCCACTGGCTGGAGGAGGTGCTCAAGGCGCGCCAGAGCACCATGATCATCATCTCCCACGACCGTCACTTCCTGAACTCCGTGTGCACCCACATGGCGGACATCGACTACGGTGAGATGCGCCTCTACCACGGCAACTACGACGAGTACATGACCGCCGCCGAGGGCGCCCGGGAGCGCCTGCTGGCGGACAACGCCAAGAAGAAGGCCCAGATCGCCGAGTTGCAGAACTTCGTCAGCCGCTTCTCCGCCAACGCCTCCAAGGCCCGCCAGGCCACCAGCCGGCAGAAGCAGATCGACAAGATCCAGCTGGAGGAGGTCAAGGCCTCCAGCCGCCAGTCCCCCTTCATCCGCTTCGAGCAGGAGAAGAAGCTGTTCCGTCAGGCGCTGGAGGTCACCGACCTGGCCCAGGGCTACGACGGTGAGGCGCTGTTCCAGGGGCTGGATCTCAAGGTGGACGTGGGCGAGCGCATCGCCATCATCGGCGAGAACGGCGTGGGCAAGTCCACCCTGCTCAACACCCTGGTGGGGGCCATGGCGCCCCGCAGCGGCCAGATCAAGTGGTCTGAGAACGCCAACATCGGCTACTACGCCCAGGACCACGCCGACGAGTTTGCCAAGGAGATCAACCTGTTCGACTGGATGGCCCAGTGGGCCACCGACGGCGCCGACGAGACCGTGGTGCGCTCCTTCCTCGGCCGGATGCTGTTCTCCCAGAACGAGATCAAGAAATCCGCCACGGTGATCTCCGGCGGGGAGCAGGGCCGGATGCTGTTCGGCAAGCTGATGATGCAAAAGCCCAACATCCTGCTGATGGACGAGCCCACCAACCACATGGATATGGAGTCCATCGAAGCGCTGAACCTGGCCCTGGAGAACTACGCCGGCACCCTGCTGTTCGTCTCCCACGACCGCCAGTTCGTCTCCTCGGTGGCCACCCGCATCATCGAGCTCAAATCCGACGGCATCGTCGACTTCCACGGCACCTACGAGGCCTACCTGGCCAGCCAGGGCCTGGAGGGCTGAGTCACCCCTCACCGATGCAAAGAAAAAGCCCGCCAATTTGGCGGGCTTTTTTTTGTGGTCACAGCGGTGGTTCAGTCCGCGGCTGGGCTGGGGGCCTTGCGGTAAACCAGCAGGCAGGCCAGCAGGGTGAAGGGGATGGAGAGCACCAGGCCGATGCTGCCGGCCAGGGCGTGGATGATCGCCAAGGCGATTGCGGGGATGTTCATAAACTGCTCCACTGGCATCTGGAAGCCCCAGACCATCATCATCAGCGTCAGGCCGCTGCCGGCAAAAGCCAGCATCAGGGTGTTGGTCATGGTGCCCATCACGTCCCGGCCGATGTTGATGCAGGCCAGGATCCGCTGACGTTCGCTCTGGGCCGGGTTGGCCTCGCGCAGCTCGTGGTAGGAGGAGGCCATGGAGATAGCCACGTCCATGATCGCCCCCAGGGCGCTGATCATGATCGCCACGAACAGCAACCAGCGGATCTGCACCTGGCCGTCGCGCTTGAGGTTGATGATGTCCTCGCCCTTGTCCAGGTAGATCCCGCTCAGCTGGGCCCACTCTCCAAACAGCTGGGCCGCCAGCCCCGCCATCACCACCCCGGCCAGGGTGCCCAGCATGGAGGCGTAGGACTTGCGATTGACCCCGGCGATCAGGGCAAAGCCCACCAGGATCTTCACCGCCATCAGTGCCACCGTCAGCCACACCGGGTGCCAGCCGGCAAAGATCCCCGGGATCAGCACCGCCAGCACCAGCGCCGCGGTGAAGTAGAGGGAGACAATGGAGTTGAGCCCCTGCATCCCCCCCAGCACCAGCACCAGCAACAGGAACAGCCCCGCCATCAGGTAGACGGCGTGGGCGCGGTCGTAGTTGTAGGGCCAGTAGATGGTGCTGCGGGGGCCTTCACGAATGAGCAGGATGAAGTGGTCCCCCGCTTCGACGTAGACGTTGTGCAGCCGACTCAGGCTGTTGTCCACCACTCGCTCCTGACCCTGCTCCTCCCCCTCGAGGATGCGGATCTTGAGCTTCTGCACCCCGGTCAGGATGTCCGGGGCCAGGTAGTCCGGGTGCACCTGTTGCTCCAGCACCTCGATCACCTCCGCCTTGACGAACTGCTGGCCCGACAGGGGGGCAGGGCGGAAGGACTCGCTCCAACTGGGGGACCACCAGAACAGCGCGGTGGCCAGCAGGAAGATCAGGGATGGGAATAGCAGTCGCTTGGCCATGACGCCCTCGCTGTGGCAATAAAAACAAGGCGCCGAAGCGCCCTGTTTACTGTGACTCTTTGATTCTCAAAGATTACTCTTTGCAGCCTTCGATCAGCGCGGCCAGGTATTCCGGGTTGCTGATGTCCTGCTCGGGATCAAAGTTCGGGTTCTCGAAGTAGCTGTCGGCGTCGGCCGGGTTCAGGGCTTCACCGATGCTGTTGCCGCCCTTGCTGCCGTCACCGATGATGACGCAGATCTCACCGTTTTGCAGGCGGCTCCACAGGGCCTGACCCTCGGCGTCGTCGGCACGGGCTTGCAGGATGGCGCCGGGCTCGGCCACCTGGCCCTGCTCGTCGGCCTGACCGTACTGGACGAAGTGCCAGTTCTGGTTGATGAACTGATCGGCCTTCAGGGCGCCGTACTGGTCGCTGTACTCACCGACCATGGCGGTCAGCATGTCGCGGATGGCGAACACCTGCTCGTTGACGGAGTCGTACAGCACGTCGACGGGACGCACCCAGCCGCGGCGCACCAGGTCACCGAAGCGGTAGTTGTTCACCGCCAGGGTGTAGATCGCCTCCGGATCGAAGGGCGCGCCGCCGATCTCCAGGATCTCGATGCGCTCACCTTCCTGGATGCGGTTGGCGTCCTGGTCCTCTTCGCGGTTTTGCTTGCTCAGGTCCACGGTGTAGTAGAAGCCTTCGCCGTCGAACAGGTCGTAGTTGAAGGAGGGGATGTCGCCGTTGAAGGCCACGGTCAGGTCCCCTTCGCTGTAGCCCTTGAGGTAGTTGTACGACCACTCCATGTAGTCCTTCAGGTGCTCACCCAGGATGCGAACGGCCATCAGGTTGTTGTCGTAGCGGTACAGTTCGGCGCTGTGGCGCTTCTCGTACTTCTGGCCATCCACCAGGTTGGACTGGTCGGAGAACAGGGCGGCGGCGGACACCTCGACCCGGTAGGGGGAGTTGAGGGCTTCCAGACCGGCGTTGGCGTTTTTGATCTGCACGTACTGGATGAGATCCACCAGCGGCATGTCAGCGACCTTGGCGTGGTGGATGGTGCTGTACAGGCGACCGTTGGTCATCGCGGTGTTGGTGGCTTCGTCCGCCATTCCGGTTTCGGAGAAAGTGAAGTTGCCTTCCACGGTGCCGATGGGGGTGGTGGCGTCTTCGATGGCCAGCTGATGCACCTCGTCGAACATCGCCACCATGGTGTCGTCTTCACCCTCTTCGCGCACCCGCACGTTGGACAGGGTGGTGTCGACGATCTGCCACTGGCCCGCGTCATCGCGCTCCAGCTCGATCTCGGCCTTGGCCAGGGCCCAGCCGAAACGGCCCGGCTCGATGATCTTCACCTTGGTGTGGCGGTTGTCGGCGTTGTAGACGCCGGACAGGCCCTTGTCTTCGGTCAGGGCGCCGTCGGAGCTGATGCTCTGGCCCACTTCGGACTGGCCGTCCACGGTGGTCTGCTCGATGAACTGGGCGTGCTCGTGGCCCATGAACATGACGTCGAACTTGTCCACCAGCTCTTCAGACAGGCAGTGAACGCCGCAGTCGATGCCGCTCTCGTTGCGGCTCAGGTGGAAGGCGCCGATCACCACGTCGGGCTGGTGCGCTTCGATCACCTGATCAACGGTGGCGCTGATGGTGGCCAGCTCGTCACGGAACTCCAGGTTGCGGTAGTTGTCCGGCTGGGAGGCCTGCCACTGGGGCACCAGGGAGGGGGTCACGCCGATCACGGCGACGGTGGCGCCGTTGATCTGGAAGATCTGGTGGCCGCGCATGTAGGGGGCGCCGCCGTGCTCTTCGTTCCAGTAAACGTTGGCGGAGATGACGGCACCGTCGAAGTTGACCAGGTTGCGGTCGATGAAGCTGCGGTCGAAGTCAAACTCGTGGTTGCCCGGTACCCAGACGTCGTACTCCATGTGGATCATCGCTTCCACCACCGGGTGGGTGGGGTAGTCGTTGAACAGCTCGGCGGAGTTGCCCTGAACGGTGTCGCCCAGGTCGATCAGGATGATGTTCTCATCCTTGGCGCGCTCGGCGTTCATCACGGACTGGATCTTGGCGAAGCTGGTGTCGGCGGCTTCGGCGTGCTGGGCGTAGTCCCAGGCGCGGATGTAGCCGTGCATGTCGCCGGTGGCACCCAGGGTGATGGTCTGGCGCTGCAGATCCGGGTTGTCTTCCGCTTTGACGATCACCTCGGGGGTATTGATGATGGTCTCGCCCTCGCTCACCGGGGGCAGTACGGGTTTGTCTTTGGAGTCGCTGGAGCAACCGGCCAGCGCGACCAGGGAGGCGGCCAGCAGGGCTTTTTGGTGAGTCAGTTTCACAGTGATCAACCTGTCAGTCTGGGCTCTTGGGAGCCGGATGTTGTTATGGGTTGATGTCCATATCTGGGACGGGCTTCGTCGGGGGAAGCGGCGTCGGCGCGGATTCTAGAGAGGCGGTCGCGCCGGAACAAGGGACGGAGTCGCTGGTGAATGATTCGCCAGGTCTTTGGCATAAGGCATTAAACAAAAAGGAAAAAACTGGATTCGCCAGAGGGCGTTGGCGACGCTTTTCCTCCCTGACAGTGGGCCAATGTTCCGTTCTGTGAACTCGGTGGCGTTCAGCTTCTGTTAAGGGACTGGGCAGATGTAAACAGGGCTTGGCGGGCTTGGCCGCCGCCCTGTGCATCCGGTTACGAGGGTGAAACCGGTTGTGGAAGGTCGGTTACCGCCCCACAACCGGGCCGTGGGTTCGCCGAAGGGTCAGGACGGCTCGGGGGCGATCGGGTCGGCGGTGGGCCCCAGCAGCCACCAGAGGGCGGCAAAGTAGGTCAGAAAGATCGCCGGCAGGCCGGCGGCGCTGGGCCAGATAAAGGTGTCGATAGCGATAAGCGAATCGGAGATCAAAAACAGAAACGCCCCGGCGACGGGGCGCCAGTGGCGGGCCGACCAGCAGCACCCCATCACCATGGCCGTCAGCAGGCCGGAGTAGAGCCCCACCGCCCAGCGCAGATCCCCCTGGGGGGTGTCGGCCAAAAACGGCAAGACCAGGGTGAGAAACAGCGCCGTGCCCAGGGGCAGGCCCCACATCAAGTTGACCCAGGGCCCCTTGGGACGACGCCAGAGGGTGAGGCTCAGCAGGGTCTGGGTGACCGCAAAGGCCGCCAGACCCGGCAGCAGGTGGGAGTCGTGGCCGCGGTCCAGGATGATGTCCCCGAGGGCGGCAAAGAGCAGCGCGCCGGTGAGCAGGGCCCGCTCCGGGCCCAGCCGGTGGCGCCAGTGGTACCCGGCCAGGGCCAGGGCCGGCACCGCCTTGAGCAGGTCGCTGCCGGGGTAGGGCCTTAAGGACTCGGCCAGGGTGTAGGCCAGGGCACAGGCCCAGAACAGCCAGGGCAGGGCGGGCAGGGTCGACGTCCGTGTCGTGCTGGTCATCTCAGTCTTGCCGCTCTCGCAGTTCCCGGCGCAGCACCTTGCCGACGGTGGACTTGGGCAGCTCCGCCAGGCGCACGTACTTGCGCGGCTGCTTGTAGCCGGTGAGGTTGTCCCGGCAGTGGGCCTTGAGGCCGGGCAGGTCCAGCTCCGTCTCGCTGACCAGGTAGGCCACCACCTTCTCGCCACTGCGGGGGTCCGGCTCTCCCACCACCGCCGCTTCGAGGACCCCCGGCAGCTGGCTGAGCACCTCCTCCACTTCGTTGGGGTAGACGTTGAACCCGGACACCAGAATCATGTCCTTCTTGCGATCAACGATGCGCACGTAGCCGTCGGCCTGGATGCGGGCGATGTCGCCGGTTTTGAGCCAGCCCGCCGCATCCAGCACCAGGGCGGTCTCATCGGCCATCCGCCAGTAGCCCTGCATCACCTGGGGGCCGCGCACGCACAGCTCCCCCTCCTCGGTCGCCCGACCGTCGTCGTCCACCACCTTAAGCTCGGTATCGATAAGGGCCGGCCCTATGGTGCCCAGCTGCTCCTGACCGATGGGGTTGAGGCAGACCACGGGCGAGGTCTCTGACAGGCCATACCCCTCGCTGATGGCGCAGCCGGTGGTCTCCTGCCAGATCTGGGCTGCTGCCGAGGTCAGTGCGGTGCCGCCGGAGATGGTGAGCTTAAGGGAGGAGAAGTCCAACTCGCAGAACGCCTCCAGGCGGCACAGGCCGACAAAGAGGGTGTTGAGCCCCGCCATGCCGGTGACGCGGAAGGGGCGGATCTGCTCGACAAAGGCCGGCAGGTCCCGGGGGTTGGGGATCAGCACATTGAGGCTGCCCCGGGCAAAGAAGGTGATGAGGTTCACCGTGAAGGCGTAGATGTGGTAGAGCGGCAGCGGCACCACGAAGCACTCCTCCCCTTCCCGGCAGGCGTCCCCAAGCCGGACCAGCACCTGGCGAGCGTTGGCCAGCAGGTTGGCGTGGCTGAGCATCGCCCCCTTGGCCACCCCGGTGGTGCCGCCGGTGTACTGCAGTGCCGCCAGCTCGGTGGCGCCCCGGGTCACCGGCTTAAGCGGCAGATCGGCGCCGTCGGTGAGCAGGGTCATAAAGCTCAGGGCGTTGTCGAAGTCCCCCGCCGCCGGGGTGCTCTGGTGAAAATCCAGCGCCGTGGTGGTGATCACCGTGGTGATCTCGGTCTGGTCCAGGATGCTGGCAGCCCGGGGGGCCAGGTCCGCCAGCAGCACCAGGGCCTTGGCCCCGCTGTCGCGCCACTGGTGGGCCATCTCCCGCGGGGTGTAGAGGGGGTTGGTGTTGACCAGCACCAGCCCCGCCCGCAGGGCGCCAAAGGCGGCGATGGGGAACTGCAGCAGGTTGGGCAGACACAGGGCAATGCGGTCACCAGGCTGAAGATCGGTGTGGTGCTGCAGGTAGGCGGCGAAGGCCCGGCTGTGCTGCTCCACCTCGTTGAAATTCAAGGTGTAGCCCAGGGCGCTGAACGCCGGTTTGTCCGCGTAGCGGGCACAGGTGTCCGTGATCATGGACGCCAGGTCCTGGGCGTCGGTCAGGGAAACAGGGTGGTCGATGGCCATGGAAGTCCCGGTATGGTTACTGGTCGAACCACAAAACATAAACGGCTCGCCCTTGGCGCGCAAAACCCGTAAACAGAAAATTCCACTAAAGGGATGTGTGAGCCGGGTTACGAAAATGAAAAATATTCAGGAATTCTCGCAGGATTGGCTTTGACCCACCAGTTTTACGGTACAATCCGCGCGGATTTAGAACACTCTGACCCCGGAAACCGATAACAATGAAATCCGATCTGACCATTTCCCAAGAAGCCCAGCTGCAGCCCATCGAGGCAGTGGCCGATCAGGCCGGGATCCTCAAGGAGGAGCTGATCCCCCAGGGCGAGGCCAAGGCCAAGGTGACCTTCTCCTTGCTCAAGCGCCTGAACGACGCCCCCCGCGGTAAGCTGGTGGTGGTGACCGCCATCACCCCGACCCCCCTGGGCGAGGGCAAGACCGTGACCACCATTGGTCTGTCCCAGGGCCTCAAGGCCATCGGCCAGCAGGTGATGGCCTGCATCCGCCAGCCCTCCATGGGCCCGGTGTTCGGCGTCAAGGGTGGCGCCGCCGGTGGCGGTTACAGCCAGGTGGCGCCGATGGAGGAGCTCAACCTCCACCTGACCGGCGACATCCACGCGGTGTCCGCGGCCCACAACCTGGCCGCCGCCGCCATCGACGCCCGCCTGTTCCACGAGCAGCGCCACGGCGACCAGTTCGAGGCCAAGACCGGTCTGCCCAGGATGAACATCGATCCCGAGCGGGTGGTGTGGCGCCGAGTGGTGGACATGAACGACCGCACCCTGCGCCGGGTGACCATCGGCATCAACAACCCCGGCTCCACCGCCAACGGCATCGAGCGGGAGGGGGGCTTTGACATCACCGCCGCCTCCGAGCTGATGGCCATTCTGGCCCTGGCCACGGATCTTAAGGATCTGCGCCAGCGCATCGGCCAGGTGGTGTTGGCCTACAGCCAGGACGGCCAGCCGGTGACCGCCGAGGGGATCCAGGTGGCCGGTGCCATGGCCGCCATCCTGCGGGATGCCGCCCAGCCGACCCTGATGCAGAGCCTGGAAGGGGTGCCCACCCTGGTCCACGCCGGGCCTTTCGCCAACATCGCCCACGGCAACTCCTCCATCATCGCCGACCGCATGGCCCTGCGCCTGGCGGACGTGGTGGTGACCGAAGGGGGCTTCGGCTCCGACATGGGGTTCGAGAAGGCGTGCAACATCAAGGCCCGTGCCGCGGGCAAGGGACCGGATGCGGCGGTGGTGGTGGCCACCCTGCGCGGCCTCAAGGCCAACTCCGGCAAGTACGACCTGCGCCCGGGCCAGAAGCTGCCGGAGGCGATCTTCGCCCCGGACGCCGAGGCGCTGGCCGCCGGCTTTGCCAACCTCAAGTGGCACATCGAGAACGTCACGCGCTACGGCGTGCCGGCGGTGGTGGCCCTGAACCGCTTCCCCCAGGACACCGACGAGGAGCTGGCCTGGCTGAAAGCCGAGGTGGAGGCCCTGGGGGCCCGGGTGGCGATCTCCGAAGCCTTCGCCAAGGGCGGGGAAGGGGCCACCGAGCTGGCCCGCGAAGTGGTGGCCGCGCTGGCCACCGAGGCTGAGTTCCAGTACCTGTACGACGCCGAACAGCCCATCGAGGCCAAGCTGCTGACCATGGCGGAAGCCGGTTACGGTGGCCAGGGCATCGAGCTGTCCGAGCAGGCCAAGACGGACATCGCCCAACTGGAGGCCCTGGGCTTCGGCAACCTGCCGGTGTGCATGGCCAAAAGCCCGCTCTCCATCAGCCACGATCCGGCACTGAAGGGCGCACCCAGCGACTTCGTGGTACCGGTCCGCGGCCTGCGCCTGTGTGCCGGTGCCGGCTTCATCTACGTGCTGACCGGCAACGTGATGACCATGCCCGGCCTGCCGGAGCGCCCCGGCTACCTCAACATCGACATCGACGACGAGGGCAACATCACCGGCATCGACGAGTGATGTGACCCAGCAGAAAAAACGCGGCCCTCGGGCCGCGTTTTTTATTGCCCTATGAACGGCGCCGCCACAGCAGCGGCAGCCACAACAGCCACCAGAGGCCTGCGCCACTGTCGGAGGTGGTGCTTGTGACCTCGGCCTCATGGAAGGCCTGGAACTGGGCGTCGGTGCCGCCCTGGTCATCCCGCTGGTTCCACACCACAAAAACCTGGTCCAGCGCCGGAGTGGGGCGCAGTTGAGACTCAAAGTCTTCCGCGATGGGGCTGGTGAACACGAAGGCCGGCTCGAAGTGATCCCCGCCGTCCTGGGTGCGCATCAGGAACAGGTCCAGCTCCTGGCCGCCCCCAAGGTGTTCATAGGTGTTTTCCACCAAGCCCCCCGCCACCACGAAACCGCGCGGGTTGCTGCACTCGGAGGGATCCGTGGTGCTGGGATCTTCCGGATCCCCGCTGGGGCAGGTGGCCGGGCCGTTACCGGGGGTTTTGACCAGCCTGGGTTCCCGCACTGTCAATTCGCTTGGTTGCAGCATTTCCGGGTGGGCGTCGACGTAGGCGTCGATCAGCGCGGCGGTCAGGTTGCGGGCCGGATCCCAGCTTTGCCCTCCATCGAAAGAGCGACGGATCCAGAACTGGTAGTGATCGTCCCGGGTGTAACGGGCCAGCACCTGGTCCGGGGTGTAGCTGTAGCCCAGCACCAGGGTGTCCCCCCGCAGGTAACCGCGGTGGGCCAGGGCGTCCTCAATGGGGTTGGCGTCGGAATGGGCCGACAGGTCGCCCCCGTCCGGGGTGTTGTGGCTCAGGTTGAGCGCCGGAGCATTGGCAAAGGCCCCTTGCTCGGCCGGGAGCTCGGCATCATTGTCGCCGCGGATCCGGCAACCGGTGATCGCCCCCTCCCCGGGGACGTTGAGCGGAGGGTGGAACTGCGACAGATCCAAAAAATCCCGGCTGGTGCGCAGCATGACGTCCGCCGGACCCCCTGCATCGTACAGCCCTTGGCGCCAGAAGATCGCCAGCTTAACGCCACTGGGCCCCGGGGTGCTCTGGGGCAGCATCCGCACGCGGCGGGCGTTTTGTGCAGGATCACTGAGGATGCAGCCGAGGCGGGCTACCGCAGTGGGGTTGGGGGGCAGGTCCGGTGCACAGGCGATGGGCGAGCCACCGACGTCACTGAGGCAGGCGTCGGGAGCGGTCGCGGGGCCGGCGGCAAAGGGAAAGGCGTGGTAACGGATCACCTTGCCCTCGTCCAAGCCCTCGGTGCCCTTGGTTTCCTCGTAGGCAAGCACCACGGTTTTGCCCACCAGGGCGATGTTGGGCCGACTGGCCGCCGCCTGTCCGGATTCCAGCGGCCGGGTGTCGTTCCGAGTATCCCAGCGGGTGAAGTTGTTGCTCACCCGGGTGGGGGGCGCAAAGGCGGTCCCTTTGGCAAAGGGGCTGTCCTTGAGTGTGCCCCCTTCGGGGATGGCGGTGCTCAGGTGGCTGTACCAGATGTCGGTGCCCAGCGCCGTGCGCGCACCGGAAGCGCCGTCTCCCGGGCCGTCGGCCTCGCCGAGGGCCAGACCGGCGGGGTCCTCCTGCCAGGTCAGGACCCAGGCGGTGCTGTTACCCCGGTGGCTGTCCTGCTTGGCGTCCCGCTCGCCGTCGGTCAGCCGCTGGGCCGGCTGCCAGTGGGCACCGCCATCGCTGCTGCGGACGGTGTAGAGGCAGCTGTATGGGACGACGCGCTGATCACGCTCCAGGTAGGTGACACTGCCCTGGGCGCCGCCGGGGCAGTATTTGTCCACCCAGCTGATCACCACCAGGGTGCCGCTGTTGAATACGTTGGGCTTATCCGAGTCGCCGTAGAAGGGCAATGCGGGTCGATCCTCGCCCTGCCATTGCCCGGTGTGGGAGCTCATCGCGGCGGTGCGGGACAGGTTCTGAATCTCCGACCAGCTGCGCCCGTCATCGTCGGAGTAACGGACATAGATGTCCCGGGCCGGCCGCGCTTTGTCGCCCTTGACGTCGTAGACCTGGTGGCCGTCGGGGTGATCGGCATCGGACCAGGCGTCGGCAAAGACGCTGATGAGGCGCCCATGGGTGGGGCCCCCGTTGCTGAGTCGCACCAGCTTGGCCTTGGCCGCCTGGTGCTGGGCCGCGAACTGCGCGCCGGTGCCGTCGGAGAGGGTCAGGGGGCCGGCGGTGGGCACCAGGTAGGGATCCGCGATGGCGGTGGTGGACAGCAGGAGCAGTGGGGGGAGAGAGAGCAACAGTCCGGTGTGACGTACTGATTTCATGGCAATTTCCTCTCAGAAGTGCGTACGCCTTCCAAGTACAGATCGCCTGAGCATCGTCGGCTTGATCAACATCAAGCCGACGTGAGTAATAGAATTATTCTTGAATTATTAGTGAGATATGAAAAGTCGTCGGACGGTGCGGGCCGATCCGGCCCGGTGGAAGGCCGGCGAATGGACGCGGGCTAGCCCTCCTGGCAGTGGGTGGGGTGTTCGCTGGTGTCCACCAGATCCCCCTCCCGGTCCAGCAGGGCCACCTCCAGGGTCCAGTGCTCCGGCAGGAAGCGCATCAGCGCCAATGGGCTGCCATCCAGGCGCAGGATCTGCCACTGCATATAGCGGCTGTAGCGGATCTGCGGCATGGCGATGTTCTCCGGCCGCACCAGGGCGTAGCGGCTGACGTGCCGGTCACCGCGGTTGTCCACGGTCAAGTTGAAGTGATGGGGGCCGGCCTGGCAGATGTAGTGATCCCCCGGCGCAAAGGGGAGGCTGTCCATAGCAGGGATCAGCGCCAATACCATCCACACCATGGCGATTCCTGCAGCTGAGGGGCTCCTGCAAGCTTAGTCAGTGGACCGGGGATTTACCCGGCCCAGAGGGCCAATCGAAACGGCCCTAACCCGGCGGACGCTTAAGGACCACCGCTGATGGCCGGGTCCTGGTAGACCCGCACGTAATCCACCCGCATCTGAGCCGGGAAGGGGGTGTCCGGGGCCGGTGCACCGGGCCAGGTGCCCCCCACCGCCAGGTTCAGCAGCAGGTGGAAGGGCTGGTCGAAGGGGGCGGGGTAGGGGGCGGCAGTGCTGTGCCACTGGGTCTGGGTCTGATAGAGCACATCGTCCACGTACCAGCGGATCTCGCCCTGGGTCCAATCCACCCGGTAGACCCGAAACCCGGTCACCACCGACTCGGCGGGGGTGTGGGGCGCCCCGCTGTAGCGGTTGTCCGGCCAGGGACCGCCGTAGTGCAGGGTGCCGTGCACCTCGTTGCCGCCGCGGCCCCCCAGGTTGACCGCCTCCATGATGTCAATTTCGCCACTGGCGGCCCAGCCTCCGTAGACCTCCTCCGAGGGCAGCATCCAGAACGCCGGCCACAGGCCCTGTCCCGCGGGCAATTGGATCCGCGCCTCGATGCGCCCGTAGCGAAAATCCCCGTTGTGCAGGGAGCGGATCCGGCCGGAGCTGTACTCCGCCTCGCCCGGGCCCCCACGGTGGGCGGTGATTGTCAGCAGGCCATCGGCCACGGTCAGGTTCTCCGCCTGGTAGAACTGGCGCTCCTGGTTGCCCCAGCCACAGAGGTTGAGGTCACAGCCATCCCCCAGCTGGGGGGTCCATTTGCTGGTGTCCAGGGCCGTGCCATCGAATTCGTCGGACCAAACCAGCTGGTACTGCGCCTGGGCGGCGGGGCAGGCCAGCAGCATCAGGGCCGTCAGCACGGCGCCTTTGAGCGGGGTGTTCATCCTCTGTGACTCCAAATCATCGGGGCGTATCCGGTGCCCGGGTCATCGAGGCACCATCCCTAAAGCACTGAAAGCGCTTACATCAATACCTTGGCGCGTTTTCGACGGCGGTTCAACCCCGCACACACTGTGGATAGGGGGCCGGTTTGGGTCGAAATTCCTTATCCGCAGCTGGTCAGGGTTGTGATAAAGCTTGGGTTTGTGCGCTAATTGACCCAGGAAAGCCTAATAAAAACAAGAACCCAAAACGGGGGCACCATGGCAAGAGGCAGCAAGGCGGGCAAGGGGCGACAGCCGTCCCCCGAGGCCCAGGCACGAGTCGAACGGCTACTGGGCGGCGAGGCGCTTCGGCGCGACCGCCTGTTGGAGTACCTGCACGTCATCCAGGACAGCGAAGGCCACCTGAGCGCCGCCAACCTGGTGGCTTTGGCTCAGATGATGAAGCTGACGCCGGTGGAGGTGTACGAGGTGGCCAGCTTCTACCACCACTTTGATGTGGTGCGGGAGGGGGAGCGCCCACCGCCGCCCCTCACGGTGCGGGTCTGCCAGTCCCTAAGCTGTGCCATGGCGGACGCCAAGGGGCTGACCGCTGCCCTGACCGAGGCCCTGGGCCCCGATGTGCGGGTGCAGGAGGTGCCCTGCGTGGGCCGCTGCGCCAAGGCGCCGGTGGCGGTGGTGGGGCAAAAGCCGGTGGAGCGGGCCACCCCGGCGCTGGTCAGTGCCCTGGTGATGGCCGGCGACACCGAGGACCCCCGTCCCGACGCCACCCTCTCCCTGGAGGGCTACCTGGCCCAGGGGGGCTACCGTCTGCTGGAGGCCTGCTACCAGGGGGAGCGCACCCCGGAGTCGGTGATCCAGACCCTGGAGCACTCCGGGCTTCGGGGGCTGGGGGGCGCGGGTTTCCCGGTGGGTCGCAAATGGCGCACCGTGGCTGAGCAGCCCGGTCCTCGGCTGATGGCGGTCAACGTCGATGAGGGGGAGCCGGGCACCTTCAAGGACCGGCATTATCTCGAGCGGGACCCCCACCGCTTTGTCGAGGGGATGCTGGTGGCCGCCTGGGCGGTGGGCATTGAGAGCATCTATCTCTACGTGCGCGACGAGTACCCCGCCTGCCGCCGTTTGCTGGAGGAGGCGGTCTCCCAGGCCGCCATCCGCTACCCCCAGGCGCCGCCCATGGAGCTGCGCCGGGGCGCCGGGGCCTACGTCTGTGGCGAGGAGTCGGCGATGATCGAGTCCATCGAGGGCAAGCGGGGCCTGCCGCGCCTGCGGCCCCCCTTCGTCGCCGAGGTGGGGCTATTTGGTCGCCCTACCTTGGAGCACAACCTGGAGTCCCTCTACTGGGTGCGGGACATGCTGGAGCGGGGCCCGGAGTGGTTTCTCTCCCACGGGCGCCACGGTCGCAAGGGGCTGCGCTCCTTCTCCGTCAGCGGTCGGGTCAAGCGCCCGGGGGTCTACCTGGCCCCGGCGGGGATCACCCTAAACGAGTTGGTGAGCGAGTACTGCGGCGGCATGGCACAGGGTCACGAACTCTACGGCTACTTCCCCGGCGGCGCTTCCGGCGGCATTCTCAACGCCCATCAGGCGGACATCCCCCTGGATTTCGACACCCTGCAACCCCACGGCTGCTTTATCGGCTCCGCCGCCATCGTGGTGTTCTCCCAGCAGGACCGCGCCCGGGATCTGGCCCAGAACGCCATCGCCTTCTTTGCCGAGGAGTCCTGCGGCCAGTGCACCCCCTGTCGGCTGGGCTGCCATCGACTCGACCGGATGATGGCCGAGCCAGTCTGGGACGCCGAGCCCATGGCGCAGCTCGCCCAGGTGATGCGGGACGCCTCCATCTGTGGCCTGGGCCAGGCCGCACCCAACCCGGCCCGCTCGGTGCTGGCCAACTTTCCCGATGAAGTGGGAGGGCAACGCTGATGACCCTGACATTGACCTTTAACGGCAAAGCGGTTGAGGCACAGCCCGGCGAGAGCCTGCTCAGCCTGGCCCGCCGCCAGGGGGCCGAGGTGCCCACCCTGTGTTACCAGCCGGGCCAGCCGGCCCAGGGCAACTGCCGCGCCTGCATGGTGGAGGTGGAGGGGGAGCGCACCCTGGCCGCCGCCTGTTGTCGCCAGGTGCAGCCCGGCATGGTGGTGCACAGCGACAGTGAGCGAGCCATCGCCGCCCAGCAAGAGGTGCTGGCGCTGCTGGCCGAGCAGACCCCGGCGGCCCTGACCGATCCCGACTCCGAGCTGCGCCACTGGGTGGCGGCGATGGACGTCCGGGTGGGGACACCGCCTCGCCCCTCAGGCGGCGAGGCGGATCTCAGCCACAGTGCCATCAGCCTGGACTGGGACGCCTGCATCCACTGCAACCGCTGCGTCCAGGCGTGCCGCGATGTGCAGGTCAACGACGTGCTGGGGATGGCCCAGCGGGGCCACCACGCCAAGGTGGTGTTCGATCTGGACGACCCCATCGGTGACAGCAGCTGCGTGGCCTGCGGCGAGTGCATCCAGGCCTGCCCCACCGGTGCCCTCAAAGAGACCGCCCTGCGAACCGAGCCCGAGTCACAGAGCCCCGAGCGCCGGGTGGACTCCCTCTGCCCCTTCTGCGGGGTGGGCTGCGCCGTCACCTACCGGGTGCGCGACGAGCGGATCATCGCCGTCGAGGGGCGCGATGGGCCGGCCAACGCCGGCCGACTCTGCGTTAAGGGCCGCTTCGGCTTCGACTACGTCCACCACAAAGATCGGCTGACGGTGCCCCTGGTGCGCCGGGATGACGCCCCAAAAGACCCGACCCTCTTGGAGGGCGGCGACGTGCGGGCCCAGTTCCGCGAAGCCAGCTGGGAGGAGGCCCTGGAGCGGGCCATCTCTGGCCTGAACCGCATCAAGGCCCAGGCGGGCCCCGCTGCCCTGGCGGGACTGGGGTCGGCCAAGGGCAGCAACGAGGAGGCCTACCTGTTCCAGAAGCTGGTTCGCACCGGCTTTGGCAGCAACAACGTGGATCACTGCACCCGGCTGTGCCACGCCAGCTCGGTGGCGGCCCTGATGGAGGGGGTGGGCTCCGCGGCGGTCTCCAACCCGGTTAAGGAGGTGCTGGAGACCGAGGTGATCTTCATCATGGGCGCCAACCCCAGCGCCAACCACCCGGTGGCGGCCAGCTGGATGAAAAACGCCATCCAGGGGGGCGCCCGACTTATCCTGCTGGACCCCCGGGCCACCGAGCTGGCCCGGCTGGCGGAGCACCACCTGGCCTTCGCCCCCGGTGCCGACGTGGCCCTGCTCAGCGCCATGATCCACACGGTGCTGGAGGAGGAGCTGGTGGACCGCGCCTTTGTCGAAGCGCGGGTGGAGGAGGTGGAGGCGATCCGCGCCCAGGTGGCTCACTGCAGCCCCGAGGCGATGGCCGAGCGGTGCGCCGTGCCCGCCGAGTCGATCCGCGCCGCCGCCCGGGCCTACGCCCAGGCGGACCGGGCGATGATGTTCTGGGCCATGGGGGTGACTCAGCACGCCCACGGTACCGACAACGTCCGCTGCCTCATCACCCTGTGCATGCTCACCGGCCAGATTGGCCGCCCCGGCACCGGGCTGCACCCTCTGCGGGGTCAGAACAACGTCCAGGGCGCGTCGGATGCGGGCCTCATTCCCATGTGCCTGCCGGATTACCAGCGGGTGGACGATAAGGCCTGCCGGGCCCGCTTCGAGGCCGCCTGGGGCCAGGGGCTGGATCCGAACCCGGGGCTCACCGTGGTGGAGATGATGCACGCCGCCAAGGCGGGGGATCTCAAGGGGATGTACATCCTGGGGGAGAACCCGGCGATGTCCGATCCGGACCTCAACCACAGCCGGGCGGCGCTGGCGGCCCTGGAGCACCTGGTGGTGCAGGATCTCTTCCTCACCGAAACCGCCGCCCTGGCGGACGTGGTGTTGCCCGCCTCGGCCTTTGCCGAAAAGGCCGGCAGCTACACCAACACCGACCGCCGGGTGCAGCTGGGGCGACCGGTGCTGCCCCTGCCGGGTCAGGCCCGACAGGACTGGGCCCTGGTGCAGACCATCGCCCGGGGCATGGGGCTTGAGTGGGACTACGCCGACGTGGCGGCGGTGTACCGGGAGATGCAAAGCCTGATGCCCACCCTGGCGGGGATCCCCTACGAGCGCCTGGCGCACGAGGAGTCGGTGACCTACCCCTGCGCCGAGCCCGACGCACCGGGCCAGACGGTGCTCTTTACCGAGCGCTTCAACACCGCCAGCGGCCGGGCTCGCCTGGTGCCGGTGGCCCTGCCCGAGGCGGGGGAGGCGGTGGACGAGGACTACCCCTTTACCCTGATCACCGGCCGCCAGCTGGAGCATTGGCACACCGGCTCCATGACCCGCCGCAGTCGGGTGTTGGACGCGGTGGAGCCCGATGCCGTGGTGGCGCTGCACCCGGACGACATGGCGCGGCTTAACGTGGAAGCGGGTCAGACCCTGGCGCTGCGCTCCCGTCGTGGCCAGCTGGTGGCCTGGGTGCGGCCGGATCCGGGACTGCGGGTGGGGGACTGCTTTATGCCCTTCGCCTTTGCCGAGGCGGCGGCCAACCTGCTGACCCGGGATGCGCTGGACCCCATGGCTCGCATCGCGGCGCTCAAGATCTGCGCCGTGGCCCTGCAACCGGTAAGCGAGGCTTAATCCACACCTAAGCGTGGCTTAATGATTCCGTCGGTGAATTGACCGAGGTTTGGGTTGACGGCAACGGAGGCCCCATGACCCAAACCCAGTATCGCACCGCACTGATTCTTCTGGTTCTGCTCCTGCTCGGCTGGCTCTGGCTGGGCGGGGATGAGCCGGTTCCCGAGCCCCAGGGGGCCAGCGAGCACACCCGGGCCTTTCAGCAGCAGGTGCGGGCCACGCTGCCCATGGCCGATACCGGCGACTTTGACCGGGCCCAGCGGGGGCTCATTGCCCAGGCCGAGCAGCTGGCGATCCGCAACGACGCCGGCGAGCTGGTGTGGGAGCTGGGGGGCTACGACTTTCTCGCCGGGGCGGACCCGGACAGCGTTCACCCCAGTCTGCTGCGCCAGGCCCGGCTCAACCTGCACCACGGCCTCTACCAGGTCACCGAGGGGATCTACCAGGTGCGGGGTTACGACCTGGCCAACCTCACCTTCGTCCGCTCCGACAGCGGCTGGATCGTCTTTGATGCCCTGACGGTGCCGGAAACCGCCCGGGCCGCCTACGCCCTGGTGACCGAGCACCTGGGCCATCGGCCCATTAAGGCGGTGGTGATCAGCCACACCCATGCGGATCACTTCGGCGGCATCGAGGGGCTCATCAGCCAGGCCCAGCTGGACAGCGGCGAGGTGGAGCTTATCGTGCCCGCCGGCTTTATCGGCCACGCCGTGGCGGAGAACGTGCTGGCGGGCAACGTGATGGCCCGCCGGGCCAGCTTCCAGTACGGCAACATCCTGGCCAAGGGCCCCCGGGGCCAGGTGGACGCCGCCATCGGCAAGGGGCTGCCCCGGGGGCGGGTGGGGATCCTGCCCCCCACCCGGGAGATCACCCAGCCCATCGAAACCCTCACCATCGACGGCGTCACCCTGGTGATGCAGAACACCCCGGGCACAGAGGCCCCGGCGGAGATGAACACCTTCCTGCCCCAGTTCGACACCTTCTGGGCGGCGGAGAACACCATCGGCGCCCTGCACAACCTCTACACCCTGCGCGGGGCGCCGGTGCGCGATGCCCTGGGCTGGAGCCAGTACATCAACCAGGCCCTGCACCGGTTCGGCAAGCGTGCCGAGGTGCTGATGGCCAGCCACTCCTGGCCTCGCTGGGGCAACGCCGAGATCGTCGAGTTCCTGGAGAAGCAGCGGGACCTCTACGGCTACCTCCACGACGAGGCGCTGCGCCTGGCCAACCACGGGGTCACCATCAACGAGATCCAGGACGAGTTCACCGTCCCGCCGGTGCTGGCCCAGGCCTGGTACAACCGGGGCTACCACGGCAGCTACCACCGCAACGCCAAGGCGGTGCTAAACCGCTACCTGGGCTACTCCGACATGAACCCGGCCACCCTGCTGGCCCTGTCGCCCGGCGACTCTGCGCCGCGCTACGTGGCCGCCATGGGCGGGCTGGCGTCGGTGCTGGCGCTGGGCCGCACGGCGTTTGAGGCCGGGGAGTACCGCTGGTGTGCCGAGCTGGTGAACAAGGCGGTGTTTGCCCATCCGGACAGCAGCGAGGCCCGTCACCTGCAGGCGGATTGCCTGGAGCAGCTGGGCTACCAGAGCGAGTCGGCGGGGGAGCGCAACAGCTTCCTGGTGGCGGCCCAGGAGCTGCGCCAGGGGATGCAGCCCACCGAGGCGATGACCGCCCCCTCGGAGCGGATCGCCGCGGTGCTGCCGGTGCCCGACTTTCTCAACCTGCTGGGGGTGCACCTGAACGGCCCCGAGGTGGCCGAGGCGGGATTCGAGTTCACCATGAACCTGGTGCTGCCGGACGTGGACGAGCGCTACCTGGTGGCGCTCAATAACGCCCACCTCAGCCACATCGAGGGCTACCAGGACCCGGAGGCGGACCTGACCCTGACCCTCGACCGTGCCGATTTGTCCCGACTGCTGCAGGACCCCACCACCCTGGCGGGTCTGGCCTGGGACGGGGCCATCGAGTACCAGGGGGATTTGACGGTGCTGGCCCGCCTGGCCCTCTACCTGGACCGCTTCGACCCCTGGTTTGAGATCATTGCCCCCAACGACCACAGTGAGGTGAGTCAGGGGCGCGCCGCCACCGGCACCAGCCCCATCAACCGATAGGAGCAGGCGATGCAACTTTTTGGCGCCCAGGGGGCGGGCTCCGCCGCCATCGAAGTGGCCCTGAACCAGGCCGGCGTGGCCTACCGGCTCATCGAAGCCGCCACCTGGGAGCCGGACTCCGAGTTGGCCCGCCTGCGCCGGCAAAACCCCTGCAGCAGATCCCCACCCTGATCTGGCCCGACGGCACCGTGATGAGCGAAAGCTCCGCCATCTTGCTCACCCTGGCGGAGCGATACCCCGACGCTAGCCTGATCCCCCGGGCACCGGAGGCGCGGGCCATGACCCTGCAGGGGCTCATCTACCTGGTCAGCAACTGCTACAGCGCCATCGGCGTGGTGGATTACCCGGAGCGCTTCACCACCGCCACCGATCCGGCGGAGCGCGACCGGGTCAAGGCCGGGGCCACCGCCCGGCTGCACCACTGCTGGCGGGTGGCCGCCGAGCGCTTCGACCCGGCGCTCTTTTGGGTGGGGGAGAAGCCCAGCGCCTTCGGCCTGCTGGCCTCCGTGGTTTCCCGCTGGTCCGGTGGACGCGAGGCATTGGCAAGCCACGCCCCCCACTGGCTGGCGGCATTGGTGGCGCTGGACGCGCAAGAGCCGGCCCGTCGAGTCTTTGTCCGGCACTGGCCCGAAGCGGACTAGACGCTTTTCGCCCTTTTGCTGATCTGGCTCACTGGGGCAGGGCGCTGTCGGGCCTAGACTCAGACAGAGGGGCAAGGAGCGGCGCGATGATCACACTGACCTGCCACGGCGCGGCCACCGAGGTGACCGGCAGCCGACACCTGCTGACGGTAAACGACCAACGGGTGCTGCTCGATTGCGGCATGCACCAGGGGCGAGACCTGGCCAAGCGCTTAAAGCGGGACAGCTTGCCCTTCAAGGCCCGGCAACTGGACGCCGTGGTGCTCTCCCACGCCCACCTGGACCACTCCGGGGCCCTGCCCAGGCTGCTGCGCCGGGGCTACCGCGGCCCCATCTACTGCACCGGCGCCACCTTGAACCTGCTGGCGGTGCTGCTCAAAGACGCCTGCAACCTCTACCTCAAGGATCTGGAGCGGGACAACCTGGTGCGCAAACGCCGGGGCCAGAAAACCCAGAACCCGGTGTACGACATGGAGGACGTGCTGGCGGTGCTGGAGGCTTGCCAAGTGGTGCCCTACAACCTGGCCACCGCCATCGGCCCGGGGATCACCCTGACCCTGCTGGACGCCGGCCACATCCTGGGGGCGGCCATGGTGCACCTGGCCCTGGACGACGGCCAGGGCGCGCCGCTGCGACTGCTGTTCTCCGGTGACATCGGCAACGCCGACTCCCCCCTGATGCGCGATCCCGCCCCCCGGCCCGAGGTGGACTGGGTGATGATGGAGAGCACCTACGGCAACCGCAACCACCGCAGCTACCCGGCCACGTTGGCGGAGCTGGAGACGGTGCTGGAGGCGGCCCGGGGTGGGGTGGTGCTGGTGCCGGCCTTTGCCGTGGGCCGCACCCAGGAGGTGCTGTTCCAGCTCGGCTGCTTCTACCACCAGGGCAAGCTGACCGGCTGGCACGTGGTGCTGGACAGCCCCATGGCCATCGAGGTGACCCAGATCTACGACCAGTGGCTGGAGCTGATGGACCCGGAGGACTTGGCGATGCTCAGCCGCGAGGGCAGTGCCACCCTGGAGGCCTTCCTGCCCTGTTTGCACCTGACCCAGAACACCGACGAGTCCATGGGGCTCAACCGCATCAACCAGGGGCTCATCATCATCGCCGGCAGCGGCATGTGCAACGGCGGGCGGATCCTCCACCACCTCAAGCACCGGATCTGGGACGATCGCACCCACCTGCTGTTCACCGGTTTCCAGGCCCGGGGCACCCTGGGCCGGCAGCTGGTGGAGGGGGAGAAACGGGTGAAGCTGTTTGGCCAGCCCTATGCGGTGCGGGCCCAGGTGCACACCCTGGGGGGCTTCTCCGCGCACGCCGATCAGCGCCAGCTGTTGGCCTGGCTGGCGGACTTTCCTGGCCCGCGGCCCAAGGTGTTGCTGGTGCACGGGGAGGAGGGGGCCCAGTTGGCCCTCAAAGCCACCATCGAAGCGCAGTTGGGCCACCAGGTGGCCATCCCCGAACCCGGGCAGACTCGGGTGCTGCGTTCGTGATCCGACCGCGGCCAAAGGCCTAGGGCGGGCAGGGACTTTTTGGTATTCTCGGGGCACTGCCCCGCAACGCGAGTTTACCGATGAAATATCAGATCATTCCGGTCACCCCTTTTCAGCAAAACTGCTCCCTGGTGTGGTGTGAGAAAACCCTCAAGGGCGCGGTGATCGATCCCGGTGGCGATCTGGAACGGATCCAGGCGGTGATCCGCGAACGGGGCGTCACCGTGGAGAAAGTGCTGCTGACCCATGGCCACATCGATCACGCCGGTGGGGCGGACCTGCTGGCCCAGGCCCTGGAGGTCGGTATTGAAGGCCCCCACAAGGCCGACCAGTTCTGGCTCGATGGCCTGGCCAACCAGTCACAGATGTTCGGTTTTCCGGTCATTGCCACCTTCAGCCCCGGCCGCTACCTGGCCGACGGCGACCGCGTGGAATTCGGTGAACAGGCCCTGGAGGTGCTGCACACCCCGGGCCACACCCCGGGCCACGTGGTGTTCTTCCACCGCGAGGAGAAGCTGGCCTTCGTCGGCGATGTGCTGTTCCACGGCTCCATCGGTCGCACCGACTTCCCCCAATCCGATCACCAAACCCTGCTGCACTCCATCACCCAGAAGCTCTGGCCTCTGGGCGGTGAAGTCAGCTTCATCCCGGGCCACGGCCCCGGCGCCACCTTTGCCGATGAGCGCCGCAGCAACCCCTTTGTCGCAGACCAAGTACTTCAAGGATAATCACAAGAATGAAGCCGTATCTTGTTGCCGCCGCCCTGGCGGCCGCCACCGCGTTGCCCGCCGCCGCCCTGGAGATGGGCCAGCCGTTGCCCTACCTGACCCTGGAAGACCAGCACGGGGGCAGCCACGCCCTGACGGGGGAGCTGGACACCCTGATCTTCACCCGTGACAAGGCCGGCAGCGATGTGGCCACCGCCGCCCTGGACGGGGTGGAGCAGGCCCAGATGGAAGCCAGCCGCACCGTCTACGTGGCGGACATCAGCATCATGCCCTCCATCATCACCTCCATGTTTGCCCTGCCCAAGATGCGCAAGCAGCCCTGGCTGACCCTGATGGACAACAAGGGGGACGCCACCGCCACCTTCCCCCACCAGGCCAACGAGGTGACCCTGGTGCGCTTCGACGGCGGTCAGGTGAGCGAGATCCGCTTCTTCACCGACAGCGATGAGCTGAAGGACGCCCTGGCCCTGTAACCGACGGCCAGACGCAAAAAAGCCCGCTCACTGAGCGGGCTTTTTAGTGCCTAGATGGTGGGGCTTTAGGGGCGCAGGGTGTAGAGCGCGGCGATGTTGCGGGCCGCCTGACGCAGGAAGGGGCGGGCCTCCACCAGGGCTTCGGCCAGGGTCAGGGGGCGGGGCAGGATGGAGAACACCGCATCGATGCCGTGCTCATGCACCACCGCCACGTCGTCGCTGACGCTGCCGGCCAGGCCGACCACCGGGATCCCATGGGCCTTGGCCCGCTTGGCCACCCCCATGGGGGTCTTGCCGTGGATGGTCTGGCTGTCGATGCGCCCCTCGCCGGTGATCACCAGATCGGCGCCGGCCAGGTGCGCCTCCAGACCCACGGTGTCCAGCACGATGTCGATGCCCGGGCGCAGGGTGGCGCCGAGAAACGCCAGGGCCGCCGCCCCCATGCCACCGGCGGCGCCGGCACCGGCCTGGTGGGCCACCGACTGACCCAGCTGGGCCTCCAAACACTCGGCGTAATGGGCCAGGGCCGCGTCCAGCTCCGCCACCACCGCGTCACTGGCGCCCTTTTGCGGGCCAAACACCGCCGAGGCGCCCTTGGGGCCACACAGGGGGTTGTCCACGTCGCAGGCCACCTCGACCGTCAGCTGACCCAGGCGCGGATCCAGGTGGCGGGTGTCGATGCGGGCCAGCTGGGCCAGGGCGGCTCCGCCCCGGGCCAGGGGCTGACCCTCGGCGTCGAACAGCTCGGCCCCCAGGGCCTGGGCCATGCCGGCCCCGCCGTCGTTGGTGGCGCTGCCGCCGAGGCCCAGGATAAGGTGGGTGACCCCCAACTCCAGCGCCGCGCGGATAAGCTCACCGGTGCCATAGGTGGTGGTGATCCGCGGATCCCGATCCTCGGGGGCCACCAGGTGCAGCCCGGAGGCTTCCGCCATCTCCACCACGGCGGTTTGGCCATCCCCCAGCAGGGCAAAGCGCGCTTCCACCGGTTGGCCCAGGGGCCCGGTGACGGTGCGCTGTTCGTAGCGGCCGCCGGTGGCGTCCACCATCGCCTGCACCGTGCCTTCACCGCCGTCCGCCACCGGCACCTTCACCACCTGGGCCTGGGGCAGCGCCTGCTTGAGGCCCGCTTCGATTTCGGTGGCCACTTCCAGCGCGGAAAGGCTCTCTTTGTAGGAATCCGGTGCGACGACGATTTTCACGGTGCTCTCCTCGGGTTATCTGGCGGGCATTATGACCGAAACTGGGATCCGCCTCTCGGTTTGACCGCACAAAACTGAACTCGCCTCAGGATGGGTCCGGGCCGCCTACCAGGGCCTTCAACGTGGCCCGCAACCACTGGATCCCGGCGTCCTGCTCGGCACTGACGTGCCAGTTCAGATGGACCTGCAATGGCGCCATGGCGAAGGGCAGGGGATAGAGGCTCAGGGCCAGGCGTTCGGCCCACTGCTCGGCCAGGCGCTGGGGGCAGCTGCACAGCAGGTTGGTCTCGGAGGCGGCCACCAGCAGGTGCAGCATGGAGTCGCTCTCGTAGGCCAGCTGGCGCACCGGCAGGGCCTCCTGCACCAGGGAGCTCAAGAACAGGGTATTGAGCCGTCGGCTGCGCAGGGCGGTGTGCTTCTCGGCAAAGTACTGGTCGAAGTCGAGGCTGCCCTGGACTCGCGGATGATCCCGCCGGGCCGCCACCACCAACTGCTCGGCAAACACCAGCTCCTGGCGGATGGAGGGGTGGCCGCTTTGCACGGTGCCGATAAAGAGATCCACCTGGCGGTCGCACAGCTGCTGCTCCAGCAGGCTGGGGTCGTCATCGTGGGGCAGCAGACTCAGCTGCACCCCCCAGCCCTGCTCCTCGGCCATGCGCTGGAAGCGGGGAAAGACCACCAGGTCCAGCATGCTGGGGCCGGCCAGGGTAAAACGGCGCTGGCTTGAGTGGGGGGCGAAGGCCACCTGACTCTCCAGCCCCAGGCGCAGCTCCTTGAGGGCGTCGGCCACGTGGCGGTGCAGGTTGTGGGCTGCCTGGGTGGGCACGATGCCCCGTCCCTGGCGGACAAACAGCGGGTCCGACACCAGGGCCTTGAGCCGGGAGATCCCCTGGCTGACCGCGGCGGGGGTCATGTCCAGGCGCTCGGCGGCGCCGCTGACGGAGCCGGCCACCATCACGGCATCGAAGGTGACCAGCAGGTTGAGATCGAATTGGCGCAGATCCATGGCGCGGCCTTGGTTGGGGCGTGATGGACTCAGCTTACCCCGAGCATGGGGAGATTGCCCAGTCTGGCCAAGGGGTTAGCCTGGAGTGTGCCGACCGGGCATAAAAAAAGCCGCCCCGAAGGGCGGCTCACTCTGAGTACGGACTCCCTTACAGGGCGTACTTGAAGGAGAGCATCACCATGTGCGCGTTGTAGTTGTGGCCCTGGTACCCCAGAGAGGTCAGGCCGGACACGCTGTCGATGCCCACTTCGGCGTAGTCGGTGTCCTGGTAGCGCTCGTACAGGTAGTCGAGGCGCAGGCCCATCCGCTCGCTCAGCGCATAGTCACCATAGAAGTTGATGCTGTGGCTGGTGGCGAAGTAGTCGTCGTACGGGTTGCTCACACCGGAGGTGATCACGGTGTCGCTGACGGAGTCGGCGTACAGGTAGTCACCACCGATCACCAGCTTGTCGGCCAGCAGGCCGCCGTAGCTGAAGCCCACACCGGCGTGGACAAAGCTGTCCTCGATGTCGGCAAACCAGCTGGCGGAACCGGTGCCACCGTAGGCGCCGGCCTGGGCAGACTCGATCCACTGCTGGCCACCGAAGGCGTGCAGGTTCAGCTGCTCGGTGGCGGCCCAGTTGACCCCCAGGTCGTAGCCGTAGTCCTTGGACTCGGTCAGGCCGATTTCAGACTCGCTGTAATCGTCCTTGGCGTAGCGACCGGTGAAGTCGATGGACAGGCTGGCCAGCGGGGTGTGGGTGATCCGCAGCTCCGCTTCGGTGCGCTCGCGATCGGCCAGGTAGTAGCGACGCAGCAGCGCGTTGTCCTCGGAGGAGGTGGCGCGGCTGGCGTCGTACACGGAACCGTCACGGTTGCTGTAACCGGCCTTCAGACCGAAGTCCCAGTTCTGCAGGGCGGTCACCCGCAGGCGGGCCCATACGGCGTCTTCGTTGGTCTCTTCGCGGTCCTGCTCGGTGCGCTCCACGTCCTTACGCTCGTAGCCACCGTCGAGACGGTAGCCGGAGGCGATGCGGTAGCTGGCGCCCACTTTGTAGCTGGTGCGAGTGGTGTCGTACAGCTTCACCTCGTCCACGTCGCCGGACAGGCCATCAACGGTGATGGCGGTGCCCTGCAGCACGGTGGAGCGGTTGTCGCGGTCGCTGTGATCCACGCTGGCGGTGAGGCGCAGCTTGTTGGTCACGCTGGAGGCGACCCGGAAGTTGGCGTCCAGAGTCTGCACTTCCCCGTCGAAGCCGGCGATGCCGCCAACCTTCAGGGTGTCGTCGTTCTGGGTCATCTTGCCGGTGACCACCCGACCCGCGAAGTGGGTGCGGTTCAGGCTGTAGGCGCCGTTGACCACCACCTGGTAGGCCTCATTGCTGGGGTCCGTGGCCAGGGCGGCCGCGTTGTTGTCCAGGGTGAGGCTGGTGTCCAGGTTGTTCTCGTACTGGGAGTAGATGTAGGCCACGCCGGTGTGCCAGTTCTGGCCCGTCAGCTTGGCGCCGGCTTCCCAGCGATCGGTGGTGCTGTCCACCGGGGCGACAATGTTGGTGGCAGAGAGGCCCGCAACGGAGCTGCTCTTGGTGCCGGTCTTGTCTTCCCGCTGGAAGCTGGCGTAGGTGTTCCACAGCTCACCGCCCACATCGAAGGCGAAACCGTAGCGCTCGCGCTCCTGCTTGAGGTCCTGGCGAACCGGGCTTTCCACGTCCACCAGGGTGCTGCCGTTGGCCACGTAGCGGCTCATGGCGTCATCCTGGTTCCAGGTGGTCAGGGTGCGGTAGTTGAACTCGGCGTTCACCAGGCCGGCTTTGCCCACGGAGGCGTTGGCGCTGCCGTTACCGGTGCCCAGACGATCGGACTGGAAACGGGCGTTGTATCCGGACTCGGCGTTGTAACGCACGTCCGCGTCCAACTGGCCGACGCCGCCGTCCTCGTTGCCGCCAAAGGCGTTGGCCGCGTGGGCGTCGTCGGTGGTGACCACACCGCCGCCGACCGCCACGGAGCCCTGGTAGCCGTTGACCGGCTCACAGCGCTTACACTCCCACTTGGAGGTGTCGACCTTGTCCATGTTGGCGTTGGCCAGGCCGTAGTTGGCCATGGCCGCGCCGGAGAAGCTGGCCAGGGCCAGGGTGATCAGGTTCAAACGAAAGTTCATGATCTGTCTCCCTTAACGCTGCAGCTTAGAGCCGTTGGGATGGTTGGAACCATGCACCTGGCTGTGGCAGTTGAGGCAGCTTTTGCCCGCGGTCATGCGGTCCTGGCCAGAGTTGAACAGCGGGTTACCGCTGTGGGCACTGGCGTGACAGCTCTGACACAGTTGCGGCGCACGCTGGGTCAGCAGGGCGTCGTTGACGCTGCCGTGGGGGTTGTGACAGCTGCTGCAGTCTTCCGCCACCGGGGCGTGCTCATGCAGGAAAGGGCCGCGCTTCTCAGCGTGACACTCGTAGCAGGTGTCGTTCACCGTGGTGCTGGTCAGGGCCGCTTCGCTCATGGAACCGTGCGGGTTGTGGCAGTCGGAACAGGTCATGTCCGCCCACTTCATCGGGTGGGAGGAACGCTTGTTCATGTCCGCCTTCTGACGGGTGTGGCAGCTGGTGCAGGTTTCCACTTCGGTGTTGCGATCCAGGATCGGGTCCTGGGCCACGTGCACCTGGTGGCAAGAGGTACAGGCGACCTCTTCAAGGTTGTGCACTGAGCTGTGCCAGGCCATGCGCTCCTCGCCCTGGTGGCAGGAGAGACAGACGCTGTTCTGCTTCTCGGTGGACAGCGGGGCGTCCTGACCGAAGGTGATCATCGGCTCTTTACCGCCACGGTTGTGGGTGCCCATGGGGCCGTGACAGGCTTCACACTGGAGGCCGGCCATCGGGCTCTTGGACTGATCCGCACGGCCGTGAACGCCGTCGAAGATCTCCATCACCTTGTCGGAACGACGGTGACACATCAGGCAGTTGTCGGCGCCCTGCTTGGAGTAGTTGCCTTCGGCAAACTTCTTGTCCAGCACGGCCTCGTACTCGTCCTGAGGCATGTCGGCCCAGCTGTTCGCCGCGGCCGGGCCAGCAAGTCCCAGGGCCAGAACGGCGCTACCAAGCACGGAGGCGATCAGATGTTTTGCTTGCATAGAGATGCGTTTCCTTATCTGTGCGCGAAATCGGGAGGGCAGGGCCCTCCCGGGCTTGGATTAGAAGTCGATGACTTTGTGGTTGTGCAGCTCCGGCTTGTGGCAGGAGAAGCAGAATTCCACTTGGGCAGCGGCGTCGGCTTGGTCACGCGGGGCGTCAACCAGGCCACCACCAACGGTCTCGATGTGCTGCTTCAGGGTCTCGCCGCCGGCCAGGGTGTTGTCCGGGCTGTGGCAGGAGATACAGGTCGCGGCACGCGGAGTGCTGTAGGTGGCACCCAGGTCATCGGCACCGGTGTTGATGGAGCGCTTGTCGGCAAAGGCGTCCAGCTCGAAGCCGGTGTGGCACTGGGCACAGTCGGCAACGATCCACTGCTCACCGTGCACCTTGTGCAGCTTGAGCTCGATGGCACCCATGTTGGTCGGCGCGTAGGTGCCTTCCGGGGTGTGGCAGGAGGCACAGTCGCCCACTTTCACGTTGTCGTTCAGCACGAAACCGGTGTGGTGGCTGCCGTTGTGCAGCTGGAAGGTGTCACCGTGGCAACCCAGGCAGCTGGTGTTGTCCAGGCTGTTGTGACGCTCGGACAGAGTACCCTCTTTGGCCACGAAGGCGGTGAAGGCGTCCAGGGCGATCTTGTCAGCGCTGTCGGAACACTCAACCAGAGCACCGTTGGCGGCACAAACGCGCATGCCCACCAGGGACAGGGCGGTGTTGGCGTCGCCTGCACCGAAAGGCAGAACCTTGGTGGTGTAGGTCAGCTTGCCGGCCACGATGGCTTCGTTGATGCCGTCGGTGGTGATCTTGCCAGAGTCTTTGTCGCCGTAGCCCAGTACCGGGAACTTGGGACCGACGTTGGAGACAAATTCTGCCAGGTCGATGCTGCCAGCGATGGTGGCGGCGTCGATCTCGTTGCCGTTCTGGGTGAAGGTGACGGACACGGTGACGGTGTCGTCTTCGTTCACTACGGACTCGGCGATGTAGGCGTACTCGTCCACGATCTTGGCCTGGTCGTTGTGGCCCTTCATGTGGATGTCGTTCAGGTCACCCGGGTTGTGACAGCCGGCACAGGTGGAGTTGTCCTGGCTGGCCAGGTGGTTCAGGTGAACCACTTCTTTGCCGTCGTAACCGTTGTTGTGACAGCCGGAACAGGTTTCCTTGGTGGGAACGCGGGTCCAGTTGCCCCACTCGGCGAGTTGCTCGGACTCGACGTGACAGGCCTGACAGTTGTTCTGCAGCAGGTGCTCGGCCACTTCACCGGTGTACTCGCGATCGTTCTTGTCGGTGAAGGTCGCGGTGGTGTTGTGGATGGTGTGCACCAGGTGCTGGAAGCTGGCACGTTGACCGGTCATGCGGTCTTCGTTGTGACAGTTGATGCAGGTTTCCGCTTCGAAGTAGCTGCCGTGACGGGTGGTCAGCGGCTCGCCTTCAACGTGACAGGCGGTACAGGCGTCGTGAGAAATCACGTCCTTGGTGTACAGCGGGTTGTTGCCCTGGCCATCGAAATCCACGGAGATCTCGTTGCGTGGCACCGGGGTGCCGTCAGGCAGGGTGTTGTTGCCGGCCAGCACGTTGTAGCGCTGGGTCAGCTCGCGGTCCTGCTCGATGCCGTCGAAGGTGAAGGTGTAGTAGCCGTTGCCCAGGTCTTCGTAGACTTTGGTGCTGGCGGTGGAGGACCAGCGGGCGGAATCGCCAACCTGGTTGTAGCCTTGGGGAGTCAGCTCGTAGCCTTTGATCTCCATGCCCTGGAGGCCAACGACGGACTTGTCTTCCTCGTTGGTGGCCAGAACGGTGACGACCGGCTGACCGTCAACGTACTCAACCTTGGTCACGTCCAGGTGAAGTTGGGCGATGGACTCGGCGGGGTTGCCGCCGGGGCGGCCCTCGTCGCCGTCATTGCCATCATTGCCATCGTCGCCACAGCCCACCAGGGCGGTGGCCATGATGGCGGCACAGGCGGTGAGACGCCATTGGTGTTTATTGTTAATCATCATCTATTCCCTGCAAAAGAATATGGGGCACTCGATGTCGAGTTACCGGACCGGGGGTTCGGCCTTGGCGGCCTGTTGTTAACCCACAAAGTCACTGTGCTTTATAGCAACTTGGCTCGGCACAAACCGTGACGGAGATCAGCGATCTAGCGGCCTGTTTTCACGGCGGTTTGTAACTTTGCGCCAGACCCGAATCGAGACCGGGTTTCCCCCTCGCCGGACGCTTGTCAACGTGCAGGCGGCAAAAAAAAGCGGCCCCGAAGGGCCGCTCATTATTCACCAAATCAATCAGTTGAACTTGTGGTTCTTCTGAATGTTCTCGGCGTTGTGACAGGTAGCACAGGACTCACCGGACAGGGCAGCCTCATCGTAGCTGCCGGCCACTACGCCGCCCATGCTTTCGATGTGGGCCTTGGCGGAGTTGGCGCCGCCACCCAGGTCGTAGTAGTCGGAGACGTGACAGGAGGCACAGACACCGGCTTGCGGGCTGCTCCAGGAGTCATCGCGACGGTTCCAGCGCAGCGGAGTCTCACGAGCGTCGGTCAGGGTGTAGTTGTCGTTGTGACAGGCCTGACAGTTGGCGGAGCTCAGCAGCTGCTGTACGTCTTCACGACCGTGGGCCTTGCCGAAGGTGCCGTGGACACGAACGGCCATGCTGTTGTAGTCGCCCGCTTCGTGACACTGGGCACAGGTGGCCAGGTCGGCGTTGCGGTAGTGGTCGCTGGAGCGAACCACCATGTCGTCAGAGTGACAGGCTTGGCAGTTCTCCATGCTGGCGGCGCTGTGACGGGCGGTGCCCTCAGAGCCATCCAGGTTGAAGTACTCGGTCAGACCGGCGTTCTGGCTGACAACGCCACCACAGGCGCCTTCGCTGTCCAGCTCGCTCAGGGTGCTGCTCTTATTGCTGTAGCAGGCCTTGATGGAGGCGGTTACGGCGATGCTGGCACCGTTCTCGATGGCCGCGGCCAGGGCGGCATCGGTGACGGTGGCAGTGATGGTGCCATCGGCATTCCAGGTGCGGGTCACGGACGGACGGTACACCAGGAAGCCCTGCGGGTGGGCCGGATCGATGGCGTTGACGTACAGGTTGTTGCTGGTGACGTACTTGGCGTCAACCACAGTCTCACCCTGGGTCAGCGCCACGTTGAAGCTCAGCACGTCTTCGGCCAGGGCGAAGTTGCTGTAAGCCACGTCAATCAGCTTGGCGGCGTTGTAGGCACGCTCACGGCTCTCGGTGTCGTGGCCAGCGAAGTGACGCATGGCACCACCACGGGTGTTGCCGTTGTCGGTGCTGTGACAGCTGACACAACCGCCTTCGTTGGTGCCGTAGTGGTAGTCACCGTGGCAGTTCTGACAGCTGCGCTGATCCTGGTCGGCGAACCAATCCAGAGCGTGGATGGTCACGTTCTCCGGCAGGGTCTCCGCGTCGGTGGTGTAATCCACGTGACAGGCGTGACAGTTGGACGCCTCTTGCGGGTAGATGCCGTCCTCTTTGTTGAACTTGAGGAAGAACGCCGGGTTGGCACCGTCTTTGGCGATGGTGGACTCGAACTTGGCTACGCCGCGACGGTCCGCGTGGGTGGCGCCGGTGTGGATGGCGTGCACCAGACCTTTGATGGAGTGAGAGTACTCGATCACGTCGTCGCCGTCGGTGACGGTGCGCAGGCCGTAATCCACGTGGCAGAAGGAGCACACTTCGGTGCTGGTGCCGTAGTGGGCGTTGCTCATCCGGTAGGTGTAGTGCTCGTCACGAGCGCTCTCGTACTGGTTGGCCTTGCTGTCTTCGGCGGTGTGACAGCCGAAACAGGTCTGGTCAGCCACGACAGCCTTGGGACGCTCGGCTTCAACGTTGCCCGCTTCCCAGTAGTAGGTGGCGTAGTGGGTGCCGTCGTAGTCGGTCTTGCCGTTGGACAGGGTGCGCTGGACGCGCATCATCAGACCCTGTACCTGGCTCTCGTCGTAAGCGAAGAAGAACTCGGCGCCGCCTTCCTCTTTGGAGGTGGGCAGGGCGTGGTCCACAACGAAGCGGTACTTACCGGTTTCAATCTCCTCGACCGCACACTCGTTGTAGGGGGTGTAGGAGCTGCTGCACATGGAGGCAGAACCGCGGGTGTCGTTGCGGTGGTGGTAGCTGGCCCAGATCTCGCGGTTGAACATCGGCTCAGTCATCGGCTGAACGTCGTCACGAGCGGCTTCGCTTTCCAGGGCCATGCGACCCATCTTCAGGGTCAGGTTGTCCTGGGAGGCGCCGTAGATGGCGGCACCGTTGGTGTTCACCAGGTCAAACTCGACCACCAGCTGGTTGCTGTCGGCGTCGTACTCGGCGAACAGGTTCTGGGTGTTCAGGCTGTCGGCCTGATCGATGTGAACACCGATCGGGCCCGGCTTGCCGTCTTCGCCGTCGGAGCCGTCTTTGCCGTCGCTGCCACAACCGGCCAGCAACGCGGAAACCGCCAGCGCGGAGGCCAGCACTTTCCAGTTCTTGTTGTTTTCGATCATCTCTTTTCCCTGCAAATTGAAAAGATTTCTATTGATTGCCCACTCCAATCCCTGGGGGGAATGGGTCGATAGCAGAGTCTAGGGAAGGGGAACCAGGGGTAACGTGATCGGGATAACGGTCACCAAAGGCCTGATGTGTATTGAAAATGTTTCGATTGTCCGGTCGGACGTGAGTGCAGAATGAAAAAGCCGAGGTCAGGCGAAAGGATAGGCTGATCCCAAGCCGCTGGGTCACAGCTCGACGTTAATTCAATGGGTTAAAGGTGGTCAAAAGGTAAACGGAGGGGCGTTGAGGGATTTCTGAGAAGTGGCGCAAAGGTGAAGTGGGGCGGGTGTGAGGCCGGTCGCAAAAACGACAAGCTGAACCCTGGCAAGCCGATGATTTGTAATCCCTAAGGAGAAAAGCGGCCCGGACGGGCCGCTTTGCTTAGGGGCAGAGCTTAGTGGCTGCTGCTCCAGTTGGAGTGGGCTTTGAGGATCTGCTCACCGGTGTGACAGGTGGCACAGGTTTCCTGGCCCTGCATGTTGACGTAATCGTCGTACTGGCTGGCCGGAACGCCCAGGGTCATGATGTCACCGTCGTGGTCGATGACGCCGCCCATGCCCTTAATGTGGGCAACGGTGGAGTCACTCAGACCGTAAGGCGGTTGGTGACAGCTGATGCAAGCGGCGGTCTGCGGAGACACCAGCAGCTGCTCGTTGTCCGCACCCAGGCGCTCACCGTCGGTGGTACCGAAGGCCACCGGAGCGGCGTCAGCGGCGATGCCGTTCAGGGAGAAGCCACTGTCACCGTGACAGGTCTGGCAGTCGGTCTTCTTGAAGAAGCCACCCAGGTAGTGCTTGCTGTGAACGATGTACGCCAGGTTAGAGGAGCCTTGGCCCTTCTTGTCACGGGTACCGTTGTGGCAGCTGGCACAGCCGTCCAGATCGTTGGTGTAACGGTGGGTGATGGCGGTGGTGTGACAGGCCTGGCAGTCGCCCATCTCAGCGTGTTGGACACGCGGGGATTCAGCGACAGCGGTGCCGTCTTGAGCGAAGAAGAAGGTGTCGCTCACCAGGTAGGGCGCTTCTTGGCCCACCAGGTTGCCTTCGCCATCCACGTTACAGTCGGCGCGAACGCCGTAGCCGTCGAAGCAGACGTGGATCTGGCTGGACAGGGCGATGGTGGCGCCGGCGTCCACCAGCTCCTTCACCGCGTAGCTGTCGTCGCTGATCACGGACTTGATGCGGCCGTCACCGTTGTCGGTGAAGGTGTCGTAGCCCACTTTCTGGTAGTTCACCAGGAAGTCGTCGCCCAGGGTGCCGTTAAGCACGATGGCGCTGTTGTAGCCGCCGTACTTGTAAGGACGGGGGTCGATCTGGGCCAGGGGCACCAGCTCTTCGCCGTCCATCACCTTGAAGATGGTGGTGATGGAGAGGCCGTCCTCGGCCACGGTGATCTCGTCAAACACCACGTTCAGCTCAGTGGACTGGGCGTTGGCGTTTTGCAGGTAGTGCGCATCCTCGGCGCCACGGGCCATGCCGTCGGCGGAGTGGCAGGACTGACACTCGGTCTTGCCGCCGTGCATGTTGCCGTGACAGTTGATGCAGGTGGCGGAGTCCAGATCGGCCTTCCACAGGTCAGCCAGTTCCAGCGTTTCGCTGCTCTGGTGACAGGTCTGGCAGTTGGAGCTCATCTGCGGGTAGATCTCCGCACCCACACCATAGGTATTGTTGTGGATGTGGTGGGCCATGCCCTTGATGGAGCCGTCGTAGACGATGGTGTCGGTAACGTTACCGTCTTCGTCTTTCAGCTCTTTGCTGTAGCTGTTGTAGTCGGTGTGACAGAAGGTGCAGGACTCCAGGGTGACGTGCTTGCCACCGTGCATGGAGAGGGCGCCATCGTGACCGGGACGGTGACAGCTTTGGCAGGTTTGCTCGGCGATCAGCTCCTTGGGTCGGGCCTGCTCGGTCTCGGAGCTGGGCTGCCAGTAGTAGAAGCTGTTCTCTACCAGGGCCACGCCGTCTTTGCCGGCGGCCTTGATGCCCAGGTACAGACCGTTGGTGGCGTCCGCCTCGTAGCCGTACTCGTAGGCCAGGGTGTCGATCGCCTTGTCCAGGGTCAGGGTGTAGCTGCCGTCCTGGTTGTCCACCAGGCAGTCTTCGCAGTCACCGCCTTTGAAGTAGGAGGAGCCGGTGAAGTGGCCGTCGCCCTTGTCCTTGTTGAAGTAGCTCAGCCAGATGTCGCGGGGCTCGCCGGGGACGTCGGTGGTGCCCACCTCTTCCTCGTTGCCCAGACGGCCAAAGGAGACCGCGCCGATGTCGGCGTTGGCCAGGCCGTATACGGCGACGCCGTTGGCGTTGCTCAGGGTGAAGTTCAGCGTCAGAAAGCCCTCGGCGTCCACGGACGCGGAGCTGACTTTGGCCATCACCTGGGAGGTGTCGCTGATGTTGACGCCGACGGGACCGGGTTGGCCGTCTTCGCCGTCGCTGCCGTCTTTGCCGTCACTGCCGCAAGCGGACAGCGCGAGAGAAACCATGGCCGCGGAGGCGATGAGTTTCCAGTTTCGAGTTGTTGTTGTCATCTCTATTCCCTGCAAATGAGAAACGATGTCATATAAGTAATTGTCACGGCGGTGAATATGCCGCCGCACGCCAAGTCTACGAGGGGCCAGTCAAAATAAATGTGATGCTGTTAACAAAGGTGGTGAGATGGAAAGGGCTCAAAGCAGGGCGGTAAACCGAGGTGTGACTGAAGATCTTTTCGAAGTGTCGGGAAGGGTAAAAAGTTTGCGCAGCGGGGTGGAAAGTGACGGACTGTAACCTTTGCTAACAACTTGAGTGGCCAAGCAGACAAAGAAAAAGGGGCTCCATCGAGCCCCTTTTGCTGTGGGTTACCCCGTTACTCCAGCCCGTGCACCACGTCGTATCCGGCGCTGCGCCCGGCGCTGTGGCAGGTAGCGCAGGTTTCGGCGGACTCCGCGGGCACGTATTCGCCCAGGGTGCCGGCGTAGACGCCGCCGTTTTGTCGGAAGTGGGCCACCGCCGAGCCGTTGGCGGCCTCGGTCACCGCGTGGCAGCTGGCGCAGGCGGCGACCGCCGGGGAGTACTCGGTGGTGCCGGTGACCACCGCCGGCAGGGTCGCCATGGCCGCCAGGTCGATCTGGTCATCGGCGTGGCAGGCGGCACAGTTGGCGGCGCTGTCCGGGTAGGTGATGGCCAGATCCGTGGTACGCCGTTCCGAACGGGTGCCGGCGTGGATCTCGTGGATCATCACCTTGAAGTCAAAGCCCC
Source organism: Ferrimonas balearica (assembly GCF_019802085.1). GTDB lineage: Bacteria > Pseudomonadota > Gammaproteobacteria > Enterobacterales > Shewanellaceae > Ferrimonas > Ferrimonas balearica_B. The sequence goes on from NZ_JAHVHV010000001.1 coordinate 605,756, forward strand.
GCTCGAACGGCTTATTGGAGTGGGCCGAGCCGTGAGGGTTGTGACAGGCCACGCAGCTGCCGTCGGTGAGGAACACCGCGGTATTGGGGGTCCCGGCGTGGCAGGAGCCACAGGCGCTGTCCGGCGGGTAGGTCTCGTCTCCGCGGGTGCCGACGTGGGCGCTGGAGAAGTCCGCCTGCTCGGCGTGGCAGTTGACGCAGCCCATCTCCATGGCCACCACCCGGCGCATGGCCACGTCGCTGCCGTCGGCGGAGAAGCTGGCCTTGTTGCCGGCGACGATGGCCTCGATCACCCGAGCCTCGGCGCTGTCACAGGCCACGGGCACCAGGGCGCTGGTGTCCAGGTTGGTGACCGCGGCGTTGGCGCAGACGAACAGTTTGCCGTCCAAGAAGCCCTGGCCGGTGGCGTTGAACAGATCGTGCACCAGGGGATCGATGCCACTGACGGTGTAGGTGATCCCGCCTTCGCCCACCACCGAGCTGATGACGCTGTCCACGGCATTGGCGGTGGTCAGGTCAAAGGCGATGCGCGATTTGTGGCGGCCGAAGGGGCTGCCCATATCGTCGGCGCGCACGCCGCCCAGGTCATACTCGGTGCCATCGAAGGCCGCGGCGGTCACCCAGAAGGCCTGAACATTGGGGTCCAGCTCCGGGGCCATCTCTCCGGGCCAGGTCAGGGTGAAGGTCAGGGTGTTCAGCGCGGGATCGTACTGCCCATTGCCAATCTCGTAGCCGTAGGCGGTGCGGCTGGCCTCTGTGGCGGTGGCTTTGGCCAGGTGATAGACCGAGGAGCCCAGGGGGTTGGTGTCATCGGCGTGGCAGCCGGCGCAGTTGCCCTCGGCAAAGGGGGTAAAACTGTTGTTGTGGAACAGGCCACGAGCGGTACCGTCCCAGTCCTCAGGGGCGAACTTCTCATGGCAGCTCAGGCAGGCTTCCTGGCGATGGAAGTACCAGTTGCTGGCCTGGGCCGGGGCGTCCTCGCTTTCCAGGTGACACACCTGACAGTCGTTGCCGTTGGCCGGGAAGGTCAGCTCACGGAAATCCTGGGGATTGCCACCAAAGCCGATCATAAAGTACTCGGCCTTGTGGATCTGGTGGACCATGGAGCCCAGGTCCACCGTGGCCCCGGTTTCCGGATCGCCGGAGTAGGGGGTGTGGCAGACGGTGCAGTTCTCCAGGGCGAAACGGGCGCCGCCGTGGAGGATCAGCGGATGAGCGGCGCTGTTGTCGTAGTCGTCACTGTGACAGCGCAAACAGGCCTGCTCCAGGGCCACCAGGTTGCGGGCCTCCTCCGGGGCCGCTTCGGCACCGGAGGCGGGGACGAAGTCGTACCCGGCGTTGACCAGGGCCTCTTTCACGTCACCCCGGAAGCGGCGCAGCTCCATGGTGACCCTGTGGGTAAGGTTGGCGTCGTAGGTGGTGTCCAGGCCGGTGATCTGGGGATAGTCCGCCAGGGCCATGGAGAAGGTGTAACGATAGCTGCCGTTGCCGGTGGTCTCGATGCACTCGATACCACAGCCGGTCTCGATGCCCGCCTGGATCTGAGGACCCTGGTTGGCGTCCCAGTCCGGCGGCGGCACCACGTCGCCCAGGTTCACGTCGCCGGGCTCCACCAGGTTGTTGATGTAGCTGGTCCACTGGGTGGACTTGGTGCCCTTGCCGCTGCCGTCTTCGGCGCTGCCGTCACTGGGCAGGGGGCGCAGACGTTTTTGCAGCGTGGTGAGCTTGGCGATCCCCATGCCGATGCGATCCAGCGCCTCGTAGCTCTCCAGACCGGCGATGGCCACGCCGTTGGCGTTGGTCAGATCAAAGTCCACCATCACCATGCCGGCCTCGTCGATGGAGACGCCGGTGATGCTGGCGTTGAGGCTCTTGGCCGCGCCGATGGCGATGCTGACCTCCCCTGGGGGGCCGTCGGGGCCGTCGGCGCCGTCGTCACCGTCGTCGGGGCACCCGGTCAGGGCCAGGGCGGCGACGCCGGTCAACAGCAGGGTCTGCCAGGGCTTGCGCGTATCGAATCCGTTCATGGGACTGTCCTGATGGCTGTGGGTCCAAAAAGTCATGTGGCAACTCCTTTACTGCGCCGGTGCCAGGCCGTGGGCCGGGGCGATGTCGTAGGTGCGGCCGGGGCCGTGGCAGGTGTCGCACCCTTTATTGCCACTGGCCATCTCCAAGGTGCCGTTGAACACGGTGCCGTTGCCGGTCATGTGGCCCTTGGCGCTGTCACTCTGGTGGCAGACGGTGCAGGTGGCGGCCGTGGTGCTGGTGAAGGTGCCGTCGCTCAGGGCCATGGGGGGCACCGATTCGGCGATGGGCAGGGCGAAGCTGTCGCCGCTGTCCGACTGCAGGTGGCATTGACGGCAGTCGCCCACCGGGGCGGGGTAGGCCAAATCTTCGTAGCCGGCCCGCTGAGCGGTGTGGATGGCGTGGATCATGTGCGAGTAGTTGGCGTTGCTGGCCGTGGGGTTGGGCGCGGTGGCGTCCGCCACCATCTGGGCGTTGTGGCACAGCTGACACTGTTGCTCCAGATCATTGCGGCTGCCGTGGAAGTTGAGCTGCTGGTCGCCGTGGCAGGTGCCACAGGTGGCGTTGGTGACCACGGTCCGGCGCTCGGCCCCGCTGCCCACCAGGAAGAAGCTGGTGGCACTGGCGATGGGCTGGCTGAGGGCCGCCGCGTCGTCACAGGGGCTCAGGGCATCGGCGACCCGGCAGATCCGCCCCTGCATGGCCACGGCACCGCCGTCATTCTGCTCCGGTGCGGTGGGGCTGCCTTCGGGCAGCGGCAGGGTGTAGCGGTATTGGCCCGGGGCCACGGTCTCCTCCGGCGTCAACTGCTCCAGGCGGATGCTGCTGGCCGAGCGGGTGACGTAGTCAAAGCTGGTGCCCCAGTTGGCGTAGAGGCGCAGATCATTGACGTAGGGGAGCTGGTCCGGGCTGGCCAGGGCTTCACCGCTGACCGGGTTGCTCAGGCCCACCACCACGCTGAGGGTGCCGGCGGCCAAGTCTGGGGTGATGCTCACCACCTCGGCAGCGAACTGCCCCAGGGCGGCCTCTTTGTCGGCCATCAGGTGCACATCGCGGGTCCAGTCCGGGTTGTGGCAGGCGATGCAGTTGCTGTTGTCCGGTTGGGCCGGGTGGCCAATGCCGGCGACGAAGTCGATGGCGCTGTGACAGCTGCCACAGGCCAGTTGGCTGGGGAACAGGGCCCAGTTGTCGGACTCCGGCAGCCCCTCTTCGCCGGTGTGGCAGGTTTCGCAGTTGACGAAGTTGGCCAGGCCACTTTCGCCGTGGGCGGAGTGGGCCAGACCGGAGAGCACATTGCCCGGGTTGGAGATGCGGTTCTCCGAGTGACAGGTGGTGCAGGTTTCCAGCTCGGTGTAGCGACCTCCGTGGCGGACCTGCCCCAGATCCGTATGGCAGCTTTCGCAGCTTTCGGTGGTGGCGATCAGCCGGGTGTAGAGGGGGTCGCCGTCCGGCGGGGTGAAATCCACAAAGGCGTTGACCACGGGAATGGGGGTGCCGTCGGCCAGGGCGTCACCGCCGACCTTGATCACCAGGCGCTGGGTGGCGCCGGGGTCGTAGCTGACCCCCTCGGCGTCATTGACGCTGAAGCCGGTCTGGTATTCGTAGAAGCCGTTTTTAAGATCGTTCCACTGACCGGGACAGTCGCCCCCCTGGGTGCAGGTTTCCGAACCCAGGAAGCGCCACTCGGAGGAGTTGCCGGCGCCGGTAAAGCCGGCGGGCAGCAACTGGGCGGCGAGCACTGTGGTGCTTTGCAGCCCCGCGACCCCTTCGTCGTTCTCGTTGGTGATCAGCATGCGGAAACTGAACTGGCCCTCATCGGTGACCTGCCACTGGTCCAGGGACACCTTGATGTCGTTGACCTCCTGGGCCGGGGGCGGGGTTTCCGGACCCGGACCACCGGGCTGACCGTCGTTGCCGTCTTTACAGCCGCTGAGGGCGAGCAGGGCGCTCAAGCCCAGTGCCAGCAGGGCGGGGGCGTTTCCAGTTCTCATGTCACGAACTCCTTGTGGGGCAGGCTCGGCCGGGGCGCGTTCGCTTCGGGGTGCGGGATTAGAAGTCATGGCGATAGCTCAAATTCAGCAGGTAGTCGCTGTAGTCGTGAGACAGATCCCCAAAGATCAGGGCGTTCCCTATGCTGTTGGGGGCGAGGCCTCGGTTGAGGTAGTTGCTGTCTTCGTACTTCTGATACAGCAGATCGAGTTGCACGCTGGATTGGTCACTGAGGTGGTAGCGGCCATAGAGGTCAACGGTGGTGCGGGTGGCGCTGTAATCGCCCCAATCGCCGTTGAGCCCCTGCTCCAACTGGGTCAGGGTGTCGCTGTCGGCCCAGACCAGATCGGCCCCCAAGTCCAGGGCATCGTCAAAGGCGCCCTGATACTCGACCCCGAGCCCGGCGGACTGGGCGTCGTCGTCCTGGCGGCCCTGCCAGCGCGCGGCGGTGTTGCTGCCGACCTGCTCGGTCTCAATGTTGTAGAAGTTGTAGAAGGCGTAGAGGTTGAGCTTCTCTTTATGCCAGTTGAGGCTCACGTCGTAGCCGGCCCGCTGCACCTCGTCCAGGCCCACGGCGTCGTCGTAATCCTCTTCGCTGCCCTCGAGGGTCAGCTGCAGCGACAGCGGCTCGTACACCTGGTAACTGGCGACAAACTTGCCGTAGGTGCGCTCCCGATCCGCCAGGTAGTAGGCCCGCAGGGCGTCGTCATTGACCCCTTCGGCGTTGGGGTAGCCCCGGTAATTGTCCAGCTCCCGATCTTCCCAGCCCAGTTCCAGCCGCAGCTGCAGGCGCTCCCAGTGGCTCAGTCGCAAGGTGGCCCACACCTGGTTGGTGTCCGCCTGGTCGGCGGCCTGGTTGTCCCACTCCTGCTGGCGCCAGCGGTAGCCCAGTTCGGTGCTGAAGCCGGTGTAGAAGCGATAGTTCATCGCCAGGCTGGCTTTCTGGTCGGTCTGATCCAGCGGCTGGGCGATGCGAGTGCCGGCGTCCAGGCTGTCGGTAATGATGTAGGGGTAGGCGACAAAGGGGTTGCGGAAATCCCGGTCGCGGTAGTCGTACTGGGCGGTGAGGGTCATCTTGCGCATCGGCCGGATGCGGTAGCGCAGGTTGAGATCCAGCTTGTCCAGCTGCAGGTCGGCGTTGGTGCCGGGCAGGGGCGGCGTCGGACCGTTGATGGTGGCCGGCAGCAGATCGTCGTCCTGATCGTGTCGGCCCCAGACCAGCTGACCGCTGACCGATTGGATCCCGGCGGCCCAGGTGCCCTGGATGTGGAACTGGTGCGCGTCGTTGTCCGGTGCCAGGGCCTGCTGGCCGAGGCGGGCGCCCCCGAAGGTCGGGGTATAAGGGTTGTCCCAGCGCTGGGCGTCCAGGTCATTGCGATAGAGGCTGCCGAGGTACCCAAAGGCCACCTGCCAGTTGCCCCCCACTGCGTTGAGGCCGACGGCCAGGGCGGTGGTGTCATCGTCCACCGGCTGGGCCAGGTTCACCGAATTGGTGAGCAGGGTGGCGCCGCTACGCCGATGGCCTTCGCGGGTCTGGTGGCTGACGTCCAGGTAGGTGCGGATGCGGTTGAAGTACTTCTCCAGGCCCAAGGTCAGCTTGTCCCGCTCCACTTTAAGGTCCTGACGGGGCAGTGGGCCGGTCAGGCCGGGCATCTGACCGGTGGTGGCACCGGTTTGCCAGTCGCTGGGCAGCTGATGATAGGCGCTGCTGGTGAACGGGGTTTGCACCGTGGCGTCGTACCAGGCCAGCTGTTGCCAGGCCAGCCGGGCGGCGAAGTCGTTACCACGCTGGGCCCCCAGGCTCAGCAGGCTGACGTCGCGGCCGAGGTTCTCGGCCAGCAGTTCGGTGCGGATGTCGTTGGCGTACCAGTGGGTCAGGTCTGCGCCGGCGCTCAGCACCAGGCCATCGTCGTCGCTGCCGGAGGCGTTGGCGAAATGGATGTCTTCGATGCTGTTCTCACCGACGCCGATGGAAAAATGGCCGGCGGTGCCTTCGCTGGGGGTGCAGCGCTCGCATTCCCAACCGTCCCATTTCACCGTTTCGGTGTTGGCCTTACTCAGGCTGAAGTCCGCCGCCAGGGCTTGGGGGCCGAGGGCCAGGCCAACCAGGGTGGCGAGTAGGGTCTTATCCATGTCCGTCGCTCCCTATCGTTGCAGCAGTTTGCCGGAGGGGTGGTTGGAGCCGTGCACCTGGTTGTGGCAGTTCAGGCAGCTTTGACCGGCGGTGAAGGCGCTGTCGCCACTGTTGAACAGCGGGGTGCCCGAGTGGGGGCTGGCATGACAGCTTTGGCACAGTTGCGGGGCACGCTGGGTCAGCATTGCCTCGTTTACGCTGCCATGGGGGTTGTGGCAGTTGGCGCAGTTGTCGACCACCGGGGCGTGCTCCCACAGCACGGGGCCGCGTTTCTCCGCATGGCAGACGTAGCAGTTGTCGTTCACTGAGATCTGGGTCAGCATCGCTTCGTTGAGCGAGCCATGGGGGTTGTGGCAGTCGACGCAGGTGATCTGTCCGGAGCGCATGGGGTGGGCGGAGCGCTGGTGCATCTGCGCCAGTTGCTGGCGGTGGCAGTCGGTGCAGTTTTCCATCGCCAGGCGCTTATCGCGGCTCGGGTCGTGCTCGGCATGCACATTGTGGCAGCTGGCGCAGGCCACCTCTTCGATGTCGTGAGTGCTGCCGTGCCAGGCCAAGCGGTCGTCGCCGCTGTGGCAGCTGAGGCAGACGCTGTTCTGGGCCGAGGCGCTGACGCGGGAGTCGGGGCCGAAGGTGATCATCGGTTCCTTGCCGCCGCGGTTGTGGTTACCCATGGGGCCGTGGCAGGCCTCGCACTGCAACTGGCCGGCGGCCATGGGGCTGGCGGGGTTGGCGGTTCGGCCGTGGACGCCGCTGAACAGCGCCATCACGGTGTCGCTGCGCCGGTGGCACATCAGGCAGTTATCGGCGCCCTTGGCGGAGTAGTTGCCCGCCTCGAACTTCTCCACCAGGATGCGCTCCAACTCCTCCTCGGACAGCTCCTCCCAGGCGGCGGAGACGGTAAAGGAGAGAAACGGCAGGCAGATCAGCACCATCGCCCAGGCTGCGCGGCGCCACGTCCGGCTCACTTTGTTCATCATTCCCCTGCTTCCTTTGCGGATTTTGAGTGTTATGTCTGTGTTATTAAAAGGTTAATACCAGTCGAGCATAGCACGGAATCTCGCTCGAACCAGATTTTCTTCCAGTGAAAGTAGGGCTATTGAAGGGGCAACCGGGGAGGCAAAAGCGGGCGTCCAGGGCGTTGAGAGGAGGGCGGTCGCGGGAGTGAAACTTTTTACCCTTGGAGGTTGGGCCGGTGTGATCGGCTTGGTGTTCGAGGCGAGGTTGGCGAAATCTTCACCGCGACTGTGGGTGACGCCTTAACCAAAGCGTTCCATCCGATTACGAGAAGTGTGATTGTAATCATCAATTTACTTCGAAGGGGTCATTACAATTGGCCGCGAATTAGAGAATTTCTTCTGAGCGTTGCTGTCACCTTGTGCCTGGCCGCTCAAAGGCTAAAGCCCAATTACAAATTAAAACGCTTCTGGATCTGGAGACGAGTGATGAACTTCCGTGGACTGCTTAAACCGAGCGCAAAGTACTCCATCTTGGCTCTGCTGAGCATCGGTATTGCTGTGGGTGTCGTGGGTTACTTTGTAACTCAGCAAACGCTGCACGCCACCAGCACCGACGATTTCTGTATGACCTGCCACAGCAACCACTCGCTGAAAGACGAAGTGCTGGCCTCTGCCCACGGTGGCGGTCGCTCCGGTGTGGTGGTTCAGTGTCAAGACTGTCACCTGCCGCACAACCCGGTTGAGTACCTGGTGAAGAAGATCATCGTGTCCAAGGACCTGATCGGCTACATGACCATCGACGGCTTCAACACCCAGGAGTGGCTGGACGCCAACCGTAAAGAGCAAGCTGACCTGGCCCTGGAGTACTTCCGTGCCAACGACTCCGCCAACTGTCAGCACTGCCACTCTCGCATCTACGAAGATCAGCCCGAGACCATGAAGAAGATGGCCCAGCGCATGCACGCTCGTAACTTCGAGAAGGCGCCGGAAGATCGCAAGACCTGTGTGGATTGCCACAAGGGCGTTGCCCACCCCTACCCGAAAGGCTAAGGGTTAGCGAATCGCCAAAAGGCCGGTGCACTGCACCGGCCTTTTTTGTGCCCGAAACCCCGCGCAAAGGGTCCTACCTTCCTCTGTGTCTGACCGACAAAAAGGCCGGTCAGAGTAAACTCTTTTCCCCCCTGGGCCCGGCTTTTCGACCCGGCAGCGACTTTTCTCCAAAGGTTGCCATTTAGTCGTCAGAACTTGGATCTAACGCAAATTTTTTGCGAGTGGGGGGAGTATACTCAAACTAAATGAGACTGATTAGCATTTGGATGAAGTATGACCTTAGCGGAAATGGTAAATGGGCAAAAAGCCCGGGTCGCCAAATTCCAGGCCGACGGGCTGGAGTCCTCCACACAGTTGAAGTTGGCCGCCATGGGGCTGGCCCCGGGCTGTGAAGTGCAGTTGATCCGCCGCGCGCCCCTGGGCCGCTCCATCCAGCTCAAGCTGGCCGGCGCCTCCATCTGCCTGAACCACCAACTGGCCACCCAAGTCAGCGTCGAGGTGAACCAATGAGCAAGACCATCCTGTCTGTCGGTCTGCCCAACTCCGGCAAATCCACCCTGTTCAATGCCCTGACCGGCGGCCAGGCCAAAGTCGGCAACTGGGCCGGGGTCACCGTTGCGCAGAGCCTGGGCCAGCTGGAGCTGTCCGGCGAAGGCGTGACCCTGATGGACCTGCCGGGGCTCTACGACATGACCCCCACCAACCAGGGCCCGGAAGATGAAGCCGTTTCCCAGCTGGCGCTGGCGAGCGGGGACTACCATGGCCTGCTGAACGTGGTGGACGCCACCCAGCTGGAACGCCACCTCTACCTGACGCTGCAGCTGCGTGAGCTGGGCGTTCCCATGGTGGTGGTGCTGAACAAGTGGGACGCCGCCTGCGCCAATGGCCAGCAGGTGGACGTGGCGCTGCTGGCCCAGCGTCTGGGCTGCCCGGTGCACGTGCTCTCCGCCCGCACCGAGGCGGGTGTGGGCACCGCCCGTGAGGCGCTGACCCAGCTGATGGCGGTGAGCAGTGCCTCTGCGCTGACCGTTGGCTACGGTGAGTCCGTTGAAGCCCGGCTGGACGGCCCCCGCCATCAGGCACTGGGTCAACTGCTGGCCGAGGGGCCCCATTGGGTGAACGACATCGCCGCCTGCCGCCACCAGTGGGTGGCCGACGTGCTGCGCGATGCGGCCCTGACCCGTCCGGCCAGTGCCAGCCTGAGCGAGCGTCTGGACAAACTGGTGCTGCACCCCATCGCCGGGATCCCGGTGTTCCTGTTCATGATGTACCTGACCTTCATGTTCGCCATCCACGTGGGCAGCGCCTTTATCGACTTCTTTGACATCATGGCCGGTGCCATCTTCGTCGACGGCGTCGCCCTGGCCCTGGAGTCGGTCAATGCACCGGGCTGGCTGGTGGGTCTGCTGGCCAACGGCGTCGGCGCCGGTATCCAGACCGTGGCCACCTTTATTCCGGTGGTGGCCTTCCTGTTCGTGGCCCTGGGGCTGCTGGAGACCTCCGGTTACATGGCCCGCGCCGCTTTCGTGGTGGAAGGGGCGATGCAGAAGCTGGGCCTGCCGGGCAAAGCCTTCGTACCGCTGATCGTGGGGTTCGGTTGTAACGTGCCCTCCATCACCGCCACCCGCACCCTGGAGCTGCGCCGTCAGCGCATCATGACCGGCATGATGGCCCCCTTTATGTCCTGTGGTGCCCGTCTGCCGGTGTACGCCCTGTTCGCCACCGCCTTCTTCCCGGACAACGGCCAGAACCTGGTGTTCCTGTTGTACCTCATCGGTATCGTAATGGCGGTGCTGACCGGTCTGCTGCTGCGCCACACCCTGCTGCCGGGCAACAGCGGCACCACAGTGATGGAGCTGCCGGATTACGAACTGCCCACCCTGCGCCAGGTCATGAGCCGCACCTGGCAGCGCACCCGCCAGTTCGTGCTGGGCGCCGGTAAAGTGATCGTGGTGGTGGTGACCCTGCTGAGCTTCCTCAACACCATGGGCACCGACGGCACCATCGGTCACGAAGACACCGACCAGTCCCTGCTGGCCGTGGCCTCCCAGAAACTGACCCCCGCCTTTGCCCCCATGGGCATCGAGCAGGAAAACTGGCCGGCCACCGTGGGCATCATCACCGGGATCTTCGCCAAAGAGGCCGTGGTCGGCACCCTGAGCAGCCTTTACAGCCAGGGCGGCGACGAGGAGGGCGGTGACTGGGATCTGCTGGCCAGCTTCAACGAGGCCCTGGCCACCGTACCCGAGGCGCTGCTGGGCATCGAGGTCACAGATCCCCTGGGACTGAACATCGGTGACGTCCACGACACCGACACCATGGCGGAGGAGTTCGGTTTCGAAACCGGCAGCCTGGCCAACCTGGAGAAGGGGTTTGGTAACCGCGCCGCAGCCTTTGCCTACCTGCTGTTCATCCTGCTCTACACCCCCTGTGTGGCGGTGATGGGCGCCATCGCCGGTGAGCTGGGCGGTCGCTGGGCGCTGTTTGCCGGCACCTGGACCTTCGCCCTGGCCTACACCACGTCCACCCTGTTCTACCAGTTCGCCATCCAGGGGCTGGGGGCGCTGGGGTACCTGGGGCTGTTCGCGGCACTGATGGCCAGCGTCTTTATGATGCTTCGCCGAGTGGGCCAGCGACAGCAGCGCGGCGTCGGGGACATTCCGGTAATGATGCGTGAGTGACTGGAAACCGCGACCGTAAGTGGTTAAGTTATAAAGAGGAAGGCAGCGATTACGCTGCCTTCCTTCTTTTTGACACCCAGAAAACTAGGGATGGGGACGATGATGGACAACCAAAGCGGCTGGCGTCGCCTCTGGCAGAAGCCCGGGGCCAAGTGGCGTCTGGGGATCCCCGTGGGGGCCCTCTTGTTATTCGTGGTCGGTGCCCTGGGCACCGTGGGTTTCAACGTGGTGATCCACGAAACCAGCAGCGACGAGTTCTGCGTCAGCTGCCACGGCCCCTCCAAGTTTGCGGCCGAAGAGTGGCCGGAGCACACCCATTACAACACCGCCTCCGGCGTTAAGGTGACCTGCGCGGACTGCCACGTGGCCAAGGAGTTCCTGCCCAAGATGTGGCGCAAGGTGCGGGCGATGAAAGAGGTCTACTACCAGACCCTGGGCACCTACAACACCCGGGAGAAGTTCGAGGCGCACCGCGAAGCGATGGCGGAGAGTGTCTGGGCCGAGATGAAGGAGACCGACTCTCGCGAATGTCGCAGCTGCCACAAGGTGGAGCTGATGGATTTTGCCCAGCAGAAGCGTGCCGCCGCCTCCATGCACCAGCGCATGGAGCAGATGGGCCGCACCTGCATCGATTGCCACAAGTACCTGGCCCACAACAAGCCGGGTCAGACCCCCGCGGAACAAGGAGAGTAAGCGATGAGAGACGACAACAAGGGGATCTGGCGGGTACCCACCGCCTGGTGGCGCTTCGGGGTCCCGTTTGGCGGCTTACTGGCCCTGGTGCTTGGGGTGATCGCCTGGGTGGGATTTGAGGCCTCACTGCACTGGAGCAGCACCGACGAGTTCTGCACCTCCTGTCACAACTCGCCCTCCGCCTGGGTGGCCGAGGAGTGGCACCAGACTGCCCACTACAAGACCCGCTCCGGGGTGGCCGTACACTGTCACGACTGCCACATTCCCAAGGAGTTCTTCCCCAAGCTGTGGGTCAAGGGCACCAGCGCCGTGCACCACATCTACACCCAGCTGACCGGCACCTACACCGACAAGGCCAGTTTCGAGGCCCGGCGGGAGATGCTGGCTCAGCGCGTGTGGGACAAGATGCGCGCCAACGACTCTCATGAGTGTCGCAGCTGCCACCTGGTGGAGCGGATGGACCCGGCGGCCCAGAGCGAAACCGCGGCCCAGTTCCACGAAGTGTTGGCGGACGCCGATGGCGAGGTGACCTGCATCGATTGCCACGCCGGCATCGCCCACCATCTGCCTGGCCCGCCCTCGCCATAGAACCCCCATGGGGGGCGGCTTCCCGCCCCCCATCCCGCTGGTGGCATCTGGTGGTTGCGGCGCTTGGGAAGTTGTTGCAACATACCGCTTTTGACCGAGTTCCCTAGCCCAAGAGGATGCGCATGAGCCAGCCGGACACCGAAGTACGTCCAAGCAACTTTATCCGCAACATTATCGATGAGGATCTGGCCTCCGGGAAGCACACCAGTGTGCACACCCGTTTTCCGCCGGAGCCCAACGGTTACCTGCACATTGGCCACGCCAAGTCCATCTGCCTGAACTTTGGCATCGCCCAGGATTACCAGGGCCAGTGCAACCTGCGCTTCGACGACACCAACCCGGTCAAAGAGGACATCGAGTACGTGGACTCCATCAAGCGGGATGTCCACTGGCTGGGGTTCGAGTGGGACGGCGAGATCCGTTACTCCTCCGACTACTTCGACACCCTCTACGGCTATGCCGTGGAGCTGATCGAGAAGGGCCTGGCCTACGTCGATGAGCTCAGCCCCGAGGAGATCCGCGAATACCGTGGCACCTTGAAGCAGCCGGGCAAGCACAGCCCCTACCGGGATCGCCCCATCGAGGAGAACCTGGCGCTGTTCGAAAAGATGAAGAACGGTGAGATTGAAGAGGGCAAGGCCTGCCTGCGCGCCAAGATCGACATGGCCTCCTCCTTTATGGTGATGCGCGATCCCGTGCTCTACCGCATCAAGTTCGCCAGCCATCACCAGACCGGCGACAAGTGGTGCATCTACCCGATGTACGACTTCACCCACTGCATCTCCGATGCCCTGGAGGGGATCACCCACTCCCTGTGCACCCTGGAGTTCCAGGACAACCGCCGCCTGTATGACTGGGTGCTGGACAACATCAGCATCGAGTGTCAGCCGCGCCAGTACGAGTTCAGCCGCCTGAACCTGGAATACACCATGATGTCCAAGCGCAAGCTGCAGCAGCTGGTGGTGGACGGTCATGTCTCCGGTTGGGACGATCCGCGGATGCCCACCATCTCCGGTCTGCGCCGTCGTGGCTACACCCCGGGCTCCATCGTCGAGTTCTGCAAGCGCATCGGTGTGACCAAGATGGACAACACCGTGGAGATGGGGATGCTGGAGGCCTGCATCCGGGACGACCTCAACCAGAACGCCCCCCGCGCCATGGCGGTGCTGGACCCGGTCAAGGTGGTGCTGGAGAACTACCCGGCGGGCCAGGAGGAGATCCTGACTCTCGCCAACCACCCCTCCGACGAGTCCATGGGCAGCCGCGAAGTGCCCTTCTCTGGTGAGCTGTACATCGAGGCCGAGGATTTCCGCGAGGAAGCCAACAAGAAGTTCAAGCGCCTGGTGCTGGGTAAGAAGGTGCGTCTGCGTGGCGCTTACGTCATCACCGCCGAGCGGGTGGAGAAGGACGAGACCGGCAAGGTGACCACCATCTTCTGCTCCGTAGATCTGGACACCCTGGGGGTCGATCCCGCCGATGGCGTCAAGCCCAAGGGTGTGATCCACTGGGTTTCCGCTGCCCACGCGGTGGACGCCGAAGTGCGCCTCTACGACCGCCTGTTCAACGTACCCAACCCCAACGTGGGCGACCTGGAAGAGACGCTGAACCCGGAGTCCCTGACCGTGCTGCCCCACGCCAAGGTGGAGCCGGCCCTGGCGGGCGCCGAGGCGGAGAAGGCTTACCAGTTCGAGCGCACCGGCTACTTCTGTGCCGACAGCAAAGCGTCCACCGCCGAGCGTCCGGTGTTCAACCGCACCGTGGGCCTGCGCGACTCCTGGGCCAAGATCGCCGGCTGATCCGGTTGGGGCGTTCGCGCCCCGTTAAACGCAAAAACGCCGACATCTGTCGGCGTTTTTTGTGTCTGGCGAACCGGACCTCAGTCGTTATGGTTGCACTGGTCGTTGGTGCAGTGGCCGTAGAGGTAGAGGCTGTGGTTGGTCAGGTTGATGTTGTGCTTCATGGCGATTTCGTGCTGACGGCGCTCGATCACCTCATCGGAGAACTCGATCACCTTGCCGCAATCCAGGCAGACCAGGTGGTCGTGGTGGTGCTGGCTGGCCAGCTCGAACACCGCCTTGCCGCTTTCGAAGTGGTGCCGGGAGACGATACCGGCGTCATCAAACTGGTTGAGCACCCGGTAAACGGTGGCGAGGCCAATCTCTTCCCCGTGGTCCAGCAGCAGCTTGTAGAGCTCTTCCGCACTGATGTGTTGATTGTCGGGATTCTGAAGCAGTTCCAGGATCTTCACCCGCGGCAGGGTGACTTTGAGTCCCGCTTTTTTCAGCGCCTGGTTTTCGTCGGTCATGTCTGTCTCGTCTGTCTGCTAGGCCGTACACCGCGGCGGATTCAATCCATTATATGGAGCCGGGCGAAAACATTAAACCACTCTCTGCAGATGGTTTTAACGCTACGGGCTTGAAATGGCAAAAAAATAGCCTCAGCATGGGGGAAAAATGGACGTCGAATAAAGCGGATGTATCAGCGAATTGTGGTGTTGACCGGGGCCGGGATCTCAGCGGAATCCGGCATGAAGACCTTCCGGGCGGAGGATGGCCTGTGGGAGTCCCATCGGGTAGAAGATGTGGCCACCCCGGAGGGTTACCTGCGAGACCCCGATCTGGTCAATCGGTTTTATAACCAACGCTGGGCGCAACTGAACGGCGGCATCGAACCCAACCCGGCCCACCAGGCCCTGGCGGAGCTGGAAGCGGCCCTGGGCAAGGGGATGCTGGTGGTGACCCAGAACATCGACGATCTCCACGAGCGCGCCGGCAGCCGCCGTCTGCTCCACATGCACGGGGAACTCAACAAGGGGCGCTGCCCCCGCAGCCAGCAGGTGTTTCCCTTGATGGAGCCCTTTGGTCCGGAAAACCTCTGTACCTGCTGCATGCCTGGCCAGGTGCTGCGTCCCCATGTGGTCTGGTTCGGCGAAATGCCCCTGGGGCTGGATCGCATCTACCAGGCCCTGGAGCAGTGCGAGCTGTTCATCAGCATCGGCACCTCCGGCACCGTCTACCCCGCCGCGGGCTTTGTCGAACTGGCCAACCAGGCCGGGGCCGACACCCTGGAGATCAACCTCGAGCCCTCAGAGGTGCACAGCCAGTTCGGTTACCACCAGACCGGTCGGGCTGGAGAGCTGGTGCCCCGGCTGGTGGCCTGGCTCAAGGCCGGCAACCGCTTCAGCTGAGCGCCCGGAAGATGGCGCCGGTCAGCTGCGACAGCTCGGCCGGCGTGATGATGTAGGGCGGCATGATGTACACCAGACGGCCAAAGGGCCGGATCCACACCCCATCCGATACGAACTGACGCTGGATCGCCGCCACGTCTACCGGGCTTTGGGTTTCCACCACCCCGATCGCCCCCAATACCCGCACGTCTGCCACACTGGCCAGGGCCCGACAGGGGGCCAGCTCCACCTTGAGCTGGGCCTCGATGGCCGCCACCTGGCCGGCCCATTCTCCGGTCTCCAACAGTCCCAGGCTGGCCTCGGCCACGGCGCAGGCCAGGGGGTTGCCCATAAAGGTGGGGCCGTGCATAAACACCCCGGCGTCGGACGCGCACACCCCCTCGGCGATGGCGTCGCTGCAGAGCGTTGCCGCCAGGGTCATGGTGCCACCGGTCAGCGCCTTGCCGAGGCAAAGAATGTCCGGCACCACCTTGGTGTGCTGGTAGGCAAACAGCTTGCCGGTGCGGCCAAACCCGGTGGCGATCTCATCGAAGATCAGCACGATGCCGTGGCGGTCACAGGCCTCACGCAGGGCCTCCAGGTAGGCCGCGCCGTAAAACCGCATCCCCCCGGCCCCCTGCACCATGGGCTCGACGATGAGCGCCGCCGTGGTCTCCCCGTGGCGGGCCATCAGGGCGTCGATCGCCTTGGCGTCCTCCGGAGCCAGGGGGCCATCCAGCGGGGTGACTGGTCGGGGCAGGAACTGGGCCTTGGGCAGGATGTCGCGGAACAGGCCGTGCATGCCGTTGACCGGATCGCACACGCTCATGGCGGCGAAGGTGTCGCCGTGGTAGCCCCCGCGGATGGTCATCAGGCCACTTTTGTGGCGGTGGCCAAGTCCCTGCTGGTATTGCAGCGCCATCTTCAGCGCGACTTCCACCGACACCGAGCCGGAGTCCGCCAGGAAGATCTTGTTGAGACTGGGGTGGGTCATCGCCAGCAGGCGTTTGCCCAGCGCGGTGGCGGGGCCGTGGGTCAGGCCACCGAACATCACGTGGCTCATGCGATCCAGCTGGGCCTTGGCGGCTTCGGTCAGTTTGGGGTGCTGGTAGCCGTGGATGGTGGACCACCAGCTGCTCATGCCGTCCACTAGGCGTTCGCCGGTTTCCAGTTCGATGTGCACCCCCTCGGCCCGGGCCACCGGGTAGCAGGGCAGGGGATGGGTGGTGGAGGTGTAGGGGTGCCAGAGGTGGTCGCGGTCAAACTGCAGATCGGCCTTCATGGTCAAAAAGTGTCCGTTAGTCAAGTTCTGGTTCTGGTCGGCGTTGACAGTGTACCGGCTCACCGTATCCTAGCCAACGTGAATCGACTTTTGACATGGAACCCCGATATGGCCGCGATCCGTCACGACTGGCAGCTGGAAGAAGTCCAGGCGCTGTTGAACAAACCCCTGAATGATCTGCTCTTCGAAGCCCAAAGCGTGCATCGACAGCATTTCGATCCCAATCAGGTGCAGATCTCCCGCCTGCTCTCCATCAAGACCGGCGCCTGCCCAGAGGATTGCAAGTACTGCCCTCAGAGCGCCCGCTACCACACCGGCCTTGAGACCGAACAGCTGGTGGAGGTGGAGAAGGTGCTGACCGAAGCCAAGGCCGCCAAGGCCGCCGGGGCCAGCCGTTTCTGCATGGGGGCCGCCTGGCGCAACCCCCGTGAGCGGGACATGCCCTACCTGCTTAAGATGGTGCGGGAGGTCAAGGGGATGGGGATGGAGACCTGCATGACCCTGGGGATGCTCAGTGCAGAGCAGGCCGAGGCCCTGGCGGAGGCGGGACTGGATTATTACAACCACAACCTCGACACCTCGCCGGAGTTTTACGGCGAGATCATCTCCACCCGCAGCTACGACGATCGCCTCAATACCCTGGATAACGTGCGCAAGGCGGGGATGAAGGTGTGCTCCGGGGGGATTCTGGGGATGGGCGAAGAGCTTAAGGACCGCGCCGGCCTGCTGATGCAGCTGGCCAACCTGGAGACCCACCCGGAGAGCGTGCCGATTAACATGCTGGTGAAGGTGCCCGGCACCCCCATGGCGGACCAGGCGGATCTCGATCCCATCGAGTTTGTCCGGGCCATTGCGGCGGCGCGCATTATGATGCCGGCCTCCCACGTGCGCCTCTCCGCCGGCCGGGAAAACATGACCGAAGAGCTGCAGGCGATGTGCTTCTTTGCCGGTGCCAACTCCATCTTCTACGGCTGCAAGCTGCTGACCACCGCCAACCCGGAGGAGAACAGCGACATGGCCCTGTTCGCCAAGCTGGGTCTGCGGCCCGAGGCCGGCGCCCCGGTGCACCTGGAGAAGATGGCGCCGGTGGCCAAACGCGACAAGGACGAGCTGTTCTACAATGCCGCCGGTTAACCCCTTCCTGCGCCGGGCCCAGCAGGATCGGGCCCAGCGCGAACGCCAGGGCCTGTGGCGTCAGCGCCGCTGCCTGGAGGCCATCGACGGCCGCACCCTGCGCCTGGAGGGGCGTGACTACCTGCAGTTTGCCAGCAACGACTACCTGGGGCTGGCCCAGGGGGGCGAGACCCCCCAAAGCCAGGGCGCCGGGGCTTCGCCTCTGGTGACCGGTTACCAGAGGGCCCACCGGGAACTGGAGCAGCGCCTGTGCGAGATGACCGGCTACGAGTCGGCGCTGCTGTTCAGCTCCGGCTTCGCCGCCAACGCCGCGCCCCTGTCCCTGGTGCACTCCGGTGATCGGGTGCTGGCGGATAAGCTGAGCCACGCCTCGCTTATTGATGCGGCCCTGGCCAGTCCCGCCACCCTGCGCCGCTTTCCCCACAACGACATGGGCACCCTGGCCCGTTGGCTGGGCAACGGCGACAGTCCGACCCTGGTGGTCTCCGAGTCGGTGTTTTCCATGGACGGCGATCGGGCGCCCATGGCGGAAATGGTAACCCTGTGTCGCCAGCACGGCGCCCTCAGTTGGTTCGACGACGCCCACGGCTTTGGTGTCATTGGCGCCAACGGTTGGGGTGCGGCAGAGTATGCCCGCCCGGATCTGCTGACCCTGACCTTCGGCAAGGCCGTCGGCGCCCAGGGGGCCGCCCTGCTGGGGCCCAAGGTGCTGATCGAGGCCCTGGTGCAGTCCGCAAGGCACTACGTTTATTCCACCGGCCTTAGCGTTGATCAGGCCCAGCGGGTGCTGGGTCAACTGTC
Source organism: Ferrimonas balearica (assembly GCF_019802085.1). Classification (GTDB taxonomy): domain Bacteria; phylum Pseudomonadota; class Gammaproteobacteria; order Enterobacterales; family Shewanellaceae; genus Ferrimonas; species Ferrimonas balearica_B. The sequence goes on from NZ_JAHVHV010000001.1 coordinate 624,254, forward strand.
CCGCCTGGCCGAGCCCGAACGACGGGCCCGGCTCTGGCACAACGTCGAGCGGTTTTGCCACCGTGCCGAAGCGGCAGGCTTGGTGCTGACCGATTCGCAGAGTCCCATAGTGCCGGTGATCACCGGCGATAACGCCGCCACCCTGGCGGCATTCGAGGCGCTCAAGGCTCAGGGGATCTGGGTGCCGGCGATCCGCCCACCGACGGTGCCCGCCGGCCAGGGGCGTCTGCGTGTGGTGATTAACGCCGAGCACAGAGACGCCGACATCGACCGCCTGGTGACCGTCCTGGCTGCGGTGGTCGGGGAGGGCGGCGTATGAGCTCCGTCGCCCACTGTTTTGGCCAGGCGGCCTCCGATTACGATCAACACGCTGCCCTTCAGCGGCTGGCCGGCCAGCGCCTGCTGGCGCAGGCCCGCCCCGCCGACACCTGGCTGGACCTGGGCACCGGCACCGGCCAGGTGGCCCGACAGTTGCCGGGACGCCGTGTCCTGGCCCTGGATCTGGCCCCGGCCATGCTGCGCCAAGCCGCCCAGCAGGGCACGGCGCACCTGATTTGTGGGGACATCACCCGCTTGCCCCTGCAGGCGAGCAGCGTCGACGGCATCGCCGCCAATCTGTCTCTGCAGTGGTGCGATCCGCTGGCGGACACCCTGACCGGACTGGCCAACGCTCTGCGCCCCGGGGGCCAGCTGCTGGCCACGGTGCCCCTGGCCCACACCTTTCCCGAGCTGCGCCCCTTGTGCAACCAGGGGCTGCTGGCCTGCAACCGCTTTGCAACGACCCAAGCCTTGGCGGCCACCCTGGCCGACGGCCCCTGGGCCCAGACGCGTTTGACCCCCTTTACCGAGGTGGTGCACTTCGATTCCCCTCGGGCGCTGCTTGGCCACTTCAAGGCCACCGGCGCCCACCACAGCCCCGAGCGCCATCCAGGCCTGCGCGGTCGCCAGTGGTGGCAACGACTCAATGCGGAGCTGGCCCGCCACCGGGACGCGCAGGGCTACCGACTGACTTGGCACCTGGCGATTTTGGAGGCGACACGATGATCTACTTTGTCACCGGCACCGACACCGAGGTGGGCAAAACCCGGGTGACCGCCGGACTGTTAAGCGCCGCACGCCGGGAGGGGATTCAGACCCTGGGCCTCAAACCCATCGCCGCTGGCTGTGACACCACCCCCGAGGGGCTGCGTAACGATGACGCCCTGGCCCTGATGGCGGCCAGCTCCGTTTCGCTGCCCTACGAGGCCATCAATCCCATCGCCCTGGCACCGCCCATCGCCCCCCACATCGCGGCGGCCCAGGCAGGCCAGACCATCACCGCTGCCCGGCTCAGCGAGGCCCTGCCCAGGGCCGCCATGGCATCGGCGGATCTCTGCCTGGTGGAGGGAGCCGGAGGCTGGCGGTTGCCCATCGGGCAGGGAGCGACCCTGCCGCAGTGGGTGCAGGCCGAAGGCTGGCCGGTGATCCTGGTGGTGGGGATGAAGCTGGGGTGTCTGAACCACGCGCTGTTGAGTGCCGAGGCGGTACGGGCCGACGGCCTCAAACTGGCCGGTTGGGTGGCCAACCGGGTGGACCCGGCCATGCGTCATTACGATGAGAACCTGGCCACCCTGGCCGAGATGCTGGCGGCACCGCTGCTGGCCGAAGTGCCCTACCTGGAAGGGGAGGCGGCCGCCGACCACCTGGGGCCGGCGGCGCGTCGGCTTACAGCAGCCGGCTGAGGTCGGCGCCGGGCTCCAGAGACTGCTTCTGGGTGCTGCCCTGGAACAGGTAGCCGGTCTTATCCCCCATCAGCACCAGAGCGTCACCCTGGCGTTTGAGCGCTGTCCCCTCCTGAATCCCCACCACCGGCATCAAAGGGTCCACGCAAGTGAACTCCAGCAGGCGCTGCTCCCGGGTCTCACCATGATGGCCCGGCGGCTGGTAGTCGAGGTAATGGGGATTGATCTGAAAAGGCACCAAACCCAGGGCGTCGAAACTGGGCGGCTGGATGATCGGCATGTCGTTGGTGGTGCGGATGCTGTGGCCGGCCACGTTGGAGCCGGCGCTCCAGCCGATGTACTTCATGCCGTTACCCACCCGCTCGCGCAGCGCCGCCACCAGGTTGTGGTGATAGAGCTCGTGCAGCAGATGGAAGGTGTTGCCGCCGCCCACGAGCACGCCGTCGTACTGGTCCAGCGCCGAGGCGGGGTCACTCAAGTGGTGGGCGCTGTCGAGCTCAACATCCAGGGACTCCAGCGCATCCGCCACCTTACGGTGATAATCGTCGTAGCTGATGCTGACCCCGGCGTAGGGGATAAACAGCCAGCGACTGCCGGGCAGGATCAGGGATTTCATCCAGGATAATGCGTGACTTAGGTAGGGCGTGTCGCCGGCTTTGGAGCTGCTGATCAGGAGCAGGGATTGGCTCATGGTGATCTCCGGGTCTGGAATATTGTTCTTAAAAAACAAAGGCTAACAGATAATTTGCCCGAGGGGGAATCGAGGGAAAAGATCGACAGGGATCGCTACGCCAGGGCCACATGCCAATGTGGCCACCCTCACAGACCGGTTGGAGATAATCATAGAACACTTTTCTATCAAAGTGCCATATATTGTGGTTGTTACAGGAAAAAACCCGCATATACTGATCCGTAACGTTGTTCGGTCTCCCAAACCGAGTCAATAAAAGCCGCCTCCCCAGGGCGGCTTTTTCTTACGCCTCTATACGTTTCTTTACGTTTGCTCCCTTGAAAAGGGCCGATCGGAACCCGATCATTGCCAGCATGAGGCCACTGCTTGGTGGCCCAACCTTCAACTAGGAGAAACAATGAAGCGCATCTTCCTTTTTTTGCTGACCAACCTGGCCGTTGTGGTGGTACTGGGGATCGTCCTTAGCATCATCACCTCCATGCTGGGGATCCAACTGCACAGCTACACCGGGATCCTGGTGCTGGCCGCCGTGTTTGGTTTCGGTGGTTCGCTGCTCTCTTTGCAGATGTCCAAATGGATGGCGAAAAAGTCGATGAGTCTGCAGGTGATCGAGCAGCCTCGGGACGAAACCGAAGCCTGGCTGCTGGACACCGTGGCGCGCCAGGCCCAGCAAGCCGGCATCAAGATGCCGGAAGTGGCCATCTACTCCGGCCCTGAAATGAACGCCTTCGCCACCGGCCCGAGCCGCAACAACTCTCTGGTGGCGGTGTCCACCGGCCTGATGTACGGCATGAACCGGGATGAAGTGGAAGCGGTTCTGGCCCACGAAGTCAGCCACGTGGCCAACGGCGACATGGTGACCATGGCGCTGATCCAGGGCGTGGTGAACACCTTCGTGATCTTTGCCGCTCGCCTCATTGCCGGCACCGTGAGCAACGTGCTCAGCAGCGACGAAGACAGCGGCCAGGAAGCCAGCTACATGACCTACATGGTGGTGTCCATCGTGCTGGAGATCGTGTTCGGTATCCTCGCCTCGGTCATCGTGATGTACTTCTCCCGTCAGCGGGAGTTCAAGGCCGACGCCGGCGGTGCTGCCCTGGCGGGTCGCGAGAAGATGGTGGCGGCCCTGGAGCGTCTGCGTCATGGGCACGAGAGCACCATGCCGGCCAACATGGCGGCCTTCGGCATCAACGGCAAGGGCGGCGGTCTGTCCGAGCTGTTCATGAGCCACCCGCCGCTGGAGCAGCGCATCGATACCCTGCGTCGCGGCGGTTAATTCCCCCTCACGCAGACAGCGGCGGCCCCCGGGCCGCCGCTTTTCTGTCCATAACCAAACCAGTCACTTGTGCTTGCGTTCTGTGCACTATCCTCATATATCTATGGGGTCACAGAAAAAACAACTATGTGACAATGACTTGCCGGTGCTGAATTCGACTCATTGCGGTTGTCTCGGTGCTCGGCTAGCTTTTAACAGACTGTGTGAGCGTATCCACGGCCGCATCGGGCTGAGGTTTGGAGGATAGGAACGTGTTGAAAAATCTGCTTTGTGCCTTATTTGGATTGGGCTTGGCCTTCGGTGTGGCGGCAGCCGATACCCTGGCGGACGTCCATGCTGAGATGAACGGTTGCGAAAGCTGCCACCAGGATGGCGAGCCGTCCAGCGATGGCGCCTTCGAAAACGAACAGTGCCAGTCCTGTCACGGCCCCATGGCCGAGCTGGAAGGCGATCACCATGCGGCCCACGCCGACATGCTGATGTGCGCGGACTGCCACAACCCCCACGAACTGGAAATCGGTCAGCAGCCCTCCTGTGACGACTGTCACGACGACGGTCGGACGCCCTGAGCCCAGGACAAGGGTTTTCACCCAAGCGCCGGTCTCGTACCGGCGTTTTTTTGTTGCCGTTTCGATGGCATTTCATTGAATTTTGTCAGTTTATTAACTTGGAATTCTGAAAATATGGGATCTGCTCAACGGTTTAGGCGGGCGTGAGTTGATAGAGTGTGGCTGTCTTCAAGGGACGTCGTGAGTGCCTGAATTGGCGGCGTCTCTTGGGCAATCACTGTGTGAGGATGAGAAAAATGTTCAAACAACTGCTGATCGCACTGTTCGGTGCAAGCATGGCTTTCGGTGTTGCTGCCGCTGAAGTGGTATCCGACATGCACACCGACATGTCCGGTTGTGAGACCTGCCACGCCGACGGCATGCCGTCTGATGATGGCGCTCACGAAGCCGCTTCCTGCCTGGACTGCCACGGTGGCCTGACCGATATGGGCACGCCGCACCCGGAGCACGACGGTATGCTGGAGTGCACCGACTGCCACAACGTCCATGAGGACGAAGTGGGTCAGGCTCCGGCCACCTGTGACAACTGTCACTAAGATAAAAAACGCCGCATCTCGCGGCGTTTTTTTCATCCCTCCTGTGCGCTGAATCCGGCGCTCGGTTTCAATCTCCCCCCACCCTGCCTACAATGTCGCCCTCAGCCAAGGAGCGACCATGCATTACCCCGTCAACGAACTGTTCGAAACCATTCAGGGCGAAGGCCACTTTACCGGGGTGCCGGCGGTGTTTCTCCGTCTGCAGGGCTGCCCGGTGGGCTGCCCCTGGTGCGATACCCGCCACACCTGGACCCAGGAGGCTCAGGATCGGGTGGCACCGGATGCGGTGATCGGGGCAGGGGATGGGCAGCCTCGCTGGGCCGAATGGCCGCTGGAGGCGCTGGTGGCCCATCTGACCGGGCCCAGCTACCGGGCACGGCACCTGGTGATCACCGGCGGCGAGCCCTGCCTGCAGGACTTGCGTCCCTTGACCGAGCGGATGGAGGCGGCCGGCTGGCGTTGCCAGATTGAGACCTCGGGCTGTTTCGAGGTGCGCACCAGTGCGGACACCTGGGTGACGGTGTCACCCAAGATTGGGATGAAAGGGGGTTACCAGGTGTTGCGCTCGGCCCTGGAGCGGGCCAATGAGATTAAGCACCCGGTGGCGATGCAAAAGCACATCGATGAACTGGATGCCCTGTTGGGGGATCTGCCGTTGGCGGGCAAGGTGGTGGCGCTTCAGCCCATCAGCCAGCAGCACCGGGCCAATGACCTCTGCGTTAAGGTCTGCATCGAGCGCAACTGGCGCCTGTCGGTGCAGACCCACAAGTATCTGAATATCGATTAAGCCGGCTGGGGCCCACGGTAGCGGCAACCGGAGGTGCAGGTTTCCATGATGGCCACCTCCGACAGCTGGGGCAGGGTGGGCTTGAGCTGCTGCCAGATCCACTGGGCCAGCACTTCGCTGGTGGGGTTTTCCAGGCCGGGAATGTCATTGAGGTAGTGGTGATCCAGCCGCTCCCAGATGGGCTTGAAGTGGGCTTTAAGCTCGGCAAAGTCCATCACCCAGCCGGTGTGGGGATCCACCTCGTCCTGCACGCTGATGCGCACCTTGAAGGAGTGGCCGTGGAGTCGTCCACACTTGTGGCCCGCCGGCACGTTCGGCAACAGGTGGGCGGCCTCAAAGGTGAACTCTTTATAGATCTCGACGGACATGGTGGACGTACCTCTGGCTTTTGGGGGCGCCAAGTGTGCCATGGGCCCAGGGGTCAGGCAACCGTCAACCCGCCTCGGTAAATGTTGAAAAACTATTGCTATTGGCAACTTTTCTATGAAAATTCCGAATTTTCGTTCCAAGTGTTCCGTATTCTCGATTAGCCTTTATCGCGGGAATAGGGTAAAAAATTGCACTGGTATTGAACCTCTTGGCAGGAGAATCAGAGTGAAAAAGTGCGTTGTCGGTATGGTGGCCTTGTTCCTGGTTGGGTGCGGGGGTCCGGAAGCGACCTGGGTCCACCCGAGCAAAGACAACACCGCCTTTATGCAGGATCGGGACAGCTGTAACCGTCGGCTGGATCCCGCCGCAGACCGGTTCAATGAGCGCTTCGAACAGTGCATGAACCAGCGAGGCTGGCAGCTGGAAAGCCACTGATTCGCACCGCGAGGGGATAGGGGAGGCCGAAAGGTCTCCCTTTTTTGTTATGGTTTAGGGAATCGTACCCTAGCCAATCGGAGTGGCCATGGCCCGTTACCCGCTCAGTCCCGACGAAGATCGGGTGCTGGAGGAGAAAGCCACCGAGTCCCCCTTCAGCGGACGCTTCCTCACCCTGGACGACCAGGGCACCTACCACTGTCGCCGCTGCGAGGCGCCCCTGTACCGCTCGGGCCACAAGTTCGATGCCGGCTGTGGCTGGCCCGCCTTCGATGACGAGATCCCCAACGCCGTGCGCCGGGAGGTGGACGCGGATGGACGACGTACCGAGATCCTGTGCGCCCAGTGCGGCGGACACCTGGGGCACGTGTTCGAAGGGGAACGGTTGACCCCGAAGAACCTGCGCCACTGCGTCAACGCCCTCTCCCTCTCCTTTACCCCGGAGCCCCAGAGTGCTTCGACCTCGGTGGCGGTGTTCGGCGGGGGCTGCTTCTGGTGCCTGGAGGCGCTGTTTCAGCGGGTAAAAGGGGTCAGCGAGGTGATCAGTGGCTACGCCGGCGGGGCAGCGGAGCGGGCCAACTACCGCGACGTTTGTGGCGGCAGCAGCGGCCACATCGAGGTGATCCGCCTGACCTTTGACCCGGCTCTCATCAGCTACGGTCAGTTGCTGGAGCTGTTTTTCGACTGCCATGATCCCACCAGTTGGGACAAACAGGGCGCCGATGCCGGCAGCCAGTACCGCAGCGTGATCTTCTGTGAGGATGAGGCCCAAAAAGCCCAGGCCGAAGCGCAGATCCAGGCCCTGGAGAGGATGGGGCGTGGCCCCATCGTCACCGAGCTGCGCCCGGCGGCCCCGTTCCACTCGGCGGAGGAGTACCACCAGGATTACTTCAATCAAAACACCGAGCAGCCTTACTGCCAGTGGAACATCCAGCCCAAGCTCACCCAACTGCGCTTAAAGTACGCCGACAGGATACGCCCCGACGAGCCGGAGTAGGGCGCCGTGGTGCTGCTCTGGTGCCAAGGGGCCATCTTCGTTAGGGTAGAGCCACACCCCGACAGGAGCCTACCGTGACACCCTCTCCACTGCTTCCCCAACTGACGACCCCGGTCAGCACCATCCTGGTGGTCTGCATGGGCAACATCTGCCGCTCACCCACCGCCGAGGCGGTGTTTCGCCAGCGGGCCCAGGCTCAGGGCCTGTCCCTGACCATCGATTCCGCTGGTACCATCGGCTACCACGCCGGCGAAGGGCCCGACCCCCGCTCCCGGGCGGCGGGGGAAGCCCGGGGCTACGATTTCAGCGGCATCACCGCCCGGCAGATCCAGCGCCAGGATCTGGACCGGTTCGATCTGGTGCTGGCGGCGGACAACCAGAACCTGGCGGACATCCAGCGTCTGGCGCGCACGCCGGTCCGGGCGCACATCGGCCTGATCCTCGATGGCCTGGGTCGGCCCGGCCAGGAGGTGCCGGACCCCTACTACGGCGGTGCCCAGGGGTTCGAGCGGGTCCTGGATCTGGTTGAGGCGGCCGCGGACGGCTGGTTCAGCCACCTGAAGGCATAAAAAAAGCCACCCGGCTGGGTGGCTTTTTTGTGCCCTTGGGCGTTACTCCGTAGGACGGGTCATGGTGGCGTTCACCATGCTCTGGTAACGGTTGGTGGCAAAGTCGTTGGCCTTGGCCTCGAACTCCGGCACCTTCACCTCCACCAGATTCATCTCCGGCGCGTCGACCGCGGGGGCGGCCATCTCGGCACTGGCACCCTGGTTGAGGTTCACCAGGCCAGAGCCGGCCTTGGCCGCCGGTTGCACCGGTACGCTCTGGGCTTCGGCCTCAGCGGCCTTCGGCTCGTCGGCCACCGGAGCCGCCACTTCAACCGGCTTAACCTCGGCGACGGGCTCGGCTTCAGCTTCGGTGCTCATCGGCGCTTCAGTAACGGCCGGCGCTTCCGCCGGGGCCGCCTCAACCTTGGGCGCTTCGACCGGTTCGGATACCGGCTCGGCAATTTCGGCTTTCGGCTCGACGGCGTCCTCGGCCGGGGCTTCGGCCACCTCGTCCGCTTGCGCGGCCTTGGGTTCAGCCTCAGCGGCCTCGGCGGTCACCGGGGCGTCCTCTTGTACCGGTTCAGCCTGGGGCTGGGCCACCTCGGCGGTCTCGCTTACGGCCTCGGCCTGGGCGTCGGTCACCGGGGCGTCGACTTTGGGCTCAACGGCTTCAGTCGGCTCCTCAGGGGCCTCCTGCTGGTCGGCGGACTCCAGCGGCATGTCCAGCTGCTCCTCCACCGGGCCGCCCATTTCGGTGGCTTCCGGGTAGCGAGCGGTCACCGGATCCTGCTGAGCCTTCTGCTCCAGATCCTGCTCATCGTCCCGCTGCTGGCGACGGCGGCGTTGGCCGGCGGCGCGCAGGTGACGCGGACTGCGGCGAGAGCGACGGTGGGCGTTGCGCTCATTCTCGGTCAGCGTCAGCTCGCTTTCCCCGTCCTCACCCTGGGCATCGCCTTGGCGTTCGGTCAGGGGTGCGGTTTCGGTTTCCGCCACCGGCGCTTCGGCCTTGGGCGGCTCGATGGGGGCCGGAGTGGTTTCAGCCGGGACTTCGGCGGTGACCGGAGCCTCGAGCGCGGCGTCCGCTTCGGCGGCCTGCTCGGCGGATTTCACTCGAACGGAGCGCTCCAGCTGACGGCGTTGGCGACGTTGACGGCGCTGTTCGACTTTCTCCTCGCGGGCTTCGACGGCGGCGGTGTCGGCTTCCCGATCCTGACGGCGCTCTTCGCTGCGGGGCTTGCGGCGCTCCTCGCGGCGCTCTTCACGACGGTCGTCGCGACGCTCCTCACGACGCTCGTCACGGCGATCATCACGACGCTCGTCGGAACGCTTCTCACGGGGCTCCTTGGCCGGCTTGGCAGCGCGGTCCTGGCGTTGGGCCTCGTCGGCGCGCTCGGCACGGTCGGCACGCTCACCACGATCGCGGCGGTCGCGACGACTGCGGCGGCGCTCCTTGTTGGCGTCCAGTTTCTCCTGCTCGCCCTGCTCGGAGCGCTTACGGCCACGGCGGTTGCGATCCTGGCGTTCGCCACGCTCGCCGCGTTCACCACGGTTACCGCGCTCGCCACGCTGACGGCGCTGACCGTCACGGCTCTCTTTCTTGGCCTTGGGTTGCGCTTCCTCTTCCGCCTCAGTGCCGAACAGGCCCTTGATGGCGGCGCCGATGCGGCTGAACAGGGATGGGGCCGGGGCGGGGGCCGCTTCCGGCTTGCGCTTCGGCTTGGACTTGGGCTTGGCGGCCTTGGGCTCGGCGGGCTTAGCGGCCGGCGCTTTGGGTTCGCTCTTGGCTTCGGCTTTCGGGGCGCTCAGGCCCTGCAGCACCGGCTTGTCGCCCTGTTGACGCTCCAGCTTACGCGGCTCGTACAGGGTCACCTCGGGACGCTCAACCTGGCTGTAGCTGGCCTCGGTGATGGTGTCGTCCTTGCGGTGGCGCACCACGGTGTAGTTGGGGGTGTCCATGTAGGGGTGGGGGATGACGTACACCTCCACCTTGTGACGCTGCTCGATAATGCGGATCGCCTTGCGCTTCTCGTTCAGCAGGAACGCCGCCACATCGGTGGGCACCTGGGCCTCGATCTGGGCGGTGTTCTCCTTGATCGCTTCCTCCTCCATCAGACGCAGGATGGAGAGCGCCAGGGATTCGGTGCCGCGGATGCTGCCCTGGCCGTTACAGCGGGGACAGAGGTGGGCGGCAGACTCACCCAGGGAGGGACGCAGACGCTGGCGGGACATCTCCAGCAGACCGAAGCGGGAGATGCGACCGATCTGAACCCGGGCGCGGTCCTGACGGACGGCGTCACGCAGACGGTTCTCCACTTCCCGCTGGTGGCGCACCGGCCCCATGTCGATAAAGTCGATAACCACCAGGCCACCCAGGTCACGCAGGCGCAGCTGGCGGGCGATCTCGTCCGCCGCTTCCAGGTTGGTCTGCAGAGCGGTTTCTTCGATGTCGCCGCCCTTGGTGGCGCGGGCGGAGTTGATGTCCACCGCGGTCAGGGCCTCGGTGGGATCGATCACGATGGAGCCACCGGAGGGCAGGCGCACTTCGCGTTGGAAGGCGGACTCGATCTGACTCTCGATCTGGTAGTGGGTGAACAGGGGCACTTCGCCCTGGTAGAGCTTCAGCTTGCTGACCGCATCCGGGCGCACCAGGTTGATGTGCTCTTTGGCCTGCTCGAACACCCGCTGGTGGTCAATCAGGATCTCGCCGATGTCGCTGCGCAGGTAATCGCGGATGGCGCGGACAATGACGTTGCTCTCCTGGTGGATCAGGATGGGGGCGGGACGGCTGTCTGCCGCCTGCTTGATGGAGTCCCAGTGGTGCAGCAGCACGTTGAGATCTTCCGCCAGCTCCTCGGCAGCCTTGCCCACGCCCGCGGTGCGAACGATCAGGCCCATGCCCTGGGGCACGGTCAGCTTGGAGAGGGCGTCCTTGAGTTCGGAGCGCTCGTCCCCTTCGATGCGACGGGAGATCCCACCGGCACGGGGGTTGTTGGGCATCAGAACCAGGTAGGAGCCGGCCAGGCTGATGAAGGTGGTCAGGGCCGCGCCCTTGGTACCACGCTCCTCTTTGTCCACCTGGACGATCACTTCCTGGCCCTCTTTGATCACCTCTTTGATGTTGGGGCGACCGGAGAGAGAGCTGCCTTCGGCAAAGTATTCGCGGGCGATCTCTTTGATGGGGAGGAAGCCGTGACGCTCAGCGCCGTAATCGACGAAAGCGGCTTCGAGGGAGGGTTCGACGCGGGTAATTTTACCCTTGTAGATGTTGGCCTTTTTCTGCTCGTGACCGGGGCTTTCGATGTCCAGATCATAGAGGCGTTGGCCATCTACCAAAGCGACGCGCAACTCTTCGGATTGAGTTGCGTTGATTAGCATTCTTTTCATTGTGGTGACAGATTCCAATTCTTGTCACCGTACAGGTCGAGTACCGGCTTTTCCCGGCACCCCAAGGGGTTAAGCAGCCTCACGGCTGGTCTGGGGGTGGAGGCTCGGTGGACAGGATCCACACACTAGAGCAGGCAGCCGCGGGCGCACCGCGGATGGTCTCTTTGCCTGGTAGGCCTCATTGTCGAAGCGCTTTCGCGCCGAATCAGCCGCCGGAGCGTCTGACGAAATCTTTTGCTGCCGGGCGATATCGCCGGTCAGACCTGTATCGGTAACAGTGCTTACTTTACTGTTCGGGGCTTTCGGGCGGTGGCTCATCAGCCGGGCCGACCGCGGCAGGGTCAAAAATTGGACACGCTGCTCGGGGAATCGTATGCGGGTAATCCATTTAAACGACAAGATTACTGGCCTCTTCCTGGCCCCGACCGGGATGGTTTTTCCATCATTTGGGCAGTTTGAGCCCACCGGTGCGACAAGAATAGCAATTTTGCAAAAGAGCGGCAATTGTCGCCACGCGGATTTCCGGCTATTTCCGCCACGGTGTACACTAGCGGCCATGAAAGACTCCGTATCCAAACCCAGCCCCCAGGTTCAATGGGTGGACATCACCGACGACCACGCCGGTCAACGCATCGATAACTTTCTGCGTACCTTTCTCAAGGGGGTGCCGAAAAGCCTGATCTACCGCCTGCTCAGAAAAGGGGAGGTGCGGGTCAATAAAAAGCGCATCAAGCCGGAGTACAAGTTGGCCGATGGCGACCAGATCCGCATCGCGCCCATCCGGGTGGCGGAGCGGGACGAGACCCGCGCGCCTTCGGCCAAGCTGGAGAAGGTGGCTCAGCTTGAAGAGCAGATCGTGTACGAAGACAAGGTGATGCTGGTGATCAACAAACCCTCCGGCATCGCCGTGCACGGGGGCAGCGGCATCAACTTTGGTGTCATCGAAGCGCTGCGGGCCCTGCGCCCCAACGAGCGCCAGCTGGAGCTGGTGCATCGCCTGGACCGCGCCACCTCAGGGCTGCTGATGGTGGCCAAGAAGCGCTCCGCCCTGAAACACCTTCAGGATCAGCTGCGGGAGAAGACCATGCGCAAGCAGTACCTGGCGCTGGTCAAGGGCAGCTGGAAACCGCGCACCCGGGCGGTGCAGGCCCCGCTGCTGAAAAACACCCTGAGCTCTGGCGAGCGTCTGGTGCGGGTGGACGTGACCGGCAAGCCCTCGGAGACCCGCTTTCGCATCGTCGAGGCATTCGAGGAGGCCACCTTAATGGAGGCCAGCCCCATCACCGGCCGCACCCACCAGATCCGGGTGCACACCCAGCACGCCGGTCACCCCATCGCCTGTGATGAGCGCTACGGTGACGACGCCTTCGACGCCCGGATGCGATCCCTGGGACTGGGACGCCTCTTCCTGCACGCCTATCGGCTGAGCTTCCTGCACCCGGTGGAGGGCACCACGGTGACCGTGGAGGCTCCGCTGGATGAGACTCTGGAAGGGGTACTGGGGAGGCTGCGCTGATGGGCCGCCGTTACGATCTCATCATCTTCGACTGGGACGGTACCCTGATGGACTCCGTGGGCCGTATTGTGCGCTGCTGGCAGCAGGCGGCCGAAGCCATGGGGCTGCCCGAGGTGGCCGAATCCGCGGTGCGGGGCATCATCGGCCTGTCGATGAGCGAAGCGATGACCCAGCTGGCACCGGGGCTTAATGAGGTGGAGCAAACCCGTTTTCGCGAGCAGTATCGCAACCTGTACGCGGATCCCACCCTGGCGCCCACCCCGGTGTTTGATGGCGTCGAATCGCTGCTCACCCAACTGAATGAACAGGGTCACAAGTTGGCGGTGGCCACCGGCAAGGCCCGTCATGGACTGGAGCGCGCCTTTGGTCACAGCGGCATCCAGCACCACTTTGTCGGTTCTCGGACCGCCTGCGAAACGGCCTCCAAGCCGGATCCCCAGATGGTGCTGGAGCTGTGTCAGGAGCAAGGGGTTACCCCGGCACGCACCCTGATGGTGGGGGACGCCTGGTTCGATCTGGAGATGGGCCGGCGGGCCGGCAGCGAGAGCATCGGCGTCAGTTACGGCGCCGGCGATACCCCCCACCTGATGACTGCGCAGCCCCGGGCGGTGATCCACCACCCGCTGGAACTGCTCCAATGGGTCTAACGCCCCTCACTCCTTAACCTCTTCGGCCAGGGCGCTGGCCAGCTTGGGCTCAAGCTGGCCGGTCAGCCAGTCCTTGAGCATCACCCAGTCGCCCAGAAAGCTGTAGAAGGGATAGCGGAAAGTGGCGGGGCGGTTGTGTTCGAAACCGAAATGGCCCAGCCAGGCAAAGCCGTAGCCAATCACCGGCAGGGCCCAGGCCCAGATCCAGTTGCCGCTCAACACCAGGTAGGCCAGCAGGGCCAACACCAGCATGGAGCCGATGTAGTGCAGGGCGCGGCAGGTGGGGTGGCGATGCTCGCGCAGGTAAAAGGGGTAGAACTGTGCAAAGGAGCGAAAGGTGCTGTCGGCCATGGGGACTCCCTGTCGTGATGCCGGTTCCCTCCTTTTTTACCAGACCGACAGGACCTGGCAAGGGCCTCAGGCCGATTGCAGTGTCAGGACGTCCACCCCTTCGTTGGCCAGCAGCTCCCCCAGGCTGATAAGCGGCAGGCCGATCAGGGCATTGGGATCCCGGCCGCTTAGGCGGTCGAACAGCATGATCCCCAGCCCCTCGCTTTTGAAGCTGCCGGCGCAGTTGTAGGGCTGCTCCGCCTTGAGGTAGCCCTCAATCTGCGCCTCGGTGAGGGATTTGAACGCCACCTCGAAGGGCTCCACCAGGGTCTGGGCACGGTTGGCGCCACTGTTATATAGGCAAAGCCCGGTGTAGAAGGTCACCACCTGACCGCTGGCGGCGGACAGCTGGGCCACCGCCTTGTCGTGGGTGTGGGGTTTGCCGAGGATGGTGCCGGACACCACGGCCACCTGGTCGGAGCCGATCACCAGCGCGTTGGGATGGCGCTCGGCCACCGCCCGGGCCTTGGCCTCGGCCAGGCGGGCCACCAGGGCCTCGGCGGACTCGCCGTCCTTCGCGGTTTCGTCCACTTGGGGCTTGTCGCACACAAAAGGCAGGCCCAGCTTCTCCAGCAGGGAACGGCGAAAGGGGGAGGTGGATCCCAGGACCAGAACCTTATCCATCATCGGGGGTCATCTCATTGAATGCAGGTGGGGCCGCAAAGCCTACCAAATCCCATTGACACCACCAAGGTAAAGCCTTAAAAAGCGGGGCTGGCCGAGCAATCGGTCGACACTGTATAAAGCCGCGCCAGGCGGGGCTTCCGGGTCTAAAATTTCCTTTGACTCGGTTCGGTTCAACCTATAATATGCGCGCCCTATGCAGAATGTACGAATTCCGGTAATGCTGAACCCGGCTCGTTGCGCTCAACGAGGCCTGAGCTACGAGGGTATCCTCCCCGCCAAGGTCTTGAAGCGTGTGAACGGGGCCAGCGCCGGCGACTGCACTGATGTGCAGGTGTTCGTTGAATGCGGCAAAGACGTTCAGGGGATAGTCTACCTCAAGGGGAAGGCTGTGACGGAGCTCACTCTGACCTGTCAGCGTTGCATGAACACCTATAGCCATCCGATCGCGGTTGAGTTCGCATACAGCCCTGTGACTGACGATTCACAGATAGATGAGCTCCCGGACGCCTATGAGCCAGTCGAATTAGACGAAAATGGCGAGGTGCAACTACAACACCTGATCGAAGACGAACTGCTGTTGGCCTTCCCCATCGTGCCCGCGCACGACTCCGAAGCCTGCAGCCTGGCGTCTCGTGATGTGACCGTAGGCAATCTTCCGCAGCCCGAGCCTGCTGATGAGCGTCCGAAGAACCCGTTCGCGGTGTTAGAAACTCTTAAGCGAAATTAATCGAGGAGATTGGGGCCATGGCCGTACAACAGAACAAAAAAACTCGTTCCAAGCGTGGTATGCGCCGTTCTCACGACGCGCTGACTACTGCTCAGCTGTCTGTGGACGCGACTTCTGGCGAGAAGCACCTTCGTCACCACATCACTGCCGACGGTTACTACCGTGGCAAAAAGGTCATCAACCTGTAAGTTGAGACGGCCTTGTCCGATCTAACCATAGCGTTAGATGCCATGGGGGGCGATCACGGCCCCTCTATTACAGTGCCTGCAGCTTTGCAGGCACTGGCGCTTTACCCCCAACTGAAGATCATCCTGGTGGGTGACCGCATCGCCATCGGCGAGCAACTGCGACGTCACCACAGCACCGAATCCCGCCGTCTTCAGCTTCTCCATGCCGAACAAGTGGTGTCCATGTCGGACAGGCCGCTGCACGCCCTGAGAAACCGCCGTAAAAGCTCCATGCGTCTGGCATTGGAACTGGTCCAGCGGGGTGAGGCCCAGGCCTGCGTCAGCGCCGGCAACACTGGGGCACTGATGGCGATGTCCAAGGTGGTGCTCAAAACCCTCCCGGGCATTGACCGTCCTGCGCTCACCTCGGCCCTGCCCACCACCACAGGCCACCCGGTCTACATGCTGGACTTGGGCGCCAACGTGGTGTGCGACTCGGAGACCCTGTTCCAGTTTGCGGTGATGGGCTCTGTGCTGGCCGAGTGCGTCGGCAATCGGCCTCGACCGCGGCTGGCGCTGCTCAATGTCGGTTCGGAGGAGATCAAGGGGAACGATCAGGTTCAACAGGCCGCGCAGATCCTGCAGGCCACCCCCCAGTTGAACTATCGAGGATTTATCGAAGGGGACAGCATCTTCACCGGTGCGGCCGACGTCATCGTCTGTGACGGCTTCGTTGGCAACGTCACCCTTAAGACCACGGAAGGGATCGCTCGACTCTTGGTGCAGCAGATGCGCCAAGCCATGGAGGGCAATCTGCTGGCCCGGGCCCTGGGCTGGCTGCTGAAGGGGCGACTCAAGCGCCTTTTCCAGCAAATGAACCCCGACCAGTATAACGGTGCGACTCTGTTAGGATTGCGCGGTATCGTGGTCAAGAGCCATGGCAATGCCGATCAAGCGGCCTTCCTGCGCGCCATCGAAGAGGCGGTGCTGGAGGTGCAGCGGCAGGTGCCGGGCCGAATCAAAAGCCGACTCGAGTCGGTATTGTTGGATAAATCCTAAGTCTACCTATGCATACAAAAATTCTTGGTACCGGCAGTTACCTGCCGCCCCAGGTGCGTACCAACGCGGATCTGGAGCGGATGGTGGAGACCAGCGACGAATGGATCCGGGAGCGCACCGGCATTCGTGAGCGTCGCATCGCCGGTGCAGACGAATCCGTGACCACCATGGGTCACCAGGCCGCACTCAAGGCCCTGGAGGCCGCCGGCCTCAATGCCGACGATCTGGACATGATCATCTGCGGCACCACCAGCGCCGACAACGCCTACCCCTCGTCCGCCTGTGAGATCCAGTCCCTGCTGGGCGCCCACGGATGCCCGGCGTTTGACGTGGCGGCGGCCTGCAGCGGCTTCCTGTTTGCGCTCTCCATTGCCGACCAGTTCATCAAGACCGGCCAGTGCAAGAACATCCTGGTGATCGGCGCCGACGCCCTGTCCCGCCATTGCGATCCGGACGATCGCACCACCCTGATCCTGTTCGGTGACGCCGCCGGTGCTGCCATCATCGGCGCCAGCGATGAGCCCGGGATCCTCTCCACCCACATCCACGCCGACGGTCGTTACGGCGATCTGCTCAAGACCCCGGTGCCCAAGCGCAACAAGGATGTGCAGATCGAAGCCGATGAGGGGGATTACCTCATCATGAAGGGCAACGAGGTGTTCAAGCAGGCGGTGACCCGCCTGGCTCAGGTGGTGGAGCAGGCCCTGGCCCACAACGGCATGGCCAAGAGCGACATCCACTGGCTGGTGCCCCACAACGCCAACTACCGCATTCTCAAAGCCACCGCCAAGAAACTGGACATGGCGATGGAGCAAGTGGTGATGACCCTGGAGGAGCACGGCAATACCTCCGCCGCCTCCGTGCCCGTGGCCCTGGACATCGCCATCCGCGACGGCCGCATCCAGCGGGGCCAGACCCTGCTGCTGGAAGCCTTCGGCGCCGGGTTCGCCTGGGGCGCCGCCGTCGTCAAGTACTAAGGAAATCCTTTCATGACTCAGAAAACCGCCTTTGTTTTCCCCGGCCAGGGCAGCCAGGCCGTGGGCATGCTGGCCGAGCTGGCCGCTGACTACCCCGTGATCCAGGCCACCTTCGCCGAAGCCAGTGAGGCTCTGGGCTTTGACCTGTGGCAGATGGTGCAGGAGGGGCCGGTCGAGGCGCTGAACAGCACCGAGAACACCCAGCCGGCACTGCTGACCGCCTCCGTGGCGATCTGGCGTGCCTACTGCGAAGCCGGGGGGGCCGCACCGGCCCTGATGGCGGGCCACAGCCTGGGCGAATACTCCGCGCTGGTGTGCGCCGGCGCACTGAAATTTGATGATGCGGTCAAGCTGGTCGCCTTGCGGGGTCGTGCCATGCAGGCCGCGGTGCCCGCCGGCACCGGTGCCATGGCCGCCATCATCGGCCTGGACGACGACGCCATCGCCAAGGCCTGTGCCGGCGCGGCCCAGGGCGAGGTGGTGTCTCCGGTTAACTTCAACAGTCCCGGTCAGGTGGTGATCGCCGGTCACAAAGACGCGGTGGCCCGCGCCGGTGAGGCCTGCAAGGCCGCCGGTGCCAAGCGAGCCCTGCCGCTGCCGGTGAGCGTGCCCTCCCACTGTGAGCTGATGAAGCCCGCCGCCGAGAAGCTGGCCGAGGCCCTGGCCCAGATTGAGGTTTCTGCCCCCAGCATCCCGGTGATCAACAACGTGGATGTAGTGGCCGCCGACAGTGCCGAGGCCATCAAGGACGCCCTGGTGCGTCAGCTCTACTGCCCGGTGCGTTGGACCGAAACCGTCAACGCCATGGCGGATCAGGGTATCGAACACCTGGTGGAGTGCGGCCCGGGCAAGGTCCTGACCGGCCTGACCAAGCGGATCAACAAGGCGCTGTCCGGTGCCGCGGTGAACACCCCCGCGGACCTGCAGGCGGCGCTGTCTTAACCTAAGGAGAGAATTGTATGAGCCTGGCTCTCGATTTGAGCGGCAAGATTGCCCTGGTTACCGGCGCCAGCCGCGGTATTGGCCGTGCCATCGCCGAGCAACTGGTGGCTGCCGGTGCCACCGTGGTGGGCACTGCCACCAGCGAGCGTGGCGCCGCCGCCATCAGCGACTACCTGGGCGACAACGGCCAGGGCCTGGTGCTGAACGTCACCGATCCCGCGTCCATCGAAGCGCTGTTTGAGGCCATCAAGGGCCAGTACGGCGATGTCGACATCCTGGTGAACAACGCCGGGATCACCCGCGACAACCTGATGATGCGGATGAAGGACGATGAGTGGACCGACATCATCGACACCAACCTGACCTCCATCTTCCGCACCTCCAAGGCGGTGCTGCGGGCAATGATGAAGAAGCGCCACGGCCGGATCATCAACATCGGCTCCGTGGTGGGCACCATGGGCAACCCGGGCCAGGCCAATTATGCAGCGGCCAAAGCCGGTTTGTTGGGCTTTACCAAGTCCCTGGCCAAAGAAGTCGCCAGCCGTGGGATCACGGTCAATGCGATCGCCCCCGGATTCATTCAAACTGACATGACCGACGAACTGACGGACGACCAGAAAGCCGCTATCATGGGCCAGGTTCCGGTAGCGCGTTTGGGTCAAGCCCAGGAGATCGCCGATACCGTGGTGTTCCTGGCCTCCGATCGTGCCGGTTACATCACCGGCGAAACCGTGCACGTCAATGGCGGCATGGTGATGTCCTAACGGAAACTGTGGTGCAAATGGACGTGATAGTGGTTCGAAAATTCACGAAAACTTATTAATTTTCGTGGTTTGACCACGATGCAAGGCTCTTGCATTGTCCGGGGAATCGAATACACTAAACCGCAATTCGACGCAGCAGCGTAATTGAACAGGAAAGTAATAATCATGAGCAACATTGAAGAACGCGTAAAGAAGATCATCGTAGAGCAGCTGGGCGTTAAGGAAGAAGACGTTAAAGCCGAAGCTTCCTTCGTTGACGACCTGGGTGCCGACTCTCTGGACACCGTTGAGCTGGTAATGGCTCTGGAAGAAGAGTTCGACACCGAGATCCCGGACGAAGAAGCTGAGAAGATCACTACCGTTCAGGCTGCGATCGACTACGTTCAGGCTAACCAGTAAGCCTAAACAGTTTTCGAAAACAGGCGGCTTTAGGCCGCCTGTTTTTTGTTTCAACGGAGGATCCCGTGTCCAAACGTCGTATTGTTGTCACTGGCCTGGGCGCCGTGACGCCCGTCGGCAACGATGTTGCCACCACCTGGGCCAACCTGCTGGCTGGCCAGAGCGGTGTCGCCCCCATCGAGCATTTCGATGCCAGCGAGTTTGCCGTTCGCTTTTCCGCCTCGGTCAAGAACTTCAACGTTGAAGAGTACCTGTCCAAGAAAGACGCCCGGAAGATGGACGTCTTTATCCAGTACGGCCTGGCCGCCTCTGTTCAGGCGATCCGCGACGCTGGCCTGGAAGTGACCGAGTCCAACGCCCACCGCATCGGGGCCGCCATCGGCGCCGGCATGGGCGGGCTGGAGCTGATCGAAGCCAACCACAGCCAGCTGACCAAATCCGGACCCCGTCGGATCTCCCCCTTCTTCGTGCCGTCCACCATCATCAACATGATCGCCGGTCACCTGAGCATCATGTACGGCTTCACCGGCCCGAACATCGCCATCACCACCGCCTGCACCACCGGGGTGCACAACATCGGCCATGCGGCGCGGATGATCGCCTACGGCGACGCCGACGTGATGATCGCCGGTGGCGCCGAGATGGCCACCACCCCGCTGGGCGTGGGCGGTTTCGCCTCCGCCAAGGCGCTGTCCACCCGCAACGAGGACCCCACCAAGGCGTCCCGTCCCTGGGATAAGGACCGTGATGGCTTCGTGATCGGCGACGGTGCCGGAGTGATCGTGCTGGAAGAGTACGAACACGCCGTGGCCCGGGGCGCCAAGATCTACGCCGAACTGGTCGGCTTCGGCATGAGTGGCGACGCTCACCACATGACCTCTCCGCCGGAGGACGGTCGTGGCGGCGCCGCAGCCATGCGCAACGCCCTGAACGACGGCCAGGTGGCGCCGGAGCAGGTGGGCTACATCAACGCCCACGGCACCTCCACCCCGGCCGGCGACATCGCCGAGGTGAATGGCGTGAAGTCCATCTTTGGTGAGCACGCCTACAAGCTGATCATGGGCTCCACCAAGTCGATGACCGGTCACCTGTTGGGGGCCGCCGGCTCCGCCGAGGCGATCTTCACCATCCTGGCCCTGCACGACCAGAAAGTCCCGCCCACCATCAATCTGGAGAACCCGGACGAGGGGTGTGATCTGGACTTCAACCCCGAAGGGGCCCGGGACGTGGCGCTGGAATACGCCCTGTGCAACTCCTTCGGCTTCGGTGGCACCAACGGTTCGCTGCTGTTCAAGCGGGCCTGAGCCGCGCTTCGATGACCAAACGGCCCTGCGGGGCCGTTTTTTGTTGCTCCGGCGGGGGCCTTTTTACAACGCCGCCACCAGGCCAGTGCCGGATGCCGCGAACCGCGATTCTTCGATGGCCGGGGGCTGTTTACCGGGCGGCCTTGCCAGTACACTGGCTGCACAAACGCAAACCGCAGATCCAAAAGGGGAAGAGGCAGTGACAAAGGTTGCATTCATTGGTTTGGGGGTCATGGGTTACCCCATGGCGGGCCACCTGGTTGCCAAGGGGCACCAGGTGAGTGTCTACAACCGCACCACCGCCAAGGCGCAGGCCTGGGCCGAAGCCCACGGCGGCCGTTGGGCCGCGACACCGGCCGAAGCGACTGAAGGGGCCGAACTGGTGATGGTGTGCGTGGGCAACGACGACGACCTGCGCTCAGTGGTGCTGGGGGAGCAGGGCGTTTTGGCGGGCATGAGCCCCGGTGCCCTGCTGGTGGACCATACCACCGCGTCGGCGGACGTGGCCCGGGAGCTGGCCGAGGTCGCCCAGGCCCAGGGCAAAGGCTTTATCGATGCGCCGGTCTCCGGCGGTCAGGCCGGCGCCGAGAACGGCGTGCTCACCGTCATGGTGGGCGGCGAGCCGGAGCAGTTTGAACAGGCCAAACCGGTGATCGACAGCTACGCCCGTTCGGCGGTGCGGCTGGGCCCGGTGGGCAGCGGTCAGCTGTGTAAGATGGTCAATCAGATCTGCATCGCCGGGGTGGTTCAGGGGCTGGCCGAGGGGCTGCACTTTGCCCAGCAGGCGGGCCTGGACGGTGAAGCCGTGGTGGAGGTGATCAGCAAGGGGGCGGCGCAATCCTGGCAGATGGAAAACCGCTCTCACACCATGCTCAAGGACGAATTCGATTTCGGTTTCGCGGTGGACTGGATGCGCAAAGATTTGGACATCGCGCTGACCGAAGCGCGGCGCAACGGCGCGCAGCTGCCGCTGACCGCCCTGGTGGACCAGTTCTACGCCGAGGTGCAAAAACTGGGGGGCAGCCGCTGGGACACCTCATCGCTGATGGCCCGGCTGACCAAAGACTAAGCCGCTTCGGTCTTGTCCGGCGCCTGCCAATCGCGCTGACGCTGGAAACGAACAAGCCGCCTGCGGGCGGCTTGTTGTTTGTGGGCCTTAGGCCGCACTGACCACCTCAAGCGCGGTGGTGCTGATGGCGGCCAGGGCCGCCTGGGCGGCGGAGGCCTGGCTGATCTGGGCCTGACTCGACTGCACCAGCACCGCTCGGCTTATCTGGTCGAAGCCGACACCGTGGCGGCTCATGGCGGCCAGGGCCATCTGCATGGGGGGCAGGCTGGGATTAAAGGCGGCGTTCTCCGCATAGCGACCGACAAACACCTGGCCATCGCGACAGGCCAGGGCCACCGCCGAAGGGCTGTGGGAGTAGGGGGCGTAGCTCTGACGGGCCTGCTCCAGGGCGGCCAGCACCAGGGGATCGGCGCTGTCGAGCTGAAGATCCTGGCCCGAGGCGGCCATCAGGCCCACCTCCACCCCCAGATCCTTGGGCCCGAAGGCGTAAGGCAGGTAGTGGTGCAGGGCGCCGTTGTCCTGACCCGGCAGCACGATCACCAGATCGTCCGCGCTTTGCAGCTCGTTCATGAACTGGCGGCAGTGGCCGCAGGGGGAGGCGTTGACCACGATCTCGGTCAAGCCGGTTTCGCCGGCCAGCCAGGCGTGGCTGATGGCGGATTGCTCGGCGTGCACTGAGTGAAACAGCGCTTCGCCGGCCAGCTCCAGGTTGGCGCCGAAGTAGAGATCGCCACTGCGACCGCGGGCGATGGCGCCCACCTCGAAATGGGACACCGGGGCCTGGGCAAAGCTGGCGGCCAGGGGCAACAGTGCCAGCAGCAGGTCGTGGCCTTGAAGGCCGCTGGCCTGCTCCAGCTCAGCGACGGCCTGGGCGCTCAGGTGGCCGTGAAAGGGGGCCGACAGGTGGGGCGTCAAGGCCCGGGCCAGCTCGCCGGGCATCTGCGCCAGCGGGGCATCAAAGTGGTTGGCCATACAACAGGCTCCCTCGTTGATCATGGGCACAGTGTAGGCAGTTGCGGAAGGAAAAAATGTGCGCGCCATCACGACGCGCATTCTGAAGGACGGGCCTGGTGGGCTACATACCGCGCAGGTAATGACCCAGGGCGGTGAGCAGGCGCAGCTTGTTCTCATCCTGAGCGTGCTGCTCGAACAAGCCATTGAGTCGGTGGAGATACTCGGGGTTGTCCAGCGCCTGTTTGCAGTGCTCGTGCCAGCGGGCTTGCTCGGACTCGCTGAGGGTCTGGGGGAAGTTACGGGCGCGGTAGCGGAAGAACAGCTTGGGCAGCCGGGGATCGACAAACTGGGGATCCAGTGCCGCCAGGTGCTGGGCCGGGGTGTCCCGCACCAGCTCCATCTGGGCCCGATCCGCGTCACTGAAAAAGCCGCCGTAAAGCTGCACATCCGGGTTGTCCGGCTCCTTGACCGGGGGCGCATCGTCGCCAAAGAGCGCGTGGAGCTTCTCCCGCACCTGGGCGTGATGGGTGCGCAGCAGCTTGTAGTGCTCACGACACTGCGCCTTGTCTATCCCCAGTCGCTCGGCGTTGGCGTCCTCCAGGCTGTTGGCCGGGGCCAGGAAGGGGGATTTGTTCATGTGCACCAGCTTGACCGGCACGCGGGGATCCCCCTCCTGCCGTTCGCTGGCCTTCTGGTACAGCTTGGCTTTGAGGGTGTCGGCGTCCCACTCCAGCAACGGAGTGGGGTCCTGGGCCAGATCCACGCAGGCCACGGCGTTTTTGTTCTGGGGGTGCCAGGCCATGGGCAGCACCAGGGAGGCGCACCCCTGGGTGGCGGGAAAGCGGCTGCTGACGTGCAGCAGGGGCTTGAGGGCCAGGATGTCGATCTGCTGGGCAGCGAACCGTTTGTTGCGCAGCCGGAAGGCCCAGTCGTAGAGCTTGGGGTGGGTGGTCTTGACCAGCTTGGCCAGGGCGATGGTGGCCTTTACGTCGGACACGGCGTCGTGGGCGCTGTCGTGGCCCAGTCCGTTGGCGGCGGTCAGGTGTTCCAGTTTGAAGCTGGGGGCGCCGTCCTCCCGCTCGGGCCATTCGATGCCGTCGGGGCGCAGGGCATAGCAGGCCCGCACCAGATCGATGATGTCCCAGCGGCTGTTGCCGTTTTGCCACTCCCGGGCGTAGGGGTCATAGAAGTTGCGGTACAGGGCGTAGCGGGTGATCTCATCGTCGAAGCGGATGGAGTTGTAGCCCACGGTGCAGGTGCCGGGCCGGGCCAGCTCGGCGTGCACCCGGGCCATGAACTGGGCCTCCACTTCGCCCAGGCGGTTGGCCTTTTGCGGCGTGATCCCGGTGACCAGGATCGCCTCCGGCTGGGGCAGGTAGTCGGCGGGCAGCTGGCAGTAGAACTCCACCGGCGCTTCGAGGATGTTGAGGTCGTAGTCGGTACGAATGCCGGCGAACTGAGCCGGGCGATCCCGGGCGACGTCGGCGCCCCAGGTTTCATAGTCATGCCACAACAGGGTAGGGTCTTGCCGCATTCAGGCGATCCTGGCGAAAAAGATAAAGGGCAAGTGTACCAAAAAGTTGGGGGCGATTTGGGGCGCCCGAACGGGCGCCACCTGGGGATCAGCGGGTGAGCAGGCCGAACAGGCGATCTTTTAGCCTCAGCCGGTTCAATTTCAAACTGGACAATGCCTGGTCACTGACGGGGGACCCGGCCAGCTCTAGGTGGCGGATCTCATCGTCGATCTGATGGTACTGCTCGGAGAGTTCAGCAAAAGCGGGATCGGATTCGGTGCGCTGGTCAATCACATGAGCCAGCATGGGAAACTCGTGGGGCAAGTCGTGCGGTTCACCCAACATAGCGCCTCCTGAAACGGTAGTGGGGACCCCTTAAGCATAGTCATCCGATACCGCCGCGTCAGGGCGCAAAAACGACCCTTTTGGCGCGGCGGTTTAATTGACGTCAAAAAAACACTAAAATTACCGGTTTTTCCGGTCCGGTAACGCCAAAGGATTTTGCGCCCGGGACGAGTAGAATTTTAATAAATAGGTGTTGTCTATGAATATTCCTGCTGAACTTGCGACGCTGCAAATCTTTCCGCAGCGCCGTTTCAAGGTGTATCAACAGCGCCAGCTGGACAAGATTGAACTGGTTAAGCGCCTGCCTGAGGCCCTGAAGTTCGAGATGAAGGTAGTCGCGAGCGTGCTGCCGTTTCGGGTGAACGAATACGTTGCCAACGATCTGATCAATTGGGACAACCTGCCCCAGGATCCCATCTTCCAGCTGTCCTTTCCCCAAAAAGGGATGCTGGCCCCGGAAGCCTACGACCGCATGGCAGCCCTGCTCAAGCAGGACCCCAGCCCCCAGGAGGTGTTCGACCTGGGCCAGGCGCTGCGCGCCGAGATGAACCCCCACCCGGCTGGTCAGATGAGCCTCAACGTGCCGGAGCTGGACGGTGAGAAGCTGCCGGGCATGCAGCACAAGTACCAGGAAACCGCGCTGTTCTTCCCCGCCCAGGGCCAGTACTGCCACAGCTACTGCACCTTCTGCTTCCGCTGGGCCCAGTTTGTGGGCAAGGCGATGCGGTTCAACTCCAACGACGCCGAGACGTTGCATCGCTACCTCGAGGCGCACCCGGAGATCAGCGACCTGCTGATCACTGGCGGCGATCCCATGGTGATGAAAACCAAGAAGATCGCCCAGTACGTGGAGCCGCTGATCGACAACCCGGCCACCGAGCACGTGCAGACCGTGCGCTTCGGCACCAAGGCACTGACCTTCTGGCCCTACCGCTTCGTCACCGACGAGGACGCCGATGAGTTGCTGGCCCTGTTCCGTCGCCTGGTGCAAAGCGGCAAGCACGTCTCCATCATGGCCCACCTCAACCACTGGCAGGAGATGGAAACCCCCATCTTCGAAGAGGCGGTGCGCCGCATCCGCGCCACCGGTGCCAACATCCGCGCTCAGGCGCCGTTGCTGAAGAACATCAACGACAACGCCGACGATTGGGCGAAGATGTGGCAGAAGCAGGTGAAGCTGGGGATCATCCCCTACTACATGTTTGTGGAGCGGGACACCGGTCCCAAGCGCTACTTCGAAGTGCCTCTGCATCAGGCCTACGAGATTTACCGCGATGCCATCACCAAGGTGTCCGGTCTGGCCCGCACCGCCCGCGGTCCGAGCATGAGCGCGGGGCCCGGCAAGGTGGAGATCCAGGGGGTGACCGAAGTGGCCGGCGAGAAAGTGTTCGTGCTGCGCTTTATCCAGGCGCGCAACCCGGACTGGGCCCAGCGCCCCTTCTTTGCCAAGTACGACGAGAACGCCCACTGGCTGGACGATCTCAAGCCCGCCTTCGGCGAGGCCAAGTTCTTCTGGCAGGAGGAGTACGAAGCGATGGGCGGCAAGCTCGGCGCCGAGTAACAAAAAACGCCCCGCACTGCGGGGCGTTTTTTTTGGCGCGAAGGCTCAGCGTTGGCAGGCGGCCAGGGCGAAGTCCATCAGCACCTCGGCCATGTTGAGCTCCGGATGGGCCGCTTCCATCCCCTTGAAGCCGGGGGAGGAGTTGGCTTCGCACAGCAGGAAGTGGCCAGCTTCATCGCAGAGAAAATCCAGCCCGGCGATGTCCAAGTCCAGCAAGGTGGCGACCCGCACCGACAGCTCGATAAGCTCCGGAGTCAGCTCCTGGGGCAGCGTGGTGCCCCCGGCGTGGACGTTGGCCTTAAACTCCCCCTCCGGCGCCTGACGCACCATGGCGGAGACCACCTTGCCACCCACCACGATCACCCGGATGTCCCGGCCATGGCTGGAGGCCACGTAACGCTGGAACATCATCGCCGCGTTGGGGTTCACGGTGCCCATCAACTGCATCATGTCCTTGAACTGGGACGCTGAGCGCATCAGCATCACGCCGTGGCCCTGGCTGCCGCTGCGGGTCTTGAGCACCAGCGGCATCCCCATCTTGCGGATCACCGCGTCGGTGTCCACCGGGAAGCGGGCCAGCATGGCCGCCGGCATCGGGATCCCCTGGTGGGCCAGCTGCAACGCCGACTGCATCTTGTCACCGCACAGGGCGATGGCGTCGGCGCTGTTGAGCACCTTGACCCCCTGCTGGGCCAAAAAGCGCAGCAGGCTTAAGGTGAAGTAGCTGGTGGTGGCACCCTGGCGGGGCAGCACGAAATCCGGCAGGTCCACCGGCTCCTGGTCCAGGTAGAGACTGGGCGCCAGATGCTCCCCCACCACCATCTCCAGACGGTCAGGGCGGATCACGTCGATCTCCATGCCCCGGGCCTCCGCGGCCGCCACGATGCGCCGGATCTCGTAGTTGTCCGGGGGCAGGGCGGCGCGGTCCTTACTGTAAAAAATCCAACCTTTCATGTATCCAGGTCTAGCTCCAATGCGCTGTCGTCGGCCTCTCCCCATTCGCTCTTGCAGGAGGCGTTCAGGCTGTATCGCCGACGGTTCAGGGTGGCCAAATACTTGATCCACACCTTTTCGTGGGGGGTGGTGGCTTCACGCTGCCCCAGGATGGCGGCAACAAAAGCCTGCTCTTCTTCCGTTCCCGGGGGGCGTTCGCCACTGCACAGGGCCTGGTAGGCCACGCCGTGGCGCTCAAGCCGCTCGGCTTCGCTCAGGGTAAAGTGGCCGCTGCGGGCCAGCCCTCGGGGGTGACGCTTGTCCACAAAACGGGACAAGGCGAGAAAACTGTCGGAACCCATATTCACTGTCGTGTCTCTCACTGTGCCGCTCGTTATCGAGGCGGCGCGACTATAGGGGAGCGGTGGCGGCGGGCAAAACGAAATAATTCTTGGCTGGGCACAAAAATTCCTCGCTTGGGTTCCGGTGGCCGCTGGATGAAGATGCGAAGCAGGCATCTACGATGGACGCAACCATGAATCGCATCCCCGACCACTGGCTCTTCGAGCCCACCCTGCAGAAGCGCCAGGGACGCAAGCGCTTCGACAAGGAGGAGTCACCGGCCCGTCGAGTGCGCCGTCAGCGCGGCGAGCGGCGGGAGTCGGACTGGCAATAGGGTCTACACTGACAACAGGATCGCGAGGCGATCCTGTTGTCTTTTATGGATCTTCATCACCGGGCCAGGGAGCGGCGAAAGAGGGAGGGGCGAATGCGGCGCACCCTGTGTCTGCTGGCGCTGATGCTGCTGGTCGGTTGCGAAAAGGCCCCACCGGAGTCGGAGCCGGCGCCGCCGCGGCAACCCAGCGAGGCCGAGCGGCTGCAGGAGGAGGCCCAGAGCACCCATCACCTGGCCAAGATCTGGCCCATACTGGCGGAGCCCTGGGGCGGCGATCTGGACGAGATGCTGCGTCGGGGCGAGATCCGCATCCTCACCTCCGTCACCCCCGGCTGGTACTACATCGACAAGGGCCAGCCCAAGGGCGCCACGGTGGAGACCCTGGCCCTGCTGCAACACTACCTGCGCCGCCAACTGGGGGCGGAGGCCCGCTACCTGAGACTCACCCCCATTCCGGTGCGCCGTGACCAGCTGATCCCCTATCTGGAGGCGGGCTACGGCGACCTTATCATCGCCAACCTCACCATCACCGAGCTGCGCCAGCAGTCCATCGCCTTCTCCCGCCCCTGGCGGCTGAACGTGCGCGAGCTGGTGGTCAGCGGCCCCCACTGGCCGAGCCTGACCGAGCTGCCCCAGCTCTCCGAACGGGCGCTGATGGTGCGCCAGGAGTCCAGCTACTTCGCCAGCATCGAAGCGGCCAACGAGCGGCTGAGCCTGCAAAGCCTGCCCCCCATCCAGCTGCTGACCGCGGATCCCCGTCTCGAGGACGAAGATCTCCTGCAGATGGTGGCGGAGGGCCACCTGGAGGCGACGGTAGTGGACGAGCACAAGCTCGCCCCCTGGCTGACCCGTTACCCCCAGCTCAAGCCCCACCCGGACCTGCCCCTGCGGGAAGGGGGGCGCATCGCCATGGGCCTGCGCAAGGAGAGCGTTCAGCTTAAGGCGATGGTGGACGGCTTCGTGGCGGCCCACCCCATCGGCACCAAGGCCGCCAACCTGGTGATCCAGAACTACCTGGCCTCGGAGCGCTGGATGTCGGCGATGGAGTCCGACGGCCCCTTTGCGCCGCTGCCGGAGCTGGTGGCGCTGTTTCGCCGTTACGGCGAGCAGTACAACATCGACTGGGTGTTGCTGGCGGCCTTCGCCTACCAGGAGTCGCGCTTTGATCCCGGTGCCCGCAGTCACGTGGGGGCCGTAGGGGTGATGCAGGTGATGCCCGCCACCGCTCGGGACAAACGCATCGCCATCGACAACATCCAGCAAACCGAGCCCAACGTTCACGCCGGCACCAAGTACCTGGCACTGCTGCGGGACAGCTACTTTGCCGAGCCGGAACTGACGGAGTTCAACCGGATGATCTTCACCATGGCGGCCTACAACGCTGGCCCCAATCGCATCAACCGGCTGCGCAAGGCCGCCGCCGAGCGGGGACTGGATCCCAACGAGTGGTTCAACAACGTGGAGGATCTGGTGGCGGCGGAGATCGGCTCGGAGACAGTGCGGTTCGTGTCCAACATCTACCGCTACTACATCGCCTACCGGCGGGTGCTGGATGAGGAAGCGGCCCGGGCTCAGGTGCGCGAAGCGCTGGAGCGTACCGGAGTGAACCCGGCCCCCTGAGGGCGCTCCAGGTGCTGCTGCAGATGGGACAGGGCCTCGGCCAGGGCCCGGGCATCGGTGTCCGGCTTCGGGGCGTAGCGCAGGGCGTGGAAGCGCTCGACGTAGGCCTGCAGCGCCGGGGCCAAGTCCGGCCGCTGCTGACCGATGCGCCGGGCAAAATGCAGCGGCGCCTCACCGGGGTGGGGGGCCAGGTGATGGCGGCGCATCAGCCGTACCATGCGATCGTAACTGCGCAGTGGCGCCGGGCGCGG
This sequence comes from Ferrimonas balearica, assembly GCF_019802085.1. Lineage (GTDB taxonomy): Bacteria > Pseudomonadota > Gammaproteobacteria > Enterobacterales > Shewanellaceae > Ferrimonas > Ferrimonas balearica_B. The sequence continues at coordinate 654,009 of NZ_JAHVHV010000001.1, forward strand.
TCGCGGCCAGCGCCATAAGCCGGTGAGCCAGGCCTGAACCAGGGCCACCAGGGCCACGGCCGCCGCCAGGGCAACCCCAAGGTGCCAGAGGGTGACCCGGCCGAACCACTGCTGCCACAGGTCCGCCTGGCGTCGCTGGTCAAACCCCAGCACCCACTGGCTCCAGCGGTAATCCAGCTGGGTCATCCAACTTTGCAGGGCGCGCAGGGCCGTCACCTCGCGCCAGCGCATCAGGGGCGAGCGGGCGTCCGCCAGGAAGGCCGGCTCCGCCCCCAGGGCGGCCTCCGGGCCCTGTTCCACCCGCTCCGGGGCCACCGCGGCGGTGGGATCCACCCGCACCCAACCCAGCCCCTCAATGTGCACCTCCACCCAGGCGTGGGCGTTGAACTGGTAGACGGTGAGCAGGGTGCCATCGGGGCTGGGATCCCCCCCCTGGTAGCCGGCGACCATCCTTGCCGGGATCCCGGCGGCCCGGGCCAGGAACACCAGGGCGGAGGCGTAGTGGCCGCAAAACCCGGCCCGGGTGTCGAACAGGAAACTGTCGATCTGGTCGTGACCCAACGCTGGCGGGGAGAGGGTGTAGCGATAGGGGGCCTGGCGAAACTCCTGCAGCACCGCCGCGATGCGTTGCTGGGGCGCGTCGTAGGCCCGGGTCAGAGACCAGGCCCAGTCCCGGGCCCGGGGGTTGCCCTCGCTGGGCAGGGCCAGCAGGCGCAGCCGCTCGGCGCCATCGAGCGGGCCGGGCTCCGCCAGGGGCGCCGACCAGGTGAGGGCCAACTGCTGACGCGCGGCCGGGGGCAGGGCCCAGATCAGGCGCTGATCGGTCAGGGCGCCCACCCGGGGATCGGCGCTGTAGGAGCGATTGAGGGTGGGCAGCCAGGGCTGGTGGCTTGGCTCCACCAGCAGTTGGTAGGGCTGGCCCCCCGGCGTCGGCGGCGCCATGGGGCCGGTCTGGGGATCGCTGGCCCGCCACACCTGGCCGTCGAACTCGTCCATCACCACCGCCCGCCAGTAGAGGGACTCCGGCTCCGGCAAGGGCCCGTCGAAGGAGGCGCGAAAGGCCAGGGCGCCGGAGCGGCCCAGCTGGGCGATCTGCCCCAGGGCCAAGGAGTCGGTCAGTCCGGTGCGCGCCACCTGGCTGCCGTGCATCTGCCACAGGGGGCCGATGCGCGGCACCAGCAGGAAAAGCAGCAACGCCAGGGGCAGGCTCATCAGCACCATCTTGATGGCCAGGCTGGGCACCGCCAGCAGGGGGCCGGGCCGGTAGACCGACAGCAGCACCTGGGTGTTGAGCACCACCATCACCACCAGGTGCACCGCGGTGCCCGGGCCGTAGCGGTCCAGCATGTGCAGGGCAATGAGGAAGAAGCCGGTCAGCACCACCACGGTGAGATCCCCGTGGTGGCGGATCTCGATGGTCTTGAGGCCGTAGGCCAGCACCAGCAGGTTGATGAGCGCCGCCAGCACCCCCACCTGGCTGACCACCAGCCCCAGGGTGACCAGGGCACCGAGCCCCAGCAGGTTGACCAGCCAGCGGGGCGGGCGGGCCACCCGGCCGAAGAAGATCCCCAGGCGCCAAAGCAGGCAGAGGCCCAGGATCGCCAGAGTCCAGGGGGTGCAGTGGTTGGATAGGGGCAGCACGATGGCCACCTGGGCCAGCAGCAGCCAGCCCTGGGTGCGCCGGGAGACCGGTCGCCGGCCGGCGCTCATGGGGCCTCCGGGTAGCAGGCCAGGGCGTCCAGGCAGCGCTCCAGGTGGCTCTGGGCGTGGTCCGGGCCGTACTGGGTCTGGCCCAGCACCAGGCGGTAGGGCTGCTGGCGGTGGAACAGGTGACGGGCCTGGAAGGTGAGCTGGGAGAGGGCGGTTTCCAGCGGCAGGCTGGGATCCAGGGTCAGCGCGGAGGGCAGCCCCTGGGGGGTGACGAAAGCCTTGGCTTGCCACTCGCCGCCCCGGGCCGCCTGCTTCCAGGCCACCCGGGCCAGACTCTGACCTGGCTGCCAGCGGCTGAGGCCATGGAAGTCGTCCACCCCGGGCCGGTGCTGGTCGCTCTTCATGGCGGGATCCGGCGCCAGGGCCTGGCGGGGCTGGGTGCCGGGGGCGGGGGCCGGCCACACCAGGGCTTTCTGATCCAGATCCAGATTGGACCAGACCCGGCACAGGCCCAGGGGAAAGGCGCTGGAGACCACCAGCCGGCCGGGGCGCAGCCAACCGCGCCGTTCACTGGGAAACTGGACTTGGACGGTGCGGGCCAGGGGCTGGACCTTGCGCACGTAGCGGGCCGGGCCGCCGGGGAAGCGCAGCTCCAGGTGGTAGAGCACCCGGTCGGCGGTCAGGGTGAGATCGAAGGGCACCGCTTCGCCGGCGTGGCGGGAGTGGCCGGGGCCGGCGGCCAGGGTCAGCCCCGCCAGGTTGCGAAAGGCCAGCAGCAAGGTGGTGTTGAACAGGCTCACCAGCAAAAAGCACAGCGCCAGGATCAGGTTGTTCTGGTAGTTGGTGCCAAAGATGAACAGCACGGCGCAGAGCATCAGGTAACCCAGCCCCAGGGCGGTGGGGCGAATAAAAACGCTGCGGTGGGACAGGGTCTGACGCCGATTGGGGGGCAGGCGCCGACTCAGCCAGGCGCTCCACAGGCGGCGAAAGGGGTTGCGGCCCGGGCTCATCGGATCGGGTTGACCTGCTCGAGGATCGCCTGGGAGCGCATCGACCCGTCGGTAAACTGGCCGGCCCGCAGCCGGTGTTCGGCCACCGAGGGGAACACCGCCTGGATGTCATCGGGCACCAGGTACTGACGGCCCGCCATCAGGGCCCAGGCCCGGGCGGCAGCCAGCAGGGCACGGCTGGCCCGGGGGGAGAGCGGTGCGCACTCCAGCTCGGGGCGGCGGGAGTGGGCCACCAGATCCAGCAGGTAATCCAGCACCGCGTCGGAGGCGGAGACCTGCTGCACCTGCTGCTGGAGCTGAGTGAGCTCCTCGGGGGTCAGGCTGGCGCTCAGGCTGTCCAGCTGGTCCGCCCGGTGGTCCCCCTTCAGCAGCCGCCGCTCCGCCGCCTGACCGGGGTAGCCCAGGCTCAGGCGCATCATAAAGCGGTCCAGTTGGGATTCGGGCAGGGGGAAGGTGCCGGATTGCTCCATGGGGTTCTGGGTGGCCACCACGAAAAACGGCGCCGGCAGCGGGTGGGTGGTGCCGTCCAGGCTGATCTGCTGTTCCGCCATCGCTTCGAGCAGGGCGGACTGGGTCTTGGGGCTGGCCCGGTTGATCTCATCGGCCAGCAGCAACTGGCAGAAGATGGGGCCGGGGTGGAACTGGAACTGCTGGCGCTGGGCATCGAAGATGTTCACCCCCAACAGGTCCGCCGGCAGCATGTCGGCGGTGAACTGCACCCGGCGAAAACTGAGTCCCAGGGTGCGGGCCAGGGCGGCGGAGAGGGTGGTTTTGCCCATGCCGGGCAGATCTTCGATCAGCAGATGGCCGCCGGCCAGCAGGCAGGCCAGGGCCAGTCGGATCGGCGTCGGTTTGTCCAGCAGCACCTGCTCCAACTGGTCCAGCGCGGTGGTGAGCCCTTTGCTCATTCGCAAAAATCCCTAAGTTTTACAATGCGGTTTGTTCAACTATTGGCCAGAACCGGGCTCCTTGCCAGCGCTTTTGTCGCGGAAGCGGTCGATGAGATCCATGGGCACGGGGAAGATCAGGGTGTTGGTGCGATCGCTGGCCACCTCGGTCAGGGTCTGCAGATAGCGCAGCTGCAAAGAGTTGGGCTGGTTGGCCAGCACCGAGGCGGCTTCCGCCAGCTTCTGGGAGGCTTCCAGTTCGCCGGTGGCGTGGATCACCTTGGCCCGACGCATCCGCTCCGCCTCGGCCTGGCGGGCCATCGCCCGCACCATGGACTCGGAGATGTCCACGTGCTTGATCTCCACGTTGGCGATCTTGATGCCCCAGTTGTCGGTGTGCTGGTCTAGGATGCTCTGCAGATCGCGGTTCAGGGTCTCCCGCTCCGACAACAGCTCGTCCAGTTCGTGCTGCCCCAGCACCGAACGCAGGGTGGTCTGGGCCAGCTGGCTGGTGGCTTCCAGGTAGTTCTCCACGTTGTTGATCGCCATCTCCGGGTCCAGCACCCGGAAGTAGACCACGGCATTGACCCGCACCGAGACGTTGTCCCGGGTGATGAGATCCTGGGTAGGCACGTCCAGTACGATGGTGCGCAGGTCCACCCGCACCATCTGCTGAACGATGGGGATGATGATGATAAGGCCGGGGCCCTTGACCCGCTGAAAGCGGCCGAGGAGGAACACCACCGCCCGCTCGTACTCCCGCAGGATCCGGAACATGCTGACCAGCAGGGCCACCACCAGGATAAGAATGCTCAGTAGGGTGTATTGGGTGATCATGGGGTTTCCTTACGCTGAGTGACGGCCAGGGTCATCCCCTGGCGGCCGGTGACGGTGACACTCTGTCCGGGGGCCAGAGGCCCTTCGCTGGTGGCGTGCCAGATCTCGCCACCAAGGCGAACCCGGCCGGGGCCGGGAAAGCCGTCGACCACCTCGGCTTCGGCACCGGTGAGCTGCACATCGCCGGTGGTGGCGGGACGGCGGCGGATCTTAAGCACCAGGCTGAGCACCAGGGTGAACAGCCCCAGGGAGGTGAGGGAGACGGCCAGGATAAGGGGCAGGGCGATCTGGTAGCCGGGCAGGTCCGAGTCCATCAGCATGGTGGAGCCCAGGGCGAAGGCGATCACTCCGCCGATGCCGAACAGGCCAAAGCTGGGACTGAGCGCCTCGGTGATCATCAGGATGATCCCCAGCAGCATCAGCCCCAAACCGACGTAGTTCAGAGGCATCATCTGCAGGGCGTACATCGCCAGCAGCAGGCAGATCCCCCCCAGGACGCCGGGCAGACCCACCCCAGGATTGTAGAACTCCAGGATTAGACCGTAGATCCCCACTAGCATCAGGATGTAGGCGACGTTGGGGTTGGTGATCACCGCCAGGAACCGATGGCGCCAGTTGGGCTCCTGCACCACCACCTCACCGCCGCTGTCCAGGGTGTGGGGCCGGCTCTGCAGTTGCACCTCGCGCCCGGCGATCTCGGCCAGCAGCTGGTCCAGGTTATCCGCCATCAGATCGATGACGCCAATGGCCAGTGCCTCGCTGGCGGGCAGACTGGCGGCCTCGCTGACCGCTTGCTCGGCCCAATCGGCGTTGCGCCCATGCAGCTCCGCCAAGCTGCGGATGTAGGCGATGGCGTCGTTCAGGGCTTTTTTCTCCAGCGTGGTGCGGGCCACCACCTTGTCTTTGTCCGCCGGGTCTTCAGCGGGCTCGGGCTCGGCCTCCTCGGTGCCGGGCTCGGGCTGGGAGGGCATGCCGATGGCCACCGGCGAGGCGGCCCCCAGGTTGGTGCCCGGGGCCATGGCGGCCACGTGGCTGGCCAGCAGCAGGTAGGTGCCAGCGCTGGCGGCTCGGGCGCCGGAGGGGGAGACGTAGGTGGCCACCGGGATGGGGCTCTGGGTCACCGCCTGGATCATCTGGCGCATGGCGGTGTCCAGACCACCGGGGGTGTCCAGTTGGATCACCACCAGGGTGACCGGGGTCTCGGACTGCGCCGCCGCTTCGAGTTTGCTGACCAAAAAGTCCGCGGTCGCCGGGCCGATCACCCCTTTTAAGGGCACCACCCAGACCTGGCCCAGGGCCAGGGGGCAGAACAGCAACAGGCAAAGCAGCAGCGCGCGCATGGCGTCCTCCGGGTGAAGGTGCCTGTCCTAAGTGTAGGCAGATCAGCCAATTCTGGGGCGCTGCTGCTACGCAAGCATTGAGCCCCCGGTGGCCGGCGACTCGGGGCTTCTCCCATCGCCTCTGTTTTGGCCTCCTAACCGATGAGTTTGCGGCATCTGGATAATGCCTGAGACAGCCCCATCCGCCCTTTTCAGCTTCCGGTCTGGGTCGCCTTGATTGAGAACACCTTGGCGTAGAACTCGATGATCAGCAGCGACAGGCACAGCACCACCAACAGGTTCAGTGGGCTGAGGATGTTGTAGTTCGGCACCCGCTCCACCGCGCTGGAGGGCACGTTCACCAGCACATTGCCCGCCAAGGCCTTAAGCGCCCCCACCTTAAGCAAATCGCACAGGCCAAACAGGAACACCGCGTTGACGAAGTAGAGTGCCAAGATCTGCCAGGCCTCAGACATCGCCGGCATGATAAAGACATACTGCAGTATCAGCAGTGCCGCGATGCCCACGTAGATCAGCATGATGTACTTCACCGCCTTACCGGGGATCGCCATCACGTTGGCCGCGAAGATCCCGGCAAAGGTCGGAAACAGCACCCCCATGGGCACCGGCATGTAAATCCACAACACAAAGGTGGTCAGCATCACGCAGGCGGCAATGTTGGCAAAGTAGAACCGCTTCTCCTTCGGCAACAGCATCGCCGGCAAGGTAGCTAGCTTGGCGTCTGTTGATCGAGTGATGTCCGATTCTCCCCGGCTTTGGACAAAGCGGGCCAACTCCTCCAACAGCTCATCCAGCACGCCCAGGTGAAAGGGGTTACCCCGAGTGCCATCTCGGCTGGCTTCCTGACTGGCAATCTTGATGGCGTCATCGATGAGCAGCGTCAATGAGTGCAGCTTTTTTTGGTGTTGGAACAGGTACTCATTGGGCTCGACCGGCAGTGACAGTAGCTCCTTGAGACTCTCCGCGCTCTTTTTCACGCGGCTCAGCAGCTTGGCTATCTCATCGCTGTCTTGTTCACCGTTTTTCAGCAAGGCCGACAAGGATTGCAGATCATTGAGCTCAGACTGAAGCCTGGAAAAATAGGCCTCGTCGGTCAGACTCGGCCACACCAGTCGATACACCACGGAAAACACCACCACACCCAGAATGGTTTCCTGCATCCTGGTGATGGCGGTGGAGATCACCGACACACTGTCTGCCGAGATGGCGCTGCCAATAATGACGCACACGGTAATGGCGAGATTAAAGGTGTACGCCCATCGGCGGTGGGACTGGTAATAGACACAGACCCACATAAAGGCCGTCATCGATGCGATAAACAGCGCCCTTTGCTGGACAAAGAGCCCAATCATCAAAAAGGCCACGGCGGTGCCAATCACGGTGCCAAGGAGACGGTCATGTCCCTTCTTTACCGAGTAGCCGTAGGTGTCCAACACGGCCAGGACGGTGACGGTCAGCATCGACCAGGAGGTCTTTGACCAGCCCAGCCACATGGAGAGCATCATGGTGATGACCAGGGCCAGGCCGTACTTCACCGCCCCCTTCATGGAGTGATTCAACATGATTCATTCCACCGTCATCAGTCCGCCAGGATCTGCACCGAGGCCGTGGTGCCGACGCGCAGCTGCAGGTTCTCGGGGGCGCTATCCAGTTTGATCTTCACCGGCAGACGCTGGGCCAGGCGGATCCACTGGAAGTTCGGGTTCACGTTGGGCAGCAGGGCATTGCCGGTGCTGCCGTCGGTTTTGGAGATACCAAAGCCAATACTCTCAATGGTGCCGTCGAAGGATTGAGTGCTGTTGGAAAGCAGGGTGACGCGCGCTCGCTGGCTGAGCTCCACGCCATCCAGATCGGTTTCTTTAAAGAAGCCTTCCACCCAGAAGCTGTGCTCGTCGATCAGGGCGACCACCGGTGAGTTGGCGACCACCTGCGACCCCACCCGATGGTTGAGGTTGGTGATAAAGCCATCCACCGGGGCCGTGACGTCGGTGTATTGCAGCAGCAGCTCGGCTTCATGGGTTTTGGCCCTGGCGGCCTCCAGGTTGGCCTTTGCGGTTTCCACCGCAATCGCGTAGTTATCCAACGTCAGCACCGGAACCGAACCCGGTACGCGCTTCTCCAACTGTACCGCTCGGCTTTGCTCGCTCCTGGCTTTTTTCACCAGGGCTTCAAATTGCAGCTGTGCCGCTTTGGCGCTGGCCAGCTCCGCCTTGTACTGGCTGTCATCCACCTTAAAGAGGATGTCGCCCGCTTCAACGTGCTGGTTGTCTCGAATGTTGAGCTGGACAATTTGCCCCGTTACGCGAGGGGTCACCTCAACGATATGAGCACGCACCTGGCCATCCCGTGTCCAGGGGTTGTTCACGCTGTGGCTGTAATAGGAATAGGACCCGCCTGCGGCTGCCAGCACCAGAACGGCGGAAGTCATGTATTTGCGAAACATAAAAGGCCTCATACAAAGGGAATAAATAAGCCAATGATCAAGGTGACGAGCACAAACAAGCTCATATCCGCAACCTCTGGATAAGCCACGTATTTGTAGCCATCGAGCTTCGCAATCAGTGCAGTCATTAGGTGAGTGGCGATGTACGCAAGCGCAATCACCAACAGGAAAGGCGGAATGTATATTTCCCCAATGGTTATTTCATACGGCATAGCGAATCCTCATCAAAGTTGCGGCCATTTAACCCGAGTTTGAAAAATGCACACACTCATGATGTGAGGACCCGGTCATTCAAACGCGGGTATACCTGTCTGGCACCCTGCTGGCCGATCCCGCCAAGCAGCGGTGTTCATCGAGGCAGGCATCAAGCCACAAAGAAGGGGCCCACCGGCCCCTTTTCGCATTGCGTCGAACATCTTTGATTGGGTTAACACGATGGGTCATCAGGCGAATGTCTTGGCCACTGGCGGCTGGGTGACCGGGTGGGTGACCACCCCCTTCCTGATGCGCTCAGCAGTGCGGGAACCCGGGGCACCAGTGCGGCGAAGATCGTTGAAACTGGTGTGCAGCGCTCGGCGTCAGTTTGCGATGCGAGGTGTTCAACCAACGTTAAGCTGCAATTACGCATCATTTTGTTCGTTTTGATGGCGGCCGGCACTGCACGGCAGCGACTCTGTCCAGACTGACTTAAGAGCCACACCATGAACACCACCCTGACCGTCCTGGCCCTTGCGAGTGCCGCCTTGCCGGCTTTGGCCGCGGATCTGAACTGCCCCAAGGTGGGGGATGCCGCCCGCAGCATCATGGAGCATCGACAGCAGGGCACCCCCCTGTCCGAGATGATGACCCGCGCCCGGGGGGACGAGCTGGTGGAGATCCTCACCCTGGGGGCGTATGAGTTGCCTCGCTCGACCATTCTCAGCGTGCAGGAGACCTACGTGGCGTATTTTCAGAACGAGATGTTGCTGGAGTGCTATCGGTTTATCCGCCAATAGTGCGCTTCGGCAATTGGGAGCGGGCCGAGCGGCCTCGGGGTATCCTCCCCGTTTCAACCAAACCGCTAGCGGTTCCACCCACCATGCTCCGGGTGGCCATTCCCGGCGAGTAAATGGCCAGGGCTTCAACGTACTACCTAGGGGAGAGCCAGCGCCCCACCCGAAACGCTGGCACCCTCACTGATTCGGACTCCCCATGCCCCCATATTGCCCCCTCTGTTCGATGCGCTGGCCAGGTCAGTGCCGCCCTTTCGCCGGGTTTGCGCCCTGATGCTGCTGGTCTGGATCCTTCTGCCGCTGATGGCGCTGCTGGGTGGGCTCTGGCTGCGGGGTTGGCGCCGGCGGCGCGGGCTTAAAGCGGGCCGCCTGGCCTACTGCCCCTTTTGCGGAGATTTGGTGAAGGTGACGGCGTCCTATTGTCCCTTTTGCGGCTGCCTGGTGCAGCGGGGAAAACCCGGCGCCCCCTTTCCCACCCCGTTGCCGTTGCAGGAGCACGAACTGCCGGGTGGTGTGCGCGCTCCCCTGTCCGACGAAGCTCGGCGTCTGGCGGAGGCCCGGCTGCGGGTCGAGGAGGAGCGCACCGCCTGGCGCTGGGGGGCGGGGGGCCTGTTGGGTGGGGCGATCTCCGCGCTGCTGTTATTAACCTCCGCCGGATAGGCGCCCTCAGTAGCTGTGGGCGCGCTCGGCGTCGGTCATCAGAGGCAGCTCGCGACCGGCGAGTTTGGCGTAGATCAGCTGGTAGCTCAGGATCGCCTCGATGTATTCCCGGGTCTCGCGGAACGGCACGGTGGCGACAAAGCGGGCGGCGTCCAGGGTGCCCTCGCTGCGACCCAGCCATTGGGTGACCCGGTGGGGCCCGGCGTTGTAAGCCGCGGAGGCCAGCAGCCGGTTGTTGTCGTAGCGCTCCATCAGACCCTGGTAGTAGGCGCTGCCCAGCTGGATGTTGCGCATCGGCTGGTAGAGATCCGAGGTGCCGTTGTAGGGGGCGCCGATGATCTTGGCGGTGCGCTTGGCGGTGCTGGGCAGCAACTGCATCAGGCCATAAGCGTCCGCGTGGCTGCGCGCCCGGGGGTAGAGGGCGCTCTCCCGCCGGGCCACCGCCTGCAATAGGGCCATGTCCAGTTCCCGCAGCTCGGCAAAGCGCTGGAACTCCTCGCCGTGGGCGGTGGGGAAACGCCAGGGCAGGGCGTTCCACATCTTGGCGATGATGGTGCCGTCCACCGTCAGGTAGTGCCACCCACGCTCAAACGCGATGGCGGTCAGCGCCGCCTGCTGGGGCGCGGACAGCCTCACCATCTGCCAGCGCCACTCCTCCCGGGCCTCCGAGTCCCGGCCCAGGGCCATCAGTTCCCGTATGCGGCCATAGCCCGGCAGAGCCTGCACCTCCGCCAGGCTCTGCAGGCTTACTGTAGGCAGCTTGCTGTTCATGGCGTAGGGCAGGGCCAGCTGCTGGGCCGCCTGGAAGCCGTAGAAGTTGCGCTGGTCCGCCAGGGCGTGCCACTGGGCAATGCCGGCGTCCCGCTCGCCAGTCTGTTTCAGGGCGTAGCCGCGCCAGTAGCGCCATTCACTGTTGTTGGCGGAGGGCTCGGACAGGCGGTCAAGCCAGGTCAGCAGATCCGGCCAATCCCCTTCGAAGATCGCCTTGCGGGCGCGGATGATGATGAGATTGTCCGAGGCGGTGTCCGCCAGCTCCGGGTCCAGCTCGGCCCGCCACTCCCCCTGTTGAATGAGCGCCCGATAGAGCAGGGCGTGGCGCACCTCGGTTTCGTGATCGCCCAGTTTGCCCTGCCAGGCCGGGTAACGGTTCCAGGCTTGACCGGCGTTCTTGCGAGCCAGGCGCTTGAGGGTGACGGCGGCGATGGCCTGGCCGGTGTCCGACATGCGGCTGAGCGGCGGCTTGTAGCGCAGTTCGTGGGGGTGGCGGTAGAGGCGCAACAGCAGGTCTCCCTGGGGGCGATAGGCCTTGGTCAGCTTGCTGTTGAGGTAGCGCAGCAGGGAGGACTGGCTCGCCTCGAAGGCCAGCAGCATCCGTTGCCACACCATGGGATCGCCCCGCTGGCCCGCCTTGGTCCAGGCGGCGAACAGAGGATCGCAGGCTTTGTGGCGGCTCTTGCCGTGCAGCCAAAGGGTCTTGGCCCCGGCCCAGGCGGTGGCTTTGTCCCCCTGGGCCAGCTTGGCCCGGTAGAAGTAGCAGCGCAGCGCTTCGTCCCGGGGGGACTCCGGGCTGATGGTCAAAAAGGCGTCCCAGTCGCCGCGGCTGCCCCGGGAGAGCAGGTAGCGGTGCTTGAAGGGGTGGTAGAGGGGGGTGGTGGCCAGGCTTTGCAGGATCTCCACCGTCTGCTGGGGGGAGAGTTCACCCAGTTGGCGCAGCCGGTAGTGGTAATCCAGGTAGGGCACCAGGGGGTAATCGTCCAGCTGGCGACGCAGGGGGTAGTAGGCGCTGGTGCGCCCCTGGGCCAAGGCTTCCCGGGCCTGCTTGTACAGGGCGCGCTGATCCTCCAGCGCCTGCGCCGGAGTGACCGCGAGCCAACACAACAAAAAGAGCCCCAACAGGCTCTTCCACTTCACACTTCCCCAAGCCATGACCGGACACTCCTTGCCTCGATAGGGCTAGCTTAGTTTCCGATACGGCGGATAGACAACTCGGATCAGGGGGCTTTTTCAGTCAGTTCCACCGATTCGCTCAGCGCCTGGTCCAGCAGGCCGGGATCGGCCTTTTTGCCGGTCTCCGCCCCCAGCTGTTTGAGCTGCTCCCCTTGGCGCAGCAGGTTGCCGCGGCCCTTGGAGAACTTGTTCAGGGCCTGCTGGTAGCTGCCCTGGGCGGTGTCCAGGGCCCGGCCCAGTTTCAGCAGGTCCTCGGAGAAGCCCACCAGCTTGTCGTACAGCTTGCCGGCGGACTGGGCGATGGCCTGGGCGTTCTGACTCTGATGCTCGTAGCGCCACAGGTTCTGGATGGTGCGCAGGGCCACCAGCAGGCTGTTGGGACTCACCAGCATGATGTTGCGCTCCAGCGCTTCGTTGATGAGACTGGGATCCCGCTCGATGGCGCTGACAAAGGCCGGCTCCACCGGGATGAACATCAGCACGTAGTCCAGGCTGCGCAGCCCCTTGAGCTTGTGGTAATCCTTCTGCCCCAGCCCCTTGATGTGGGCGCGGATGGAGGCCAGATGCTCCGCCAGGGCCTGCTCGCGCACCCCGTCGTCCTCACTGCTGTAGTAGCGCTCGTAGGCCAGCAGCGACATCTTGGCGTCGATGATCACATCCTTGCCGTCCGGCAGGTGCACCACCACGTCCGGCTGGTAGCGTTTGCCGTCCGCCTGCTGGTAACTGGCCTGGGTGTCGTACTCGTGCCCCTCCCGCAGCCCGCTCTGGGCCAGCAGCCGACTGAGCACCACCTCGCCCCAGGTGCCCTGGGCCTTGTTGTCCCCCTTGAGCGCCCGGGTCAGGTTGAGGGCGTCTTCGCTCATCCGCTGGTTGAGGGCCTTGAGATCCAGCAATTGGCGCTCCAGGGCGTGGCGCTGCTTGACCTCCTCGGTGTGGCTGCTCTGTACCTGCAGGCGAAACTGGTCCAGCTGCTGGCGGATGGGGGTCAGCACCGCGTCCAGGCTCTGCTGGCTCTGCTGGCGAAACTGCTGCTGTTTCTGCTCGAAGATGCGGTTGGCCAGGTTTTCAAACTGGGCGTTGAGCCGGGCCTCGCTCTCCTGCTGGCTGGCCAGCTGCTCCCGCAGGGCCTGCTCGGTACTGCGGCTCTGGCCGAAGGCGGCGTGCAGGCGATTGAGCTCCTGCTCCTTGGCGCTGAGGCGGCCCTGAAGCTCCTCCAGTTGGCGGTCGCGCTCCGCTTGCTGGGCGTGGGACAGGCTCAGGCGTTGGGACTGGCGCACCAGGAAGATGACGGCCAGCAGCAACGGCAGGCCGAGACCCAGGGCGATCCAAAGGGGCAATGTCATGGCAAAACTCATTAAATATGGGACGCTTACAGCTTGTCACCCGCGACCCCGGCGGGCAAGGGGGACGGGGGTAACTGACCAGAGGCTGTGCAGCCTTGTTGCTGGCAGCGGGCCTGCAAAAGCGGTCGCCGGGGCGATCGGCATGGCACGGGTTCACGTACTAGTTCGTATCGAACCTCGCACGTGGGTGAAATGCCGGCGCCCTTGTGCGGGTCTACCCCTCCAGCGCTCGAAGATGAAGGAAGCCCCATGAAAACGAACAAGGTAGCGCCGTCGTGGCAAGGTTTGACGGACAAGGACGTGACGCCGGAGCCGGTGTTCCAGGACCGTCGGCGGATCCTCAAGCAGCTGGGCTTTGTCGGAGCCGGCACCCTGCTCAGCTCCTCCGCCAACGCCGGGGCCCTGGATTTTCTGTTCGGCGACCGGGAGAAGGCGGTGTTCGAGCGTCATGCCCTGGCCCACGCCAAGAACCGCAGTTTTGACCATGTGCTGGACGGCCCCCTGACTCCGGAAGAGAAAATCTTAAGCCACAACAACTTCTACGAGTTCGGCACCGCCAAGACGGATCCGGCAGAGCGGGCCCAGGCGTTTAAGGTGCAGCCCTGGCAGCTGGTGATCGAGGGGGAGGTGGCCAAGCCGATGACCCTGGATTACGACGACCTGTTCGAGCTGGCTCCCCTGGAGGAGCGGATCTACCGCCTGCGCTGCGTCGAGGCCTGGTCCATGGTGATCCCCTGGTTGGGCTTCCCCCTGTCGGCGCTGCTCAAGCGGGCCGAGCCCACCAGCCGGGCCAAGTACGTGGCTTTCGAAACCCTTTACGACCCGGAGCAGATGCCGGGACAGAGCAACCGCTTTATGGGCGGCGGCATCGATTACCCCTACGTGGAGGGGCTGCGCATCGACGAGGCGATGAACGAGCTTACCCTGCTCAGCGTGGGCCTCTACGGCAAAACCCTGCCGCCGCAAAACGGGGCCCCCATCCGGTTGGTGGTGCCCTGGAAATACGGCTTTAAGAGCATCAAGTCCATTGTGAGAATACGCCTGACGGAACGCCAGCCCCCCACCACCTGGAACCTGCTGGCGGCCAACGAGTACGGCTTCTACGCCAACGTCAATCCGGCGGTGGACCACCCCCGCTGGTCCCAGGCCAGCGAGCGGCGCATCGGTGCCGGCGGTCTGCTCTCCGCCAAGCGGATCCCCACTGAGCCGTTCAATGGCTACGGCGAGTACGTGGCCAGCCTCTACCAGGGCATGAACCTGAGCAGGTACTACTGATGGGCAAACGTTCGCTGCTGGCGCTTAAGACCGCCCTGCACCTGGCCTGCGGCCTGCCGCTGGTGTACCTCTACCTGGCGGTCAACTCCGGGGCCGCCGGCGGCGATCCGGTGCAGTACCTGATCCACTTCCTCGGCATGGGGATCCTCCACACCCTGGCGGCCACATTGCTGGTCTCCCCCCTGGCCCGCTGGCGCCGCTGGCCGGCGCTGATGCGGGTGCGTCGGCTGCTGGGGCTCTGGTGCTTCACCTACGCGGCGCTGCACCTGGGGGCGTTCTTGGTGTTTGACCTGCTGATGGACTGGTCGCTGCTGGCCGGGGAGATCCTCAAACGCCCCTACATCACCGTGGGCATGGTGGCCTTTGTCATCCTGCTGGCCCTGGCCGTCACCTCGCCCAAGGCGATGCAGCGCAAGCTGGGTCGGCGCTGGCAGTCGCTGCACCGCTGGGTCTACCTGGTGGCCATCCTGGGCCCGGTGCACTTCTGGTGGTCGGTCAAGTCCGGCAACTGGGAGCCGGCGCTTTATCTGGCGGGCTTTTTGCTGCTGCTGGCGATGCGCCGTCCCAAGCTGTCCTGGCCCCGAATCGGGTTTCGCCGTCTCGGGGCTGACAGCAAGGGATAAAAAATGGTTAACTTTCCGTGACCTTTAACGTTGTCGGAAAGAAAAAACAATGAAAAGAATTGCCGTCGCCGGCCTGGTTGCCCTGGGTCTGTCCGCCTGCCAGTCCGCCCAACCCGTGGCCGTTGAGCCGCCCCCCTGCCTGGCCCAGTGCCAGGCGGAGCAGTTCCAACAGCTCTCCCAGCAGATGATCGACGATCTCTGGCGTCTCTCCCCCACCTGGGCCCTTTACAGTGGGGTCTACGATTATGCCGACCAGCTGGTGATCCCCGATGCCGAGGCCCGTCAGCGCCAGCTGGCCTTTGTCGCCAAGTGGCGACAGGCCCTCGCCGCCTACGACAGCAAGCCCCTGACCGGCAACGCCCGCACCGATAAGGCGCTGCTGGAGAACCTGCTGGACTCCATGGAGTGGGAGGTGACCCGCTTCAAGGCCTGGCAGTGGAACCCGGCCCAGTACAACGTCGCCGGCCCCTTCGCCCGGCTGATGAACGAGGAGTACGCCGAACTGGACACCCGCCTCAAGGCGGTGTTGGGGCGGATGGCCAACGTCGGCCGCTACTACGCGGCGGCCCGGGACAACATCGACAATCCCACCTTGGAGCACACCCAGCTGGCGATCCTGCAAAACCAGGGCGGCCTGTCGGTGTTTAACGAGACCATGCTGGAGAAGGCCCGTGCCTCCGGCCTCAGTGACGCAGAGAAGGCGCTGTTTGAGAAGCGCTACCTGGAGACCCGTCAGGCGATCTTGAGCTTCGTCGGCCACCTGGAGCAGCTGGAGCGTCAGCTCAAGGCCGAAGGGGCCCGCTCCTTCCGCATCGGTGAGACCCTGTACGAGGAGAAGTTTGCCCTGGACATCCAGTCCGGCATGACCGCCAAGCAGCTGTACGAGAAGGCGCTGGCGGACCGGGCCCAGGCGCAGAAGCAGATGCTCTCCATCACCGAACAGCTCTGGCCCAAGTACTTCGCCGGCCAGCCGATGCCCAGCGACAACCAGCAGGCGGTGCGCCAGCTGATCGACCACCTCTCCGCCCGCCACGTGAAGCG
Source organism: Ferrimonas balearica (assembly GCF_019802085.1). Classification (GTDB taxonomy): domain Bacteria; phylum Pseudomonadota; class Gammaproteobacteria; order Enterobacterales; family Shewanellaceae; genus Ferrimonas; species Ferrimonas balearica_B. The sequence goes on from NZ_JAHVHV010000001.1 coordinate 670,057, forward strand.
GGAGGACTTTGTCGCCGAGGTCAAAGCGCAGATCCCCGAGCTGGAGGCCTTTGTCCGTCAGCAGGATCTCATCACCCTGGATCCCAACAAGCCCCTGGTGGTGCGGGAAACGCCCCCCTACATGCGCGGCTTCGCCGGGGCCTCCATCTCCGCCCCGGGCCCCTTCGACAAGGAAGCCAACACCTACTACAACGTCACGCCCCTGGACGGCATGACCGATGAGCAGGCGGAAAGCTACCTGCGGGAGTACAACCACTGGATCCTGCAGATCCTCAACATCCATGAAGCGATCCCCGGTCACTACACCCAGTTGGTCTACTCCAACGAGTCCCCCTCCCTGGTCAAAGCCCTGTTTGGCAACGGCGCCATGGTTGAGGGTTGGGCGGTGTACGCCGAGCGGATGATGCTGGAGGAGGGCTACGGCGACTTCGAGATGGAGCTGTGGCTGATGTACTGGAAGTGGAACCTGCGGGTGATCACCAACACCATCATCGACTACGAGATCCAGGTGCTGGGGGCCGACGAGGCCACCGTGATGGATCACCTGGTCAATGGCGCCTTCCAGCAGCAGGAGGAGGCGGCCCAGAAGTGGCGTCGAGCCACCCTGAGCCAGGTCCAGCTGACCTCCTACTACGCCGGTTTTCGGGAGATCTACGACTTCCGCGAGGACTACAAGCAGGTCAAGGGGGGCGAGTTTGATCTCAAGGCTTTCCACGAGCGCTTCCTCTCCTACGGCAGCGCCCCGGTCAAGTACGTCCGGGCCCTGATGCTGGAAACCGCCCAGTAAGGAGCGCACCATGGCCAAGGCGACCCTGACCCTGCTGCTGATGCAGATCCGTGACAACCCCAAGACCCGGGACGAGGAGTGGCGCAGCTTCACTCAGTTCTGCGGCCTGGACCCGGCACAGATCCGCATCCTCAACCTGTTCGACACCCCCAGCTTCGGGCCAGAGGTGCTCGAGGGGGTGGACGGGTTGCTGGTGGGGGGCTCCTCCGAGGCCAGCGTGTTGGAGCCGGAGCGTTACCCCTTCGTCGAGCCGGCCATGGCGCTGCTGCGCCACTGCATCGCCATCAAACTGCCGGTGTTTTGCTCCTGCTTTGGCCATCAGCTGGCGGTGCGGGCCCTGGGGGGCGAGGTGATCCGGGACGAGCGGGACTTTGAGATGGGCACGGTGCCCATCTCCCTGGCCCCGGCTGCGGCCAGGGATCCCCTCTACCACGACATGCCCGACGGCTTTATGGCGGTGTCGGTGCACCGGGAGCGGGCGACCCAGGTCCCCAAGGGGTGTACCCTGCTGGCGTATACCGAGCCCTGCACCCACAGCTTCAAGGTGGACGACGCCCCGTTCTGGACCACCCAGTTTCACCCGGAGGTGAACCGGGCGGTGCTGATCGAGCGCCTGACCCAGTTTGCCCACCACTACACCGACGGTGAGGCGCACCTGCGCGAGGTGCTGGCCGCGGCCCAGGAGACGCCGCTCTCCAACGATCTGCTGCGCCGCTTTGTCGATCGTGTGCTGCTGGTGTCGGACTCAACTTGACCCGCCCCTTGGCCGCCTTGGGAAGGTAACCAACCCACAACAAGGCGACCGAGATGCGCGTAGCTGTGTTTGTCATCCTGTTGAGCCTGGGCACCGCCGATGCCGGCGAGCGCCCCGCGCCCCACAGAGCCACGGTACTGCCCATTCAGCTCATCATCGAGCCCGATGAGGGGCAGGGGGCCCGCCACTATGTGCAGATCCCCACCCCCCTGGATCCCCACCACTGCGGCGGCGATGCCACCCTACTGTGGGTGGACGACCGTCACGCCGATCCCGACCCGCTGTTCCAGGCTCTGGCCCTGGCCATCGTGTTCGGTCAGACCCTGGAGATCGACCTTTGGGGCTGCGACCCCAAGTACCACCATCCCGCCATCCGCGACGCCATCGCCCCGGCTTACCGGGCCCTTTGACTAGAAGCGATAGCCGAAGCGGAACATCACCGTCTCGCCACTGAAGGACTCGGCAAACTCGAAGTACTGGTACTCCAGCGCCAGTCCCACTTGCTGCTTGATGAGAAACTCCACGCCGCCCCCGGCGTAGGGGCGAAGTCCATAGTGCTCATCCACCCGCTCCTGCCCCGGGCGGGCTACCGTGTGGCGCACCCGGCCGTAGTGACCGCCCACCTCCGCATAGAGGCTGAACCAGTGGGTCAGGGGCAGGCGACCCTGCACCCCCAACTGGGCACCGGAGTAATCCAGTGACTCCTTGAGAAACCCCAAAGAGAGAAAGTCGCCGAAGCCGCCACTGTGGTAGGCGTAGCCGGCGCTCAGCGCCAGGTAGGGGTTGAAGTGGTGGCGGTAGCCCAGGGCGTAGGCCACGCCCAGGTCGAACGACTCACTGCCGTCGGCCATGGCACTGCCGAGCCCCAGGCTCACCTCGTGGGTGCGCGGTGAGTCGGCCTGGGCCGGCAGGGCCAGAAACAGGGTCAGGAACATCAGGGGGGCAGGGCGCATGGCAACTTCCTTTTTCTTGGTATGCGAGCTCAGTGGCCACCCTAATCCGATGGGGGCCGGCCTGCCGTGATGCTTCGGGTGAAGGTCAGTTCTGCTGTGCCACCGCCTGCTTGAGCGGGGCGGAGGGCTTAAAGGCGGGCACCGTCTTCAGGGGGATCTCGACGGGGGCGCCGGTGAGCGGGTTGCGGCCGGTGCGGGGCAGGTGGTGGCGCACCTCGAACACCCCCAGCGGCGGCAGGTAGACGCTTTCCCCTTCGTACAGGGCCCGGGCGATGGTCTGCTCCAACGCGGCCAGTGCACGCTTGCTCTGGGCCTGGGTCAGCCCGCTGTTTTGGGCCAGGTGTTTGATCAGATGTTGGCGATTCACAGTCGGCTCCGTGGCAAAAGGGCGCTGTTATACCGCAGTGAGCACGACAGGCAAGCCCCCACCGATGTGACCGACCAGGAAGTGGGCAAAAAAAAACGGCGCTCCAAAAAATTTGGGCGCCGACTAATCCAACAAGACAGTGTGGGAAGAGCATGAATCTGTGGGGAATTGTAGACAGCCCATTCACATTAAACCGTGATCCTGGTCATGCCTTTTTAACAGCGTGGTGCGACCAAGATCTGCGCCAGGTCACTTTTTCCAATTAAGTTTTCCAAGTGAGAATCATTCCTATTGAGGTGGGCGAATTTTCCTGCCACTATCCGGAACCGAATCCAATCGACCAATCCATTTTGGGGTAACGTCCATCATGAAATCACGCGCTTTGGCCCTGTCCTGCGTGCTGCTTTGCGGCGCGGCGACAGCCAGCGATCTGCCTACGGCGGAGCACAACCAGCAGGCGTTGCAGGACGCCGCCCGCGATACCCAGGGCCAGGTGAACCGACTGACCGAGCAGCAGCTCAGCCAGCAGGCGGAACTGGAGCGGGTCCGGGAGGAGATCGCCAACCTCAGCCTCTACCGGGATCACCTGGAGCGGCTGGTGGCGGATCAGCAGCGTGAGCTCACCAGCCTGGACACCCAACTGGCCGGCATCGAAGACACCCGCGCCGGCCTGGTGCCCCTGATGTACCGCATGCTGGCGGATCTGGACACCCTGGTGGAAAACGACGTGCCCCTGAAGGCGCGCCAGCGGGAAGCCCGCCTGGCGGATCTGAACCAGATGATGGGCCGGGCCGACGTGGCGGACGCGGAGAAGTTCCGCCGCCTGCTGGAGGCCTACCAGATCGAGATGGAGTACGGCCGGCGCCTGGGGCTCTACCGGGACACCCTCACTCTGGATGGCCAGAGCCGTGAGGCACAGTTGCTGCACCTGGGTCGCCTGACCCTGCTGGCCCGCAGCCTGGATGGTCGCAGCTACTGGCTGTGGCGCGATGGCCAGTGGCAGGGTGTGGAAGGCGTCAGCCCCCGTCTGCTCTCCCAGGCCTACGAGGTGGCTGCGGGCCACCAGGCCCCCGCTCTGCTGACCCTGCCCCTGACCCAGGAGATCCAATAATGCGCGTCTCCCTATCTGCCCTGTTTGCCGGTGTCCTGCTGCTGAGCGCCCAGGCCACCGCCGAGTCCGATCTGGTCAGCCGCAGCGCCGAGGTGCGAGCGAGCGAGGCCACCCACAACGCCCAGCGTGAGCAGCGCCACCAGGCCAGTGCCGCCGAGGTGGCCGCGGAGCTCAAAGCCCAGCAGGCCCAGCTGGCAGCCCTCAAGGCCGAGGTGGCCCGGCTCAGTGACCGCTTTGCCGACAACGAGAAGGCGCTGTCGGAGAAGGAAACCAACCTGACCCTGGCCACCGGTGCCCTGGGTGAGGTGTACGGCGTGGTGCGTCAGGTCGGTGGCGAACTGGCCGCCGAACTGGAGCGGGGCCCCCTGGCCCTGACCGCGCCCCAGCGCGTCGAACAGGCCCAGGCGATGGCCCGGGCTGACCGTTTGCCGGAGCTGGCCCAGCTGCAGGCCCTGCCGGCGCTGATGCTGGCGGACATCGAAGACAGCGCCACCGTGGCGCCGGTGACCCTGCCCCTGGCGCAAATCGACGGCCAGATGAGCGACGCTCCCCTGTGGCGGGTGGGCCCCTTCAACCTGGTGGGCGAGCAGGGCTTTGCCCAGGTGGACGCCGAGCGCGGCCTGGCCACTCTCTACCCCCGCCAGCCCAACTTCCGCCTGCCCGGCACCGGTGCGCTGCTGGTTGACCCGGCCATGGGCGAGCTGCTGGACCAGTACCAGCAAACCCCGACCCTGGCCCAGCGCATCGAGCACGGCGGCCTGGTGGGCAAGGTGATCCTGGCCCTGCTGGCCATCGGCCTGGTGATCGCCCTGGTGCGCGCCGCGGTGCTGCTGCGCAGCCAACTGGCCATCAACCGCCAGCTCAAGCAGGCCGAAGCGTCGGACAGCAACCCCTTGGGCCGGATCCTCGGGGTCTACCAGACCCAGAAGCACCACAACCTGGAGACCCTGGAACTCAAGCTGCTGGAGACGATCGTCAACGAGCAGCAGGGGCTGGAGAAGGGGCTGTCGATGCTCAAGCTGCTGGCGGCCATCGCCCCCATGCTGGGCCTGCTGGGCACCGTCACCGGGATGATCGAGACCTTCCAGGTGATCACCCAGTACGGCAACGGCGATCCCAAGGTGATGGCCGGCGGGATCTCCATGGCGCTCATCACCACGGTGCTGGGCCTGGTGGCGGCGATGCCGCTGCTGCTGGCCCATAACCTGCTCTCCACCCGGGTGACGGTGATCCGCAGCCTGCTGGAGAAAGAGAGCATCGCCCTGGTGGCGGCCCACGCCGACGGGGAGTCCAAGGCATGACCCTTTGGTGGGACTGGATCGCCCAGTTCATGGCCCGCGGCGGTCCGCTGCTGTGGGTCCTGGCGGGGGTGGTGCTGATCAGCTGGATGCTGATGATGGAGCGGGCCCTCTACCTGCTGCGTCGCTTCCCGGCCCAGGCCGCCCAGTGGCAGGCCCAGTGGCAGGCCCGCAGCGACCGCACCGGCTGGACCGCTGAGGCCTGCCGCGAGGGGATCCTCGGGCGGGCGGAGCGGGGCCTCAATGCCCACCTCAACTTTATCAAGGCCCTGGTGGCGATCTGCCCCATGCTGGGGCTGCTGGGCACGGTCACCGGCATGATCAGCGTCTTTGACGTGATGGCCGCCCAGGGCACCGGCAACCCCAAGCTGATGTCGGCGGGCATCGCCATGGCCACCCTGCCCACCATGGCAGGGATGGTGGCAGCCCTGGCGGGACTCTTCGTCCACGCCCGGCTGCAGAAACACAGCCAGCGGGCGCTGCACCGCCTGGCCAACGCTTTGCCGCGGGAGAATTAAGCATGCGGATCTTACGTCCCGTCCCCCAGCAGGAGGAGGCCCAGGTGGACCTCACCCCGATGCTGGACATCGTTTTCATCATGTTGATCTTCTTCATCGTGACCACCTCCTTCGTGCGGGAGTCCGGCATCGAGGTCAACCGCCCAGAAGCGGCCCAGGCCGCCTCCCAGGCCGGCGCCGGCCTGTTCGTGGCGATCAACAACCGCAACGAGATCTTTATCGATCAGCGCCGGGTGGACATCGAGCGGGTCCAGGCCAACCTGGAGCGGCTGCGGGCCGACCAGCCGGAGTCGCCGCTGGTGATCCAGGCCGATGAGCGCGCCTTCAACGGCGTAGTGGTCAAGGTGATGGACGCGGCCAAGGCGGCGGGGATCACCGATATCGCCCTGGCGGCGGAGCCGACTCCATGAGGGATTACCTGCTGGCGGCGCTGCTGGGTCTGGCGGTCACCGCCGGGCTGTTCAGCCTGATGGCCCTGATGGTCACCGGCGGCCCCGGTGGCGCCCCCAGTGAGCCCAGCGCCGCCCCGGTGTCGGTGCTGATGGCGGAACGGCCGGAGCAGCTCAACCGGCGCAGCCGGGCGCTGCCGGAGCCGCCGCCCCCGCTGCCGGAGTTGCCCCAGGCCCAGGTGGTGGAGAACGCCAGTGCCGCCCCGGTGGAGCTGGCGCTGGACTTGCCCAGTCTTAGCCTGGATGGCCCCGGTGACATCAGCGTGGCCATGCCGGCCAAGGGCGAGCTGGCCACCGCCGATCGCCAGGCGATGCCCCTGTACCGGGTGGAGCCGGCTTACCCCCAGCGGGCGCTGCGGATGCGGGCCGAGGGTTATGTGGTGATGGAGTTCACCATCGACGAGCAGGGCCGACCGAGGAAAATTTCCGTGTTGGAGTCCGAGCCGGTGCGCCTGTTTGACCAGGCGGCGATGCAGGCCCTGGCCCGCTGGAAGTACCAGCCCAAGATGGTGGACGGCCAGCCGGTCGCTCAGCCCGGCCAGACCGCCAAACTGGAGTTTAAGCTGAACCAATGAGAGCCCTGATCTTCTGCCTGGCCCTGCTGGCTGGCTCGGCCCAGGCCGCCATGACTCCGGCGATGGCCAACAAGGTCCAGGACGCCTGGGCCCTGTTTGAACAGGACAAGCTGGCCGAGGCGATCGCCCTGCTCGAGCCCCTCAAACCCCGGGATGCCGAGGGTCAGGCCTACGTGGCCCGACTGCTGGGCAGCCTCTACTGGGCGGCGGAGCAACCGGACAAGGCGCTGGCCCAGCTGGAGCAGGCCCTGGCCGCCGGGGTGCTCAACGAGATGAGCGCCGCCCAGACCCGTCGCATGGTGGCGGACATCCTGATGATGAACGAGCGTTTCGCCGAGGCGCTGGGGCACTACCAGGGGATCCGCGACAGCGGCCCCGAAGCGATGGTGACCGCCGAGCTGCACCTGCGCATTGCTCAGAGCCATTTCCAGCTTGAGCAGTGGGCTGAGGTGGTGCCCGCCGCCAAGGCCTCGGTGGCCCTGGAGCCGGCGGTGGCGCCCTACCAGATGATGCTCAGTGCCCACCAGCAGCTTGAGCAGTGGCCCCAGGCCCTTAGGGTGACCCAGGCGCTCATCGATTTGGCGCCGGACCAGCTGAGCTGGTGGCGTCAGCGGGCCAGCATCCAGTTGCGCCTGGCGGATCAGGAGGGGGCCCTGCGCACCCTGGCCCTGGCCCAGCAGCAGGGGCTGCTGGCCAGCGAGGGCGATTACCGCTCGCTGGTCCAGCTGTTTGCCAATCGACAGTTGCCGGAGCTGGCGGCCCGTCTGATGGCCGATCAACTGGGCCAGACCCTGCCGGATGACGAAGCCAACCGGGTCCAGCTGGCCCGCTATTGGCAGCAGGCCCGGGAGTGGGCCCAGGCCCAGGCGGCCTGGGGCGCGGCGGCCAAGCTCAACCCCAAATACCGGGTCAACCAGTTCGAGGTGCGGGTGATGCAATCGGACTACGAGCAGGCGGTGGCCCTGCTGCCCCAGCTGGACGAGCTGCGTCTTGAACGCGAGGACCGCGCCCGGGTAGAGATGATGGCGGTGCGCGCCTACTACCAGATGGGTCAGTACGCCGAGGCCCTGGCCCGGGCGGAGCAGGCCGCACGCTATGACCGCGACGCGGCCGAGCCCTGGTTCGCTTTCCTTCAGGAGAAGCTCAGCCTCTGAGCCCCCCTCAGACACAACGCCCGGCCCGGTCCGGGCGTTGTGCCGTTCTATCAACGGATCACCTTCATTCCCCGGGCAATTTGGTCGCCCTGTTGCGGTCTGTCCTGCCATACTCAAAGCAATAAGATGTTGGAGTCGTTGTCCGAATGCGCCTGTGTGCTTTGATCCTGCTTTTATGTTGTAGCGGGGCCTGGGCGGGAGCGGAGCGACTGCCACTGTGGTTTGCTGACCCACGCCAGGAACAGGCGGCAGAGGAATTAAGGGAACAGTTGGCGCTCCTGGCGGCAGCGGATCTGGATCCCCGTTTTGCCCAGCTCAGTGACCGGTTGGCCGATAAGGCCGATCCGCCCGCCGCTGCCAGTGCCCTTCATACCGAAGCCTACCTGCTGATCCAGGCGTTCTGGGACGAGCTGTACCTGCGTCCTCCCGGCCAGCCGGAGCTCAACACCCCCTTTCATCTGAACCCCGCCCCCGGCATCGCCCCGCGCCTGGCCCGGGATGCGGTAGAGGGGCGCCTGTACGAGCGGGTGCTGGCCCTGGAGCCGGCGATCGGCGACTACCTGGCCTACCGAAACCAGGTGAACCGACTGAGCTACCTGGCCCGCCGCAGCCAACCGGAGGTGGGGCTGTGGGGGCTGATCGAACCCGGTGAGCGCCACGCCGAGGTCCCTGCCATCCGCACCCTGCTGCATCAGCTGGAGGATTACCCGGGGCAGGGGGGCGATGACCGCTACGACGACGGTCTGGTGGCCGCGGTGCAGCAGTTTCAGCGCCGTCATGGGCTGGCAGCGGATGGGGTGATCGGCCCCAAAACCCGGCGCTGGCTGACCCTTTCCTACCCCGAGCGCAGCCGGCTGCTGGCCCGGGCCATGGTGCGTCAGGCCCACGACCGCCACTTCTTTGCCAGTAACTACCTGCTGGTCAATATCCCGGATTACCGGCTGCACTGGGTGGTGGAGGGGGAGGCCCGCTTCCGCGCCCGGGTGGTGGTGGGGATGCCCAGCCGGCGTACTCCGCGGATGCACAGCCAGCTGCGCAGCGTGGTGGTGAACCCCACCTGGAACGTGCCGCGCTCCATCCTGCACAAGGACCTGCTGCCCAAGATCCTGGTGGACGGCCGCTACGTGGCGCAAAACCGCTTCGAGGTGCTCGATTACGAAGACCGGGTGATGCTGCTCTCCGCCGATGAGCTCTCCCGCCTGGCCTACGAGGGCTTCCCCTACCGCCTGCGTCAAACCCCGGGGGACCATAACGCCCTGGGCCGCTACAAGTTCCACCTGGCCAACAGCCGGGCCATCTACCTCCACGACACGCCGAAAAAGCGGCTGTTTGACCGCGACTTCCGCGCGCTCTCCTCCGGTTGCGTGCGGGTGGAGGACGCAGATCTGCTGGCCAACCTGCTGCTGCAGGAGGACGTCAGTTACCGCCCCATCCAGCGTTACCTGGGCAGCGGTCAGCCGCGTTGGCTCAAGCTGGGCCGGCCGCTGGATGTCTATTTGGTGTACTGGAGCGCCTGGATGGAGTCGGGCCGTCCCCACTACCGGGATGACATCTACGATCTGGACCTGCCGCGCAACCCTCAGCTGGCCGGAGTGTCAGCCACTCAAACTGTTCCATCAAGAAATTGAGGGACTTACCAGAATAAGCTTCTGTCAGGGCCTGCTTTGGCAGAAAAAAAACCTTGAGCGCTCAAAAAAACATCGGTAGGGTGGCCTCCAAAGGACTGGGAGGGGACCCACCCTTCCGGCAAGAACGAATGAGCTTTCCGGGGTTATCATGTCTGAAATCTGTACGCTGCGGCGTCGTCTGCTCGGCGGAGCCGGCGCGACGTTGCTCCTGGCGGGGATCCCCTCCGTGGCCCACGCCAGCCGACAAAACCCGGCCGCACAGGCCAAGTCCCTCCGCTTCTACAACCGCCACACCGGCGAACGTACCGCCAGTGATTTCTGGGGTGACGGCGACTATCACCAGGATGGCCTGAGCCAGCTGGACACCATTTTGCGGGACCACCGCGCCGATGAAGTGGCGCCCATGGACCGCGGCCTCTATGAGCTGCTCTACCAGCTGTCCCAGAAGCTGGATTACAACAAGGAGATCCACATCATCTCCGGCTACCGCAGCATGAAAACCAACCAGATGCTGGCCGCCCGCTCCGGTGGGGTGGCGAAGAAGAGCTTCCACACCAAGGCGATGGCGGTGGACATTGCCATGCCGGGGCTGGAGCTGGCCAAGGTGCGCCAGGCGGCGCTGGAGCTGCAAACCGGCGGCGTGGGCTACTACCCGAGGTCCGGTTTCGTCCATGTCGACACCGGTCCAGTGCGTCGCTGGTAAAAACCCCGGTTTTACCTTGTTGGCGGCTTTGGCCCTGTGATAGAATCCGCCGGCTTTTACAGCAAAGTGCCGACGTTGGTCGCAAACGTCGGCATCTTTTATTTGTATTTTAGAGGTTTTACCTATGTCTATCGTAATTGAAGCCAAAGTCCGCACCGACGCGGGGAAAGGTGCGAGCCGCCGCCTGCGTCACGCTGGTCTGATCCCTGCCATCATCTATGGTGGCGACGCTGAGCCGGTCTCCATCGAGCTGGACCACGACAAGATCCTGCACGCCCAGGAAGAAGACGCTTTCTACACCGAAGAGCTGACCATCGTCATCGACGGTAAAGAGCAGAAAGTGAAGGCCCAGGCCATGCAGCGTCACCCCTTCAAGCCCAAAGTCACTCACATCGACTTTAAGCGCGTTTAATCGCCAGCTTGTAACAAAAAAGGCACCCTCTGGGTGCCTTTTTTGGTTTGGGTCGGGCTAACCTTATCTTCTGATTAGTGAAAATGGAGAGGGTGATGATCCTGACCCGATTGCGGCGCCTGCTCGGCTCCGAGCACAGCTCCCCCCTCAAACAGAGTGAAATGGACGCCCGGTTGGCCTGCGCAGCCCTGCTGCTGGAGGTTTCCCGCTCCGACGGGGCCCACAGCCCGGAGGAGAAGGCGGCCATCTGGCACCTGCTGCAGGAGGGGTTCCAGCTCTCCGAGCGGGAGTTGACGCTGTTGTTTGATCAGGCCCTGGAAGCCAGCGAGGAGGCCTCAGATCTCTTCGCCTTCACCTCGGTGGCCAAGAAAAACCTCAGCCACGAGCAGAAACTGGCCCTGATTCAGGGGCTGTGGCGGGTGGCTTTTGCCGACGGCACCCTGGATCCCGAGGAGGAGGGGATCATCCGCAAGGTCGCGGACCTGCTTTACGTCAGCCACAGCGAGTTCATTCAGGCCAAATTGACCGCCCAGGCCGAAGCCTGAGCACCAGCCATAAAAAACGGGGCCCCAGGGCCCCGTTACTTGCGCTATCGCCTCAGTGGGCGGACTGGACCGGGGCCAGCTCGCCCTCGTCGTCCAGTTGGATCTGCGACCAGCCGTGCATGTACGCCAGTGCCTCGTTCACCGCTTCAATCAACTGTTGCGGCTCGGGATCCGCCCCCTCGCGCCAGGCCAGGGCGTGCTCCTCTTCGCTGCCCAGGGTGGCCACGTAGCCCAGCAGGCTGGCGCAGGACTCCACCTCTTCGAACTGCTCGTCGCTGAGCAGCTCCTGCCAGGGCTCCTTGAGGAACACAAAACCGGTCATAAAGCCCGCCAGCCAGTGACGCAGGGGCTGGGGCACGGAACGCTCGTTCAGCGCCGTCAGGTGCTCGGCCATCTCCTTGGGCATCAGGCGCTGCTTCTGGTGCACCTCGTCGTGGAGCTGGTTGAACAGGGTGAACAGCTGCTCCATGACCTTGGCCTCGAAGGGCCAGTACTCCTTTTCCGGCTCAACGCCGGCGATGGCGCTGCTCCAGCCGGCGGGATCCAGGGTGCGGGGGTGGCAGTGCAGGTGGGCCAGGAAACCCTTGGCCTGGAGCAGGTCCATGCCTCCCTGTTGCGCGACCTCGGCCAGGGTCTGGCTCAGCCGCTTCTCGTCGTGTTTGGTCAGCTTTTCTTTCATGGTTGGCGTTTGTTGGCGTCGTTGCCACTAGGGTCGCACGTTTGGCCCAGGATGCCAGCGCTATCACAAAGTTTTTGTGCGCTGGATCCCCCTCGATGTGGGATCCCACCGGCCCGGTGGTGTTCCCGACGCCCCGGTGTTATAACCGAGCTAACTCGTTGTCGTTGTTCAAGGAAGAGCTCATGTTTACCCTCCCCATCGAGTCCGATCTCAAGCTGGCCCTGCTGGGCCCCGAGCACACCCCACACCTGTTCGAGCTGGTGCTGGCCAACCGTGACCATCTCAGCCGCTTCCTCTCCTGGCCCGGCGCGGTGCAGCAGCAGGAGGACAGCCGCCAGTACATCTGCCAGGCCCTCAAGGAGTACGGTGAGGGGCAGACCCTGACCTGCGGCCTGATCTACAAGGAGGATCTGGTGGGGATGATGGACTTGCGGGGGCTGGATCCGGCCCGCCGGGTGGGGGTGCTGGGTTACTGGGTGGCCCAGCCCCACCAGGGGCGGGGGCTGGTGACCCGCAGTGCCCGGGGGATCATCGATTACGGCTTCCAGGCCCTGGCGCTGGAGAAGGTGGAGCTGCGCTGCGCCGAGGGCAACCTGCGCAGCCGGGCGGTGGCCGAACGCCTGGGCTTCACCCTTGAGGGCACCCTGCGCCGGGCGGAGGTGGTCAACGGCCAATGCCTGGATCACCGGGTCTACGGCATGATGCGCCGGGAGTGGGCGGCGATCGCAACTGGCAACCCCTAGGCTTGCTCCCCATGGGCTAGGCTGGGTAAGGTACGGGCCAGCCTCCGTTTTAGCCAGATAGGACCGCCGATGAAACCCGGGATCCACTACCATTGCCCCGCCTGTGACCAGCGCGTCGAGATGAACGCCCAGAGCTTTGCCGAGTTGATGAAATCTCAGCAGTGGCCCTGTCAGGGCTGCGGCGCCAAGCTGGCGGTTGCCGAGGGGGAGCGGGGCGCCCTGACCCAGCGAATGGGGGAGTACCGTCAGCAGGCCACCAAGCATCTTCTGCCCATCGGTGCGCTGTTGAGCACCGTGCTGCTGCACCTCAACGGCTACATCGGCAACGCCCTGCTGGCGCTGGGTTTTGCCCTGAGCTTCGTGGGGCTGTTGTGGGTGCGCAAAATTCAGTTCGAGCCCCTGTCGCTGGCCCCGGAGGCGGTGGAGCCCAAGGCGCCCGAATCCCAGTAAGCGGGCCAATTGAGGCCCTTTCTTCCCTGTGTTAGCTTCGTGACAATCGCTTAAATTACAAAGGATTGTTCATGACGCTTGCCATTACCGGCCTGTACGCCGCCCTCACCGGAGTGTTGATCCTGACCCTGGCCGCCGTGGTGGTGATGACCCGCCGGCAGGAGCGGATCGGCATCGGTGACGGGGACCACCGGGCCCTGCGCCTGCGGATCCGGGTGCACGCCAACCTCATCGAATACGCCCCCATCGCCCTTATCCTGCTCGGCTGTGCCGAGGCCGGGGGGGCGCCCCACTGGGTGTTGCACCTGGGCGGCGCCCTGTTCCTGGTGGGGCGTCTGCTCCACCCCTGGGGGCTGACCGCCGGCCGCGGTGGTTACCACCTGGGCCGCTTCACCGGCACCAGCGCCACCTGGCTGGCGATCCTGCTGCTGGCGGGAGTCAATATCGGCCAGTTCCTGGCCTGAGGTGTCTCGGACTCAGTCGATGTCGAAGGAGTAGTAGATGTCCAGGGACTGCTCGGTGGTTTCCGCCATGGCCGACACCGCCTCCAGCCAAAGGGCCTGCAGCAGGTAGTAGCGCACCGTCAGTTCGTTGATGCTCTCGCCGAACACCCCCACCCCGTATTTGAGGAACAACCGCTCCCCCAGGTAGCCGCTGATGGTCACCTGGGTGTCCTCGCCGTCGCTCTCGGTGTCCAGGGTGACGTTCTTAAAGCCCAGCCCCTCACCGATGGTGGTGAACACCCCCTGGGTGGTGTTGACCCCCAGGCCCAGTGCCGCGGAGGCAAAGAGGGCGCTGCCGCCGTCGGAGCTGTTCAGCCCCTGGCCCCGGGTGATGTAGGAGAGGATCTCCTGCTGCTCCATGGCGGGGGTGGAGAACAGGGTCATCTGGGGTGAGGCAGGGGTGCCGGTCACCCGCACCCCGGCGGTGACGTCCTCGGACTCGATGATCCGCACCGCCTCCACCTCCAGGTTGGGCAGCGCCGGCGGGCCGTTGAAGTTGGCCTGGCCCCGGCTGATGGTCAGCCGCTGGCCGAAGGCGCGGAACACCCCGTCCTTGAGCGCCATGTCGCCGAACGCCTGCAGCGGCTGGCCGGGCTGCTGGCGCAGGGTCAGGTTGCCCCCCACCTTGCCGGTCAGCCCCAGGGCCTGGACGGTGAAGTTGTCCAGCACCGCCAGCTCCACGTTGAGATCCAGGTGGGTGCTCAGGGGGGACTCGGTTTCGGTCTGGCTGTCCACGTACACCACGTCGCCGGAGACCGCCACGGCCCCTTCGGGCAGGCTGGTGAGGGTAAAGCTGCCAGAGGGCACCTTGATGTCGCCGCGGATCTTGAGCAGCTCCGGGCTGAACACGAACTGCAGATCCGGCGAGGCTTCCAGCACCACCATGGGCGGGTAGAGGATGGAGAGGCGCTCGCCGTCCAGATCCAAAGTGCCGTTGAGGCCGCCGATCCAGCCCAGGGTGCCGTTGAGATCCGCCCGCCCCTGGCCCATCAGCACCTCGCCGTCCACCACCACCTGATCGCCCTCGAAGGTCATGATCAGCTCAAGATTTTCCAGCTCCGTGGGGTTGGCCACCGCTTTTATCTGCCCCTCTTTGAGGGCCAGTTCGCCGTTAAGCTGGGGGGCTTGCAGGGTGCCGCCCAGGGTGATGTCGCCGCTGAGCAAGCCCTGGGCGTCCGCCAGGGCGGGGATCCAGGCCAGGTAGGGGGAGAGATCCAGCTCGCTGCTGACCAGGCGCCCCTCCATGGCGTAGGGCGCCTCGGGGCCCAGCTTGAGATCCAGGCCGATCTGGCGGGCGTCATCAATCTGGGTCTGGAGGTCCAGCAACAGCCCCTCGGGCCCCAGGTTGACGTTGAGATCAATCGCTTGCCACTCGATGCGGCTGTTGGGCAAACCGCCGCCCCGGCGCAGCACCAGGCTGCCGTCCCGGTCCTGGAACTGGGCCTGCAGCAGCGGCAGTTGGCCGGGCATCCAGCTGACGTGGGCCTGGCCGGTGATCCGGCTGCGCGGCCGCAGGCGCTGGGGCAGGATGGGCTGAAGCGCCTCGCGCACCTTGGCGTCCAGGGTCAGGGCCAGGGCGCCCTTGGGGCCAATGAGCGCCGGGCCCTGCAGGCAGAGATCCACCCCGGCCCCCTGCCAGCAGTGGGCTCCCAGCACCAGGGCACTGTCGGGCTGGGAGAACTCCAGTAGGGCGGGGAGATCGGTTTCCCACTGGCCATAGGGGGTGGTGATGGCGCCGCTGAGCAGGGCACCGCGCCAGCGGCCCTTGTCCTGGTAGTAGTTGCCCCCCAGGGCCAGCCGGGCCCCCAATTCGCCGGTCAGCTCGATGTCCAGATCCTGGCGGCCCAGATCGCCCCGACCCTGGGCCTGGATGGGGCCCAGGGCGGTGCCGGCCAGGTCCAGGTTGCCGCTCTCCATCGCCAGCTCGAAGCGGTGGTTTTGCCGGGGGTAGTAGTCCAGGTCGAGATCCAAAGTGCTGGTGCGGTAATCGCCGTAGCCGGGCTGGCGGGCGTCCAGGGCCAGGGTGATCCTGGGCGCCCCCGGGGTGCCGCGCACCGTCAGATCGGCGCTGGCCCGGCCGGTCAGCTCCGGCAGCCAGCGGCTGAGCGCGGCGGCCTCCAATCGACCGTCCACCTGCCACTGTTCGTCGAGAATGCCGCCATCGAGGGTCAGTTCGGTCTGGTTGATGGCCAGCTGCAGGTTGTCCGCGGCGCCGCGCCACTGGCTGTTGAGATCCAGGTTGCCCAGCACCTTCAGGGGGTAGCCCCACAGCTCGCCATTAAGATCGGCATCGTCGATGTCGATGGCCCAGCTGTCGGCATCGTAGTGGCCGCCACTGACCGCCTGGCCATCCAACTGCAGGCTGAGCTCCGGGTGCAGGCTGGAGAGATCCAGTGCCTTGGCTTCCACCTTGGCCTGCCAGGCCAGACGCTCGCCGTACTCCAGCTCGCCGGTCACCGAGGCCCAGCCCATCTCGCCGTCCAGCTCCGCCTGGGTGACGCTCAGGTGGCCCGGTAGGTGGGTCAACGCCAGGTTGACCGCGCCCTTGGGGTAATCCAGTGCCCGGGCCTTACCGCTGAGGGTGGCCTCCTGGTGGTCCAGATCGCCCTGGGCGCGCAACACCACGTCCTGGGCCTGGTACTCGGGGGCGTCATTCAAGGGCCACTGCAGGGCGTCGGCGTCCAGGCTGAGCTCGAAGGGCAGGGTGGGCAGCCCAAGCTGGATGCGGCCGTCCAGTTCGCCGCTGAGCAGCCCCTGGCTGTGCAGGGTGAAGCGCAGGTCCGTCAGCCGGTTG
The DNA here is from genome assembly GCF_019802085.1 of Ferrimonas balearica. Lineage (GTDB taxonomy): Bacteria > Pseudomonadota > Gammaproteobacteria > Enterobacterales > Shewanellaceae > Ferrimonas > Ferrimonas balearica_B. Next base: position 686,480 of record NZ_JAHVHV010000001.1, read on the forward strand.
TGGGCCGTCACCCGCACCCTGTGGCCATCCAGCTCCGGCAGCCAGTAGAGCTTTCGCACCTCCCCCTCCAGCTCGGTCTCCAGGCCGTAGCCGTCACGAAAATCCATCCAGACGCTGCCATCGAGGTTGGCCCAGTTGTGACGTACCGTCAGGCGGGGCAGGCTCAGCTCGGTGTGGCGCCAGCTGCCGAGGAAACTCAGGTGTTCCACCCGGTGATCCATCCAGCCCACCTGCACCCGGGCGTCGGTGGCCTGAGCCTGGCGGACGTCGATGGCGAAGGGCAGGTCCACCTCCGGCAGGTTGGCCATGGCCCAGTCCGCCAGGGGATCGTCACTGTCCGCACTCGGCGGGGCCGGGTCCGGGTCCGGGCCCGGCTCGCTGGGCGCGTCCGTGGTGGTGGGCTCGTCGGCCGCTTCGTCGTCGCCCAGGGGAATGTTGATGTCGGCGCCATCCAGCGCCAGTTGCTGGACGGCGATCAGGGTATTGCCCACCTCGGCGGAGGCCAGCAGGCGCTCGGCCTTATAGGTCATGTCGTTGACCCGCACGTCGATGTCCCGCAGGTCCAGGTGGCGGCCCAGGATGGTCAGGGGCAGGCCCATGCCGGTGTAGCCGTCGGCGTCGGGCTGGGGCGGTGGCGCTGGCTCTTCCGGCTCCGGTGACGGTTCGCTGTCGGCACCGATAAGGTCGGTGTCAATGGCCACCCGCACGCCCTGGGCGTCCAGCTCGTCGGCGCACACCTGGCGCTGGAGCAGGCAGCGCAGCCGCCAGGCGGTGCGGATCTCATCCACCTCCACCAGGATGCCGGACATCTCGAAGCGCACCTGGGAGAGGCTGAGGCCGGTGTTGACCTTGCCGCCCTCGTAGGTCAGCTCCAGGCCGGGCACGGCGGTGTCCGCCACCCAGGCCACCAGGCGGGCGCCCACCGGGGTGCCCATCAGCAGCGCCAGCACCAGCAAGAGCACCAGTGGGCTAAGGGCGAGAATGAGCAGCAGACGACGGATCACAGTTCGGCTCCGATACTGATGTGCAGCATGGGACTGGGGTCGGGCTCGGTAAAGCCGTACCCCAACTCAATTTTGATGGGCCCCACCGGGGAGATCCAGTGGACGCCGCTGCCGAAGGAAGCTTCGAAGTCGATGTTCTCCGAGTCGTTGGTGTCAAAGGCGTTACCGCCGTCGAAGAAGAACGCCAGGCGCCAGGTGGGGGTGAGGTAGTACTGGTACTCGATGGAGCCCACCAGCAGGTAGCGGCCCCCCACCAGCAGTTCCACCGGTTCGCCGTCCTCGCCGGGCACGGTGATCTTGGGGCCCAGGGACTGGTAGCTGAAGCCCCGGATCGACTGGTCACCACCGGCGAAGAAGCGCAGGGAGGGGGCCAGCTCCAGCAGGTCGCTGTCGTCCACCACGTTGATGCCGATGTCTGCCCGGGCGGTCAGTCGGTGGCGCTCCACCGGGGTGTACACCGCCCGAAGCTGACTGCGGAAGCGGGTGATCCGCTGCTCCGAGCCCCAGGTGGGATCGGCGTGTTCCAGCAGGTAGAACTGGCGCAGGCCTTCGGTGGGGTCCAGGGTGGGGCCCCGGCGGTAGGTTCGGCTGAAGCTGATCCCCGGCATCAGGTATTTGGCGCTGTGATCTTCCGGCCCCTGGGTCCAGTCCTCGTAGAGGAAGCGGGCGGAGTAGGTGCGGGTCCAGCGGTTGTTGAGCACGGTGCGCCGGCCGATGCTGGCCTGGTACTGGTCGGTGTCGATGTCGCCATACTCCTCGCGCCCAATGAGGGCGTTGAACACCAGCTTGTCGTTGATCGGGTGGCTCAGGGGGATGCGGTAGTCGAAGGTCAGCTTGGGGTTGACCTTGGAGACCTCCAGCTTGGACTCGTGACTGTGGCCGTAGCGGTTCACCACCGGCGTCCGCCAGGCCATGGTGACCCGGCCCTCGGTGTCGGTGGCGTAACCCACACCCAAATCGATGGAGTGGCGTGGCGGCGGCGACAGGCCCGCTTCGATGGGTACCACGCCGTCCTCGGCCTGCTCCGGGTGGGGCAACACCTTCACGTCACGGAAGTAGCCGGAGCCGAGCAAAGTGCTGGTGAGCCGGCCGATCTGATCGGCGTGGTAGGGGGTGCCCGGCTCGAAGGGCACCATGGAGTCCAGCAGCTCGGGGGTCAGCTCCGAGGCCCAGAAATCCACCTCCCCCAGGCGGTAGCGCCGACCGCTGCTGTACACCAGTACCAGATCCGCCTCGTTGGTGTCGCGGTTGATCTCCAGCCGGTTCTGGCTCATGGTGCCGTCGAAGTAGCCCCGCACCAGGCCCAGGGTGAGCAGGTCGGTTTTCAGCTTCTCGTACTTGCCGTGGTCCACCACGTCGCCGGGCTTGATGGCGATGCGATCCAGCCGTTCGGCGAAGGCGGGATCCTCCAGCGCCTCCCCCTCCAGCAGCACAATGACGTGCTGGTAGCGCATCGGCTCCCCCCGGTCGACCACCAGGGAGAGGGTCCAGTCCTTCTCGGTGCGGGTGATGTTGGACTCGAAACTGGCCTGGTAGTAGCCCAGGGCCTGCATCGCCTCCTGGGCTTTCTCCTCGGCGGTGAACAGGAAACTGGCCCGCTCCGCCGCGTTGGTGGGCAGGGGGGAGAGGTGGCCCCGAAGGTTGTCCGCCAAACGGCCGCGCACCCCTTCAATTTTGAGCTCCAGGCCGCCATCGGCCCGGTAGCGCTGACGCCCCTCCCGCAGGGGGCGCTGGCGGGTGGGCTTGGCCGGGTCTTCGGCGGCCCCGGCGGCGGCTGCGGAGAGGGTCAGCACCCAGCGCTCCCCTAAAGGCTCCAGGCTGGACTCCACCTCGGCATGCCCCATTCCCAGGGCCCAGAGGGCCTCCCGGGCCTTGTCTTCGATGTTGTCCAGGTAGTGGGCGCGCGCTTCGGCGTCCCGGGGCCACTGGGGCAGGCGTTGACGCAGTTTCTCCGCCAGACCGTCACTGAGCCCCTCCAGCGCCAACTCCAGCTCCTCGCTGTCCTCCGGCGCATCGGCGTCCTGGGCCCACACCCCCGGTGCGGACAGTGCCAGACACAGCAAGGCAACGAGGACGGGAAGGGCTCGAAACAAGCGGAATTCTCCGGTGAATTGGGCTGGGGGTGGGTTGGATAAGGTAATGATAATTCGAAAGGTAGTCAGCGGGGAGAGGGAATTGTCCTCTTTTTTTCTCCGCCGCTGAATTGGTGGTCATATCCGTGTCACACTGGGCGTCGTTTTTGCCCTCGATCACCACAAGGAGTCTGTCGTGACGCTCAAGCCTGTACTGGCCGCCCTGGCCCTGTGTTCCGCCTCTGTTCTGGCCGAGCCGGCCCCCATTGCCCTGGCGATCCACGGCGGGGCCGGCACCATTGATCCGGCCAAGATGTCCGCCGACACCCGGGCCGCGGTGCAGGCCAAGCTGGATGAGGCCCTGACCAGCGGCTACGCGGTGCTCAAGCGGGGGGACTCCGCCCTGGACGCGGTGGAGGCGGCAGTGCGGGTGCTGGAGGACTCCCCCCTGTTCAACGCCGGTGTGGGGGCGGTGTACACCTGGGACGAGGGGCATGAGCTGGACGCCTCCATCATGGATGGGGCCACCCTGGAAGCCGGCGCCGTGGCCGGGGTGCGGACGGTGAAAAACCCCATCACCCTGGCCCGCCACGTGATGACCGACTCCCCCCATGTGATGCTGGCCGGCGCGGGGGCCGAGGCCTTTGCCGCCGAGCAGGGGCTGCCCCAGGTGGCCAACAGCCATTTCGATACCGAGAGCCGACTGCGGAGTCTCAAAGACGCCAAAGCCAAGATTGAGGCCCAGGAGGCGGTGAATCACAAGGCGGCGGTCGAGCGCCTGGATACCCCCTTCAAGATGGGTACCGTAGGTGCCGTGGCGCTGGACCAGGGGGGCAACCTGGCGGCGGCCACCAGCACCGGTGGCATGACGGCCAAACGCTGGGGCCGCATCGGCGACAGTCCGGTGATCGGCGCCGGCACCTACGCCGATAACGAGTCCTGCGCCGTCTCTGCCACCGGCCACGGCGAGTACTTTATCCGCTACAACGTGGCGGCGGACATCTGCGCCCGGGTGAAATACCAGGGCGTCACCCTGGAGGCGGCGTCCAATACGGTGATCATGGAGCGCCTCAAAGGGGTCGGCGGCACCGGTGGGGTGATCACCGTTGACCCCCAGGGCCGGGTGGCCATGCCCTTTAACACCGGGGGGATGTACCGGGCCAGCATCGATGGCCAAGGCAACAAGGTGATCGCCATCTGGCAGGAGGCCTTGGAGTAAGGCGTTTAGACGTTTCTTGTTGGCTGCCGGGGTTGCCCGGCGGCCGTTAAGGGACCGCTTCCTCCGACGCCGCCATTAGTCTTTTGGGCTACGTCACCCCTTGGTTAACGGGGCGCATCGAATCACTCTGACAATATTGTGCTCTTTCTTTTCATCCCATCCCACGCAGAGCGCCCTCATCGAGTCCCATCCCGCTTTTTTAGCGTTCGTCGGTGAAGGCGCTGCGGGCAATCCGCTTCAGAAACGCCTGCCTCAATGTGGCCCCGACATCCCTGTCTACCAATCCCAGCTGTTTGAAATTTGTTCGCTTTGCATTAGGTTGAGGCCAAGACCGCTTAGGATGCGGTCGCCAGACCACCTTTGAGGTATGCAGGGAGGCAAGGAGAGAGGTTCCCTGTGGGTACTGGCTTAATTTGAACGCCCGTGAGGGGCGGTAATAAAACACAATGGAAAGGACTCTTCATGCATATCATTTTGGGAATATTGGGCACTGTGGTGACCATTCTTGTGCTGTTGAATCGGTTGCAAGAGAACGGGGTGGACATCGGTTGGCTTAATCCGTTCAGTTGGCATCGCCGACGCCGATACCGGGTGCACCATGACTTAAGTCCTGCCTTTAAGCTGGACTCCCCCATGGATGTCGCTGCGCTTTACATGGTGTGTGTTGCGAAGGTCGATGGCGACATGAGCAAAGAGCAAAAGTCGACCATTCTCTCTTTGTTTGAGAGTGAGTTTCATCTATCAGCTACCCAGGCGCGGGAGCTGCTGAGCGCCAGCGTTCATTTGCTGAACCAGACCCGCGACGTCTATCGCAGCCCTCAGAAAGTGATTGAGCGCTGTTATGACAAAGTCTCGCCGGCGCAATCTCAGTCCATAGGCAAACTGATAGACGAAGTGGCGCATGCCGAGGGCGAGCCATCGTCAGCGCAAGCCCAACTGGTGGCCAGCATCAAAAAGGCGTGTCCCAACCCCGATAGGAATAAGTGGAACCACTGAGGTCATCGCCGAAAGCGTCCACAGTTGGCATTGAGTCAATCCATCCGGGGAATCTGGTGTACCGACAACGGTCAAGGAAGACAGCGATGAAGCTCAATTTTCAGTACGCCCATCACGATCACTCTGAGTTCGAGGAGCGGCCATGCGAAGGCGCCGAAGATGCCTTGGCCGCATTCGACGCGTTTGACTGGCACGGGGAGGCGGTGAAAGCCAATGAACTTCAGAAGTGCGCGCCGACGCTGGCGGTTATCCGGTCAACGGACGAGGCGGTTATCTGGGTATCGGCGTACCAAACTGATAGTTCACTCCGTTTTGTCTCAGAGTGCCGTTACCCGGGCGAGGTGAGCGCTTGGTTTGGCCTGGTGAAAAAACCGGGGATCGTCAATCTTGGTCACCAAACCATGACGCCTGAGCAGGCTCGCCAGGCCCTCAGGGGATTCTTGGATAGGGACGAGGACGCGCTGCAGCGGCTGTACGGTTAGCGATCCCGTCGCCGAGGTTACCCAGGTTATTGGCATCAGAAGTGAAAACTTTCCTTCATTGATCAGTCACATCCAGTGAACAGAATGTCGGCGATAACAATCTGTTCACATAGGAAAGTGAGATGATCTTTAAAAGAAGTGGTACTTCAGCGGCGGTGCTGCTGAGCCTGGCCCTGGTGGGTTGTAACGCGGATGACGGGCGCGACGGCGTGGATGGCCAGGACGGGCTGAACGGCGTCGACGGCGCACCCGGTCAGGACGCCGTATCCGGCATCGCCCTGAGCCCCATTGGTCGAATCGTGCTGAACGCCGAGGGCGCGGCGGAGATTCTCCAGTACCACGCGGCCACCCAGACCATCTACGCCATCAACAGCTCCGACGACACCGTTGAGATGGTCGACGCCTCCGGTCTCAGCTCCGAGGCGCTCTCGGCCCCCATCAGCGACACCAACCTGACCGCCACCGCACTGACCCTGCCCACCGAGGCGGACGGCGTGGCCCTGGGCGGCGCCAACAGCATCGCCATCCACGGCGATCTGATGGCCGTGGCCATCGAGGCGGACCGCCAGGCGGACAACGGGTTCATCGTTTTCTACACCGGCCTGGACGCCGCCACTCCGACCTTCCTGAGCGCCGTGGAAGTGGGCAACCTGCCGGACATGGTGACCTTCACCCCCGATGGCAGCAAGGTGCTGGTGGCCAATGAGGGCGAGCCCAGCGGCGACTACGGCAACGACCCGGAAGGGGCCATCGCGGTGATCGCCGTCACCGACGGCGTACCGGCTGACAACGCCACCTTGATTGGCTTTGCCGCCTTCAATGGCAGGCAAGCCGAGCTGGAAGCCAAGGGGATGCACTTCCCCAACCCCGCCGGTCGCACCCTCAACGGCAAGCTCATCACCACCACGGTGGCCCAGGATCTGGAGCCGGAGTACATCACCGCCACCAACACCATGGCCTACGTGACGTTGCAGGAGAACAACGGCCTGGCGGTGGTGGACCTGAGTGACAACAGCGTTCAGCTGATGGGGCTGGGCTTTAAGGACTGGTCCGGTCTGCACTTCGATGGCAACGAGGATGGCCAGGTCAGCTTCGGCCAGTACGAGGGTCTCTACGGCGTGTACATGCCGGACACCATCGCCTCCTTCACCTGGAACGGCGCGCCTTTTTTGGTGACTGCCAACGAAGGGGACGCCCGGGAGTACTTTTTCGATGTGGCCGACGAAGCGGCCTGTGTCGCTGCCGGTGGCCAGGACTACGACGAGGACGACGGCTGCCTCTCCTACACCGACGAGGTGAAACTCAAGGACCTGCCCGCCGTGGCTGGCTCGCCCCTGGAGGCGTTGCAGCTGGGCGGGGAGATCGACGGCCTGCGTGTGACCGCCGCCCTGGGGGCCAACGTCGATGGCGAATACGCGCAGGCCTACGCCTACGGTGCCCGCTCCTTCACCATTTGGGATCAGAACGGCCTGGTGGTGTTCGACTCCGGTGACGAGATTGAGCGCATCACCGCCGCCCTCCACGGCGACGCGTTCAATAACGGTGACGACGAGAACGAGGGCGACTCCCGCTCCGAGAACAAGGGCGCCGAGCCCGAGGCGCTGACTGTGGGTCAGGTGGGGGAGAAGACCTACGCCTTTGTCGGCCTGGAGCGGATGGGCGGCATCATGGTGTACGACGTCACCAACCCCTACAACAGCGCCTTTGAAACCTACGTCATCAACCGTGACCTGACCGAAGGCCTCACCGCCGAGGACGGCATCGGGGATCTGGCCCCGGAGAGCCTGGTGTTCGTGGCCGACGCCGACAGCCCCACCGGTCAGCCGCTGCTGCTGGTGGGCAACGAGGTGAGCGGCTCGCTGACGGTGTGGGAGATCCGCGCGCAGTAAGGGCTAACCTTGCGCACCTTCCACCAAGGGCCGTCATCGACGGCCCTTTTCCGTTTCGGGCTCATCGCGAGGTTACCCTGTACAGCACCGGTCAGCGCAATCGGTTTTAAAGGGAGGACAGCGATGGGGCCTGGGGCTACCTTTAAGGGGACTGCCACGTTACTTAGGGGGTTATGGATGGAATCGGTCAAAGTCATTGATTACATGGAGCGACACCCGGTCAAGCTGACGCCTGCCACGCCACTGTCTTCAGCGGTGGAACTGCTGCTGGAGAAAGGGCAGCTGGGGGCGCCGGTGGTGGATGAGGAGAACCGCCTGTTGGGGTTCATCTCGGAGCAGGAGTGCCTGGCCAAGCTGCTGGAAAACTCCTATCACTGCGATCTCACCGCCAAGGTGTCCGACGTGATGCGCACCGACGTGCTGTCGGTGGGCCCGGAGGATTCGGTGTTGAGTCTGGCGGAGCTGATGCTGGGGCAAAAGCCCAAGGTCTACCCGGTGGTGGAAGCCGAGCGGGTGATTGGCATCATCGACCGCAGCCGAGTGCTCAAGGCGATCGGCACCCACCTCAAGGTGTGCTTCCGCCACGCGGTGTGATTTTCGGGCCCTCAGGCCCACTCAAGTGACCGACGGAGCGCGATTTTCGCGCTCCGTCGTGCGTTATGGACGGGGTCACGTTTCTGCAAAAAAAGCATAAGCCCCAACCATTTCTTGTTAATAAAAACTGCAATAGGAATGCTTGTTTCCCTTACTATAGGGAGTGATAAGCGAATTACGGAGAGTGCAAATGAAACATCGGGTTTGGGACCAACTGCGCAGTGAAGCGGAGGTGATCACCCGCACAGAGCCCCTGCTGACCAGTTACGTCCACACCTGCATCCTCAGCCATCGCAGCCTGGGAGGGGCCTTGAGCTTCATACTCTCCAACCGCATGGCGGACGAGGTGATGCCCTCCATGGTGCTGCGGGAGTTGCTCGAAGAGGCGTACACCACGGACCCCAGCATCATCGATTTTGCCTCTCACGACATCGAAGCGGTGTTCCAGCGTGACCCGGCGGTGAAAACCTTCCTGACGGTGCTGCTGAACCTTAAAGGGTTCCAGTCCATCCAGACCCATCGCCTGGCCCATCACCTCTGGCACAGCAGCCGCGAAGAGCTGGCGCTGTTCCTGCAAAGCCGCAACTCCCAGGTCTACGGCGTGGACATTCACCCGGCAGCCCAGATCGGCAAAGGGGTGATGTTCGACCACGCCACCGGCATCGTGGTGGGGGAGACGGCGGTCATTGAGGACAACGTCTCCATCCTCCAGTCCGTGACCCTGGGGGGCACCGGTAACGAGTCCGGCGACCGTCACCCCAAGGTGCGCAGCGGCGTGATGATCGGTGCCGGGGCCAAGGTGCTGGGCAACATCGAGGTGGGGGAGGGCGCCAAGATTGGCGCCGGCTCCGTGGTGGTCAACCCGGTGCCTCCCCACGTGACCGTAGTCGGGGTGCCCGCCAAGATCGTCGGCCGGCCGGAGTGCGACCATCCCTGCGACACCATGGACCAGAACTTCCTCCGCGAGGGGATCTGAGCCAAGTTATCACTAAGACGGCGACCCAAGGGTCGCCGTTTTTTTGACCTCGAACAAGGCGATACCCGGCCCACCTCCTAGACTGAAATCATCACGCCAAGGAGTGGCAGGCGCAGCACTGAGCTCACCGTCGAACAGGAGAGGCCATGGGACAGTCCATCAACCAGACCTCCTTCAACGCCCGGGATCATCGTCGTTTTGCCGAGCGTTTGCAGCAGGATCTCACCACCTTGGAGGGGCTGCTGGCCACCCCGGGATGGGGCCAGGGCCCCCGAACCCTGGGGGCGGAGCTGGAGCTGTACCTCACCGATCCCCAGCACCGCCCCGCCCGGCGCAATCTCGATGTGCTGGCCGCCGCCGATGACCCCCACCTCACCCCGGAACTCAACCGCTTCAACCTGGAATACAACTGCCCCTACACCCAGTTTGCCGGCCAACCCTTCTCCTGGCTGGCCCGCACCATCGACGCGCGCCTGGCCAGCCTGCGGCGTCTGGCACAGCCCATGGGGGTGGCGATCACCCCCATCGGGATCCTGCCCACCCTCACCGAAGACGACTTCGGCCTGGCCTCGATGACGGATCTGCCCCGCTACCACGCCCTGACCCGCATCCTCTCCGAGGCCCGCAGCGGGCCCTTCCAGATCTGCATCGCCGGGCCGGACCGACTGGTGATGAGCGCCGATGACATGACTCTGGAGGGGGCCAACACCTCCTTTCAGCTCCACATCCGGGTCAACCCCGAGGAGTTTGCCCCCTGGTACAACGCCATCCAAATAGGCGCCGCCTTTGTCCTGGCCCTGGGGGCCAACTCGCCGCTGTTTCTGGGGCGCCGACTCTGGCACGAGACCCGCATTCCCCTGTTCAAGCAGTCCATCGACTGCCGCAACCTGTGCCAGATGAACTGGCAGCCTCCGGCCCGGGTCTCCTTCGGCAAGGGGTACGTGCGCCACAGCGCCCTGGAGCTGTTTCGCCAGGGGGTGAGCCTGCAACCGGTGCTGCTGCCGGAGTGTCAGTCGGAGGGAGAAGACGATGGGGTCGGTCGTGGGCCGGCGCTGTCGGCGCTGCGTCTGCACCAGGGCACCATCTGGAGCTGGAATCGGGCTATTTACGACGATGCGGCTGGCGGTCATCTGCGCATCGAGCTGCGCAGCCTGCCGGCGGGCCCCACCACGGTGGACATGCTGGCCAACGCCGCCCTGGCCCTGGGGCTGGCCCAGGCGCTGATGCCCCAGCTGGAACAGCTGATGGACACCCTGCCGTTTGAGTTTGCCGAGTACAACTTTTACCGGGCGGCCCAGCACGGCCTCCATGCCGAGCTGCTCTGGCCCGATGCCCAGGGTCACCTGGTGGAAGCGCCGGTACGGACGCTGCTGCCGGAGCTGGTGGACCGGGCGGAGACGGCGCTGGTGGGCCTGGGGATCGACACGACCGAGGCGGCGCACCTGATGGGGGTGATCCGCGAGCGGGTGGCCCGGAATCAAAATGGCGCCCTGTGGCAGCTGGCCACCCTGCGGGCGTTGGAGCGACGCCACGCCCGTCCCCAAGCCCTGGCTACCCTGTTTGGCCTTTACCGGGAGCACAGTGACAGCGGGGTGCCGGTGGCCCAATGGGCGGTGCCCGCATGAGGCTGCACTCGGTGCCCCTGCCCAGCGTCGAGCAGCGCCAGCGCGGCCTGATGGACTGGCTGGGCCAGCTGCCCGGGCCCGCCTGGTTGACCCTCCCGGGCCGAGAGCCGGACCGTCACCGGGTGGTGGTCACCCTGCTGCACGGCAATGAACCCTCCGGCGTGCGGGCGCTGTGGCAGTTGTGGGCGGAGCCACCCCAATGCGCCGTCACCACCCACTTCTGCCTGGCCAACCTGGACGCGGCACTGTTCGAAGGGGGCTTTGTTCACCGCCACCGACCGGGCCAACCGGACATGAACCGCTGTTTTGGTCGTGCCGGTGCCGGGGAGGCCTACCAGCTGACCGCCGCCATCGCCGAGCGCATCGCCGAGCTGGCCCCCGAGGCGGTGGTGGATCTGCACAACACCTCCGGCAGTGGCCCCAGCTTCGCCGTTACCATCGCCGACACCGAGGCCCACCGCGCCCTCTCCGGGCTCTTTACCGAGCGGATGCTGCGCACCCGGGTGCGCCTGGGGGCCCTGATGGAGCTGACCACCCCCACCACCCCCATCGTCACCATTGAGTGCGGCGGGGCCCTGGATCCCGCCTCCGACGAGGTGGCCCGCGCGGGGCTCACCCGCTTTATGGCCCTGGACTCGGTGCTCACCGAGCAGCCGGCCACCTGGCAGCTGGACTGTTTGTACGATCCCATCCGGGTGCAGCTGATGCCGGCGGGCAAGATCCGTTACCGGGCCGAGCCGGTGTTTGGCGCGGATCTCACCCTGCCACCGGACATCGAGCGGCTGAACTTCGGCTGGCTACCGGCCCACAGTCCGCTGGGTTGGCTGGGGGAGCGGGGGCTGGCGGCCCTGGCGCTGTCCGACGGCCTGGGCCGACCGCCGGTGGAGAGCCTGTTCTACCAGGCCGGCAACGAACTGCGCCTGGCCAAGGACAGTAAGCTGTTTATGATCACCACCAACCCCACCATCGCCCTGTCCGACTGCCTCTTCTACATGGTGGTGGCCTGAATCCGCCTCACGCCGACTACGCAGGGGCCGAAATCTGCGTCTAAGATTATGACCTAAGAGCATAATTGCGGGAGTGGGCGATGAAACCTATGCATCGACAGGGTTTGGCGGCGATGTTGGCGGTGCTGCCGTGGGCGGCGTTAGGTCAAAGCACCTTTCCCATCTGGGGCGCCGAGGCGGAAGCGCGGGGATACGAGCTGCCCCGTCCTTTCGGGGTGACCTTGAGCGCCATGCACATCGACCAGCCGCTCATCATCGACGACATCAAGCTGACCGACCCCACCGGAGTGCTGCAACAACTGGTGGCGGTGCAGGGGGACATGGCCGAGCAGGACTCCCAGACCTACACCCTAAGGGCGGACATGTGGCTGTTCCCCTTTTTAAACCTCTACGCTCTGGTGGGCTACACCGAGGGGACCAGTGAAGCCCAGGTGGACGCCTTTGTCGCCGGCGCACCACTGCCGGTGAACCCCATCGACTTCCCGCTGGATTTTAACGGCACCACCTTCGGCGGCGGGGCCACCCTGGCCTACGGGATCGGCAACTGGTTTGCCGCCATCGACACCAACTACACCTTCACCGATCTCAACATCATCGATGGGGAGATCGAGGCCTTTGTGGCGGCGCCCCGGGTGGGCTATCGCTGGCCCGACGGTGTGCACGAGTACCGCCTTTGGGTGGGCGCCATGTACCAGGATGTCGACCAGCTGTTCCAGGGCAGTCTGTCCAACCTGGGCCTGGGCGGCCAACTGGGTGAGCTGCTGGAAACCGTGGCCCCCAACGGCCGTTTCGAGGTGCGCCAGCATCTGGTGGAACCCTGGAACGGGCTGATTGGCGCCATGTACGTCTACGACCGGCGCTGGGAGTTCATCCTGGAGGGGGGCCTGGGGGATCGGGAGTCGGTGTTCCTCTCCACCGGCTATCGTTTCTAGCACCAGAGCCCAGAACCGACAACGCCCGGCACAGTACCGGGCGTTTTCATTGGGGGCCGCTTACAGCGCGAAGGTGTGGGTCAGGAACTTGTAGAGCTCGGTGCCCTCCTGGACGTTGGCGGAGGCGAAGTGCAGTACCGGGATGGCGTCACAGGGCAGGCTGACCTCGGTGAACATCGGCTTGTCCTGGCCCAGGCGCTCGTAGTGCCAGATCCTTGCTACCGGCACCCCGGCCTTCACCGGCTGGCCCAGGGGGGCCAGGTACTCAATCTGGCCACCGCAGGGGCTGTAGAGCGCCTTGTAATCAGCAAGCTGGCAGGCGTGCTGGATCTCCTCTTCCACCTGGTGAGTGCCCTCGGGCCAGCAACCCATCACCTCCAGGTAGCGGCCGATGCCCAGGGCGTCGCGCCCGGCCTGGGCCGGGTCCAGGTGCTCCTGGGGGCCCAGCTCCAGGGTAAAGGCGTCCACCAGCACCTCCAGGGTGCGGCCGAGCTCGGCGAAGCGCTGACTCAGCTGCCACCAGGGGCTGAAATGGGCCTCATCCAGGGCGCCGCCGAAATCGCTGGGCATCAGGATATTGAGGGGGATATTGAAGTGGTGGGCCCGGGCGCGGGCGTACTCGGGGACGTAGAGGTGGCGGTCGCTGATGGGGCCGGTGTGCAGGTCCAGCACGATGTCCGCTTCCAGCGCCAGCTGCTGCAGGCGCAGGGCCATGGTCTGGCCGGTTTTCAGTCCCCAGGGCGAGGCCTGACGTTGGGCGATCTGCGCGCGCAGCCGCTCACGGAAGGCGGCGGCGATGGTGGTTTCGTCCGAGTTCAGATGTGCCTGACAGAAGGCGTCGAGATCGGCATTGCTGAAATGGTACTGGCGGTTCCAGTTCTCCCCGCTGATGGGGTCGAAGCGGCCCAGGGTGAATTCGCCGCTTTTCTGGTTGATGCCGATGGGGTTGGCCATGGGCACCAGGGTGAAGGTGCCCTTGGGGCGCTGGGCCCGGCACAGTTCCAAAAAAGCCGCCAGGACGGCATTGCCCTGGATCTCGGCGCCGTGCAGGTTGGCTTGCAGGTAGACGTTTGGCCCGCCGGGGGCCCCTTCGACGGTGATCACCGGCACCTGCGCCGGCTCTCCATTGGGTTGCTGGCCCACCTCCAACAGCGTTTGGCTAATCACGACCGTCCTCAAAATAGTTCTTAGCGAAAAGCGAATAATATCAGCCCGTCGCATCGTCGTCTTGGGGGACTCAAGGTCAGAGCTTCAGGCGCATTCTTACCGGGATTGGAAAGGTTAAGTGTCGATTAAGGTGACAGTGCTGGCCAGAGGGCTAGTATCTGCACGCTTGAAATCGGCAGCGGATCCATTGGGGGCCTTAAAGGGGCTTTCTGGGTCGACACTAAGACCCATTTGAGTTGCTCCAGTGTCAGATACCCTGAGCACTTTTACTCAAAGTCGTTTTTGACCTGAAGCTCCGGATCCGATCCCCGCGTTTAAAAAACACACCGCATTAAACCCAATATGAAACTGATCATTTTGATATTCGTGGCCGCAATAAGCGGGCCCATCCATGGTTGGCACTTTGAAGAGTCAACGGATCCTTTTACGGGAGAGTCCTATCGCCACAGTACCAAAGAGCAGGTGGATTACGGCCGCCATGGGGAAGGGGCGCGACTGTCACTGGCGAGCGATGGTCGAAGCCTTGTCTTGACGGTCTCCTTTGAGTTTTTTCTGGAGCCCAGCCAAGGGCCCTTGTTGGTCCGAGTGGATGACAATAGGCCGACGGAGGTGCCAAAGACATTGGCATTCAGTGAAAAGGCGGTTCGTGTGGATCTTAAGCGCGGCGACGCTGAACCACTTCTGGCGCAAATGCGCTCTGGTCAGCGATTCTATGTGCGGGTCGAGGATCGGCATGGCGTGCAACGGACTCGAGTCTTTAAGTTGAATGACTTTGCCGCGCATTACCAAAAGGTGGCCGGTTAAACGGGGCCTCACCGGAATCGCGCAGTGACATTGATCACGGTTTTGGGTAAGCTCCAAACAGGTATGACCAGTGAGTGCTGACAGGGAAGCCCATGACCGACCGCCGTTCCGAAAACTACGTTCTTCGCCTCTACGACAAGCTCGCCAGCAAGCCCTTTGGAAGCTGGCTGTTCAGCCGGGCCCTGGCCGCCAAGGCCCCCTATTTCAAAACCGTGGGGGCCACGATCACCCACCTTGAGCCCCACCGCTGCGAATGCGTCATCCCCAAGCGCCGGGCGGTGGAGAACCACATCGGCACCGTCCACGTTATCGCCATCTGCAACGGCCTGGAGCTGTCCATGGGGGTGATGGCCGAGGCCTCGATCCCCAAGCATCTGCGCTGGATCCCCAAGGGGATGACCCTGGATTACACCGCCAAAGCCGGCAGCGACATCCGCTGCGTGGCTAAGGTCAAGCCGGAGGACTGGCAACCGGGGGATCTGGACGTCGAGGTGGTGGCCTACGACAGCGAGGATGTGGAAGTGGTGCGCGGCCGCATTCGCCTCTGGATCAGCGAAAAACCGGCTAAACCCGCCAGTTAGCTGGCCCGCTCTGCCTTGAGGTAGGCCATTGCCACGTCGGTGATCTCCTGTTGGATGGTGGCCAGCTGCTTGGTGTAGGGGCTCCACACCGCCAGAGGAAAGCCGAGGTCGCCGGGCACTTCGGGCGGCTTGAGCTCCACCAGATGCTCTTTAATGTAGTCGGAGAGCGCCAAGCCCCGGGGCAGAATGGCCCAGCCCATGTCCATCTGCACCATCTTAATCACCAGCGACAGCTGGTCGATCACCTCGTAGTTGGCGGAGAGGATCACCTTGTTCTCCACCTCGTCGTCAATCATGGCCTTAAGCACCAACTGCCGCTCACTTTTCATGGCCGAATAGAGCCGGTCTTTGGGGATGGTTAACATCTTGCTGCCTTTAGCGGCGTAACCGGCCAGGTGCAGCTCCCCCAGGAACGCCGAGTTCATGCTGTGAATGACGCTGCGCTCCTCGATGTTGACGATGCCAACTTGGAGGCTGCCGTCGGTGATCCCCTGTTTGATCTCATTCTTGCTAAGGGCGGAGAAGTTCACCGTCATGGAGGGGTAGCGCTCCGCCAGATGTTGGCGGACATCGGTGAGCATGGAGTGGGGCAGGAAGCTGCAGTAGCCGATATTGAGCGTCTCCAACTGGCCCATGGAGAGGCTTAAGGCAAACTTGTCGAAGGCCCTGGCCTGCTCAATCACCTGCTTGCCGTAGCGGTAGAGCAGATGCCCCTCCTCGGTGGCTTCCACCGAACGGCCCACCCGTTCGAACAGTTCAACTCCCACCAGATCTTCCAGGTTGCCGATCACCTGGGCCACCGTCGTGCGGTGTTTATCCAGCTTGGCCGCGGCCTTGCTGAAGGAGCCGTACTCGTAAACGGTGACGAAAGCGAGCAGCTGTTCGAGGCTGAAAATCATGGCGACAGGACCCCCTGAAACGATGGACAAAACCGCTGTTGCGGTAGGCTTATCAGTGCAAGTTTATCGGAAGCGATTGAAAATTAAACGCCTTTTCGAAGGTAATCGGACTTCGATCACCCTCTGGAACCCGTTCTTCAATTGTAGGACGGGATCCGTCAATTGCGATTACTTGGATGCAAAACCCCTCGCTAGAATGCGCCCCCTGAGTCGGAGATGTTACATCTTGGGTGTCGTATTGGGACGGGTTTCCCTCTACCTCGTTGCGTAACGGAATCGGCTTTTTTGGTGGCCCCAGGGGGCCAGACGTCATCTGGACAGGGTCGTTCAGAAACACCGAAATTCCCGATCCCGCGCATAGTTTTGGTGGGTCGGTGCTGGACGATAAAACCATGCATCACGCAAACGCACTGTTCACTGCATCCCGTAAGCTGGCCCCGATTGTTATGGCCCTCTCTTTGCTGTCCGCCCCTCTGACGGTGCAGGCCGAAGAGGCCGAAGAGGCCAAAGAGGCCAAGCCCGCGGCCACCAACATCTTCGAACAGCACGGCCTGTCCGAGGACATCCCCAAGCTGGGCCTCAACTCCCTGAGCCAGAGTGAGCACCTGGTGGAGCAGGTCACCCGCCGTGTGGTGACGGAAAAGGGCACCGAGGAGTCCCAGGTGTTCCTGGTTCAGACCACTGACACCAAGGGCAACATCGACCTGCGCATCAAATACGATCCGGCGCTGCTGGATGAGCACGAGGACCTGGTGGATCGCATCGAGGCGATGACCCTGGCCCAGTACCGCCTCAAGCAGTTCGCCGAGAACTACGACAAGTCCTCCGCCCACGCCATCGAGCGGGCGGACGGCAGCCTGGAGATCGGTTTCAAATACTCCAAGTTCGGTCTGCCCCAGGACATCGCCTACTTCCGTCACATGCGGGTCAAAGTGATCGCCCGGGACGGGGCGGTGGAGTCGATGACCATCAGCAACAGCGAGCCGTTCGAGCTGGACGGCTATCAGGTGAGCAGCTACCGACAGACCCTGACCTTCAAGACCCTGGACAACGGCCGGGTGCTGTTTAAAAAGAAGGTGATCGACGCCGAGGCTACCCGTAAGGGCAAGCCTGTCACCCTCCACATGGAAGTCACCCCGGTGGCCGTGTACGACGATGAGCTGGGCACCGTGGTGATGGATGAGCACCTGCTGGAGCAGGTGTCCGATCCGCGCATCCGCGAAGAGCACGTGCAGCTGCACCGGGTGTTCCCCCTGATGGGCGATCTGGTGCGCCGCCAGGGCATCGACTTGCCGCTGCCCTTTGGTGTCTCCCTGGCCTACCGCAACCAGTCGATGGACGTGGGCTTTACCGACTTCGACATCATGGGCGTGAACCTGGACCGCATCATCGATCCGGAAACAACCTATGGTGACGTGACCGCCGAGACCCTGACCATCCGCGGCGACGTGAACATCCTGCCGTTCTGGAACGTGTTCGGTTACGTGGGTAAGCTGAAGGTGACGGCGGATGTCGACGCCCAGTACACCGGCGTGCTGGAGGACGTGTTCAAAGACCAGTTCGGCACCATTGGCGGTGGCATGGCCTGTAATGCGGTCCACGGTGCCCTGGGGGTGGACGTGTGTTCCCCGGCCCGATTCAACGTTCCGGTGAACCTGAACTACACCCTGGCGGGGATCGGGACCACGCTGTCCGTAGGCTACAAGCAGTTCTTCGCCTCTGTCACCGGTACCTACAGCAGCACCAAGATGGACGGCTCCGACAATTGGAGTGACGGGATCGTGACCGTACAGCCGATGCTGGGTTACCAGTTCGCCGACGCCCGGGCCCAGGTATTCGTGGGGGCCGAGTACCAGGACCTGGATCCGCGCATGACCGGTCAGATTGAGAACATTCAGATCCTCGGGGAGACCTTCACCTACGACGTGGGCGTGGATGTGGAGAAGTGGGCCGGCCTGATTGGCTTGAACAAGCAGTTTGGCAAGAACTACAACCTGACCGCCATGTACATCCTGGGTGAGACCCGTGAGTCCTTTACCCTGAACTTCGGCTACCGCTTCTAAGGCCGTATTTCCCCTCGGGTCGTGGACAACACGGCCCCCTATCTGATTGACTTAAAACGGCTCGCCCTGACTCAGGGCGGGCCTTAACCCCAACGACGTGGACACCATGACCAAACGCATTCTGGCCGGCGCCCTGTGCCTGCTGCCCGCCCTGGCCCAGGGCAAGGGCATCGACTTTTCCGACCCGGTGGACGGGCGCTTCGACATGGGCAACTACCTGGCGGAGAACGCCTACGGCTTTTTGCCGGTGCCCATTCTGATCACCGAACCGGCGGTGGGGTACGGCTTTGGCGTGGCGGGGCTGTTCCTCCACGAGTCCGAGGCGGACAAGGAGGCGCGCAAGGCCCAGGCCCTGAGCTCCTTCGATGGCGGCGCCCAACTGCTGCCGCCGGCGGCCACCGTGGTCGGCGCGCTGGGCACCGAGAACGGCACCTGGTTTGTGCTGGGCGGTCACCGGCGCACCTGGGGCGAGGACAAGGTGCGCTACCTGGTGGGGGGCGGCTATGGCCAGGTCAAACTGGACATCTACTCGGATCTGGGGGGCCTGCTGCCCGGCGATCAGACGGTGCGCTTTGACACCGAGACCGAGGCGGCGGTGCTGATGCAGGAGCTGCTGGTGCGCGTCAGCGACACGCCACTGCTGCTGGGGGTGAAACAGCTCTACGCCCAGACCAACCTGAGCTCCTCCAACACCCTGGTGGACGGCTTTTTCCGCCTCTCGGGCCTGGATGAGAGCACCATCTCCGGTTTGGGGGTGGTGGCGGATTACGACACCCGGGACAACATCTTTTTCCCCACCAAAGGCTACGAGGTGAAGGCCGATTACATGGTGTACGACGACGCCATCGGCTCCGATTACGATTACCGGATGCTGACGGTGACCGGTGAGGCCTATTTCCCCATCGCCCCCAAGTGGACGGTGGCGGTGGCGGGGCGGTACGAGTCGCTGGACAGCGACGATCTGCTGATGCCCACCACCAACCCATACATCCAGCTGCGGGGGATCTCCGCCTACCGCTACCAGGGCGATGACGTGGGCACGGTTCAGGGCCAGCTGATGTACAAGCTGGACAATCGCTGGACGCTGCTGGGCTTCTACGGGGTCGGGCGGACCGCCCAGGATGGCCTCGATGGCGAACGGATCACCGAAACCGCCGACGCCTACGGCGCCGGTTTCCGCTACAAGATCGCCCGCCGCTACGGCATCCACATGGGGGTGGATCTGGCCTTCAGTGATGAGGAAGAGGCCTTCTACATCACCCTGGGCTCCGGTTTCTAACCCCGGCTCTCCCCAAGGCCCGAGCTGAGTCGGGCTGTGATTCCCAATCAACCGACGCGTAAGCGGGTCCCGCCTTGATGGGCGGGATCCGTCAAACACGATTGGTTAAAGCGCTGCTCACTTTTTAGACTGCGCCTCTTTGTTGATTCCCCTTCCCCTAACAACGGTACTTGCTATGACACGACGTTATCTTCTGCCCGCGCTGGCCCTGGCCCTGACCGCCTGCAGCAGCGACGATGCCACCGACCCGGTGCGCTACCCGGACACCCAGATCCCGGATGCCGCCGATGTGGCACCGCTGCGTGCCGGTCTCTACATGACCGCCCAGGGTTTCAGCAACTGCGGCATCGAGGGCGTTCGCTACGCCTTCCAGGACGGCGAGGGGGCAACCCTCGGTGAGGTGATGACCTCCGACTCCCAGGGGTTTATCGACCTGTCTGCCGCCCCCGAGGGCAGCAAGTACGTCACCTACGTCTACACCCCAGAGCCGCAGTTCATTCGCTGGGACGCCACCACCTATGAGCTGGTGATGTTCGAAGGGGATGGGCAGTCCTACCGGGTGGAGCTTGCCAATGTGGAGCCCAAGCACGTCACTCCCTGCAGTGCCATTCAGGGCAAGACCAAGGTGCTCTACCTGAGCGACGAGAGCGATTTGGCCGGCGTTGAGATCCAGGCCGCCGGTGAAGGGGTGCTGGAGTACAACGGTGGCACCCTGGTGCTCGCCGGCGATACCGAGGTGCGCCTGATGGGCTTTATCGATGGCGAGCTGGTGGGCAGCGAGGTGATCCGAAGCGCCGATTACGACGATGGCGAGGAGCTGGGCATCGCCCTGGCGGACCAAAGTGAGTCTGTGGTGATCGAAGGGCTGAGCGACCAGGAGTGGAGCGATGGCCGCCTGGCCCTGCGCAGTGCCGAGGCGCCGTTCACCCTCGCCTTCCTGGCGGATCTGGACAAGGGCAGCGCCGCGTTGCTGGGCGCCAACGGTTCTGACCTCAGCCACAGCGCCAGTTTCGAGTACCAGCAGTCCGACGTACTCTCCCTGCAGCGGGTGGGCGCCGAAGACAACCGCCTGGCCGCCGAAGCCCTGGCGTTCTCCCTGGCCACCGATGTGCCCTTTGTCTCCAGCAGCATCGACTTTCCCTTTATGCTCAGCGACACCCTGTGCCAGTCCCTGGGGGGCTTGAGTTACAGCGATCTGGTGGCCTTCTTTGATGATCTGCGGGAAAAGTTCCCGGGTCTTGGGATCCCCCAGCTGCCGAGCCTGCCCATCGATCCGGAGTTTGTGCCCGAGTGCGACCTGAACCAGCTGGCCTACCGCCTGGGTTCGGAGAAAGACCTGGAGACCGGCCGCTTCGCCGCGCGTTACAGCGCCACCTACTTTACCGGTGCCGGCGGCGACGACGGCCTGTGCAGCACCACCGAGAGTGACTGTCGCCTGGTGAATCGCAACGTCTTTGCCATGGCGGACCATGAGCAGAAAGACAGCCAGTTGCTGCCGCCGGTGATCGGCTACAGCCGTGGCAACTTCTTTGTGCCGGACCTGCCGGTGGAGCTGACCTTCCAGACCATTGGCGGCATGATCGCCCGCCAGGCCTTCGTGGTCAGCGATCAGCAAGATCCGCAGTTCCTCCACGCCCTGGCGGACGGGGAAGCGGGCCAGCTTATCGACAACACCACCGACAATGAGACCCCCATCCGCAAGCCTCGCCTGAAGCGGATAAGCCAAGTGGCCTTGCCGCTGGACGCGTCGCAGTTTGATGGTCGCTACCAAAGTCACTACCAGGCCGTTGGCAAAGTGAACTGATCATCTCAAAAGAAAAAGCCCCGCCTTGCATGGCGGGGCTTTTTTTGTCTGGGGGTCGTATTCACAGCGACTGATTTTTAGCCGCTGTTATTCGCACTGAGTCAACATGGTTAAAATGGACTTCGCATTAAGCCAAGAAGAGAATTCAGGAACAAAAATCCGTTTTATTACGGTGTTCAATTCTATTTTCTTTGCTTGGTTAACCGACGTGTAAAGTTTAAATGTCGACCCCTGTTAGCGCCCGTGTCCAACTATAATTAGGGGTGGTATGGATTGCGTTCGGCGCGATGTCGACGCAATGCATCCTCCCGCCAAAGATCCCCCGAGCGTTACTCCTTGATTGCCGTTGTTACCGTTGTCGAGGGCATTCATTATGACAAAAGGATCACTCTTCGATAGGGCTCCATTCGGGTTAACACTGCTGCTGGTGCTGTGTCTGCTCCTGGCCGGGTGTGGCGGCGGTGACGACAACAATTCCAACCAGGGCGGTGGCACCATCCAGGGAATAGCCTGGCTCAGGGTCGATTCGGTGGTCATTACCGGTGACGAGGGCAATACACGCCAGGTGATAATCAAAGGAGAGGCCTTTAACTCTCCGGACTATGAAAAGCACCTTTGCGGCGGGATGTGCTGCCTTACCTGTTGGTACGACAACTCCTACCCCGGGGTTGATGTGCGCTGGGAGAACCTGACCACAGGGCACAATGATCTGGCCACCAGCCGCTACGGCACCTTGACGGAGTTTGCCCACCTCTGGTCTGCGGCCATTCCTGTGACCGCCGGTCTCAATCAAATCGAGATCGTTGCCTCTGATCCGGCGGGCAACTCGGCCAGCGAAACCCTGACCGTCGAGCCTGCCGTTGATCTGTTGCCCCCCACGGTTATCGAGACCCATCCAGCGGATGGGGAGACGGTGGACAGCAACCACTATCTCATCTCGGTGCAGTTCAGTGAGTCGGTCAATCCCGAAACGGTGCATGCCCAAAGCTTTAGCGTCAGCCGTGAAGACGGCGTTGTGCTTGAGGGTTTCATCGAAGTTTCATGGCCGAGTGTACACGCCACCTTTATCCCCAACGAGGCGTTGGCCCCGGGAACAGGCTATAGGGCGCGCTTGACCACCGAGATCCAGGACTATTCAGGCAAGCCGCTGAGTGAAGAGTACCGCTGGTCCTTTTCCACCCATGCAGCGGGACTCCAGCCCTTGGCGATCATCAGCACCGTACCCCAGGCCAATACCATCGAAGTGCCCTTGCCGCTGCCGGCCATTTCCGTTGAGTTCAGTGAAACCTTGGATCTGGCCACGGTTACCGAGACCTCGTTCCTGGTCTGGGACGAGTCCTATACGCCGGTTCCCGGCAGTCTGCTCTCAAGCGAAGGCAACTGGGCCCACTTCGAGCCAGCCGACGCCCTGCAGCCTGGCACCCTGTACTTTGTGGTGATCACCACAGACATCACCGACATTTACGGCAATCCCCTGGAGTTGGAATACCAGTGGGACTTTACTACTGCACGGTGAGTGGCTGAGGCAACGCATACGCAATCCGCCTCCCCATAATGATGGAGCAATCCAACCATCTACCCTAAGTTAGGGGGGATGAACGCAAATGGCCTGAATAGGGCATGGTGCCCGAGTTGATGCAGAGGGGTATCGGCCCAGCATTGGGTAGCACACCACGTCGTTACCCCCAAGCTTTGTCGTCATTCTGCGAAAATTGAATCTCCTTGTTTCAATTCATTGTGTCACCTCATATGTTGCCCATGGTCATCGCGGCACCACCCTGGTGAGTTATTCTTGATTGTGACTGGATATCGCAAAGATCCGATAAGGGTCCTATGTCGTGCCTTCAAACTAAGGAAGCACAAGATGAATAGACACAGAGCTCTCCCCTTGATTGCGTTGGTGCTGATTTGCACGAGTTTTGTCGCCCACGGTGAAGAGGACAAAGCGTTGACGTTGATCACCAACGCAAACGTCTTCGACGGAGTGAATGAAACCTTGGTGACCGACGTGGATATCTTGATTGAAGGGAGCCTAATCAAGCAGATCGCCACAGATGTCCCAGTGCCCGACAAGGCCCAAGTGATCGATGCAGCTGGCAAAACCGTCATTCCTGGGCTTATCGATGCGCACTGGCATGTTACCTATGCCTATACCCCGGCCAAGATCCTTCTGATGAACCAGGGTGACATGTCCGAGGTGGCCATCCGCAGTATGACTGGGGCAAAAGAAACTCTGTTAAGAGGGTTTACCACGGTTCGAGATCCCGGTGGTAATCCGCTGAGCATCAAGGCCATGATTGATTCTGGCGAATATCCGGGCCACCGCATATTGCCCTCGGGCCCCTTCATGAGCCCCACTTCGGGGCACGCGGATTTTTATGGACGCCTGGACAGTCCCAGGGACAAGTCCTACATGAGCTACTGGGAGCGCAACATGATGGCCATGACCTCAGATGGTGTGCCTGAGGTGCGGCTCAGAACGCGCGACATCCTTCGCTCGGGCGCAACTCAAATAAAGATCACCACTGGCGGCGGGGTGTCCTCGTTATACGATCCCTTGGATGTCAGCGAATATTCGGTTGATGAGATCAAGGCCGTTGTAGAGGAGGCCACCAATTACAATACCTATGTGTTGGCCCATGTGATGACGGATAGGGGGATCCGTACTTCCGTTGAAGCGGGCGTAATGAGCATCGAGCACGGTTTCTTTGCTTCTGAAGAAACACTGAAACTGATGAAGAAAAAGGGCGCATGGTTGAGCCCGCAACCCATGCTCGAAGAAGACATGGTCTGGGCCAATCCTGTCAGTGCGGCGAAATACAAACAAGTAACGGATGCCGTTTCCCAGCTCTACCCCATGGCCAAAAAGATAGGCGTGAATCTGGCGTTTGGGACCGATCAGTTGATGGATGCCTCTAAGGCCAGTCAGCAAAGTGGTTATCTGGTGCGTCTGGGGCGGTGGTTTACGCCCTATGAGGTACTGAAAATTGCCACATCCGAAAATGCCCGTTTGCTCAAGTTGAGTGGCCCGCGGCACCCCTATCAAGAGGGGCCGCTCGGGGTTATCAAAGAGGGGGCATACGCTGACCTTATTTTGGTCGATGGCAATCCTTTGGCTGACCTGTCTCTCGTGGGGAATCCGGGCAAGTACTTTGTCCTGATAATGAAGGACGGAACCATCTATAAAAACACCTTGCAATAGGTGGATAGGTGGCGGCGTGTACGCTGATTGCGCCGCTGCCGGCTCCTGAATAGTCAGCATCTCGAGGACTGAGTACATTCCCTCTGAAACGGTTAATGGTTGTGTTGGTCAGCCCCGTCCGGGTCGGTGCTCGACTAGAATCCGAACACGTATAGCGAGGAGCGACCGCTCAGATCGTTAAAGAACACGAGAAGGTGATGTGTGCCCGAGCCCAGATCAAGGGAGTTACTGTGCCAAAGGTGGCCGCTGGGATCGCTAAAGTTCGGTGTCGTGCCTGATTCCACGATGTCGACATCGGAGTTGATCACCGTCGCGGGGAGGCTCAGCGTTTGGCTCATCTCACTCCAGGCTATGTTGCTCACCTGCAGCTCCTGGTCAATGTAGACGTCGATGCGCCGGCTCGGGTTTCGTCCGTCTCCCTGATAGAAGCGTAGGGAGACTTGGTCGGAATCCAGTGCCGGGCGCACGACCTCAAACTGCTGGAGAATCGCATTGTTGTTAATGACGCCATTGGCAATCAGCCAGTACTCTTGGTCCGATTCGATCGACTGTTCCGTTTCTGCCAGGACACTCTGGTCATTGGTGTCCAGAACTTGGTAGCGAACGGGGACGGGCTCTGGCTCCGGAGTCGTGTTGCTGGTCACGATCTGGCTCCAGCTCAGCTGACCAGCGGTGCTGTCTTCGTAAAGAAGGTTGGTTCCTAGGAGTTGTTCGGCCGATTCGTTGTCCACAAAGGCTTTGAAGTCGATGTAGCTTACGGGGGATTGGGCATTGGGGCCTTCCAAAAAATTGAACGACCGTGTTTGGGCTTTACGATCAATGACATCCGGTTCAATCACGGTCACGCCACCGTTGTCGTCACTGTCGCACGCCGTGATGAATAATAGCAGTGCTAAAGTGCTGATTGTTCGAAACATAATTAATCCTTCAGGATATCGTCTTTTGCCATGGGGGAGTCGAACGCTGTGGACTCTGATGCTCTTACAGCTTAGTCGACGCACCTTCCCCCACAGCGGTGTTCCGTGATATTTCGCCGTTGTCCAGGGCACGGAAGCGCCTGCTAGTGGCGGCTCCGCGGCTACTGGAAGAGGCCATGCACAATGGTGGGACGGTGTCGAGTTTAGTGGTCTTGCCCGCTCTCGAACGGCGCCTACTTGGATGGTGGGCGACTCGCAAACCACGCTGTTTTTGAGGACCGTTCGGCGTATCGCATTGGGTCAAGGCCGGCAAAGTGAAAAGATGTCCTTTTCGGGGGTGTATTCCGTGGTCTCGACGTCCATCAACCCCAGCAGTGAGTCAAACAGGTTGTCGTGGGAGAAGGCGCCCTCTCGGCCCAGTTGCCTGAGGCAGTCAAGGTCAAGCTGTTTTTGCTGCGCAAAGCTGGTGGAGGCCCAGAACAGCATAGGGACTTGGGTTTGCTCCACGGGTGCCAGCGCAAAAGGCATACCGTGCAGGTACACCCCGTTCTCCCCCAGAGACTCACCGTGATCGGACAGATAGAGAAGCGCGACGTCATGGGAGTCCCGCAACCCCTCGAGAAGCTGGATCGCCTCAGCAATGAAAAAGTCCGTAAACAGGATGCTGTTGTCGTAACTGTTGACCAACTCCTCTGTGGTGCAGTTCTCGATGTCAGCGCGGGGACAGTCTGGCGCAAACGCTCGGTGACGCTTTGGGTAGCGCTTGTAATAGGTGGGGCCGTGGGAACCCGAGATGTGGTAGAAGAGGATGCTGTGTTGCGTTAGGTTTTGGGTGTCGCTGGCGAAATCTTCCAGCATGGCCGTGTCATAACACTCCTGTTGATTGCACAGGTGGTCCTCATCCGTCGGCACCAAGGTCATCTCTCGTATCTTGTGGGCCACCCCTTTATCGCCGCCATCGTGCTCCCGCCAAACGCTGTGGATGCCGGCACGAGCCAGGATATCCACCACATTATCCTGGTTGTACGCCTGGGCTTTGTCGTAATCGTTGCGGTCCATATTGGAGAACATGCAGGGAACGGAAACCGCCGTAGCGGTACCGCAGGATTGGACATTGGCGAAGAAGATTGGGTTGTAGGGGCGGGTATGCGCATTGGTATCGCGCTCGTAGCCATAGTAGGCATAGTTGAAAACCCGCGCGGTTTCTCCCAGTACAAACACCAGTAGAGTGGGTCTGGCGGCGCTTTCGGCCTCGGGCTTTAGCTTGGCATCCAACCCCAACTCCCGATAGACCACCGGTGTTTTCAGATAGGTGTTGTTAAGGTATTTCCCGGTGGAAATCAGGTACTCGGTGGGGATGATCATCTTTTTCAGATGAGATGAGTTGCGCCCCACCGAGGCGTAATCTTTGTAATACAGCGCTGCAATGGCGGCCACCACCAGCAATGATCCGAGCAGGCCGCTGAGCTTGAGCAACAGGAATCGCTTCCAATGGGGCCGGGGCAAAGGCGTCCAAATCAGCAGCAGCGAAGGGAGTACGCCCATCACAGCAAACCAGGCCACGGAGTGAGGGCTAATGTAGCTGGTGGCTTCCGCACTGTTGGTTTCGAACAGGTTTTCAATCATGCCGTAGTCGACAAAGACGCCATAGCTGAACATGGCGTAACTCACCAAACTGGAACTGAGCAACATGAAAACAAACAAAGGTTTGGCCAGGCCAGGCCAGTTAAGCAATTGAAAAATAAAATGGAAGGCAGCGAGGAAAAATATCGGGATGGAGATCGCGAAGCCGATTTTCACAGCATCCAGACTGGATAGGATGTGGTACAGCTCCCGGGCGATGGGAATGTTGATGACCAGAACGTAGTAAATTGCCAAAGCGATGGGCAGTTTGTTGATGGATAATGCGAGGTTAGATGGGGGCATTTGCATCTCCCTTCCCAGTCCGTCGATTTGCTAAGCATATACGCCTTGGGTCAGGTCTCTCGATTCGTGGGGCTGCCCCTAATGCTGAGTCGCGTCGACGTTTTAGCCCAGTGCGGGCGGTGAACTCTACCGATGACCGGTCCTCATTGGCGCCGTGCCGGCGTTGGGTGCCAATCGGCAAAGCGGGCGCATCATCCACCCGCTTTGCCGGATCCAAACCATCGGAAGGAACTAACTACAACTCGCTCTTAAAATTCAACACTCGGAAGAACCAGTCCGGCAGCGCGTGGAACGCGTTGGTGTTGGGGTTGTGTTTGACCCGCTCCTCCCCCTTTTGCCAGCGCACCTTGCCCTTGTGATTGAGGCTGGCCTGCCAATAGTTGTGGCGCTGGCCCTCCAGCAGATAGTGCTCCAGTGCCTGGGCAAACTCCGGGCTGTCGATCATCAGGCCCAGCTCCAGATTGAGGCGGTCGGAGCGCGGGTCGAAATTGGACGAGCCGACGTAGCTGAGCTGGCCATCCAGCACCATCGCTTTGTTGTGATAGAAGGTTCGGCTGCTGACGGCGTAATCGGGGTGCTCGGCCTTGCTGTCGTACTCGTGGATCTCCAGGCCCATCGCCAAAAGCGGCTTGCGGTACTTGTTGTAGTAGGCCCCCACGAAGGCGGAGTCGTTGGAGGCCAGGGAGTTGGTCAACAGGGTCACGCTGGCGCCGCGCTCGACAAAGCCGGCCATCGCCTCGAACTCTTTCCCGGCGGGCAGCACGTAGGGGGTCGACACCAGGGCGTGCTTTGCCGGCATCGCCTGCAGGGCCAAAAAGCGCTCCACCCGGTGACGGAAGTAGGGCATGGTGTCGTCCACTTTGCGCAGGTCATCAAAAATCGGGGTCAGTTTGGCCGGCACAAAGTTGGGCTTGGCCAACTGGGTCACGCTTGCCTCGATGGTGGCCGCCAACTCGGGGTGCTTGGCCTTGAGTGCCTCGAACTCTTGGCGAAACTGCCCTTCGGTCGGCTGTACGGTCATCACCTTGGCGACCGGACGGGCCAGGGGATGTTGCCAGACCTGCTCAAAGTTGGCGTCAAACTGGGCCTGGGCCGGGCCCTTGACCAGGGTATCCAGGTCAAAGAAGTTGGCGGCGTCGCTGTAACCGAAGTAATCGTCGCCGATGTTGCGCCCGCCAACCATAAAGCCACGCTGATCCACCCGGAAATACTTCTGATGCAGGCGGTGATTCAGGGTTTGTTTGTTGCGCTGAAAGTCGAAGGCGCGGGCCATCCATCCGCCCTTGCGGGCGTTAAAGGGGTTGAAGATGCGGATCTCGATGTTGGGGTGCTGATCCAGCTCCATCAGCCAGGGGTCTTCAAACTCCAGCAGATCATCCAGCATCAGACGCACCGTCACGCCGCGCTCTGCCGCCACCAGCAGCTCGTGGTACAGGTAGGCGCCGGTCAGGTCCTTGTTCCAGGTGAAATAGATAAGGTCCACCTCCTGCTGCGCATCGCGCACCGCCTGGAGTCGGTAGGCCAGGGCCTCGCCGGCGGTCGGCACCAGATACACCTCACCCTCCACCGTCTGTGGCTGCCACAGCGGGTCCAGATCGGCAACGGGTGCTGGCAGCATAGAGCCGCACCCAGAGAGTACCCCCAGCAGCAATACCACCAGGCCCAGTCGACGCGTTTTCCCGCTCATCTTTCCACTCCGGTTACAAAAAAAACGCGATTCTAGCAGCGGTGAAAGGCCAGTGCAGTGCGCATATGATGGACGCAATCCGTCAAAGGAATTGGCGAGATTTTGAACGCCCTGGGGTCGATGGGTTTAAGGACGGCCCCGGCTCAGGTGATGGGTCAGCCTCCACGGAGCGCTTGCGTCATTGGGCTGCGCCAAGGGAGGGCGCGGCTGTGGGCAAGAAGGAGAGAAGGGTCGAGCTTCTAAGAAGAGGGCGGCCCATTGTCAGAATATGACAGGCCAACTTCGGCGAAGATGCGATTCTTGGCCCGGGCGAGCGGGGTGGGGCTGTGAACCGGGAGTACCGTTCGGGCGGGGTACCGGTGGCTCTCGTTCCCGGTCTGTGGCCAAGAGTACGGCAGAGTGTAATGCACTGATGCATGACCTGGAGGGACGACGCCTGTAGGACGGCGCCTTAGCGCCTCGGCGGGGTGGGCGATTGCCCATCGAACCGGGGCGTGCGGATGCCGTTACCACAAGCGTCAACCTAACTGACTTTCAAAGGATGAAGGTATTGGGCCCTGGTTCGGGCCCTTTTTTTTGCCAGTCGCGCCCCATTTGATGGGCCCAATCCATCAAACGCGATTCGTTACGATATACCCCCCTCCTTAGACTGGACGCTCATCGTTAACCCTTGAGAGTCCCCATGAGCCAAGATGCCCAGAATCGACCGGACCCCCACCCCGAGCGCACCGTACGTCGTTTGACCTGGGCGCTGGCGGGCCTTTTCGTGCTGATGTTCAGCTGGTACCTGGTGGCGGACCGTCGCACCCCCACCACGGATAACGCCCGGGTGCGCAGCTTTGTCCAGCCGGTGGCCAGCGAGGTGTCCGGCCGATTGACCGAGCTGCTGGTGGCGGAGAACCAGGAGGTGGTGGCGGGACAGCTGCTGGCCCGCATCGAGTCGGAGCGTTACCACCTTCTGGTGGAGAAAGCCGAGGCGGCGGTGGCCCTGGCCGGGCAGGCCGTGGGGGCGGACACCGCCAATGTGGTGGTGGCCCAGGCGGAGCTGGTCGAGGCGCAGAGCGAGCAGGAGCGGGTGCTGTTGGAAACCGACCGTCTGGTGGAGCTGGGCCGCTTGGGCTACCTGGCCCAGTCGGATCTGGACAGCGCCATGACCAAGCGCGTGAACGCCAAAGCCAAGGTGCAGGCGGCCCGGGCCAACCTGGAAAGTGCCGAGCAAAACGCCGGCCTGGCGGGCGAAGCCAATCCTCGGATCCGCAAGGCCCTGGCGACCCTCGCCCTGGCCCAAAAAGACTTGAAAGACACCGAAATTCGCGCGCCCTACAAGGGGATTGTCACCAACATCCGCTTCGATGTGGGGGTGCTGGCCCAGGCGGGCCAACCCCTCTTTACCTTTCTCTCTACCCAGGAGGTGTGGCTCGAAGCCTACCTGCGCGAGAACAACCTGACCCATCTGCAAGCCGGGGATCCGGTGGAGTTGGTGTTGGACTCGGCGCCGGGGCAAATCTTTCCCGGTCGGGTGGTCACCGTCAGCCACGGCATCCAGTTTGGTGCCGATAACGTGGGGGCGCTGCCGTCGCCACCGGTCAACGACGGTTGGCTGCGGGAGCCCCAGCGCTTCCCGGTGATGATCCGCCTCAAAGACCCCGAGATGGAGATCTACCTGCGCGAAGGGGGCCAGGCGGACATCATTGTCTATACCGAGAGCGCCGGTTGGTTGTCCGAGGCCCTGGGCCGGCTCTGGATCCGGCTGATGGGCCTGGTCAGCTATGTCAATTGACCAAGGCTGTGCCCAGGCCATCACCCGTTTCGCCCTGGGTATTACGCTGGCGGTCTCCCTCAGTTGGTTGGGGGATTGGCCCCTGGCCTGGCTGACCCCGGTGGTGGCCGGGATGTTGCTGGCGCCCCCGGGACGCCCCTTTGCCCCGGCGGTGCACCGAGCGCTGCTGGGTCAGTGCCTGGGGGTGGTGCTGCTGAGCCTGGTGCTCACCGAGTGGCTGCTGCCGCGGCCGGGCCTCTATGCCTTGGCGATGGCCATGGGTTTGTTCGCGCTCTATCTTCAGGCCGAACAGGGCCAAAACCCCCTGATCACCGCCGCATCGCTGTTCGCCTGGCTGGTGATCCCCCTGATTGGCCTCGGCTCGACGGCCCACGGCTTCGAGGCCGCGCTGGGGCTCTACCTCTCTCTGGTGCTGGGGGTGGTGATTGCCGTGGTGCTCTACGCCTTTATGCCGGCCCCCGCGGGGTCGGCCATTCCCCTGACGCCCCGACCTTTAACGCCCGAGGGGCTGCGCCATGCGGGGCTCTACACCCTTCTTGTGCTGCCCCTGTCCCTGGTCTGCTTTCTGTTTGAGCTGCACAGCGCCATCTTCCTGCTGATGATCGTGGCGATGCTGGTCCACAATCCCGGCCTGCACGCCGGTTACCCGGCGGGGCGCAACACCCTGCTGGCCAACCTGTTGGGCGGGGTGGTGGCCTTGGTGCTGCACCCGCTTCTGATGGTGTTGCCAACACCCTTGATGCTGGTGCCGCTGATCGCCTGGCTCAGCCTAGTGTGGGGGAGGGCGGCGTTCACCAGCCGGCTCGCACCATTGCTGGTGACCGCCTTTATCACCCTGCTGATCCTGCTGGGCAGCACCAGCGGCAACGCCTTTATGTCCGATGATCCCGACGTCCAGGGCCGAATGGCACTGAGGGTGCTGCAAGCGACCCTGGCCACCGCCTATCTCATCGCCGGGGCCGGACTGTTCCGCGCCCTGGGCTGGCTGCCGCCCGTCTCGGTCCCGGGCACAGCCCCCAATCGGAACGCCGCACCCGCCAGCTGAGGCGAGCCTGGCCGGTGACTTGATGGATTTCGTCCGTCAAAAGGGATTCATGGAATGGGAAAGAGGGCGGTACAGTGTGTCCTATCGAAAGGCGGGGCGTCATGAGTTCTCTGGATGCGGACTTTGCCCTTGGCCCTTCGACGGTGAGCCGGCACGCCGGCCCCACCACTCATCAACCTGTGTGTATCGCGTGACGCCGCCTTTGGGGGCGCCACGCATCGAGAGGCATCTAAGGCCAGCTCACACCTTTGCTGACCGGATTTTGCCTAGCCGCCTTGGCGACTCAGGCCGAAAAGACAACGCACCCTTGGGAGAATGTTAGGCTCTCCTGTGCGTTTGCTGTTTCGGCCTGGGTTTCTTTTTTTCTCTCCTCTTTATCCTCTCTAAGCCGCCAGTGTGTGTGGCTGTAAATTGTGATTTCCCCTTCGCGATTCCCGTTTCGCTCCGCCCCTTTACCCAAGCCCTGTGACTTATCTGTCGTCTGCATTTTATGGCCACAAAGAGGGCCAGAGTACGCGGTGTTTTTTTCATTAGGCAGACAAGTAATTATCCGTTTGTTTGGGGCTAAACGCGGTGTTTTTACGCCATTACAAGGCCTTTTTTACGCGGCCTTGAGCTCACCACTCCTAATAAACGCATTAAAAACAATACATTGACTGGATATTTCCTTGTCACACTATACGAGGACTTGGTCCGTCAATTGAGATTACTGGCCATGAGAAATCGGGTTTAAAGTTCACGCCATCGAAGACAAGAGGTCGACAGGCGGTGCGTTGAGCGCGCCTCGTTTTGCCCCGACTCTGTCTTGATGTCGTTTTTAAGGGGATGGGATACCCATTGAGGCAAGGAACGGATTGGCCACAGAGGCCATGCCCGCCAAACCAATTTCGCAGTGAATGGATAAGGCCCTCGGTAATAACAACACACACCGAGCAAAGGGCGACATTCAATTGATTAACCAGACGTACTCAATGGCGTGTAGACATTATGAGTTTGCTTGAAAGTATTTTTACCTCGTCACCCTTCGTGGCGCTCTTTATTACCCTTGCCCTGGGTTACCTGGTGGGCAAGATCACCATCGGACGCTTTGTCCTGGGCGGCGTGGCCGGCACCTTGCTGGTCGGCGTGATGATCGGCCAGTTCGGCGTTGAGATCGACGCCGGTGTGAAGAGCATCTTCTTCGCCCTGTTCATCTACGCGGTCGGTTTTGCCGGTGGCCCGCAGTTCTTCTCCGCACTGAACCGCCGCACCGTCAACGTGCTGCTGTCCGCGGTGGCGGTCACCGTCTTCGGTCTGCTGACCGTACTGGCCTTTGCCTACTGGTTCGACTTGGACCGCGGCACCGCCGCTGGCCTGGCCGCTGGGGGCCTGACCCAGTCCGCCATCATCGGCACCGCCGGTGATGCCATCGGCAAACTGGCCGGGGTCTCCGAGGAAGCCAAGCACCTGATGCAGACCAACGTGGCCGTGGGCTACGCGGTGACCTACATCTTCGGCTCCCTGGGCCCCATCCTGATGGTCTCCATCATCCCCGCCATGATGGGCTGGGACCTGCGCAAAGAGGCCCTCAAGCTGGCCGAAGCCAACAGCGACGGCAAGCCAGAGCTGAACGAGGGGGAGTTCAATGCCCTGACTCAGCTGGCCGCCCGTGCCTACAAGGTCAACGGTGACAGCGCCGTGTTGGGCCACTCCCTGGCCGAGGTAAACCAGGCCCTGATCGATCTCTCCATCCAGCTGATTGAGCGCGATGGTCAGGCACTGGAGCGCGACGACGAAGCCAAGATCACCCTCCAGGCTGGCGACATCCTGGTGGTGACCGGTCGCCGCAAAGCGGTTCAGCGCTACCAGGTCTACCTGGGTGAGGAAGTGGAAGTGGACGATGACCTGGTGCTGGTGGAGGAGAGCCGCAAGGTGATCGCCAACCAACCGCACCTGATCGGCAAGTCCCTGGCGCAGATCTCAGCACAGACCAACCGCGACATGACCCGTGGCGTCTACCTGACCGACTTCATCCGCGGCGGTAAGTCCATCGAGATCACCCCGGATCTGGTGGTGCGCAAGAACGACGTGATGCAGTTCGCCGGCTCGCCCAAAGACATAAACCGCATCGAGAATAACGTCGGTCGACGCCTGGGCAGCAGCACCGCCACCGATTTCATCTTCTTCGGTGCCGGCATGGCCCTGGGCCTGGTGTTTGGCCTCATCAACTTCAAGATCGCCGGGATCCCGGTGACCATCGGCTCCGGCGCCGGCTGTCTGGCCTCCGGTCTGCTGATGGGCTGGCTGCGCAGCCGCAACCCCAACGTGGCCGCGTTCCCGGTGGGCGCCTCCAACTTCATCCGTGACCTGGGTCTGGCGGTGTTCGTTGGTGTGGTGGGCCTGCAGGCCGGCCCCGGTGCCCTGGCGGCCATTAAGGAGCATGGCATGAGCCTGCTGCTGATGGGGGTCGCGGTGACCATGATCCCGCAGTTCCTGGGCTTCTTCTTCTCCTACTACGTGCTGGGGATCAAGAACCCGGTGGAAGCCCTGGGCTGTCTGATCGGCGGACGCAGCGCCAACCCGGGCTTTGCCGCCCTGCTGGAGAAGACCGGGAACGCCACCCCGACCTTCACCTTTACCGTGACCTACGCGGTGGCCAATGTGCTGCTGACCCTCTGGGGTCCCATCATCGTCGGCCTGATCACCCTGAACGTGGCCCTGTAAGCCAACCGAATTTTTCCCCTAGGGCCGTGCCCCCGGGCCAGCGCAACGCGCGCCTGGCCGGGGTCGGTGCGGCCAAACACTGACTTTTTGATTCACTGAAACTGGTAACTGTTATGAAAAACATCGATTTTGCCCAACTGGCTGACCTGAGCCCCTTCGAACTGAAAGACACCCTGATTGAGCTGGCCCAGGCCCAGCCGGACCGTCCCCTGCTGGACGCCGGCCGCGGCAACCCCAACTTCCTGGCCGTGGCCCCCCGTCGCGCCTTCCTGCGCCTGGGCGATTTCGCCATGGAGGAAGCGGAGCGCGCCTACTCCTACCTGGACGCCGGCTTTGGCGGCATTCCGGACACCAACGGCATCGTGGGCCGCTTCGACACCTTCGTCACTGAGCAGGGCCAGCATGAGGGCGTGCGCTTCCTGCAGCGTGCGGTCAGCTACGCCAAGGACCGTCTGGGCATCGAAAAGGCCGAGTTTCTGAGTGAGCTGGTCAACGCCTTTTTGGGCTGCAACTACCCGGTACCGCCGCGCATGCTGACCCACCTGGAGACCGTGGTGAAGGCCTACCTGGCCGAAGAGATGTACGGTGATCTGCCCGTGGCCCACGACTTCGATGTGTTCGCCACCGAAGGCGGCACCGCGTCCATGACCTACACCTTCCAGACCATGTTCAAAAACGGTCTGCTGGAGAAGGGCGACAAGGTGGCGCTGATCACCCCGATCTTCACCCCCTACCTGGAGATCCCCGGTCTGGCCGAGTTCCAGCTGGAGGTGGTTGAGCTGCGTCTGGACGAAGAGACCTGGCAGCTGCCCCAGGAGGAGATCAACAAGCTGGCGGACACCGACATCAAACTGCTGTGCGTGGTGAACCCCGCCAACCCGGCTTCCGTCAAAATGTCCGACGCGTGCCTGGATGCCCTGGCCGAGATGGTGAACACCCAGCGCAAGGACCTGTTTATCGTCACCGACGACGTGTACGGCACCTTTGCGGACAACTTCGTGTCCCTGTTCGCCAAAGTGCCCTACAACACCCTGTGCGTGTACTCCTTCTCCAAGTACTTCGGTGCCACCGGCTGGCGTCTGGGCACCATCGCGGTGCAGGAGAACAACGTGTTTGACGACACCATCGCGCGCTTCCTGGAGTCCAAGCAGCAGCGCCTGGATGAGCGTTACAAGACCCTGACTGAGAACCCGCGTGAGATCCGCTTTATCGATCGCATCGTGGCCGAAAGCCGCAGCGTGGCCCTGAACCATACCGCCGGTCTGTCCCTGCCCCAGCAGCTGCAGATGGCCCTGTTCGCCCTGGCCTGCCTGATGGACAGCAAAGGCGAGTACAAGGCCGCCTGTAAGCGCATCATCCGTGAGCGTCACAACACCCTGTACAAGCACCTGGGTGTGGCCCTGAAGACCGACGCCAACCGCGTGGATTACTACACCCTGCTGGAGCTGGATGTGCTGGGTCGTGAGCTGTACGGTCAGGCCTTCGTCGACTGGTTCAAAGACGCCAACAAGGGCCAGGACTTCCTGTTCCGTCTGGCCGCCAACACCGGTGTGGTGCTGCTGCCGGGTAAAGGCTTCGACGTGGTTCACGGCTCCGTGCGCGTCTCCCTGGCCAACCTGACTCACCACGAGTACGAGCTGATTGGTCGTGAGACCCGCAAGGTGCTCGACGGCTACTTCGCCGAGTTCCAGGCCAGCGCTGAATAACCAAAACTGATGGTTTGAGCCCAAACCTTCAAGCCCCGACCTCGGTCGGGGCTTTTTTGTGCTCGGCGCTAAGTCCATAAAATCCTTTGATATGACCCTTCAGCAACCTTATTTATCCCCCGGGCCGCGGGCAGTTAGCATGGTCACACTTGACTGACGTTTGCCGAGCCGATCGCTCATGCCCCCGTTACCACCCATTGGACGTTCCCTGCTTCGTGCCACCCTGACCGGCCTCGCCGTGGGCCTGTGCGGCCTGCTGTTTGTCGCCTGCGGTGGTGAGGTGGAGCAGGGCAGCGGGGGCGAGCAACTGCTGGGGCTGGGCAACGTCCTGCTGCTCAGCCTGACCCTGTTGCTGGGGGGCGAGATCGTCACCAGTACGGTGGTGGGGTCGAGGCCCAGCGCCGGGCAACGGCTGGCCCTGGTGGCGGGAAACGCAGTGGGAGTGGGGGTTGTGGCCCTGTTGGCCTGGCTGTGGGAGGCCAGCCTTTGGCAGGACGGTGCCTGGGGCGTGTCGGCCCTGGAGCGGGTGCGGGATAAGATGAATTACGGTTTCTGGGAGGCGGTGGCTCTTGGGGCCATCGGCAACCTGGGGCTCTGTCTGGCAATCTGGCTCAGCCGGCTGGTGGAAGGCCCATCACTGAAATTGATGATCCTCTTTGCGCCCCTGTGGCTGTTTCTCAATACCGGCATCGAACACTGCCTGGGCAATCTGACGGTGGGGCTGCTGGCACTGAGTGTGTCTCTGGGGGCGCCGCCAGAGTTCTGGGCCCTATCGGGGATGAGCCCGGGCAGCCTGTCGCTGGCCGTCTTTGCCCAAAGCAACCTGCTGCCGGTGACCCTGGGCAACCTGGTGGGGGGCGTGGGGGTGGTGGGGCTGGCCCATTTGTGGCTGGGCCACCACCGGGAGGGGTGTTTGCGCGTGGAGGAGTGCTCAGGCCCGTAGCGCGCGGCGCTTCTGGATGTGCCGGGCCTCGGTCATCAGGCAGTCCCGCAGCGGGTGGTTGGCGCTGTCCGCCCGCCAGATAAAGGAGAGGCGACGCTCCATGTTGAGCTCCGGCACGTTGAGGCAGACCAGGTCCCCCTGGGCCACCGCCGCCTCCACCTCCAGCGAGGGCAGGCAGGAGAGGTAGTTGCCCTGGGCCACCAGGGCTTTGAGGATGCTCACCTGTTCGTACTCGTGGCGTACGTTGAGGCTGTCGATAAGCCCGTGCAGGGCGGCATCGAAGATCGCCCGGGTGCCGGCCCCTTGCTCCCGCAGCACCCACTTGGCCTGCTCCAGTTGGGTCAGGCTCACCCGGGGCAGCTGGGCGTAGGGGTGGTGCTTGCCGGCCACCACGGCCAGGTGGTCGTAACACCAGGTTTGCTGGGCGATGCGGGCGTCGTCGCAGCGTCCCTCGATCACCCCCAGTTGGAAGCGGTGCTTCAATACCCCCTCGATGACGTGCTCGGTGTTGGCCACGTCCACCTTCACCCGCACCTCCGGAAAGTCACTATCAATTCTACTGATAAGCTCTGGCACCAGGTGTTCTGCGCCGGTTTGACTGGCCCCCAGGCGGATCTCCCCGCTGATCAGGTGCTGGCCAGCAAATCCCAGCTCAATCTGGCGGGCCTCGCTGATGAGACCGCGGGCCTTGGGCCGCAACCAGTGGCCCCAGTGGGTCAGGATCATCCGTTTTCCCACCCGCTCAAACAGCGGCTGCCCCAGCATTTTTTCCAACTGAGACAAAGACATACTGGTAGCTGACTGGGTCAGCGCCAGCTGATCCGCCGCCTGGCTGACGCTGCCGAGGGTGGCGATGGCATCAAAGACCATTAACTGCTTGAGTGTGTACTTCATATCAGGGCAACCGAAGGGTTTTATCCGCTTGAGCGTGATTCATAAGGGTAAGTGCCAAAAGATCATGCCACAAGCCGACTAAATGGCCCATTTCCCCGCTCGAAAACTGTGCGCCACGTCATCAGGAGAACTGATAAGCGTCAGCAAAATTATCAAATTTTTTTTCTTTGCCGGCCCCCGTAACGTGAATGGGGCCCGGAGCGGTTCCGGGTCTCTGTGACACAAGGAGCATTGCAATGAAAAACTGGATCTGGCGCACAAAGGGCGCCCATCAGGGAGGCACCCCATGCTGACCCTGGTGGCGGACAAGCCCAAAGCCGATCCCCTGCTGGCCACCGCAGAGCGCAGCGCCCTGGCCAAGGTGGCCAAGTCTCCCCGCGCGGTGTTCGCCCTGGCGGTGCTGGCGGGGATCTACATCGGCATCGCCTTCACCTTCTACATCACCGTGGTGACCGGCGCCGAAGGGCTGCCCTGGGGCATCAGCCGGTTGCTGGGGGGCCTGGTGTTCAGCCTTGGGCTGATGCTGGTGGTGGTCGGTGGCGCCGAGCTGTTCACCAGCACCGTGCTCACCGTGGTGCCCTGGGCCAGCGGCAAGCTCTCCACCGGTCGGATGCTCACCCACTGGGGCCGGGTGTACGCCGGCAACATCGTCGGCGCCCTGGTGCTGGTGGCCCTGTTGCTGATGGCCGGTCAGGCCGAGCTGATGGGCGGACAGTGGGGCCTCAAGGTGATGTCGGTGGCCAGCCACAAGCTGGAGCACAGCTTCGGCCAGGCCCTGACCCTGGGGGTGCTCTGTAACCTGCTGGTCTGCCTCGGTGTCTGGATGACCTACGCCACCCCCAACCCGGCGGCCAAGGCGGCCCTGGTGGTGCTGCCGGTGGCGATGTTCGTCAGCGCCGGCTTCGAGCACTCCATCGCCAACCTCTTCCTGGTGCCCCTGGCCATCGCCATCCACCAGCTGGCGGATGGGGCCTTCTGGAGTGCGGTGGGGGCGGATCCGGCCCAGTACGCCCACCTCACCAGCGCCAACTTCCTGCTTCACAACCTGTTACCGGTCACCCTCGGCAATGTGCTCGGCGGTGCCCTCTTTGTCGGCTTGTTCCAGTGGTGGATCCACGGCCAGAAGCCGAGCTCACAACCCGTTTCTCATGCTCAAAAAGGAGCCATCCCCATGAACAAGCCTCTGTCTCAAATTACCGTAGCCGAACTGGCCGACAACCAACCCCTGCTGGTCACCCCGGAGACCAACGTGGTGGACGCCACCGCCCAGATGATGGCCCAGGGCCGGGGCGCCGCCCTGGTGGTCAAAGACGGCCGTCCCGTGGGGCTGGTGGATGAGCAGGACCTGCTCCAGGCCTGCTACCTGGCCAACTTCGAAGACGCCCAGTTCGTGCCGGTGGAGCAGGCGATGCAGCCTGTCGCCTTCACCGTGGACGCCAACGAGCCGGTGACCAAACTGGCCTGCCGCATGGCGGTGGAGGAGGAGAAGCTCTACCCGGTGAACGACGGCGGCTACCTGACCAGCTACAACGTGGGCACCATCGAGCAGCGCGCCAAGGACGCCATCCCGGCGGGCAACGCCATGGCGGTGGTGATGAACGACGGTCAGATCCTGGGTGTGGTGGAGAAACGCAAACTGCTGGCCCTGCTGACCGGCACCCTGCGCTCCGGCTCCCCCGTCGAAGACAAGCCGGCCCAGGCCGCCTAAGCGCATCGCACTTTATAACAAGGGGCCTTCGGGCCCCTTTTGGCCGTTCCGGGTTTGCCCCCCGGTTGCGTCGTGGGACAATGCAAAGAAGCGGACCCATTGGAGTTTCAATGCTGCACTTTCAACAAGCCGACCCTCACACCCTGCCCATGGCGCTGTTGCTGGAGGCGGATCCCGACCCTTTGCAGGTGGCTCACTACCTCGAGGGGAGCTGGGGCTTTGCCGCGGAAAATGAGGGAGACGTGGTGGGGGTGTGCGTGGTGACGCCGCTTGGGGAGGGCCGGGCGGAGCTGATGAACATCGCCGTGGCGCCCCAATGCCAGGGGCAGGGCGTGGGCAGTGAGCTGCTGGCCTACGTCATCGAGCAGGTCCGCGCGAGGGGCCTGGCGACCCTGGAGCTGGGCACCGGCACCTTTGGCCATCAACTGGCGTTTTACCAGCGGGCCGGTTTTCGGGTCACTGCCGTGGTGGCCAACCATTTTCTGGATCACTACCCCGAGCCCATTTTCGAGAACGGGATCCAGCACAAGGACATGTTGAGGCT
Organism: Ferrimonas balearica; assembly: GCF_019802085.1. Lineage (GTDB taxonomy): Bacteria > Pseudomonadota > Gammaproteobacteria > Enterobacterales > Shewanellaceae > Ferrimonas > Ferrimonas balearica_B. The sequence goes on from NZ_JAHVHV010000001.1 coordinate 726,928, forward strand.
GACCCTGGCCCTGAACTGAAAAAGCGCCCGATGCGGGCGCTTTTTTGTTGGGACTTACTTGGTGCCCAGGAAGGAGAGCACCACCGAGGTCAGGGCCACGGTGCCCGAGGGGATGGAGTCCGGCTCCACCACAAACTTGGGGTTGTGGTTCAGGTACTTGGGCAACTGACCGTGCTCGACAAAGTTCTCCCAGCCCTGCTCGGAACCGGCGCCCACCTCGATGAACACCACCGGCACCTCCGGATAGGGGAAGGTGAGCATGTGGAAGTCCTCCGAGCCCATCACCGGCGGGAAGCCCTGCAGGACGTTGTCCGTGCCCAAGGCCGCCATCATCGCCTGGCGGGCGTGCTCGGTCTCCTGCTCGGGGTTGATCACCGGAGTGGAGTAGCCCTTCATCTCATAGGTGGGCATGCGGTCTTCGGGGACGCCGTACATCCGGGCGATGTTGTCGGTGACCCGCTTGATGCCGTCGATCATCATGTCGCGCTCGGCCTGGCGATACCAGCGCAGGTTGAGCTTGAGGCTGGCCTCGTCCGGGATGATGTTGTTGCCGCTGCCGGCGTTGATGGCGCCCACGGTGAGCACCGCCGGTTGGGACTGGTCCAGCTCCCGGGAGACGATGGTCTGGTAACCCATGATCGCCATGGCGGACATCACCACAGGGTCGATGGCGGCGTGGGGGGTAGAGCCGTGGCCGCCCCGGCCCTTGATGGTCACGTCGATCTGGTCGGTGCCCGCCATGCGCCGGCCATCACTGATGGCCACTTTGCCCGCCGGCAGCACGGCGTGGGTGTGCCCGGCCACCAGCACATCGGGCTTGGGCACCACATCAAAGAGGCCGTTTTTGACCATGGCGGTGGCGCCCATGATCAGCTCCTCCGCCGGCTGGGCCACCAGCACCACCGTGCCTTGCCACTGGTCTTTGCGCTCGGCCAGCTGCTTGGCCATGCCGATAAGCCAGGTGGTGTGGGCGTCGTGGCCGCAGGCGTGCATGGCGTAGATCTCGTTGCCAAACAGGTCTTTAGTGGGCTCAGTCGCGGCGTAGGGCAAGTCGGTTTCCTCTTTCACCGGCAGCGCGTCCATGTCGGCACGGAACATCACCGTGGGGCCGTCGCCGTTGCGCATCACCGCGGCCACCCCGGTCCGGCCGATCCCCTCGTGGACCTCAAAGCCCTGGGCGCGCAGCTCCTTGGCCACCATGGCGGCGGTGTTCACTTCCGCAAAGCCGACTTCCGGATGAGCGTGAATGTGCTTGAAGATACCCACCAGCCGCTCGCGGTCGGCGTCAACGGACTCAACCAGCGGGGTGCTCAGGGCCGAGGTGGACAGACCCAGGGTCACGGCTAAGAGGGCATGGCGCAGAACTTTGGACATGACAATCGCTCCAGAGATGGGGTGAATTGGCCCCATGGTATCGGGCTTATTGCAACGATAAAAATCGGCTATAGTGGTAAAATCCCACGATGGTGTTCGAGAGGCCCCGCCCATGAAACTGAGTTTGAGCAAGATAGAAGCCTTCGTTGCGGTGGCCCAGACGGGCAACATCACCCTGGCAGCCAAGCGACTGGGTAAGGACCGCTCCACCTTGAGCCAGATGGTGGCGGCGCTGGAGGATGAACTGGGCATTGCACTGTTTGAGCGCAGCGGCAAAATGCCGGTGCTTACCGAGCCGGGCCAGAGTCTGCTGGGCCGGGCCCGGCGGCTGTGCGCCGAAGCCGACGCGTTCCAGGAGTACGCCCTGCAGATGAGTCGCGACGCTCACCCCACCTTGACCCTGGGGGTCAGCCCCCTGATCCCCGCCCGCCTGGTGACCCAGGCGGTGCGGCATTGGCGCCAAAGCCATCCCGGCACCCAGCTGGAGGTGCGCTCGCTGGACATCGACTCCATCCGGCAGCAACTGCTGACGCAGCAGCTGGATGTGGGCCTCACCCTGAACAGCAACCCCACCAGCACCTTCCCCATGGTGGCCAGTTACCTGGCCAATCTGCCCATGGCCTTTGTGGCCAGCGTGGATGCGTCACTGCCCATCCGGGTGGACGCGCGGCAGCTGGCCCAGGTGCGCCAGTTGTGCCACCAGGAGCTGGCGGACAGTGCCCAGGCGTCGTTGCTGTTGGTGGGACGCTCGGTCGAGGTCATCGGCTCGCTGGAGCTGTTGGTCGAGATGGTGGCGGCGGACTTGGGTTGGAGCGTGCTGCCGGAGGCGGTGGCCCAGCCCTACCTGGAGCGTGGCCAGCTCAGGCGGCTTGATGTGCAGGAGCTGGTGCGTCAGCCGGTGGTGCCGGTCAGCCTGTGGTTGGCCCCCTCAGTGGCGGAACTGCCGGTGATCGACGCCTTTAGCCAATCGGTGGTGCACTGCGCCGAACAGCTGGGGCTGGACGGCGGCTAGGTGCCCGCTTACAAACCAGTTTGATCAATGACAATAGTGTCTGCGCACTTACATTAAAGTTTGATCACTTCCTCGGGGTCTTGCAGAGCCCCTCGCCATCTTGTGTCGCCAATCATTGGTCCGCAACGAGTGGCCCAACGGCGCCAGGAGCAGCCATTCACGCAGATGGCGCACTTTCACCGAAGGGATTCTTTGTTTCACCCAAAGGGCAGCCGAAGACGATGCCTAAGAGATTGATTGAATGGGAATCGCTTGGTACGTTGGGCGAACTTTCGCCGAAGTTATTGCGCCTGAAAAGGTGTCTTTAGGCGCAATAAAAACACTGTTATACACACCACATGGAGAGAGGTAGATGAAGTCTGTAGCAATAGCCATCGCACTGGTTGCTTCTTTCTGTGTTGGTGCACTTTGGCAAAAGTGGAACCTACTTGAATCTGGGCCAGTGCAGTTATCGGAGACGCTGGTGCTCCAGGCACACCCAGACTCCCTTGGGCAACTGCCTGCTGGAACAATCTTGTACCCATACTCTAGTTCGGGAAGCGTCGAGACTTTTGTGGTGTTTGTGAACACCAAGAACCTCAACCTCCTTAAGCCACATCACTTCGATACTGCACTAACTGTGTCTCCAATCGATGCATATGTGGAGTAGGGTGTATAACAAGGCGCTACAGGCGGATCGCGATCGTTTGGTTGGCTGTCGCTCGTGCCTCGCTGATTCCAGCCAACCAAACAGCTTCCGCTGAGCGGGGCGTTATGTGTAATAGAGGAGGCAGCATGTGGGGTGAGCTTCATGAAGAAAAAACTGTATGCGTCATGCTGCCGAGTGTCTGGTGTGCCCAAGAAGGCCATCGTGTTTTTAGTGAGTTAGGCGCAACACTATTTGATGATGTTTATGGTTTTGCTCTTAATCCAGAAGAAGTGGAAGATTGGCAATCTGAAACATTGCTAGATATTGTGCTCATGTTTAAAGGGCGGGAGGTAACCCACTCTGATAAGTTTGATCAAGTTGTACTTTCATACCTGTTTGCATCTCGTCCTATCGCAGACCAATGTAGAGCTTTAGAGCTTATCGAAGCTTTAGTAAGCATGCTCGGCGGCATTGCTAATTATGGAAATGAAGCATTTAGTATGGAAGCTGTTCGTAGAGACTGGGATAGGTGCAATGAGTTTCTCTATGAACAATGGAGAGAAGAGCCAGGAAGCGAGCAGCTTGCAATCATGATTGAAGAAAATTACACATAACAAGGCGCTACAGGCGGATCGCGATCGTTTGGTTGGCTGTCGCTCGTGCCTCGCAGAATCTAGCCAACCAAACAGCTCCCGCTGAGCGGGGCGTTACCGCCGAGACGCTCAATGACCGCTGTGGGGTGTTTGACGTCCAACCGGGTGACAAGCTCTATATCCCCAAAGAGGATCGGGTTCGGATCTGGTAGTCGCGTGCAACGGGTTTGCACATAAGAGAAGGGGGCATTAAGCCCCCTTTTTTCGTCTATGCCTGAACTCATTCCGCCAAGCTCGGAAGAGGGGAGCTTTACGTAACGTGGGCCGGTGGCCCACGGTCCCCCGGCGAATTCAGGTGACCAGTAACTCTAAGATGGGTATTCAGTTAAGCCGCCGAGCATAAAAAAAGGCCCCGGAGCGTGGACTGCCGAGGCCTGTGTCGGAACTTAGAATCTAACCGTATAGCCCGCTGCGAAACTGCGCGGCTTGCCGGCAAAGATGGAACCGTGAACGCGTGTTGTCATATAGGCTTCATCCAGCAAGTTTTCCGCAAGGAAATAGATCTCTTGATTTTCACCGATGAAATAACGAGCAGAGAGGTCTACAACGGTCTTAGCCTCAATCAGTTCCTCTTGAGGAATAGAACCCGCACCAGCCTTTGTGCGAATATCATCCGTATAACGGGTTGCCAGGTTCAGCTGCCATGCTTCGGTTTGAGCACCTACTGACAAGTACAGCTGATTCTCAGGCAGATAAGGCAGTTCGTAACCTTTTTTCACATCGCCCCAAACCTCGAAGTCAGAACTAAACTCATTGGCAAATTTTGCATCTGTGTAGGTGTAACTCAGTTTAAGTGGGAACATGACTCCGCCGTCCGCGTTGAACGTGTAGGCTGTGCTCAACTCAAGGCCTTTAACGTCCACTTCGCCAGCGTTGTACTGGTTATCCAGGTCTTCCTCATCACAGCCTTGTGCAGCGGTACAGTTACCATGCATGTTGCGGTAATCACTGTAAAATGCTACCGCTTCAAGGCTCAGCTCACCCGCGTTGTAGCGACTGCCAAACTCATAGTTCCAGCTCTCTTCAATATCGCCACTGGCATTACCTGGAGCCGGCGGTGCGAAGCCCTTTTGCACGCCAGCCAAAATCAGGAGGTCATCGGTTATCTGCCAAGTGGCAGCCAACGCGGGCAACAGCGCATCAAAGCTGTTCTTGAGGTCCTTGTTTGGTGCCCCGATGCGAGCCGGGTTGCTTTTTCCCCAATCTAAACGGCGAGTTTCGATATCTTCATAACGAAGCCCGGCTAGGATATTAAAGTCCCCAACTGTGAATTGGTCCTGAACATATACGGCGACAGCATTCGCACTATCAATTCTGTTAGAGTCAGTCCCGGGCACACCCGCTTCAATCAGACTCCAGTCATAATTGCTGCTGAGTTGATACTTATCGACCCACTGGAAGCGGTCCATTTCATCTTCATGTAAGCGCAGGCCAAAGGCCAGTTCATGGTCGCCAAATACGGCATTCAGTTCAGTTTGAATACCCTGAGATAAATAGTCACGGTTATTGGCTTTGATGTCTACAGATAAGCTTTCACCATTCGGATTGGCATCAAACGCGGCTGCGGTTTCGATGCCTCCATCACCCAGGCTTTTCCCATCAATTTTTGAGGCTTTATACCAGTTTCGATGAAAGGCGTTGTAGTAAGCAACAGTGCCAAGACTGATCTCGGGCGTCAGTTCAATCCGATGGCTCAACTGCACCTGCTTATGATCGGTGTTCATCTGGTCTTTTTGGGAAGCACTGTAGCGGCTGTATGGGTTACTGGAGAAATCCTCCTCCGTTAATCCCATGTAGGTTTCATTGGAAGTTTCTTCAGAGTACTTCAGTTTCACCTCCAACTCCTGATGGAACTGAGCGCCTTGATCTGAAGTAAAGCGGACCTTTGCCAAAGCATCGGTTTTGTCAAAACCGGTGTTCCCACCGACGTGGTTGATGTCACGGAAGCCATCAGCCTGGTAGTGGAACACCTCTGCCACTGCGCCTACGCGATCGCCTTGACCACCACCATACGCGTGTACTTTACCAAAGCCATCCTGGCCGAGGCTCAGGTCAACCATTCCTGCCATATCGGCATCAGGAATTTGGCGAGACAGCAGGTTCACGACACCACCCGTGGTTCGCGGCCCATACTTGATGGTGGAAGAACCTTTAAGCACCTCAATGCTTTCCATACGCCCTGCAGTCGGAAAGTAATAGGCAGCTGGAGAGGCGTAAGGCGCTGGGGCAGCCAAAACGCCATCTTCCATAACGGTGACTTTTTCTGAGCGATTCTGACCAGTACCACGCATGCCAATATTGGGGCGTAGACCGTAGCCATCCTCTTCCTGCACATAAACACCAGGAACCGTCGATAACGTACGCATGATGTCGGTGAACTTGTAGGTGTCCAGGTCTTCCTGAGAAATCAGATGGGCACTCCCTGGAGTTAAGACCAGAGGGTTATGGCTCCCAAAAATTGTCATTGTTTCAGTGACCTTTGCTTCTTCCTCACTCGCGATTGCAGGATGAGAAAGCGCCCCAATTAGAGCGGAAGCGACAAGGCTGAGGGATAGGTTAGTTTTAATCGACACGGGATATCCTTAATCCAAACTGAATGGTAACTATTCTCATTATGCTTACCGATTGCAGTTTGGAAACAACTAGGACACATCTCTGAGTCATTGGGCGCAACACATCGCTTTTTTGTGAGCTGGCGCACCCCGTAGGGCGGCGAGGTAAAGACACGTGGTCTCAGTTGTTAATGCCTTGACTGAATCGACCCTGTCTCCATGACTGGCGAGGCACCCGCCTAACTCTAACGAGACATTCACCTAAAACCTTCTTAGTTGGACACCCACCTTAGGAGCTTACGGCTGCTTCGGGGCGTTTTGCGCCATTCGAACCAGCTGCACAGGGAGTGAGTGACCAAACTGCCTTGTCAGCGGACACTAAGACGCCAAATGCAAAAAGCGCCCATAACGGGCGCTTTTTTCTTGGGTGACGCGCCGGCTCACGCGTAGGCGTCTTCCAGAATTTTGCGGCTTTCCTCGAGGCCCAGATCGCCCTGCTCGGACAGCGCCACCATGCCGTGGGCCTGCAGCGCGTCGATCACCTTATCGATGCCTTCCCGCTCGACGCCGTAGTCGGACAGGCGGGTTTTCACCCCCAGGGACTCGAAGAAGGCACGGGTACGCTCGATGGCGGCGTCGATGCGCGCGTCCTCATCGCCCTCCGTGAGGTCCCACACCCGCTCGGCGTACTGCAGCAGCTTGGCGCGTTTTTGCGCCTTGCGGTGCTTCCACATCGACGGCTGGACGATGGCCAGGCTCTGGCCGTGGTCGATGCCGAACAGGGCGGTCAGCTCATGGCCAATCATGTGGGTGCTCCAGTCGTGGGGCACACCGACACCGATAAAGCCGTTCAGGGCGGAGGTGGCGCTCCACATCAGGTTGGCGCGGGCCTCGTAGTTCTCGGGCTCGGCCAGGGTCACCGGGCCAATTTCGATCAGTGCCTTGAGGATCCCCTCGGCGGTGCGGTCCTGCACCTGGGCGCCCACCGGGAAGGTGACGTACTGCTCCAGCACGTGAACAAAGGCGTCCACCACCCCGTTGGCCACCTGCACCGGCGGCAGCGAGAAGGTCAGGCTGGGGTCCAGCACGGAGAATTGCGGGTAGAGCAGGGGGCTCATCAGCGGGAACTTGCCCCCCTGGTAGGAGATCACCGCGCCCATGTTCATCTCGGAGCCGGTGGCCGGCAAGGTGGCCACGGTGGCCAGGGGCAGGGCGGTGTCAATCGGCGGCGGCGCGAAGCCGTGCTTGAGCAGATCGGCGGTGTCGCCCTCGTAGGGGGCCGCGGCCGCCACAAACTTGGTGCCGTCCATCACGGAGCCGCCGCCCACCGCCAGCAGGAAGTCCACCTGCTCGGCGCGCACCAGTTCCACCGCTTTCATCAGGGTGTCGAACTGGGGGTTGGGCTCGATGCCGGAAAACTCCAGCACGGTGCGATCCCCGAGGCCCGCCAGGACCTTGTCCAGGGTGCCGAAGCGTTTGACGCTGCCGCCCCCGTACAGCACCAGCACTTTGGCGCCCTTGGGCACCAGGGTGTCCAGCTCGCCCAGTCGGTCCTGGCCGAAGACGATGTGGGTGGGGTTACGGTAATCGAAGTTCTGCATGGGAGTGGTTCCTTGCTGTTGGATGGCTCCATATTAGCGAGCCGGCCACGGCTTTGAATGGGCGATACCGTCAAAAGCATGCCTAAAACGCTCACTGCGGCGTTTTTTGTGCAATCCGGTTCGGGCCTGGTTTATCCTGTGGCCACACCGATTCACCCGAGGTATTCCATGACACCACTGGCCCAACTGCTCGATGCCCTGGCCCCCGAGGAGGGCTACAACCCCACCGCTTTGCCCGGTGTCGGGGTCTACCGGGCCAGCACCTCTCGTCCGCGGGAGCCGCTGTGCTACCAGCAGGGGATCATCATCATGGCCCAGGGCTCCAAACGGGTGCACCTGGAGGATCAGCACCTGGATTACGATCCGGACCACTACCTGGTGCTCACCTTGCCCATTCCCGCCGAGTGCGAAACCCGGGTCAAACCGGGCGAGCCCTTGCTCTCCTTGTTGGTGGACATCGATTTGGCCCAGCTCAATGCCCTGGTGCGGTTGTTCGATGAGCATCAGCTGGGCCAGGCCGGCAACGACCGACTGGCCGAGGGGCGCAGCCTCTACGTCAGCCCCATGACCGAATCCTTCTCCGAGCTGGTACTCAAACTGGCCCGGGCGCTGCAATCGCCGCTGGAGCTGGCGGCCCTGGGAGAGGGGTTGGTGCGGGAGCTGCTGTTTCATCTTCTGCAGGGGGCCCATGCCGGCCCGCTGTTTGCCCTGGCTCGCCATAACACCCACCTGGCGAGGCTGGAGCGAGCCCTCAAGCACCTGCACGATCACTTCCATCGGCCGCTGGAGGTGGAGCAGCTGGCCTCCCTGGCCAACATGAGCCCCTCCACCTTCCACCGCAACTTTCGCCAGATGACCGCTTCCTCGCCCATCCAGTACCAGAAGAAGCTGCGCCTGACCCGGGCCAAGGAGCTGCTGCTGGATCAGGGGCTCAAGGTGAAACAGGCGGCGGCCATGGTGGGCTACGAAAGCCCCACTCAGTTCAGCCGGGAGTTCAAGCGCTACTTCGGCCAGACGCCCCAGCACTGTGCCCAGGGCGGGTGAGACCTTTCGACGATTGACGGTGTCGCTTCGGTCCACCATGTTGAGAGGGCGGTTAACCGCCACCGACACATCGACTGACGCACCAAGGGGCCGAACATGGCATCACGGGACACCCTGCTGTTCGACATCAATGAAACCACCCTGGACTTGGCGCCACTCAGGCCCAAGTTCGAGGCGGCCTTTGGCGATGCGGGGCACGCGAGGCTGTGGTTTGCCACCTTGCTGCACAGCTCCACGGTGTGCGCCCTGACCCAGGTGCGCACCGGCTTTGCCGAGCTGGCCGGCGCCATGCTCGACAGCCTGGCAGCCCGGTTGGGCGTGACCTTAAGCGAGACGGCCCGGGGCAATATCCTGGCCACCTTTGCCAGCTTGCCGGCCCATTCGGACATGGTGCCGGCGCTCAAAACGCTTCGGGCGGCGGGCTACCGCACCGTGGCCTTCTCCAACTCCTCGGAGCAACTGGTTCATCAGCAGATCGACAACGCGGGCCTGAGCCCCTACTTCGACTCGGTCATCTCGGTGCAGGGCGCTGGCAGCTTCAAACCGGACCCCAAGGCGTATCTTCACGCCGCCCGCACCCTAAACCGGCCCCCGGCGGCCCTTCGACTGATTGCCACCCACGACTGGGACACCCACGGGGCGATAAGCGCCGGGCTGAAGGCCGGCTACATCGACCGCAGCGGCACGCCCTACCATCCCCTCTATCACCGCCCGGATGCCGTCGCCGACACCATGACAGCGCTGGTGGCGCAGATCCGCGCCTTGGATGGCCGGGAGTAAGGCGCTCACCCTCAGGAGGAGGCCGTCGCCACCCGGGTGAGGAAGTCCGGGCCGTTCGCCAAACGTTCGAACAGCTGCTCACGAAAGGCGCGCACCCGGGCGGAGACCAGCTTGCGGTCCGCCCACACCAGGTAGACCTCTCCGGTGGGGCAGGTCACCTCCGGCAGCACCGGCACCAGTTGTCCCTGGGCCACCAAAGGCGCCAGGGTTTTACGGGGGATCAGGCAGATCCCAAGGCCTGCACAGGCAGCCTGAATCACCAGTCTCAGGCTGTCCACCGAGTAGCGAGGATTTACCGGCACTCGCACAGCACTTTCGCCCTGGTGAAACTCCCAGAAGGGCAGCTTGTTTCCCGCCAGCAGGTGGTGGGTGAGCAGGGCCTGGGGCTCGGTGGGGGTGCCGTGCTGTGCCAGGTAGTCCGGTGATGCGCCCAGGGCCAGCTCCAGGTTGAACAGTTTGCGCTGCACCAGGTTGAGGGCCTTGGGCGGGTTGGTGGCCACCGCCAGATCGATGCGGTCGTCGACAAAAGCGTCGGTGTCCGAGGCGAACTCTATGTGGATCACCACGCCCGGATGGGCCGTCATAAACTCGATGGCCAGCTGCTGCAGAAAGGCGTCCGCGAAGGGTTCCGGGCAGGAGACGCGGATCTCGCCGGTTAGCGCGGTTTGCTGGCTCGACATGCCGTCCCAGGCGTCGTCCAGCTGGCCGAACAACGGGGCAAACTTCCGGTAGTAGGCCTCGCCGGCCGCGGTCAGGCGAAACTGCTTGGCATTGCGGTGCACCAGCTTCTCCCCCAGTGCCTCCTCCAGGGCCGCGACGGCACGGGAGAGGGTGGGGGCCGACACCTTAGCCGCGATACTGGCGGCGGCGAATCCCTTGTGCTCCACCGACTGGCAGAACCAGTAGAGGTGAGTGATCTCTTTAGCCTTCATATATGCACGCTTACTTTTCAATGTTGTCCGTTTTTGAACGCATGGCCCAATGCTAGATTAGCGCCACGTTTTCAACAACCGGACCGACACCATGAAAAAGCTTCCCCGTCGATTTCAATATCCGCTGATGGTCTCCATGGTGCTGCCCACCATGCTGATGGGCATGCCGGCCATCCAGGCCTACAAAACTCTGCCCCAAGGCGAGCCCTTTCTGGACGCCTGGCTGGCAGCCCTGGGCCAAATGCTGCCCACCACCCTCCTGCTGCTGGCGGTAGTGGCGCCCACCGCTCGCCTGGTGGTAACCCGGCTGCTGCTGGAGCCGGAAGTGGCCCACAACGATGCCCCCGTGGCGCGATAACACGGCTGAGGAGGCCTGACCATGAATCAACATACGCTGGAGATCACCCTGATTGCCTCGGTGTTTGTGCTTACTGCCCTGGGTCTGCGTGCCCTGAAACGGGCCCAGTTGAGTCGCAGCGAGAAAACGCAGAAAGCCCTGACCGGCTTGCTGGGCGGCTTTATCCTGATGGCGGGTACGGTGAAGTTTTTCGACCCCTTCACCACCATGTACACCACCCAGATCGCCCTGAGCCAACTGCCGTTCCCCACTCTGACCCGCTGGCTGGGGCAGGCGGTGGAGGTTGGGGCCGGCCTGATGCTGCTGTTGACCCTGGTTCGTGGAGCCAGCCTGGCCAAACTCTGGAGCGATGGGCTGTTCGTATTGGGGAACCTGATGATCCTCGGCGCCATGTCCGTGGCCCTCTACGTCCACTGGCACCCGGATGTGCCCGCTACCGTGCTGCCGATGCAAAGCAAGCCGCCGGTGATGACTCTGGTGGTGATGGCCCTGGTGGCTTGGAACCTGTCGCTGCACAGGCGCAATCGCCTCCGCGCCCGTTGAAGCCTAAGCGCCCCTTATCGGGGCGCTTTTTGGATTTCGGGCGCCGATGGTTGCGGGCATTACCCTCTCTGGCGCGCCTCTTCCATACTCTGAGTGTCGCGCCCGGTCGGCGCCAAATAAGGAGAGGCGTATGAAACCGACAGCCTGGGTGCTGATGCTCATCGGTGGCGGCGCTGTGGCGGCGGAGATCAACCCCATGCCCCCCAAGCCCGGCCTCAGTGGCAACCTGGGGGCAGGCGTTACCTACTTCTCGGTGGAGTCCAACTTCATCCCGGGCAACCGCCTGGTGGATTTGGAGAACGAGAGCATCGGCGATCTCAATCGGGCACCGGGTTCGGAGAGCACCCTTTCGCCCAGCTTCCAGTTGGATCTGCGCTACACCCTGGCCAACGGTCGTAGCCAGTGGTTTTTCGGTAACGCCCTGCAAGATCTGGTGCGCTTGGATCTGACCCAGCAGATCGGCTTTCGCCACAAGGTCGAGGGCTGGGGGACACCGTCGGTGAGTTACGTCTTCTCCAGCGTGCCCACCGAGGTATACCAGGACCCTTTCGAACTGAACGTGGCGCGCAATAAGACCGACCGCGACTCCAGCGGGTTTCGCCTGGGCTGGGACAACATCGCCGGCTCCCCGGTGGGGGTGACCTACACCTGGCGGGAGGTGGAGGTGGAGCAGGAGCGCAGCGGCGCGCAGCTGCGTGCGCTGGGGGACCTGACCGCCGAAGAGCAGGCCAGGCTTCGGCGCGACGGCACCCAACAGCGCCTGGAGGTGCTGGCGCTGCTCGACCTGGCGCCGGGCCACCGACTGGCCCCCGAACTGTATTACGTCAACCGAGACATCGATGGCGAGGCCAACGCCGGGGACAGTTACGGCGTCCAGTTGACCTATTCGCGTCGCTTTCCCGCCTCCACTTTGGTGCTCAGTGGCGCCTACGGGGTGCGGGATTACGATGCGGCCAACCCCATCTACGAGCGCCGGGCGGACGCCGACGAGTACGGCCTGGCCGGCACCTACATCCTGCACAATGTGCTGAACTTCAAGCAGTGGGACCTGCTGCTGGGCACGGCCTGGTACGAGTCCGACTCCGACATCGATTTCTACGACACCGGGGTGTTCGCCGCCACGGCCACCGTGCTGTACCGTTTTCAGTAGCCCTCATATGGGCAATAAAAAAGCGCCCCTGGGGGCGCTTTTTTGTCGGTGCGTGGCTGTTACTCTTTGGCCATCAGGTACTCGACCATCGCCATACGCTGCTCGTTGGTTTCGATGTCGTCGGAGTAGAGCACCATGTACTTGCCGTTGACCACCAGGGTGGGCACGTACTTCACATCCAGGGCGGCCATCTCACGCTTGGTGGCCTCCACCAGGGCGTTCACCTCGGCCCCTTCGGCCCGCGTTTGCAGCTCGGCGTAGTCCAGGCCGCGCTCGGCAAAGAAGGCCTCGAAGTCGGCGTGCTCCGGCGGGGTCTTGGCGCGGCGCAGCTCGACGTAGCGGGTCATCAGCTCGGGCACCACAGCGGTGTTGCCGGTTTGCGCCAGGGCGTAGTAGAGGCGGGCGTCGCGCTCCCAGATCTCGTTCTTGGCGGAGTGGCGGGTGTAGAGGGTGACCTCCTCATTGTCCGCCAGGTAGCTGTCCACGTAGGGGGCGATGTCGATGCAGTAGGGGCAACCAATCCAGATGAACTTCACCAGGTAGGGCGCCTCGGCCTCGATCTCCATGCCGCTGATGGCCTTGTAGTGCACGCCCTCAACAAACTCGAACGCGCCTTCCACTTCCGGCAACTGGGCCGGGACGGCCTCCTGGGCCTGGCTTTCAGAGCAGGTGGCGAACAGTGCGGCCTTGCCGTTTTCCTCTGTCTCGGCTTCCCCGCCGCAGCCCTGGGCCAGGGCCGGGGCGCTTACCGAGGCCATGGCCAGGACCGCCACGGCCAGTGCACGTTTGGTGGTGTGCGCGAATGTGTTCAGCATTACCGAATCCTTACGTTGAAAATATCGAGGTTTCGAACAGTTTAACCTCTAAAAACCGAGCCATACTAGCAGTCCCCACTCCGTCCCAGATACGCCCAGGCCTGGCAAAATGCGTGATGTTTGAACTGGATCCAACTCCGGTTGCGCGAATGGCATTTCCGGAAACCCCAAAAGGGCGCCCCTGTCGTCCGGCGCGGTGCGCCCCTAGGCGGTCGAATAGGGGGCGCCTGCGCTATGCTTTGCCATCATTCCTGGTGTTTTTGGGCTCAGGCGGTGCCCGAAATCAAGGAGAGGTGGAATGAACGCCGAGCAGGTGTCGAACCTTATCGATACCCTCTATGACTGTGCCCTCAAGGGGCTGCTGCCCGATTTTCTCCACGCGTTGGCCCAGGCCACCCAGAGCACCAAGTGCTTTATGATCCTGAACGGCCAGATCGTGCTGGATCCCAAAGGCGAGCAGTGGCGCGAACCGATGTTGGCCTACTTCCAGGAGATGGCCTCCTGTCCCTATTTCCAGCAGATGAAGACTACCCCGCTGGGGCAGCCGCTGCTGCTGTCGGAGCGCGTACGGGCGAAAATTAAGGCCTCCAAGCTGGAGCCCTATTACCAGGACAGCGAAACCGAGCAGATCCTCGGGGTGTCCCAAACCCTGGATGGCCAATTGATAGGCCTGTCGGCCCACCGGGCGGACCGGCGGGTGGAGTACGACGACGCCCATGTCAGGCTGTTTAAGATGATCGCCCCACATCTGAAGCGGGCCGTGGCGCTGCAGGAGACCTTCCAGCCGGCCTACGCCCGGGAGCAGGCCCTTAAAGCCGCGGTGGAGCTGTGTCACCAGCCGGTGGCGGTGACCGATCGCGAAGGCCAGCTTCGGGCCTGCAACGCCCCCTTCGAGGCCTGGCTGGCGGGGCTCGGTAAGTCCCTGTTGGTTGTGCATCACCACCACCTGGAGGCCAAGCCCCAGGGCCTCAATATGGCGTTGACGCCGTTGCTGGCCCAGGGCTGTTGCGGCCGGGGTGGGGACATCCCGCTACCACGGGGCCGGGGGGTGCTGCGTCTGCTGCCGGTGCCGGCCTCGCTGGGCGATAGGTTGGTGATGTTGGTGGTGCTGCTGCCGCAAAACCCCGATCTCTCCTGGGCCATCGCCATGTACGACCTCAGCAACAAGGAGTACCAGGTGCTGTCGCAGCTGGCGGCGGGCCAGTCGCTCAAGGAGATCGCCGAGCACAACTTTGTCAGCTACAACACGGTGCGCACCCACATCCACCACCTGCTGGCCAAAACCCACACCCACTCCCAGCAAGAGCTGTTAAGCCGGGTGGCTCGTTACAGCCACTAGCCCTCAAGGGTTCAGAACTCTCCCTCTTCCACAGCCTCAAAATCATCCAATTGGATGACGCGTGCGTTTACTGCCTCTCACTACAGTCTCCAAAGTGCCCGGGGTAGGGGCACATCGCTCGCCGCTTTCCAAGCATTCATTCATCGTATGGATGGCCCCTGCCTCCTGGCGCGCAAAGCGTTGCTGGACGACGTCGTAATGGCGCCTTCGGCAAAAGGAGATTGACCATGTGTGAACAAACTCATCTGTGCAGAGGGTATGGGCATGCGCCTTGGCGTCTATCCCTGCTCTTTCTTGTTTGCGCCGCGGCAATGGCGCAACCCGTCACGCTTGAAAAGGTGGCGGACCGTTCCACGCCAGTCCCTGGTTACAGCGGCACCTTTGCCGCTTTTAGCGATCCCGCGGTGGGGGATCAGGCCGTAGGATTTAAAGCCGAGGGATTCAACGCATTTGACGGTGTCTACTGGTGGAAAAATGGCGTGGTGAGCCTGGTTGCGGACGAAAACCGTGCCATCCCCGATCAGAACGGCAACGACGCAGGCATAGGTAATTTTCTGTTGTTCGACCCACCCTCCATGAGTGGTGACAACCTGATCTTCACCGCCCTAGACGCCACACAACAAAACCGTGGGATCTACGGGCAATTCTCTGGCGGGCCGCTGCATCGCATCATCGACAGTACCGCAGAGATCCCGGATGAATCCGGAGTGCTTACGGGAAGTTACTTCACCTCGCTCTGTTGTGCTCAACTTGATGGCAGTGCAGTGGCATTTGAAGGTTTCGGTGGGCCCGGAGGCAATGGCGTCTACGTGGTCTCGCCCAGCGGCACCTATCGGGTGGCCGACACTAATACCGCTTTGCCAGCGCCTGCTACCGGGACCTTTGGCGGGTTTGACTTCCCCGATATCTCCCAGGGGAATGTGGCCTTTCGAGCAGTGAACAGCGGCCCTTCAGGTGTGGGGATCTACGCCTACCTGGGTGGCCAGGGCACCATCATCGCCGACAACCAAACCGCCATCCCATCGGGCAGCGGGAACTTCAATAACTTCTTTGATGCCAGTATCGATGGCACTCAGGTGGCGTTTCGGGGTCGAGGTGACAATGGCCAGGAGGGGATCTACCTCTCTGATAATGGCAGTTTGACCAGGGTGGCTGACAAGAACACATCAGCACCCGATGGGACGGGGCTGTTCAGCGCGTTCTATCCCCCGGTGCTGGCTGGCAGCAAGCTGGTTTTCAAAGCCAAAGACAGTAATGGCGATGTGGGGGTGTATCTCTACGACAATAACACGTTGTCCAAGGTAATCGCGTCCGGCGACTCTCTGGATGGTAAGACCGTTGCCAGTACCTTCACCACGCCGAGCGTGCAAAAGAGTGGATTCAATCAACAGCAGTTGGCGCTTCGTGTTCTTTTTACCGACGGCAGTCGGGCGCTTTATCGCGCGTCATTGCAGTCGGCTCCGGTCGCCGACGCAGGGCTGGATCTTGAGGCAGCTGTGGGCGATACGGCCCTTTTGAGTGGCTTGAACTCCAGTGACAATCAGGATCAGCCCTATCAGTTGGGTTACCAATGGCAACTGCTCAGCGCGCCCCAAGGCAGTGTTGCGACTCTCAGCTCACCTCAAAACTCACAAACACAGATTCAGCCGGACCTGCCTGGGACCTATCGCATTGAGCTGAAGGTCACCAATACGGCAGGCATTGAGTCGACACCGGACGAGATGGAAATCGTCGCGGGACTCTTCCCGCGATACCTCTATCAGAAGCTAGGGCAAGGGACACAAGGCCATAGCCGTGACGGGGAAAGTTACCAGTACACCATCAACTACCTCGAGGTTTGGGACGTCAACGACAACTCGGCTCTACTCTTGCATCGAGATTACGCCTATGACAGCGAAACCCGTGAGTACCACAATAGTGCCGATTTTTACCTAAACGATGGCGATACCACTTCTGCCGTATTGGCCTCCGGCGACTCATTGGGCACCAATGAAACGGTGCACTATGCCAGTTTGCGGCATCGCTACGACAACAGCGACCTCCTGTTCGAAACTTGGGTGAAGCAGGTCCAGGACAATGGCTCTACTCGCTACCTACGGCGCCTGCTACGTCAAGGTGCCGGCGGCATACTGAGTACCGAACTGATGTTCCCGCTGACCTTGAGCGATGGGGTGACGCAGTTAGGCTATGGCTATAACTTTGTGGCCAACGAAGCTCAGTTGGCGTTTGCCTCCAATGTGCCTGGCCAGCCCTCACGAGCAGTGGAGATGAACGGGAGGACCTATTACTACAGTCACCGAGGAATATACCTTCACCAAAATGGCCAGACTCATCGGCTTTGGGACACCACACAGTCGCTTCCGGGTCGGACGATTCAGCCCCTCTCCATATGGCCTTTGGCGGTTTCCGAGCAGGGAAAAGTGGCTATCGCAGTAAGCTCGCTTGGACGCTCATCGGATTGTCCGGACTGCAGTTACATTTCGCTGTTGATGCTGAGCCCGGATGGCAATGGTGGTTGGGCCGCAGAGGTGCTGGTCGATACCAGTGAAAATGGTAACTTCTATGGCTATTGGTACAACTCAATGGCATTCGATGGTGAGGCCTTCCTCCTAGGACTGTGGGGCTACCGGGACCATGCTAATCGAACCGGTTATGAAAGCTCGCTTTTCCGATTTGATAATGGTCAATTTGAGCGATTTCTCACCGGCCCATACCTGAGCTCCTCGACTGGCTGGAACTACCTCTCTCCCTATAATTTCTCAGTTAATAATGGTGATCTACTGCCTTACAGCTCGCCCAATGTTATTGGTATTTTCGATGGACGGGTTCGCACCATTGCCAAACGGGGCGACACCCTGGATGGCGTAACGCCGGGTTGGTTGTATCTCTGGAATTACAACGGACTATCGATGCTGTCGGATGCAACCGTTGGCTTTAATGGGGGGCAGCAAACCCTCAGCGAGTACAACGGTTCTGACGATTACCAGTACAGCTATGAGCGCTATGCGTTCTGGGCGTTACTGGACTCCGATCGAGACGAACTGGCCGACCGTGATGACAATTGCCCACTGAGGCCCAATCCGGCCCAGACCGATGCCGATGGTGATGGCATTGGTGATTTGTGTGAAGACACAGACCTGGATGGTGTGGTCGACCCCGATGACAACTGCCCACTGTTGGCCAATGCCGGTCAGGGCGATGGCGACAATGATGGCTTTGGTGATCTGTGCGACCTTTGTCCGCTGGTGGCCGATAACCAGGCCAATGGCGATGGCGATGCCTTCGGTGATGCCTGCGATCTGGATAACGACAACGACGGCATCGACGATGTGGTGGATAACTGCCCAGTGGTGCCCAATGTCGACCAACTGGACTTGGATGCCGATGCATTGGGCGATCTTTGCGACACCGACACCGACATCGATGGCGATGGCATTGCCAATGCCCTGGACGGCTACTTTGATGGCGCCAACTTTGTCGATGAAAGTGCGCAGGCATCGCTGAGTTTCACTGACCAACATATCGGTGGCAGCACCTTTGGCGAATTGCTGGCCAATAACACCAAGATCGGCTGGGACATTCAGGACGACACGAGCGGTGGTGTGATCATCCAAACCGTCTCCACCGGCAAACTCAAAGCCTGTGGCGATAGAAAGCCCGTAACCTGGCTCAGCGGAACCATTGGTCCATTGACCTGCAGTTCACTGGTGATCCGCCCCTGGAGTGGTCAGGTGGAGGTGGCGATGGATGACACCGAAGAGTTCACGGTGAGCGTCTCCGGTGGGGCCGAGCTGAAGATCGTGGACAACCTGGCCGGTGAAGTGGCACTGCTGGTGCCCCCGGACAGCGCGACACCCGTGTTGGCCTCCGTCGGTGAAGCGCTCAACCTGGAGCTCAGCAGTGATACTGCGGTGGTCGTAGAGGAGCAGGATGCGCAATTCGAGATCACCAATACGGCAAGCAGCACAGGTACAGTGACCGCGACCATCGGCGATGAAGTGGTCATCTACGCCCCTGGTGACGAAGGCTATCCGATAGTCATCGACATCAAGCCCGAGAGCGCGGATAACACCATCAACTTGGGCTCCAATGGCGTGGTGCCGGTTGGGATCTTCAGCAGCCCGGATTTCGATGCGACCGAGATTGACCCGCTCAGCGTCACTTTGGCCAACGCCGGCGTACGCCTTAAGGGGAAAGGGACACCACAATTCTCCCTGACCGATCTTAATGGCGATGGATTGCTGGATATCGAGGTTAAGGTGGAAACCAGTGCCCTTGAACTGACTGCGCAAAGCCAAATCGCTGCCTTGACGGCTAACACCTTTAGCGGATTGGCCTTGAGAGGGCAGGATGAGGTGCTGATCATCAAGGAGTGATGGCAATAGATAGCAAACAGCCTGACGGGAGTCAGGCTGTTTTTCTTGGGGCGGGTTACGGCTTTTGTGCCAGTGCCTGGTCGATGTCCTCGGCGCTGTGGCGTTCGGCCACCTGCTCGTAGGGTTCGCCCCAGGCGCGGTTGACGATGCGGCCGCGCTCGACGGCCGGGCGGGCGTCGATGGCCTTGGCCCAGCGCTGCAGGTTGGGGTAGCTGGTGACATCCAGAAACTCCGCCGCGTCGTACTGACGACCCAAAGCCAGGTTGCCGTACCAGGGCCAGATCGCCATGTCGGCGATGCTGTACTGGTCACCGGCGATGAACGGGTGTTTGGCCAGTTGCTTGTCCAGCACGTCCATTTGGCGTTTCACCTCCATAGTGAAGCGGTTGATGGGGTACTCGAACTTCTCCGGCGCGTAGGCGTAGAAATGGCCGAAGCCGCCGCCCAGGTAGGGGGCGGAGCCGTGCAGCCAGAACAGCCAGTTCATCACTGTCGCGCGCTCGGGCTGAGTCTCGGGCAGGAAGTGGCCGAACTTCTCCGCCAGGTACACTAGGATGGCGCCGGACTCGAACACCGACACCGGCTGCTCACCGGAGCGGTCCACCAGGGCGGGGATCTTGGAGTTGGGGTTCACCTCGACAAAGCCGGAGCCGAACTGGTCCCCCTCGCCGATGCGGATAAGGTGGGCGTCGTACTCCGCCTCGGCGACCCCCAAAACCAGCAGCTCTTCCAGCAGGATGGTCACCTTCTGGCCGTTGGGGGTGCCCATGGAGTAAAGCTGCAGCGGGTGCTGGCCTACCGGCAGGGCTTTATCGTGGGTGGCGCCGGACACCGGGCGGTTGATCTTGGCCCAGGTGCCGCCACTCTCGGCGTCGTGGGTCCATACCTTGGGCGGTTCGTAGGTGTTTTCCATTTTCCATCCTTTCTGGCCGCGCCCTCCCGGGTGGGAGCGGCGCAGCGAAGCAAAACTGAGGCGCAGGGCGCGGGCCCTATCATCCAATTTTCCCGACGCTTTGGCGAGTGCTGACTGATGACAGGCCAAAGGCCCACCATTGGGCGGGCCTCATTGATACTGCGGTTCGGGTCGGACGGATCAGGCGCCCTGCCAGGCGAAACGCTGGTAAACCTTGTCCACCGGGGTTTCGGCCAGATGATTGACGTAGTTGCTGATCACCTTCTGGGACAGGCCCAGAACAATCTCCAGCATCTGTCGCTGGGTGAAACCGGCATCAAAGAAGCGCTGCTGCTCGGCGCCGGTCAGCCGGCCACGGCTGCGCACCATTTGCAAGGTGGTCTCGTGCAGCACCTGCAGCTTATCGCTGGGCATGGGCTGGCCATTGCGCAGGGCCTCGGTCAGCGCCGGGTTCACTTTCATGCTGTGGGCTATGCCAGTGTGGGCGGGTACGCAGTAGGTGCACTCGTGCTCGACGTTGATGGTCTGCCACACCACGGTGAGCTCCTCGGCGTTGAAGGAGGACTGGCTGAACAACTGGTGCAGTTGCAGGTAGCCGTCCAGGATCCCGGGGGCCTCGGCCAGCACGCCCAGCAGGTTGGGCACCATGCCAAACTGCTTGTTGACCTGCTCCAGGGTGGCTCGGCTGCCGGCGGGCACGGTGTCCAGGTTATGGATGGTGAATTGGCTCATGATGTTGCTCCTCGATGGGGTGAAACGGGATGACCGGGGCAGGGCACCAGCGACTCTGCTACGGGCTGAGATACTGCCCCGACCAATCGATGAGCACAGAATACGGGCAGAGTTGGCATTCAAAAACAGCCAACATTGGAAGTTAAACGTGCATATTTGTATGGATGAGTTCGAAAAGAGCAACGCAAAAGCGCCCCGGTTAACCGGGGCGCTTTGAGGTCGGGATGACCGCCTATTGGGCCTTGACCGTCAGGTTGGTCTTAAAGGTGCTGGGGTCTTCGTCAGTGACGTCGAAGCGGTCGAGCATCATCACCTTGTTCCAGGCGGCGACGAAGTCGGCGATAAACTGGGCCTCGGCGTCGTCGGCGGCGTAGAACTCCGCCACCGCCCGCAGCTCGGAGTTGGAGCCGAAGATGAGATCCACCGGGGTGGCGGTCCATTTCACCTGACCACTGGCCCGGTCACGCCCTTCGTACAAGCCCTCGTCCGCCGGGGCCCACTGGGTGGACATCGACAGCAGGTTGACGAAGAAGTCGTTGCTCAGGGTGCCGGGCCGGTCGGTGAACACGCCGTGACGGCTGGCGGCCGCGTTGGAGTCCAGGGCCCGCATGCCGGCCACCAGTACGGCCATCTCGGGCACGGTCAGGGTCAGCTGGTTAGCCTTGTCCACCAGCATGGCGGCGGGGGAGAGGCGGCTGTTGGGGCCGTAGTAGTTGCGGAACCCGTCGGCGGCCGGCTCCAGCACCTCGAAGGAGAGCTCGTCGGTCTGCTCGGCCAGGGCGTCACCGCGGCCCGGGGTAAAGGGCACGGCAATCTCATACCCGCCGTCTTTGGCGGCCTTCTCGATGGCGGCCACGCCCCCCAGGACGATGACGTCCGCCAGGGAGACGGTCTTGCTGCTGCCCTCGTTAAAGTCGCTCTGCACCTTCTGCAGCACCGGCAACACCTGGGCCAGGGCCTCCGGATCGTTGGCTTGCCAGTCCTTCTGCGGGGCGAGGCGCAGTCGGGCGCCGTTGGCCCCCCCGCGCATGTCGGTACCCCGGTAGCTCGATGCCGAGGCCCAGGCGGTGCGCACCAGTTCGGAGACGGTCAGACCGGACTCCAGAAGGGCGGTTTTGAGCTTGGCGATGTCCGCCGCGTCGATGGCTTCCCCCTCGGGAGCCGGGATGGGGTCTTGCCAGATCAGCGCCTCGGCGGGCACTTCACTGCCCAGGTAGCGGGCACGGGGGCCCAAGTCTCTGTGGGTCAGCTTGAACCAGGCCTTGGCAAAGGCCAGCTCAAACTCGGCGGGGTTTTGCTGGAAGCGCTTGGCGATCTGCTGGTAGGCGGGATCGAAGCGCAGCGACAGGTCGGTGGTGAACATGATGGGGGCGTGACGCTTATTGGCGTCAAAGGCATCCGGCACCAGGTTGGCGGCGGCGGGATCGCTCGGGATCCACTGCACCGCGCCGGCTGGGCTCTTGGTTTGCACCCACTCGTAGGCAAACAGGTTATCGAGGTACTGGGTGGTCCACTGGGTGGGACTTACCGACCAGGCCCCCTCCAGACCGCTGGTGATGGCATCGGCGCCCTTGCCGCTGCCGCACTTGCTGGTCCAGCCAAAGCCTTGCTCCTCAATGCCGGCGGCGGCCGGTTCCGGGCCCACGCAGTCCCCGGGCGGTTTGGCACCGTGGGCTTTACCGAAGGTGTGGCCGCCGGCGATCAGCGCCACGGTCTCCTCGTCGTTCATTGCCATGCGGCCGAAGGTGTCGCGAATGTCACCCGCCGCGGCCAGGGGGTCATGGTTGCCGTTGGGCCCCTCGGGGTTGACGTAAATCAGCCCCATCTGCACCGCCGCCAGAGGGTTTTCCAGCTCGCGGTCGCCGCTGTAGCGCTCGTCCGCCAGCCACTTGGTCTCCGGGCCCCAGTAGACCACGTCCGCTTCCCAGTCGTCCTCGCGGCCGCCGGCGAACCCGAAGGTCTTAAAGCCCATGGACTCCAGCGCCACGTTGCCGGTCAGCACCATAAGATCGGCCCAGGAGAGGGCGCGACCGTACTTCTGTTTCACCGGCCACAGCAGGCGCCGGGCCTTGTCCAGGTTGGCGTTGTCCGGCCAGCTGTTGAGCGGCTCGAAGCGCTGCTGGCCGCCACCGGCGCCACCGCGACCGTCCGCCACCCGGTAGGTGCCGGCGCTGTGCCAGGCCATGCGGATAAAGAAGGGGCCGTAGTGGCCGTAGTCGGCGGGCCACCAGTCCACCGAGGTGGTCATCACCGCCTCGATGTCTTTTTTCACGGCGGCCAGGTCCAGGGCGCTGAAGGCCGCGGCGTAGTCGAACTCCCCTCCCAGCGGGTTTGAACGGACGTCGTGCTGGCGCAGGGGGCTGAGATCCAGCTGCTCAGGCCACCAGAACTGGTTGGATTTCGCCGTGGGGTCGGCGAGGCTGCTGCCGGACAGGGCCGACAGGGTGACCGCCACGGCGGTCAAGGTCGAAGCGGTAAAGCGGCGCATAGTGAAGCCCTCATGAACTGAGTTACCCGATAAGGTATAGGCGGGGGGAGGGCAGCTGGAAAGGCGGATAAAAGGGATTGCCCTGTTCGGAAATTCCAAAAGGGCTTAGGGGCGGGGAATGGATCGCCCGGCGCCGCCTGATCCGGCGCCGGGCAGCGCGATTATTCGGCGCGACGGATGATGGCGTCCACCACCTGGCTGTCTACGTTGCGCTGGTCCCCCAGGCGGTTGAGGCCGTGCTCTTCCATGGCGGTGACCAGGTGAAGCTGCACGTCGGTGCGGTCCAGCTGGTAGTCGTGCAAGCGGGTGCCGACGCCGACGCTGCGGTAGAGGTTTTCCATGATGTCGATGGTGCGGTGGGCGATGTTGTCCCCCTCCAGGCCAAAGACGTTGCGGCCCATCTGGGTCAGCTTGGGTTCCTTCTGGGCAAACTGCTCCCGCAGCAGGGCCGGCTGCACCAGTGCCAGGCTCTGGGCGTGGTCCAGGCCGTAGAGGGCGGTGAACTCGTGGCCGATGGCGTGGGTGGCCCAGTCGTGGGGCACCCCGAGGCCAATCAGGCCATTGAGTGCCTGGTTGGCGGCCCACATCAAATTCTCCTGCCACTCGGGGCTGCGACGCTGGTCGAACTGGCCCGCCAGGGTCACCAGGGTGCGCAGCAGGGATTCCGCGTACCCCTCCTGCACCATGGCGCCGGTGGGGATGGTCAGGTACTGCTCGCAAACGTGGACAAAGGCGTCCACCAGGCCGTTGCCCAGCTGGCGGTCCGGCAGGCTGGCCATGGCGTCCGGGTCCAGCACGGCGAAGCGGGGGTAGACCGCCGGGGAGAGGAAGGAGCGCTTCTCGGCGGTGGCGGTGCGGGTCACCACTGCGGCGGGGTTGGACTCGGAGCCGGTGGCCGGCAGGGTGAGGATCGCCCCCAGGGGCAGGGCCTGGGTGACCTTGTGCTTGCCCGCCAGGATGTCCCAGCCGTAGCCGTCGTAGAGGGCCGCCGAGGCCACGTACTTGGCGCCGTCGATGACCGAACCGCCGCCCACTCCCAGCAGGAAGTCAAAACCCTCGGCCTTCACCTTGGCCACGGCCCGGTCGAGGGTTTCCACCGCCGGGTTGGGCTCGATGCCGGAGAACTCGTCCCACTGGTGATCCTTCAGTGCCGCCACCACCTGGTCATACACCCCGTTGCCCTTGATGGAGCCGCCGCCGTACAGCACCAGCACCTTAGCGTCGCGGGGCACCAGCTGGGCGATGCTGGCGATCTGGCCTCGGCCGAACTGGACTTGGGTGGGGTTATGAAAAGAAAACTGCATGGGGCACTCCGGTTGCTGCGGGCACAGGCCCGACCACTGATTAGGAGTCGATTGTGCCTTGGCTTGAGGGCGCTTTCCAGCCCCGGGGTCACAGTGTGCCCAGGGCCACGCCCGCCGTCTTATTAGGGTAATCCGAGACGGCGGGGTGTGCCGGGAAGGTTAGGCCTGGGGGGCGGGGCGGTAGGGGATCCCCAGCTTGCGGTAGATGAAGCTGAGCAGCCACACCGGGCCGATCAGCAGAAACTGCACGTCCTCGAAGAAGCTGGGTTTCTTGCCCTCAATCTTGTGGCCGATGAACTGGAAGATCCAGGCCACCACGAACAGCGTCAGGGCGCTTTGCCACAGGGGCAGGGCCAGGTTGGCCTGGTGCCAGAGGATGATGGCCACCATCACCGCGGTGACGCCCACCATGCCGATGGCGAGGTTGCGTGAGAGGCGGAAGTAGAACAGCAGGCTGATCACGATGAGCACCGCCGCCAGGTTCAGGTAGGGTTGGCCGGGCAGGTGCACCTCCCACAACAGGGCCAGCACCGTCCACATGATCACCGGCACGCAGATCCAGTGAATGGTCTTGTTGATGGGGTTTTGATGGCTGACACCGTAGGCGTTGAGCCACTGCTGGATGTTCTTATCGAGCATGAGGTTCTCCGTTTCAGCGCGCGGTCCGCGGCAATGTGACTTGGATCACACCCTAATCCCCTTTAACCTAATAATCCAATGACTATCTTTCAGAGATTTTGATGATGAATATTCATCAAAGTGCGGCGCCGGCGGAGCGCATCGACCTCAACCTGTTCCGGGTGTTCGTGGCGGTGGCGGAAACCGGCTCCACCTCCGCCGCGGCTCGGCAGCTGCACCTGACTCAATCGGCGGTCTCCCACGCCCTGGGCCGGCTGCGCAGCCAGTTGGGGGACCCATTGTTCGTCAAGCAGGGGCGCAACCTGGTGTTGACCCCCCACGGGCGGGCCATGATGCCCCGGGTCCAGCAGGCGCTGTCGGTGTTGGGTCAGTGCCGGGTGCAGCCGGGGCCCTTTGACCCGACCACCGCCGGGCTGGAGTTTCACCTGGGGTTTCGCGACATCCTTGAGGCGATGCTGCTGCCGCCGCTGATGGCCCACCTGGACACCCTGGGGGCCGGGCTGCGCTTCACCAGTGCCCGGGTGCGAGGCAGCGAACTGGAGGAGCGGCTCAAATCCGGCGAACTGGATCTGGTGGTGGACATGGAGCTGCCGGTGGGGGAGGCGATCTCCAGCACCGCGTTTCGCGCCGAGCCCCTGGTGGTGCTGGTGGGGCCCGCCCACCCGGCCTTTGAGAACGGCACCCTGGATGAGGCGCAGTACGTGGCCTCCGAGCACGTGCTGGTGACCCTGGAGCCCCGGGAGCGGGCCTTTGTCGATCAGCGGATGCTGGGGGTGGGCCGTCGGCGGGAGGTGCGCCTGCATTGCCACACCTACTTTGCCGCCGCCTCCGTGGTGGCCGACACCCAACTGCTGCTCACCATGCCCGCCACCTACGCCGGGCGCCTGGCCGAGCTGCTGGGCCTGCATCTGCTGCCGCTGCCCTTTGAGTGCGAGCCGTTGCCGGTGCGCCTCTACTGGCGACGGGCGAATTCCGAGGAGCCCTCCATCCGCTGGCTGATCGACACCGTAAGCGGCTTGGGGCGGGCGCTGGGATAACAACGACGGGCATAAAAAAAGCCGGCCACGAGGGCCGGCTCAATCGGGATCCGAAAGGTCAGATCACAGGGAGGCGCTGAACCACACCCAGAACTTGTCGGTGTCGTCCTTGATGTCGCCGGCGCTGTAGGCGGCGTATTTCACCCCGGCGCTGTAGTGCTTGGCGAAGGCGTGGGTGTAGCTGAGGTTCCACTCGTCGCCCAGGTCATCCACGGTGGCGCTGGCCTGGTCCGCTTCATAGTCGTGGTACACCAGGGCCCACTTGCCGCCGAGCAGGCCGCCGCCGATGGAGGCGTAGAGATCCACCAGGCCCTCTTGCGGGGTGGAGAGGAACTGGTCGGCCCAACCGTTGAACTTGTGCAGGGTGGCCAGCGGGGTGCTGAAGCCGTACTGGCCGTCGTCGGAGCCCAGCACTTCGTAGCCCAGCTTGGCGGTAAAGCCGGAGACGCCCACGCCCCCCTCCACCAGGTAGTAGTCGGCATCGAAGCTCACCCCGGCAGTATCGGACTCCTGGGTGGCGTACTCGGCGGCGTAGAGCAGTTTGATGGCGTCCAGCTCGGTGCTGCCGGCAAAGCGCAGGCCGTAGGTGTCCAGGCCGTTGTCGATGTTGTTGTCCACCTCCAGCAGGTAGCCGTAGCCGGACAGGGCGCCGAAGCCGGTGTCGAAGCGGGCGTTGATCAGGTGGTCTTTGGAGTCCACGTCCCGCTCTTCGGCCAGGATGCGGTTGCGCTGATCGATGTAGCCGTAGAACAGCTTGAGGTTGTCCAGCGGCGCGTAGGCCAGGGTCACGCCGTCGAAGGTCTGGCGGTCCTGACGCCAGCCCACGTGGCCGACGAAACGGTGGTTATCCAGGGTGATCACCTGGCGGCCCAGCTTGCCGGTGAAGCCGCCGCGCTGGTATTGCAGCAGGAACTGGTCCAGCTCGGTGGTCTCGGGATCGGCGATGGTGGAGTACTCGGGCTTGGAGTTCAGACCGTTGTTGTAATCGTCGATGCCGGCGACCACGCGGGAGTCCTCGAACTCCACCAGGGCGGAGAGGCCGTGGTAATCGGCGGTGGCGTAGGTGAGGCGGGTGCGCAGGGTGAGGGCGTCGGCGTCTTTCAGGGCGTTGTCCTGGCTGACGTTCTCGTAGCGCAGGCGCATATCCAGTTTGGCGGTGCCGCCGGTCAGGGCGTCGGTCAGGGTGTCGGCACCCAGGGCGGGAAAGGCGGCCATCAGGGCCAGGGAAACCAGGCTGAGCTTCTTCATCATCGAATCCTTCGAGCGGAACAAAGAGAGTGTCTGCCATGGACGGTGCCCGGGTTTCACCGTCCTTGGCGGAGCCGCTCACTCCAACCTTTATCAAGGGCAGGTAATGAGCATGTGAGATGCATGTTACTGAGCCAAAAGTAAATGGACAGTTAAAAAAGTTGGATTCTTGATCCTGGTCAGTTTCGGACCGGTTACTGGGATCTCGCTCTCAAAACGGCGCCGCTTGGCTTGCCAGTGGAAGGCGCTCTGCCCAGGGAGGAGGGACCAAAGTAGCGGTTTTGTTGTGTCCGTGAGCGCGGTTTGTGATCGCCGTATCGGAGGTGGATGGGTTCCTTGGGGCATGATGAGGGGGCCCCGGCAGTCCATCGGGGCAAGTCCAAATGATGGCCCGGCCCCAAGATGCTGGGCAGCCCGGCGAAGCCGTCTACACTTCGCCGGTCGCAAACCAAGAGCGGAGTAACGCCTGACCATGAGTGTACAAACCGAACTGGACGCCCTTGTGGCGAGAGTGAAAGCGGCCCAGGAGGTCTTCGCCAGTTACAGCCAGGAGCAGGTGGACGCCATCTTCCGCGCCGCCTCCCTGGCCGCCGCCGACGCGCGGATCCCCCTGGCCATGATGGCCGCCGAGGAGACCGGCATGGGGGTGGCGGAGGACAAGGTGATCAAGAACCACTTTGCCTCCGAGTACATCTACAACAAGTACCGCGACGAGAAAACCTGCGGTGTGCTGGAGGTGGACGAAGCCTTCGGCACCATGACCATCGCCGAGCCGGTGGGGATCGTGTGTGGCATCGTGCCCACCACCAACCCCACCTCCACGGCCATCTTCAAGGCGCTCATCTGCCTGAAAACCCGCAACGGCATCATCTTCTCCCCCCACCCCCGGGCCAAACGCTCCACCTGCGAGGCAGCGCGCATCGTGTTGGAGGCGGCGGTCAAGGCCGGCGCCCCGGCGGACATCATCGGCTGGGTGGCCGAGCCCTCGGTAGAAGCCTCCAATCTGCTGATGCGCCACGACGACATCGCCCTGATCCTCGCCACCGGCGGGCCGGGCATGGTCAAGGCGGCGTACTCCTCCGGCAAGCCCGCCATCGGCGTCGGTGCCGGCAACACCCCGGTGGTGATCGATGAGACCGCCGACATCAAGCAGGCGGTGGCCTCGGTGCAACTGTCCAAGACCTTCGATAACGGGGTGATCTGCGCCTCGGAGCAGGCGGTGGTGGTGGTGGACAGCGTCTACGACCAGGTGCGCGAGCGCTTCGCCCAGACCGGCTCCCATGTGCTGAGCGCCGAGGAGTGCGAACGGCTCAAATCGGTGATCCTCATCGACGGCGGCCTGAACGCGAAGATCGTCGGTCAACCGGCGTACAAAATTGCCGAAATGGCGGACATCGTGGTGCCAAAGAGCACCAAGATCCTGATTGGCGAGGTCGCCAGCACCGGTGAGGAGGAGCCCTTCGCCCACGAGAAGCTCTCCCCCATCCTCGGCCTCTACCGGGCCAGCGACTTTAACGACGCCGTGACCCAGGCGGAAGCCCTGGTGGCCCTGGGCGGCATCGGCCACACCTCGGTGCTCTACTGCGATCAGGACCTGCAGAAGGAGCGGGTGCTCACCTTCGGGCAGCGGATGAAGACCGCCCGGATCCTGGTCAACACCCCGGCCTCCCAAGGGGGGATCGGCGATCTCTACAACTTCAAGCTGGCCCCCTCCCTGACCCTGGGCTGCGGCTCCTGGGGCGGCAACTCCATCTCCGAGAACGTCGGGCCCAAGCACCTTATCAACACCAAAACCGTCGCCAAGCGAGCCGAAAACATGTTGTGGCACCGACTGCCTGAAAAGATCTACTTCCGTCGCGGGGCCCTCTCCATCGCCCTGGAGGAGCTCAAGGGCAAGTCCCGTGCCCTTATCGTCACCGACCACTACCTGTTCAACAATGGCTACTGCGACCAGGTGATCGGCCTGCTCAAGGGGATGGGACTGGAGACCGAGGTGTTCTTCGAGGTGGAGGCGGATCCCACCCTCTCCATCGTTCGCAAGGGCGCGGCGCTGTGCCAGAGCTTTGGCCCGGATGTGCTGATCGCCCTGGGCGGCGGTTCCCCCATGGACGCGGCCAAGATCATGTGGGTGCTGTACGAGTACCCGGACACCCAGTTCCACGATCTGGCGCTGCGCTTTATGGACATCCGCAAGCGGATCTTCCAGTTCCCGAAGCTGGGCCAGAAGGCGGAGTTTGTCGCCATCCCCACCACCTCGGGCACCGGCTCGGAGGTGACGCCGTTCGCCGTAGTGACCGACGACGACACCGGCCAGAAATACCCGCTGGCGGACTACGAACTGACCCCCAACATGGCCATTGTCGACCCGGATCTGGTGATGAACATGCCCCCCTCGCTGACCGCCTTTGGCGGCATCGACGCGGTGACCCACGCCCTGGAGGCCTACGTCTCGGTGCTGGCCAACGAGTACAGCGACGGTCAGGCGCTGCAGGCGCTCAAACTGCTGTTCGCCTACCTGCCGGAGAGCTACGAGAAGGGGGCCGCGGCGCCCAAGGCCAAGGAGAAGGTGCACAACGCCGCCACCATCGCCGGCATCGCCTTCGCCAACGCCTTTTTGGGGATCTGCCACTCCATGGCCCACAAACTGGGCAGCGAGTTCCACTTGGCCCACGGCCTGGCCAACGCCCTGCTGATCAGCAACGTCATTCGCTACAACGCCACCGACGTGCCCACCAAGCAGGCGGCCTTCAGCCAGTACGACCGGCCCACCGCCCTGTGCCGCTATGCCGAGATTGCCGATCACCTGGGTCTGGGGGGCAGCGACAACGCCGCCAAGGTGGACAACCTGGTGACCGCCATCGACGCGCTCAAAGCCCGCCTTGGGATCCCCGCTTCGATTCAGGAGGCCGGGGTGGCGGAGGCGGACTTCCTGGCCAAACTGGATGAGCTGGCCATCGAGGCCTTCGACGATCAGTGCACCGGCGCCAACCCGCGCTTCCCGCTCATCAGTGAGCTCAAGCAGCTGCTGCTGGACAGCTACTACGGCCGGGCGTACCGGGAGGCGGAGGATGGGGCGGCCTGATCTTGCCTAAACTGTGGGGCGGGTAGCAGAGCCTGAAGGGGGCGGGTGGCCAACGTGGACAGTGCCGGCCCCCATCTGGCATTATCCCGCCCCTGTTTTGCCGGGTCTCACGCCGGGCGAGTAAACCAAAAGGTAATCAATATGAGTGGCTTACCCAATTGCCCCAAGTGCGATTCGGAATACACCTACGAAGACGGCACCATGTACGTCTGTCCCGAGTGCGCCCATGAGTGGTCCCAGGACGCCTCCGCCGACGCCGAAGATGAGGACGTTAAGGTGGTGCGCGATGCGGTGGGTAACCTGCTGCAGGACGGCGACAGCGTCACCGTGATCAAGGATCTCAAGGTCAAGGGCTCCTCCACCGTGGTTAAGGTGGGCACCAAGGTGAAGAACATCCGCCTGGTGGACGGCGACCACGACATCGACTGCAAGGTACCGGGCATCGGCCCCATGGGCCTCAAGTCCCAGTTCGTGAGAAAAGCCGACTGAGCTTGGCTCCATCGAAGAAGCCGCCGTAGGGCGGCTTTTTTGTGTCTGCTGGTTAAGGGTTTGGCCTACTCGTTTAAGCAAGGCTTAATTGACTGTTAATTGGCCAGCGCGCGGCCGCTTGGGCACACTGCGTCTCAATTGAACGCGGGGCCGGATGGAGTGGGCCTCGATACCCAGACATCCCCTTATCCGGAGTATCGAATGATGAAGACCCTGAACCTGACCCTGAGCGCCCTGGCCCTGCTGACCCTGGCGGGCTGTTCCAGCGACGACCACAGCGGTGACAGTGGGCTGGAGCCGGTTCACCCCATTATGCCGGCACCGGCTCTGCCCGTGGAGCCGGAGCGTGACTTGCCCATGGAGGTGCAGCCCGAGCGCCCCATCGAAGACATCGAAGGGGAGCAGATCGCCCCGGACCTGGCGATGCTGGGGGAGGCGCTGATGATCCCCTCCGAGGACGGCCAAACCTTCGTGCTGCGCTTTATCGAGGGCCAGCACGTCAAGGAGGAGCGCTTCGACAGTGCCGAGCTGCCCACCAACCTCAATCAGGCCGAACTGCTGGCCGAGGCGCGTTACCTGACCCAGGATATGGAGGCGCTGAACTGGAACCGCCAATTCCGCGCCCAGTGGGGCGAGGTGGCCGAGTACACGGTCAACAGCCGGTTCAGCGGCACCTGGTTGCGGGCCGCCCCGGAGTATGAGCTGGTGCTCAGTGGCGAGACCGTCAGCCAGGGCCAGTCGGTGACCTTTGAGCACCTGGGGGAGCAGGACTACCTGGTTAGCGGCAATCTCAAAGGCCTCGATGGGGCCGGGGACATCCCCTCCCAGAGCTGCCAGTTTCAGGGCCAGCTGCATCGTCAGGCCAACGAAGCCGGTTACATCGGTGAACTGGTGGCCACCAGCTGCACCAACCAGGCCGAAGCCAACACCCTGACCGGCTACATCACCGCGCGCAGCCAGGAAGACGGCGTGGCCATCCAGGTGCACGGCGTGCTGGAGCGCGACGGCCAGGCCCCGGTGTACTACGGCGCGGATCTGCTGAGCCGCTGATACCCCGCCGCCTTTAACGCCCCGCCACGACGCCGTTCGTGGCGGGGCGTTTGCGTTGATATCCCGGGTAAGGCGGGCTAACCGGCTGAGTTGTGGTGCGAAAAAGAGGCAAGTAAGTTGGCAGTCAGGGGCTTTTTGGCCTTTGTTTAAGCCAGGGGAGGGGAAAATGCACGAGTTGATCCGGGAAGTTCAGGCCCTGGCCCAGTCGGGGCTGCATAACAGTGATAACCCCTTTGACCGCCAGCGGTACCAGCGATTGCGGGCCATCAGTTTTGAGCTGATGGCGCTGCTCAGCGAAGCGGGCCCCGAGGCGGTGGCGCGCTTCTTTATCCCCGACCAGGGTTACGCCACCCCCAAGGTGGACCTGCGCGCCTGCGTGGTGCACCAGGGGCGGGTGCTGCTGGTCAAAGAGCGGATGGACGGTTGTT
Organism: Ferrimonas balearica; assembly: GCF_019802085.1. Lineage (GTDB taxonomy): Bacteria > Pseudomonadota > Gammaproteobacteria > Enterobacterales > Shewanellaceae > Ferrimonas > Ferrimonas balearica_B. Next base: position 759,495 of record NZ_JAHVHV010000001.1, read on the forward strand.
GGAGCCTGCCCGGCGGCTGGGCGGATCAAAACGAGACCCCCATCGAGGGGATCACTCGGGAGGTGCGGGAGGAGTCGGGGTTTGAGGTGCGAGTCACCCGGCTCTACGCGGTGAAAGACCGAGACCGCCACCCCTACCACCCCAAGTACCCCACCAGCATCTACAAGCTGTTCTTCCTGGCCGAGATCATCGGCGGTGAGGCCGGGCAGGGCAACGAGGAGATCGAAGAGGTGGGCTTTTTCGACCCACAGGCGCTGCCCCCGCTCTCCACCGGGCGGGTGCTGGCTGAGGACATTGAGCTGGGGCTGGAAGCGGCGCGCAGCGCTGAACCCGCCATCTGGTGCGACTGAACAAGGAGGCTGATATGTACATCGTATTGTTGGGGTTTGCCAAAAACCGGGACGCCCGGGATCGCCATATGGAGGCCCACCGGGAGTGGATCCGCCAAGGCTTTGATGACGGCGTTTTCCTGCTGGCCGGCCCCTGGCAGCCGCAAAAAGGCGGCACCCTGCTGGCCCACAACCTGGACCGGGAGCAGCTGGAGCGGCGACTGGCTGATGACCCCTTTGTGGCCAACCAGGTGGTGAGCGCCGAAATTCTGGAGATGAATCCCGCCCTGGCGGACGAACGGCTGCAGTTCCTGCTGGCTTAGGCGCTCATTGTGCCGATAAAAAAAGGCGCCCTAGGGCGCCTTTGTCATGCCGAGAGAGGGATCACTCGCTTGGGGCAATCAGCCCGAAGTTGTGGCGGGTAACGACGATAGGCTTACCAGTGCTTGCTGAGCTTGTGCAGCACGTAGAGGTAAGGGACGAGCACTACTGGATCCAGGTTGAAGGTTTCACCGCCAGCGGCGATGGTGGCTCCCACGGAGATTGCCAGGCCCACGTAGCCGAAGTACAGACAAGCTTTGAGCCCCCAATCTTTGGCGAACAGCAGGCCAAAGGCGCAGATCCCATTGACCAAAATCAGCGAGGCGATAAGCATCGGCATGAGCGCCAAGGGTGGCCCCTCGTAGCTCAGTCCAAACATGGTGAAGGCGGCCGGGTACTCCCAAAACAGGATCACTAAATAGGTCACCGGAATGACCGAAGCCATCACCATAAAGAGCCAGCCAAAACCCTTAATCCAAATTGGAATGAGTTTTTTTCTGGCCTCTTTGACGTCCATTTCATTTTCTTGGCTATTGACGGCCTGTTCCATTGTGACTCCCTGTCATTTCACACTTTCCTTTATCCCTAAAAGACAGTGTTTTTGTTGAAAATAATCAACGCCGAAGGTATCACTTCCATTCCGGGTCAGCAAAGCATCCAGGCAGCCAGTCCAGTGACGCCATTAGGGGCAGGGAATGTCTTAGCCAGAGGCGCGGCGGTCAGCATGCTGAGCCTACGAGCGCTGGGCATCGGAGGCTAAATCGTATATAAAACGCTTACTTAGTTGTGTCTCTATAAGGGTGTCTTGATGGCCCGCATCTCCGCTGCCCAACGGGAAGCCAATCTTGTCCGCTATCGCCAGGGGGTGATCGAGCTGTTCTGGCAGGTCGGCTGGGACGACCTCACTTATGGCCGTCTGGCGGAGCACCTGGGGGTGCGCAGCTCCACCTTGCAGGCCTATTTCCCCAACCGGGAGGCCTTTGGCGATTGCCTCAAGGGGCAGGTGTTCCCGGTGTTTGTCGGTTATCTGGATTTGAGCTCGCGGGAGGCGCTGGTGCGCTCTTGGAGCCAGGCGCTGTCGGAGCCCAAGTTTCGCATGGTGCTCACGCTGCTTCTGGGCAACCTGGTGGGCAAGTACCCCACGGAGCTGGGTCGGTTGGGGCTCAAACGGCTTGCGGTTTTGGTGACCGAGCGCCTCGGCCCACAGGCCCATCAGGATCTGGAGCTGCTGCTGGGGCGCACCGTCATGACACTGGCGGACTCGTAAAGCGGCGCTCGAAAAACTGCACTGTCTCCGGTGCCGTCTCCACCTCCACCGGTTCGAAGCCGGACTTCTCCAGCACCTTTACCGAAGCGGCGTGGTCCCGCACCACTCCACCGATCAGCGCCGAGACCCGGCCATCCATCTGACACCACTCCGCCAGGCCACTGACCAACTCGCTGGCCAGCCCCTGGCCCCACCAGCGCTCGGCCAGCACGTAACCCAGGTGCAGGGTCAGGCCGGTTTGTACCCGGGTGGTGTTGCTGAGCATCAATAGGCCCACCAGCTCGTCGGTGCCGCGCAACCGGACTGCCATCAGCTGCCCCTCGGCCTGGCGCTCGGACAGCCAGCTTCGGGAGGCGTCCTCGGTGTGGATCCCCTGCCAGCCACTGGGCAGATGGCGTGTGGCCCGGGGGCTGAGCAGCTCGGGGATCTGCATCAACAGGGTAGGGCCCGGATCGGGAGTCAGGGGGCCGACGTTCAGTCGGGGAGTGGAGAAGGGCAGGGTGTTCACCGGACAACGTTCCACAGCGAATAAAACGGCATAGGGTTATTGTGGCGGCCTTGGGGGCAAAGTGCCAAGAGAAAGGGCTCTGGCCGGCCTCAGGCACAAAAAAGCGCCAGGCCGAAACCTGGCGCAGGTTGGGAAAAACCCTCAGCCGATCACCACAAAGAAGGTGGCGGTCAGCACGATGCCAATCAGGGCGTAGGGGATCTGGGTCAGGGCGTGCTGCATGGCACTGCACCCACTGCCCTGAGCCGAGAGCACCGTGGAGTCACTGAAGAAGCAGGAGTGACTGCCAGCGGCGGAGGCGGAGATCAGTGCACCGATCACCAGCGGCAGGGGCGAGCCCACTTCGGCCGCAAGGGGGAAGACGATGGGCATGGCCACCGCAAACAGGCCCCAGGAGGAGGCGGTGGCGAACACCAGCACGGTCATCACCAGGAAGATGATGGCGGGGAAGAGGCTGGCGGAGAGGTAGGGCGCCACGGTGTCGATGACGTACTGGGTCAGGCCTAGGCGGTCATTGACGTTTTTCAGCATAAAGCCCCCCACTACGGTGGCGATGGGCAGCAGCATGATCTTGATGCCGTCGTACACCGCATCGAACATGGCGTGCAGGCTCAGCAGGTTCTGTACGCCGTACAGGGCGATGGTGAACACCAAGGCCACGAACACCCCGGCCAGCAGATCGATGTCGTAGAACCAGCTGGCGGCCACCAGCACCACCATGGGCAGCAGGAAGTTCAGCACCCCCAGGGCGCCGCTGTCCTTGGGCGTTTCGCCGGGGCCGAAGGTGATCTCCTCCACTCCTTCCGGGCGCGGTTGACCGGCTGCGGCGCGGGCCTCGGCTTTTTTCATCGCCCCCAGGTCCGGCAGTTTGCCCAGGGCCACCAGGAACACCACCGCCAATGCCACCCAGCCGTACACCATGTAGGGGATCGCCTCGATGTAGGCTTTGAGGCCGTTGCCGGTTTCGGTCACCTCGTTGGCCTCCAGCAGTGAGCCGAAGAACACCGCCCAGGTGGAGATGGGGATCAGGATGCAGATGGGGGCGGCGGTGGAGTCCACCAGGTAGGCCAGCTTCTCCCGGGAGACCTTGTAGGTGTCGGTGATCTTCTTCATCGAGGAGGAGATGGCGATGGCGTTCAGGTAGTCGTCGATGAACACCAGAAGGCCCAGCACCACGGTCAGCAGCATCGACTGTTTCTTGCTTTTGACCCGCTTGACCATGGCGTTGGAGAAGCTCAGCACGCTGCCGCCTTTCTCCAGCATGGTGACCAGGCCGCCCATCAGACCGCACACCAAAATGAGCCAGGCGATGGTCTCATCCATCATCACTGTCATGGAGAGATCCACCACTTCGCCGACGATCTCTCCGGGGGAGAGCATCAGCAGGCCGGCAACGGCGCCTGAGAACAGGGCCTCCACGGTGCGCTGGGTGATCAGGGCGAATACCAGCACCAGGGCGGTGGGCAGCAGGCTCATCCAGCCGAACGGCGTATCCGCCGGGTGCTGCTGGCCGATGGCAATAAAGCCCAGCACCGTACCCAGCACCAGGGCGATGGTCAGGTTGCGGGGCAACCGCAGGCCGGGACTGCCCGGCAGGGTAACGGTCGAGGTTTCCGTGGTCATGAAACAGTCCTTTTCTCGTTCGATTAGGCGGAGTGAAGCATCCAAGCAACTTCAAGCGCGGTGACGGTCTGTTCAAACTCCGCCAGCTCACTTTGTTTGCATGCCAGGTAGAGGGAGAGGAAATCTGCCCCCAGGGTGTCGCTAAAGGTCTCGCTGCGGGCCAGGGCGTCCAACGCCTCCGACATACGCGTGGGCAGGGCGGGGGCGTGCTCCGACAATGGAATGGGGCACTGCTCTGGGGTAAAGCGGTCCGCCACCAGCAGACCGGTCAGGAGCACCGAGGCCAGCAGGTAAGGATTCACGTCGGCGCCGGCGATGCGGTGCTCGATGCGGCGGTTGTGGCTGTCACTGACCGGCACCCGCAGGGCCACGCCCCGGTGGTTGTGGCCCCAGTCCGCTCGGGTGGGGGTCAACAGCTCGGCACTGAAGCGCCGGTAGGCGTTGATGTTGGGGCAGAGCAGGGCGATGGACTCGGGCATGGCGTTCAAGGTGGCGGCCACCACCTGGTGGAAGTAGTCACTCTCCTCGCCGCAGGCGGTGGAGAAGAGGTTATGGCCGTTGTCGTCCAGCACCGACAGGTGGATGTGCATGCCGCTGCCAGCCAGCTGACCGTAGGGCTTGGCCATAAAGGTGGCGTCGAAACCGTGGCGCTGGGCGATTTTGCGGATCAGCCGCTTGGCATAGATCACCTGGTCGCAGGCGGCCAGCACGTCCGCCTGGTGGTGGAAGTTGAGCTCGAACTGCCCCGGGGCCGCCTCGGCCACGGCGCCTGAGGTGTTGAGCCCCTGGGCCTGGGCCGCCTCGTTAAGGTCGGCGAGAAATTCGGTGTAGTCGTCCAGGTTGTCGATGCGGTGGACGTCGCAAAAGGCTTCCCGGGTGTCGTTGGTCGGGTTGATGGGCGGCTGCAGCTCCCCTTGAGCACCGCGGGCCTTGTCCACCAGGTAAAACTCCAGCTCCAGGGCCACCACCGGGCGGCGCCCCTGCTCGGCCAGTTGGGCCACCAGGTGGGCCAGCACGTTGCGCGACTGCAACTGACTGGGTTCGCTCTGCTGCTCATCCATCATGGTCAGCAGTACCTGGCCCACCTCGGGGTTGGCACTGGGGCTTAAGGAGCCGGCAATGGGAAAACAGATGTGGTCGGGCTCGCCCTGGGCCTGGCCCAGGCCCGCGGCCTCCACCACGGCCCCCTGCACGCTCAGGGAGTTGTTGGACACCGGCAGGTAGACCCCTTTGCTCAGCTTGTCGGCGGCCTCGATGGGGATCCGCTTGCCACGAGGGATGGCGTTGAGATCGGTGAAGATGAGATCCAGGTGCCGCATCTGTGGCCACTGCTGTCTAATATTTTTAACTTCCTGCTGGAACGCGTCCATCGATTGATCCCTGCTTGCTCGGCGAAACTGTTCTTTTTATTTCACAGTGCTGGTCAAAAAATCAAACGCGACTTTGGTTGAAGATTGCACAAGATTGACTGCCAAAGCCCCTTATGTGTGATTTGTGTCGCATTGCTGGCGACTTTTGAAACGGTGTTTGTCTGCGTATTGACCAACCCGGAGCATTTAACACTGAATTGCATGTTAAAAATAATGTCCGATTTGGCCCGGGTCATGTTGATTTTTTTGAAGGCGCTCGGCAGGATGGTGAAAACTATATTTAACGGAGTGGCCCAGGATGCCTCACAGCAAACCGGTGATCGGTCTGGTCAGCTGTCGCAAAGCCTTGGATGGCTACAGCTACCAGGCGGTGAACGAGTTCTACGCCGATGCGGTGCGCGCCTTTGGGGGCCTGCCGGTGCTTTTTGCGGCCGGCCAGGATGAGGCGGACACCGCCGCCCTGCTGGCCCGGGTGGATGGGGTGTTGCTGCCGGGCAGCCACTCCAACGTGGCGCCCCATCAATACGGTGCCGAGCATCACGAGCCGAGGCTGGACGAGGCGCGGGACGCGCTCTCCCTCACCCTGATTCGCCTGTGCGCCCAGCATCAGATCCCCATTCTGGGGATCTGCCGCGGTTTCCAGGAGATGAACGTGGCCATGGGGGGCAGCCTCAACCCGGCGGTGCATGAGGCCCCGGGGGCCCTGGACCACCGTGAACCCACCACCGAAGATTTTGCCGTCAAATACGCCCACGCCCATACGGTGACCGTTGCCGAGGGTGGCCGGATCCGTCGCTGGTGGCCGGAGGTGGCGCAATTTGAGGTCAACTCCCTGCACAACCAGGGGGTGGCCACCCTGGCCCCGCCGCTGCGGGCGGAGGCCACCGCCGAGGATGGCCTTATCGAGGCGTTCAGCCTGGACCACCACCCCTTCTTTTTCGGCGTCCAGTGGCACCCGGAGTGGCAGGCCACCGAGCTGCCCTTCTCCCGAGAGCTGTTTCGCCGTTTTATCGACGCTGCCGGGGCCAATCGGGCCTCACCCAACCAGGAGTCACGCCCATGCTAGAGGGACAACTAGGCAAAAAGATCGCCACCTTGCGCAAACAGCATCAGCTGTCCCAGCGCGAGCTGGCGGAGCGCGCCGACATCACCCACAGCGCCATCTCCGCCATGGAGAACAACAAGGTGAGCCCCTCGGTCAGCTCCCTGCACAAGATTGTTCAGGTGTTCGGCCTCTCCCTGGCGGAGTTTTTCACCTTTGACAAGCCCGAGCACATCGAGCGCACCGTGCTCAAACCGGAGCACCTGGTGGAGCTGGGCAACGAGGACGTGTCCATGAAGCTGGTGTGCGATGGCCGGCCGGACCGACAACTGGGCTTTCTACTGGAGGTGTACCAGCCCGGCTCCTGCACCGGTGAGAAGCGCATTCGCCACGAGGGTGAGGAAGCGGGCACCGTGCTGGAGGGGGAGATCGAGCTGACCCTGGGCAACGAGGTGCACACCGTCAAAGCCGGCGAAAGCTTCCTGTTCGATACCAGCATTCCGCACAAATTCACCAACATCAGCGACGGGGTGTGCCGCATCATCAGCGCCCACAGCCCCGCCAACTTCTAACAAGAAAGGACAAGCCATGAACAGCCAGGCCCAATGGATGGAGCTGAAGGCGAACCTGACCCTGGAGGGGCGGGCCTTCATCAACGGTCGTTACCAGGGAGCCGCAGACGGCGCCGTTTTCGAGACCATCAACCCCGCCACCGACGAGGTGCTCTGCACCGTGGCACGATGCCAGGCGGCGGACGCCGATGCCGCGGTGGAGCTGGCCCGAGCGGCCTTTGACAAGGGGCTGTGGCAGCACCAGTCCCCGGCCCAGCGCAAGGCGGTGATGCTGCGACTGGCGGATCTGATGGAGGAGCACACCGACACCCTGGCCCTGCTGGAGACCCTGGACACCGGCAAACCCATCAGCCACAGCGCCGGTACCGACATCCCCGGTGCCGCCGGCGCGATCCGCTGGTACGCCGAGGCGATCGACAAGGCCTATGGCCAGGTGGCCACCACAGAGACCAACGTCCACGCCTTTATCAAGCACGAGCCCATCGGCGTGGTGGCGGCGGTGGTGCCCTGGAACTTCCCCCTGTGGATCGCCTGCTGGAAGCTGGGCCCGGCGCTCGCCGCCGGCAACAGCGTCATCCTCAAACCCTCGGAAAAATCCCCCCTGACCGCCATCTACCTGGGCAAGCTGGCCCAGCAAGCGGGCGTGCCCGATGGCGTGTTGCAGATCCTGCCCGGCTTCGGCCACGAGGTGGGGGATGCCCTGGCCCGCCACCCGGATGTGGACTGCATCGCATTTACCGGCTCCACCGGTGTGGCCCGCCAGCTGATGATCAGCGCCGGCGAGTCCAACATGAAGCGGGTCTGGGCCGAGGCCGGGGGCAAGAACGCCAACATCGTCTTCGCCGACTACAAGAACCTGGACGGCGCGGCAGAGGAAGCCGCGGCGGGCTGCTTCTACAACCAGGGGGAGGTGTGCGTGGCTGCCACCCGGCTGCTGGTGCACGAAAGCATCCGCGAGGCCTTTATTCAGAAGGTGATCGCCGCCGCCGCCCGCTTTACCCCGCAAGACCCCTTAAACCCCGACAGCAGCATGGGCGCGCTTATCGATCAGGGCCACAAGGCCAAGGTGCTCGCCTACCTGCAAAAGGGACTGGAAGCCGGCGCCACGCTGCGCTGTGGCGGCGATGTGGAGGGCCCCGGAGCCTTTGTCCGGCCGATGATCCTCGATGATGTGGACAACACCATGGCGGTGGCCCGGGAGGAGATCTTCGGCCCTCTGCTGTGCGTCATCGGCTTCGAGACCGAGGCGGAGGCGATCGCCATCGCCAACGACTCCCCCTACGGCCTGGGGGCTGCGCTCTGGAGTTCGGATCTGGATCGCGCCCACCGGGTGGCCCGTCAGCTCAAGGCCGGCTCGGTGTGGATCAACAACTACAACGAGGGGGACATGACGGTGCCCTTCGGTGGTTACAAGCAAAGCGGTAACGGGCGGGACAAATCCCTGCACGCCCTGGAGAAATTTACCGAAGTGAAAACCACCTGGCTGCGGCTGGAATCCTACTGAGAGGACGGACCCCATGACTGAACACGTGAACTCCTACTACGCCGCCACCGCCAATCGCACCCTGGCCTACCCCATGCTGGAGGGGGAGGTGGAGGCGGACGTCTGCATCGTTGGCGCCGGATTCAGTGGCCTCTCCTCCGGTCTGCATCTGGCGGAGCGCGGCTTCAAGGTGGTGCTGCTGGAGAGCGCCCGGGTGGGCTTCGGCGCCACCGGTCGAAACGGCGGCCAGATCGTCAACAGCTACAGCCGCGACGTGGACGTCATCCGCAAGCGTTACCGCCCCGAGGTGGCCGAATCCCTCTGCAGCATGATTTTCGAGGGGGGCGACATCATCCGTGAGCGCATCGCCCAGTACAACATCGACTGCGCCCACCGCCCCGGCGGCGTGTTCGCGGCACTCAATCACAAGCAGATGGCGGAGCTGGAGGCCCAGAAGGGCCACTGGGAAGGCCTGGGCAATGACCAGCTGGAGCTGCTGGATCAGGACGGCATTCGCCAGGTGGTGGGCACTGAGGCCTACGTCGGTGGCCTGCTGGACAAGCGTGGCGGCCACATCCACCCGCTCAACCTGGCCCTGGGGGAGGCGGAGGCGATCACCCAGTTGGGCGGCCGAATCTTTGAACAATCCCCGGTCACCCGCATCGAGAAGGGCGCCAACCCGGTGGCCTACACCGAGCATGGCAGGGTCAAGGCCAAGTACCTGGTGCTGGCGGGCAATGCCTACCTGCCCGGCGGGCTGGAGCCGAGCCTGGGACGCAAGGCGATCCCCTGTGGCACCCAGGTGGTGACCACGGCGCCGCTCAGTGAAGACCAGGCCCGCGCCCTGTTGCCGCAAAACTACTGCGTCGAGGACTGCAACTACCTGCTGGATTACTACCGCCTGACCGAGGACAACCGGCTGCTGTTCGGCGGCGGGGTGGTGTACGGCGCCCGGGAGCCGGACTCCATCGAGCGGCTCATCCGTCCCAAGATGGAAGCGGTGTTTCCCCAACTCAAGGACGTGCAGATCGACTACAGCTGGACCGGCAACTTCCTGCTGACCTACTCGCGCATGCCGCAGTTTGGCCGCCTGGACGACCACACCTACTACCTCCAGGGCTACAGTGGCCACGGCGTCACCTGCACCCACCTGGCGGGGCGTTTGCTGGCCGAGGCCCTGTCCGGCCAGGCTGAGCGTTTCGACGCCTTCGCCACGCTGCCGCACATCCGCTTCCCCGGCGGACGCCACCTGCAGATCCCGTTGACCGCCCTGGGCGCGGCCTACTACAGCCTGCGCGACAAACTGGCCCTGTAACTCGACCACAAGGATAAAAACCATGTCCCGTAACGTGACCTTTGCCTCGGTCCAGCTGGCCATCGGCTGGGATCTGGACGCCAACCTGGAAAAAATCGCCCAATCGGTGGCCAAGGCCGCCAGCAACGGTGCCCAGGTGGTGGTGCTGCAGGAGCTCTTCGCCGCCCCCTATTTTTGCAAGAAGCAGGAGGCTAAGTACTTCGAGCTGGCCCAGGCGCTGGAGGACAGCCCCCTGATCGCCCGGATGAGCGAGCTGGCCCGACAGCACCAGGTGGTGATCCCGGTGAGCTACTTCGAGAAGGCGGGCAACTGCTTTTTCAACTCCCTGGTGATGATCGACGCCGACGGCACCGTGCTGGAGAACTACCGCAAGTCCCACATCCCCGATGGGCCGGGTTACAGCGAGAAGTTCTACTTCAGCCCCGGGGACACCGGTTTCAAGGTGTGGCAGACCCGCTACGGCACCTTCGGCGCCGGGATCTGCTGGGACCAGTGGTTCCCGGAGCTGGCCCGCAGCCTGGCGCTGGCGGGGGCGGAGGCGATCTTCTACCCCACCGCCATCGGCTCCGAGCCCCAGGATCCGACCCTGGACTCCCGGGACCACTGGCAGCGCACCATGCAGGGCCACGCCGCCGCCAACCTGACCCCGGTGATCGCCGCTAACCGCACCGGTGTGGAGCAGGACGACGGGATCACCACTACCTTCTACGGCAGCTCCTTTATCGCCGACCACACCGGCGCCAAGATGGCGGAGGCGGGCCGTGAGGAGGAGACCATCCTCTACGCCACCATCGACCTGGACGCCACCGCCCGGGCCCGCCACAGCTGGGGCCTGTTCCGCGATCGCCGCCCGGATCTCTACGGGCCCGTCACCTCCCTGACCGGCCAATAGGAGGCGCCATGGAGCTGCAATCGACCCCCAGGGCCGACGGCTTCTACTGGCCGGCGGAGTTTGCCCCCCAGCAACACGTCTGGCTGGCCTGGCCGGAGCGACCGGACAATTGGCGATTGGGGGGCAAACCGGCCCAGCAGGCCTTTGTGGCCGTGGCGGAGGTGATCGCCCGGGCCACCGAGGTGTCGGTGCTGGTCAGCCCCGAGCAGTACCAGTTTGCCCGCCACAGCCTGCCGGACGGCATTCGGGTGGTGGAGATGAGCTACAACGACGCCTGGATGCGGGACATCGGCCCCACTTCACTGGTCGATGACCAGGGCGGTCTGCGGATGGTGAGCTGGCAGTTCAACGCCTGGGGTGGGCTGGAGGATGGCCTCTATTTCCCCTGGGACAAGGACGACCAGGTGGCGATGAAGATCGCCGATCTGATGGGGTACGATCACTATCAGGCGCCCTTCGTGCTGGAAGGGGGCGCCATCCACTGCGACGGCGAGGGTACCCTCTACACCACCGAGGAGTGCTTGCTGCACCCCAGCCGTAACCCCCACCTGACCCGGGAGGAGATTGAGGCCCAGTTGCGGGAGTACCTGGGCATTGAGCAGGTGATCTGGCTGCCTCGCGGGCTGGTCAATGACGAGACCAACGGCCACGTGGACAATCTGCTGCACGTTATTGGCCCGGCCAAGGTGGTGCTGACCTGGTGCGATGATGCCGAAGATCCCCAGTACGCCATCTCACGGGCGGCGTTTGAGGTGCTGGCGTCGGCCCGGGATGCCAAGGGGCGGGCCATCGAGGTGGTGAAGCTGCCCATGCCCGGCCCCCTTCATCTGAGCGCCCAGGAGGCGGCGGGCATTGAGCCCAGTGGCGGCATGAAGCGCCAGGCCGGCGAGCGGTTGGGGGCCTCCTACGCCAATCTGCTCATCACCAACGAGCTGGTGGTGATGCCGCTGTTGGACGAGGCCACGGACACCGAGGCCCTGGCCCGGGTGCAGGCGGCTATGCCCCGGCATCAGGTGGTGGGGGTGCCCACCCGGGAGATCGTGCTCGGCGGTGGCAACATCCACTGCATCACTCAGCAGGTGCCCCGGGCCTAAGCCTCGCTGCCCACCGGGCCGTGCTCCCCCTGGGGTTTTTTCTGCAGTTTTCGCTGCAGGGTGCGACGGTGCATCCCCAGTGCCCGGGCGGTGGCGGAGACGTTGCCCTGGTGCTGGGCCAGGGCCTGCTGCAGGTGCTCCCACTCCAACCGCTTTGGGTTTAACGGCTGGTCCGGGGCCTGCTCGCTGAGCGCCACCGGCGTACCGGCCAGGGCGCTCAGCAGCGCCTGGGTGTCCGCCGGTTTGGCCAGGTAGTGGTTGGCCCCCAAACGCATGGCGTCCACCGCGGTGGAGACGCTGGCGTAACCGGTCAGCAGCACCATCTGCGCTCTGGGCAGGGTGGCCCGCAGAGCCGGGATCAGCGACAGGCCGTTATCCTCCCCCAGTTTCATGTCCAACAACAGGTGGCTGGGCCGCCACTGCCGGGCCCTTAAAAGGGCGTCGGTCTTGTTGTCCACCCACTGGCACTGGTAGCCGTGTCGGGTCAGCCGCCGGGCCAGCACCGGCCCCAGGGTGGGGTCGTCCTCGATGATGAGCAGGGTGGGGGCCTCAGTCATGGGCCACCTCCGGCAACCAGACCCGAGCCACGGCGCCGCCGTCGGGGTGGCTGGCCAGATGCAGCGATCCCCCCAGACGCTCCAGGGTGGCGTGGCTGAGCAGCAATCCCACCCCCAGCGAGTCGCTGTTCACCCCCTGCTTGCCCAATCCAGTTTGGGCGCTGTCCAGCCCCGGCCCCCAGTCCCTCAGAGTCAGTGTCACTCCGTTGTCCTCCGCCTGAGCGGTCAGACTCAGCCGCTCACTCTGTCCCCGCAGGCTGGCCTGGCCGCCGTTGTAAGCCAAAGAGAGTAGCGCCGGTTGCAGTGCCGGATCGCCACTGAGCCAGACCGCCTTGGAGGCCGGAGTCAGGGACAGCGCCACCTGGGGCAGCATCAGCTGCAACTGGGTTTTGAGCCCGCTCATCAGGGCTTCGAGGGATTGGGGCGGGTTCTGCTCCCCCCGCAGCCGCTCGCTGGTCTGGCGCAATCCGACCAGGCTCTGCTGACACAGGGCCAGGGGTCCCTGCATCTCGGGCAGCAGCGGGTGGTCCGGGGTCAGTTCCATCGCTTCTTCGTGCAGCAGGGTGAGGGTGGACAGGGGGGTGGCCAGCTGGTGCGCCAGTTGGGCCGACGCAGTGCCCAGGGCCAGCAACTGCTCCTGGCGCAGCTGGTTCTCCCGCAAGCGGGCCAGCTCCCGGTCCTGCTGGCGCAGGCGACGGGCCATCATCGCCACCACGGCCACCAGCACCAGGCAGCTGAGCAGGAAGTTCAGCCACATGCCGACAAAGTGGGCGGTCATCTGGTCGCCATGGTGGTGGCTGTCGTGGGGCAGGGACAGCATCATCACCGAGTAGGCTGCGCAGGCCAGGGCGGCAATGCCGAACAGCTGGCGCGGCGGCAGCAGCACCGAGGCGATGGCCACCGGCAGCAGCAACAAGGAGACGAAGGCGTTGGTGGCGCCGCCGGAAAAGTGCAGCCAGGCCGCCCACAGCAGGGTATCCAGGGCCAGTTGCAGCGCCAGGGGCAGGCCCCGGCCCACCCGGGCCCAGGTCAGCGCCAGGAACAGGGTTTCCAGGGTCATGATGACCAGCAGCGGCCCCAGGTTCAGGGTCAGACCCAGCAGCGGCCCGGTACCGGCCACCAGGCCTACCTTGAGCAAAAGGCCCAGGGCCCTTAACCACCACAGGGCGTCCTGGGGGCGGTAGGGAGCGGCGTTCATTGAATTGAAAAATCCTTGTAAACCCGATATCTGACCAGCGTACCACCGGCCAGGGGCAGAAAACGTCGGCCAGTCGACATCCTGGCACCAAGGGCAGCGGCTGGCGGTGGTGGCATCAGAGGATCCGCACAAATGACAACGTTGCACCCAGGTTAACGGCGGCGTAGTCTGCGGTTAACTCATCCGCATAAGGAAGCGCGCCCCATGTTCACTGGCGTTCGTCCCCTGGGCCTGGCACTGGGCCTGGCGCTGTCATCCCTGTTGGCCCCCTCCGCCGTGGCGTACGACCGCATTACCGGTGAACCCTTCGCCTCCCGCTCCCCGGTGTACGCCGAGCAGGGGATGGCGGCCACCAGTCAGCCGCTGGCCACCCAGGTGGCTCTGGACATCCTCAAATCCGGTGGCAACGCCATCGACGCCGCCATTGCCGCCAACGCCGTGTTGGGGCTGGTGGAGCCCACCGGCTGCGGCATCGGCGGGGATCTCTTCGCCATCGTCTGGGACGCTGAGAGCCAGCAACTGCATGGGCTCAACGCCTCCGGGCGCAGCCCCCAGAGCCTGACCCTGGAGGAGTTCCAGCGTCGCGGCCTGGATTACATCCCCCCCTACGGGCCCCTGCCGGTGTCGGTGCCCGGCGCGGTGGACGGCTGGTTTGAGCTCAGCGAGAAGTTCGGCAAGTTGCCGATGAGTCAGGTGCTGGCGCCGGCCATCGAGTACGCCGAGCGGGGTTTTCCGGTCTCCGATCTAATCGCCTACTACCTGGAGCGCAGTGCCCCGCGACTGGGGCAATACCCCGGCTTCAAGGAGACCTTTATGCCCGAGGGGCGGATGCCCAAGGCCGGCGAGCGCTTTGCCAACCCGGGCCTGGCCTACAGCTACAAGCTGCTGGCCAAGGAGGGGCGGGAAGCCTTCTACCAGGGGGAGATCGCCCGGCGCATCGACCAGTACATGAAGGAGAACGGCGGCTTCTTGAGCTACGAGGATCTGTCCAGCCACCGCAGCGAGTGGGTCGATCCGGTCAGCGTGGATTACCGCGGCGTGACCCTGTGGGAGTTGCCGCCCCCGGGCCAGGGGATCGCGGCGCTGCAGATTTTGAAGATCCTGGAGGGGTACGACATCGCCGCCATGGGTTTTGACAGCCCCGAGTACGTCCACACCTTCGTGGAGGCCAAGAAGCTGGCCTTTGCCGACCGGGCCAAGTACTACGCCGACCCCGAGTTTGCCCAAATTCCCGTCAAGGGGCTCATCTCCGCCGAGTACGCCCAGGCCCGACGGGCCGAGATTGGCGAGCGGGCGGCCAAGGCGGTGGAGCACGGCAACCCGGCGCTGCTGCACGGCGACACCATCTACCTGACCACCGCCGATCGCGACGGCAACATGGTCTCCCTGATCCAGAGCAACTACCGGGGCATGGGCTCGGGCATGACCCCGCCGGGGCTGGGCTTTGTGCTGCAGGACCGGGGCCAGCTGTTCACTCTTGAAGAGGGCGAAGCCAACAGTTACGCCCCGGGCAAACGCCCCTTCCACACCATCATTCCCGCCTTCGCCACCCGGGAGGGCAAGCCCTGGCTCTCCTTCGGGGTGATGGGGGGCGCGACCCAGCCCCAGGCCCACGCACAGATCATCATCAATCTGGTCGACTTTGGCATGAACCTGCAGGAAGCGGGGGATGCTCCGCGGATCCTCCACACCGGCTCCAGTCAGCCCACCGGCGAGGTGATGACCGACGGCGGCGTGGTCAGCCTGGAGTCCGGGTTCTCCTACCAGACCCGACGGGAACTGATGAAACGGGGTCACGTGATGCAGGAAAACCTCGGGGGCTACGGCGGTTACCAGGCGATCCTGTTCGACGAGGCCAACGGCAGCTACATCGGGGCCTCGGAAAGTCGTAAGGACGGACAGGCCGCGGGCTATTAAACTTAAAAAGCAGACACTCGAACTTAGGGGGAGTGGATGAATCTGAAAGACATTTTGGGAATTGTGGCGGCCCTGCTGGTGGGCCTGGGGATCTTCCTCGGATTCAAAGGGGACGAGGTGACGTTCTGGCCCTACGTGCTGGCGGGCATGACGGTCATCGCCCTGGTGCTGGTGGGCGCCCTGGGTAAGGACGGCCACCAGGATTGAGGACTCAGTCCTCGCCACACATCTCCGAGTAGGCAGAGGAGAGGCGCATCTCGATGCGTTCGATCCCCTGCTCCTCCAACCAATCCCGCGCCTGTTTCAGGCAGGGCAGCTGACGACGTGCTAGCGCCTGACCGCCCGGCCCTTTGCTGATGGCGATGTAGAGGTCGCCCTCCAGGGACCAGATCTCCCCGGTGCTGCCATCCGGCGCCGCTTTGCTCCAACCAAACATGGGTGCTCCTCCTCATCTACCAGAGCACACGGGCCCCATTCCAGTCGAAAAAATCCAGAGCGCCATCCCGGGGCGCTTCGGCCATCAGGGCCAGCAGCCGCTGGGCACTGAACTCGGGGGTGAGCCGCTGCCGCCCCGCGGCAAAGGGCTCGGAAAGCGGGCTGATCACCGTGCCCGGGTGGTAGGCGATAAGCTTTACTCCCGGGGCGCGTCGGGCCAGCTCAATGGCGGTGCACTGCAACAGCATGTTGAGCGCCGCCTTGGCCGCCCGGTAGCCGTACCAGCCGCCGAGCCGATTGTCCTCGATGCTGCCCACCCGGGCGCTCAGCACCGCCACCGTGGTGTGCCGCTGGCCAACAAATCTCGGCAGCAGCCCGGACAGCCACAACTGGGGCAGCACCGCGTTGGCCCGATACAGCGCCATCAGGCTGGGCTCTCGCACGCTTTCCAGCCGCCGCTCGGGACGGTGCTGCGCGTCATGCAGCATCCCTGTGGCGATCACCACCCGATTGAGACGCTCGGAGCGGGCGGACAGGGTCTCGCACAGTGAGGCCACCTCTATCTCAGCGTAGCTCGGGCAGGGCAGCCACTCGAACCGAGGATGGGAAAGGGGCGGCCTGTGTCGACTGATCCCAATCACCGACTCGCCCTCGGCGAGCAGTTGCCTGGCCACGGCACCGCCGATGGCGCCCCCACAGCCGATCACCAGGTTCTCAGCGTCCGCCACGGCAGCGCTCGCAGTCGATGTCACCCGGATCACCAAACCAGTGGCCGATGCGCCCCCGGTGGCGGGCAAACCACAAGTAGGCTCTGTCGGTCATCGGGCGCAGCGGCGCCCAGCGAAGGGGGGCGGTGAGCCAGCCCCGACCCACCAAAGACCACGCCTGATGCGTGGCATCCAGGCCATAAAACCACTGCCCATCGTCTCGCAGGCCGTGAAAAATCGCCTGCACACGCTCGACGTTCAGGTCGGGAAAGCGGGCCGAAAAATCAGGCTGATGGAGGTCCTCAAGCCGAATTCGGTCAAAGACATCCTTAGATTTCAACGCCTTCATTTCACGCACGCAGAGGGGGCAGCGGCTATCGTAGAAGAGGGTCAATCGCATCGGTGCTCCCCTGGGTGGGTGGTCGAGTGGCACTGGGTCGTTACGGCCACCGAAACGGGGAGGATCAACCAAAGCAAACCGATTGGCTCTCGGCGTCGTAAGGAGCCGGAGAGTTAAGGAGAGGAAGCGCCATGCTAAGCGAAGAAGCCAAACTGGTCCGGGACACCCTGATGGCCCGGGGCCTGGAAACGCCGCTGCTGGAAACCGACACCTCCAGTGAACAGAAGTACAGCCGCATCAAGGGGCTGATGACCGAAGTGATGGGCACCCTGGGGCTCGACTTGAGGGACGACAGCCTGCGGGAAACCCCCCACCGCATCGCCAAGATGTACGTCGATGAGATCTTCTCCGGCCTGGATTACCGCCACTTTCCCACCCTGTGTGTCATCGACAACTCCATGGGGGTGGACGAGATGGTCAAGGTGAAGCAGATCAGCCTGGTCAGCACCTGCGAGCACCACTTCGTCACCATCGACGGCACCGCCACCGTGGCCTACATCCCTGGCGAGAAGGTGATCGGCCTGTCCAAGATCAACCGCATCGTGCAGTTCTTTGCCCGTCGGCCCCAGGTACAGGAGCGGCTCACTCAGCAGATCTTGGTGGCGCTGCAAACCCTGCTGGGCACCAACAACGTGGCGGTGTCCATTCGCGCCACCCACTACTGCGTGAAGGCCCGCGGCGTTGCCGACGCCAGCTCCTACACCGAAACCACGGCCCTGGGCGGCGCCTTCAAGAGCAAGGGCGCCACCCGGGCGGAGTTTTTGCGATGAGCGCGCCGGTGCTCATCACCGGAGTGGGCAAGCGCATCGGCCTGCACCTGGCACTGCGCTTTTTGGAACAGGGGGTACCGGTGATCGGCACCTTCCGGCGGGAGCGTGAGGCCCTGTCGGGGCTGGCCGCGGAGGGGGCGAACCTCTACCCCTGCGATTTCGCCCAGCCGGAGCAGCTGAGCTCCCTGATCGCCACCCTGAGGGACGAGCACCCGGCGCTTCGGGCGGTGATCCACAACGCCTCCGATTGGTTGCCCGATGGCGCCGAGGCCGACGAGGCGGTGCTGGAGAGGATGATGGCGGTGCACGTCGCGGCCCCCTATCGGCTCAACCGGGCCCTGGAGGCGGCGCTCACCCGGGGCGCTGCGCCTAGCGCGGACATCATCCACCTGACCGATTACGTGGCGGAGTCCGGCAGCGCCAAGCACATCGCCTACGCCGCCTCCAAGGCGGCCCTGGCCAACATGACCCTCTCCTTCGCCCGCAAACTGGCCCCGGCCATCAAGGTCAATGCCATCGCCCCGGCGCTCATTCGCTTCAATCCCGAGGACAGCGCCGAGTACCGCGCCAAGGCCCTGGACAAGGCGCTGCTGGCCAAAGAGGGGGGCGAGGAGGAGGTGTGGCAGGCGGTGCAGTACCTGATGCAAAGCGGTTACGTCACCGGGCGCACCCTGCATCTGGATGGGGGCCGTCCGCTGCGATAACGCCACGAAATGATCATGATAGCCAGGGATGATTGTGCATAAGGCAACCGACGCCCTAGGGTAGGGCGGGCCAAATAATGACTGCTTTATCAGGAGCCTGCCATGCGCGCCCTCACTTACCAGCCTGACCAAGACCGCTTTACCCTGACCGAGCGCCCGGTCCCCACGCCGGGGCCGGGCGAGGTGCTGGTCCGGGTGCTGGCCTGTGGCCTCAACCCGGTGGACGCCAAGATCAATCTCTGGCACGCCCAGGCCCCCGGCATGGGCGCCCACTGGGTGCCCGGGCTGGATGTGGCCGGCGAGATCGTCGGCCTGGGGGAGGGGGTGGACGGTTGGCGCTTGGGCGACTCAGTGCTTTACCACGGCGACATGTTCAAGCCCAGCGGCGGCTACGCCGAGTTTGCCCTGCACAGTGCCGCGACCCTGATCCCCATGCCCAAGGTGACGCCAGAAGAGGCCGCCGCCACCCCCTGTGCCGGTTGGACCGCCTGGCGTGCCCTGGTGGACCGGCTGCAGCTGGCGGGCAAACCCTCGCTGCTTATCGCCGGCGGGGCCGGTGGGGTGGGCAGCTTTGCCGTGCAGATCGCCCGGGATCTCGGGGTGGGGCAGGTTGTCGCCACCTGCTCGGCGGCCAACGCCGACTACGTGCGCGACCTGGGGGCCAGCGAGGTGATCGACTACCGTCAGGAGGATGTCCAGGCCAGGGTGATGGCCCTGACCCAGGGGCATGGTGTGGCTGCGGCCCTGGACGCCGTGGGGGGCGATAACGACATCCTCTGCGCCTCGGTGTTGGCCTACGAGGGCCAGATGGTGGAGCTGGTACGTACCCTGCGCCCCGAGTCCTACCCCGACGCCTTTATGAAGGGGTTGGGGTTTCACCAGCTCTCGCTGGGCTCCGGTCACCGCCATGGCCTGGCCGGCCAGGTGGATCTGGTGGCCGCCGGTCTGGCGTTCAGCGAGCGACTGGAGGCGGGAGCAATCCGCGTGCCCCGGCTTACCCGAGTGGTGCTGGAGGAGGTGGGGGAGGCGCTGATGGCGATGCGCGAGCAGCGCACCGTGGGCAAGCTGGTGATGACGCACTGATTTTCTTGCCCCCGGCCGTTCCGGGCTGGCACTCTGGTGGCAGAATCCTGGACGGAGGGCTTATGGATAAGCCAATCCCGCCCCGCCGGCCTCTTCAGCAAGGGGTCCAGGCGGGGATCATCACCGAGCAGCAGGCCCAGGCGCTGGAAGCCCTGTGGCAACAAACCCCCGAGCCGGCTGCTTCCTCCCGCTTCGACCTGACCCACCTGCTCTACTACCTGGGCGCCCTGATGGCCATCGGCGCCATGACGGTGTTTATGGAGCTGGGCTGGGAGCGCTTTGGCGGCTTCGGTGTGTTGGGCCTGGCGCTGCTCTATGGCGTTATCGGCCTGGGGCTGCAGCGCCAATGGGAGGCCCGCGGCTTGCCGGTGCCGGCGGGCCTGGCGCTGGTGTTCGTGGTGTGCCTGACGCCCCTGGCGGTGTACGGCCTGCTCCAGGGGCTCGGCTGGTGGCCGGAGTCCCAACCCTTCCGCGGCCTGTTTCATCGCATCGCTCCCCACTGGCTGGCGCTGGAGCTGGCCACCCTGCTGGCCGCCGTACTGGCCCTGACCTGGCGCCGGGTGCCCTTTTTGACCTTCCCCCTGGCCCTGAGCCTCTGGTTTCTCTCCCTCGATGTGGCGGAGCTTATCTATGGCGCCCCCCTGGACTGGGCGGCCCGCGGCCGGATCACCATGGTGGTGGGCGCACTGATGATCCTGGCCGGGCTCTACGTTGAGCGACGCCAACGTCAACTGGCGCTGGAAGGGGACTTCGCCTTCTGGATCTTCCTGTTTGGGGTGGTGGCTTTCTGGGGCGGGCTGACCAGCCAGGAGAGTGACAGCGAGTGGGACAAGGCGCTCTACGGCGCCATCAACCTGGGGATGATGTTGCTGGGGGTGCTCTTGGGGCGGCGGGTGTTCACCCTGTTCGGTGCCCTGGGCTTTTTCGGCTACCTGGGCCACCTGGCCTGGGACCTGTTCCGCGACAGCTGGTGGTTCCCGGTGGTGCTGACGGCTTTGGGGGCCTTGGTGATTGGGCTGGGGGTGCTGTGGCAGCGCCACCAGGATAGATGGCAGGCGGCCCTGCGTCGGCGCTTGCCTTGGATGGACAGAACGCCTTAACCGGCCCGCCAGATAAAACGGCGCACCGGGGGCTGGTCTGGCTCCAGCAGGTGGGTACCGGACTCGATAAAGCCCAGACGGGTCAGAAGTCGGGCCGAGGCGTGGTTGTGGGACGCGGTGATGGCCCAAAGCTTGGTGAGCCCCAGGCGGGGGCACTCGGCAGTCAAAATCAGCCGGGCGGCCTCCTGGGCCAGGCCCTGCCCCTGGGCTTCTGGAAGCAGGGCAAAGCCCAGGTCCGGGCAGGGCAGGGTGTCGCGATTGAGCAGGCCACACAGGCCGATGGCCCGTCTCTGGTGCTCCACCACGTAGAGGCCGTAACCGTGCTGATCGTAGTGGGCCTGAAGCTGCTGGCGGATGTACTCAATAGCCTGGGCCTCGGTGCGGATCCCCCGGTCGCCGATGTACTCAATCCACCCCGCACTGTTGACCAGCGCCAGGATAAACGGCGCATCCGTTTCCCTGGCGTGGCGCAGTCGCAAACGTGGGGTGTGCAGCATGGGCGCTCCTTGGCAGGTTGAGGTGGCCTCATGGGTCAGTTTTGCTCGAGTCTGGTCGCCTGAGGACTAGCAAAGGGCCCGAGCCCTCAGACTAACGACTCCACGATACCAAGCCTAGCCATGACCATTCGACTTTTGCCCGTTTTGACTCTGCCCCTGCTCTCCGCCTGCATGATGCACGGCCCCAAGGTGAGCCAGGCGGACGCCCCGCACCACTGCCAGACCCCCTACGGCCAGTTCCACGGTCAGCCCGGGGACGCCACCTTGACTTTCCAGCCCAGCGCCTCGCAGGAGGCGATCAGCCTGCCGGATGCGGTGTACCTGTCTGTGTCCCGGACCGGCGCGCCCGCCCTGGGGGTGTGGTCCTGGCAGCAGGATGGGGCCCACTATGAGCTGCGGGTGGACGGCTACCGCTCGGCGCTGGCCCGCCACCAGTGGCACCAGGGTCAGCTGTTTACCGACCCCGAGCCCGGGAAGGCCCACTGCCTGCTGAGTCCGTGAATCTCCCGTTTTTAGCTATGGATTCCGAAAAGAACTTCAACTAGATTAGATGGATAGGTTGTTTTTTCATCTTTTGGGGAGAAACGATGTCGCGAGCCCTTGGGCTGGCGCTGGTTCTGGCGCTGCTGTGGATTTCCAACTCCGGTCACTTTTCGGCCCTGATGCTGAGTTTTGGCCTGGGCTCCTTGGTGCTGGTGATGTGGCTCAGCCGCCACATGGACTTTTTGCAGCGCCGCAGTCCCCTTAAGATCCACCGCCTGCCCGGTTACTTCCTCTGGCTGCTCGGCCAGGTGGTGATCGCCAATCTGCAGGTGGCCCGCCGCGTCATCGCCGGACCGAAAAGCCTCTCGCCGGCCCTGGGCAAGCTGCCCATGAGCCAGCAGGGGGAGCTCGGCCGGGTGATCTACGCCAACTCCATCACCCTGACCCCCGGCACCATCTCCGTGGCTCTGGTGGACGGCAGCGTGCGGGTGCACGCACTGCACCAGTCCGGCCTGGAGAGTCTGGCCGAGGGCGAAATGGACCGTCGCGTGACGGCGTTGGAGTCCTGATGGTCGCCGCGGCCGCAGCGGGGATCCTGGTGGCCATGCTGCTGGCCCTCGTGCGCGCCTTTGCCGGCCCCACCCTCTACGACCGCATCCTGGCGGTGAACCTGTTTGGCACCAAGACGGTGCTGCTCATCGCCGTGATGGGCTTTTTGATGGGCCGCCCCGACTTTCTCGATATCGCCCTGGTGTACGCGCTGATCAACTTTATCGGCGTCATCGGGGTGCTGCGCTTTTTCGAGCAGACCCGCCGCATGGGCCCGCCGGAGGACGAACAATGAGTGCCCTGGCGATGTGGCTCTCCTGGGCCCTGCTCGGTGCCGGCACGGTGTTCTGTGTGCTGGGGGCCATCGGGGTGGTGCGCTTCCCCGACGTCTACACCCGGATGCACGCCGCCAGTCTCACCGACACTTTGGGCGGCGGGCTGATTTTGCTGGGGTTGGGGCTGCAGGCCGGCTCCGAGGTATTGGTGATCGCCAAGCTGTTCTGGGTGTTTGTGTTCCTGGCCATCACCAGTCCCACCTCCAGCCACGCCGTGGTCAAGGCGGCGATGCGCGGTGGGGTCAAACCCAAGCTGGATCCTTAATGATGTAGAGGCAGGGAGGCCGCCATCGAACTGGTCATCGACATAGTTTTGCTGACGTTTCTGGTGCTTATCGCCATTGCTTTGGTGCGCACCCGGGATCTGTTCGCCTGCGTCATGCTCACCGGCATCTACAGCCTGGTTTCGGCCTCCTTCTTTGTCTTGATGGACGCGGTGGACGTGGCCTTCACCGAGGCTGCGGTGGGAGCGGGGATTGCCACCTTGTTGATGCTGGCCACCTTGACCCTCACCGGCCGCTTCGAGAAGCGCCAGATGCAACAGCCGCGCATGGCCCTGGCGGTGGTGACGGTGACCGGCACCTTGCTGCTCTTTGGCATCGTGGACATGCCGCCCTTTGGTGACCCCAACGCTCCGGCCCAGGAACACGTCGCCCCCCACTACCTGGAGGACTCTCTGGAAGAGGTGGGGGTGCCCAATGTGGTGACCTCGGTGCTGGCCAGTTATCGGGGTTACGACACCTTCGGGGAAACCCTGGTGATCTTCACCGCCGGGGTGGCGGTGCTGGCCCTTTTAGGCCTCAATCGGCGCCACTATCCCACCCGGGCGCTGTCGATGCGCCATTTTCCCATTCTCGGCGTGGTGGGCAAGCTGCTGATCCCACCCATCATGCTGTTCGCCCTCTACGTGCAGTTTCACGGGGACTTTGGCCCCGGCGGGGGCTTCCAGGCCGGGGTGATCTTCGCCGCGGCCGTCATCCTCTATGCCATGGTGTTCGGCCTGGACCAGGCCATGGCGCTCTTTCCCACCACGGCGTTTCGCATCCTGGCCGCCTGCGGGGTGCTGCTCTATGGCGGCGTGGGCCTGGTTTCCCTGGCCCAGGGGCGGGCCTTTCTCGATTACCGCGCCCTGGCGGAGGAGGCCCTGGTGGGCCAGCACATCGGCATCCTTCTGGTGGAGCTTGGGGTGGGGATCACCGTTGCCTCGGTGATGATCCTCATCTTCTTTACCTTCAGCGGCCGTATCGACAAGGAGACGGAGTGATGGCGTTGCTCTCTTTGTTGTCCCAGTACAACTACTGGATCGTGGTGGTGCTGATGATGATCGGCTTCTACATCGTGATTGCCCAGGGCAACCTGGTGAAGAAGCTGATGGGGCTCAGTCTGTTTCAGACCTCGGTGTTCATCCTCTACATCAGCATGGGCAACGTCGAGGGGGGCACCGCCCCCATCCTGGAGCCGGAGTACGGACTCTTCTCCAACCCGCTGCCCCATGTGCTGATCCTCACCGCCATCGTGGTGGGGGTGGCCACCACTGCCCTGGGCCTGGCCCTGGTGGTGCGCATCAAAGAAGCCTATGGCTCCATCGAAGAGGATGAAATTCAAAAGGAGGATGACCGGCAATGTTGAACCATCTGCCCATTCTCCAGGTGATCCTGCCGCTGATGGCGGCCCCCAGCGCGCTGTTCCTGGCCCGGCCGCGGCTTATCAGCACCTTCACCCTGACCGTCTGCACCCTGGCCTTCGGGATCAGCATGCTGCTATGGCACCGCATCTCGGTGCTGGGCCCCTGGAGCTACGCCCTGGGCGGCTGGCAGGCTCCTTGGGGGATTGAGTACCGCATCGATGCCCTGAACGCCTTTTTGATGGTGCTGGTCACCGCCATGGCTTTTGTGGTGATCCTAGCCTCCCGCGACAGCGTGGAGCGGGAAATTCCCCTGCATCGCCAGGGCCCTTTTTACATACTCTTCTTGCTGGCTCTGGCGGGGCTTCTGGGCATTCTGGCCACCGGCGATGCCTTTAACCTCTTTGTTTTCCTCGAGATCTCTTCCCTGGCCTCCTACGCGCTTATCGCCCTGGGCCAGGACCGCCGGGCCCTGTGGGCGGCCTACCAGTACCTCATCATGGGCACCATCGGCGCCACCTTTATCCTGATTGGGGTGGGGCTGCTCTACATGATGACCGGCACCCTCAATATGGCAGATCTCGCCGACCGCCTGCCCCAGGTGGCCTACACCAAGACCGTCTACACCGCCTTCGCCTTTGTGCTGGTGGGGGTGTGCCTCAAGTTGGCGCTCTTCCCGCTGCACCTGTGGCTGCCTAACGCCTACGCCTTCGCCCCCTCGATGGTGACCACCTTCCTGGCGGCCACGGCCACCAAGGTGGCGGTCTATGTGCTGCTGCGCTTTGTCTTCACCGTCTACGGTTTCACCTTCAGTTTCGACCACCTGCCGCTGCAGGAGATCCACCTGATCCTGGGCCTGGTGGGGGTGTTCGCCGCCTCGCTGGCGGCCATCTACCAGGACAACGTCAAGCGGCTGTTCGCCTACTCCTCGGTGGCGCAGATCGGCTACATGATCCTGGGCTTCAGCGTCGCCAGCCACATGGGGCTAGTGGCCACCCTGCTGCACCTGTTCAATCACGCCCTGATGAAGGGCGCCTTGTTCCTGGCCCTGGCGGCGGTGGTGTACCGCACCGGCAGCGCCGAAATGAGCCACTTTGCCGGCCTGGGCCGGCGCATGCCCTGGACTATGGGAGCCATCGTCGTGGGGGGCCTCAGCCTGGTGGGCGTGCCTCTGACCGTGGGCTTTGTCAGCAAGTGGTATCTGGTGCTGGCGATGCTGGAGCGGGGCTGGTGGCCGGTGGCGGTGGCGGTGCTCTTGGGCTCGCTGCTGGCGGTGATCTACCTGTGGAAGGTGGCGGAGGTGGCCTACTTCAAGGGTGACGAGCGCTGTGAGCGTGAAGAGGCGCCCTGGTCGATTCTGGGGCCCACCTGGCTTCTGGTGCTCGCCAACCTCTACTTCGGCATCGACACCGACTTTACCCTGGGGGCCGCCACCCTGGCGGCGGATCAACTGATGGGGGCCACGCCATGAGCCCGCTGTTGATCATTCTGCTGCTGCCCTGGCTCACCGCCCTGGGCATCGTGCTGACCGGCCGCTGGCCCAACCTGCGGGACGGCCTGGCGCTGATCGCCGGGGCGGTGCTCTTTGCGCTGGTGACGCTGCTCTATCCCCTTGGTGTTGGCGTGGAGGCCCTCTCCGGCCCCAGCGCCTTCCCCGGATTGCCCATCGCCTTCTCGGTGGAGCCGTTGGGGCTGCTGTTCGCCCTGGTGGCGGCGGGGCTGTGGCCGGTGACCACCCTCTACGCCATCGGTTACATGCGCAGCCACAACGAGCACAACCAGACCCGCTTCTACGCCTGCTTCGCCATCGCCATTGGCGGGGTGATGGGGGTGGCCTTTGCCGACAACCTGCTGACGCTCTTTATCTTCTATGAGGTGCTGACCCTCTCCACCTACCCCCTGGTGACTCACGCCGGCACCGACAAGGCCCGCAAAGGCGGGCGCACCTATCTGGGGCTTTTGCTGTTCACCTCCATCGCCTTCTTCCTGCTGGCCATGTTGGGCACTTACGCCCTGGTGGGCCACCTGGATTTCCGCGCCGGCGGCGTGTTTGACGATGGCGTGGGGCAGGGGGTGTTGGGGCTGTTGCTGCTGCTCTACCTGTTCGGCATCGGCAAGGCGGCACTGATGCCCTTTCATCGCTGGCTGCCGGCGGCCATGGTGGCACCGACGCCGGTCAGTGCGCTGCTGCACGCCGTGGCCGTGGTGAAAGCCGGGGTGTTCAGCGTGCTCAAAGTGGTGGTGTACCTCTTTGGCGTGGAGACGGTGGCTCAGCTGGCCGTCACGCCTTACCTCCTCTACCTGGCCGCCGCCTCGGTGCTGCTGGCCTCCTTGGTGGCGATGCGCCAAGACAACCTGAAAAAGCGGCTGGCCTACTCCACGGTCAGCCAGCTGGGTTACGTCACCATCGGCGCCTTGCTGGCCACTCAGGCCGGGGTGGTGGCCGGGGCGATGCAGATCGCCGCTCACGCCTTTGGCAAGATCACCCTGTTTTTCTGCGCCGGCGCCATCCTGGTGGCCAGCCACAAGACTGAGGTCAGTCAGCTGGGTGGCCTTGGGCGGCGCATGCCCCTGACCATGACGGCGTTTTTGATTGGCAGCCTCAGCATCATCGGCCTGCCCCCCACCGGCGGCACCTGGAGCAAGTGGCTGCTGGTCGCCGGCGCCCTGGATACGGCGCAGTGGGCCCTGGTGGCGGTGCTGATGCTGAGCACCTTGTTGAATATCGGCTATCTGCTGCCCATCCCGGTGCGCGCGTTCTGGGGTAAAAGTCCGGGTGAGGATACGCCCCGGGAGGGGGGGGAAGCCCCCTGGCCGGCGCTGCTGGCGCTGCTGTTGACCGCCGGCGCCACGCTGTGGCTGTTCTTCTTCCCCGATGTCCTGTTTGAACTGGCCCGGGCGGCAGCGCCGGGCGCCGGAGGTGATCATGGCCCCTGAACGCACCCCCTGGCTGGAGCGCCCCGGCAGCGTGCAGAAGATCTTGTACGGGCTTTACGCCTGCTGCGCCGTGCTGCTGGCCCTGGACTTTGTGATCCACCGTCACGTTGAGCACGCCTTCGAGCGTCTGTGGGGCTTCTACCCGCTCTACGGCTTTGTCGGCTGCGTGGTGCTGGTGCTCATCGCCAAGTGGATGCGCAGCTTCCTGATGCGCGACGAGGACTACTACGACCGTCTGGAGGGCGACAGCGCCAAGGAGGGCGAGGATGATTGAGTGGCCGCCCTTCCTGATCTTCTTCCTCGGGGCGGCCCTGGTGGCCGTCACTCGCGGGCCGGTGCGCACAGTGATCGCCCTGGCGGTGCCCATTTTCAGTGGTGTACTGATGTGGCAGGCGGGGGAGGGCAATCACTGGCCGGTCTCCCTGATGGGGTTGGAGTTGGAGCTCTATCGCAGCGACGCCTTGAGTCGCATCTTTGGCCTGGTGTTCCACATCGCCGCGGCCTTGGCGGTGCTCTTTGCCCTGCACGTGAAGGATACGCTTCAGCAGGTGGCGGGGCTGGCCTACAGCGGCGCCGCGCTGGGGGCGGTGTTTGCCGGCGATTTGCTGAGCCTCTTTCTGTTCTGGGAGGCGATGGCGCTCTCCTCCGTGGCCCTGGTGTGGGCCGGACGCAGCGAGCGGGCCTACCGGGCCGGCTTCCGCTATCTGGTGGTGCAGGTGGTTTCCGGTTTGTTCCTGCTGGCCGGCGCGCTGCTGCACTACCAAAGCACCGGGAGCTTGCAGTTTGACTACCTGGGCCTGAACAGCCTGGCCGGTGCTCTGCTGCTGCTGGCCTTTGGCATCAAATGCGCTTTCCCCATGCTGCACAGCTGGCTGATCGACGCCTACCCCGAGTCCACCCCCACCGGCACCGTGTTCCTAAGTGCCTTTACCACCAAGGTGGCCCTCTACGCCCTGGTGCGCGGCTACCCGGGCACCGAGATTCTGGTGTACGTCGGCGCCGCCATGACCTGCTTCCCCATCTTCTACGCGGTGATTGAGAACGATCTGCGCCGGGTGTTGGCCTACAGCCTGATTAACCAGGTGGGCTTTATGGTGGTGGGGGTGGGGATCGGCACCGAACTGGCGCTCAACGGTGCGGTGTCCCACGCCTTTAACGACATCATCTTTAAAGGGCTCTTGTTCATGTCCATGGGGGCGGTGCTGCAGATGACTGGCCGCATCGACGGCTCGCGCCTGGGGGGCCTCTACAAGACCATGCCCAAGACCACGGTGCTGTGCATCATCGGCGCGGCCTCCATCTCCGCCTTCCCCCTGTTCAGTGGCTTTGTCAGTAAATCCATGGTGATGAGTGCGGCGCTGATGGAGGGGTATCACGGGGTGTGGTTGATGCTGCTGTTCGCCTCCGCCGGCGTGTTCCACCACGCGGGCATCAAGATCCCTTATTTTGCCTTCTTTGCCCACGACAGCGGCCTGCGCGCCCAGGACCCGCCGGGCAATATGCTGATGGCCATGACCATCGCCGCGGCGCTCTGTCTGGCCATCGGCATCTATCCGGCCACCCTCTATGCCCTGTTGCCCTTTGATACCGGCTACTGGCCCTACGACGCCACCCACGTGCTGGCCCAGACCCAGTTGCTGTTCTTCTCCGCGTTGGCCTTCGTTTGGCTGAACCTCAAAAAGCTCTATCCCCCGGAGCTGCCCTCCGTCAACCTCGACGCCGACTGGCTCTACCGCGGCCTCGGCCGACGGGCGCTGACCGGCACCCTGGCCCAACTGTGGCGCTGGGATGCCGCGCTGCGCGCCAAGGCCATGGCCGGCTTCGCCTGGCTGCGCCACTACCTGGCCACCCACGTCCCCTCCGGCGCCCTGGCTGGCAACCGCCTCTCAGGCTCCATGGTGATCTGGGTCGCGGTGATCTTGGCGGGATATCTGGTGCTGAGTTTTCTGCCTTGAGTGGTTTGGGCGGCTAGAGGAAAGTGGGGAAGGGTTGTTGAGTCATTTGATATTGGATGGTGATTTATTCGTGAGGGTGATTAGCTATCCGATATGATTTCTTGTCGGCAGGTCGCTATGCGATATGCGCTGTGCTTGAGTCCGTTGCAGAGGTGCATGAATGAGCGACCATTGGTACGGCAAGAGCGAATGCCCGTAAATTCAATAATTTTGATCCCTAAACATCTATGAAAAGATTGCCGTGCTTCCTAGTCCGCCGGCATATTAAGCAGCTGTTTTAAATATGACTTTCTGATGATGTCAGAGTGGCCAGTAAGTGCTTAGATGTGCTAGTTCTAGCTATAAGGAAGTGAGAGAAGAATCCCCTTTTGATACGCCCACACTTCACTCAATATATTCAATTCAAGAGAAACATATAGCACGGTACAACTACAATAACTTAAATATATGCAATCCAGCTGATTATAGGCCTCTAGTGCTAGTTGTTTAATAAACTGGCTTCTAATGTCTAACTGTTATGAGCGGGAGTGATTTGTCCATGAGAAAGCTAAATCAAGTTATTTTCATCCTATCTTTGTTCTTTATTTCTACTGGAGTAAGTGCTTCGGTATGTGATCCTATTCTTAAGGCCGGTGTTCATGATAAATACTCGACATTTACTAACAGACAGAAATTCACTCAAACCTATAATTTGATCGCTAGTCAGGAGTTCGATAGTTGGGAAAAAGCGAAGTCTTCTGGAGCTGAGATAGGTGTGAATGTTATAGATATAATTGATGTTGCTTTAGGTGGTTCATCCACTCAGCAAAATTATGGAGACCGAAGGAATAAATATTTGTCGATATCCTTCGACAGCTTAGTCTCCAAATTTGGTTATTTGCAGCATCTTGAAGTCGCGAGTTCTACTATCGCTCAAGCTTTCGTAAGATGCATTGAACTAACTAGTCGGGATGTTGGATTTACCGCATGGATAGTACCAGGTAGAAACCTAGCAACATTCGCCATTAACGCTAGAAATGTTAAAACAGGTGGGGATGCAAACTTTACCGTTCAGAAGTTGGGGTTATTTCCCGAAAATAATGTGAGATGCAATAATGAACAAATACCATTCGAAACAGAATCGTCAGAAATTGTATTTAGCTGTATTAAGCCATCAGAAAGTACTATACAAGTAACAATGCAGACTTCCGAAGGGAATTTGACCGGAGTAGATGTTTTGGGATATGAGGATGCAATTAATGAAATAAGGTCACAAATAAATTCTCTGAGTAATAGTGGGTCTCTTGTTCCGAAAGGTGTGATAGCCTTCTTTTCTGGTGAACCTCCCTGTCCGGCTGGTTGGACAGAATACACCGAATTAAGAGGGCGATATGCTGTAGGATTAGTTGCCGGGGGCAATCTTGGTGCTGTTGTAGGAAGCGCTCTAAATGATAGAGAAAACCGTCCGACTGGAAATCATACCCACGATATTCTAAACGTATTTCAGAGGACTCCGGCTCAATATCATTCCGGAGGTGGTAGCGCTTTTGATGACTATCCAAAAACTCTAACAACCACTAATCCAAATAATCCAGCTTCTATGTCCTTTAAGGATGGAACCAACGCACCATACGTTCAATTAACTGCTTGCATCAAGAGATGAGCACAGCTAAAGGGGTCAGAGTGATTGAAACGACCTGCTGACTACTACTCGAAGGTGGCCCAAGTTTTAGCATGACCTAGTCTATGACTCGAATGTCTAGATCTAACTAGTAGAAGCGTCCAGCCTTTTCGTGCTGGCCGGTCGGCGGTGTTCAGTGCCGCTAGATCGCTGCTGAAACTATTCAATTCTATTGGTTTGGGCTGGGCGATAAGCAGATTTGGTGCGGCTAGGTAGTAT
Organism: Ferrimonas balearica; assembly: GCF_019802085.1. Taxonomy (GTDB): domain Bacteria; phylum Pseudomonadota; class Gammaproteobacteria; order Enterobacterales; family Shewanellaceae; genus Ferrimonas; species Ferrimonas balearica_B. The sequence continues at coordinate 790,441 of NZ_JAHVHV010000001.1, forward strand.
GTCTTGACCAGCTTTTAGCTGAATTTAACCAAGGCGTATTTGAAGATTGGCGCTTCCACAGGGCTGCAATTTGCCCAAAATGTAGAGTTACCTCGGTAAAGACAGAGGCATGTTCACCGACCCATGCATGAAGCCTACCTATTCAAAGCATCAAAAAACCCCGATGACCAAGTCATCGGGGTTTTTACTGCTTACTGCCTGGAAGGGCTCAACAATTACTTGTTGGCTTTCTTCTCTTTGGCTTCAGCGATAACGGCTTCGGCAACGTTGGCCGGGCACTGGGCGTAGTGGCTGAACTCCATGGAGAACTGGCCACGGCCGGAGGTCATGGTACGCAGGTGACCGATGTAACCGAACATCTCGGCCAGGGGTACGTCGGCCTTGATGCGAACGCCGGTTACGCCAGCTTCCTGGTCCTTGATCATGCCGCGACGACGGTTCAGGTCACCGATAACGTCACCAACGTGATCTTCCGGAGTGAATACGTCTACCTTCATCACCGGCTCCAGCAGCTGCGGAGAGGCTTTCGGCATGGACTGACGGAAGGCGCCCTTAGCGGCGATTTCGAACGCTACAGCGGAGGAGTCAACGGCGTGGAATGCACCGTCGTACAGCTCAACTTCAACGTCCAGAACCGGGAAGCCAGCCAGCGGGCCAGTTTCCATCATGCCGGCGAAGCCTTTCTCAATGGCAGGCCAGAATTCCTTCGGTACGTTACCACCCACAACAGTGGAGGCGAACTTGAAGCCAGTGCCCTGCTCGCCAGGCTTGATGCGGTAGTCGATCTTACCGAACTGACCGGAACCACCAGACTGCTTCTTGTGGGTGTAGCTGTCTTCGATGGGGGCGGTGATGGTTTCGCGGTAGGCTACCTGCGGCTGACCCACTACCAGCTCAACGCCGTAGGTACGCTTCAGGATGTCTACTTTGATGTCCAGGTGCAGTTCGCCCATGCCCTTCAGGATGGTCTGGCCGGACTCTTCGTCGGTCTCAACCACGAAGGACGGATCTTCAGCAACCATCTTACCGATGGCGATGCCCATCTTCTCAACGGAACCCTTGTCCTTCGGCTCAACGGCGATGGAGATCACCGGCTCGGGGAAAATCATCGGCTCCAGGGTGCACTCGTGCTTCACGTCACACAGGGTGTGACCGGTCTGCACGTTCTTCATGCCAACAACGGCGATGATGTCACCGGCCTGGGCGCGGGTCAGTTCAGTACGGTCATCCGCGTGCATCTCAACCATACGGCCGATACGCTCGGTTTTGCCGGTGGCGGAGTTCAGGATGGTCATACCCTTCTCCATCACACCGGAGTAGATGCGGATGAAGGTCAGGGCGCCGAAACGGTCGTCCATGATCTTGAACGCCAGGGCACGCAGCGGCTCGTCGGCGGACACGGTGGCCACTTCGCCAGTCGGCTCACCGGTTTCTTTGTCGGTCAGCGGCTGAGGCGGCACGTCGGTCGGGGACGGCAGGTAGTCAACAACGGCGTCCAGAACCAGCTGGATACCCTTGTTCTTGAATGCAGAACCACAGTAAGTGGGGAAGAACATCAGGTCACGGGTACCTTGACGGATGCAACGCTTGATGTCCTCCAGGGAGGGCTCGGTGCCTTCTTCCAGGTACTCCATCAGCAGATCTTCGTCGGCTTCCAGAGCGGTTTCGATCAGCTCTTCGCGGTAAGCGGCAGCGTCGTCAACCATCTCGGCCGGGATGTCTACAACTTCGTAGTTCTCGGGCAGACCGGAGTCGTCCCAGATGTAGGCTTTCTGAGACAGTACGTCTACAACGCCTTTGAAGTCGTCTTCGATGCCGATGGGCAGAGCCATCACCAGGGGACGAGCGCCCAGGACGTTCTTCACCTGGTCTACAACGCGGTAGAAGTCGGCACCCATACGGTCCAGCTTGTTCACGAAGATCAGACGAGCAACTTCGGATTCGTTCGCGTAGCGCCAGTTGGTTTCGGACTGGGGCTCAACGCCGCCGGAACCACAGAATACGCCAACACCGCCGTCCAGTACTTTCAGAGAACGGTACACTTCCACGGTGAAATCAACGTGCCCGGGGGTGTCGATGATGTTCAGGCGGTGGTCGTTCCAGAAACAGGTGGTCGCAGCGGACTGAATGGTAATACCACGCTCAGCTTCCTGCTCCATAAAGTCAGTGGTGGCGGCACCATCATGAACTTCGCCGGTTTTGTGGATTTTACCGGTCAGCTTCAGGATCCGCTCGGTGGTGGTGGTCTTACCGGCATCTACGTGGGCGAAGATACCGATGTTACGGTACTTGGAAAGGTCTGCCATTTTTGTACTCTATTGGTCAGGGTCAAACAAAATTGCGCGGTAGTATACAGGAATCCCCGGGGTTTACGAAACCTTCGCGTTACCCCGTTGGAGCTCCTGTCACTTGTCACTACGAAGCCTGGCCCCCCGGCGCCTCTGCGCAGGCGTTAACGCGGTGCGATTGGGTGCTGGCGAGGGGTAAGTGTAGGCCGCGCTGCGTCTGATGCGAATGCGGTCAGAACGGAAATTCTTGCCTGTCAAAATGGGCCGTGCCCATTCGTTGAACGCCGTGGCATTGTAGCGGCTTTTAACTCCATGACAAGCCAAGGTTTAGGGGGAGCTGTCCCCCTGGGATCAAACCATCGCAACGCCTTGATGTTGTTCGCTTCTGCCCAGGGCCATTTTCCCCAGCGGATGGGGCCGGTCGAGAAGCGAAATCGGCGTCGATTGGGCGTCAAATCGCGGCAACTTTGCGCCGCATCAACCCCCGATTCCTGCACCTTGCTAAGGTTAAATTGTCGCCACATCAGGCCACGGCAAGGAGCGACCATGAGCGTACGGAAAATGCGCGAACAGCAGCAAGTGGGCATCGAACGGGAGCTGATGCGCGAGCAAAGCTCGGCGCTGGGCCGTTCTGGCAAGGCGCTGAGGGAAGCCATAGTCGAGTATCGGGCGCTGGCCCGCAACCATCCGCGGCGGGACGCGGCCCTGGCCAGGGTGACCGAGCGGCTGTGGCAACTGCAGATGCAGCGGGAATTTGTGGGCTTTGTGGACCACAATCTCGACGCCATCGTGCGCGAATTTGATGTCCCCGCCGAAGCCTTGACCCACCTGGGGGAGGGCAGCCGGCCCAAATCCGCCAAACCCACCCCCCACTGAGCGCCCCGACACTAAGCATCGGGGCCGCATAGTCATTCAGTGGGGCAGGGCGGTGGGGTACACCGTTACTCCCCCACGGCCCCCACCTTCAGCGACAGGTTCTTGTAGCTGCAGTGGCCCGATGGCCCGCGGCCAAATTCACTCTCCTCGTTTACCGTCAGCAGCGCACCGAAGCGTCGCTCGCCCAGGGTGATCTGCCCCAGGGTCTGCTGCTGGGTGCTTTGGCACAGGGCATCGGCCAGGCGGCGATAATCCGCGTTCTCAAGCGAAAGGGCGCGCACCAGGGGGGCATTCTCGTCGTGGTGGCCCTCCTTGATGGGGTTGGCCAGGGCGACGGAAAGCGTCCCATCCCGCCACTGGGCTTCGTCCCCCGGCTGCAGGTAGTGGGTGGTGCCCGGAGTCTGCCACACCCACACCCCCGCCTGACCCAGCACCTGCCAGCGTTCACTCTGGACAATCAGCGCGGTGTTCTCATCCACCCCCACCGCCAGGGCCTGTCCGCTGTGCGCGGCCAGGCGGGCCAGGCGCAGTTGACGGCCTCGCTCGGTAAAGTGGGTGTCGGTGATCCCAGACTCGAACAGCCCCAGGCCCCCCAGGGGCTCGTAGGTCAGGCTGTCGCCTTGAAGCCCCCGACAGGCGGCGCTGCCGTCGCAATCCCGGGCCGGTGGCGGCGCGGCGGTGGGGCCGGTGAGCAGGGCGCTGGCGTTGCTGCCGTTGGTGATCATCACCGGGCCCGCCTGCACCGCGGTGCCGGCACTGGTGCCCCCCACCACCAGGCGGCCTTCGGCCACCCGACGGGCAATCAGGGTCAGCTCGTCGCTGGGGGTGCCGTCCGGGGCGCGCAGGGCCTGCCAGGTCAGCCACTGGTCGCCGCCGTTGATGAACAGGCCATCGGCCCGGGCCAGCAGGTCCAGTCCGGACTGGGGCTGGATGCACAGCTGCTGTTGGGCCGCCGCCAGCTGGGGATAGACTCGGGCCCGGTCGGCGTTGCCCTGCACCTGCTGACGATGCCGCTCCAGGTTGCGGCACTCGTGGGCACGGCGGGCGGATTGCACGCTGGCGTCCAGGGGCAGCCAGTGCACCTCGGCACCGGTGCTGGCGAACAGGCCCTGGTAGAAGTCCCGGGCCTCGAAGGGGTCCCGGGCGCTGCTGGTCATCACCACCAGAACGGGGTGTTTGCCGGGCTGGGTCTTGCCGCCGGCCTGGGCGGCCAGCGCGGCAAAGCGGTTAACCAGCTCTGGCGTGTGGGGGTCTCGGTTGGCCTCCAGGAACACCCGCTCCTCCAGACGCTGGCCGTAGCGGTCGGTTTGAATCGCCTCGAGGCGGTCCACCAGGGTGTACCACTGGGCGTCGGACAGCCCCTGATACCACTGCTCACCGGCCTCGCTGTCCCGCAGGGCGTCGGTAAAATCGGCCTTGCTGATGGGATCGCTGCCTTGGGCTTCGGCCACTGTCGCCAGGTGACGGCGCGCCTGCCGTGCTGCCTCGGCACTGGGCCAGTGCTCGGTGCCGGTGGCGCGGTCGAGGGCCGCCGGGGTCAGGGCCACCTTGAGCTGGGTGCGGGACTGGCGCAGCGCCAGGGGATCCAGCGCGCCGCGCTCGCAGGCCTTGAGGTTTTGGCTGGCGCAGCTTTGCATGCCGCCGCCCACCAGAAACAGGGTGCGCGCCTGGGCGTGTTGTGGGGCGATCAGCAGGCCTAACCCCATCCCCAGGGCGGCCATCCATAATGAATACTTATTCACTTTGCGTTCCAATACTTAGCGTGAGTTATACCGTTATTACTAGGCGGTAACATGCTCTTGACATTCCGGTCAAGAAGCGGGTATTCGTTAAAAAAGCCGGGCCCGAGCGGCCCCATTCTGCCTTGTGACATGGAAGGAAGACAGGACGTAATGCTCAAGAATGCCGCGTCGCTGTCAAACTACTTCTTCGAGAGCTTCTACCTCAGCGAGTGGTTTGACGAATAGCCCCAGACCCATTGGCCTGATGCGCTGAACCCGTTGGTTCAGACCGCGTCGCCGTGCGTTTGGGCGTCACTCGCCCCTCCAGATCTCATCTCACTCCGTAGGAAGCGGATCCCGCTGCCCGTGCCGGGCCGGATCCTGTGGTCTCCAGGTTGGGAGCACAAGGAAGAACACCATGAACAACCCGTTGCTGATGCTGGCTGCCGCCGGCTTTGCCCTGTCCCCCGTGGCCCAAGTGGTGGCCGCTGACACCCCCGAAACCGCCGATGTCGAGCGCATCGAGATCACCGGCTCCCGCATCAAGGGGGTCGACATGGAGGGCGCCCAGCCCCTGGTGACCATCGACGCCGAGGACATCAAAGGCTCCTCCGCCAACTCCCTGTCCGAGCTGCTGCGGGAGGTGGGCCAGACCCGGGGGGGCACCGGCACCTTCTCCACCTCCGCCTCCGGGGCGCTGTCCGGCAGCTCCCCCGCCGGCCAGGCCGCCGGCTCCCTGCGGGGCCTGGGGGCCTCCTCCACCCTGACCCTGATCAACGGCCGCCGGGTGTCCGTCAGCTCCTTTGCTTTCGGCTCGGAGAACTTCGTCGACATCAACGCCATCCCACTGGCGGCCATCGAACGCATCGAGATCCTGCCCACGGGCGCCTCCGCCCTCTACGGGGCCGACGCGGTGGCCGGGGTGATCAACTACATCCTGAAGAAGGACTACGAGGGGCTGGAGCTGAACGTCAGCTACGGCGACTCCGAGGCCAGCACCGACGACAGCAAGAAAAACTTCAACCTGGTGTGGGGCAAGAGCTTCGAGAACAGCAACCTGACCCTGTTCGCCGATTACTACGACCGCAACGCCACCTACCTGCGGGACCGGGCGCAGACCGCCGAGAGCTTCTTCCCCAGCAAGCAGCACGCCTGGGCCAGCTACAACACCCTGTTTTTCGATCTGGCCAAGGACAAGGTGGACCCCAACTGCCCCGATGACATCCGCTTCGATGACCGCGACGACGCCCACCCGGCGGAGCGCTTCTTCGAGTACTGCGCCTACAACAGCAACCAGTACCGGCCCTACGAGCCGGCGTTCGAGCAGTGGGGCGCCGGTGCCACCTACCACTACGACTTTGCCGGCGGCAGCCAGTGGTTCACCGAGCTGATGTTCTCCCACACCGAGGGCTCTGGCGAGTCCAGCTCGGCACCACTCAACGGCTTCGAGGTGCCCTTTTTCGACCCGCGGGATCCGGACCAGCTGCACCCCTCGCTGACCAACGAGGACGGCAGCCTGAACCCCATCGGCCAGGCCTTCGTGGACTTCTACGAAGACGCCTTCGGCGGCATCATCGACGACAGTTACCAGATCTACGGCCGCCTGCCGGACACCCGCCTGGTGGAGAACGAAACCCAATCCTGGCGCCTGGTCACCGGACTGCGCGGCGACTGGGGCGACTGGGCCTGGGAGACGGCGCTCTCCGCCTCCCGCAGCGAGTCCGAGCAGCTGGGCAGCGCCGGGATCGCCAGTCGCAGCAAACTGGAAGCGGCCCTGAACGGTGCCCTGTGTGCCGACGGCAGCATCTGCGAGCCGGGGGAGGGCTTCCTGGTCAGCCCCTACGACGCCTGGGCGCCCCGGGCCGATGGGGTGAACGATCCCGACGCCTGGGATCTCATCTACGAGCAGGTGCCCCGCAACGGCGAGTCCAGCCTCTACACCTGGGACTTCAACCTCTCCGGGGATCTCTGGCAGTGGGACGCCGGGGCCGTGGCCGCCGCGTTCGGCGGCGAGGTGCGCCGTGAGGAGCTGGAGGACATCCCCTCCGAGCTGGCCGAGGGCACCTTTGAAAACGGCTTCCAGCCGGAGGTGATCCGCTTCGGCTCCACCCGGGTGGAGGCGGACCGCACCACCTGGGCGCTGTACGGCGAGTTCCACCTGCCCTTGACCGAGACCCTGGACATGCAGCTGGCCGGCCGTTACGACCACTACAGTGACTTTGGCGGCGACTTTAATCCCAAGGTGGGGCTGCGTTACCAGCCCTGGGACAGCCTGATCCTGCGCGCCTCCTGGGCCTCCGCCTTCCGCGCGCCCTCACTGGCCCAGGTGGGCGCCGGGGTGAAACTCTCCAGCGCCGTGGTGGAGTGCAAATCCGGCATCGCCGAGGGCTACGCCGACTGTGACGGGGCCAGCGACTTCTCCATCGACACCATCGAGTTTGGCAACAGCGACCTTCAGGCGGAGGAGGCGGACTCCTACAACCTGGGCCTGGCCTACAGCCCCACCGAGGAGATCACCCTGACCCTGGATTACTGGCGTTTCGAGCACGAGAAGCTGGTGGCAGTGGACCCGGAGTTTGCCCTGCTGCAGGCCCTGGCCAACCCGGCGCTGCTCTACTGCGACAGCGTCCCGGCGGAGAACGCCCAGGGGGTGCCGGTGCGCTGCGACGACAGTGGCCAGCCGCTGGAGCCGCTGGTGGTGGACGGCGACGTGCATCTGCAGCTGCAAAACCTCGGCACCCAGGAGACCGACGGGGTTGATCTCACCTACACCCACTACTTCACCGGCCTGGGCATCGACTGGACCTTCCTGGCGGACGTTACCCATGTGCTCTCCTTCAAGCGCCAGAAAAGCGCCAGCGTGGGCGAGGAGGAGTTGGCGGGCACTTACCAGTATCCGGAGACCCTGGCCACCACCACCTTGCGCTTCGACCGCAACGCCTGGTTCGGCTCCCTGACCGCCCTCTACACCAGCGGCTACGAGGACAACGATCTGGACGCCCTGAGCTACTTCGACCTGGAGCGTCTGGGGATCACCGCCGACCGCGAGGTGCCCTCCTGGACCAAGGTCAACGCCCAGGTGGGCTACGACATCGGTGATCACCACACCCTGCGCCTGGCGGTGGAGAACCTGTTCGACCGCGAAGCGCCGGTGGTGTACGGCAGCAGCCAGAACGTGGACGTGTTCAACCACGACATCCTGGGCCGCTACTACCGGGTGAGCTACACCTTCCGCTTCTAACGAATGGGCCGGCCCCGCCATGGTGGGGCCGGCGACCTTCCTGACAAGGACATCACCATGTCTCAAACTGCGCGACCGGCCATGCCGGACGCCCTGGTGCTGCTCGCCCTGGTGGCGCTGCTGGCCTGGGGCGTAACCCACTGGGTGCCCGCCGGTCAGTTTCTGCTGAGCGGTGAGGGGGGCGAGCGCCAGCTGGTGCCCGGCAGCTTCCGGGTGGTCGAGTCCCACTCGCCGGTGCCCCTGTTTGCCGAACAGGGCCAGATGGGGCTGGCCAATCTGCTGTTCGAAGGCCTGGTGGCCGGCTCCAAGTGGGGCAGTGCCGTCGGTGTCGCCGCCTTCCTGCTGGTGGTGGGCGGGGCCTTCGGCATCCTGTTGGGCTCCGGCAGCCTGGACCGGGCCATACTGGCCGCCATCGGACGGGCGACCCGAGGCCAGGATCTGGTGCTGCCGGGGCTGTTTTTTCTGTTCTCCCTGGCCGGGGCGGTGTTCGGCATGGGGGAGGAGGCGATCGCGTTTTGTCTTATCCTGGTGCCCACCCTGGTGCGCCTGGGCTACGACAGCCTAAGCGCCGTGGCCTGCTGCTACCTGGCCACCCAGCTGGGCTTTGCCGCCAGCTGGATGAACCCCTTCAGCGTGGCCCTGGCCCAGGGGATCGCCGCGGTACCGCTGCTCAGCGGCGCGCCCCTGCGCCTGGCGCTCTGGGCCGGACTCACCGCCCTGGGGATGGCCTTCGTCTGGCGTCATGGCCGCCGCGTCCGGGCCCACCCCGAGGCCTCTCCCACCTACCACAGCGACCGCCACTGGCGGGAGCGGGCCCAGGCCCAGTCGGTGGCGCCACTGAGCCACTGGGACCGGCTTATCCTGCTGCTGACCGCATTGGGGCTGGCCTGGGTGTGCTGGGGGGTGATGGCCCGGGGCTACTACCTGCCGCAAATTGCCGCCCAGTTCTTCGCCCTGGCCCTGGTGGTGGGGGTGGTGGCCCGGCTCGGCGGTCTTTTTCCAAGCCTCAACGATCTCTCCCGACACTTCAGTGAGGGGGCAGCGGCCCTGGTACCGGCGGTGCTGGTGGTGGCCCTGGCCAAGGGGGTGGTGCTGGTGCTCGGCGGCGACGACCCCGGGGCGCCGTCGGTGCTCAACACCCTGCTTAATGGCGCCGGCAACGCCTTTGGCGATTTGGGCCAGGCCAGCGCCGCGGCGCTGATGTTCTGGTTCCAGTCCGCCTTCAACCTGCTGGTCAGCTCCGGCTCCGGCCAGGCGGCGCTGACCATGCCGCTGATGGCCCCCCTGTCGGATCTCCTGGGCCTGACCCGCCAGGTGGCTGTGCTGGCCTTCCAACTGGGGGATGGGCTGACCAACGTGCTGATCCCCACCTCCGCCGCCCTGGTGGGTTGCCTGGGGGTGGCCAGGGTGAGCTGGGGCGTTTGGGTGCGCTTCGTCGGGGGCTTTATGCTGATGGTAATGCTGCTGGCCACCGCCGTGGTGATGGCCGCGGCCGTAATGGGATACCAATGATGATCACCTTGATTAAACAGGCACAAACCTACGCCCCGACACCTCAGGGGCGCTGCGACATCGCCCTGGCGGGGGAGCGGATCCTGGCGATGGGGCCGGAACTGACACTCGATACCAACCTGCCCCACGAGGTGGTGGACGGCCAGGATACCCTGGCCTGCCCGGGCTTTATCGACTCGCTGGTGCACATTACCGGTGGCGGCGGGGAGGGGGGCTTTCACACCCGCACCCCGGCCATGGGGATCACCGAGGCCACCCTGGCGGGGGTGAGCACCGTGGTGGGGGCCCTGGGCACCGACGCCACCAGCCGCACCCTGCCGGATCTGCTGGCCAAGTGTTATGCCCTGCGCAACCTGGGGCTGGGCTGTTACGTCTACACTGGCGGCTACCAGGTGCCGGTCAAAACCCTGCTGGGGGACATCACCGACGACATCCTGCTGCTGGGCCCCTGCATCGGGGTGGGGGAGGTGGCCATCGCCGATCACCGAAGCAGTCACCCCAGCGCCCATGAGCTGGTTCGCCTGGCCAGCCAGGCCCGCAATGGCGGCCTGTTGGCGGGCAAGGGAGGCGTGGTCTCCATCCACCTGGGGGACGACCCCACCGGCCTGGACTGGCTGCACCGGGTGGTGAGCGACAGCAACCTGCCTATAAGCCAGTTCTACCCCACCCACGTCAATCGCAGCGAAGCGGTGTTCAATGCTGCTTTGCGCTACGGCCAGGCCGGCGGCTGGGTGGACATCACCACCAGCACCACCGAGGAGCTGCTGGCCCAGGGGGAGGTGGCGGCGGCCAAAGCCCTGGCACGTTTGCTGGGGGCCGGAGTGGCGTCGGCGCAGATCACCTTCAGCTCCGACGGCAACGCCAGCCTGCCCCGATTCGATGAGGCGGGGCGGTTGCAGGGGCTGCAGGTGGGGCGGGTGGCCAGCCTGCACCAGGCGGTGCGCTCGGCGATATTGGAGGAGGGGGTCGCAACGGAACAGGCCCTGGCCTGTGTCACCGCCAACCCGGCGCAGATCCTGGGGCTGTCGGATCGGGGCACCCTGGCGTTGGGCCAGCGGGCGGATCTTCTGCTGTTGGATGCCCAGAGTCTGGCGGTAAGGGATCTGTGGTGTGGCGGCAAGCGGATGGTGTCAGAGGGCTCGGCCCGGGTGACCGAGCCCTTCTAAGGCGTCAGGGGATGAGCACAATCTTGCCCACGTGCCCCTTGGCCAGAAACACCTCCTGGGCCTGGCGAATCTCTGCCAGGGGGAAGCGCTCGGCCACCAGGGGGGCGATCTCGCCGTTTTCGATGTAGCGCACCAGGTTCTCAAAGACGCGGCGGGGCTGGTAGGTGCAGCCGAAGAAGGTGAGATCCTTAAGGTAGAGGGTGCGCACATCCAGCTCCACCAGGGGGCCGGCCACGGCGCCGGCCACCGCGTAGCGGCCGCGGGGGGCCAGCAGGTTCAGCCACTCACCCCAGCTGGGGCCCGCCACCAGATCGAGGATCACATCCACGCTGTCGGCGCCCAGCACCGCCATGGGGTCATCCTGGCGATCCAGCACCTTCTCGGCCCCCAGGGCCTTCAACGCCTCGGCCTTGCTGGCGCTGGAGAGGGCGTAGATCACCGCCCCGCGGCGCTTGGCCAGCTGAATGGCCGCCGAACCCACGCCACCGGAGGCGCCGGTGATCAGCACCCGGTCCCCGGGGCCCACGCCGGCCCGATCCACCATGTTCTCGGCGGTGGAGTAGGCGCAGGGGAAGCTCGCCAGCTCGGCGTCCGTGAGGCTGGATTGCACCGCAAAGGCCTCGCTGGAGGCCACCTTAGCGTACTGGGCGAAAGCGCCGTCGCACTCGGATCCGAAGGTGATAAAGCCGCTGGGGCCGGCCATTGGGGACTCGTGCATGGGGCGCACCAGCACCCGCTCGCCGATGCGCCCGGCATCGACGCCGTCACCCACCGCCACGATGTGACCACAGCAGTCCGCCCCCTGGATGCGGGGAAAGTGCAGCGGCTCGCCGGACCAACTGGCGTCTTCGTCGTCCAGCTGATCAAAGCCCTGCTGGCCGCCGTCGTTGGTCTGGCCGCTGATCGACTTGGAGTACCAGCCGATGCGGGTGTTGATGTCGGTGTTGTTGATGGCTGCGGCGGCCACCTGGATCAGCACCTCGCCGGCGCCCAGGGTGGGCAGCGCCAGGTCCTGGCGGTAGACCAGGGTGTCCAGGCCGCCGTGGCCGGTCAGCTGCACGCCCTGCATGGTGTGAGGCAGAGAGGAAACCATGATGTCGCTCCTGTGTGGAAGGGGAGGCCTAAATCGTGGACAGCACGCTACGGGATCCCTTAAGGTTCAGGCAAACGAAATTAATTTTTGTCTAAATCAAAAAAACTGAATCATCATGTCGGATATCCTGAATCCCGGCGGGGCGCCGCCGCTGGACCTGGAACTGCTGCGCACCTTTTTGGCGGTGATCCAGGCCGGCGAGCTCAAACAGGCCGCCCAGACGGTGAATCGCTCCCAGGCGGCGGTGAGCATGCAGTTGAAGCGGCTGGAGGCCCAGCTGGGGGTGCGCCTGATGGTGCGCTCCAACCAGGGCATTCGCCTGACCGAAGCCGGCAGCACCCTTCAAGGCTACGCCGAGCAGCTGTTTCGGCTCAATGCCGCCACCTGGTCCGCCATCACCCAGCCGGTGCAGGGGGGCACCCTGCGCTGCGGCATTCCCACCGACTACGCCCAGGCCTTTGTCCGCGATGTCATCCCCGAGCTGCAGGCCGACTGGCCCCAGCTGGAGTGTCGACTGGTGTGTGCCCCCAGTCGACGCTTGAAGGAGCAGCTGGCCCTGGGTCAACTGGACATCGCCATCGTTTCCGATGAGGCCGGTGTGGCCGGGGCCCTGTGGCAGGAGCGGCTGCTTTGGGTGGGGCCGAAAAGCGGCGCCCTGGCTGCGCGGCGGCCTCTGCCAGTGGCAGTGCTGGAGGCCGATTGTTTGGTGGCGGACTGGGCCCGGGAGGATCTCGACGCCCTGGACCTGCCCTGGCAGGCGGTGATCCGAAGCCCGGTGCTGGAGAACCTGGCGGCCATGGTCAGTGCCGGCCAGGCGTTGGCCCTGCTGCCCGAGTCTTTGGTGTGCCGGCGGCGCATGGCGCCTTTAGGGCCTCCCTTCCCACAAAAACGGGCGCTGGCGATGCGCCTGGTCCACAGTCCGGATCTGGCGCCGGAAACCGCCTTGCGGCTCAGTCGCAGCCTGAAGGCCGCGGCCCTGAACCTGCAGCTGGACTGACGCTCAGTAGAACACCCGCCCCCGCAGGCCGTACATCACCACCGAGCTCTCTCCCGGATTCAGGGCCGGGTTCTGGATGACCTGCAGATCCGGGGTCAGCTCCAGGTAGGGCAGGGGTTTGAACAGGAAGAACAGCTCCCAGGTCCACTGGTCGTCCGCGCCGGGCACCTCGGCCCAGTTGACCGCTGCCCCCAGGGTGCTGCCCTCCACCAGGCCGTAGTAGCCGGTGCCCAGGCTGACCGACTTCTCCGCCAGCGTGCCGGCGTCCTCGCTGAACCCGGCCCGGACAAAGGGCAGCCAGGACCCCAGCTGGGTGGAGGCGGAGAGGTTCAGCCCCCGGCCTTCGTTGGTGCCCTGCATCTCACTTTCATCCGCGTGCCAGAGGCTCAGGTGGACGTTGTTGACGTAGATCTGGCTCTGATCCGAGGTCCAGCCCAGCTCCACACTGGAGAAGTAGCGGTTGTCGGAGAAGAAGGTCTCGACCCCTTTCCAGGGCTCGGTGGGGTCGGACTCCATGTCGGTCAACCCGGCGATGAGAAACCAGTTCTCCCCCAGCATGGTGGCCCCGGCCACCCCCAGGGTGGCGTCCCCGGGCAGGGCCACCGTGGTGGTGCCGGTGCTGAAGGCGAAGTTCATAAAGCCGCTCCAGGGGCTGGCCAGGGCGTAGACGTCGAAGTAGTCGGTGGCGTCGAGAAAGCCCGCCACCAGGGTCGCGCGACCGCCAGAGAGGCGCTGCTTCCAATAGAGGTTGGTCAGCCGGCCCTTCTGATCGCTGAACGGCGGCGTCACCAGTCCCAGGCCCCCCACCCCGAACTCGAAGTCTTTCACCGCGGTGTCGGTGTAGGCGTGGCGGTGTTCCAGTTTCCACACCAGAGAGCCACTGTTGGCCTCCCCCCGGTTGACCAGCGCCCAGCTGCCGTAGAAACGTGCCATGGCACCGGCGGCGTTGTCGTCCGCCCCGGGCAGGCTGTCGCTGGCCCACAGGGCCACGGCGGAGTAATCGAACCCCAGGCTGAGGCCCCGCTGTGCCCAGCGCTCCTTATGGGGCACCGGGTGGCGCTTCTTATCCTCCTCCAGCTGGTTGTCCACCGCATCGGGTCCGCCGAAGCGGGCGTTGCTGTCAGCTTCGGCGGCCATCAAGGGCACGGCGGCCAGCTGCAGCGCCAGGGGCGCAAGACGAATCATGGGTGGGACTCCTCGTGGTCGTGGATGCACTGGAACAGGTGGGCCATCCGGGGATCCTCGTGGGCGAACAGGTGGTGGGGGTCGAAGGGGGTCGGTCGGCGGGCCTGTACATCCGGGTTCAGGGCACTGTCATCCAGATCCAGCGCCGGTGGGTTGGTCTTGATGGTGTAGGTCTCCAGCCAGGCTTCGGCGGAGATGGGCTCGAAGCGGCCGGTCTCCTGCGTGGGGAAGCGGATGGGCTGGCCGGGGTAGAGGTCCGCCTGCACCTGGCTGTCCTTCACCACCCAGACGCCGTTGACCAGCACGTGGGGGATCCCGGTGGAGGGCAGGCCGTTGCTGCCGGTCTTGTAGGTGGCGTGCTCGGTGACCGTGTCGGCATCGAAGATCACGATGTCCGCCACCATCCCCTCCTGCAAACGCCCCCGCTCCTGCATCGCTTTGAGGCCGGTGTCCCCCAGGTGCTTGGCGCTCCAGTAGCTGAGCTGGCTTAGGGTGTGCATCAGCGGCACGCCGTTCTCCCGGGCGATGCGCAGGGTGGCGGCGTGGGTGCCGGCGGCCCGGGGGTGTCCGGCGTAGGCCTCGTAGGGCGCCTCCCACTCCAGTCGGTTGCCCTCCACATCCAGCCCGGGCATGCCGTCCCCGGCCACCACGAAATGTTCCACCTTGGTCCACATCGGCAGCCACTGCTTGCGTGGCGGGCTGTAGGCAATCAGGGTGCGGCCGGGCTCTTCGGACTGGAACTTGAGAAACTCATCCTTGGTGACGAAGCGGTCCAGCTGGGGATCGTAGATGGTCTCCTCGTACTTGTAGCCCATCGCCTGCTCCCAGGTTTCCGGCGCGACGATGCTGGCGCCGTAGTTGCCGGAGCCGGCGATCCAAAGGTAGTAGGTGGCCCAGACGTTGTGCCCCTGGGCCCGGGCCAGGGCCAGCTTCTCCTGGTTCTCCCACCAGCCGTAGTCGTTGTCGTGGTGGATCTGCAGGGGTGCCTTCAGCACCATGGCGTTGATCAGCACCTCGTTGACTCCGGTGGGGGCCTCGGTGGGGGTGGCGGCGCTGGGGTGGAAGCGGTGGTGCACCGCGGTCAGCCGGCCGTAGCGGGCCGCCGCCCGCTGGGCCTCGAGCATCTCGTAGGTGGTGATCCCCTTCTGGGCATAACCGATGGTGGAGCCCACGCCGATGGCGCCCTGGCGCAGCCCCTCATCGAGGATGGCGGTGACCTGGTTGATCTGCTCGACGCTGGAGCGGCTGGTGGACCAGCCGTTCACCCCATCCTCGGCGGCCTGGGCCCGGTAGTCGAAAAAGTAGGGCATGGTGACGTTCGGGCCTTCCAGGGCCAGGCCGTCGTGCACCCGCATGCGGGCAAACTCCTGGCCCACCACGGTGCCGAAGTTGGCCTGGGTGTTGCCCGTGCGGTGGGCGTACCACTGGTCGATGTTGAGCGCCCCCACCTCGAAGTCCATCTGGGTGGTGACCCCGTCCCGCAGGTTGACCTTGATCCCCCAGGGGCCCAGGCCGTGCTGCTCGGTGTCGATAAAGCCCGGGGCCACCACCAGGCCGCTGGCATCGATGGTCTGCGCGCCCTCGATGGGCTGCTCGGTGATAAGGGCGATCCGCCCGTCGCGCACCCCCAGGTTCCGCACCCCATCGAACTGGGTTTCCGGGTCCATCACCCGGCCGTTCAAGATCACCAGGTCGAAGGGCTCGGCAGCGGGAAGGGAAGGGGCGAACAGGGCGCCCAGCAGCAGGGCCGGGCAGAGCAGGCGGGCCATGGGAGATCTCCAGCGAATGGGAAAGCCCTTAAAGAATAGAAGGCTAGAGGGGATTGTCCGGTCGATGAAAGGGGCGGGGCCAGAGTTCGGTCTAGGCTAGGAGTGACTTTCCCTTGGACCACAGGATGACCCCATGACCGACTTCACCCTCTACGATGCCGACACCGCTCCCGAGGCCAGCCGGCCCCTGCTGGCCGCCTCCCAAAAGGCCTTTGGCATGATCCCCAACCTCCACGCCGTGATGGCGGAGTCGCCCCAGCTGCTGGAGGCCTACCAGCGGGTGCACCAGCTGTTTACCGAGTCCGGGCTGGACGCGGCGGAGCTGACCGTGGTGTGGCAGACCATCAACGGCTTCCACCACTGCCACTACTGTCTGCCCGCCCACACCGCCATCGCCCATAGCATGAAGGTGGACAGCGCGGTGATCGAGTCTTTGAAGACGGGTACGGCGCTGCCGGATCCCAAGCTGCAGATCCTGCACGACACCACCCTGGCCCTGGTGCGGGACCGGGGGCAGTTGAGCGAGGCCCAGCAGGCGGCCTTCTTCGCGGCCGGTTATGGCAATCGCCATCTGCTGGCCATCGTGCTGGGGATAAGCCAGAAGGTGATGAGCAACTTCACCAACCACCTGGCCCAGACGCCGGTGGATAAGCCCTTTGAGAAGTTCATCTGAGGCCGAGCGCGGGGCTCAGAAGTTCCAGCGCAGCTGACCGAAAAGCAAGGTGGCGGGGGTGGCGCCGAACAGGCTGTCGCTCGTGCCGTCGAAGCGCTGCACCACCCCCAGCAGCTGCCAGTCGTTGGCCAGGGAGTAGTCGGCGCTCATGCCAACAAACAGCGAGCCGTCGTCGTAGCCGGTGGCGGAGAGGGTGAGCCGGCTCAAGGGGCTCAGCTCAAAGCTGAGATCCCCGTAGCCGGTCCAGCGGGTGAAGCTCAGGGTGCGGGCGGTCAGTGGCAGGTTGAGGTAGGCCAGGGCGCTGTCCGGGTCCTGAGGCGCGCTGATGTAGAGCAGGGCGCCGCGCACCATCCAGTTGCGTCGTCCGCCCAGGCTGTAGTCGCTTTCCAGGGTGGCCACGGTGGCGGAACTCAGCGCCTCCCCCTGCCAGTGGTCGCGGGTGGGGTCGAAATAGCTCAGCTCGCCGCGCACCCCGGCCCCGGCCAGATCTCCGGCAAACCCCAGGCCAACGACGTGGTCCAGCCCCGACTTGCCCAGCAGCAGCTGGCCGTCCCAGCCCCGGTGGTTGAACAGGTAGCGGCCGGCGTAGCTGGTCAGCTCGCTGTCTTTGGCGGGGTTGTAGACCAGGTCCAGCTGGCTGGCGAAGCCCAGGGTACGGCTTATCTGCACCGCGTCGCTGCCGGCGCGCTCCTCGTAGTCGAAGTCGTAGATGGAGTAGGCGTTGAACAGGTCGTTGGGGTTCCAGAGGCTGGCCATGGCCCAGTTGATGCGAAAGCGGCCGCCCTGCAATTGCCAGTCGTTGTCCTGCCAGTGGAGATAGAGGCGGTCGAAGCTGGTGGTGGCCACCAGGCCGTTCTTATCCACCCAGTTGTGGGTCAGGTCCCAGTAGCCGTCGTCTCCGCCCACCAGGGCGCCGTAACCGGGCAGCTCGGCGCTGTCACCGGCCAGCACCCGGTTGCGCATGCCGACGTTCAGCCGCAAGGTGGGGCTGAAGCGGTACTCGAAGTTGAACCGCTGGTGCAGTAGGTGATCCAGGGCGTTGTCGCCCTCATCGGCCAGGGTGCCGGTGGCCATGTACTTGACGTAGCCCCCCAGATCCCAGCTTTTCTGTGGCGCCAGCCCCGGCACCGCCGCCAGGGCGGGGCCGGCCAGGGCCGTCAGCAGTGCCAGCGGCCAACCTCTCACTGGGGACGGTCCTCGGTGATCTGACCATCCTCGATGACGATCACCCGCCGGGCGCGGGTGATCACCCGGGGATCGTGGGTGGAGAAGAGGAAGGTGATCCCCTCCTTCTCGTTGAGCTGCTGCATGATGTCCATCAGCTCGGCGGTGCTCCGGGCGTCCAGGTTGGCGGTGGGCTCATCCGCCATCACGAAGCGGGGACGGGGGGCCAGGGCCCGGGCCACCGCCACCCGCTGCTGCTGACCGCCGGAGAGCTTGGCCGGCACCTTGTTGAGCTGATCCCCAAGCCCCACCTGGGTCAGCAGTTCGGTGGCCCGGGCCCGACACGCTTTCTCGCTGTGGCCCTGCAGCTGCATCACAAACTCGACGTTCTCCAGTGCCGTCAGCACCGGCAGCAGGCTGTAGTCCTGGAAGATGAACCCCACGTTGTCCCGGCGAAAGGCGATCATCTGGTGGGGGGTGAGATCGCTCAACCGATCGCCGTCGATGGTGATCTGCCCCTCGCTGGGGGTGTCGATGCCGCCCAGCAGGTTCAGCAGGGTGGTTTTGCCGGAGCCGGAGGGACCCATGATGGCGACAAACTCCCCCTGCTCGATGGTCAGGCTCAACCGGCGCACCGCGTGAACCGGGAACTCGGAGTCGGGGTTGTAAATCTTGCTGAGGTTTTCAATCGCGATGGTCATGGGTTGCTCAGAGTTTGTGGGCCATGGCGTCCACCGGACGCTGCTTGAGGATTTGCCGGGCCGGGTAGAGGGCCGCCAGCACGCTGGCCGCCAGTACCGTCAGTAACATCATGGCGTAATCGGCGGTGCGGACGCTGGGGTAGAGCTGGGTGTCGGCGCCGAAGGCCCCCAGCCCCTCCGCCCAGCTGCCCAGGGGGATCCCGGTCACCGACAGGGCGGCCATCAGCCCCAGGCAGGCCAGCACGCCAATCAGGCCGCCACACAGCCCGAGCAGGCCGCTCTCCAGCAACAGCAGGGTGAAGATCCGCCCTTTGGTCATCCCCACCGCCATCAGCACGCCAAACTCCCGGGTGCGCTCGAACACCGACATCAGCATCACGTTGACGATGCCAAAGCTCATGGCCAGCACGTAGATCCCGAGGATAATGGCGTTGCTGGTGCCCATCTGGCCGAGGATGGCCGCCAGCATGGGCTGCACGGTGCGCCAGTCCCGGACGCGGTTGGCCGGGTCGCTGAGCCGGCTCAGGCGCGCCTTCAGGGCCTCGGTGGCGGCCTGGCTCTGGTAGTCGCCGTCGGTAGTGACCACGGCAATCTCATGGTAGCCCTCGATGCCCGCCAGGGCGGTGAGATCCGAGCGGCGAACAAAGAGGTGGCCGTCGTCGTAAGCGGAGGAGGGGCTTTGGAACAGGCCGCGCACCCGAAAGGCGGCGCCGGTGACCTCACCCTCGGCATCGGTGAAGGTCAGCACCACCTTGGAGCCCAGGCGCAGCTTGAGCCGCTGGGCGGTCTTGGTGGAGAGCACCACCGGGTTGCGGCCGTTCTCATCCAGCCACTGCCCCTCGGTGAGGCGCCGGGCCACCGGGGTGACTGCCGCCTCCGCGGCCGGGTCCACTCCGGTGATCCGCACCCCCCGGGTGCTGCGCGCCGAGGCCACCATGCCATCGGCGACAAAGCGGGCGGACCAGGCCAGCACCGCCTCGTCGTGGGAGAGGGCATCCAGCAGGGGGGCAGGGTCGACGATGATGTCCTTGATGTCCGGGTGGGTCAGGTAGGTACGGTTGTGGATCTGCAGGTGGCTGGTCTGCCAGGCGATGGCGTTCTGGATCATGTTGCCGTAGAGGCCGTTGACGAAGCCAATCAGGGTGACCACCCCCATCAGGCCAAACACCATGGCCCCCAGCATGATGGCGGTGCGCAGCCGGTTGCGCCACAGGTTGCGCCAGGCGAGTCTAACCAGCATGGGCGCCCCCCTTGAGTGCACTGACCAGCTCCAGCCGGGCCACCCGCCACAGGGGGTAGATAAGGCACAGGGCCAGCAGGCCCAGCACCACCAGAACTTGGTCGATAAAGAGCGCCGGTTCAATCAGCGCCGGGATCATCGGGTCCCAGCCCATCTGGCGGATCATCTCGCCGGTCTCCCCCCCCAGGGTGATGGGGTGGTGGTAGAGCCAGAGCAGGATGGGCAGGGCGATGGCCAGGCCCAGCAGGGTGCCCAGCACGGCGATAAAGGCCGACTCGATCACCAAAAGGGCCACCAGTTTGGTGCGCACCAGCCCGGTGGCCAGCATGACGCCAAACTCCCGTTGGCGCTCCAGGGTCATCATCAGCAAGGTGGCGAACAGGCCAAACCCCACCACGCCGTAGAGCAGGGCGATCATAAAGTAGCCCCCGGCGCGGTCCAGCTGGATCTGCTGGGCCATCTCCGGGGCCAGGCTGGTCCAGTCCCGCACCCGCTGCTTGGGGTAGTGGCCCGCCAGGGCGGCCTCCACCTCGGGCAGGGCGGAGAGCCGGTCGGTGTGCAGCACCCAGGCGCTCAGCTGCTCTCCGGTGCTGTAGAGAGCCTGGGCCTGGGCCAGGGGCAGGTAGACCAGCTGGTTGTCGATCCCCGGCATGGGGAAGCGCAGCAGGCCGCGGATGGGGAAGAGGCCGGCGGCGGTCTGGCCCCGGTAGCCCTGACCGTAAAGCACCAACTCATCCCCCACCGACAGCTGCAAAAAGCGGGCAAGCCCTTCACCGATAAGCACGCCGGTGTCGTCATCCTCCAGGTAGCGCCCCTCGACCACCTTGTCGGCCACCTTGGCATACTCGGCCTCCAGGCTTGGGATCGCCCCCATCACCATGGCCCCCTTGGAGCGCTCGGCCCCCGCCGCCAGGGCGAAGGACTCCAGGCGCGGCAGCACCCAGCTGACGTGGGGCTGGGCCCGGGCCGGGGCGATAAAGAGCGCATCGCCGGGCACCAGGTCGTCGATGCTGTGGCTGTCGCCAAACTCCGGGTGCTGAACCTGGATAAGGCCGGTGGCGAAGCGGGCGGCGTTGTCGATGTTGTTGGCGTAGCTGCCCTCCTGGATGCTGCGGGTCAGCAGGGAGAGCACCAGGGCCAAAGCCAGCGCCGAGGCGGTCAGCAGGGTGCGGCGTTTTTGTCGCCACAGGTTGCGCCAGGCCAGTTTCACCAGCATCGATTGGGCCTCAATCCCGCAGCGCTTTCATCTGCGACTGGGAGAAGAAGGCGTCGTCGATGGCGAAATCAAACTGGGCCGAGTGGGTGAGGATCTCCGTTTTCTGCCCCGGCTTGTCCGCCGGGATCATCTCCATGCGGGTGGCCACGGCGCGGCCGCCCAGTTCACGAACGTCGTAGGTTTTAAGGGTGTTCACCAGCTCGTCGAACTCGTCGTAGAAGGCCACCTGGCGCTGCAGGTAGCTCTCCTGGCTTATCCACAGCCGAACCTTGCTCCACACCACCGGGGCGTCCGGCTTGGCGAGGGCGTCGATCACCCAGGTGGCCTCGTTGTCGTAGGGCTCCTGGCCCACCAGCTGGTGGGTGTAGTCCACCACGATGGAGGACTGGTTGATGAGATCGTCGTTGGTGAAGTCCGAGCCCATCCAGGACTGGCCCAGCATGGAGGGGGCGATTTTGATCACCCGCTCGATGCCGGGGATCCAGTTCCACATCTCCCGCTGACGCTTGAGGGAGGCGCTGCCCTTGTCCCGGGCCGGGGCGGTCACCAGCACCAGCGAGAGCTCCTGCCCCTTGGTCCAGCTTTTCATGCTCATGCTGCGGGTCCACTCCGGCCGGACGATGTTCATGGTCATCTCGCTGTAGCTGGACTCGCCGCGCATCTGTTGGTCGGATAGGTGGACGATTTCGCTGGGATCCAGACTGGCGGCGTTGGCCAGGGGGGTGAGCAGCAGGGCGAGCAGGGCGGCGGTCATGGACGGTCCTTGGGTTGGCGGCGCTGTCCTCCCCAGCATACTGAGCCCCGGCGGTGCAGTTCAAGCCTGCAAGGGGCGAAATGCCTCCCGGTATCAGCAAGAAAAAAACACTGTATTCCAGCCAGTTAGCCCAACGGCTTTGGGCCTGACTCCAAGCGGCAAAATAGTGATTGGCAAGGGGGGCACTTGGGCTTAAAGTGGCGCGCCCCCGGCGCGGGCCGGGCCCTATTTTTCTTCGGAGGAAGCATTGTGAACGCGTGGTGGTCTATCGCGCCTTTTGACTGGGTCGACGTCGGTGCGGCCCTGTTGTGTGGGTTTTTGGTGGGGCTGGAGCGCCAGCTGCGGGGCAAGCCCGTGGGGATCCGCACCTCCACCCTGATTGTTCTGGGCACCCACCTGTTTATCGTCGCCGCCGGCACCCTCAACAGCGAGATGACCGACGGTTCGCGGATCATCGGTCAGGTGGTCACCGGGGTGGGCTTTCTCGGCGCCGGGGTGATGCTCGCCAAGGACGGCATCGTGGTGGGGGTGACCTCCGCCGCGGCGATCTGGGCCCTGGCGGGGATTGGCGTTTGCCTGTCCGTGGTGGGGCCGGGTGTGGCGGTAAAGTTGTCGCTGGTGGTGGTGGCCATCCTCTACGGCGTCGATGCCCTGGAGCACACCTCCACCCGGCTGACCCGGGGGGTGCACAACCGCTACTACGAGCTGAAACGGCGCATGCGCGGCGAGGCGCTGGGGGGAGAGTGAGCCCTTAAGGGGCGTCGTAGAACTCGGCGGCGAAGTTCTGTACGCAGAGGCCACCGTAGAGCGGGTGGGGGCCAAAGGCGATCCCCACCAGGGTATAGCCGGCTTCCATGATGGTGTGGCGGTGGCCCCGGTCCGCCACACCGTCGTCGATGATGAGCGCCATCACCACGAAGCGGCCCACTTGGACGTCGCCATCCCCGTAGAAGAGGTTTTCGCCGGCCACCCCTTCCCAGCGGCCGAAGCGCTCGATCCGGTCCGCCGGGGTGGAGCCGTCCTGGCCGATGTGGCCGATCCGCCCCTGTTTGGCCTGCTCCTTGCGGTAGGCCCGGGCGGCCAGGGTCAGGCCGTAGGAGGGGGTCAGGGCCGGCACCGGCTGGGCCGCTTTCATGGCGTCGATCGCCTCCTCCAGCGCTTGCACCCCCTCCTGGGTCTCCACCACCTGCACCACTCCGGGCTTTCGGGTGCGCCAGGGGGGCTCGACGATTTCGGTGCCCCGAAAATGGGCCCGCATCGGCTCCAGCACCTCGCGGGCGTAGCGCTGGGGCTCGGTGCGGGCGAAGTTCAGTTCCGACAGCACCTGGGCCTCGATGGGGCTCAGGCTCAGGGATTGGCCCAGCGCCGGTAGGGTCACCAGCAGGGCCAGCAGCAGGACGATTCTCATTCACCAAGCTTAGCGCCTGGGGGCGGGGCTACACTCTAAGCGCACTCCCCACCCAATCAGGAGGCCCCATGGTGCGCGCAACCTTGATGATCGGCTTGGCTTTTCTGCTGCTGGCCCCGGTACGGGCCGAGGACCCCTGGCGGGGCCGCTGGGTGGATCTCACCCACAACTTCTCCGCCCAGGCCATCTACTGGCCCACCGCCGACAGCTTCGAGAAGACCACGGTGTTCGACGGCGTCACCGACAAGGGGTTTTACTACTCCGCCTTTAACTTTCGCGCCGCGGAGCACGGTGGCACCCACATCGACGCGCCGGTGCACTTTGCCAAGGGGCGGCGGGGGGTGGCGGACATCCCCCTGGAGCAGCTGATCGGTCCCGGGGTGGTGATCCGCATCGCCAACCGGCTGGGTGAGAGCCGCAACTACCAGATCACCGTCGAGGACCTGACCCGCTGGGAGGCCCAGAACGGTCCGCTGCCCAAGGGGGCCATTGTGCTGTTCGACTCCGGCTCCTCGGCCCTGTGGCCGGACAAGCGGCGCTATATGGGCACCGCCGAGCGGGGTGAGGCGGCGGTGGCCAAGCTGGCCTTCCCCGGCATCCACCCCGAGCTGGCCCGTTACCTGATTGAGCAGCGGCAGATCCGGGCGGTGGGGATCGACACCCCCAGCATCGACTACGGCGCCTCCACCCTGTTTGAAACCCATCGCCTGCTGTTTGAGAAGAACGTGCCGGGCTTCGAGAACGTGGCCAACCTGGCAGAGCTGCCGGAGCGTGGCTTCCAGGTGATCGCCCTGCCGATGAAGATCGCCGGCGGCAGCGGGGCGCCGCTGAGGATCATCGCCTTTGTGCCAGGGGGTTAGCGGCAAGATAGCGGCCCGGCCATCGTCACCGGCCGGGGGAAAACCGGTAGCCCGGCGGGGCGGGGGTTTGGTAGGATCCCCCGCTTAGCAAAACCAGTCAGGATCCCCCGTTGAGTCACGCCAACCCCTTCGCCCCGGAACACCTCGCCCTTTGCATGCAGGCGGACGCCGCCGCCATCCGCCGACGCCTGTCGGGGATGAAACGAGTCCAGGACAAGGCCAAAAAAGCCCAGATCACCGAGCAGCTCACCGAACTGGTGGGCCGAAGCCAGGCCCGGGTGGCCCTGCGGGCGCAGAACGCCCCCAAGGTGCGCTATCCGGACCTGCCGGTCTCGGACAAGCGGGAGGCCATCGCCGAGGCGATCGCCAACCACCAGGTGGTGATCGTGGCGGGGGAGACCGGCTCGGGCAAAACCACTCAGCTGCCTAAGATCTGCCTGGAGCTGGGTCGCGGCCAGCGGGGCCTTATCGGCCACACCCAGCCCCGACGCCTGGCGGCCCGGGCGGTGGCCACCCGGGTGGCCCAGGAGCTGGAGTCGCCCTTGGGCCAGCACGTGGGGTTCAAGGTGCGCTTTGCCGATCAGAGCTCGCCGGACAGCTACGTCAAGCTGATGACCGACGGGATCCTGTTGGCGGAGATCCAGCACGACCGCTGGCTGGACCAATACGACACCCTGATCATCGATGAGGCCCACGAGCGCAGCCTCAACATCGACTTCATCCTCGGTTACCTGAAGCAGCTGCTGCCCAAGCGTCCGGATCTGAAGATCATCATCACCTCCGCCACCATCGACGTGGCGCGCTTCTCTCACCACTTCGATGCCGCCCCCATCATCGAGGTCTCCGGCCGCACCTTCCCGGTGGAGCAGCGCTACCTGCCCCTGGTGCAGGAGGAGGGGCCGGACCTGGATCCGATGGAGGGGATCTTCGCCGCAGTGGACGAACTGTGCGACGAGGGCCCAGGGGACATCCTCATCTTTATGAACGGCGAGCGGGAGATCCGCGACGCGGCGGACGCCCTCAATCGCCGTAACCTGCGGGACACCGAGATCCTGCCCCTCTATGCCCGGCTCTCCCACGCCGAGCAGGCGCGGATCTTCGCCCCCCATGGCGGGCGGCGCATCGTGCTGGCCACCAACGTGGCGGAGACCTCGTTGACGGTGCCGGGGATCAAGTACGTGATTGACCCGGGCACCGCCCGCATCAGCCGCTACAGCTACCGTACCAAGGTGCAGCGCCTGCCCATCGAGCCCATCTCCCAGGCCAGCGCCAACCAGCGTGCCGGCCGTTGTGGCCGGGTCAGCGAGGGGATCTGCATCCGCCTCTACAGCCAGGAGGACTTCGAGTCCCGGCCGGAGTTCACCGATCCGGAGATCCTGCGCACCAACCTGGGCTCGGTGATCTTGCAGATGCTGGCCCTGGGGCTGGGGGACATCGCCGCCTTCCCCTTTATCCAGCCGCCGGATCACCGCCACATCAAGGACGGCATGACCCTGCTCGAAGAGCTGGCGGCCATCACGGTGCACAAGGGCGTGCCCAAGATGAGCCCCCTGGGGCGCAAACTGGCCCGCTTGCCCATCGATCCGCGCCTGGCGCGCATGGTGATCGAGGCCCAGAAGCAGGGCTGCGTCCACGAGGTGATGGTGATCGCCGCGGCCCTCTCCATCCAGGACCCGCGGGAGCGGCCGGTGGATCGTCAGCAGGCGGCGGACGAGAAGCACAGCCGCTTTGTCGACAAAAGCTCCGATTTCCTCGCCTTTTTGAACCTCTGGGATCACCTCAAGGCCCAGCAGAAGGCCCTGTCCGGCAACCAGTTCCGCCGTTTGTGCAAAAGCGAGTTTCTCAACTACCTGCGGGTGCGGGAGTGGCAGGATCTCTACTCCCAGCTGCGCCAGAGCCTCAGCGATCTGGACATCCGGCTGACCCTGGGGGAGCGGGCCGGTGACGATCAGATCCACCGGGCGCTGCTGGCCGGGCTGCTCTCCCACATCGGCATGAAGGAGGCGGAGGGCCACTTCAAAGGCGCCCGCAACACCAAGTTCTACGTCTTCCCCGGCTCCAAGCTGGCCAAGAAACCGCCCAAATGGGTGATGGCGGCGGAGCTGACCGAAACCAGCCGCCTGTTCGCCCGCACCGTGGCCAAGTTCGACCCGGACTGGGTGGAGGCCCTGGCGGAACACCTGGTCAAGCGCAGCCACAGCGAGCCCCACTGGGAGAAGAAACCCGGCTCCGTGGTGGCCTACGAGCAGGTCAGCCTCTACGGCGTGGTGGTGGTGCCCAAGCGCAAGGTGCAGTACGGCCCGGTGAACGCCGTCGAGGCGCGGGAGATCTTCCTGCGCGAGGCCTTGGTGGCCGGCGAGCTGGGGCTCAATGAAAGCTTCCTCAAGAAGAACCTGGCGCTCATCGACGAGGTGCAGGATCTGGAGCACAAGTCCCGCCGCCGGGACATCCTGGTGGACGAGCAGACCCTCTACGCCTTTTATGATGAACGGGTGCCGGAAGGGATCTACACCCGCCAGCGCTTCCAGGGCTGGTGGAGCCAACAGCGGCGCCAGACCCTGGATCTGCTGGACCTGGCCAAGTCGGACCTGATGAAGCGCGACGCCGACCACGTCGGTGAGCAGGACTACCCGGATTTCTGGACCCAGGACGGCATCACCTTGCCCCTCTCCTACCAGTTTGAGCCCAGCGCCGAGGACGACGGCGTCTCGCTGCACCTGCCCATCGCGCTGCTCAACCAGGTGGAGCCCGAGGGCTTCGATTACCTGGTGCCGGGGCTGCGCCACGAGCTGCTGGTCGCCCTCATCAAGACCCTGCCCAAGCCCCTGCGCCGCAACTTTGTGCCGGCCCCCAACTACGCCGGTGCGGCGCTGGAGACCATCACCCCCTTCGAGATGCCGCTGCTCGAGGCCCTGTGCAAGCAGCTGTTGCGGATGACCGGCACCCGGGTGACCCCGGAGGACTTTGACCTGAGTGCCCTGGACCGCCACCTGACCTTCAACTTCAAGGTGGAGGACGACAAGGGCAAGCTCATCGCCCAGGGCCGGGACCTGCTGGCCCTCAAGGCCCAACTGAAAGGCCAGATGAAGCAGGTGATCGCCAAGGTCGCCGACAGCGGCATCGAACGCTCGGGGCTGACCGACTGGACCCTGGGGGACTTGCCCAAGAGCTACGAGCAGAAGCGGGGGGCCTACGCGGTCAAGGCCTACCCGGCACTGGTGGACGAGGGGGAAAGCGTGGCGGTCAAGCTGTTCGACGCCGAGGACAAGGCCGCGGCCGCCAACCGCGCCGGCCTGCGCAAGCTGCTGCTCATCAATGTCCCCAGTCCGGTGAAATACCTGCAGCAGAAACTGCCCAACAAGGCCAAGCTGGCGATGTACTTCAACCCCTTCGGCCGGGTGGACCTGCTGATCGGCGACTGCATCGACGCCGGCATCGATAAGATCCTCACCGAGCATGGGCTGTCGGTGTCCGACAAGGCGGGCTTCGAGGCCGCCCGGGAGGTGGTGCGGGCAGAGCTCAACGACACCGTGGTGGCCATCGCCGCCCAGGTGGAGCGGGTGCTGACCCTCTGGGGCACCATCCGCAAGAAGCTCAAGGGTAAGATCAGCCTGGAGATCGCCTTCGCCATGTCGGACATTCAGGCCCAATTGGACCGCCTGGTGTACAAGGGTTTCGTGGCGGACACCGGCTGGGATCGCCTGGAGGACCTGGGTCGCTACCTCAAGGGCGTCGAGCGGCGCCTGGAGAAGCTGCCGGTGGATCCCCACAGGGACAAGCTGCACCTGCTCAAGGTGCAGAAGGTGGAGCAGGCCTACCAGGCGGCGCTCAACAAGGTGCCCAAGGGTCAGTCGGTGCCAGAGCCGCTCAAAGCGGTGCGCTGGCTGCTGGAGGAGTACCGGATCTCCTGCTTTGCCCAGGCGCTTGGCACCAAGGTGCCCATCTCCGATAAACGCATTCTCAATGCCCTGAACGAACTGTGAGCCCAAAAGACGCACTATGAAAGAGACGGTCAAACTCATCGCCTTCGACGCCGACGACACCCTCTGGGTCAACGAACCCCACTACCGGGGGGCGGAGCAGGCTTACCTGGAGATCCTCGGCCGCTACGTGGACAGCGACGACCTGGCGGCGCGACTTTACCAGACCGAGGTGAAGAACCTGCGGATCTTCGGCTACGGCGCCAAGGGCTACATGCTGTCGATGATCGAAACCGCCCTGGAGCTGACCGATTACCGGGTCGAGGGGCGGGACATCGAGCGCATCATCCAGCTGGGCAAGGAGGTGCTCAGCTACCCCATCGAGATTTTGCCCGGGGTGGAGGAGACCCTCACCGCGCTGCAGGGCTGCTACCCGCTGATGGTGATCACCAAAGGCGATCTGCTGGACCAGGAGAGCAAGGTGGCCCGCAGCGGTCTGGCGGACTACTTCGGCCGCATCGAGGTGGTCTCCGAAAAGGACAGCGCCACCTACCAGCGGCTCTTTACCCAGATGGCCCACGCCCCCCAGGAAGTGCTGATGGTGGGCAACTCGTTGAAATCTGACATCCTGCCGGTACTGGAGCTGGGAGGGCACGCCTGCCACGTGGATCCGGGCTACGACAGCTGGGTCCATGAACAGGTCAGCGATGAGTGCCTGGCCGAGCACCGCTTCCACAGCTTTGACCACATCGCTAAGCTGTTGACCCTGGTCTAAATCCCCAAAGAAAAAGGGGATCCAATCGGCCCGCTTTGTCGTATCATCGGGCAGGTTTCCCAACACGCTGCCGTACCATGACGTTCGATTTTGACCTGCCCGACAACCTGGCCCAGTGCCAGCTGAGCCCCGCCCCCCAGACCCGGCCCCGTGTGGGGATCATCGGCGGTGGCGTGGCCGGCGCCACCGTGGCGCTGCGTCTGGCCCAGCAGGGGCACGTCGATGTGGTGCTGATGGAGAAGGGCCCCAGCCTGGTGAACGGGCCGCCCATGTGCCACCTGCACGCCGGTGGCAACCTCTACCGGGAGATCAGCGACGCCCAGTGCCTCAAGCTGCTTCAACAGTCCATCGATACCCTCAAGCTCTACCCCCACGTGGCCAATGTGCGTCCCACGGTGATCGCCGTGCCCACCCGGGACGGCGGGGATCCCCAGGCCCTGCTGCCCCGGCTCCAGCGGGTGCAGGCCGCCTACGCCGAGCTGGTGGCGGCGGACCCGGAGAACCGGGTGCTGGGGGACCCGGAGCACTACTACCGGCTGTTTGACCGCGACGCCATGATGGCGCTGCGCGATGCGCCGCTGCCGGAGCGCCCGGCAACGCCCGAACAGTGGATGATCCCCCTGGCCAAGACCCTGGATTTCGACCGGGTGCAGTGGCCCCTGGTGCTGGTGCAGGAGTACGGCCTCAGCCTGTTTCGCCTGGCCGCCAGCGCCGAGTTGGAGCTGGCCCGCCACCCCCAAGTGAGGGTGATGACCCACACCGCATTGACCGACGTGCGTCCCCAGGGCGCCGGCTGGGCGCTGCACTGCCGCCATCGGGGGGAGGAACAGGTGGTGGGGGTGGATTACCTGGTCAACGCCTGCGGCTACCGCACCGGCGAGCTGGACGACAAGTTGGGGGAGCCGCGCCAGCGCCTGGTGGAGTTCAAGGCCGCCTACCTCGCGTTCTGGCCCGAGGCCCAGGGCCATTGGCCGGAGGTGATCTTCCACGGCCAGCGGGGCACGCCCGAGGGGATGGCTCAGCTGACCCCCTACGGTCGGGGGCTGTTCCAACTGCACGGCATGACCGAGGGGATCACCCTGTTTCGCCAGGGGCTGGTGGCCAGCGGCGCGCGCAGTGCCCAACCAAAGCTCGACCCTCGCTTCGAGCGCAAGATCCAGTGGGGCTGGGAGCCGGAGGTGGTGCAGTCACGCAGTGAAAACGCCATCGCCCATCTGAGTCACTTCCTGCCCGGCTTCGCCTCCGCACGGCCCGGCGGGCCGCCGCTGTTTGGCGCCCAGCAGATCCCCGGTACGGATCCCAGCCTGCGAGCCGCCGACGTCTCCTTCGGCCGTCACCGCTACGCCCGCACCGAGATCGTCAAAGCCTCCTCGGCGCTGACCGCCGCCAACGCCATCGTTGACGCCCTGGCCCGGGAGGGGTGGGCCGCCGGGCCGGACGAGCGACCTCAGCCGCCCCTGAGCCGCCAGGCGGTGGTGCAGAAGGCGGTGGCCCTGGCCCAGGCCCGCAACTACCCCGACGCCCTGGCCATCCCCACCGGCTAAGACGCCGCTTTGTTCAGCCAGGTCAGCTCGGCGCACTGGTGCTGCCGGGCGCTTTGCGCGGTCTGTGGCAGGCTGTCCGCCACGCCCATCAGGTAGGCCTTGGCAAAGATCAGCGCAAAGAAGGGGCGCTGGCTGCCGTCGTCCATGGGGGTAAGGTGGCGATTCAGCCGCAGGTTGAGGGCCAGGTTGTCGATTCGCTCCCCACGATTCATCGCCAGTTTGGCGCAGATCACCATCTGCTGGACCGCCGGATCCTCGATCAGTCGGTCGGCCAGGGGCACGAACCCCATGGTGGCGCTGCCGCCTCGGGCGATGATGAGCTGTTGATTCAGGGCGACGCCGAGCACGGCGCCGATAAGCAGGCCAAGGAGCAGGCCCAGTGCCAGGGAGCGTTTTTGCATCACTATGGGTTCGAGTGGGTTTGCCCCTTGGAGTCGGGCCAAGGCAAAAGGTTCGCCGGCTTATGGCGAACCGTGAGCCTTGTCCCATGGGTTGGGGCCGGGCGCAACGCCCGGCCCATCAGGGTCAGTGGGCGCCGCCGGTTTGCATCATCTCCATCACCTTGTCCAGGGAGAAGCTGGCGGCCTTTTGCCTCGGCGGGTACTCCTTGAAGGTGCCGAGAAACTGCCCGACGTAGGTCTGGGCGGGCACCAGCAGGTAGGCCCGGTCGATCATCCAGTCGTAGTAGGTGTTGGAGGTGATCAGTGCCTGCTCGTAAGGGTCCCGACGCAGGTTCAGGATCAGCGGCACCCGCAGGGGCACAAAGGGCTCCATCCAGACCCGGAAGGTGCCCGGGCTCTTCTGCTCCATAAAGATGATCTTCCAGTCCTGGTAACGCAGGGCGGTGAGATCGCCGTCATCGGAGAAGTAGAACACCTCGTTGCGGGGGCTGGGGATGGTCTGGGGATCCTTGAGGTGCGCGCTCAAGTCGTAGCCATCCAGGTGGATCTTGTACTCCCGGTTCAGGGCACCGGAGCGGTAGCCGTCCAGCAGATCCTGTTTGATGTCCGATTTGCCCGCCGCGGCGGCGAAGGTGGGCAGCCAGTCCATGTGGTGCACCACGGCGTTGCTGATGCTGCCCTCGGGGATCACCCCGGGCCAGCGCACCACCGCGGGCACTCGCCAGCCGCCCTCCCAGTTGGTGTTCTTCTCCCCGCGGAAGGGGTTGGAGCCGGCGTCGGGCCAGGTGTTCTTGTGGGGGCCGTTGTCGGTGGAGTAGAAGACGATGGTGCTGTCGGCGATCTCCAACTCATCCAGCAGGTTAAGGAACATCCCCACCTGGCGATCGTGCTCCACCATGCCGTCGGAGTATTCGTCCTGGCCGGAGATCCCCCGGTGATCCGCCTTCACGTGGGTGCGAAAGTGCATCCGGGTGGCGTTCCACCAGACAAACCAGGGGGTGCCCGCGGCGGTCTGCTCACGGATAAAGGCCATGGCGGCGTCGGCGGTCTCCTGGTCCACGGTCTCCATCCGCTTGGCGGTCAGGGGCCCGGTGTCCTCGATGGTGCCACCGGCTTGGCTGCGCAGCACCCCACGGGGGCCGAACTTCTCGCGAAACGCCGGATCCTGGGGGTAGTCCTCGTTCTCCGGCTCCTCCTCGGCGTTGAGGTGATAGAGGTTGCCGAAGAAGACGTCGAAGCCGTGGTTGGTGGGCAGGTGCTCGTCCCGGTCACCCAGATGGTTCTTGCCGAACTGGCCGGTGGCGTAACCCTGATCCTTGAGCACCACGGCGATGGTGGGGTCTTCCACCATCATCCCCTCCTTGGCACCGGGCAGGCCCACCTTGGACAGGCCGGTGCGAAACACGCTCTGGCCGGTGATAAAGGAGGAGCGGCCGGCGGTGCAGCTTTGCTCGGCGTAGTAGTCGGTGAAGATGAGCCCCTCGTCGGCGATGCGATCGATGTTGGGGGTGTGGTAGCCCATCATGCCCATGCTGTAGGCGCTGACATTGGACTGGCCGATGTCATCGCCCCAGAGCACGAGGATGTTGGGTTTTTCGGCGGCGTGAAGGGGGAAGAGCAGGGCGCTGAGGCCCAGCAACAGGAACGGGCGCAACCGGTGCATGGGAGGGTCTCCTGGCAGCAACAACGGGTGGGCAAGGCGTTGGAACAACTTCGTCTTGCCACGACCCACAACGGGCTACCACCAGTGTAGACACTTCACCGGCGCGCGACGGGCTCAGAGGAGTGGGGCGAACATGTAGAAGAACTGCTCCACCAGCTTGTGCCGCACCGGGCGGTCCTGCCACTGCTCCAGTTTCAATGGGTAGGATTGCGCCAGGTAGTGGTCATTGAGCGCCTTGAGATCGGCACAGAGGGCCTCGTCGTCCAGCGCCAGGGTGATCTCGCCGTTGAGCTTCAGGCTGCGGATGTCCAGGTTTACCGTGCCCAGCAGGCAGTGATCGTCGTCGATCAGCAGCGACTTGGTGTGCAACAGGCCGCCCTGGAAGCGGTGGATCTCCACTCCGGCGCGCAGCAGCTCGGTAAAGAAGGAGCGGCTGGCCCACTCCACCATCACCGAATCGTTCTTGTCCGGCACGATAAGCTGCACCCGCACGCCACGGTGGGCGGCGGTCTTGAGCGCCTCCATCAGCTGTTCGCTGGGCACAAAGTAGGGGGAGCAGAGGGTCAGGCTGGTCTTGGCGTGGTAGATGGAGAGCAGCAACACCTGCTGGATGACGTTGTAGGGCAGCCCCGGGCCCGAGGGGATCACCTGCAGGGTGTCCTTGCCGTGGGGGTCGTGGGCCAGGGTGCAGAA
Organism: Ferrimonas balearica; assembly: GCF_019802085.1. GTDB lineage: Bacteria > Pseudomonadota > Gammaproteobacteria > Enterobacterales > Shewanellaceae > Ferrimonas > Ferrimonas balearica_B. The sequence continues at coordinate 823,301 of NZ_JAHVHV010000001.1, forward strand.
GCGGGGCACCGGCGGCAGGTGGCGCTCGCCGGTCTCCACCTCCCAGTCCCAGGCCTGGATGGAGCGCATCAAAGAGACCGCCGGTCCGGTGATCCTCAGCATGATGTCCACCCACTCGCCCACACCGGCGTCCTTCTTGAACACCCGGCTGTCCGCCAGGTTCATGGAGCCGGTATAGCCGATGGCGTTGTCGATCACCACGATCTTGCGATGCTGACGCAGGTCCAGGCGGCGGAAGAACATCCGCAGTGGGCTGACCGCCAGAGCCTCCACCACCTCGACGCCGGCCTCCTCCAGTCGACGCCGCCAGCGGCTGTTGAAGAAGCTGCGGCTGCCGGCGGCGTCCAGCAGCAGCTGGACGTGCACATTGCGCTCCCGGGCGCGGATCAGGGCCTCGGCCACGTCGTCCGCCCGGCCGCCGGGGCTCCAGATGTAAAACTCCAGCGCCACCTGGGTTTTGGCCTGGTCGATGTCGCGGATAAGGTGCTCGAAGATGGCATCGCCGTTGTCCAGCAGCGTCAGGTCGTTGCCCACCAGGGAGGGGATCCCGGTGCGGTTGAGACTCAAGGCGTGGATGGGGCGGGCGTGCTGGCCCATCTGGGGGACGGATTCCCGGTGCTGACGGGCCACTTCGCCAAACCACTGGGCGTAAGACTCGAACATCGCCTCGGCGCGGCTGGAGCGCTTCTTACCCAGGTTGAGCTCGCCAAACAGCAGGTAACAGGCCACGCCGAACAGGGGAATGATGTAGATCAGCAGCAGCCAGGCGAGGGAGACGCCAAAGGGGCGGCGGCGCAGGGCGATGCGCAACGACACGGCCACCACCAGCAGCCAGTAGCCGATGAAGGCCAGCCAGGTGGCCGCCTGATAGAGGTTATCCATCTAAGAGCTTGGTCACTCAACGGTTTCTATGGAAGTGTCGCTAAGCTTACGCGCATTTTCCCCCACCGCATAGTCTCTGGTCCGATCAGGTGCGCGATATTCAAACGCCACCATCATCGGCTGATGATCCGAGCTTTGGGTGTCGTGAAACACCTGGGCGGAGTCGCGGATCACCCCAAGGTCGGCGCTGTGGAAGATGTGGTCCAGAGGGCTGCCCAGAAAGCGGGTGCGCAGGTCGTCATCGAAGGTCACCGGGACCAGGCCCAGTCGCCCGGTGGCTTTCCCCAGCATCGCCAGGCGGGCGTCGCTCCAGGTGTTGAAATCGCCGGAGAGGATCATCGGCCCCTGGTGGCGGGCCAGCTGCCGCTCCAGGGCACTCACCTGGCGGGCGAACTCCGAGGTGGTGACGAAGTTGATGGCGTGGATGTTGGCCACCAGCAGCTCGGCGCCGGAGGGGGCCAGGGTGTAGCGGGTGAGCAGCACCACCTTGGGGGTGTTGCTCACCGGCTCGGTGACCTCGGAGAGCAGGGCCACCTTGGCACTGGGCTCGGCGGTGGCGGCGGTCATCACCCCGGACCACTGGCCGTCGCTCATCACCAGGTTGGGGGCAAAGACATAGCCGTGCTCACTGGTGAGGTGGGGCAGGGTGACCGAGGGCAGGTTGGTCTCCTGCAGGGTGATGATGTGGGGCTGGTGCCGGTTGAGCAGGCCGCCGAACTCGTGCTGCCACTGGGCGGTGTCCAGCTGCTTGTAGATGTTCCAGTTGAGCAGCCGAATGGACTCCTCCGGCAGGGTCTGGACCTGCGGTGAGCTGCGGCTGAGGGTCAGGGCCTGCTCCGGTGCCATGGGGCACCCCACCAGGGTGCCCATCAGGGCGAGCAGGGCCAAGGTTCGGGACAACGACATCCGCCGATTGTACGCCGGACGAGAGCAAAAATCCCAACTAACGGGCGTCGGGGCGGCCGCGGGCCAGGTAGCCGGTGTCGACACCGAACCAGAAGCTGCCGGATTTTTCGTCGTACATCATGTGCCTGACGGTGCCACCACTGGGCACTGCCGTCTCACTGATGTAGGCCCGATTGCGGGTGTCGAAGCCGACGATGCGGTTGGGCCGCACCCCGGTCTGGGCGATCCAGATCACCCCGTCGTTATCCAGCGCGGTGCCGTAGGGCTGGCTCTGGGGGCCGGCGGGCAGGGGGTAGGCGTCGAAGGCCTGGGTCTTGGGCTGGTAGAGGCCCAGCTCGCCACCGACGTAATCCACGTACCAGATCCCGCCGTCTGCGGTGATCTCCAGTCGCCGGGGCCTGGCCTCGGGGCGGGGCAGGGTGACTTCACTGAGCGCCAGGGTCTCGGGATGGACCAGCGCCAGCTTGTTGCTGCCCAGCAGCACCGCTACTACTGTGCCGTCCGGGGCCACCTTGATGCCGTAGGGGCGGGCATCGTCGGTGGGGATGCTGGCCAGGGCAACCTCGCCGCTGGCCGGGTCCAGCCGGCCGATGGCGTTGCTCCACTGGGCGGTGAACCAGATGTGGCCGTCCGGGTGGAACACCAGAGTGTGGGGATCGCTGACCCCCTCGGGCATGGGAAAGCGGGTGACCTCGCCGCTCTGGCCGTCGATGCGGCCGATAAGGGCGTTTTTGTTGCCGGCATACCAGACGCTGCCGTCATCGTCGACGATGAGGTTGTGGGGGTGGGTGCCCTCGTCGATGGCCACCTGGGTGAACTGGCGGCTGGCGGGGTCAAAGCGGGCCAGGTAGTTGCCGGATTGGCCGCAGAACCACACCTGGCCATCCGGGGCCACGTAGGGATCGCGGGGGCGGCCGCCCCAGCTGACGGGCCATTCGGTAATGGTGAGCTTGCTGGCCAGTTGCGCCGCGTCCGCCACGGGGAGCATCAGGGCACAGGTGAGGAGAATCAGGGTGCGCATGGTCTGTCCTTTGCCGGGTGTGATCAGGTCCTAAGTGAAGACGATACAACGATTTTTACCAGGCATTGAACAAAAAAAGGCCAGAGCCCTTGGAGGAAAGGCTCCGGCAAAGCTTGCAGCGAATGGAGGGACGGTTACTCAATCAACTCCGGATCGTTGGCGGCGTTGGCGCCCATGACCATCAGGGCCGCCTTGTAGTCCTCCACCTCGGGACGCCAGCTGAGGCCATTGGCCAGCAGCTCGTATTGCCCGGTGTCCACTTCGGTCAGTACGGCATCGCAGTGACCGGCGGGGTCGGTGCAATCCAGATCCTGGGCTTCATGCCAGCTCAGACCGTACTTGGTGGAGGTTGGCCCCGGGGCGGGATACCCCATGAAGAGCACCTGGAACTGATTCGCTCCGGTGACCGGGAGCGCGTCATCCCCGGTCAGCGTAAAGCTGATCGCGCCACTGGGGCCATTAAAATCGGTGATCTCCAGAGACAGGGTGGTGGTCTCATCGATGCCGATGCTCTCCTCCACCGGTGGCTCAGGCGGCTCCGGAGTCACAGGGTCATTGTCGTTGTCGCTGCCACAGCCACTGAGCAGGAGCCCCATTGCGGCTAGCAGCATCATGCTTTTGATATTTCTCATGATCCGCTCCTTATTGGCTTGCTTAGTGACCGCCGTGGCAGGTGTCACACTCCATGTTGCTCATGACGCTCGGGCCAAAGCTGTCGGACTTGCTGTGGCAGGTCTTGCAGCTGCCGACGCTGTCGGTCATGTCACCGATGCCGGTCAGGTCTTCCCCGTCCATGGCCTTGTTCAGAATCACGACGATCTGGTAGGCGATGGAAGCGGACAGCTCGGAGCAGCGCTCGCCCTTGTCGGCGGCGGTTTTGCCGTTGAGGCGGGCCCAGTTGGTGATGGAGGAGTGGCACAGTACGCTGCCGGCGACGGAGGGTTGACCCACCTTGGCCTTGAGCTCGTCGGTGTTGGCGCCGATGGCGTCGAGGAAGGCGTCGTCACGCAGCGGCAGGGTTTCCTGCTCGTAGTAGCGCAGCACCCGGGTCAGGTAGCCGTTGGCGGGGTTGCCGTTGATGGAGAGCAGGTTAAACAGCATGCCGGTGGCGTTGACGTTACCGCACACGGAACCTTCACCGAGGATCCCGGCGTAACCATAATGGGCCATGGCGGTGGGGATCTGGGCGAACTTGGCGGCGTCCGGGGAGTCGGACTGGGCCAGGCTGGAGATCAGGCCGTGGAACACCTGGTACATGCAACCGTTACCCGCTTTGTAGGCGGCCAGTGCGACGGCGTAGGGGTCGAGTTTGGTGTAGGCCAGGCGGTCGCCAACGGCGAGGGTCCAACCCTCTTCGGTGGCGGTCGCGGCCAATACGGGGTTGGCCAGCAGCACGGAACCGGCGGCGGCGCCGGAGATGCCGATGATCTGGGTTAGGGCTTGTCTTCTGTCCATGGTCATAGTGGTCACCTTTTCAGTCGTTCTTGGTCAATCGCGGTGTCGTCCGCTTGGTTTCCAGTGTTGGCCAGGGCCCCCTTGGGGGAAGTGAGGGGGATCACAGTAATCGGGGGGTGGGGAAGGGGCGAAAAATCCCCCAGTTAAGATATGGCTAATGTAGTGTTCTCTGCAGTATTGCCGAGTCTTTGTATTGCTATTTGCGAAAATCTGGTGGATTCGGGGGAAATAATCGCAATTACTGGTGATTATTTGTCGCCATTACCAAAAAACGGGTTTGATCCAGGACAAGTTATAGGTCGTTAACCGCCCGGTGGCGCGGTTGTGGGTTTGGGTTTGCGGGAATGTGATGGGCGTTGGGGAAATTCTGTGGCAACTTTTTACACTGAAACTATCCCCAACAGACCGTCGACCAAGACGGCAACACAAGGCGCCAAGGATGCGTTTAGGACAGGTCATCTTCCATCGCCAGCACGCCGAGCTGGAACACAGCAACAGCGGGGAACGCTGGCATCTGCCCCGGGCCGAACTGCTGGTGCTGACCCAGCTGCTGGACCACCCGGGCATCGTGATGAGCAAACAGCGCCTGCGCTGTGGCGGCGAGACCGAGCCGGTGATGAGTGACTCGGCGGTGGTCAAAGCGGTGTTCACCCTGAGAAACTTTATGGGGGACAAAGACTCCCCCCTGATTCAGACGGTGCCCGGCAAGGGCTACCGTCTGGCCCTGCCCAGCGAACCGCCGCCGGATACCCCGACTGCGGACTTTGTCCGTCCCGCCCCCTGGTGGGCGGTGGCCCTGCTGCTGGTGATGGTCCTGGTGGCCGCCCTGGCCTGGTGGTGGCCGGTGCCCAAGGGGATCACCCCAATCCCGCCCCACCAGGATCCCATTCAGCTGGAGGACCGGGCGGGGCAGCCCATCCAGATCATCCGGGTCAGCGCCACCGACATGGACCTGGTGATGATCAACGCCATCCGTGACCGCCTGGCGCTCCAGCTGAGCCAGTGCAACCGCACCCCCTGGCAGCGCCTGTTCCTGGCCCGCTCCAACGACGGCCAGGTGCTGAACCTCACCTTCCAGGGGGAGCGCAACGGCCAGGCGATGCTGCGCAACATCAAGATCAGCGATTTTCGTTCCCGTCCTCAGTTTCTCTCTGAGGCCTGGCTGGAGGAGGTAAGCCTCTGTGACTGACCGACGCCTCAATCGCCCCTGGCCGGGGGTGCTGCTTCTGCTGCTGGGCCTGCTGCTGCCGCCTTTGGTGGGTGCCTGGAGCTGGCCCGATGACGAGCCCGGGCGCACCGGACTGGTGCTCTCCTGCCGCAACGAGCTGGTGGAGCACCAACTGGTGGGCCCCCAGCGGGATAACTTCTACATGATCGCGGACTTTCTGCTGCAGGGAGAGCGGGCCAGCATCAACTACCGCTACTTCCAGGCCGATGGCGTGCCCGTGGGCACCATCAGCATGCGCGGCTCGGTACTCAGTGCCGATCACCAGGAGAACGTCTACGCCCTGAGCCTGAGTGAGAGCCGGGTGGTGGTGGAGGATGAGCGCCGGGAGCTGCCCCAGCACATGGCGCACCTCAAATCCTTCAGCCAGCGTAACCTGGCGGAGAAGGGGGTGCACAACCTGACCCTGCGCCTGTTGCACCGGGACGCGGAGCACGACTATGCGATTGTCTTCTTCCTACCCAGCACCGCGGTGTGCGGCTGCAGCCTTATCGACAACGGCGCCTAGGCCCGCGTTGACCTCCCGCCTGACCGGGCCAGCAGCGCCTGGCGGGCGCACTGCAGCTGGTAGCCGAACCAGCTGCAGATCCCGATGAACTTGGCGCCGTCCTCCCACAGGTGGTGCCAGCTCAGCCAGGTCTTGGGCAGGCGGTCGACGCCGATGGAGAGGGCAAAGAGCGCCATGGCCGCCACCAGCAGGCCGTACTCGCTCTGGCGAATGCGCCCCCGGTTAAAGTAGAGATAGCCCAGCCCCAGCAAGCCGTAGACCACCAACATCCGCTTCTCCCCCATCCCCAATGCCGGGTAGAGCTTCTCGTGCAGCATAAAGAGATCGTCCAGCAGCAACAGCCCGGAGAGCAGGCCACCGGTAAGGAAGAAGCGGGCCTCACTCGCATCGCTTTCCCGCAGCACCGAATAGGCCAGCAGGGCCACGGCGGTGGCGAAGGCCCAGAGAATGGCACCGAGATTTGAGAGCAGGCCGTAGAGGTGGTAGCCGCGGGTGACCGCCAAGGGGTCGCGGCTGAAGTGGCTGAAGGGCTGGTCCAGGTAGAGGCTCAAGGCCACGGTGGCCATCAGCACCGCCAGGGCGGGCAGGTAGAGCCACAGCAGGTTGCGGGATAAGGTGGTCATAGTTGGCCCCAAGATCAAACCCTTAGGGCCAAAGTGTAGTGCACCGGCGGAGCCGGTGCCGGTCAGAGCGCCTTGACCACCTGGCCGTCCTTCATCACGAAGCGGACGTCGGTCATCAGGGCGATCTCCTCCAGCGGATTGCCCTCCACCGCCACCAGATCCGCCAGCTTGCCGGCCTCCACCGAGCCGAGCTCATCGTCGATGCGCAGCAGCTGTGCGGCGCTCAGCGTGGCGGACTGGATCGCCGCCATCGGCGGCATCCCCGCTTCCACCATGTAGACGAACTCCCGGCCGTTGAGGCCATGGGGAAACACCCCGGCGTCGGTGCCAAAGGCGATCTTGACTCCGGCGGCGTAGGCCGTGGCGAAGGTTTTCTGGATCTGGGGGCCCACCGCCATCGCCTTGGGGCGGACGATGGCCGGGTACTGATCCACGTGGTCCGCCACCCAGCGTCCGGCGCTGATGGTGGGCACGTACCAGGTGCCGTGGCGCTTCATCAGCTGGATCACCTCGTCGTCCATGTAGGTGCCGTGCTCCACCGAATGCACCCCGGCGGCCACCGCCCGCTTCATCCCCTCGGCGCCGTGGGCGTGCACCGCCACCACGTAGTTGTAGTCCTTGGCGGCGGCCATGATCGCCTCAAGCTCATCGGTCATGAACTGGGGGTTGTCGCCGCTTTTGGCCAGGCTGAGCACGCCCCCGGTGACGGTCAGCTTGATGACGTCGCTGCCCTCCTTGTAGCGCTGGCGGATGGCGTCCCGGGCCTGGTGAGGGCCACTGATCACCCCTTCACCCGGACCGGGTTTGCCTCGCAGCGCGGCGTAGGAGCGGTTGAGACCGTTGGTGGGATCGCCGTGGCCACCGGTGGTGGCGATGGACTTGCCGGCGGCGTAGATCCGCGGACCCTGGATGTGGCCGGCGTTGATGGCGTCCCGCAGGTGAATAGCCACATCGCCACCGAGGTTGCGCACCGTGGTGAAGCCGGCCATCAGGGTGGCGTTGGTGTACTGGGTGGCCTGCAGGGCGAAATCCGTGGGGTCTTTGAAAAAGCCCTCGGAGTAGCTTTTGCCGTCCACCACCTTGTCCACGTGGGTGTGCATGTCCATCAGGCCGGGCATCAGGGTGTGGTGGGTGAGATCCAGGTAGCTCTGGCCCTCAGCGGGGGCCTGGTAACCGGCGTTCACCGACAGGATGCGGTTGTCCTCCACCACCACGGTGACCCGCTCCCGGGCGGTGTCGCTGACGCCGTCGATAAGGCGGGCGGCGTGGATCACCGTCTGCTCGGCGCTGGCGGCGCCGCTGAGCAGCAGGCCCATAAGCAGCATTAGGGGTTTGTTCATTGCACTTTCCTCCATAAAAACGCCCCCACGAGGGGGGCGTTGTCCTTGATGGGGTTGATCACCAGATCTTGACCCGGTCCTCCGGCGCGATGTACATGGCGTCGGTGGGCTGCACGTTGTAGGTCTCGTAGAACTCCGGCATGTTGGCCAGCGGGCCGTTGGCGCGGAATTGAGACGGGGAGTGGGGATCGGTGGCCACCCGGTTGCGCAGGGCTTCCTCTTTGTACTTGGCGCGCCAAATTTGGGTGAAGCCGATAAAGAAGCGCTCGTCGCTGGACAGGCCGTCGATCACCGGGCCCGCTTTGCCGTCCAGGGCCATCTGGTAGGCGCGGTAGGCGATGGTGGCGCCGGACAGGTCACCGATGTTCTCACCCAGGGTCAGCTTGCCGTTGACGTTGAGATCGTCGAACACCTGGTAGGCGGCGTACTGTTTGACCAGCTTGCTGCCGCGCTCCTGGAACGCCTTGAGATCGGACTCGGTCCACCAGTTTGTCAGGTTGCCGTCGCCATCGTAGCGGGCGCCCTGGTCGTCGAAACCGTGGCCCATCTCGTGGCCGATCACCGCGCCGATGCCGCCGTAGTTGACCGCGTCTTCCGCTTCCATGTTAAAGAAGGGGGGCTGCAGGATGGCCGCCGGGAACACAATCTCGTTCATGGTGGGGTTGTAGTAGGCGTTCACCGTCTGCGGGGTCATGTGCCACTCCCACTTCTGGATGGGGCCGTTCAGCTTGGCCACGTCCTGCTGGTGCTTCCAGGTGGCGGCGCGCATGGAGTTGCCCACCAGATCATCGGCTTTGACCTGCAAAGTGGAGTAGTCCTGCCAGCGGTCCGGGTAGCCGATTTTCGGGGTGAAAGCGGCCAGCTTCTCCTTGGCCTTGACCTTGGTTTCCGGGCTCATCCACTCCAGATCGTCGATGCTCTCGCCGTAGGCGCGGCGCAGGTTCTCCACCAGCTCGCTCATGCGGGCCTTGGCTTCCGGGGTGAAGTGACGCTTGACGTACACCTTGCCCACCACTTCGCCCAGATCACCGTTGACCTTGTCCACACCGCGTTTCCAGCGGGCCTTCTGCTCCTCCTGGCCGTTCAGCTGACGGGCGAAGAAGTCGAAGTTCTCGGCGTCCAGATCGGCGCTGAGTTGACCGGCGTAGTGGGTCAGGATCTGCCAGGTCAGGTAGGTCTTCCAGTCTTCCAGGGAGGTGGCCTTGAACACCTCGTTGAAGCCTTCGACGTAGCTGGGCTGGTTGATGATGATGTCGCCCTGGTCCGCCACACCCAGGGTCTCCAGGTAGCGGGTCCAGTTGAAGCCGTCCGCCAGCTCGGAAAGGTCGGCCACGGCATACTTGTTGTAACGGGCTTCGCTGTCGCGGCTCTGGACGCGGGTCCAGTGGTGCTCGGCCATGGCGGTTTCGATGGCCATCACCGCCTTGGCGCTGGCCTCGGGGTTGTCCAGGCCGGCCAGCTCAAACATGGTCTGGATGTGGGCCACAAAGCCGTCGCGAATCTTGGCGAAACGCTCCGCTTCGTTGAAGTAGTAGTCGCGGTCCGGCAGGGAGAGGCCGTACTGCCAGATGTGGGTGGCGTAGCGGCTGGAGTCCTTGGCGTCGACGTTGACGTAGAAGGCGAAGGGGGTGCCGCCGCCGATCACCTGGCTGTGGGCGAAGTAGGCGGCCACGTCGTCCTTGCTGTCGATGGCGGCGATGGCATCGAACTCCGCCTTGAGGGGGGTGACGCCGCGCTGTTCGATGGTGTCGGTGTCCATCATGGAGCGGTAGAGATCCGCCACTTTCTGCTCGTCGCTGCCGGCCTCGAGGCCCTCGGTGGCGGCCAGCTCTTCGATGATCGCTTTCACATCGGACTGGGCCTTCTCACGCAGGTCGTAAAAGGCGCCGGTGGTGGTGCGGTCGGAGGGGATCTCGGCGCTCTTCAACCAGGTGCCGTTCACGTAACCGTAGAAGTCGTCCTGGGGACGGATGCTGCTATCGAAGTTCTGCAGCTCGATGCCGGAGCCCAGGGCTTGCTGGACCGCTTCGGCGGTGGGGGTCTGGGCGGTGTCGGTCTGGCTGCAGGCGGCCAGCACCAGTGCGGAGGCGCACAGACCGCCAAAAATCAACTTTTTCATCCACGTATCCTTATGGAGATGGGGCAATTGTGACTGTTGGATACTAACCAGCGGGCCGGGAAGGGTCAAAGGGGGAGGGCAAACAAGGTGTAAACGGATTTGTCACACTGTGATCACGGGCATTCTGGCCCCCATTTCGCCGGTAGGAGAAACGGAGGCCATTGACCAGACAGGGTTTTATTGAGGCTTGGGTTTTTTGTGGCCCTGATGGCACATCAGATCGCCGGCGGGGTTTTCCATGCACTGACCTGTCATCTCATTGCCCCCCTGACCGGAGATAAGGCACTGGTCGCCGGCTTTCTTCTCGGCGCAGGCGGCGGTCAGCTGTTTGGCGGCTTTCTCCCGTCCTTTGCCCTCGGGGTGGCAGAACAGGGTGTCATTGGCCTGCTGGCAGACCCCGGTGATCTCGTCACCGTTTTGCCGGGTGAACTGGCAGGCGTCCCCCGCGGCCTTGTCGTTGCAAGGCAGGATCATCTCCGGGGGCATCTTGTGGTGGGCGGCAAAAGCGGTGCTGGCCAGCAGCGGCAGCGTCAGTAAAAGCCAACGTTTCATGGGCATACTCCTTGGCAAGGGGGTGTCCCAAGCCTAGCTGAGTGGCGCGCGGTTCGCCCAAAGTGGCGACTACACTTGCCAGGGCATCGACCCGGACACAGGAGAACCGCAATGGAGAAACCGCAACTTGGCCAGGTGCTTTGGCAGGATCTGACGGTGCAGGACGCCGAGGGGATCGCCCGTTTCTACCAGCAGGTGGTGGGCTGGACCCCCAAGCCCGTGCCCATGGGCGAGTACGAGGATTTTGGCATGATGAGCGGTGAGACCATGACCGCCGGTGTCTGCCACGCCCGGGGGGCCAACGCGGCCTTGCCGCCCCAGTGGCTGCTCTACGTGGCGGTGGCGGACCTGGAGGCGAGCCTGGCGCATTGCGAGGCACTGGGGGGGGAACGGGTGGCCGGCCCCAATGCCATGGGGGCCGATCACTTCGCGGTGATCCGGGACCCGGCCGGGGCGGTGCTGGCCCTCTACCAGAGCGGCGCTCAGAACTCGTAGATCAGCATCGCCGCCGGGCCCTGGTAGTTGAAGTTGACGTCGATGTTGCTGAACCGGCGCTCCTCGTCCACCTGGATGTCGTAATCCTGCCAGGCCACCCCCAGTGCGAACTGCGGCGTGAAGTAGTAGCTGGCCTGCAGACGCAGGTCCATCAGGCGACCGTCGTAACTGTCGAAGGAGACGCTCAGGTACTGGACATTGGCGGCGATCAGCAGCCGATCCAGCGCCTGCCAGGCGAAGGTCAGGCCGAAGTTGGGCAGCGGGGCGGTGACCTTGCCGAAGGCCTCGGCGCTGGTGATCTCGCTGACCCCGTCCGGGGTAACCAGCTCCAACTCCCCCTCCAGGCGGGCGTCGATGTCCATCAGGTGCACCCCCAGGGTGCCCAGCAGGGCGTAGCGCTCGCTGCTGAGCAGGGTGTAGCCATAGAAAAACTGGTAGATGTCGATGTTGAGGGTGGAGCTGACAAAGGCACCGCTGTTGACCCGATAGGTCTCACCGTCCCAGGTGAAGTCGAAGCTTTTCTCGCTTTCGTGGGACCGGGCGTCCCGATGCAAGGTCAGGTAGTTGAGCCCCACCATGTGGCGTTCGTTGTTGAAGCGGTAGGTCAGCTCGAAAAAGGGGCTGAACTTGGAATCTTCCAGGGCGAGATCGCTTTCGAAATCGATGCGGGTGGGATCCCCAATCCCGGTGATCACGGCGCCGAAACTGGAGTCGACGTCGGCCCAGAAACCGCCGGCCTTCAGGCCCCAACCGGCGTCGTAGGGACGGGCGCTAAGGGTGGTACAGACACACCACAGCGCCAGCGCAATCCATCGCATAAACACACCATGTTAACCAGGCCATAACAATAGATTAGGCGGGTTCCGGGGTGCGCGTCCAGATCGGTTTCTTGAGCTTCTGGGCCAGCATCACGCCCCCTAGGGTCAGGCCGCCGCCCAGCAGGTGATAACCGTGTACCGCTTCCCCCAGCAAGGGGATGGCGGTGGCGGTGGTGAGCAGCGGCACCAGGTTCATAAAGTTGGCGTTGCGGCTGGCCCCCAGCTTGGCGATCCCCTGCATCCAGCAGTAGGGGGCCAGCAGCGAGGCGGCGATGCCGGCGTAGAGCACCAGGGGCAGGGCCTGACCGGAGATCGCCATGGAGGGGCTTAGCAGCACCGCCGGCAGCAGCCAGATCAGACCGATGAGGATCTGCACGTAGAGGGATTGCCAGATGGTCAACGGCAGCACCCACTTTTTGATCAGCACGCCGTACAGGGCGTAGGCGGTGGCCCCGGCCAGCAGCATGGCGTCCCCGATGTTGATGCCGGCGTGGAGGATCTGCATCGGTTGGCCCTGGCCCAGCAAAATGGCCAGACCCACAAAGGAGAGGCCGCCGCCCAGCAGGGCGCCCACTGTGGGGGTGTCTTTGAGGATCAGCAGACTCAGCAGCAGGGTGATGAGCGGCACCAGGGCGCCAATCAGCCCCATATTGGTGGCGGTGGTGGTGGCTGCCGCCACGTAGGCCAGGCTTTGGAAGGCCACGATCCCCAACGCCGCCAGCAGGGTCAAGCGCCCCAGGTTCTGGCCGATCACCCGACGGGCCCGCCAGATGGAGGGCAACAGGAAAGGGGTCAGCACCAGGGCGGCCAGGGCCCAGCGATAGAAGGCGATGGCCGCAGGGGCGATCACCTCCACCGACATTTTGCCCACCAGATTGTTGCCGGCCCAAAACAGGACAGCCGCCAGGGGGTAGAGAAAGGCTTTCCGATCCACGCAACCACTCCGCGATACCAGGGTAAGAACGCGCGCATTGTATAGTGACTTTTTTGCGTGATATAACGAGAATCGGACATCCTGCAACGGCCCCCGGACAACGTGACAAAACTGCATCATTACGACCTGCCGCTGGACCCCTCCGACGGGACGATTTACATCCACTCCGAGGAGATCGCACCGGAGACCACCTTCCTGCCCCACAGCCACCCCTGGGGCCAGCTCAATATGGTGGACGCCGGGGTGGTGGAGCTGTCGGTGGCCGGCGAGTTGTTCCTCTCGCCACCCCAGTACGCCATCTGGATCCCGCCGGATGTGGAGCACAGCAGCTACAGCCGTCAGCGGGTGGCCTACCGGGCGGTGTACATCAACCAGGAGTGGGCCCGGCAGCTGCCGGACGCCCCCTGCATGCTGATGGTCTCCCCGCTGATCCGCGCCATCATGGCGGACTTTGCCGGCCGTGGCCTGGTCCACCCCAAGGGTCCGGCGGACCGGCGCCTGGCCCGGGTGCTGGTGGACCAACTGGCCCTGGCCGAGCCGCTGGCCGCCTACCTGCCCACCAGCGACGATCCCATGCTGTTGCCCATACTGGAGGCGCTGCAGGCGGAGCCGGCCAACAACGACACCCTGGCCCAGTGGGCCAGGCGACGCCACACCACCGAGCGGACCCTGGCCCGGCGCTTCCAGCGGGAGCTGCGGATGAGCTTCAGCGACTGGCGCTCCCGACTGCGCTTTCTCGAGGCCTTGGGAATGATCAAAAAAGGGTTATCGGTCAAAGAGGTGGCCTTGGAGTTGGGGTACAGTTCCTCTTCGGCCTTCATTACGCTCTTTCGTCGCCATGCCGGCACCTCGCCGGATCAGTACCGCAAGGTCCGGGTGCTGAAAGAGGGACGGGGAGTGGAGTAGAATGGCTTTAGCCGTAACTGCAAGGAGAACCCGGTGAGCGACCTGAGCGACATCCGACGCGAATACCTCAAAGGCGGCCTGCGCCGTAAAGACCTGCCCAGTGATCCCCTGGAGCTGTTTGAACGCTGGCTGGAGCAGGCCAAGATCGCCCAGGTCCTGGATCCCACGGCCATGAGCCTGGCCACGGTGGACGAGCGCGGCCAACCCTTCCAGCGGGTGGTGCTGCTTAAGCAGTACGATCAGAAGGGTTTTGTGTTCTACACCAACCTGGGCAGCCGCAAGTCCCAGCACATCGCCCACAACCCCAAGGTCAGCCTGCTCTTCCCCTGGCAGAGCCTGGAGCGTCAGATCCACATCACCGGCACCGCCGAGAAGCTCAGCGCCACCGAGGCGCTCAAGTACTTCGTCAGCCGTCCCCGGGACAGCCAGCTGGGGGCCTGGGTTTCCCAGCAAAGCGCCCCCATCTCCGCCCGTGGCGTGCTCGAGTCGAAGTTTCTGGAGCTCAAGCAGAAGTTTGCCAAGGGTGAAGTGCCCCTGCCGGATTTCTGGGGGGGGTACCGGGTGAAAGCGGACAGCCTGGAGTTCTGGCAGGGCGGGGCCAAGCGGCTGCATGACCGCTTCCTCTACACCCTGGAGGAGGAGCGCTGGTCGGTGGAGCGTCTGGCCCCTTAAGGCGCCAGACGTCGACGCAGCAGGGTGGGGCGGTCGAGCACCAGCTCCACCAACTCCCCCTCGGGCGCTTGGCGGGGACGCCACCCCAGGTGCTGGTAGAACCCCAGGGCCGGGACGCCACTGGCGGTGGTCAGTCGAATCTGACGCGCGCCCTGGCTGAACAGGTGGTGACAGCCGATCTGCAGCAGTCGCCGCCCCAGTCCCTGGCCCTGCCAGGCGGGATTGACGTAGAGCGCCCACACCGCCTGGTCCACCAGGCTGACGATGACAAACCCCGCCTCCTGATGGCCGGCCATCGCCAGCCAGCCCCGTCCCCGACGCTCGAGATACTGGGCATAGAGGGTGTCCGGCAGATCCCGCGGACCCGGATCCTCGGCCTCCGGCACACTGTGCCGAATCGATTGCAGGGTTGCGATGTCACTGAGTCGGGCGCGACGAAACCGATGCATGGGCCACCTCCCTCGGGGTTTGACCAAGGTCTAGTCGCTGATGGCCCAATGCGCAAGCCGCATCCGGCGGCGAAATGAACGCCGTTCTTGTTGTTAATCATCCGTTTAGGGGTATAGTGTACCCAAACAGTAGGGTATAGATTTCGGACATGGAGCGCTGATGGGTAGTCTGGGATTGGGCTTCAGCCGGCTGACCGCCAAGCGGTTTCTCGCCGCCACCTTGCTGGGTGCCCTGGGCTTCGTCATCAACTGCTACCCCCTTCCGCTGTTCTCCAACGTCGAGCTGGTGCTCGGCAACGCCACCATATTGCTGTGCGCCAGTCGCCTGGGAACCCGCCACACCCTCTGGTGCGCCTTTCTGACCCTCTCCGGCCTGGCGCTGACCTGGGGCCAGACCTACGTCTACCTCACCTATGGCCTGGAGGCCCTGGTGGTCTGCCAGCTGCGTCGGCGCGGCTGGTACCTGCTTTATGCCGACTTCTTCTACTGGTGCCTGCTGGGAATGCCCCTGACGGCCCTGCTGATCCTGCAGTTTTTCGACCTGCCCCACGACTACCAGTTCTTCACCGTCATCAAGCAGGGCTTCAACGGCCTGCTCTACACCGCGGTGGCCTCGCTCATCAGCCTGCTGCTGCCCAACGGCTGGTTCCGCCCCATCCGCCAACAACCCAATGTGCTGCGCACCTTCCGGGAGAAGCTGGTGCACGGGGTGCTGGTGATGCTGAGTCTGGTGTTCATGCTGTCGATGCTGGTGGCCAGCCGCAACATGGTGGCCACCCAGCAGCAGCTGGTGGCCACCAACCTGGTGGAGCGCAGCGCACACCTGACCCACGAGCTGCGCCGCCACTTCGAGGTGCACCAGAGGGGCGTGGTGTTGGCCAGTCGCTGGTTCGCCCAGGGGGTGCCCAAGGATCACTGGCAGGCCAAGCTGGAGCAGCTGCACCAGCAGTACCCGGGTTTTCTCACCATGCTGGTGACCGACGCCTCCGGCACCATCACCCAGGCCAGTCCCGGTGATCTCATCCGTCGGGTGCCGCCCTTCAGTGTCGCCGAGCGGGCCTACTTCAAGGTGGCCATGACCGAGCGCCGACCCTATGTGTCGGAGCTGCTCCAGGGCAAGGGCTTTGGCAGCGATCCCATCGTCGCCTTGAGCGCCCCCATCCTCGGGGCCGATGGCGAGCCCCAGGGCATTGTCGAGGGTTCGCTGGATCTGACCCAGATCGGCGGCCACGAAGAGCAGACCCACTGGGGGGATGTGAATACCGTGCTGGTGGACGCCCGGGGGCGGGTGGTGTTTGCCAGTCGGGCCCTGGGTCTGACGCCCCTGACCCACTTCGATTATCAGTCGGTGCGGGAGGTCAAACCGAACCAGCTGGCCCTGCTGAACCTGCACAGCACCAACGTTTCGGTGGGAGAGTACTTCTACCATCGCAACGACTTGGACAACGGTTGGCGGCTCTACGTACTGCTGCCCTACCGGCCCCTGGCGGAGCGCCTGGAGGCCTACTACCTCATCGGCATCGGTCTGCTGGTGCTGGGGATGCTGGTGTCGATGATGCTGGCCCGCCACATCAGTCGCTACCTGACCGCACCACTGGAATCCCTGGTGCGTCACCTGGCGGTACGTCAGGAGTCGGAAGATCCCCTGGGGCGTCTGCCCCGGTTGCCCCGGGGCTCGGCGCGGGAGATCAAGACCCTGTACGAGGAGCTGGAAGCCAACCGCATTGCCCTTCGCGAGTACCAGGACTCCCTGGAGGCTTTGGTGGCCACCCGCACCGCCCAGCTGGAGGCCGCCAACCGCAAGCTGGCCCAGCTGGCCCATCGGGATGGCCTGACCGGTGCCTACAACCGCCGCTATTTCGATCAGCACTTCGAGGTGGCCCGTCAGCACTGCGTGCGCAGCGGCGGCCAGCTGGCCTTGGCGCTCATCGACATCGACCACTTCAAAGCGGTGAACGACACCCACGGCCACCTGGTGGGGGACGATTGCCTTAAATCTCTGGTGGACCTAATCCAGGGCCATTTCAGCCGCAAGCTGGACCTGCTGGCCCGCTACGGCGGGGAGGAGTTTGTCCTGCTGCTGCCCCAGTGTGCGCCGGACAAGGTGATCCGCCGCCTGGAATCCCTGCGCTCGCTGGTGGAGGCGACCCCCATGAGCGAAAGCGCCGACGGCGAGCCGCTGTACATCACCATCAGCATCGGGGTGATGGTCGATCACGCGGATTTCAGCCAGCATCAGCCGGACTGGGTGATGGCCGCCGATGCCGAGCTCTACCGGGCCAAGCAGGGCGGACGGAACCAGGTTCGGGTGGCGGGGGCGATCCCCCAGCAGCCCCTCGATGCCCCCCAAGCTGGCTAGCCTTTGACCGCTTGTCCGCTGTTTCGACCACTGTGCCGGTCGGATGGGTTTACACTAGGCCGGTTTGAATCAGTTTGAGAGACCGATGGCGAATTTACAGCACTTGTTTGACCGCAATCAGGCGTGGGCGAAGCAGATCGAAGCGGACCACCCGGAGTTTTTCACCCAGCTGGCGCATCAGCAGTCCCCGGAGTACCTCTGGATTGGCTGTTCCGACAGTCGGGTGCCCGCCAACCAGATCATCGATATGGCCCCGGGGGAGATCTTCGTGCACCGCAACATCGCCAATGTGGTGGTGCATTCGGATCTCAACGCCCTGTCGGTGATCCAGTTTGCCGTCGAGGTGCTCAAGGTGAAGCACATCATGGTGGTGGGCCACTACGGCTGTGGCGGCGTCAAGGCGGCGCTGGAGGATAGCCGGCTGGGGCTGGTGAGCAACTGGCTGCGCCACGTGCGGGACGTCTACGAGAGCCACCGGGACCAGGTGGACCCCCTGAGCCCCGAGCAGCAGCACAGCCGCCTGTGCGAACTGAACGTCATCGCCCAGGTGATCAACACCTGTCAGACCACCATCGTCAAGGACGCCTGGGCCCGTCAGCAGCCCTTGACGGTGCACGGCTGGATCTACGACGTGGCCGACGGCCTGCTCAATGATCTGGGGGTCTCGGTCTCCAACAGCGACGAGCTGGTGCCCAAGAGCCAGGCGGCAGTACTGGCCCTGGCCAAGCAGGCAGGCTAACCCCTTTCTCATCGCCGGAGCAGCGAGGTACCGGCCCAACGGAGGCACGCACTATGCGAAGCGTTCTGGTCACCTTGCTGTTCCTGCTGGCACTGCCTGCCAGCGCCGCGCTGGATCCCAATCTGGCGCCCTTCGAACCCTACCTCAACAAGACCTGGCGGGGGGAGTTTTCCGACTCCACGCCGGAGAAGCCCGTGGTGGACATCTCCACCTGGGAGCCCGCCCTGCAGGGCAAGGCGATCCGCATCCGTCACTCCCTGAACCAGGGCGCCTACGAGGGGGAGACCTTCGTGGTCTGGAACAAGGAGCGTGAGCAGCTGGAGTTTTTCTACTTCACCTCCGCCGGCTTCTACACCCGGGGCACCGCCACTTTCGAGGGGCGACGGTTCGTGGCTTACGAGACGGTCACCGGCTCCGACGAGGGGATCACCGAGGTGCGCTCCGAGGTGAGCCTCAACGAGGACGGCACCATGAGCCAGCAGGCCTATTACCTCAAGCAGGGGGAGTGGGTGCCCGGGCACAGCGCGCTGTATCGGGAAGTGAAGTAAACGCAAAAAGACCGGCTAAGGCCGGTCTTTTTCGTCAGTGGTGGTAAGACTACGAGGCGTGCTTTTCGGTGTTTTCCGTCTCGGCGTTGCCGATAAAGCGGGACAGCTCATTGGCAAACACGCTGTGGAGCTCCTCTTCGACGTCTCTTAGGCGCTCACGAAGCTCCGCGATGGACTCGGCACCCTCGAAACGCTCGTGAAGCAGACGTTCCAGCTTCGGTTCGGTTCCAGGCATCAAGGTACCTCCTTTACCCACTATAGGTCGTTGGTGGTGGGGCGGGGCCCCGTATGAGTCCGGTGCGTTAAAGCCAAAGGCCCACTTTTTCGCTGTTTACCGTGCTCAAGGTCACAGTATCCTTCGCCGTCGCCCGGAGTTCAAGGGTACCGGACATCATTTCGTCGCGGCGGAACCAGTGGAGATTCAGTTCGCTACCCTCCGGGTAACGGGCCAGCTGCTGGTCCAGGGAGCCGTCTACCGCCAGTCCGTCCAGGGCCACCAGACGGTCGCCTGCTGCCAGGCCGGCGTGGTGGGCGCTGCCCCCCTCGGCCACGGTTTCGATCCGCACCCCGAAATCCACTGCCTTGTAACGGGCTCCCAGGGCCACCGCCAGCGGCGGCTTGCCCTGACCGCCCTTGTCGGCGTTGCCGTTGGCACCGCGCAGGCGCAGCTCCACGCCCACCTGGGCCAGCAGGGCTTCCAGGGGCAGGTCTTCGGTGCTGTCCAGGTAGGCGAACAGATCGGAGACGTCGCGGCCGAGCAGCTCCGCCACCAGGGCCTGATGACTGTCCTCCTCGGTGCCGATCCCCACTTCGCCGAAGCGTTGCCACAGCATCTGCATCAGGTCATCGATGGAGCGCTTGCCGCCGCTTTCCAGGCGCAGGGTCAAGTCCAGCATCAGGGCAAACATCGCCCCCTTGGTGTAGTAGCTGACGATGGCGTTCTGGGCGTTCTCGTCCTGTTTGTAGAACTTGGTCCAGGCGTTGAAGCTGGAGTCCCGCAGGCTCTGCTTGAAGCGGCCACTGCCCCGGGTGACCCGGGTCATCCCTTCGGCCAGCATCTGCAGGTAGGTGTCGCGGTCGACGCAGCCGGACCGGTACACCAGCAGATCATCGTAGTAGGAGGTGATCCCCTCGTAGGCCCACAGCTGACGGGTGTAGCTCTCCTGGCTCAGATCGTAGGGCAGGAAACCGGCGGGCTTGATCCGTTTGACGTTCCAGTTGTGGAAGTACTCGTGGGAGCACAGGGAGAGGAAGGTGCGGTAGCCGTCGGACATCGCCGGTTCGGTGATGCTGGGCAGATCGCCGCGACCGCACACCAGGGCGGTGGAGGCCCGGTGCTCCAGGCCGCCAAAACCGCTGCCCACCACCTGGGTCATGAACAGGTAGCGGTCGTAGGGGGCTTTGCCGCCAAAGAGGTTGATCTGATACTCGCAGATCTTCTTGAGATCGGCGCAGATCCGGTCGGTGTCCGCCAAATGGCGGCCGGTGAGCACCAGATCATGGGGTACGCCGCCGGCCTCGAAACTGGCCAGGGTGAAGGTGCCCATCTCCACCGGGTGGTCAATCAGCTCGTCGTAGCTGTCCGCCCGGTAGGTGCCGAAGCCGTAGCGCTCGGCGCCGGCTTCAGACATCGCCGTGGCCACGCGCCACTGGGCATACTCTTCGCCCTCGGGGGCCAGCAGGGTCACGGTGACCGGCTTATCCTCCTGACCGACCACCGCCAGGAAGGTGCTGCTGCCGTTGAAAAAACCGTGGGTTTGATCCAGGTGGGCGCCGCGCACCGACAGGTCCCAGGCGTAGACCTGGTAGTGCAGCTCCACCTCGGCGGCGTCCTCCTCCAGCGCCCAGGTCTGCTTGTCCAGCTGCACCAGGGCCACCGGAGCGCCGCCGGGGCGCTGGGCACGCACGCCGATCAGGTGGCGGGCAAAGTCCCGCACCATGTAGCTGCCGGGCAGCCAG
Organism: Ferrimonas balearica; assembly: GCF_019802085.1. Taxonomy (GTDB): domain Bacteria; phylum Pseudomonadota; class Gammaproteobacteria; order Enterobacterales; family Shewanellaceae; genus Ferrimonas; species Ferrimonas balearica_B. The sequence goes on from NZ_JAHVHV010000001.1 coordinate 843,811, forward strand.
GCGGGCAGGGTGAATTGCTGGCCGGCCTGGGCGTTGTCCAGGGTCAGTGACACGGCAAAGAGGTGGGCGAGGGGATCGACGGGTTGGATCTGGTAGTGGATCATCAGGGACTGCTTCCTTCCTGGTGGGGTTCCTGTGGCCGATTGTAGCCAGCCCCCCGGGGCCTTGTCAGCCGATAAGTTGTCCGGTGTGTAACGGCATTTGTGATTGAGATCCATCCACTTTGTGCCCAGCCGGGGTAAGCTCGGCCCTCCAGTGCTGCCGGGATGCCGCCATGTTGACCCTGTTTCGTCCGTTTTTGCTGATGATCGCCCTCTATGGGCTGTTTTGCCTGTTCGGCCTGTGGCGAGGCTGGCGGGAGCAGCAGCGCGCCGCCAAGCTGTAAAGCTGGCCTGACCCTGATGACAAAAGGATGACGGCAAAGAGAATTTTCTCCCATGTGACAGACTCGTATAATAAGAGCTGATTTGTCATTGCCTGACCCAGGGAGCCCTTCATGGCCGAAGAAACCCTCTTTTCCAAGATCGTCCGTCGGGAGATCCCCGCGGAGATCCTCTACCAGGACGATCTGGTGACCGCCTTCAAGGACATCAGTCCCAAGGCCCCCCACCACATTCTCATCATCCCCAACCACCTGATCCCCACCGTCAACGACGTCACCGCTGAGGACGAAGCGGCCCTGGGTCGGATCTTCACCGTGGCCGCCAAACTGGCCCGGGAGCTGGGGATCGCCGAGGACGGCTACCGCCTGATGATGAACTGCAATCGTCACGGTGGGCAGGAGGTGTACCACGTGCACATGCACCTGTTGGGGGGCAAGCCCCTGGGGCCGATGCTCGCCGTATGAAGACACCCGATAACAGCGAATTTTTCCCCCTCACCGGGCTGGCCCGCCGCTTCGTCGACCAGCTCGCCCAGTGTCGCGCCCTGGGGGTCAAGACCCTGGAGGGCAGCGAGCACCATGTGTTGCTGGAGCTGCCCTACCACGAGCAGTTGGTGGGTTACCCGGACACCGGGGTGCTCCATGGCGGGGTGATCACCACCTTGATGGACACCGCTTCCGGGGCCTCGGTGGTTTGTGCCGTGACCCAGAAAACCGGTGAGATCGAGCTCTGTCCCACCCTGGATCTCCGAGTCGACTACATGAAGGCGGCACAGCCGGGCAAGCCGGTGTACGGCTTTGCCGAGTGCTTCAAGCTCACCAGCGCCGTGGCCTTCACCCGGGGGCTGGCCTACCAGGACTCCATGGACGATCCCATCGCCCAGGCGGTGGGGTCCTTCATGCGCATCGGACCGGAGCTGATGACCGACAGCTTCCGCCAGGCGCTGATGGGGGAATGATGGACATCAAACAGCTGCTGCGGGAAGCCACCGCGGAGAACGACTACAGCCGACTGCTGGATCTGGTGCCCTATGCCCGTTTTATTGGCATGGAGTGCGAGCGGTTTGGCGACGAGATGGTGTTCCGTCTGCCGCCCAAAGAGCAGAATCTGGGCAACCCCATGCTGCCGGCGCTGCACGGTGGGGTGATTGCCGGGTTTATGGAGATGTCCGCCATTCTCCAGCTGATGGTGCTGATGCAGACCACCCGGGTGCCGAAAATCGTTGATTTCTCGATCGACTATTTGCGTGCAGGCTACGCCCGAGAGACCTATTGTGAATGTAAGATCACTCGCCAGGGGCGGCGGGTGGCCAATGTCAGCGTCAACTGCTGGCAAACCAATCGCAAGCAACCCATCGCCACGGCGAGGGCGCACTTTTTGATCGACTAGGAGGCAGGGATGAGAGCGTGGATTCTGGTACTGACGATGTTACTGACCGGGTGCAGTTCCATAACGGCGGGGGTGGCGGCCCGCTCGGATCGGCCGGAGCTGCGCATTGACTCCAGCAGCGTGGCCCGGGAGGTCACCATTGAACGGGTGCAGAAACGCTACGTGGGGGATCGCCTCCAGGCCTCCGCGGTGCTGGCCTCCCGGGTCAGCACGGATCGCTATCTGCAGTACAAGTTCACCTTCTACGACATCGACGGGATCCCGCTGGAGCCGGAGACCATGAGCTGGCGTCCCATTAATCTGCACGGTGGGGAGCAACGCCCGGTCACCGCGGTGGCCCCGCTGCCCACCGCCACCGAATTCGAGATCTATGTACGCCGGGCAACGGACGAGTAACGCTCTGTAAAACCTCGTTACAAAGCACCAACAGCAATCGGTTCCGACTGTGATCGGGGCCGATTTTTTTTTCCCGCCACTGCGTACAATGTCGCACATCGAAGCCCTTCATGGATGAGTTCAAGGCGTAGGGCCGCCCCTGTACTTGTCTTTGGAGAACGCTATGACCGACATGATCCTCGAGATCTCCCCCGCCATGTTCAGCACCCCCCTGCTGTCCGGTGTGATTTCCACCTTCCTGACCCTGGGTCTGGGCTACTGGGCCTACCTGGCGTACGACTACAACCGCACTGAGACCGAGCCCAAGCTCTGGAACCAGTAAGCGAATCAGCCCGCCCCCCGGCGGGCTTTTTTGTGCCCTCTGTCCCAAATCCCCTCGCTTTTGCGTATACTCCGCCTCGCCACGGGGTGTGCACCGCACTGAGATCCTGCCCGCCAGGGAACCCGTCGAACCTGATCCGGCTGATACCGGCGTAGGAATGGCGTAGCCCCCTCCCGCCGCTCCGGATCCGCTCTGTTGCACCACCATCACGAGACACGATACGGACATGAGACGCTCACTGCTCTCCCTGGCCATGCTGGCCGCCCTCCCTGCCGCCGCCGAAGAGGCGATGGAAACCCTCACCGTGATCGCCGATTTTCGCGGTCAGTCCCTGGCCGAACTGCCGGCTTCCGCCACCGTCCTCGACGCTCAGCAGCTGCAGGACGAAGGGGGGGAACACTTCGAAGACGCCCTGCACCGCATCCCCAACCTGAACTGGTCCGGCGGCAGCTCCCGTCCCCGCTACTTCCAGATCCGCGGGGTGGGGGAGCAGGAGGAGTACCAGGGGGCGCCCAACAGCTCCGTGGGCTTTATTGTCGATGACATCGACCTGTCCGGCATCGGCATGGCCGCCAGCCTCTACGATCTGCAGCAGGTCGAGGTGCTGCGGGGCCCCCAGGGCACCCGCTACGGCGCCAACGCCCTGGCCGGCCTCATCTACGTCAAAAGCCAGGATCCCACCGAGGTGTTTGAGACCGGCACGGAGATCACCGTCGCCGAGGACAACCAGCTGACGGTGGGGGCCTACGCCTCCGGCGCGGCGGACCAAAGCGGGGAGCTGCTCTACCGGGTGGCGGTGCAGAACCACCAACAGGACGGCTTTCGCCACAACGCCTACCTGGGGGTGGACGATACCAACGCCCGGGATGAAACCACGGTGCGGGCCAAGCTGCGCTGGCTGCCCAGCGACACCTTTCAGGCGGATCTCACCTTCCTCCACGCCAACCTGGACAACGGCTACGACGCCTGGACCCTGGACAACAACGGCTTCACCACCTTGACCGACGAGCCTGGGGTGGACAGTCAGCGCACCAATGGCATGGCACTCAAGCTGGGCTGGGAGATCTCCGAGGCGGTCAACCTCACCGCCATCACCAGCTACGCCAACAGCCACACGCGCCACGCCTACGACGGCGACTGGGCCAATGGCGACTACTGGGCGGGGCTGGAGTGCTCGGTCTACGACGATAACTGGAACGTCATCGGCACCGAGCCCTGCGTCTACGACTACTTCTGGGACAAGCGGGCCAAGCGCGACACCCTGAGCCAGGAGTTTCGCTTCGCCTCCGGCGAGGCCGGGCGGATCTTCTCCGGCACCACCGACTGGCTGATCGGCGTCTACTACAGCAAGCTCAAGGAGCACAACGATCTGGAGAGCTACTACAACGGCTTCCCGGATCAGTTCCTGGTCAGCGACTACAAGGCCGCCAACACAGCGCTCTTCGGTCAGCTGGACAGCACCCTGGGGGCCTGGGAGCTCTCCGCCGGGCTGCGGGTGGAGTACCGTCAGAGCGATTACGCCGACGACACCGGCGAGGCCTTCGAGCCCAAGGAGACCATGTGGGGCGGTCACCTCTCCGCCAGCCGGGCGCTGGGGGGCGGACACCGCGGTTATCTGCGCATCGCCCGAGGCTACAAGGCCGGCGGCTTCAATATGGGGCTGCCGCCGGTACTGGGCGAGCAGACCGAGTTTGATGCCGAAACCCTCTACAACTACGAGCTGGGCCTTAAAAGCCGCCTGTTTGGCGGGGCCGTGAACTCCAACCTGGCGCTGTTCTACATGGACCGTCAGGACCAGCAGGTGGAAGCCTCCCTGCAGGACCCGGACAACCCCCAGCGCTTCTTCCTCTACACCAACAACGCCGGGGCGTCGGAGAACTACGGCCTGGAGTGGGACCTCAGCTGGCAGGCCAGCCGACAGCTGGAGATCTACGGCACCCTGGGGCTGCTCAAGGCCCGCTACAAGACCTACATGCTGCCCCAGGCGGACGGCTCCGAGCTGGACCTGTCCGGTCGGGAGCTGGCCCACGCCCCCAGTTACCAGTTTGCCCTGGGGGGCACCTACCGGGCCGACAATGGCTGGTTCAGCAACCTCAATTTCAACGGCTCCGACGCCTTCTACTACTCTGACAGCCACGATGCCCAGTCCGAGTCCTACGTGCTGGTCAACGCCAAGCTGGGCTACGAGGCCCAGAGCTGGGCGCTGTACCTGTGGGGGCGCAACCTCACCGACGAGCGCTACGGCGTGCGGGGCTTCTATTTTGGCAACGAGCCGAACGAGGATTGGGCGCCGAAGCTGTACGTGCGCTACGGCGATCCGCGTCAATTTGGCCTGACCTTCCGCTACGACTACTTCTAAGGAGCCGACCATGCAACTGGCTGTTGAGATCAGCTGTTATCCCCTCCAGGACGAGTACCTGGCCGCCATCAAGTGGTTTATCGAACGCCTGGACCAGTACCCCGAGGTGCGCCGTCTCACCAACGGCATGAGTACCCAGCTGATGGGCGATTACGACACCGTGATGGCGCTGCTGGCCACCGAGATGAAGGCCGCCCATCAGCAGTGGGGCAAAGGGGTCTTTGTCTGTAAGTTCATCCCCGGCGGGGTCAACCTTGATCACAGTGAGTGAGTGGTGGGCCCAGGCCAATGAGCAGGCCCACGCCCTGACCGGCTGGGAAGCGATGGCGGTGCTGCTGGCCATCGCCTACCTGTTGCTGGCGATGCGCCGCAGCCTCTGGTGCTGGCCGGCGGCGGCCGGCAGCACGGTGATCTACATGGCGCTGTTCTGGCACGTGGCGCTGCTGATGGAGTCGGTGCTCAACTTCTACTACCTGCTGATGGCCGGCTACGGCTTCTGGCAATGGCGCTTCGGCGGCGACCGGGGGGCGGGACTGGCCCTGACCCGCTGGTCCTGGACCACCCACCTGGTCATCATCGCGGGCACCACCGCGGTGGCCCTGGGGCTGGGGTACCTGATGGACACCCGAACTCATGCTGACCTGGCCTACCTGGATGCCCTGACCACCTGTTTTGCCGTGGTCACCACGGTGATGGTGGCCCGCAAGGTGGTGGAGAACTGGCTCTACTGGGTGGTGATCGACCTGGTCTCCATCTACCTCTACTTGGAAAAGGGGCTCTACCTCACCTCGGGGTTGTTCCTCTTCTACGTGGGGATGGCGGCCCTGGCCTACCTGCAGTGGCGCGACCAGCACCGCAAGGAGCAGAGTGACCCCAACTGGGGCCTCGGCTGTGCCTGAGGGCCTGAACGCCGCCTGTGAGCGTCTGGAGGCGCTGGGCTACCGCTGGCAGCGCCGTGAGGCGCTCGACGGTGGGCTGGGCAACCGGCTCTGGCGGCTCGATGGCGAAGGGCAGAGCCTGGTGCTCCGATTGCACAACCAGGCCCTGGCGTTCTGCGTCGACCGGGCGCAGGAGGCGCGGGCCTGGCGGGCGGTGCAGGCCCTGGGGCGGGCGCCGGCGCTGCTGCACTGGGAGACCGCCTTCAGCCTCTCCGCCTGGGGCGGCACGGCCCCGGAGGCGCTGGAGGCAACGCCCCTGCTGGATCTGATGGCGGTCCTGCACGCGTTGCCCGGCCACTGGACCCCGGTGCGCCCCGAGGTACGGATCCAGGCCTACCTGTCGGGTCTTTCACACTCGCAATGCACCCCCTGGCTTGAGCACCTGCCCCCTTGGCGTCAGGCCCTGTCCGGCTCCGCGTTGCCCGAGGGGTTTATCCACGGGGATCTGCATCGGGGCAACCTGCTGGTGGGGGAGGGCGGTCACTACCTGGCGCTGGATTTCGAGTACGCCGGGCAGGCCTCGCCGCTGATGGATCTCGCCCCCATCCTGACCGAGTCCGATCCCGAGTGGGGGCGGGCGCTGTGGCAGGGCTATCTGGCCCGGCGCGGTGTGTCGGCGGATGACGGGGAGTGGGCGGCGATGCGCGGGGCGGCCTGTCTCTACCTGCTAATGAGCGCCGCCTGGGCCGAGCGGATGGAACGGCTTCATGGTGACGTCATTTACTCTCAATGGCTTAAGCACTACCTTGACTCCATAGGGGAATGGAACCGGGACCGATAGGGTCCAACAGAATACCAACCAAAAGGAGGCCATCAGGGATGTCAGGGGTTTTGGGCGCCGAAGCGGCGCCGCCAAAGGGAACACCGCTGGGGCCAGGGGTTCGACGCTGGTCCCTGATGCTGCTGCTGTTGGCGATGCTCGGTGGCTGCTCGCCACGGTTTGTGTACGGTTGGTTGGACTGGATCATCCCCTGGCAGGTGGACGACTACGTCTCCCTCAACTCCGCCCAGGAGGGGGCGCTGGATAAGATGATCGAGCGTCAGCTTCGCTGGCACCGCCGCCATGAACTGCCCCTCTACCTGGACCACCTCAACTCCGTGCGCCGCGACATCGAAGGCCCCCTGACCGAACAGCAGGTGCTGGCCCAGATGAGCCGGGCCTCGGACCATTGGTATCGCCTGTTTGAACACCTGCTGCCGGATCTGGTGCCGCTGATCCAATCCCTCTCCGATGAGCAGGTGGAGGAGATGCTGCTGCAGATCGCCAAGGAGGACCGGGAGCTTCGGGAGAAGTACGCCGACATGACCCTGGAGCAGCGCATCAAGCGGGCCAACAAGTCGATGAACAAGTCGCTGAAGAAGTGGCTCGGCCCCTTGAGCCCCTCGCAAAAGGCGGTGATCGACAACTACAACCGCAACCGTCACAGCACCCTGGAGCTGTGGCTCGCCTATCGGGCCGACTGGTACACCCACTTCTCCGACGCCCTGCGCCACCGTGCCGACACCGAGAAACTGGAGCGGGAGCTGACGCTCTTGCTGGTGACCCCCAATGAACTGCGCGGCGAGCGTTACCTGGAGAAGATCCAGGCCAACCGTCAGCAACTGGCCCGGGGGCTTATCCAGATCCACGCCAGCCTCAGTGGCCGTCAACAGAGCAAGTTGGAGCGCAAGCTTGATGATTTGGCAGAAGATCTTGAGTACCTGATCGGGAAAGATTGAGCCACACTTCTGAAAGCGCGCGGGCCGTGCCCCGGTCCTGCCCCATAACACCGCGTTAGAAGGAAGGCCCCAATGCAAGCTCTCGTCCGTCTCTGGCAACAGTTTTTCTCCGCCACCACGGCCCTGGAAGGCTTGGCCCCCCTGGCCATGCGCCTCTACCTGGCGCCGGTGTTCATCCAGGCCGGCTGGAACAAACTGGGCCACTTCTCCGATACCGTCGCCTGGTTTGGCAACCCCGACTGGGGCCTGGGGCTGCCCCTGCCCGCCCTGATGGCCACCCTGGCCATCGGCGCCGAGCTGGTGGGGGGCGTACTCTTGATTTTGGGCCTGTTTACCCGGCTCATCTGCATCCCGTTGATGGTCACCATGCTGGTGGCGGCCTTTGCGGTGCACTGGGACAACGGCTGGCTGGCCATCGCCGATCCCTCCTCCTGGCTGGCCAACGAGCAGGTGATGGCCTCCGCCGAGAAGCTGGAGCGGGCCAAGGGGATATTGCAGGAGCACGGCAACTACGACTGGCTGACCAGCTCCGGTAACTTTGTCATCCTCAACAACGGCATCGAGTTTTCCATCACCTACTTCGTCATGCTGCTGGCGCTCTATTTCATGGGGGGCGGTCGCTTCACCAGCCTGGATCATTTCCTGGCCCCCAAGGCGACGCAATGATTTCACCGGGGCAGGGTCGAACTTGCCCCAACTCCTTCATTTGGTGCTAAGTTAGTCAGTCCGCACGGAAAAAATTCCACCTTGGACACACGCTGGCATGCATCGGGAGGGTTCAGTGAAATACGATCTGCTCGATACCCCAACAGGCACCATGATTGCGGTCATTGATGAGGTTGGCCTGCGTCACCTGAACTACCAGCAGGGCCCCAAGGCCCTGACCATTGACGCCGAGTGGGAGCACGATCCCGAGGCTCTGGCACCCTACCTGACGCAGTTGCGGGAGTATTTCTCCGGCGAGCGCAAGGCGTTCAGTTTTCCCCTCTCGGTCACCGGGACCGAGTTCCAACAGAAGGTGTGGCGCGCCCTGTGTGCCATCCCCTACGGCAAGATCGTCAGCTACCGGGACATTGCCCGACTGATCGGCCGGCCCAGTGCGGTGCGCGCCGTCGGCGCCGCCAATGGCCGTAACCCGCTGCACGTGGTGATCCCCTGTCACCGGGTGGTGGCCACCAGTGGAGCCCTGACCGGCTACGCCGGCGGTCTCAGCGCCAAGCAGAAGTTACTGTTGCTGGAGCAAAAGCGCCGTTGATTTTGCGCCCGTGATGGGACAGCATGGCGGGGTTTTTTGACGTCATTATGAGGCCCCGCCATGGACGCTGCTGAGCTGCTGCTGAACCGCCACTCCCAACCCCGACTGACCTACCCGGGGCCCGACTCGGCCCAACTGGAGGCGATCCTCCAGGCCGGCCTGCGTGCCCCTGACCACGCGGGTTTGACCCCCTGGGAGTTCGTGGTGGCCGAAGAGGCGGGGCTGGAGCGGCTCGGCGAGATCTACTTTCGCGCGGCCCAGGCCGATGGGGCGGAAGGTGAAGCGCTGGCCCGGGCCCGGTTGCTGCCCACCCGGGCGCCGATGGTGATCACCGTCATCGCCAAGGTCACCGAACACCCCAAGGTGCCCACCATCGAACAGCACCTGAGTGCCGGTTGCGCGCTGATGGCGATGCAGATGATGGCCCTCAACCTGGGCCTGGGCGGCGTCTGGCGCACCGGCACCTACGCCCGCCACCCCCTGGTTCGTGAGGCGCTGGGCGTGGCGGGGGAGGATGAGATTGTCGGTTTCCTCTACCTGGGCACGCCGCAAAAGCCCACTCAGGCGCGCACCGCGCCGGCCATGGACCCCTTTGTCCGTCGCCTGTAACCGCTCTTAGTGGGTGTCGCTGTCGCCATAGGGCCAGGGCAGGTAGGCCAGCGACGGCTCGTGCAGGCTGCTCAGATAGAGCCGCTCCCCCACCCGTTGTGCGCCGGTGATAAAGGCGTAGCCGCCGGCTGGGTCTTGCAGGTTGTACCGGATCTGGCCCTGGTCGTCGAACCCCACCAGGTGGCTGTAGCGGACCGCGTTGGGACGCAAAACCTCCGGCAGGCGCTGCACCACCCGGCGCAGGGCGGGGGCGCCGGCCAGGGCGTCCAGCACGGCGTTGCGCGGCGCCACCAGCCCCACCCAGTAGCTGCCGTGAGGCCCGCGACTCAGGTTGTCGGGAAAGCCCGGCAGGTTTTCCACCAGAAGCTCCGGTTGCCCCCGGCTCTCGCCTGTCAGGGGGTAGCGCCAGATGCGGTAGTGGCCGGTCTCCGCCACCAGCACCGATTGGCCGTCGTGACTCACCGCCACCCCGTTGGCGAAGCTCAACCCCGTCATCAACTCCGAAGCCTCTCCAGAGGCCGGGTCAAATCGGATCAGCCGGCCGCTGGGCCGGTGCTCCATCAGATCCAGTAAACTGGCCTCAAAGGTGCCGTACTCCTTCGCACTGAACCGGGTGGAGGCGTCGGAGAGGTAGACCACCCCATCTGGCGCGATGTCGAGGTCATCGGCGTAGCGCAGCGGGAGGCCCGCGACCCGGTCCAGCACCACGGTGGCTGTGCCACCCGGGGGCAGGGCCATCAAGCCTCGGTGGGCATCGGCGATGTAGAGAGTGCCATCGGGAGCAAACTCGATGCCCAGGGGGCGCCCCTGGGTGTTGGCTATCGTCTGCCAATGTCCCTGTTCATCCAGCCGAAGGATGCTGCCATCGAGCAGCGACAGGTAGAGTGCGCCATCGGGCCCCAGGGCCAGATCCTCCGGCCCTTCACTTTGGGGCAGGGGCAGAGCCACCGATTTGGCCAATGCCCGGTTGGGGGAGAAGGCGCCGATGTAGCCGTTGTCCTTGGGCGGCGACCAGGGCAGGGGCTCGATGGGCACCGGCCAGAGGGCCAGGTAAGCGACGACCAGCAGCAGGGCCAGCCACAGGGTGATCCGCACCGACATGCGATCTTCCTTTCTTAAAATTGTTAATATTTATCCGTAACATAGATTAAAATCCCTTGCATCATCAGGGCATGAGTTGGAACCAAACCGGCCGTGCCCATGGCCCCTGATGACGGGCGAAAATCGTCGGTGGGGGCGGAACGCTACAGGCTCAGCCTGGGCGCTACACTCATAAGGGAGCTTCGGAGGCGAGGTGGCTGTGGATTGGGCAAAGTGGTGGCAGCGACGCTGGGTGCGCTATGGCAGTTATGGCCTGTTGGCGTTTGCACTTTACCTGCTGGTGCTGGGGGTGGCGGTCCCTCGGCTGGTACAAAGCCAGGCCCCCAAGTGGGTGGCCGAGAACCTGGCGGGCACCCTGGAAATTGGCGAGGTCCGTCTTCATCCCCTGACTTGGGATCTGCAGATTGATGCGTTGAGCCTCAAGGGCGAGGACGGGGCTGAGCTGGCCGGATTTGACGCCCTGGACGCCAACCTGGAACCGATGCGCTCCCTGTTTGGCCGGCGCTGGCAGCTCAACTGGCTCTACCTGGAGCACCCCCGGGCTCACCTGGTGGAGTTGGCCACCGACGAGACCAACTGGTCCCGTCTGCTGGCGCCCTTGGCCCAGGACCCTGAGCCGGCCCCCGAGGAGGCCCCGGCCCGCCCGCTGCCCGCATTCGCGGTGGACGATCTGGCCCTCAGCGGCGGACGCATCCATTACCAGCGCGACGCCAGTCACGGCACCGAGCTGTCGGACATCAGCCTCAAGGCCCAGGACTTTCACCTCTCACGCGGGGAGAATCAGGTCCACTTGACGGTCACCGGTCCCGGTGGCGGCCGTGGCGAGCTGGATCTGGCGGCCAACTTCGCGCCCCTGGACCTGGCCCTGGAGCTGGAGGTCACCAACGCCGACCTGACCCGCTACTGGCCCTACTTTGCCAACGATTTTCACTTCACGCTGCCCCAGGCCCGACTGGATCTCTCGGTGGCGGGCCGCATCTCCCTGGACGAGGATCTGCAGATCACCGTCCACGATGGCGCCGCCACCATGAAGGAGCTGGCGCTGGCCCACGAGCAGGAAACCTTCCTGACCCTGGGTCAACTGGCCCTGACCGGGGTGGATCTGGACTTTGCCCAGCGCCAGGTCACCCTGGATGATCTGACCCTCTCCGCCCTGGAACTGGCGATGAACCGGGACGAGGCCGGGGTGGATCTGGCGCAGATCCTCGCCCCCAAGACCACCGCTGAGGGCCCCGCCCCGACGCAGGAGCCGGACTCGGCCCCCTGGTCGGTGCGACTGGCCAGCCTGTCACTGGAGGAGAGCCGGGTGAGCCTGGCGGATCAGACCCTGGCCGAGCCGGCCACCTGGTCCCTGGCGCTGGTGCCTCTGGTGGTGGGCCCCCTGGGCACCGATTTTGACGAGCCCATCGTCGTCGACCTGGATGGCATGCTGAACGACACCACCACGGTCAATGTCGACGGTCAGTGGCTGCTGGCCCAGCAGGAGGGCGCCTTTGAGCTGAATCTGGAGGCCTTTGATCTTCTGGCCACCAAGCCCTACTGGCAGCCCTATCTGGACCTTCTGATGCTGAGCGGTCGTCTCTCCACCAGCGGCGAGCTCAACCTGGCCCTGGGGGAGCCGATGCAGCTGACCTATGGCGGTCGACTCGGAGTGGCCGAGCTGGTCACCCAGGACACCGTGGCGCAGCGGGACTTCGTCAAGTGGGGCCAGCTGGACGTGAACCGGCTGGATTTTGACCTGGCGGGACGCCGCCTGGCCATCGACAACCTGGCCTTTCACGAGCCCTACGCACGGGTGATCATCGAAGAGGATGGCGGCACCAACTTCGCCCAACTGATCCCCAGCGCGCCCGAATCCCCCCAGGGCGTGCCCGCAGAGCCGACGCCCGAGTCGACACCCTCGGACAGCCCTGCTTCGGAGGTGGAGGTATCGGACAGCGAGGCCCCACCCTTTGAGGTGGAGATCAAGCGGGTGCTGTTCACCGAAGGCGCGGCGTTTTTCGCCGACAACACCCTGACGCCCCGGTTTGCCACCGGCATCGAGGCGATGACCGGGGAGATCAGCGGCCTGAGCTCCCAGACCGACAGCCGCGCCCGGGTGGACATCGCCGGCCAGGTGGACCGCTACGCGCCGGTCTCCCTGACCGGGGAGATACAGCCCCTCTCCGAAGAGCACTATCTTGATTTGGCCCTGACCTTCGATAACGTCGAACTGACGTCGCTGAACCCCTATTCGGGCACCTACGCGGGTTACTTCATCGACCAGGGGCAGTTGGATCTGGCGCTCAACTACGCCCTGGATGGCAACCAGCTGAAGGGCAGCAACCAGGTGGTGATAAGCCAGCTCAAACTGGGTCAGCGCAGCGACTCGAAAAAAGCCACCACCTTGCCGGTGGCCCTGGCGGTGGCCCTGCTGGAGGACAGCAACGGGGTGATCGATCTGGGTCTGGAGGTTTCAGGCAACCTGGATGACCCCGAATTTGCCATCGGCCCGCTCATCTTCAAGGCCTTGGGGAACGCCATCACCAAGATCGTCACCGCACCCTTTGCCCTGCTGGGCAACCTGCTTGGCGGTGAAGAGCCGCCGGACTCGGTGGCCTTTAAAGCCGGACAGAGCGAGGTGGATGGGGCCCACCGGCAACAGCTGGAGCGTCTGGTGGAGGGGCTGAATCAGCGACCGGCCCTGGTGATCTCGGTGCAGGGCGCGGTGGATCCGCAGGAGGATGGCCGGGCCTTGGCCAAGGAACGCCTCGACGCGCGCCTGCTGCCCCCGGGCAGTGGCCTGACCGAGCCGCCGCCGGAGGTGTTGGCCGCAGCCTACGATGCCCGTCAGGGCGCCGGGCAGGCCCAGCAGGAGCGCCAGGACCTGGCTGCTCGGCTACCGGACCTGGCCCCGGAGGAGTTGGAGCGCCGTTGGCAGAAGGGGCTGTATGAACAGCTGCTGGACGCCGAGCCGGTGGATGAGCTGGCGCTGAAAACCCTGGCGTTGGCGCGGGGTGAGGCGGTCAAGAGCACCCTGGTGGACGCCGGGTTGGACCCCAACCGGGTGTTCCTGAGGGAAAGCCGCATCAACCTCGACACCAGTGGTGCCAAGGTGGTGATGGAGCTCGATGCCTCCGGCTGAAGCTCAGTCCGCCGGCACCACCATCATGTGGCAGCGCAGATCCCCCAGCAGCTGCTCGGCGTTGCTGCGCCAAAGCTGGCTTATCATCCCGGTGCGCTTGAAGTAGCCCATCACCAGGGTGTCCACCTTGAGCTTGCAGGTTTTGTCCCGGATCACCTGACCGGTGAGCCCGGGCTTGATGTGGATATGCTCCGCCGGGATCCCCTCCGCTTCCAGCCAGGCCCGCGCTTCGGTGCAGTTGGCCATGGCCGTCTGGGCCACCTCGTGGGGGCTGATCATGTCCAGCTCATGGAGGAACCGGGAGAGGTGGGGGGCGTAGATCACGTGCAGCTCGGCGTTGCGGCTCTCGGCCAGGCCCTTGGCGTGAGCCAGCACCTTGGTATTGAGCTTTTGCACCCGGGCCGTCTTATGGTCCAGGTCCATCGCCACCAGAATGCGGGACTGGTGAGCCTGGGGCTCGGGATTGAGCAGCAGCACCGGGGAGTGGGCCACCCTTAAGACGTACCAGTCGGTGGTGTGGCTCTGTTTGCGATGGTGCATCAGTTTGATGATGAGGTCGAAGGGCGCCAGTTTCTGCATGGCGTCGATGACGTCGCTGAGTTTGTCCCAGTTGTCCCCCTGGACCTTGACGTTGGGGACCCCGGCGCCTTTGAGCTCGTCGGCCATCTGATTCAGCGCCCCAAGGTCGTGGCTGCGCTGGTTGTGGTAGAGCACCGTCAGGTTCGCTTGCCAGAGTTTTGCGAGGTTGGCTGCCGTGCCAATGGGATCCCCTGGGCTCTCTGGGGGCGGTGTGACCGCGAGGATCTCTTTAATCTCCATCAATTTCCCCTCAATTATCTGGGCCTCCAAGAAGCCGTTTTTGTTGTAGTTATCTAAATTTATAGCAGTATTTGTCCCTTTTCGGCACCGTTGGCTTCGCATTGAGGCCCGGTGTTCGGCCGTTTGCGTGGGGGTGACGCCGATGCGCGATGGATTGAGCACCCAGGAGGCTCGGGCTCGGTTGGCCCGTTTCGGCCCCAACCGCCTGCCCCAGGCCCGCCCACCCCCCTGGTGGCTGGTGCTGCTGCGCCAGTTCCATACGCCCTTCGTTTATGTGTTGCTGCTGGCGGCGCTGGTCTCTTTCCTGCTGGGCCAAACCATCAACGCCGTGTTCATCCTGGTGGTGCTGGGGATCAACGCCCTGATTGGCACTCTGCAGGAATACTCGGCCCAGCGGGCCGCCGGGGCCCTCAACCGCATGGTGCCCCGGCGTGCCCGGGTACGCCGGGATGGCCGGGTTCAACAGCTCGATGCCGAAGAGTTGGTGCCCGGCGACCTGGTGCTGTTGGCCAGCGGTGATCGCATCAGCGCCGACATCCGCCTGTTCCAGGCCACTGGCTTGCTGGTGGACGAGTCGGTGCTGACCGGCGAGTCCGCCCCGGTGGCCAAACGGCCCAGCGAGAATCCCATCGACGGTGCCCTCACCGAGCGTCACGACTGCCTGTTCGCTGGCACCCTGGTGCTGCACGGTCGGGCGGAAGGGGAGGTGGAGGCCACCGGCGTTCATAGCGAGATTGGCCGCATCGCCAGCGCCGTCAAGGCCCAGGAGGAGCCCAAGGCGCCGCTGCAGCGACGTATCGAGCGCTTTACCCTGGTGGTGGCGGTCAGCGTCCTATTGGTGATCGCCACCCTCTTTGTCATTGTCCTGGCTCGTGGCGCGGATCTGGCCACGGTGTTCCTGCTGGGGATCGCCCTGGCGGTCTCCGCCATCCCCGAGGGGCTGCCAGCGGCGATCACCGTGGCCCTGGCCATCGGCATGCGGCGCATGGCCAAGGTGAAGGTGATCGTCCGCCGCCTGGTGGCGGTGGAGGCGCTGGGGTCCTGCACCTTTATCTGTTCGGATAAGACCGGCACCCTGACGGTCAACGAGATGACGGTGCGTCGGCTCTGGTTGCCCGGGGATCAGCAGGTCGAGGTCAGCGGCGAGGGGATGGCCCAGGCCGGCGGGATCCACGCCGAAGCGGAGCAGGCGCCGGCGGTGGCTGCCCTGGTGCGGGCCGCTCGGGTGTGCAATGAAGCGACGGTGCACGGCGAGGCGGGGCACTGGGTGGGCCAGGGCGACGGGGTCGACCTGGCGCTGTTGGTGCTCGCGGCCAAGGGGGGCTTGGCACCGGATCGGCCCCTGGCCGAGCCGGAGCAGGCGCGCATCCCCTACGAGCCGGAGCTGGCCTACGCCGCGGTGGCGCTTAAGGAGGCCGAGGGGCCCCGGGTGTACATGAAGGGCGCGGCGGAGCGGGTATTGCCGCTGTGCGATCTCGCCGCGTCTGGGGACGCCAGTCTCGAACGCATCCAGGCCCAGCTGGCGGCACTGGCGGGCCAGGGGTACCGGGTGCTGGTGCTGGCGGACGGTCCCTTGAGCGAGCCGCTGGATCCCAAGCACCCCCCGCGGGGGCTACGTCTGCTCGGCGCCGTGGCCATGGTGGATCCGCTGCGACCCGATGCGGTGGAGGCGGTAGCCCGTTGCAAAGCCGCCCAGGTGGAAGTGGCGATGATCACCGGCGACCACCCGGATACGGCCCGGGCCCTCAGCCTGGAGCTGGGGCTCTGCCAGCCGAACGAACCTGTGGTGACCGGCGCCCAGTTAAAGGCGGCACAGCAGCAGGGGGGGCAGGCCCTGCGTCAGACCGTCCTCTCCAGCCGGGTGTTCGCCCGCATCGAGCCGATGCAGAAACTGGCGATCACCCAGGAGCTGATGGCATCCGGGCACAATGTGGCCATGACCGGCGATGGGGTCAACGACGCCCCGGCCCTGCACGCGGCCCACGTGGGCATTGCGATGGGCCGACGGGGCACCGACGTGGCCCGGGAGAACGCGGCGCTTATCCTTACCGACGACCACTTCGCCTCCATCGTCGATGGGGTGCGGGAGGGGCGGGTGGTGTACGGCAACATCCGCAAGGTGATCTTCCTGCTCATCTCCACCGGGGCGGCGGAGATCGTGCTCTTTATTCTCTCCGTGCTGCTGGGATTGCCCTTGCCCCTGCTGCCCCTGCAGATCCTCTGGCTCAACCTGGTCACCAATGGGGTGCAGGATGTGGCGCTGGCCTTTGAGCCACCGGAGGGGGACGAACTGCGTCGCCCGCCACGGCCGCCCTCCGAGCGGATCTTCGATCCCTTGATGCTCTCACGGGTGTTCAGCAGCGCCCTCTACATGGGGCTGGTGGCCTTTGGGGTGTTCTTTGTGGCGTGGCAATGGGGCGCGACGGAGGCGCAGGCGCGCAACCTGACGCTGCTGATGATGGTGCTGTTTGAAAACGTGCACGCACTGAACAGCCGTTCGGAGCGGCGGCCGCTGTGGCGCGTCCCCTTCTGGAGTAATCCGCTGCTGCTGTTGGGGATAGGGCTGGCTCAGGGGATCCACATTGGGGCCATGAGCTGGGCGCCCCTGGCGGGGCTGTTGGAGCTGGAGCCGGTGTCCTGGGATCAGTGGGGCCTGCTGCTGGCGCTGGCCCTGACGCTCTTTGCCGTGGACGAGGGGCACAAGGCCTGGAATCGAGGGCGGCGGGTTATCCGCCCTGGCGCGCCGGATCCGCAGCCGGAGCACGACCGTCGGCCCGAGCCTTGAGCCACAGGCCGGAACGTTTCATCAGATAGCCAAAGAGGCCCCCCAGCAGCAGCGAGGGCACCACCAGTTGCCAGTGGCCCTCGGCGGCGAAGGTGGCGCAGCAGCCGATAAAGGTGCCGGGGATAAAGGTCAGCCAACGCTGGCGGGACTGAACGCACATGATAAAGGCCACCACCCCGGTGAGCAGGTAGCCCAGCATCGGGTGCTCCAGCCACTGGCTGCCGTGGATGAGCGACAACCCCCAGAGCACACCGGAGAGGTTGCTGGCCAGACTGACGCCGAGCCCCTTGAGGCTGTCGTCGCTGGAGGCGAAATAGCTGGTGCAGCCGAGAAACCCCGCCCAGGTCAGCAGACCCAAAGCGATGGAGAGCCAGCCCCATAGGGCGGAGAGCAAACCGGTGGTGATGGCAATGGCGACCAGGGCAGACATCGCGCCTCCTGTGATGAACATCCTTCAGCGAGGTAAAAAGACTACAGGATTGGCCTTCGGCGTCGCGTGACCCTGATCACGCTGCTGGGGTCGCTGGCGTGATCTTCACCATTATCAAATACAACCCATTGAATTGACTGGCCGGGACAGGCACAAAAAATCCGGCCACCTGGGCCGGATTGTATCGCTTGGGTACCGTTTCCGGCCTTTACGATGTCATTTTCCAACGAAATGGGTCAGAGCCGGGAGTGATCCAGCCCCTGGCTCAGCCAGTAGGCGTGGCTGTAGCTGGCCTGGTTGGCCCGGTGTTGTTCGCCCACTTGCCGGCACTCGTCCTGGCTGAGGCTCATGCCGCCCTCGGCCTGTCGGCGAGCGATCTCATCGGCAGAGCGATCCTGCATGGGGCCGTGATCGGCAAAGTAGGCGTGAAACTGGCAAAGACGCAGATCGTTCCAGCTTTGCACCGAGTCGGTGTGCCAGATGGACGATGAGCAGGCACCCAGCAAAGGGGCGCAGATCAGCAGCAGGGCAAGTCTCATGGTTTCACCTCCACAAGGGATAGGCGACCGTTGGGTCTTCATACTGCAGTAATAGCGTTCAGCGTCGACCGAGACCGTGTCCTGGATCAGAAATTCGGCCGATATCGGCCGAAACATCGAAAAATGAGAGGGGCACAACGAAAACCGTCCCTGACGGAAAATCTGTCCATGGAGTCACCCGGGGGGCGCCGTCTATGCAAGCATAGAAGAGAATTGACGCCTTGCCGCTGGTCCGATCTGACAAAAAGCACCGAGGCGCAGTGCCTTAGGCGGGACGCTTGCCCCTGAGGTGCCAAAAGCCGCTGCCGGTGTGGGCCAATTGCAAAGAGAGCCGAAGAAGCCTACGGGGCGGGGGAGGCCCTTTGCCCTGACGCCCCACACTTGGCTCTGTTGGGCTTTCAAAGGGGGACGTGAGCGGTAATGGGCTGTGATTTAGCCCGGCTTGGTCCGCTTTGTCGGCGGGGTGATGGTTATGGGCGCTTATGCGGGTGAACCCCTTGTAGGAACGGCGAAACGCCCAAGCGGATTTAATCCGGCCGACGCTCGGTCCGACCGCAAGCCGAAAAGCTTGCTGGGTCGGAAATGAAAAAAGCTCCAACCTTGCGGTTAGCGCTTTTCTCTTAAAAGTGGTCTGCCGGAGCGGATTTGGCCCGGCCGATGCTCGGTACGACCGCAAGCTGAAACCTTGCTGGGCTTGGAAACGAAAAAAGCTCCAACCTTGCGGTTAGAGCTTTTCTCTTAAAAGTGGTCGGCCAGAGAGGATTTGGCCCGGCCGACGCTCGGTCCGACCGCAAGCAGAAAGGCTTGCTGGGTCGGAAACGAAAAAAGCTCCAACCTTTCGGTTAGAGCTTTTCTCTTAAAAGTGGTCGGCCAGAGAGGATTTGAACCTCCGACCCCCGACACCCCATGACGGTGCGCTACCAGGCTGCGCTACTGGCCGACAACGGGGGCCTAGTTTAGGGCGTTAGCGGATTGATGCAAGCCCTTTTTGTCCCCATTGCGCCGTTTGCTTACCCTTTGGGCAGATTGCCGGCTTCTTGGACTTAAGCCGTTCTTTTCATGCGCTTAACCGCGCATTTGCACAGACCGCCACTGCGGGCGGGGCAGCCTTTGCAGGGGCGGCGCTTGATGGGCTGGGCCGGATCGATGGGCTCGGGAAACAGGGTGATCACCGGCGCCTTGGCCTGGGCCAGCACCGCTTGGGCCCACTCGTCGGCCAGGGCCTGGCGCTGCTGCTTGTTCAGCTCAGGCAAGGCGGTATCCGCGTCCAGTTTTTGCTTCAGCGCCTGTTTAATGGACTTCACCAAGGCCTTGCTGGTTTTCTTGTTCTGCTTCTTTTGCCGCTTCAGGGCTTTGGACTTCTGACCCATGACACCACCGAGAATCGAAGAGAGTGCCCCATTCTAAATAAGAGGCATTCTCAATCAAGTCTTTTATTGGGGGATGAGCACCAGATCACTTTCCGGCCCCGGGGGTGACAGGGCGCTCACTCGGTAATCACCGGCGCCGTAGGCTTCCGCCTGGTCTGCGAAATGGGGTGAGAAGGGCACCCCGCTCTGGCCCAGTGGGGCGATGACGTGGCCCTGTTCGGGCTGGGCCAGGTCCACCAGGCGACGGGTGGAGGGGCCAAAGGTGGCCACCGGCTGGTCCGCCCCGTAGCGGTAGGCCATGTTGTTGATGGCCCGCTTGGAGCCGCTGATGGGCAAACCGGGCCCTTGCAGCAGTTGGGCCAGCAGGGGAGATTGGGCCATGGCATGACGGTGACGCATCAGACCCTGCTCTCGCCACAGGGGGATGGGGCGGGGCAGGGCTGCCAGGGCCTGAGTCCAGGCCGCCCGGGCGATCTCCTTGGGGCCCTGAACCGAGTCGCTGTGGCGGTGGTCCCACCAGGGGGAGTCGGGATGGGCCAGCACCTCCGCCATGATCTTATCCACCAATGACTGGCCCTGCAGGGCATCGAACAGCGCCTCGCCCAGCTCGTCCGCCAGGGTGGCTTCCAACAGCGCCTGGTAGAACGCCTCCATCAGGGTGGGGGCGGCGCTGTCCGGGCGGTAGCGCCCGTCCCAGCGGGCGATGATATCCCGCTCCGGCGAGGGCGGCACGCTGGCCAGCAGCAGGGGCTTCAGTGCCAGGTAACGACCGTTGCGGGAATCGTTCTGCACCCGCTTTAAGCCGGCGATGTCCCACTGGTTGCGTTCGGCCAGGGCCTGCTCCAGGGTTTCGGGGCGAAAACGCGGCGCGTAGTAACCGGCGCGTTCCAACTCGTCCCAGGGGGGGCCATAGGGGTGGTTGGCGGAGAACACCAGACCGGATTCGGGATTGACGAATCTGGGGTTCACCTCGAAGGGGTGGTAGCCCACCGGCAGTGTGGCGCTGAGGCTGCCATCGATGATCTGGGCGCCGCTGACCCCATCGGCCCGGTGCAGGTAGCGAGCCACCGCCCACTTGGCGATGTTGCCCTCGACGTCGCCGTAGAGCACGTTGACCCCCGGGGACCAGATGGGGTCCAGCGCCTGCTCAAACGCCCTGATCCCATCGGCGTGAAGCAGTTGGAACAACCCACTCAACGGCCGGTTGCGGGTGTCGGTGAAGGTCCAGAGCAGGGCGGTGGGCTCGGGCAGGGCCAACACCTGATCCACCCGCGGGCCCTGGACGCTCAGCAACACCTCCAGGTGTTCGTCCTCGGCGCCTTTGACCGGGATCCGCTCCTCCCGAACCTGATAGGCCAGGGTATCCCCATCGAGGCGGTAGCCGCCGTCGCTGGCGGTCAGCCGATAGAGATCGGCATCGTCGTTGAGCAGCATGGTCAGGCCCCAGGCCCGCTCTGGGGTGCGTCCCAACAACGGCAGAGGCAGGCCGGGCAGGTAGTAGCCGTACAGGGCGCGACTGGGGGTGTGGAGCTGGGCTTCGTACCACACCTGGGGCGTGGAGAAGCTGATGTGTGGATCGTTGGCAAACAGCGGCGCCTCGCCGGTGCTGCGCTCGGCGGAGAGCACCCAACCGTTGGAGCCCAGCATCCGGCCCATGGGCAGCAGCGCATCCAGATTATCGGCGGCGCGATGCCAGGCGTGCAGCTCAGACGGCGCCAGCTCCGGGGTGAAATGATCCGGCCAGCCGCTGACCAGCGCGTGGTGGTACTGGGGCGCCAATTCAGCCAGCAGGGCGGTCATCATGGGGTCCTGCTTGAAGGCACTGGTGAAGCTGTGGGCCATGTAGCTTAAGGTGGCAAAGGTGTCCACCGCCGAGAAGGGCTCGGGCTTCGTACCCAGCAGCTTGTACTCCAGCGGCGTGGGCAGGGTCGCGATGGCCTGGTTGACCCCCTGGTAGTAGGCCTCGAGCCAGCGAGCGAGCTGGGGCTCGGTGGCGGACATCAGGCTTACCTGCTGTTGGGCCCAGTGACGGGTGCCCAGGGTGCGGAACAGGCGGTCGGTGTCCAGCGCCGCCGGGCCGAACAGCGCAGAGAGCTCTCCTTTGCCCACCCGGCGCAGCAGGTCCATCTGGAACAGGCGCTCCTGGACGTGCAGCCAGCCCAGCGCCACCAGGGCGTCTTCATCGGAGCTGGCCTGAACGCTGGGCACGCCGTACTCGTCGAACCGGATCTGCACCGCCTCGTTCAGCCCCGCCAGGACCTGTGTGCCCTGGTACTGGGGCTGCTGGTGCCACAACAGGCCCATCAGTGCCGCCAGCGCCACCACCAGGATGGCCGCCAGGCCACCGAACCATCGAACCATGTTACCTCCTTGTTAGTGCTCCCATGGTACCCACAGGGGGCATCGGATGACAGCGACCCGGAGGACAAACACATTTAGACACGTTTCCAAGTGACTGCCTTCTTGACCCTTTTGGGCCACTGAACTAGGTTCGATGTACGGGTATGGTTCCCTATACCACCCGTTGGCAACCAGTGCCCCCGCCGTGCGGGGGTTTTTTTTGTCCGCCATCATGCGTCACTCGCATCTTAGGCATGATTCTCATGCATCCATAGCAAAGCTGCATTGGTCTTTTCCTTAGGCGTAAGGCACCTTACAGGCAAAGGAATGTCATTGGATCGCAAAGGAAAATGCAGATAAAAACCCCTCTTTGCGTCGCCTTGCTGGCGGCACTCAGCCACAGCCCTCTGGCCTGGGCACAGAACCACGAATCGGTGGTGTACCGCCTGTCGGCCCCCACTGCGGAGCTGGCGGATCGCGCCTTTATCTCCTTCCACCACGCCCTGCTCGAGGGGCAGGGCAAGGAGGGGATGGTGATGCAACTGAGCGCCGACGAGGTGGCCAAGCTCGAGGCCTTCGGCTTTGTTCTGACGCCCCAGCCGGGCTGGGCCGACAGCTTCCATGCCGCCCACCGCCATAGCCATATCCAGGCCGGGATCACCAGCGCGTCTGGGATCGAGGGCTTTGGCTGCTACGAGACCCTGGCGGAGACCCAGCAGGAGGTGACGCGTCTGCTGGCCCAGTACCCCGATTTGCTGCGCAGCACCAAGATTGGCGAGTCCTGGGAGAAGACCCAGGGGCTGGGGGGGCACGATCTCAACGTGCTGATCCTCTCCAAGCAAAACGGCCTGTCGGACAAGCCCAAGCTCTTTATTCATGCGGCGATGCACGCCCGGGAGTACGCCACTGCGCCCACGGTACTGGCCTTTGTAAAGCAGTTCCTGGCGGAGTACGGGGAGGATCCGGACAGCACCTGGGTGCTGGATCATCACGAGGTGCACGTGCTGCTTCACATGAACCCGGACGGTCGCGTGCAGGCGGAGAAGGGGCTTTTGTGGCGTAAGAACACCAACCAGGCCTACTGCGGCGCGGACAGCGAAGAGCGCGGGGTGGACCTGAACCGCAACTTCACCTACAGCTGGGCCAGCACTCGGGACGGCTCCTCCTCGAACCAATGCTCGGCGGTGTTCCGTGGGCCCACCGCCGCGTCTGAGCCGGAGACTCAGGCAGTGGAGGGGTATCTGCGCGGGTTGTTCTCCAGCCGTCGTGGTGAGCTGGACAGCGATGCCGCGCCCCTGGACACCCAGGGGATGCACCTGGATATCCACTCCTACGGTCGTCTGGTGCTCTATCCCTGGGGCCACACCGAGGAGCGCGCCGCCAATGCCGACCAACTGGAGCGGCTGGCTCGCAAGATGGCGCTGCTTAACGACTACACCCCCAAGCAGTCCATCGGCCTGTACGAGACCGACGGCACCAGTGAGAGCGTGAGCTACGGAGAGCTGGGGATCGCCCACTTCACCATCGAACTGGGCACCGACTTCTTTGAGCAGTGCGATTACTACGAAAACCACATCCGGGACCAGAACATCGAGGTGCTCAAATACGCGGCCAAAGTGGCCCGGGCACCCTACCAGTGGCCCATGGGCCCTGAGGTGACCGGATTGAGCCTGAACGGCGAGTCCAACCCGCAGCTGGGGCCGGATCAGACCGTTACCCTGGAGGTGTGGGCGGACGATGCCCGTTACCAGACCGATTTCGACGATCCGGCCATCGGCAACGGGCTGCAGGCGATGCGCTACAGCCTCAACACCCCGTTGTTTGATGAGGCGGCGGTCCCCGTGGCGCTGAGCCCGGTGGCCGGACCCTGGAGCGAGGATCACGGCCGCGGCTGGGCCAGCTTCAGCACCGAGGGTCTGGAGCCGGGCCGCCACACCCTCTACGTTCAGGCACAGAACGCCCTGGGGCATTGGGGGCCGATGCAGGCTGCCCACCTTCAGGTGGGGGATGCTGGCAGCCAGAACGGGGCGCCGGTGGCCCAGTTCGCCTACCAGTGCCGCGGGCTGCTGTGTGAGTTTGACGCCTCCGACAGCTTCGATGTGGATGGCGAGATTCTGGAGTACCAGTGGGCCTTCAGCAGCGGGGCCTTCCCCGGTACCGGCGCCAACAGCGAATACCAGTTCCGCAACGGGGGCCAGTTCCCGGTGCGTTTGACCGTGGTGGACGACCAGGGCGCCACGGGCACGGTGGAGTACCTGTTGTCGGTCAGCGAGGCGGAGCCGCCCAAGGCGGTGGCCGTGGTGCGCTGTGATTCGGGGGCCTGCGAGTTTGATGGCAGCGGCAGCAGCGCCGCCGTGGGTGAACTGGTGGCTTACCGCTGGCAACTGGAGGGCGAGCAGTACGAAGGGGCGCAGCTGACTCACCAGTTTGCCCTGGATGGCAGCTACGACTGGACCTTGACGGTGGAGGACACCCAGGGTAACAGCGCGCAGATCAGCGGCACTCAGGTGGTGGTGGCACCGCCGCTGGCCGAGGTGACGGTGGACTGTCAGCAGGCCCTGTGCAGCTTCGATGCCAGTGGCAGTCAAAACCGCATCAACGACTACCGCTGGACCCTGGGGGACGGCACCGTGCTCAGCGGCGCCAGCGTGCAGCACCAGTATGCGCCGGGCGAGTACCAGTGGCGCTTGGAGCTCAGTGGCCCTGGCGGCGTGGCCGAGCAAAGTGGCACCCTGAACTTTGCCGCGGTCACTGAGCCCGAGACGGACACCAGCAGTGGGTCCGGTGGCGGTGCCTTGGGCTGGCTGACCCTGATGGGCCTGCTGACCCTGGGCTGGCGTCGCCGGGGCTAACCCAAAGGCAAAGCCGTTTACCGTCAACGCCACGGCAATGGCAAAGAGAAGCGCTCACCAATCGGTGGGCGCTTTTGTGTTTAACAGCGCGGCTTCAGGCGCTGCTCGGTCCGACCGAAAGCTGAAAGCTTGCAGGGTCACAAACGAAAAAGCGCCAACCTTACGGTTAGAGCTTTTCTCTTAAGAGGATGTTGGCCAGAGAGGGTTTAACCCGGCCGACGCTCGGTCCGACTGCAAGCTGAAAGCTTGCTGGGGAGGAGGCACAAAAAAACCGGCTCACTTTCGTGAACCGGTTTTTTCTTAAAAGTGGTCGGCCAGAGAGGATTTAACCCGGCCGACGCTCGGTCCGACCGCAAGCCAATAGGCTTGCTGGGTCGGAAACGAAAAAAGCGCCAACCTTTCGGTTAGAGCTTTTCCCCTAAAAGTGGTCGGCCAGAGCGGATTTGACCCGGCCGACGCTCGGTCCGACCGCAAGCCAATAGGCTTGCTGGGTCGGAAATGAAAAAAGCTCCAACCTTTCGGTTAGAGCTTTTCTCTTAAAAGTGGTCGGCCAGAGAGGATTTGAACCTCCGACCCCCGACACCCCATGACGGTGCGCTACCAGGCTGCGCTACTGGCCGACAACGGGGGCCATAATACGTTTCCTGACGGCAATTGCAAGCGGGCGTCGGTTCAAGCGTCGCTTCTTTGGCCAATGGCCGCGTTAGCGGGCAAGAAATCGCCGTCCTTCCTCCATGACCCCCAGCAAGGTCTGCACATCCAGGCCCGCATCACGGCGACGCTGGTACTCGGCGTTGTAGACCCGGTAGTCGCCGTGCTTGTCGATCACCGTGACCGCCTTGGCGCTGCGAATGGCAAAGAAGCGGTCGTTGCCGATCACCAGGAAGGGGTGGGACGGCGGCTGGTAGAGGTTGTCCCCCAGGCTGTAGGACTGGATGGCGTTTTCGCACCCCAGGATCCGGCTCATCAGGGTACCCACCAGGCCGTAATGGCTGCTCTGGTGGGTGGCGCGCCACGGGGCGTTGCCCTGGGAGCGGATCAGCATGGGCACCTGGGTGGCACCGGCGGAGAAGTTGCGCGACGCGTTGCTGCTGGGGTTGGTGGTGAACAGCTGGCCATGGGTGCCGGTAATGATCACCAGGGTCTGGTCGTCCACCCCTTCGAGCAGCCGAGCCAGCTCCACGTCGACAAAGTGCAGCGACTGGCGGTACTGGTTGTAGAGCACCCGCTCGGCCACATTGAGGCGCAGGTCCGGCTGGACACTGGGGATCCCCACGGAGCCCACCGGGGTGCTGTAGTAGGCCGGCGCCCGGTAGGAGACCAGGGTGAACTGCGGGCCGTCAGCCTGGGCCAGGTGCGTCAGCACGGCGTCGGTGGTGTCGATGTCCATCTCCGCCATGTTGTCCTGGTGTTGCTGGGCCGGCACCTCGAAGTATTCCATGGTGGCCGCCAGGTTGCGCAGACTTGGCAGACTGTCATCGCCGAAGGCGCTCATCTGGTACCCGGCCTGGGCCAGCTGCTCAACCAGCACCGGCGCCTTCTTGTCGGCAGTGAGGGAGGACTCGTAGGCGGGCAACATGCCGTAGAAAAGGCTGTAGAGACCGTTGTGGTACTGGTTGGCGCCGCTGTAGTGGCGGGGGAACCAGTGGGCGGTGTCCGCCAGGGCCATCAAGTTGGGCATGGTGTCGCTGTCCACCATGTCCGCCCGCCAGGCCTCCACGGTCACCAGCAGGATGTTGGGGGTGGAGGGGGCGCGACACTGCAGCGGCGACAGCGGATAACGCAGCTGTTTGGTGGGGGGCGCCAGGCGCTCCGCCTCGAACAGGCTCTCCTCGTCCACCAGCCCCTGGCGGGTCATAAAGCTTTTCGCCGTGGCCGGGTAGTGGAGCGGGAACATGTCGTCCTGCTGGGTGATGGGCCGGTAGACGGTGGCGTCGGCCCAGATATGAATAAAGTGGGTGGCAAAGAAACAGACCGCCAGGGTGCCCACCACCTTGCCGCCCAGCTTGCGCCGGCGCACCCGATGCAGGCGTTTCCACAGGGCGTTGGCCAGGGTCAGCTCCAGCACCAGCAGCAGCACGGGCCCGGCCACCAGCAGCGGGGTATTGAGCAGGGCCAGCAGATCCGTGGCCGCCACGTCGAGCACGAAGGGGTTGAGGTGCAGGCGGTAATGATCGAACACCAGGGTGTCGAACAGCAGGGCACTGAGGGCCAAGGTGGCCACCACCGCCGCATAGCCGCGCAGTACGCGGGAGAAGGGCAGCAACAGGGTGACGGGGAACAGCGCCAGCAGGTAGACCGCGAAGCTGACAAAGGCAAAATGCCCCACCAGGTTGGCCATCAGGTAGGCCTGAGCCAGCAGGGTGTCGGGCCAGCCGTCGGTGATGACGTAGCGGGTGGCGATGAGCATCGCCAATATCATGTTGAAAAAGGTGAACCAGTGCCCCCACAGCACGAGCTGTGACACCTTGTCCCTTTGTTGATCCTGTGCGTGCATTCGCTGGCTCGGCGCCTGTTGGTACTGCTTATCCTAAGGGGAAAGAAACGACAGATCCAGAACGGAAATTCAGTCAGTTAGCCATCGCTGCGGGCATTTACCGACGCTTTGAGCGCCTGCGCAAACTGGTCGGCCAAAGGCCCACGGGCGTTGGGGGCCACCTTATCGTTGATCAGCACGGTGGCGGTGTTGCCCAGGGCCATCAGCGCCAGATCCGTCGGGGTGTTGTGCTTCTCCAGCACCAGCAGCAGCTCGTGCATCAGCTCTTCCACCTGTTGATTGCTGTATTTGGATACGATAGCCATGGGAAATCCTGTGTTCGGTGATGGATAGGGGGCCAGGGCAAGTATGACACTCCCCGGGGCAGGCGCGGGATTGTACCCAATCGACCCGGTGGCGGCCAGCGCCTTTGCCCGTACCCCGGGTGGGGATTTGACCGCGAGCACAGGGGCTTAGGCGGCGAGGGGTAAAAAAGCGGTGCCCTTCCCGGGTGGGCCCTTATAATGTCCCCCTTTGTGCCCACTATCGTGCTGGTGTTATGAGTCTGAAGATCGATCAAGCCATCCTCCATGCGGTGATCCGCGCCGACGACGGGCAGCTGCAATGCAAGCTGCGCCCCCAACCCCTGAGCCACTCCAACGCCCTGGATGATCTGGTGGGCGAGCTGCATCGGCTCTACACCGCCAAGGCTGGCAAGGGCTATGGCCACTTCGGTGTGCCCGCCGGCGAGGATGGCGAGCCCCAGGGCGAGGCCAACGAGGCGTTCAAGGCGGCGATGACCGCCTGGCGCGCCGGTGAAAGGGGGTTCGTCGAGTTCACCGCTGAGGCGGGTCAACTGCTGGGCCAGGAGCTGGGCAAGTACGACTTTGCCACCGGTGGCTACTTGCTGATGGCCGCCTACAACCACGTGGCCTCCGATTACCTGTTCGTGGCGTTGCTCTCCCCCAAGCCCTCGGTGTCGGTCTCCGACGAGATGGAGGTGCATGGCAGCGAGCATCTGGACTTGAGTAACCTGCAGCTGGCCGCCCGGGTGGATCTGACCGAATGGCAGGCGGATCCCACCTCCAAGAAGTACCTGACCTTTGTTAAGGGGCGGGCGGGGCGCAAGGTGGCGGATTTCTTCCTCGATTTTATGGGGTGTGTCGAAGGGGTCGATGCCAAGGCGCAGAATAAGCAGCTGATGAAAGCGGTGGAGGACTTCGTTTCCGACTCCGAGCTGGACAAGTCCGAGCGTCAGCAGGTGCGTGACTCGGTGTTTGACTACTGCAAGGGTCAGGTGGCGGTGGGGGAGCCCATCCAGATGAAGGACGTCTCCGATGAGATGGCGGACCAGGGGCTGGACGCCTTCTATCAGTTCACCTCCAGCGGCGATTATGAGCTGGAGGACGAGTTCCCGGCGGACCAGCCCACACTGCGCCAGCTGAAAAAGTTCAGCGGCACCGGCGGTGGGGTGTCAGTGAGTTTCGATGCACAACACCTGGGCGAGCGGGTGCAGTGGGATCCCCACCGCGACACCCTCACCATCCACGGTGTCCCGCCGAACCTGCTGGATCAGCTGAAGCGCCGGCTGGGCTCCGGCGAGGGGCAGTGATTCCCATTCATTCAACAGTCGGGTGAATCACTACCCACTTTGGGTGAATAAATATATGTGATCCAGGTCACGCTTGAGTCGTGCTTCGGGGCTTTTCAATCGAACGGGTTAGGGGTACTCTGTGCCCCGTCAACGCCCCACAGTGAATAAACATTCATGTGGTTTAGACAACACCCCGTCCGAGCCGAGCAGTACGAATAAGAGGGTTGAACCCGTGAATAACGAGCAGACGATTGAAATTCAGGACGTTAAGTCCACCCGGAACCTGTTGATGTTCCTCCTGCCATCCCTGGTGGGGGTCTTTTTGTTCATGACCCCGGTGTCGGTGAATGACACCCTGACCATCCCGGTGGCCGTACTGGCCAAGGGCCTTCTGGGTCAGATGGACAGCCTGGGCGTGGCCCTGGTAACCTTTGTGATCGTCGCCTCCGCGGTGATGACCCTGGTGACCAAGCTGGCCAAACCGGCGGTCATCCTCAACCACCCCTTCGCCAACAACCTGCTGAACGTCACCCCGCTGTGGGCGGCCACCCGGGTGATGGGCGCGGTGTTCGTGCTGCTGACCTTCTTCTCCGTGGGGCCCGAGGCGGTGCACTCCGGTGACACCGGTGGCCTGGTGCTGAACGACCTGGCACCGCTGCTGTTCTGCGTTTTCCTCTTTGCCGGTCTGTTCCTGCCGCTGCTGGTCAACTTCGGCCTGCTGGAGATGGTGGGCACCCTGATGACCAAGCTGATGCGGCCGGTATTCAACCTGCCCGGTCGTTCCGCGGTGGATTGCTTCGCCTCCTGGGTGGGTGACGGCTCCGTGGGTGTACTGATGACCTCCAAGCAGTACGAGCAGGGCCACTACACCGAGCGGGAAGCGGCGGTGATCGGCACCACTTTCTCCATCGTCTCCATCACCTTCTCCCTGGTGGTGATCGGCACCGTGGGTCTGGAAGCCTACTTCCTGCCCTTCCTGGCCACCGTCTGCCTCTCCGGCATCGTGTGCGCCATCGTGGTGCCGCGTCTGCCGCCGCTGTCCAACAAGAAGGACCAGTTCGTCAACGGCCAGAGCCGGACCGGCGATGAAGAGGTGATCCCCGCCGGTGAGAACAGCTTCAGCTACGGCTACAAGCTGGCCCTGGCCCGGGCGAGCAAGATCAAAAGCGCCGGTGACGTGGCCCGGGAAGGGGTGCACAACGCCATCGACATGATCTTCGGCGTGCTGCCTGTGGTGATGGCCATCGGTACCGCGGGCCTTATCGTGGCCGAGTACACTCCGCTGTTCAGCATCCTGGGCGCCCCCTTCGTACCCCTGCTGGAGCTGCTGCAGATCCCGGAAGCCTCCGCGGCCTCCCAGACCATGGTGGTGGGCTTCGCCGACATGTTCCTGCCGGCCATCCTGGCGGAGGGGATCAACAGCGACGTGACCCGTTTCGTCATCGCTGCGCTGTCCGTGACTCAGCTTATCTACATGTCCGAAATCGGCGCGCTGCTGCTGGGCTCCAAGGTGCCGGTGAAGCTGTGGGAGCTGTGTGTCATCTTCCTGCTGCGGACCCTGGTGGCGCTGCCGGTGATTGCCCTGATGGCGCACCTCATCTTCTAAGCCCGTTTGGGCGGACCAAGGCCGGGCATCAGCCCGGCCTTTTTTGTGTCTAGGCCTTAATACAAGGCTCTGTTATCTTGGAGTTTTCCCATAACAGGACGCGCAGACGTGGAATTAATCATCACCAACATCGAGACCATCCCCGGTAAAACCGTGGTGCAGCACCTGGGCCTGGTCCAGGGCAATACGGTGCGCGCCAAGCACGTGGGACGGGACTTTATGGCCGGCCTTAAGAACATCGTTGGCGGTGAGCTTAAGGGGTACACCGAGCTGTTGAACGAGGCCCGGGAGGAGGCCACCGGTCGTATGGTGGAGCAGGCCCAGGCCATCGGGGCCAACGCGGTGATCAACGTGCGCTTCTCCACCTCCTCGGTCACCTCCGGAGCGGCGGAGCTGTTCGCCTACGGCACCGCGGTGGTGGTGGAGTAGGGCGATGACAGCACTTCTCATTACCCTGGCGCTTATCGTCATCGGCTACCTCTTTGGTCGTCATGCCGAACGCAGCCACTTTCGCCGGCTTCGCGAAGGGGAGGCCGAACTGCAATCGCTGCTCACCTTCTCCGATAAGCGGATCCCCGAGCAGTTCCAGCCCTGCCGGGTGCAGCTGGTGGGGGGCAACACCGTGGTGGCGGTGGACTACTTTAAAACCATCGCCGCGGCCCTGCGCAACCTGTTCGGCGGGCGGGTGACCGCCTACGAGTCGCTGATTGAGCGAGCGCGTCGGGAATCTTTGCTGCGGATGAAGCGCGAAGCCCAGGCCCTGGGGGCCACAGCGGTGTTCAATGTCCGCCTGGAGACCTCCTCCATCACCAAGGGCGCGCGGGATCAGCAGGTCTCGGTGGAGGTGTACGCCTACGGGACGGCGGTGATCCCCCAGCATGAGCCGGTTTGAGAACCGGCCACCGCCGGAGAACAACGTCAGTGACCAGCACCCCCTGGCCGAGTTCGCCTGGCTGGGGGCGGCCGCGATTGGGCTGCTGGTGGCCCTCACCCTGGCGCTGATGCTGCTGGGCCACAGCCTGGCCCGCTTTGTGCCCTTTGCCTGGGAGCAAAACCTGGCTCCCGGCTGGCACCAATCCCATGATGATCTCTCGAAGCAGCGCGCGCTTCAGACGCTGTTGGCCGATCTGCTGGCGGCCGACCCCTTGCCCGAGGGGATGAGCGTCCACCTGACCCTGGCCGACGGGGAGGTGCTCAACGCCATGGCCGGGCTTGGGGGGGAGATCCTCATCTACGAGGGTCTGGTGGACGCGCTGGATAACGAGGTGGCGGTGGCTTTTGTTCTGGCCCACGAGGTGGCCCACATCCGAAGCCGAGACGTGATGGAGAACCTGCTGGGCCACAGCGCCGTGGCCCTGGTATGGGCGGCCCTGGCCGGCAGCGACACCCGACTGCTGGAGCTGACCGCGGCGGCGACCCAGCTGGGCATGGGGCGCCAGCAGGAGCTGGAGGCGGACGCCCGGGCCATCGAAACCCTGCTCAAGCACTACGGCCACCTGAACGGCGCCGAGCGGGTGTTCGAGGTGCTGCATCAGGACAGCGCGCTTGGGGACTGGCTGAGCAGCCACCCGGACAGTGAGACGCGCCTGGCGCAGATCCTCGCGGCCCAGGCCGAAAACCCTTAGCACTCCTGGCCTTGCCAGCCCCACGCTTTTTCCTCTCCCCGCACTGAGCTTGCCTCGACTTCATTGTCACCGACAAAAAAGGGCGCCCCGAAGGGCGCCCAAGGATGTGTCGCAGTCCCTGGTCAGAACTTGTAGTTGGCCCCCAGGAAGTAGGCGCGACCTTGGGTGTCGTAGTAACCCGC
The DNA here is from genome assembly GCF_019802085.1 of Ferrimonas balearica. GTDB lineage: Bacteria > Pseudomonadota > Gammaproteobacteria > Enterobacterales > Shewanellaceae > Ferrimonas > Ferrimonas balearica_B. The sequence continues at coordinate 876,024 of NZ_JAHVHV010000001.1, forward strand.
ACCGTCGTAGGTGTAGGGGGTACGGGGCGGCACCTTGTCAAAGGCGTTCAACACACCGAAGCGGATGCGCAGGCTGTCGGTGATGTCGTAACGGCCGGTGAAGTCCCAGGTGGTGTGGGACGGGATGTCATTGTAGTTGTTGAACTCTGGCTCCCAGTCGTTATCGGCAACGGCGTGGTGGCGGTAGTTGGCGATGGTCTCCAGCAGCAGGGCATCGTAGTGCCAGCCGAAGGTGAACCGGCCCTTCCAGCGCGGATCGGTGTACTCGCCCACGTCGTTCATCTCGTCACCCTCGAACCCGGTGGGGTTAAACTTCCACTGGTCCAGGTAGGTGGCCAACAGGTGGACGTAGAAATCCCCCACGCTGGTTTCGATGTCGTACTGGGTCTCAATGTCCAGACCGGTCACCTTAAAGGTGGCGGCGTTTACCGGCTTCTGGGTGAAGTCGACGATGTCGCCGTTCTCCGCGCTGCGCTCAAACAGCTCACAGAAGGGGTTGTCCAGAGAGGAGGAGTCGTAACAGTAGCGCACTGCGGTGCCCACACCGATGTAGGTGATGGCGTCATCGATGTCGAAGTCCCAGTAATCCACGGTCAGGGACAGGCCTTCGGCAAAGGAGGGGGTGTAGACGAAACCGACGGTCACGTCGTTGGAGATCTCCGGGGAGAGATCCGGGTTACCCTCGATGGTGCCGGGGCGGCTGCTCTGGTACCACTCGTCGCTGGGGTTCCAGCCCGCCGGCAGGCCGGCGGCGCGACAGTTGGCCTTACGGTTCTCATCCGGGCCCAGCTCGATGTTGATGGCGTCACAGACGTCGGTGAAGCTGGCGAAGGTCTGACCGCCGGGATCGAACATCTCACCGATGTTGGCAGCGCGCACGGACTTGGAGCGGGTGGCACGGAAACGCAGGTCCTTGATGGGGGACCAGCTCAGGCCCAGCTTCCAGGCGTCCTCGTCACCCACGGTGCTGTAGTCCATCCAGCGGTAGGCCGCTTCGAAGGTCAGCTCGTGGGCCAGCAGGACGTCGGCCAGCAGGGGCACGGAAACCTCCGCCGCCAGCTCGGTCACGTCGTACTCACCGAACATCGGCAGGGACTGGTTACCGAAAATTTCATTGTTGACCAGGGCCTCATCCGGGTTGGAGGAGGCTTCCTCTTCACGGTACTCGGCGCTGAAGGCGGCACTGACGTAACCGGCGGGCAGCTCAAACAGGGAGCCGGCGACGAAGGCGCTGAGGCTCTGCTGCTTGGTCTCGGCGGTCCGGCCGGCGGTGGTGCCCACCCAGTCGATGGCGGCCTGGCTGGCCTGGCCCACGCCCAGGATGTTCAGGGGCACACAGCCGTTGGACTGGTCACGACAGACGATGTTGCCATCGGCGTCGAACACGGCATCGGTGGCCTGGTAGTAGCGGTCATTCCAGATCTGACCTTCCCAGACGGTGGTCTCGTCCAGTTTGCCGTTCTGGTAGTAAACGCCGTAGTCCCAGGTGTCGGTCAGGACCCCTTCCACACCCACCATGTAGCGGAAGGTTTCCCGGTTCTGGTTGTAGGTCCGGTTACCGAACTCGGTGTCGATGCGGTAGAGGTGGAAGCCGCCCATGCCGGCGTCTTCAAGCAGCTGACGGGTGTCGTCCGGCAGGAAGGCGTTGTCGGCGTAGATGGGGTTGAAGGTGTGGAACACCGGGGTGCTTTCGCCGTGGGAGTCGTAGTCGACGTAGGTCAGCTCGGTGACGATGGTGTGGTCGTCGTTGATGGCGATGTCGGTGTTCAGGGTGAACACCCAGCGCTCCAGTGGGGTCCGGATCACGTCGTAGTCGATGGGATCGTAACCGGCACAGCTGGGGCCACAGTAGTTGCCGTTGTTGCCCGGGCCTTCGATGCGCCCTTCACCGTAGTCGAAGGGGATCATGTTGCCGTTATCGTCGAAGGTGAACTGGCCCACGGGGCTGAAGAAGGTGCCCGCCTCGTTGATCCAGGAGAGCGGCTTGCGCCCCTCGTACTGGATGCGCACCGGGCCGTCCGGATCCGGGTTGTAGATGCTGCCCACCGGGTTATCGAGAAAATCTCGCTCGGAGGCGCGCAGCTGCTTCTGCTCGGCGTAGGTAGCGTTGAAGATGGTGTTGATGCGCCCGTCCAGGAACTCCCCACCGTAGGTGAAGGAGAACTGGCTCTCTTCGCCGCCACTTTGCTCCGGTTGTATGTATGAGGCGTCCAGTTCGAAGCCTTCAACATTCTTTCGGGTAATGATGTTGACCACCCCGGCGATGGCGTCGGAGCCGTACACCGCGGAGGCACCGCCGGTGATCACTTCGATGCGCTCCACCATGGCGGTGGGGATGGTGTTCAGATCCACCGCAGAGTCACCGTTGGAGCCGGCAACGAAACGGCGACCGTTCACCAGCACCAGGGTCCGATCGGAGCCCAGGCCCCGCAGGTTGGTCTTGTTCAGGCCGCTGGCGAAGATGAAGTTGTTGGAGGTTTCCGGTGACAGGCCCACGGTGGAGGAGGGCAGCTGGTTGAGGATGTCGGCAACGTTGGTGATCCCCGCATCCGCCATGTCGGCGCCGGTGATGACGGTGACCGGGGTCGGAGCCAGATCGCCGATGCGCTTGATTCGAGAGCCGGTGACGGCGATGCGTTCAACCTCATCGGCCTCCGCTTCGGTTTGCACCTCTTCGGCCCAAGCCGGCGCAGCCAGGCCGCTGGCACCCAGGATCATGGCGATTTGGATCGCTCTATTGAGTTTGTTTTCCTTGAACATTGGTTCTCCTGCATCCTTGCGGCACCCGAGCCACCAGGGGTGATGGACCGGCACATCTACCTAGGAATGGTTGTTGTCGTTGTCGCGTCGAAAAGAGCGCCAATCGATGTTATTTAAATGTTTCAAAAATTTAAAATGCATTGAACATTAGTACCTTATGGGTTTTGTGTATTATTCGAGGTCGGGGTGCGGTGATCAGGATCTTTGGCCAGAAAGTGGAGGTCAGGCAGAGTGGGCTGTGGTAGAGGGGTGAGAAAACAGAGCAGGACAGAATCGGCAGGAGAGAAATCCTGTTAACAAATCAAGGGGCTATTGCACCAAATTGAGTCAACCGGTCCCCCAGCTGACTCAGGGTGAGTCCAATGCCGGGGACGGGCGTCGACGGCCCACTGACGGCGTACGATCAGCGCTGAGCGCGCTTGCTATCAGGGCGGGCTGACCATGGGGCGGCAAGGGGTCAGCGGGACGGGGGATACCTCGGTGCCCCAGTTGGCTCATCCAGGCGATGCCGCTGTGGAAAGGTGGCGGGCTCTGGTCCACCCAGAATGGTAACAATATCTGATATCTTCATGAATATTGGCGATAAATGCTGCCGTGGCCTGGCGCCGCGTCCAGAAGCGGGCGAGATGGGGGTTCCATGGCGACCGCTCGAGGTAAGGGGAGAACGCTTCCGCTGACCGGTGGGGGTTGAGTCGCAAGGAAAGGAGTTGAGCATGACGGAGCATGCGAAGGAGACAGAAGGGATGCCCTTGGCCGGTGTGGGCTCGGCCCCCTGGTGCTGGCCGCCCCAAAGCCAGAGCGCCCCACCGTTCGATCTTGTGCTTATCGCGCTGCCCCAGTTGCGTGGCCCCCTGACCGGCTTCTGGCCCTGCCATCCCCTGGCCTTTCCAAAGCGCGATGATGACCATCCCTCGCGAGATCTCAGTCGCAGCCTTATCCTGGCTCCCGGATCCGCACGAGCGAAGTGGCAGTCGACCCTGGCGCGCTGGCAGGCCCAGGGCCGCTTTGCGCCTGAACAGCTGCTGTGGCTGCCCGAGGCGATGGAGAGCGAACCTGCCCCCAGGGTGTGGGCCTGGCTGGCTCAGCAGGTGGCGCGGCGATTCGAGCAACAGATGGCCGAGCTGACCGCCCAGCTTATCCGCACGGCCGAACCTCGGGATCAGGCCCGCCTGTGCTGCGACTTTGTCTCGCGCTGGCTGGACGTGGCTCGCATCGAGGTGTGCATCCAAGCGGCGGAGAGCCGAAAGGCCCCCAGTGCGACGCCCTCCGATGGGGCACTGGAGCTGTGCTGGCAGACGGTGCCCCAGTGTGTTTTGCGGGTCCACCTGGCTCAGAGTCTGCCCCAGCAGGGGTGGATCCAGGCGCGCTTCGAGTCGGTCAAATCGGTGCTGGTGGCCTGTCGCCAGTCCTACCCCAACCTCCAGCAGGCCAGCTACCTGGGCCGACTCCGGGAGCAACTGGACCAGATCCTCTACATCAATGGCGCCAACCAGTATTCCGAGGTGATATGGGGCCATCAGGAGAAGACAGAGCTGCTCTACATCCCCCTGAAGATGGTCCACCGCTATCTGCATCCGGACCTGGTCCAGGTGCATCGCTCCTACCTGGTGAACCCCAACCGGGTGCACGGCGTCAGGCGTAAACGCAATGGCCGGGTGGAGCTGCTGCTGCACCTGATCCGCATCCCGGTGGGGGACACCTACCGAGCGGAGCTGGAAGCCCAATTTCCCCACTGGTTCGCCCCACCCCAGGGCACAAAAAAGGCGCGGTAACCCGCGCCTTTTCTTTTGCCATATTGCCGCTTAGCGATTGAAAGCCAGACGCTGACCCAGCGCCTCGGTGGTGGCGTGTTGGCCGTCGAACACCTGCAGGCCATTGACCCAGGTACCGGCGATGGTGGAGCGCAGGGTGCTGCCCACGAAGGGGGACCAACCGCACTTATAGAGCAGGTTCTCTTTGGTCACCGGGTAGGGGCGATCCAGGTCCACCAGCACCAGATCCGCCATGTAGCCTTCACGCAGGTAGCCGCGATCTTTGAGGTTGAAGCGCTCCGCCACGGCGTGGCTGGTTTTCTGGACGATGGTGTCCAGGCTGAGATCGCCGTTGTGGTAGTGCTCGAACAGGGAGAGCAGGGCGTGCTGCACCAGCGGCACACCGGAGGGGGCCTTGAAGTAGGTGCCCTGTTTCTCATCCCAGGTGTGGGGGGCGTGGTCGGTGGCGATGATGTCGATGACGTCGCGACGCACGGCATCCAGGATGGCAGTGCGGTCCCGCTCGGTCTTGATGGAGGGGTTGCACTTGATTTGGGCGCCCAGGCGGTCGTAGTCGCCGTCGGAGAAGTACAGGTGGTGCACACAGGCTTCGGCGGTGATGTTCGCCTTGCTCAGGCAGTCAAGGCTCTTGCCCGCTTCAAACAGGGCCAGTTCATCGGCGGTGGAGATGTGCAGCACGTGCAGTCGGCTGCCGTGCTTTTTGGCCAGGCTGATGGCCAGTTTGGTGGACTTGATGCAGGCCTCGCGGGAGCGGATCTCACCGTGCAGTTTCATCGGCACGGCTTCGCCATACTTGGCCCGGGCGGCCTCTTCGAGGGCCGCGATCATCGGGGTGTCTTCGCAGTGGGTGGCGATGGGGGTCGGGGCATTGGCGAAGATCCCGTCCAGGATCTCCTCCTTGTCCACCAGCATGTTGCCGGTGGAGGCGCCCATAAACACCTTGACGCCACAGGCGGCGTTGGGGTCCAGCGCCTTGATGTCTTCCAGGTTGTCGTTGGTGGCGCCCAGGTAGAAGGCGTAGTTGGCCACGGACACTTCGGAAGCACGGTTGTACTTGGCTTCCAGCGCTTCGGCGTTGGTGGTCTGGGGATTGACGTTGGGCATCTCCATAAAGCTGGTGATGCCCCCGGCGACGGCGGCGCGGGACTCGGTGGCCATGCTGCCTTTTTGCGTCAGGCCGGGCTCACGGAAGTGCACCTGGTCGTCGATCATGCCGGGGATCAGCAGTTTGCCACTGGCATCCACCACCTTGGCATCCGCCGGGGCAGTGATTTGACCGGCGATCTGTTCGATGCGGCCATTGCGGATGAGCAGGTCGCCCTGCTGGCGGATCCCTTCATTGAGGATTTCGGCGTTGGTGATCAGGGTAGGGGTCATGAGTCAATCAGTCTTATTGTGGGGATGAGGACGGAGCCTATAATAGCGCTTTACGCGCGTATTGCCCATCTAAGGAGCGGTTTGATGGTTCGCCAACTCTGGCTAAGCTCACTGTTTATAATCAGTTTTTTCACCTACTCCCAGGAGGGGTTAGCGTCTCGGGTGGCCCTGGAGGGCGACCTGACCCAGGGCAGTCTGCTGCGGGGGCAGACCGACCCGGGTACCCAGGTTTGGCTCAATGGCCAGCCCCTGCCCAGCACGACCGATGGCCACTTTGTGATGGGCTTTGGCCGGGACGCGGCTTTGGAGCACACCCTGACGCTGCACTTCGCCGATGGCGAGAAGCTCGACTACCCGGTGGTGCTCGCTGAGCGTGAGTACAAGATTCAGCGCATCGAGGGGATCGCCCGGCGCATCATGGAACCCAACCCCGAAGATGTGGCCCGGGCCCAGGAGGACGCCCGTCAGACCCGGGCAGCGCGGGAGCGGTTCGAAACCCGTACCGATTGGCAGCAGGCGTTCATCTGGCCGCTGCACGGCCGCATCACCGGGGTGTACGGCAGCCAGCGGTTCTACAATGGGGAGCCTCGCAACCCCCACTTTGGGGTGGACGTGGCGGCGCCCACCGGTACGCCGGTGGTGGCGCCGGCGGATGGGGTGATCACCCTGGCCGTACCGGACATGTTCTACTCCGGCGGTACCCTGATCATCGACCACGGCTTCGGGGTGAGCTCCACCTTTATCCACCTGCACAAGCTGCTGGTGGAACCGGGAACCGAAGTGAAGCAGGGGGAGGTGGTCGCAGAAGTGGGGGCGACCGGCCGGGTAACCGGTCCCCATCTGGACTGGCGCCTGAACTGGCACCAGGAACGGTTGGACCCGGCCCTGTTGGTGGGGCCGATGCCCAAGGGCAACTAGTTACTGACCCGGCTGCGCGGATTTGGTCCAGAACAGCCAGCCGATGTAACCAACAACGCCGCAGGTGGCGAGGATGACCAGCAGGGACATCCAGCCAACCGGGCTTTCCATAATCAGGTTCATCCAATGGGCCATGGGAAACTCCTTAGTGCGATGGGGCTTGAGCACACCCTAACCCGTTGCCGCCCGGGGCCCCATGATCCCGATCAAAGCCTGTTGCGCAAAGGTTGTAAAAATGTGATTGGGAGCCGAAAAGGGAGAGAGAGATGGCGTGGAACTTTGACCAGGGGGTGGATCGCACCCAGAGCGACTCCATCAAGTGGGGCCGATACCGAGGGCGGGATGTGCTGCCCTTGTGGGTGGCGGACATGGACTTTGCCGTGGCGCCGCCCATTCAACAGGCGATCGAAGCGCGGGCCCGACACGGGGTGTTCGGCTACGCCGCCGTGCCCCCCAGTTTGCTGGAGGCGGCGTCTGAGTGGCTCAAGCGTCGCTGGGACTGGACGGTGCCCACAGCCCACCTGGTGCCCCTGCCGGCGGTGATCCCCGGGGCCAATCTGGCGGTGCGCGCCCTGGAGCTGGCCCCCCACCTGACCTGGCCCACGCCGGTGTATGACCCCCTGGCTCAGGTGGCGGAGAACCTGTCGCTGCCGGCCACCCCGTTCGACATCACCGAGGGGGGCACCTGGGATTTGGCCTCTTTGGATCGGGCCATCGCTGCCGGTGCCAACACCGTGCTGCTCAGTAACCCCCACAACCCTATTGGCAGCCGCTTCGACCTTGCCCAGTACCAGGGCCTGGCTAAGCGAGTGCAGGTGCACGGGCTGACGGTGATCTCAGACGACATTCACGGGGATCTGCTGTTATCCCCCGGCGCCCGCCACCGTCCCCTGGCCCAGCAGTGCCCGGAGATCGCCGAGCGGGTGATCACCCTCATCTCCCCGGGCAAAGCGTTCAACCTGGCCGGTTTGCCCTTCGCCCTGGCGGTGGTGCCCTGTCATCGATTGCGTCGCCAACTGAAAACCCGGCTGCGGGGACAAACGCCCGCCGGCAACGTGGTGGCCATGGCGGCGGCGGAGGCGGCCTACCGGGAGGGCGAGCCCTGGCTGGACAGCCTGCTTGGCTACCTGCACGGCAACGCCCAGTACCTGGCTGAGGGGATCGCCGCGATCCCTGGGGTGCGCATGGTGATGCCCGAAGCGACCTACCTGGCGTGGCTGGATTGTCGGGCGCTGGGGTGGGAGAAACCGGCCCAGGTGCTGGAGGCCCATGGCCTGGGGCTGTCGGATGGCAGCGAGTTTCGCGCCGAGCCGGGGTTCGCCCGGCTCAACTTTGGTTGCCCAAGGGCCACACTGGAGGCGGCCCTGGCGAGGTTGGCTCAGGCGGTGGCGTCGGCCTGAGGCGGGCGCAGACCGAGGATGTCGCGCATGTCGTGAGGGTGCACCTTGACGGTGATCCCCTCGTGGCGAAAGGCCACCGTGGGGTTGGACAGGGGCTCATCGTCCCCCTTGGGGCAGCTGGTCTTGATTTCGATCCCCAGGGTGCCGTCTTTGAGTACGGGCCACTTGGCGATCATCGCCGGGATCCCTTTGACCGCTTCGAGCATCTGATGCTTGTCGGTGGCATCGCAGGGCAACACCAGCTCCACATGCTCCCAGCCATCCCGGCGCTTCTTGCCATCGGGGAAGGGCAGCTCCACCAGCTCAATGGCCCAGGGGCCCACCTGGATGGGGGTGTGCAGCTGAATGAGCAGAATCGGGCGGCCGTTGATCGCCTTGTCGGAGAGCAGGGTGCCACGCTCCAGAAACGCCGTCTTCAAGGCTTCGGCGTCCGCACGCTCGGTGATCCTCAGGGCGATGTGATCCGCCACCAGGCCCGCCCGTAACAGCCCCAGGCGATCCGCCAGTTGACTGGCCTTCTCGGCAAAGTCCGGCAGCGAGGCCATCAGTGTGTCGTAATTCATTGTGCTTTCCATGTCGTGCTGGCCAGTTCCCGGCCAGAGAGATCCAGTACCCGGAAACGCTCTCCGTCGAAGTGGCCCAGGCTTTCGGTGTGACCCCCTTTGCCCAGGGCAATGGAGCCGGGGTTGAAGTGCATGATCCCATCAATCCAGTCCGCCACCGGCACGTGGGTGTGGCCGTAGCAGAATCCGTCGCCGGAGCGCAGCGGGGGCAGGGATTCGGGGCGGTAGCTGTGACCATGAGTGAGACAGAGTCGGCGACCCTCAATAATAAGCCAGTTGTATGGCGCCATTATTGGAAAATCACACAGCATCTGATCCACCTCGCTGTCGCAGTTGCCGCGCACCGCCACGATGCGATCGGCAAAGCCGTTCAGGCGCTCGGCCACCTTGGCGGGATCGTAGCCTGGCAGCACCGGGTTACGCGGTCCGTGGTTCAGCAGATCTCCGAGCAAGATCAGTTGGTTGTACTTGAGCTTCTCCCCCAGTTCGAGGGCGCGTTCCAGGGCCGGCAGGACACCGTGGATGTCGGAGATGAACAACATAAGGTTGGGAAATGGGTTGGGGTGGCGCTAAGTCTACTGGTTGTGAGGCCCCCCCGCCAGGGGTGAAATCCCCTGAAACCAACCGCTGGTGGAGGTAAATGACACTATCTTTGTCCCCAGTGCTGGTGTACCGTGAATGTGCACTACAAAAGATTAACAAAGCAACAATGCGAATGTGCGCCCGCGCAAGACGGGTTTTAGGGAGGGTCTATGAAGGAAGGTATGGATACAAAGTTGGCGGTGGGGCCATTGGAGAGTCACGCCGACGACGGGCAGGAGAATCTGCCGAGTCACCTGGTGGCCACCATGTGGTTGTGCATGCTCACCAGTTTGGACACCGACAGCCTGGAGGCCCTGGGGGATTGCAATATGGCGGTGGCCTTTGACCTGGGCATTGCCGTTCAGGTGGCCGACGAAGAGAAGCTGCCCCTGGCCGAGTTGATGGCCGAAGTGTTCGAGTTCTACAACGAGAAGATGGACCTGTCGCTGCCCAGTGCCAAACTGGCGGTGGCCATGGCCGGCAGCTATCAGCGTGCGCAGGAAGTCCAGCACCGAGTGCATTGATTTGACGCCCAGTCACCATCAGAGTGACTGGGCATTTGCTTTCGGTACAGTGTGTTACGCTACAATCTGCTGAACACTTGGTGAATCCAAGCTGACGTTTCGATTGTGGAGAAAGCAATGAGAGGATGGAAAGCGGCCCTGGCGGCGTGCTTGATGTTGGGCCTGAGCGGCAACGCCGTTAGCGCAGAGAAATCGGTGATTGGTCCGGTGGCCCGGCTTAATGTGACCGAAGCTCAGATGAGTTTCCTGGCGCGAATTGATACCGGCGCGTCCAAGACCTCCATCCACGCCGAGAACATGGCGGTGGTGGGGGGCAAGATCGAGGACTGGGACGACAACATCGGTAAGACCATCCGCTTCGACACCGGTAATGAGGCGGGCGAGACGGCCACCATCGAGGCGGAGATCGCCGAGGTGAGCCACATCCGCAACTCCCAGGGCAGTGAAGACCGCTACGTGGTCTGGCTAAACGTCGGGGAGCAGGGCAAGGAGCGTCGTGTTCTGGTGACCCTCAAAGAGCGGGGGCCCATGACCTACAAGCTGCTGATCGGCCGTAACTGGCTGGAGGGGCACTACACGGTGGACGTGGAACTGCCCGAGGACAAGTAACCGGTTCGCACCGGTTACAAAGCAACAAAAAAGGCGCCCATAGGCGCCTTTTTTAACTGCGGGCAACCAATCAGATCTTGGTTACGTTAGCAGCCTGAGGACCTTTCGGGCCCTGCTCGATGTCGAAGGCAACCTGCTGGCCTTCAGCCAGAGATTTGAAACCTTCGGTTTGGATAGCGCGGAAGTGTACGAATACGTCAGCGCCGCCGTTGTCTTGAGTGATGAAGCCGAACCCTTTGTCGTCGTTAAACCACTTAACGGTACCAGTTGCTTTGGACATGATGTCTCCTGAAAAAGAAAAATGAAACAAACACGCAATTTGTGCCTATTCTCTCTGAGCTTAGCAGGGAGTTTTGGCTGTGAAGCGCTTCAGGGCAACATGACTTACAAATAAAGCAATGGAGCGAAGTGTTCAGTATCAAATTGTTGCGTATGCTTAGCTCCGATCGCGCGGAGCCAGAGGCACTATAGCACGCAAGTCCGGGAGTGACACCCCGAATTACGTGGAAATTGGCAAAACCTGGCTCAAGCAGGGCTCACCAGACCCTCAAAGCCAGCCCTTTGAGGTAAAAACCCTCCGGATAGGCGGAGCCGATGGGGTGATCCGCCGCCTGAGTCAGCTTCTCCAGGATCTGCGCGTCGCGGCCGGCGTCCAGCGCCGCGTCCGCCACAATCTTCTGGAACAGCGGCGCGTCCATCAGACCGGAGCAGGAGTAGGTCAGCAGAATGCCGCCGGGCTTGAGGCACTGCATCGCCACCAGGTTGATGTCCTTGTAGCCGCGGCAGGCCCCGGGCAGTTGGGCCTTGTTGTCGGCAAATTTCGGCGGGTCCAGGATGATGACGTCGAACTGCTCGCCACTGTCCCGGTATTGGCGCAGCAGCTTGAACACGTCCGCCTCGACGTTGTTCAGCCGGGTCAGGTCCAGGTCGTTCAACTCGGCGCTTTGCTGCGCCAGGGCCAGGGCGGGCTTGGAGACGTCGGCGTTGATCACCTCCTTGGCCCCGGCTTTAAGCGCGTAAGTGCCAAAACCGCCGGAGTAGCTGAAGCAGTTCAGCACCCGCTGGCCCTTCACGTAGCGGGCAGCGGCCCAGCGGTTGTCCCGCTGATCCAGGTAGGCGCCGGTCTTGTGGCCGTGCTCCACGTCCACCAAAAGCTTGATGCCGTTCTCCTCGAACACCATGGGCTGGTCCGGCAGCTCGCCGTGCAGCAGCCCCTTCACCGGCTTCAACCCCTCCTTTTTGCGCACGTCCACATCGGAACGCTCGTAGAGGGCGCACTGGGGGAACTGGGCTTTGAGCACCTCTACCAGGGTTTCCCGCTGCACCTCGGCCCCGGCGCTCAGCAACTGGCACACCAGCACGTCGCCGAAGCGGTCAATGGTGATCCCCGGCAGCCCGTCGGACTCCCCGGCGATCAGCCGGTAGCCGGTCAGGCCATCGCGCTCAATCAAGAATTCTCGGCCCTGCTGGGCCCGGGCGATGCGGCGGGCAAAGAAGGCCTGGTCCACCGCTTCGTCACGGTCGAATGTCCAAATCCGGACCCGGATCTGGCTTTGCGGCGAGTAGGCGCCGCGGCCCAGCCAGCGACCGTCTTTGGCGAACACCTCGACGGTCTCCCCCAGGGCCGGCTCACCCTGCACCTTCTCGATGCCGTTGGAGAACACCCAGGGATGGCGGCGCAACAGGGATTTTTCACGGGATTTTTTCAGAATGATCTTGGCGGCCATGGCTCGGTCTTGCTGGCGGAGGAAAGAGGGCGGATTGTAGGACCGCAGCCGTGGTCAGGCAAGGGTATCCCATGGATTTCCTGCCGCGGCTCAAAAGCTTTCGGGCCCCTATGAGCGGCTGTGCCACAATAGCCCCAGACTCGAAATGCCCTTGGACCTTCAGTGAACGATACCAACTTCGACAGCCGGGCCCACAAGTTCGCCAGCAACATCTACGGCACCAGCAAAGGGCGGGTGCGCGAGGCGGTGCTGTGGCACCAGGTCAGCCAACGGCTGCTGACCCGACTTCCCGCGGCCGCCCCCATCCTGGACGCCGGCGGCGGTCAGGGGCAGTTGGCCCGGCGCATCGCCGCCGCCGGCCACCCGGTGGTGCTTAACGATCTCTCCGCCGAGATGCTGGCGATGGCCCGAAGTCGGGCCGAAGCCGAGGGCCTGGAGAAGCGCTTCGACTTTGAGCAGGGGCCGATCCAGTCCTTGCCCGATGCCTTGGGCTGGGCGTTCGAAGGGATCCTGTGCCACGCCGTACTGGAGTGGAGTGAAGACCCAAAGGGGATCCTGGCGGCCCTGGCCCAGCTTCTGGCCCCGGGGGGCCGTCTCTCCCTGGCGTTTTTTAACCACCAGGGGGCGGAGCTGCACAACCTGGTGGCGGGCAACTTTGACAACCTGGGGGAGGCGATGACCTCAAAACAGACCCGGCGGGTGAGGATGGTGCCCCACAATCCGTTGAAGAACGATGAGGTGATCGCCCAGCTGTCGGCCCTGGGGCTGGAGGTGGAACACCAGTGCGGGGTGCGGGTCATCCACGATTACCTGCGGGACAAGTCGCTGCAGCAAAGCCAGCTTGAGCGGCTTATCGAGCTGGAGTTGGAATATTGTGACCGGCCGCTCTACCGGGAGATGGGGCGCTATACCCATCTGCTGGTGCGCAAACCCGCCGCATAAGGCGCTAATCGTCCAAGGGTTGCGATGCGGAATGGGAACGCTTCATACTGGAGTTCTTATTCTAATTGGGTGGAGTAGGGATGCGGATTCACCAACTGGAAGGGTACATACAGTCCATCTACCTGGTGGAGTACGACCACGGCTTGCTGCTGCTGGACGGGTGCTGCCGGGCGGACGTGGGCGTGGTGCTGCGCTTTATCGGCCAGCAACTGGCCCGTCCGGTGACGGATCTCAAGCTGGTGGTGGTAACCCACATGCATCCGGATCACGCCGGCGGGGCCACCCGGCTGCGTGAGCTTACGGGGTGCCAGGTGGCCACCGGACAGGCGGCGGGGCACTGGTATGGCGGCCTCGAAGGGCGGCTGATGCACCTGACCGACGTGGTGCTGGCCCAGTACGTGGCCCGGCGGATGCGCAAGCGGGCCCGGCGGATCTGGTACCCGGCCACCCTGGCGGCGGACGTCTTACTGGCCGACCGACAACCTTTACCCCAGTTTCCCGATTGGTGCGCCCTGGCCACCCACGGCCACACCGACCGCGACATCTCCCTTTACCACGCCGAGGCGGGCCGGGTGTACGTGGCGGATTTGATGGTGAAGGTAAAGCGCCGTTATCTGCCGCCGTTTCCGGTGTTCCACCCCAACCGCTACCGCGCTTCAGTGGCCAAGGTTCGCGCCTTGAATACCCCCACGGTGATCCTGGCCCACGGCGGCGAAGTCACACTGAGCGACGAGGAGTATGAGCACCTGCTCCGCCGGGCGCCCAACGAGCCCAAAACCCACTGGCGGGCCTTTAAGGCCCGGCTGCAAAGGGCGTTATTGCCACTACGGGGCTAGTCGAGTCTTTCGGCTATCGATGCAGGCCGGTATCAAATCGGGTCAATGACGCATCCACGTGCAGCCACTGCTGCTGCATCACTGCGGCAGATTGGGCTTCAAGCTCCCGCCAGAGCCTATACAGTCCGCCTTGCGCCTTGGCCTCGAGGCGGCGTTGGTCTGCGATTTGCCGCCTCCAGGCATCGTGATCGACTCGCGCTTCTGCCCAACGGGAAACAGGCGGAGCCAGTAACGACTTCGCGTGGAAGTCCATTGCCAGGGCCAGCCCCTTGGGATCCAAATCGGCGAACAGCACCACTTGCGTATCAGGGTGTGCTTCCAGGTAGTGCTTGAGGTTTCGCGCCTGACGGTCATGACCCCGATAGAAAGCCGGCAAAGCGCGTGTCTCTTCGTCCAGTTGATAGCGGTCCAACTGGAGCAAGGTATCGTGGTTCTCCACCACCATCACTTCAGGCCAGTCCGGCAGTGCTTGCCAGTCGCACAGCAGACTGATGCCTGAGCTCCTAATGCGGTCCGTTTTTTGGGGAGATTGATACAGGTCGGGGCTTTGTAATCGGCCATCCCCCCAGTTGAGCTCGACCAGCCGCTCACTGGGCAACTGGGATGCGGCCTTCTCCTTGGCCGTATGAGCCGCCATCTGCCCCCGGTCCAAGTTCTGGCCGGTAATCTGAGCTACATAGCGCCTGATGTCCTCGATGCCAAACTCTCGGCACAACTCCTCGTGCAGCGCATCGAGGCCGTCGCGGGTGTAGGCCAGATATTTCCCGCGAATGGCGCCAAACTCGTACTCTTTATGAAGCAGCTTGAGGGTGACATTTAACGGAGCGCGGCCATTGGGGTCGCGCAACAGTTTGTCGGTGGCAAGCAGCTTTCGATCGATGGCCATAGTGGTGCCTTAGTTCAGCCAGATATGCACATCCTCGATGTACTTGTTGCCGGAGAAGATGGGGTCGTCGCGCAGCGCCGGGTCCAGGCCGAAGTGCTCCCGCTGCTCCAGCGGCAGGCTGTCGAAGTTGCCGATCACCTGGTAGAGCCAGGACTCGGGAGGCCAGGGCAGCTGTTTCTCCTGCAGGTACTCCAGAGCCGACAGGCTGGAAGCCTGGTCGATCACCGCAATAAAGAAGGCGTCCACGTCGTTCTTGAGCCCCTCGTCGGCAAGCTCGAACGCCTCGGTCTGACCCAGGGCAAAGGCGTCGGCTTCCGCTAGTTTGGCGGCGTCCGGGCGCTCCCGGCGGCGGATCAGCCCCACCAGTTCAATCAGGGTGCGCTCCTCACTGGCGTCGCCCACGTCCACCGCGGCGCTCTGAATGCAGGCATCGGAGGTGTTGAACAGGGCGGGGACATTGACCCTGTGGGTGTGCTCGCCGACCCGGTAATCCGGATGCTGCTGGGTGTGCAGCAAAAAGCCCTTGAGCAGACGGGTGCGACCCTGGATCTCCCGAAAGCGCCCCAGCAGCGCCAGCAGGCGGCTTTGCACCACTGCCAGTTCGCCGGTGCACTCCACCATGGTGTGCTGCAGGCTGACCACCAACAGTCGGCGCAGATCCCGCAGGTCCCCGGCCAGCTCCGTCAGCTCATCGAAGCGGAACAGCTCCAGGCTTGCCAGCAGCTCGGTGACCTGGGTTTGGGCCAGCTCGTTCTCGCGAATTTTGGCGTCCATGGTGCCGACGTAGCCAAACTCGTTGTTGATGCGGGACCAGAGACTGCGGGTGGCGTGTCTCAGGCTCTCCTTAAGGTTGAACACCAGCTCCGACAGCTCGCCCAGGTGGGCCTCGGCCCCCGGGTAGTCGTGCAGGTGCACCGCCTCTTTGTAGTGGCGGGCCAGGGTCTTGATGGTGGCCAGGGCGGAGCCGATGTTGGTGTCCACCTGGCGGCCCTTCTCATCCTGCAGGGCCTCCTCCAGCATCGATTTGATGTTGGGGGCCAGGCGCAGCGGCTCGTCCGACTCACCGCGGCGCAGCACGCCGGCGCTGGTGAGCTTGGCCACCGCCTTGGCGTTCTCCTCGGTCTCATTGACGGTGCCGGACAGGTAGGTGTCCATCAGCAGATCGGCGTTGCGCGCCAGCTGATTGAGAAACGCCTTGCCCGCCTTGTGCAGGTTGCTGCTCACAGCAGGTCCTCCTGCTGCATCGCCTCGGCCTTCTGCTCCAGGGCCAGGGCCTCGTTCTCGTCGATAAAGCGCAGTACCTCGTAGAGATACTCCACCTTGCCAGTGGCCTGGTAGATCTGCTTCTCCAGGTTGGGCCGCACCAGGTAGCCCAGCTCGCAAAGGCGCTTGAACACCTGCTTGAGCTGGCCGTCCACGCTGGTGGAGGTGGAGTTGAACAGGCGGAAGCGGGCAATCTTGCCCAGCTGCTCCGACAGGGCCGGCACATCCTCGATGGTGCTCTGCAGCTCGTTGAGGCGCACCCGCACCCCCTCCGCCAGGGGCTCGTCGCCGGCTCCGGCTTCCTGCACCAGCACCATAAAGTGCACCAGAGGCTGCAGGTTGGCGGTCATGTCGTTGAACTGACCGGTGATCGCCTTGCGCTCCTCCTCGCCCAGATCCACGTAGCTGCAGAAGTAGACGGTGTCGCCGGCGGCCGCAGACACCTTGCGGTTGAGGATGGCCAGATGATCGTTGATCTGTGCACGGCGGGACTCGTCGCCCAGCAGGGTCCAGGCGCTCTCATCGCTGATCCGGCAGATAAAGGCCCCGCCCAGCAGGGCTTCGATCACGCGTCCGGTTTCGGTCTTCATGCGGGGACCTCCTCTTGCTGCTGCTTGGCCTTGAGGCGCTCGGCGATCAGGTTGACCTTGGGCTGCACCACCTGCAGCTGACGGGTCTGTTTGTTGATGATGTAGCGGTTGGCGAACAGGCTCAGTACCTCGGACTCGGGGTTGGGGAAGGCCCCCAGGACGCTGATGCGGTTCTTCTCACAGGCGTCGAACACCTTCTTGACGTTGACGTGGTGCAGGGTGCCCAGCTCGTCAATCGGCCAGTGGATGGTGGCCTCGGAGTTGCCCCGCAGCAATCGGGTGAAGGCCAGCAGGAACTTACAGAGAATGAGGTAGGCCATGCCGTGGCTGGAGGACTCGTTGAGCTGACGGTCGGTGCGGATCACCAGATCGGAGTTGCCCTCACGCAGGCGCAGCTCAATCTCCAGCAGCTTGGCCACCGAGCCGGACAGGGCGGTGCGGCCGATCACCTCCAGGGCACGGCGCAGCAGGGCGGCGTACTCCTCGCCGGGCAGGCCTTCGAAGTTGCGCTCCTGCCACTGCTGGTAGACGGTGATAAAGGCGCTCAGCTCGTCCCAGAAGTCGAGATCGGAGATGCGGGATTTGATCTGCACCGCGGAGCCGGAGACGCCGTCGAGGAACAGCTCTTCGCCCACTTCGCGGGTGATGCGTTTGGACTGGGTGCCGATGCGCTTGTCGATGTCCGCCAGGATCTCGTAGTAGCTGGACATGTCCTTACCGAAGGTCTGGCCCATGCCACGCAGCACCTCCATGCGCTGGGGCACCAGGTGGTTCATCAGGTGGCGCAGCTCCACCATCATCATGATGTGGTCGATCTGCTCCACCCCGTCGCCATCCTTGGTCAGGCAGCGCTGACGGGATTGCTCCCAGGTGTCCTGCAGCTCGGCGCCGGCCTTCTGACCAATCTGGCTGTCGAAGTTGTCGATCTGGCCCTTGATGACGCGGCGGTGCTCGTCCCGCTGCTTGAGCTTCTCGCGGGCGTCCCGCAGGCGCTCGTCCAGCTCACCGCTGGGTTGGTGCTCGGTCTGCACCTGGCCTTTGAGCTTGAGTTTGTTGATCTCCCCCAAAAGCTCCTTGAGGTGATGGAACTGCTCGTTGCCCTGGGTGAGGGCCTGATCGGCGGCCACCCGGGCGTCTTTGAGCTCTTTGCTGATGGTTTTGAACTGACGCTCGGCGGCGGACAGCGCCTGGTCGAGCTCCAGCACCTCCTGACGCGCCTTGGCCAGCTTGGCCTGAAGCTCCGGCTTCTCGATGGAGAAGGGGCCTTTGAACCAGCTCTCGTAGTTCTTCACCTCGTCCCGCATGGCATCGACCCGGGCGATGGCGGTATCCTTGTCGCTGATCTGCTGTTTCAGGGCGGCGATCTGAGAATCGTCGACGCCCCGGGCCTTCAGCTCGTTCTGGTACCAGCGCTCGCACTCGGCCAGCTCGGCCTTCTTCTGCTCCCGGCGGGCGGCCAGGTCCTGACCCAGCTTCTGCAGACTCTCCTCGACGGTGCCCAGGCGGTCCTGCCAGAACACCTCTTTGTCCATCCGCGCTTCGGTGTGCTGCTCCTTGAGCTGCTCGATAAAGGCCTCGAACTCGCTCTGCAGGCGGGCAAGATCGGCCTCCACCGCTTTGAGCTGCTTCTGGCTGGCCAACTTGCGCTCGCTCACCGCCGCCCGGAACTGACCGGTCTGCTGTTTCTTCTCGTCGTTGAGACGAACGTGGGCGGAGCGGGCGTTCTGGTAACGGGTCTGGGCGCGGATCACCGCCTCCGACAGGCCCTGCAGTTCGCTCTGCTTGGCCGCCAACTCCTCCTCCAGCGCCGATTGCGCGCTGCGGGCCTGCTCCAGGGCCTGGCGGGCCTGCTCGGCCTGCTGCTCCAGCGCCTGCTCGTCCTGGGCGTAATCCGGGGCGTCGACGTTGCCCAGCTCCAGGGCGATGCCGTAGAAGGCGTCCGCCTCCCCTTTCAGCGACGGCTTGAGATCGTTGCGCTGCAGCAGCTCGGGGCGAATCACCTTACCCAGGCTCTGGTACCAGTCCGGCTGCTCCTGACGCAGAAACTTCAGCAGGGAGTGGTCTTTGGGGAAGCGCAGGGTGTCCACCTCGTCGAAGCGACTCTGGCACTGGGCGACGTTGCGGCGCAGTCCGGACAGTTGCTCCTGCAGTTCGCTGCGCTCTTTGAGCTTGGCCTGCTCGGCGTCCCGGGCTTGGTCCAGGGCCTGTTCGGCCTGCTGGGCCTGCAGGTAGGCCTCGTCGATCCGCGCCTCCAGCACATCCAGGGCGCGACGCTCCTCGCTGGTGAAGCCCGCCGCTTCAATCTGCAATTGCAGCTTCTGCTGGGACAGCTCCAGCTGCTTGAGCTCGTTGTGGTGACGCTGCTCGCCGGCGCTGCGCTGGTTGCGAAATCCGTCCTCCAGCTCGCGCATCTCGCTTTGCTGCTGGTTTTTCAGGTCGGCGTGCTGGCTGCGGGCCTGGTCCTGGCGTTCGCGCAGGGCTTCCAGGGCGGCGTTGTTGCTGATCTCAATCTGGCCGCGGCGCTCGTTGTAGGTGGCTTCGATGTCGGAGTGCTTCTCCGTCAGCAGCTTGGCCCGCTCCCGCAGGGACTGAAGATCGGCGCGCCACTGGGGCAGGGCGTCCAGGTCCCGCTTTATCTGCTCAATCTCCAGATCCAGCCAGCGCTGGTGCTCATCTTCGATGGTCTCCAGGCGGCTCTCGTAGCTGTTGGCGTCGGTTTCGGCGGCGGATTTGGCCTGGCGCTGCTCGAAGTGATCCTTCTCGTAGTTGCCCTGCAGATCACTGAGCTGCAGCTCGGCTTCGCGCTTCTCGCGGCCCCACTGCTCCAGTTTGCCCTCCAGGACAATCTTGTCGTTGCCAAAGCCGGTGCCCAGCGCCTTGAGCTCGAGTTCGCACACCTCGAGCTGGCTGAAGCGCTGCTCCAGCTTGGCGAACTGGGGACGGATGGTCTCGAAGTGCTCCACAAGGGCGCTTTCCCGGATCCACTCCTCGACCCGCTGGGGGTTGAGGCGGGTTTGCGGGGTTTCCACCCCGTCCTCCTCCAGGATGGCGGCCACCATCTGGCGGATGGTCTCCATCTTGCCCTCTTTGGAGTGCACCGCGCGCACCAGCTTCTCGATGTGGCGCAGCGTGGTGCCCCGCTCACACAGGGCAAACTCGTCCGCCAGGCGGCGCAGCTCGCTGGCGTTGCCGGCGGTGGCGATAAGGCCACGGTCGTTCTGGATCACCGCCCGGTAATCCTTGACGCTGCCCACGGCGTTGGAGACCGGCACGTTCTGGGCCTTGAACACTCGGCGCAGCTCGCCGCCGCTGAAGCACACCACCTTGTCGTCGGCGGTGCGGGTCTTGATGTAGTCCTCGATGTCGAAGCCCTTGCCGACAAAGCGGTACTGCACCCCTTTGCCGTCACCGGCGGAGCAGAGCACCGCCTGGGCCAGCGCGCCGCCGGGGCGCTGGTACTCGTAGATGATGTAGCTGGACTCGGTGGGCAGGTACCAGCGCTCGAAGCTGTCCCGGGTGGCGGGGACCACCTTGCTTGGGTATTCGCCGTAGAACACCGGCACCAGGCGTTGCAGGGTGGTTTTGCCCGACGCGTTGGTGCCGCAGATGTTGGTGTGACCGTCGAGTTTCAGTTCGACCTCACCGGGCAGGTGGGTCGCAATCAGGATGATGCGCTTAAGGGTCGACATAGTCTCTGTGAGTGCCTGATCCAATGGCGGGATCCGCGAGGCCGGACAACGGGCCGGGAAGCGGCCGGGGGCCTGATGCAGGGGAGGGCGGATCCCTCGAAGTTGAAAACCCCATCTTATCACCACAACCGGCTGGAAAATCAATTCCTCAGGCGGGGTGGGCAGCGGTTGACGGTTTGCTGAGCGGCCGCCTTCAACACAGAGCCGGATTCAGTGCAACCGTGGCGTTTCGTTATTGCCGCCAGGATCCAACTCCCCGGGCCGCGATTTGACTTTATTGAGATTCCATCGCATTTTGGACGCCATTTTTACGTTTGGGGACCCAGTGTGTTTCGATCTTGGGGGAAGGGGTCGGAAGCGGACAGCATCCGACGGCGCAATCGCCGACTGCAAAATCAGCTGAACAAGCGCCGGGGCATGCGTCCGGTGCGCAGTCAGGCACGTCCGCTGGGCCAGCCCAGTGGCGTGGCCCGGGCCCTGTCAGCGCTGCTGCCCCGAAGCCGCAACGCACTGCTCATTTGCGGCGGCGTGGCCACCGTCGCCACCCTGGCGCTGGTGCGCCCCCAATGGCCGGAACGCACTCAAACCGACGCTCCGACCCGGGTGGCCCTGGACTGGCAGGGGGAGGGCACCGAACAGAAGCCCATCGAAACCCCGACGCCGCTGCCCCGACCGGAACGCCCCACGGCCCTGGTCTCCGACGCCGCGACGGCGGACGAAGCCGACGATGAAGGCCTGGAGCTGGCTGACTCCGATCCCGCTTCTGAGTCGCTGGCCGACACCCTTTCTGACGATGCCTTCGCCGTCACCGAAGAGGCGCCCAGCGAGCTGGACCCCTTGATGGCGGAACCGCTGCACGATCTGGAGCTGAGCTACCTGCCGGAAGTGGAGGCCACCGAGGTGCGTCCCGGCTGGCTGGCCCGCCTGTTTGGTCGGGACAAAGAGGCCACCGTGGCCCTGAGCACCCCGGACCAGGCCCCGGAAGTGATCCACCCGCCAATAGACCCCGAAGCGGAACCCGCCGAGCCCCTGGGCCCGGTGGTAAACCACTACACCATCGAGTCCGGCGATACCCTGAGCGGACTGTTCAGCCGCTTTGGCATCAGTCAGGCGCAGATGTACCAGGTGCTGGAAGCGGACTACTCGGTGCTGGCCCTGGACACCCTGATGCCGGGCAACGACCTCATGCTGGAGCAGGATCGGGACGACAACGCCCTGAATCGCCTGGAGGTGGTGTTCAACGCCGCCCACCGGGTGGTGTACGAGCGGATGGAAGACAACACCTTCGAGGTGCAGGAGCTGCGCATCGACGGCGACTGGCTGGCCTCCGCGGTGGAGACCGAGATCCAGGGCAGCTTCTACCTGTCAGCGGAGCGCGCCGGCCTGACCCCGGCGGAGATCAGCCGCATCACCACCCTGTTCAACGACAAGCTGGATTTTCGTCGCCAGCTGCGGGCCGGCGACAGCGTGCGGGTATTGCGTGAGTCCCAGTACGTTGAAGGGGAGTCCACCGGTCAGGACCGTCTGCTGGCGGTGATCTTCGCCGGTCGCAACTGGGAGCAGAGCGCCTACCTGCACGACGACGGCAACTACTACGACAGCGAAGGGCACAGCCTGGCCCGGGCCTTTATGCGGGTGCCGGTTCAGGGCAAGTACCGAAACAGCTCCGGCTTCAACCCCCGTCGCCTGCACCCGGTTACCGGTCGCATCGCCCCCCACAACGGCACCGATTTCGCGGCCCCCACCGGCACCCCCATCCTGGCGGCCGGTGACGGCCGGGTGACCCGGGTGGAGAACCACCCCATCGCCGGGAAATACGTGGTGATTGAGCATGGCGGTCAGTACCGCACCCGCTACCTGCACATGTCCCGCATCGACGTCTCCCGTGGCCAGACAGTGACTCGGGGCCAGCGCATCGGTGCCGTGGGTGCCACCGGACGGGTGACCGGCGCGCACCTGCACTACGAGTTCCACATCAACGGCCGGCCGGTGAACCCCATGACTGCCAACATTCCCATGGCCACCTCGGTGGACAAGGCGGACCGCCAGGCCTTCCTGGCCAAGGTCTACCAGTACCAGGCCCAGATGGCCCAACTGGCCAAGGCCAATGGCCCAGCCAGCGAGCGCGGGCCCGCCGGCGCGGCGGAGTAAAGCAGAGGCGTCCCAATGGGGCGCCTTTTTTGTGCCCGGGCCCGTGGCGGCGCTATCTTGTTAGGGACCAACAAGGAGGCACCCCATTGGGTCAAATCCACTTCTACTGCGCGGTCAGCGCACTGCTGCTCGGCCCCTGGATCCTGTGGCGGCCCAAGGGCACCCAGAGCCATCGCTGGCTGGGTCGGCTCTGGGTCGGCCTGATGCTGGTGAGCAACCTCACGGCGCTGTCCCTGGTGACGGTGCATGGGCTGACCCTCTTTACCCTCCTGGCGCTCTACAGCCTGGTTTCGGTGCTGGCGGCCTTTGTGCTGGTGTGGCGCAAACCCATCCCCCATTGGCGGGTCTGGCACTACTACCTGATGAGTTACGGCTACCTGGGGGTGCTGGCGGCGGCGCTGGCGCGGCTGCCGGTAATGATGGGCAGCGCCTTCTGGCCCGGGGTGCTGGGCACCATGGTGGTGGTGTTCGGTGTTGGGGGCTGGTGGACGGAGCGGGTGGCCCGGGAACGGGTGATCCCCGCCCGGCGCTCGTCCGGCGAGAAAGCCTAGGTTTCGATCCCCTGGTGCATGGCGCCCACGGTGGCGTGGTGGCTGTCGTTGTCGTCGCTGGGAGGCTGATGGGTGTCCAGGGTGACGGTGAACTCCCCCTCGTCGTACACCAGCTCCGTGGGGTAGCCCTGGCTTTTGAGCAGCTTGAGCATGGCGTGGTTCTCGGCGTGCACCAGGGCGATCACCCGGTTGATGCCCCACTGGCGGCCCACGGCCAGCAGCTGGCGCACCAGCACCCGGCCAATGCCCCGGTACTGCATCTCATCGATCACCAGACAGGAGAGCTCGGCCACGTCGGAGTCGGCGGTGGCCCTAATCAAGCGCCCGGCGGCCACCATGCGCTGCTCCGGCCCCCAGAGCACCACCAGGGCCAAGTGGGTGCCGAAATCCACGTCGGTGTATCGGGCGATCGCCTCCAGGCTGGGGGCGCTGATCACCCGGAAAAAGCGCATGTAGAGGGTGCGCTCCGACAGCGTGGGGTAGAGATCCCGCATCTCGAACTTGTCGTCCGGGGCGATGGCGCGGATCACCACGGGATCCCCCTTGCGGGTCTGATCGCACAGGTAGAGCCGGGCCGCCTCTTCGGCAGACAGGGCAGGGGGGTGAGCGAGCGCAGATTCCATCGACCTCAACCGGCAAAGAGTTTCACTGAGGGGATTGTAGCAGTGCAGATTCTGACCGCACTGAGAAACGGATCCCAATTCCCACTTCCATCTGATTGATTCTCCAAGTCAAAAAAAGGCCCACCAAAGTGGGCCTAGGGGTCGGGAAGGGTCTCAGGGAACTCAGTCCGCCTGACGATTCAACCGAGTATCGATGAGGTGGTCCAGCACGGACGGGTCAGCCAGGGTGCTGTTGTCCCCCAGGGTGCCCACCTCGTCGGCGGCAATCTTGCGCAGGAAGCGGCGCATGATCTTGCCGGAGCGGGTCTTGGGCAGGCCCGGGGCCCACTGGATGAGATCCGGGGAGGCCAGGGCGCCAATCTCGCTGCGCACCCACTGACGCAGGGCCTGGCGCAGCTCTTCGCTCTCCTCCACCCCCTGGTTGAGGGTGACGTAGGCGTAGATCCCCTGACCCTTGATGTCGTGGGGGTAGCCCACCACCGCGGCCTCGGCCACGTCGTGGTGCGCCACCAGGGCGGATTCGATCTCGGCGGTGCCCAGACGGTGGCCCGAGACGTTGATGACGTCATCCACCCGGCCGGTGATCCAGAAGTAGCCGTCTTCGTCCCGCTTGGCACCGTCACCGGTGAAGTACATGCCGCGGAAGGTCTTGAAGTAGGTCAGCACAAAGCGCTCGTGGTCGCCGTAGACGCTGCGCATCTGTCCCGGCCAGGAGTCCAGCAGCACCAGGTTGCCCTCGCCGGGCCCTTCGATGAGGTTGCCCAGGTTGTCCACCAGCGCCGGCTGCACGCCGAAGAAGGGGCGGGTGGCACTGCCGGGCTTAAGGTCGGTGGCGCCGGGCAGGGGGGTGATCAAACAGCCGCCGGTCTCGGTTTGCCACCAGGTGTCGACGATGGGGGATTTGCCGCGGCCGATCACCTCGTGGTACCAGCGCCAGGCCTCCGGGTTGATGGGCTCACCCACGCTGCCCATGATGCGCAGGCTTGACCCGTCCATGGTGTCGAAGTGCTCGGTGCCCTGGGCCATCAGCGCGCGGATCAGGGTCGGGGCGGTGTAGAGGATGTTGACCTTGTGGCGGTCGATCATCTCACCGAGGCGACCGGCGGTGGGCCAGTTGGGCACCCCTTCGTGCATCAGGATGGTGGCGCCGTTGGCCAGGGGGCCGTACACCATGTAGGAGTGGCCGGTGATCCAGCCCACGTCCGCGGTACACCAGTAGATTTCGCCCTCACGGTAATCGAACACGTACTCGTGGGTCATGGAGGCGTACACCATGTAGCCACCGGTGGTGTGCAGCACACCCTTGGGTTTGCCGGTGGAACCGGAGGTGTAGAGGATGAACAGCGGATCCTCGGCGTTCATCTCCCGGGCGTCGCAGTGCTCGGAGGCGACGTTCATCAGATCGTGCCACCAGATGTCGCGACCCTCGACGAAGTTGACCGCATCGTTGCCGGTGCGCTTGAGAACGATCACCCGCTCGACGGTGGTGACGTCCGGGTGGTCCAGGGCGGCATCGACGTTGGCCTTGAGCGGCACGATGCGACCGGCGCGCACCCCCTCATCGGAGGTGATCACCACCTTGGACTGACCGTCGTTGATGCGGCTGGCGATGGAGTCGGGGGAGAAACCGCCGAAGATGACGGAGTGGATGGCGCCGATGCGGGCACAGGCCAGCATGGCCACCGCCGCTTCCGGCACCATGGGCATGTAGATGGTCACCACGTCGCCGCGACGCACACCCTGGCTGCGCAGCGCGTTGGAGAACTTGCACACCTCGGCGTGCAGCTCGGCGTAGGTCAGGGTGCGCTGCTCGTTGGCGTCGTCCCCTTCCCAGATGATGGCGGTCTGGTCGCCCCGGGTTTCCAGGTGGCGGTCCAGGCAGTTGTAGGACGCGTTGAGGGTGCCGTCGTAGAACCACTTGATGTAGAGGTTATGGTCGTCGAAGGAGACCTTGCGGATCTTGGTGAAGTCTTTGAACCAGCTGATCCTGTGGCCATGCTCGCGCCAGAAGCCCTCGGGGTTGACCACCGACTCCTGGTACATCTTGCGATACTGTTCGTCATTCAACTTACTGCTCTCGGCCAGCTCCGGGCTGACCGGGTAGAGAGACTGCGTACTCATGGGGTTTCCCTCTCCTCAAATGGGTGTGTCCAAAGTCTTCCAGCCGGCGCCAGACCCTGCCATTCGACCATGGTCTAGTCGAACTGTGGCCCGTCCTCTTCCCTAAGACTTTGTCGCCCAATGCTTTGCTGGCAAACTGGGCGAAAGGATCACCGCATCACGGACGCCATGCTCTCTTCGTTAACCGTCATCACCGTCTCTCTGGGTTACGTGACCCTGCTGTTTCTGATCGCCTGGCTGGGGGAGCGCTGGGTCGGCAAGCGCAAGGCCAAGCTGGGCCCCTGGGTGTACGGCCTCTCCCTGGCGGTGTACTGCTCCTCCTGGAGTTTCCTCGGAACCGTGGGCCAGGCCAGTACGGATCCCTGGGCCTTCCTGCCCATCTACATCGGCCCCATCCTGCTCTTTACCTTAGGCTTTGGCTTTATCCGCAAGCTGGTGATGGTGGCCAAGGCCCAGAGCATCACCTCGGTGGCGGATTTCATCGCCGCCCGCTACGGCAAGTCCCAGCTGCTGGCGGTGCTGGTGACCCTCATCGCCACGCTGGGGATCATGCCCTACGTGGCGCTGCAGCTGAAAGCCATGGTGTTCTCCCTGGGGCTGTTCGCCAGCGACGACTTTCTCGAAGCGGACACCCTGGCGCTGCTCATCGCCCTGACCCTGGCCCTGTTTGCCATCCTGTTCGGCACCCGCAAGCTGGACGCCACCGAGCACAATCCGGGGATGATCCTGGCGGTGGCCTTCGAGTCCTTTGTGAAGCTCTTCGCCTTTGTGCTCGTCGGGCTGGTGGTGATGTACGGCCTGTTCGACGGGCCCATGGACATCGTCGACCAGGCCCAGAGCCAGGGGGTGGCCCCGTCACTGGTGCTGGATCTGGCGGAGCTGGGGCCGGAGATCCTGATCTCCATGGCGGCCTTCGTCTGTCTGCCGCGGATCTTCCACGTCATGGTGGTGGAGGTGGAGCAGACCGACCACGTCGACCGCGCCCGCTGGGTGCTGCCCCTCTACCTGGTGCTGATCTCCGTGTTCGTGGTGCCCCTGGCCCTGGCCGGCCGGGTGCTGCTGGGGGACGCGGTGGCCCCGGACACCTACGTCATCAACCTGCCCCTGGCCATCGGCGCCGACGCCCTGGCGGTGATCGCTCTGCTGGGCACCATCTCCGCCGCCAGCTCCATGGTGATCGTCGCCGTGGTGACCATCGCCATCATGATCTCCAACGAGTGGCTGGTGCCCCTGCTGCTGCGCTCCGGCAAAATCCGCGGCAAGAGTTTCGATCAGTTCTCTATCGGCCTGCTTAACGCCCGCCGTCTGGTGATCCTTGTGCTGCTGCTGGCGGGTTTTCTCGCCTACCGGCTGCTGGACAACACCGACACCCTGGCGCGGATCGGCATGCTGGCCTTTGGCGCCTTCGCCCAGCTGGCCCCGGCCCTGGTGGGCGGACTCTACTGGAAGAAGGGCCACCGCAACGGCGTGCTGCTGGGGCTGGTGGTGGGCTTCGGCGGCTGGTGCTACGTCATGGCCCGGCCCATGCTGGGGCTGGAGTTTGGCCACCTGCAGCTGCTGGGCAACCTCAACGACGACATGAACCACATCCTGTTGGCCCTGGTGGCCAACGCCGTCTGTTACGTGGTGGGCTCCTGGCTCTCCCGTCCCTCGGTGACGGAGCGGATCCAGTCCGGTGCCTTTGTGCAGCTGCCGGGGATGCCCAAGACCAACCTGGGGCGGGTGGGCTCCATCAGTCAGCAGGATCTTTTGTTGCTGGCCAGCCGCTTTGTCGGCCCGGCCCGGGCCTACTCCTCCTTCTCCCGCTTCTTCCCCGACGCCATCGCCCGGGAGAGCTGGAACAAGCAGGCCAGCGAAGCGCTGATTGAGCACACCGAGCGGCTGATCGCATCGGTGCTGGGGGCCTCTTCCGCCTCGGTGGTGATGGACAGCGTGATGCGCGGCCGGGACTTGGCCCTGGATGAGGTGTTCTCCCTGGTGGATGAGGCCAGCGCCAAGATCCTGATGAGTCAGGATCAGCTGCGCGGCGCCATCGAGCACGCCTTCGAGGGGATGAGCGTGGTGGACGCGGATCTCAACCTGGTGGCCTGGAACCAGCGCTACGAGGAGCTGTTCGACTTCCCCGAGGGGTTCTTGAAGGCGGGGATGCCGGTGGCGGAGATCATCCGCTACAACGCCCAGTTGGGCCGCTGCGGTCCCGGTGAGGTGGAGTCCCATGTGGATAAGCGGGTGGCCTACATGCGGGCCGGCTCCGCCCACACCTCGGAGCGGCGCCGGGACGACGGCCGGGTGATCCGGATGCGGGGCAACCCCATGCCCGACGGCGGCTTCGTGATGACCTTCAGTGACATCACCGATTTTCGCGCCCAGGAAGCGGCGCTCAAAGAGGTTAACGAGAACCTCGAGGCCCGGGTGGCGGAGCGGACCGCTGAGCTTGCGGAGCTCAACGCCCGGCTGATGGAGACCAAGGCCGCCGAAGAGCAGGCTAACCAGTCCAAGTCCCGCTTCCTGGCGGCGGTGGGCCACGATTTGATGCAGCCGCTGAACGCCGCCCGGCTCTTTACCGCCTCGCTGATGCAGGAGACCCGGATGCACCCCAAGGACCATGAAACCGTGGTCCACATCGCCGGCTCGCTCAAAGGCGCCGGGGAGATGCTGTCGGATCTGTTGGACATCTCCAAGCTCGACGCTGGCACCATGATGGTGGAACGCCGGGCGGTGAACCTGGCCACGGTGCTGGAGCCGCTGACGGTGGAGTTTGGCGCCATGGCGGACAACAAGGGGCTGACCTTCCGCCACCGCCTGCGGGACCTGACCCTGGATACGGATCCCAACCTGCTGCGCCGCCTGGTGCAGAACTTCCTCACCAACGCCCTGCGCTACACCGACTCGGGCACCATCTTGATGGGCTGCCGGCGGCGGGGCCAGGCGGTGGAGATCCAGGTGTTCGACACCGGCTGCGGCATCGCCGAGGACCAGGTAGAGGAGATCTTCAAGGAGTTCCGTCAGCTGGAGGGGCAGGGGGACCGCGCCGGCCTGGGCCTGGGGCTGGCCATCGCCGATCGCATCGCCAAGGTGATGGAGACGCCGCTTACTGTGCGCTCCGCCTTGGGGGAAGGCTCCATGTTCTCGGTCACCGTGCCCCTGGCCCGCTACAAGGTGCAGGCGGCCACCGTCGGCGCGGTGCGCACCGCGCCGCTCAAAGGGGTCAAGGTGCTGTGCATCGACAACGAGGAGGCCATTCTGGCGGGGCTGGAAAGCCTGCTCAAACGCTGGCAGTGTCATGTGGTGACTGCCAAGGACCTGGCAGACGCCCGTATCCGACTGGGCCTGAAGGGGTTTGCTCCGGACATCGTGCTGGCGGATTACCACCTGGACGACGGCCAGAGTGGCCTGGAAGCGATGGACGGCATCCGCAAACTCTACGGCGCCGAGCTGCCGGGGATCCTCATCACCGCCGACACCCGCAAAGAGCTGGTGGAGGAGGTTGAGGGGCGGGGGTATCGCTACATGGCCAAGATGGTGCGCCCGGCGGCACTGAGGGCGATGATCTCCGCCTCCATCAAGTGATCAGCCCTCGCTGCGGCCAAAGAGGCCACCGGGCACCAACGCCAGGATAAGCCACACCAACAGTTGGAAGCCGTTGGCCGCCTGGGCCGTCCAGCCGTAGGAGATGGCGGCCACCAGCAGGGTCAGGGCGATGGCGGTGGGCCAGCCCGGCAGCCCCATGTGGCGCAGCCGCTTGGCCATCAGGTTGAGCCCGGCGAAACTGAGCAGCACAAACACCACCACCAGGACCAGCAGCGCCGGCAGCGACAGACTGTCCGCCAGCTGGGCCTGGGTGTCCGCCAGCTCCCCACCCATCATGGTCTCGGTGATGCCGATGGCCACCCCCACGGCGATGCCGATGCCGATCCCCAGCAGGCTGAGCAGCAGGGAGTACCCCAGGTAGGGCAGACGGGCCAACTGACCCTGCTGGATCTCACCCCAAAGTGCCTTGAACATGACGGCTTACCCCAACACAGTGCTTGTGCCTCAAGCCTAGAACAGCGACAGCGACGAGGAAACTGCACTGGCGGCCCGTTAAAGGTGTCCAGGTTGTTGAAAATGAGTAACAACGGTTGGTACAGTGTGGCCACCTGCGCGCCGGCGCGGGGCACGGATTGAGGAGGCGAGTTGAGCCACGCACGGAACGGACACCAACGCATCATGACACTGACCCTGTTGTCGGTGCTGTGCCTGTTGCAGGTGTTTGCCAGCTGCCTGACCCAACCGGTTCACCTGGATGACGTGCTCCATCCCATGGGGGAGCAGGTGGCCCACCAGCACAGCGCCGATCACCGTTTTGGCCCGGCGCCCATGGGGGCGGCCGACGCCACCGTCGGGGGTGAGCACGAACACTCCCTGCACGCCCATCTGCCCTGTCATCCCCCCGCCGAGCATCACTTCGACATGGGCAAGCCCGACACCGGGCTTATCCTGGCGCGCACCCCAAACCGACCGGACCGCCGCCTGGCGCCGCCGCTGCCGCCTCCTAACGCCTGATCCCACACGCATTCCCCTGATCTTTTTTCAACCGGTACGGCTTCGTCGTGCCGGCGTGTGGAGTATCTATGAACATTCGATTCATACCGGGTCCCGGCGCAGACGGGGCCTCAAAGGCGGGCGCACGACGGCGTCGTCGACCCCGCCACGGGCTGTGGGCGGCCGGCGTTCTGACGCTGTCGCTGCTGACCCAAACCAACGTTCAGAGCCAGGAACTCAACCTGGCCGAAGTGATGGAGCAAACCCTGCTCCATCACCCCCAGTTGCAGCTGTTCCCCTTTGAACAGCGCCGGGCGGAAGCCCTGGCCCTGCAGGCGGGGATCCGCCCCAACCCCAAGCTGGCCCTGTCCGCGGAGAACCTGCTGGGCAGCGGCAAGTA
Organism: Ferrimonas balearica; assembly: GCF_019802085.1. Classification (GTDB taxonomy): domain Bacteria; phylum Pseudomonadota; class Gammaproteobacteria; order Enterobacterales; family Shewanellaceae; genus Ferrimonas; species Ferrimonas balearica_B. The sequence goes on from NZ_JAHVHV010000001.1 coordinate 906,832, forward strand.
CCAGGGCGTCGACGGCGCCGAGCTCACCCTGACCTTCAGCCAGCTGGTGGAGTTGGGCGAGAAGCGCCAGCGTCGGGTCGACCTGGCTCAGGCCCAGCAGCGTCAGCAGGTGCAGGCTTACGAGCAATTGCGCCTCGATGTGCTGGCCGAGGCGGCCAGCCGTTACTACGAGCTGCTGCGTCTTCAGGCATTAGTCGCCTGGAACCAACAGCGGATCCAGACCGAGCAAGAGGCGGTGGCGCAGATCACCGAGCGGGCCCGGGCCGGGGCGGTGTTGCAGGCCGACGTCACCCGCATGCGCCTGCGCCTGGCCCAGTCCCAGGCCGAACTGGGTCAGTTGAACAACGCCCAGGCCCAGGCCCAGCGTCGGCTGGCGGCCATGTGGTCCGCCGAACCCGACTTCGAACGGGTCCAGGGCAGGTTGTCCCGTCTGCAGGCGGCCCCCAGCGCGGCCGACGCTCTGAACGCGGCACAGAACGCCCCCCGCTATCTGACGCTGCTCAGTTCCGAGCGGGTGGCTGAGGCCAACCGACGACTGCAGGAGGCCAACCAGAAGTGGGATCTCAGCTACGGCGTCGGGGTGAAGCACACCCTGGAGAACGACGATACCGGCCTGGTGTTCAATCTGTCGGTGCCCCTGCACCTGTCTGACCCCAACCAGGGCAACCTGCTGGCGGCCCGGGCGGAGCAGGATCGTGTTATGCATCAGCAGAGCCTGGCCCGAACCGAGTTGCGACTGACGGTGCTCGATCTGCACCGGGCTTTGAGTGACCGACTCGCCCAGGTACAGCACCTGGAGCGCGAACTGCTGCCCCTGGCAGAGTCGTGGCTCAGCGAGATGGTGCGCGCCTACCAGGCCGGACGGGTCGATGTGCGCGCGCTGCTGGACGCCCAGTCCCAGCAGTTTGAGCTGCAGCGCCAGCGCATCGAGATGCAGGCGGAAGCCTGGCAACAGCGCCTGGCGCTGGAGCGCCTGCTCGGCCAGCCCCTGACCCCAACTACCCAGACCATGACGCCGGAGACCCCCTGATGACTTTTTCCAAGAACCGATTGGCGGCGTCGATGCTCCTGGCCGCCCTGACTTTGACCGCCCCCCAACTGCTGGCCGGTGGCGGTCACGGCCACCACGATGACGATCACGTCGAAGCGGAGGATCCCAAGGGGCCCAATGGTGGCACGTTGTTGAGCGAGGGCGCCGTGGACCTGGAGATCACCGTGTTCGAGCGGGGTGTCCCGCCGGAGATGCGGGTCTACGCCTACCGCGATGGCCAGCTTCTGGACCCGGCGCAGGTTGAGCTGTCGGTGGCCCTGGGCCGCCTTGGCGGCGTGACCGACACCCTGAGCTTTGTGGCGGAGGGCGACTACCTGGTCTCCGAACAGGTGGTGACCGAGCCTCACTCCTTCGACGTTCGCGTCAAGGCCCAACTCGAAGGCGAGCGCTACCAGTGGGACTACGCCTCCCACGAGGGGCGCACCACCTTGTCCGACCGCCTGCTGGCGCTCTCCGGGGTGGACACCGCCGTTGCCAAGGGCCAGACGCTGCGTTTCACCGAGACCCTGTTTGGCGTGGTGCAGCCGGCCCAGGAGCGGCTGTTCAGCGTCAGCGCGCCCTACAACGGCATGGTGGAGCGGCTCTACGTCAACATTGGCGACCGGGTCGAGCAGGGCCAGGCCATCGCCGAGGTGCGCAGTAATGACACCCTGCAGCGCTACACGGTCACCGCGCCGGCCGACGGTGAGGTGATTGCCCAGTGGCTCAGCGTGGGAGACCAGACCAACGGCCAGGCGTTGCTGCAGCTGGCGGACCTTTCCCAGGTGTGGATCGATCTCTCCGCCTTTCCCCAGGCGCTGGAGAAGATTGCCGTGGGCATGCCGCTGACCGTCCTGTCGATGCACGACGCCGAGCGGTGCGAAGGCGGGGCGCGCAGTCGCATCAGCTACATCGCCCCCACCATGACCGGCGGCCACATCGCCCGGGCCCGGGCGGTGATCGACAACGCCGACGGCCAATGGCGACCCGGCATGCACGTTCAGGCCCGGGTGCTGACTGAGCAGCGTGAGGTGCCGCTGGCGGTGCACGTCGATGCCCTGCAGCGCTTTCGCGACATGGACGTGGTGTTTGGCCGCTACGGCAACACCTTCGAGGTGCGGATGGTGACGCTGGGCGACAGCGATGGCGAGTACGTCGAAGTGCTGGAGGGCCTGGCCCCGGGCACCGAGTACGTCACCGTCAACAGCTACCTGATGATCGCCGACGTCAGCAAAGACGCCGCCAAGCACGACCACTAGGAGGCAAACCATGATAGATACCATCATTGCCTTTGCCCTGCGACGACGGGGTTTGGTGCTGGCGTTGACCCTGATGGTGGCGCTTTTGGGGCTCTACAACCTCACCAAGCTGCCCATCGATGCGGTGCCGGACATCACCAATGTTCAGGTGCAGATCAACACTCCGGCGCCGGGCTACTCACCGCTGGAGTCGGAGCAGCGGATCACCTACGTGGTGGAAAACGCCATGGCGGGGATCCCCAACCTGGATTACACCCGCTCCATCTCCCGTTACGGGCTTTCCCAGGTCACGGTGATCTTCGAGGAGGGCACCGACATCTACTGGGCCCGGCAGCAGATCAGCGAACGGCTGCAAAGCGTTCGCGCCGAACTGCCCGCCAACCTGGAGCCCATGCTCGGCCCCATCGCCAGCGGTCTGGGGGAGGTGTTCACCTACGCGGTCCGGGCCGAGGAGGGCGCCCGCCAAGCGGACGGCTCGCCCTACAGCGCCGAAGACCTGCGCACCATCCAGGACTGGATCATCCGCCCCCAGCTGGTGCAGGTGCCCGGGGTCACCGAGATCAACAGCATCGGCGGCTTCGAGCGTCAGTACCAGGTGGCCCCCAGTCCCGGCAAGATGCTGGCCTTTAAGGTCACCCTGCTGGACATCCTCACGGCGCTGGAGCGCAACAACCTGAACGCCGGTGCCGGCTACATCGAGCGCAATGGCGCCCAGTGGCTGGTGCGCTCCCCCGGTCAGCTGCAGGGCCTGGAGGAGATCCGCGATGTGGTGGTCGCCAAGCGGGACGATGCGCCTGTGCGGGTGGGGGACGTGGCCCGGGTCTTCTTCGGCAAGGAGCTGCGCACCGGCGCGGCCACCCAGTTCGGGGAGGAAACGGTGCTCGGCACCGCCTTTATGCTCATCGGCGAGAACAGCCGTGTGGTGGCCAAAGCGGTGGGGGAGAAGCTCACCGAGGTCAACGCAACCCTGCCCGAGGGGGTGGTGGCCGAGGCGGTTTATGACCGCACCACCCTGGTGGACCAGACCATCGCCACGGTGCAGACCAACCTGTTCGAAGGGGCGGTGCTGGTGATCGCCGTGCTGTTTCTGTTCCTCGGCAACATCCGCGCGGCGCTCATCACCGCGCTGGTGATCCCGTTGAGCATGCTGTTTGCCGTCACTGGTATGGCCGCCAACCGGGTTTCTGGCAACCTGATGAGCCTGGGGGCCATTGACTTCGGCCTCATCGTGGACGGTGCGGTGATCGTGGTGGAGAACTGCCTGCGTCGGCTGGGCCTGGCCCAGCACGACCGGGGCCGGCTGTTGACCCTTGAGGAGCGGCTCAAGGTGGTGTTTGAGGCCACCCAAGAGGTGTTCCGCCCGGCGGTGTTCGGGGTGCTGATCATCATGCTGGTGTACCTGCCGATCTTCGCCCTGTCCGGAGTGGAGGGCAAGATGTTCCACCCCATGGCCTTTACCGTAGTGGCGGCCCTGGCCGGGGCGCTGATCTTCGCCATCACTTTCGTACCCGCCGCCATCGCGCTCTTTGTGCGCGGCCGGGTACAGGAGAAGGAGAACGCCCTGATGGCGGGGGCCCGGCGACTCTACCAGCCGGTGCTGAGCCTGGCACTGCGCCACAGCTGGGCCCCCATCGCCCTGGCGCTGGTCATGGTCGCAATCTCGGTACAGCAGTTTCGCCAGATGGGCAGCGAGTTTCTGCCCCAGCTGGACGAGGGGGATGTGGCGCTGCACGCCCTGCGGGTCACCGGTACCGGGCTGGACCAGTCCATCGACATGCAGATCAAGCTGGAGCGGTTGATCGGTGAGTTCGGCGAAGTGGAGCGGGTGTTTTCCAAGATTGGCACCCCCGAAGTGGCCACGGATCCCATGCCCCCCAGCGTGGCGGACACCTTCCTGATCTTAAAACCAAAGGACCAGTGGCCGGACCCGACCAAGAGCAAGGCCGATTTCCTCTCCGAGCTGCGCCAGATGGTGGAGTCGGTGCCGGGCAACAAGTACGAGTTCACCCAGCCCATCGAGATGCGTTTCAACGAGCTGATCGCCGGGGTGCGCACTGACGTGGCCCTTCGGATCTACGGCGACGATCTGGACAGTCTGTTGGCGGCGGGCAACCGCGCCGAGGGGATCCTCCAGGGGGTTGCCGGCTCGGAAGATGTGCGGGTGGCGGCGCTGGACGGCCTGCCCATGCTGTCGGTGGAGCCGGATCGCGACCACCTGGCGCTGCTGGGGCTGACGGTGGCGGACGTCCAGGCCACGGTGCAGGCGGCCATCGCCGGCATCGACGCCGGGCTTATCTTCGAGGGTGACCGCCGCTTCCCGCTGGTGGTGCGCTTCGATGAACGCCTGGGGGCCGACTTCAAGGGGCTGACCAACCTGCCCATCGCCCTGCCGGCCGAGCTCAATCCGGATCTCAGCTACGTGCCCCTGGGGGAGGTGGCCCGGGTGGCCCGCATTCAGGGCCCCAACCAGATCAGTCGGCAAAACGGCAAGCGCCATGTGGTGGTCACCGCCAACGTGGTGGGCCGGGACCTGGGGGGGTACATCGCCGAGGTGAAAACCCGGATGGCGGCGGATCTCAACCTGGCACCGGGCTACTGGGTGGCCTACGGCGGCACCTTCGAACAGCTGGAGTCCGCCACTGCGCGGCTGGCCATCGTGGTGCCCCTGACGCTGCTGCTGATCTTCGGCCTGCTCTACAGCGCCTTCGGCTCCCTGCGGGATGCCTTGATCATCTTCACCGGGGTGCCTTTGGCGCTGACCGGTGGGGTGCTGGCCCTGGTGGCGCGGGAGATGCCGCTCTCCATCTCAGCGGCGGTGGGCTTTATCGCCCTGTCCGGCATCGCGGTGCTCAACGGGGTGGTGATGCTCACCTTTATCCGCGAGCTCAAGCAACAGGGACTGGCGCTGCTGGAGGCGGTACAGCAGGGGGCCAGTGCCCGACTGCGACCGGTGTTGATGACCGCCCTGGTGGCCAGCCTGGGCTTTGTGCCCATGGCGCTCAATACCGGCACCGGGGCCGAGGTGCAGCGGCCCCTGGCCACCGTGGTGATCGGCGGGATCCTCTCCTCGACGCTGCTGACCTTGATTGTGCTGCCCGTACTCTACCGGTTGGTACATCGCCTGAGTGAGGGGCGCAACCGATCCGCGCCGACACAAGGGGTAGAGGCCACGGCCGGATAAGCCCACTGGGAATTCCATTGAACGCCAAAACGGGCCCCTCGGGGCCCGTTTTTAATTGGGGTCATGTCGTCGGCTGGTCAGGCTCTGATGCATCACAAGGGCATCAATCCAGCCGAGCTTGGGGTGGGCAAAGGCGCCGGGCAAGCGGCCGACGGTGTCGAATCCCAGCTTGTGCCACAACCTTACCGCCCCGGAGTTGCTGGTGGCCACGAAGTTGAACTGCATCGCCCGGTAGCCCAGTTGCCGGGCCAGCGAGAGGGAGTGCTGGCACATCAGGGTGGCGAGTCCCCGCCCGCGGGCTTCGGGGGCCACCATATAGCCGCAGTTGCAGACGTGGCTGCCCGGGCCGGGCTGGTTGGTCTTGAGGTAGTAGGTGCCGAGCAGCTGACCCTCGTCCTCCACCAGGAAGGTTTTGAGCGGCTGGGTCAGCCACAGGCGTTGGCCGTCGGCCTTGCTGATGTTGGGGTCGATGGCGTAGGTGTCCCCGCGGTGGACGATGGCGTGGAACAGGGGCCAGAGGGCGTCCCAGTCGGCGTCGGTGGCTTCTCGCAGTTGCATGGGGCCTTCGCAAAGTGAACGCGTAGGCCCCAAAACTAGTCGATCAACAAGGGGATGAAAACCCGCCCTTAGTCTCAGTCCAGGGTGACGCGGTAATGGCGAATGCGCACCTGGCCCTCATCAAGCTCCAGCGTCCAGTGCTCCCGGGCCTCCACCTCCACCGGCTCGCCCGACAGGGTTTGAGCCGACAAGGCGACGGTGAACAGCAGCTCGGCGCGGTTGTCGCCGACCGGCTCGATCATCAACTTACCCAGGCGGTGCTGGCAGCCGGGCTGAAACTGCGCCCGCAGGTTTTGGTACCAGGTGGTAAATCCGGCGTGGCCCTCGAAACGCCCCTCGGGTACCTCGATCACCAGCTGCTCGCTGAGCATGGCCAGGAACTCGGCACCGGACTCGGGCAGGGCATCCATGCGGGCAAACCAGTCGGCGGCCAGGGCGCGGATGGGGGCGTGTTCGGCGGGGCTTAGGGCCTCCAACTGGGCCAGCAACGCATCGGCGTGGGCGTTGGCCCGCGATTCCACCAGCTCCTGGGTGTTGTAGACCCCGGGGATGTAGACCATGCCGTGGCTGACGGCAGGGGTCTGCCAGTCCATCTGGGCCAGGGTGGCGGTCTGGTGCAGAGGCATCAGCAGCTGGTCGATGGTGTACTGGTTGTATCCCTCGGGCCGGTAGGACTCCTCGGGGCCGCCGACGGTGGTGGAGACGATGAGCTTCTTGCCCTTGAGCTTGTCGCCGGTGGAGCCGTAGGCGAAACCGTAGGTCAGTACGCTGTCCATCCACTGCTTGAGGATCCCCGGCACCGAGTACCAGTAGAAGGGGAACTGCAGCACCACCACCTCGGTGGCCAGCAATGCCGCTTGCTCCGCCGCCACATCGATGCGGCTGTCGGGGTAGAGGGTGGCGAGATCCCGCACGCTGACATCGCTGCGGGCCTGGCCCAGGCGCGACAGGATGGTCTGATTGGTGTGGGATTGGCTCAGGTCGGGGTGGCCGGAGATCACCAGAATGTGGCTCATGGTCTTGTCCTCATGGTTAACGGGGCCCGGCCCGGGTGGGGCGCGGCGATGGGGGTAGATTACGGCAGGTCAGCTGTTAGGATAAGGCCATCTTTGTCTATTTGATTGTTAGTCAATAGCTAACAGAAGAGGCCCCAACCATGAGCCGATTGCCCTACAGCCAGCTGGAGATCTTCCTCAGCATCGCCCGCCAGGGCAGCATCCGGGGGGCGGCCCGGGCCCTGGCCATCAGCGCCCCCTCGGTCAGCCAGGCGCTGAAGCAACTGGAAGCGCGACTGGGGGTGCCGCTTTTTCTGCGCAGCACCCGCAAAATCGAACTGACCGAAGCGGGTCGGGCGCTGCAGACCCAGGCGGGACCGGCGTTCGAGGCGCTCTCCCTGGCGTTGGAGGCCGCCGGCGATCAGGGCCAGGTGCCCTCCGGTCGGGTCCGGCTGACCCTGCCGCGTTTCGTCTATCGCCTCTACTTCCGTCCACTGTTCGCCGAGTTTTGCCGGCGCTATCCGCAGATCGAGCTGGAGGTGTCGGTGGATGACCGGGCGCTGGATCTCATCGATGAGGGCTTTGATCTGGGGATCCGCATGGGGGATCGCATCGCCGAGGGCATGGTGGCCCGGCGCATCGGCCCGCCGATGCCCGATGCGCTGTTCGCCAGCCCGGACTACCTGGCCCGGGAGGGCCGCCCCGACACCATCGCCTCACTAAAGCGCCACCGGCTGATCCAGTACCGCTTTATCGCCGCCAACCAGCTGGCGCCGCTGGAGCTGCTGGACGCGGGGGAGGGGGTGCGGGTGGAGATGGCCAACGCCATGGTGGTGAACGACACCGACTTGATGCTGGACGCGGCCCGGGAGGGGCTGGGGATAGGCCGCTTCCTGGCGCCCCTGGTGCAGCGGGATTTTGATGACGGCCTGCTGGTGCCGGTGCTTAAACCCCACTGGCAAAGCTACCCGGGGCTGCACCTCTATTTTCCCCAAGGCGCGCAAAAGGCCCGGCGGGTGCGGGCGCTCATCGATTTTTTGGCCGAACGGCCGCTGGTGCTGTGAACGGCAAAAGGGTTGGCGGCCGCACCTCCTTGTGACGGCCGCCAGGGGTTGACTGGGCTTAGAGGTGATCCGGCACGTCCAGGGTCTGACCGTGCATGGCACCTTCCAGGGCAGCCACATAGGCCTTGGCGGTGTCGGCGGCACTGACGCCGGGGGTCGGGTCCATCCCCATCATCACCATGGTCTCCTTGACGAACACCGGTGCCACCACGTTCAGACGCAGGGTATCGAGCTCCAGTGCCGCGGCGCGGACAAAGCTCTCCAGGGCGCCGTTGGCCATGGCCACGCTGGTGCTGCCCGGGATGGGAGCCCGGGAGAGCACGCCGGAGGTGAGGGTGATGCTGCCGCCGGGGCTCAGGTATTCAGTGCCGTAGCGCACCAGGTTCACCTGGCCCATCAGCTTGTTGTTCAGCGCCAGTTGGAAGTCGTCGTCGCTGTGCTGGGCAAAGGGGGCGAACGCCGCCTGGCCGGCGGTGGAGATGATGGCGTCCACGGGGCCCACCGCCTCAAACAGGGCGCGAATGGACTCCGGGTTGGCAAGATCCACCTGATGGTCGCCGTCGCGATGACCGGCGGTGATAAGGGTGTGCTGGGCGGACAGGGCTTGGGCAACGGCTTGGCCAATGGTGCCGGTGGCACCGATCAAAAGAACGTTCATGGGTCACTCCTTCGGGGTCGTTGAGTCGGTTCGTTTCAGTTGGCTCAAGCTTAGTCCTGTGCTTAGAATGGAAAAATAACCTGAATTTGAAATCACCTTTCGAATTATGAGAAAGATGGATCTGCTCAAAGCGATGCGCACCTACTGCCATGTGGTGGCACACCTGAGCTTCAGCGCCGCGGCCCGGGAGCTGGGGCTGGTGACCTCGGCGGTCAGCCGTCAGGTGGCGGAGCTGGAGGCCCACTTCGGCTGCCAGCTGTTGCTGCGCACCACCCGGGCCATGCACCTGACGGAGGAGGGGCGTTACTTCCACCGGGAGTTTGAGCAGATCCTCGCCCGGGTGGATCAACTGGAGTCCGGCGCCAGTGACCGCCAGGGGCGGATCGCCGGGCACCTGCGGATCACCGCCCCGCAAAACAGTGCCCAGTTGGGGCTGCAGAAAAGCTTCAGCGGTTTTCTCAAGGCCCAGCCGGCGGTGAGCCTCTCCTGGATGATGGTCAATCGTTACGTCAATCTGGTGGAGGAGGGGGTGGACCTGGCCATCCGGGTGGGCACCTTGCCCGACTCCGGTCTGGTGGCCCGCCCCTTTGGCCAGCTTAAGGTGATGTTTGTCGCCAGCCCCGACTACCTGGCCCAGCACGGCACCCCGCAGCACCCCAAGGAGTTGGCCGAGCACCGCTGCCTGATGGACAGCTCCAACCGGCAGATGGGCCGCTGGCGCTACTTCGAGGACGGCGAGGAGCATCAGGTGCGGGTGGAGGGACCGCTGGAGGTGAACCAGGGGGAGCTGGTGGCGCAGTTTGCCGCCGATGGCTTAGGCATTGCCCACCTGCCCGAATTTATGGTCAAAACGCTGCTGGATGAGGGGCAGTTGGTGCCGCTGCTTACCCCCTACAGCTTACCTTCGCTGCCCATCTCCCTGGTCTACCCGGCCAACCGCACCACCAGCGCACCGCTTAAGGCCCTGCTGGAGCATCTGCTGGCCAACCGGCCTGCGGCTTTGGGGGGATGATGGTGGGGCGATTTACCCAACTGCAACTGGATGCGAACGTTGGATGGTCTGGAATAAGCATTGAAGTGGTTGAGCTGACGCTCAGTAAAACAAAAGCCGGCCTGTCGGGGCCGGCTTTAAACCAAGTGGAATAAGTCACTCGCCGAAGCTGATGCTCAGGCGCAGTTTGCTCTTGGGCTTGCACTTTTTGATGCATTTAGCGTAGCTGCCCGGATTTCTCACATCTTCCTTGAGGCACTTTTTGTAGCAGCTCTTGTCGCTGATCAGGCCCCCGTCCAGCTTTAAGGCCGTACCGTTAACTTCAACGTCCGGCAATCCAGCAAGATCACCGGACTCAAGCAGTTCGACAATGTATGAAGTTAAGGTGCCAGCCTCGGCCAGTTTCATGAAGTGGGCATCCAGTTCTGCATCTGAAATGGGGTCTTGTGCGGCGCTGTAATCGTTTGCGATGGTCATGGTGTTTTCCTCTTAAATGGTGGAAACAGCATCGTTCTACAGCTTCGAGCGACAGAGTCCTTCAGCCAAGGGACAAGCTTGTGGGTCCAGTGCCCTTGAGAGGGCTGCCCCAACCTAACCAGTAACAAAGGCGGGCATATCTGTACGCCTGCAGGGTTTAGAACAAAGACTTGAGCGGCTCAAATGGCGTTGAGCAGGCAGGGGTTCGCCGATATTTTTCAGCGCCATTATTTGTGCGCCGATTGGTTTATGGAAAGGGAGAAAAGGAAGGGCAACTTGAGCAATATCATCGCCAGCGTAGCCGTAAAAACTCTTCTGGACTAGGCGATTCAATGAAGGCTGGCTAGGGCCTCAAGGGAGGCCACTCTGGGGCATCATGTTCTTTCCCCGGATGGCCCCTCTTATTTTTTGGAGAGCGGTTACGCAACACACTTTCAGCATGATGCATTGCGCAACGGTCCGTCACTCAGTATTTGTGTATCTAGAATACGTAAATAAAGCCGATGCCGATTTCAGCTTCATAGTCGCTGCGTGCGATTGGGCTGTCCTGGATGTCACTGCTGTAATATTCATAGACGGCCTCGCCGATGATCTGCCAATTCTCGGCAATGTACTGACGATAATTGTAATTGAAGCCAACCGAGCGATAGCCGCCACTGAGATCGGTCTCCTCCAGCCCCGAACCCGCGGACTGTTCTGCGTCGATACCAAAATCCTTATTGGCATACTCGCTGTCGTGAAACACCACAGCGAACGCAATTTCATGGCCGGTTCCGTCTCTCTTCTGGCCAAAGCGACGACCCACGCCCAAAAGCCCCAGGGTTCCGTTTTCACTGACGATCACGCGGCCATCCAGCCAGTAGCGCCAATCGGAACCGAAAGCACGGCGGGCTTGCAGGACAAGCTCAAAACCCTCTTCGCCATCACCGAGACCATCGAGATGACCGTCATCGGAGTCGCCTTCTTCGCGGCCCTCGTCGAACCCCACGGCGACATCGAGTAGCCAGGTCTCAGAACGAAGCCCTCGCCACCCCAGCGTCTCACCCGCCCAGTAGAAAATGTTGTTGCCGCGGCGCCACTGCACGGCCCCGGCCGGGTCGACTTCGAAGTCGTATTCGTCTGACCCTTCGTACGCGGCCTCGTACTCCACGCTCAGCCCCAGTCCGAAGGCCCAGCCATCTTCCCCCCGGGTGAAGTCGTTTATCGAAGGCAGGGGCACCATCGCCGTTTTTTCGTCTTGCGCCATTGCCGCATTAAGGAAGGAACCCTGGACGAGCGTGACCAACAGTAAAGCGGTAAGGTCTTTCATCAGATTGCCGCGCCATAAAGGTTTTGGAGCAACACTGCCCCAAAGCGTGAGAGCCTGAGGTGAAGTGTAGGCGGTGAGTGGCAAGAGGCCCGGGTTGTCACTGTGAGTGATGAGGGGCGGTTATCACTGATTTTGGTGTCTAATCTTTGAATCTAGAATGTCACTTCGAAGTGATTTCGGTCTTTTTCTTCACCCGCAGAGCAGCGATGGCCGTCTGGCCTCAACTTGGCTGCATTGGGACGGATGAAATCGGCGTAATACGTTCCAGGAAAGGGCGTGGACACCATCAGGAAGCTTTACTTTTACTACCCGCGGTATCTGTTTCTGGCCTACCTGGGGTATCAGTTGATTTATGTTCATCGCTCGCCGGAGTATGAGCTCAGTCTGGGGCCGGCGCTTGTGGCTTTGGCGGCGCCGATGATACCGGTTTGGTACATGTTCAAGTATGCGAGGAAGATGTCCAATGACCTCTCCGGCTCGCGCTTAAATTTCATCAATTTCTTAGCGCCGCTTATTGTCGTCTCCGGTGAAATTTACGCGTTTCATCGTATCGATGATCCGGTTATCAGTTTCATTGGTGCCACGTTTACCGGTGGCCTACTGTTTCCAATGATGCTCTGTATCAACCTGACAATCGCGATGTTTTCAATCGACCCATAACGGGGCTCCGCACGGAAACAGAAAAAGCCCAAACCAGAGGTTTGGGCTTTATTCGTTGAGCTCAGTGATTCTGGCTTACATCCAGGCAATCATCTCGGCCGGCTGCAGCTTGTCGTTGATGTTGCCGAACAGGGCGACCGGGCCATTGACTTGCACGCTCAGCTCGGGGGCGCCGGCTTCGAGGTTCAGCCCATCGAAATCCACCCAGAACAAGGCCGGTTGCAGCGCGGATTCAAAGTAGTAGCGCTTGTTGCTGTGGTCGGTCAGGGTGCGCCACAGGGTGGCGGAGATGTTCGGGTGGTCCGGATCGGCCATGCCCAGGGGGACGCCGATGGAGCGCATGATGGACATGGCGGCCGCGACCGCTTCTTCGCCATCGGGGAATTTCGGGGTGCTCTCCAGGAAGTAGCTGGTGCGCACATAACGGTCTGCCGCGTTGATGGTGCCCGGCAGGGAACGGTTACCACCAATGAGCTTCCAGTAGGTGTTGATGGCAATCTGCTCTTCGTAGGTCGGAGAGTTGGTCATTACGGCAAACTCAGACCCATGATGGATCACCAGCTCGCCATCGATGTACTCCAAGATGGCGGAGTCACCAGACTCATCGGACAAAGAGAGGTGAGCGGACGCCGGACGGCCATTGGCCAGCAGCGGAGCAACAATGATGAACGGCAGTTCGCCTTTCATCGCCTCAACGGCTTCTTTTACCGTGGCGAAGCTGTCCAGGAAGTATTGGTTCCAGGCGCCAATGGAGAGCCGCGGCTTGTCAGACTGGCTGTAATCGCCGTAATCCGCCTCGGCGAAATAGAGGGCATTCACCGCCAGGCCTTTTTCATTTACGCCGTCGCAGGATGCACTTTCGTACATGCTGGTAAAAATGGAAGCGTATTTGGAGGTCCATTTAAGCGGGTTGTCCAAATGGGTGCCCACCTGCTCGCGGCCGCGAGGCAGCACAAACACATCAAAGCGTGACGTGGGATCATTCCAGTCCATACCGCGACCGGTAATGAATTTGCCGGACTCAGTTTCATAAACCATACGTGTACACATAAGCATTCTCTCACTAGGGGTTTCAAAATCTGAAGCCATGCTAATGAGAAATTTATCTCGCATACACTCAGGTATGATGGATCCCATACGTCAAGTAGTGATGGAAGTATCCACTCAAAGCCCCTTACGAACCTTCTGACTAAACGGCTGGCCTTTGGCCGTTTTACTCCCACCTCTGGGCATCGTAGTAGGCCCGCTCCTGTGCAAGCGCGGCACGCCAATGGGCGTCGTCGCCGCGCTCCATCGCCTGGGCGAAGGCGTTAAAGAGCGCCTTTTTCATCGGCATCGCCTTTTGCTCTCGCTCAAAGTGGTGGCCATCGCCGGGCCGGTACATGGTGTGGTGGCGGGCGAAGTTGGTGCGCGCTTCGCTTAGGGAGTAGTCGTGGTTGGGCCCGCCGCGCACCTCGTCGGCATCGTCGCTGTCCTGGCCATCGTCCTCCCAGAAACAGATGGGGCAGATCTCATACCGGGCCCGCTCGCTCAACGTGGGCATGGTGCAGCAGGGGCACAGAAAACGTTCGCGATATTGCGGCCAGTCCTTCTCCTGACTGGCCAGTTGGCAGTAGCGGTAAAACCAGGTGTCGAAGCTCACGGCATCCTCTGTGTTGTGGGTGCGGCCAGCTCGGCGTAAAAGCGCAGCAGCACTTGGTTGATGGACTCATCACGCTCGTAGTGCAGGGCGTGGCCGGCGTTCTCCACCAGCACAAAACGGTGGCTGGGCCCCAGGGCCTGGCGCACCGACTCGGCCTGGGTCAGGGGAAAGACGCTGTCCCTGTCGCCCCAAATCAACAAGCTCGGCAGTCCTTGCTGGCCCACTGCCTGAAAGTCGCCGATAGGGTCGCTTTGCAGGTAGCCCTGGGCGGTGGTGATCACCGCATCGGCAAAGCCCTCCAGCGCCATCTGCTCGCGGTAACGGGTGATCCAGGGGCCCTGCTCATCCGGGGCGATAAAGTCCCCCAGCTGTCGTTGGGGCATCTGGGGCAGGTAGAAAACGCGCGCCAGGTAGTCCCCCACCAGCGGCCAGGCCAGGGGGCCGACATCCACCGGGCGATTGAAGGGGGCCAGGAAAGTGGCGCTGGCCACCCGCTTCGGATGGTCGGCGGCAAAGGCCGCCACCACGGCCCCGCCCATGGAGAGGCCCACCAGGTGCACTGGCCTGTCTACTGCCAGGGCATCCAGCAGCTCGGACAGTTGACCGACGTAGGTGGCCCGGTCATAGGCCAGGGCGGGCCGGTCGGAGAAACCGCGGCCGTATAGGTCGAAGGTGAGCACCCGGTAGCCGGCGCTGCCCAGCTCGGCCGCGTTGCGCTTCCAGGTGAAGCTGGGCACGGAGAACCCATGCACCATCACCACAGGCTCGCCCGCCTCGGGGCCCCACCAGCGGTAGTGCACCTGACCATCAGAGAGGGCAACAAACTGCCCCGGCGCTTCGGCGCGGGCCGCATCATCCAGGGGGCGGGATTCGGTGCTCACCAGTCCGGGCAGGGCCAGCGCCAGGGCCAGCACCAGCATCACCAAGAGCAGAATCGGGCGCATCAGCGGTGATCCCCTTGGGGCAGGGCGGCCTGGATTCGGGACAGCCACAGTTCGGCGTTGGCCAGCACAAACTGCAGCTGGCGGCCGTCGGACAGGGTGATCTCCACCCCCTCGTCGGTCAGCGGCATCACCCCGGCGCCTTTGCCCCAGCAGCGGACCACCTTGGTGATCTTATCCAGGGTCAGGGCGTAGGGGCCTAGCCCCAGGTGGTCATTGAGGGGGGCGAAATGCAGCTCCGTGGGGGTGAGGCTCAGGTGGCCATCGGAGCGGGCCACCCCCAGTTGCAAGGTGGCGAAGGCCGTAAGACCGCCGGGGGTGGTGTCGGTGTCGATGGGCATGGGGGCTCCTCCCAGGGCATGGCTTTTTTGGGTATAGCAGCGCGCACCGCACCGCGACACCAGAGCCTAGCCGCCCCAGGTGGTGAGGATCACCAGAAGCCAGAAGATCACCATCAGCACCGGCAGGGTGCGCGGCGGCGTCAGCCAGTTCCAGCGGGAGGTTTCCCCCAGGGGGTTGGGCAGCTGGTCGCGGTTCGCCAGCTCCTGCTTCAGCCAGTAGCGCTTGAGCCGGGCCTTGGCCACCAGGGCCCGCTTGGCGGCGATAAAGACGATCACCGACAGCAGGATGGCCAGCGCCGCCGCCAGTTGGATGGCGGGCAGACGCAGCTCCGGGCTGGCCTCGAAGCCGCGGGTGAAACTGAGCGCCACGGCAGTAATGAGAAAGCCCTGGGTGGCCAGGTACCAGGTGATCCGCGAGTTGGTCAGCTGGTCTTCCCGATCCAGCAGCTTGATCACCGCATCGAACTTGTCCTTGTCCTCCATGGGTCCCTCAGTCGTTCAGGCCGGCCAGCTCCAGGGCCAGGGAATGGGTGCGCTTGGCGTGGGCCAGGGCTTTTTGAAAACGCTCCTGGGCCAGGGCCTCCTCGGTGGGATCGCCCTGGGCCTCCAAAAGCGACTGGGAGAGCACCTTGTAGCTGTTCAGACACTGGGCCTGATAGGCCTTGTTGAGGGCGTCGCGGGTCATCTCGTCCATGATGCGGTTTCCTTGTATGGGGCCAATGGGTCTAGGGTGCCCAAAGATTAACCGGTTGAAAAGGCCCGATTTACTCCATGTGTTCCAGCTCGGTATCGAAGGCCACCCAACCGTGCTGACGGGCCTCGTACACCGAGACGGTGGGGGCGGGCAGGGGCGTCTGGGTAAAGAGCCCCGCTGGTACCGCCACGAAGCCTTTGAGCGCCTCGGGGGCCAGCAGCACCGTGGTGCCGCAGTGGGGGCAGAAGCGCTGGCTGACCTGCCCGCCGCTGTCGCCGGTGCGGCTGTAGCTTTGGGTGGGGCCGGTGACTCTAACTGCGGACTCGGCAAAGCGGGCCTGGTAGCCGAAGGCGGAGCCGGTGCGTTTCTGGCATTCGTGGCAGTGGCACACCGACAGGCGAATCGGTTCGGCATCGATGTCGAGACGAACCTGGCCGCAGCTGCAGCTGACGTGGTAGAGGCTCATGGCGGACTTCCTTACTCTTGTGGGTCGCTGCGGTCGCTGCGGTCGCCCGGGTAGCGCGGGCAGGGGTCTGAAAGCTCAAGCCAGGGCAGCTGGCTGGCGGT
This sequence comes from Ferrimonas balearica, assembly GCF_019802085.1. Lineage (GTDB taxonomy): Bacteria > Pseudomonadota > Gammaproteobacteria > Enterobacterales > Shewanellaceae > Ferrimonas > Ferrimonas balearica_B. The sequence goes on from NZ_JAHVHV010000001.1 coordinate 923,199, forward strand.
GTGGATGTGGTAGTTGGGGGCCACCGCCTGGGGCGCATCCAGGGTGGGGATACTCAGGGTGAGGTATTGCGGGTAGTCGGTGTGACGGTAGCTCAGGCTGGTGCCGCACTGGGGGCAGAAACCGCGGCGGATGGCGTCCGAGGAGGCGAATTCCTTGGGCGTCTCGTTCAGCCACTGCACCTGCTCGGTTTTGAAGTCCATCCAGGTGCCCACCGGCGCCCCGGTGGCTTTCTGGCACTGACGGCAGTGACAGTAGTCGGCGTCGAAGGGCCGGGCTAAGAGGCGGTAGCGGATGGCGCCGCACAGGCAGCCGCCCTCCATGGCGTCGGTGGTCATGATGCAATCCTGGTTTGCGCTGGGGCACGCCGCCCCAGGGACTTAAGCTACCGCAACCGCGCGGCCACGGATAGGGCGGGCTTAGAAGGCCGCCCGCCACTGCTCGGTGTCGATAAACCAGCGCTCCTCAAACACCTTGTCGCCGCGAAATCGGAACAGCACCGCGAGCTGCGAGGCGGACACCTTGTCCGACTTCCACTCCATGATGGTGACCACCTCGTGGCCCGTTTCCACCTGACGCAAGCCGGTGATCTCAAACCCCGGCGGCACCAGGCTGCCCAGCTTATCCAGGGCATCGCGAAAGGCCGCAACACCCACCAGTCGGTCATCCTGGCCCGGCATGATGAACACCATGTCCTCGGTGTAATCGGTCACCAGGGCATCGAAATCCCCGGCGCCCACCGCATCCCAACCTCGCTGTACGATCGCGGCCAAGCTCATGGTGCACCCCCTTGGGCTAGAGACGTCCACGAAGTGTAGCCCTTGGTGGGTCTGGGCTTAGGCGAGGCGCGCATTGTCTGCACAGCAATAACGTCAACTTAATCGAACGGATGTGGCGATATTCTGCAATTTTCATTCGAACCTTTCGTTCGTATGCTGGGTCCATCAAGCAAAGGAGGCAATTATGACCACGCGCAAACTGATGGCCGTTCGGGCCTCCCAGCCCACCAGTGACGGCGACGGGGTGAAGATCCGCCGGGTGGCGGGGTTTCAGGACGCCAGGATGGACCCCTTCCTGATGCTGGATGAGCTCAAAGGCGACGACAGCAAGGACTACGTCGGCGGCTTCCCGCCCCATCCTCATCGGGGGATCGAAACCCTCACCATCATGCTCAAGGGCCACTTCCGTCACCAGGACCACCTGGGCAACGTGGGTGAGCTGCGGGACGGCGGCGCCCAGTGGATGAGCGCCGGGCGCGGGGTGATCCACTCCGAGATGCCGATGATGACCGACGGCCAGCTGCACGGCTTTCAGCTGTGGATCAACCTGCCTGCCGCCAAGAAGATGCAGCCGGCAGATTATCGCGACTTCCAGTCCGAAAGCATCCCCACGGTGGCGCTGGGAGACAACGCCCAGCTGCGGCTGATCAGTGGTGAGCTCAACGGCCAGTCGGGGCCGCTGACCAAGCCGGCGGTGCCCATGCTGGTTGGGGAGTTGACCCTGGATGGCCGGGTGGCGCTGCCGGTGCCCGGCGATTACCATCTGATGGCCTACCTCTACCAGGGGCGGGTGCGGGTGGATGATCAGGAGGTGGCCGCCGGGCAGATGCTGCACTTTGGCGACGGGGACACCCTGGCGCTGGAGGCGCTGGAGCCCTCGGGGTTGCTGCTGCTGGCCGGCCAGCCCATCCGTGAGCCGGTGGCCCACTGGGGGCCCTTCGTGATGAACACCATGGCGGAGATCGATCAGGCGATCGCCGATTACCAGGCCGGGCGTTTAACGGACTGAGTCACTAAGCAGCGCCGTCAGGGTGTCCGTCACCAGCTCAAAGCGCTTGGGCAGACGCTGGTAACGGCGCTGCACCAGGTAGACGGTTTCGCACACCGGCCGGGCCAGGGCGTGATAGCGGATCGCCTCTGGCCGGGCAAAGGCGGCCACCGCGTAGGCGGGCAGCACCGAGAACCCCAGCCCCCGGGCCACCGGCTCCAGAATCAACCCAATCTGGTTGGAGAAACCGCGCCGCGGCAGCTGGCTGACCTGCTCGAACTCCGGGTAGTTGGCCGCCAGCAGCAAGCCGGCGTGGTGGGCGCCGTCCGGGTGGTCGATGTAGCCCAGCTCCGTCAGGGTGGCCCAGTCCGGTTCGGTGACGCTGGCCGGGGTTACAAGAAAAAGCGGCTCTTCGGCAAACTCCCGGCTGGAGAGCTCCGGCAGTCGGGCCGGGCGGGTGATGAGGCCCAGGTCCAATTGGCGGGCCGCCAGTTGTTTCTCGATGCCGTCGTTGGGGGCGAAGCCGTACTCGATGGACAGCCCCGGGTGCTTCACCTGCAAGTCCAGCAGGCCCGGATAGAGCCGCAGCCCCAGGCTGCCGGGGCTGGCCAGACGGCAGCGGCCGGCGTTGGCGCTGTCCACCTTGAGGCTGCGCTCGAGAAAGTCCAATTGGGAAAGGGTGTGCTGGGCCTGCTGGTACACCCGCTCACCGGCCTCGGTGAGGCTGAAGCCCTTGCCTTCGCGCTGCAGCAGGGCCTGGCCGTAGTGGTGCTCCAGCTTGCGAATTTGCTGGCTGACCCCGGGTTGGGTCATTGCCAGCTTTTCGGCGGTGCGGGTGAAGTGGCCGGTCTCCACCAGGGTACAGAAGGTTTGCATCCAGCTCAGGTTAACCATAACAAAACGTCATCAAATGGATTAGATGGGATAATTTCACGTTAGGATTATCCGCCAGTACATTGGACTCCGCAACGATAACTCGCTTTGAGGAGCCCAAATCATGACTCAGCAGACTTACCCCCGCACCTTCTCCCACATCGGGATCTCCGTACCGGACCTGGACGCCGCCGTGAAGTTTTACACCGAGGTGATGGGTTGGTACCTCATTATGGAACCCACCACCATCCACCAGGACGACAGCGCCATCGGCGTGATGTGCGACGACGTGTTCGGCCCGGGCTGGGGCAGCTTCCGCATCGCCCACCTGGCCACCGGCGACAAGATCGGCATTGAGCTGTTCGAGTTCCCCAACGCCGAGAACCCCCAGAACAACTTCGAGTACTGGAAAACCGGGGTGTTCCACTTCTCCGTGCAGGATCCGGACCTGGAAGGCCTGGTGGCCAAGATCCTGGCCGCCGGCGGCAAGCAGCGGATGCCGGTGCGCGAGTACTACCCGGGTGAGAAGCCCTACCGCATGGTGTACATGGAAGACCCCTTCGGCAACATCATCGAGATCTACAGCCACAGCTACGAGCTGACCTACAGCGCCGGCGCTTACTAAATTAGTTGCCCCGCGTCCAAGCCCGGGCGCGGGGCCTGTTGAGGATTAGCCTTTGCCGGCAAACCAGTCGTTGGTGCGCTTGGGCATCGCCAGGTAACCTTCAACGCAGTGCTCCACACGCTCGGCGTGCTGGCCCGTCTGAGCCGCCAGGCGTTCCTGCCCCTTGGCCACGTCCTGGCACAGGGCCCAAACCTTATCGAACGCCTCCGGCGTGATCCCCGCCTTTACCGCATCGTCTTTTGTGGTCTCCCCCAATGCCGCCCCGGAGAAGGTCAGGGCAGCGCACAGCAAAATTGTAACGCGCATGTCTAATGCTCCTTATGTTTGCTCTACGTTTTTGCACAGAGCTGGGCGAATGTCTTGAACGGCCAAGCCGTTTGCGCGAAATTTCACCAGGGGCAGGTCGCCTTGTCTTAAGTGAGCGGTTCATTTTTCTGGCGTTTTCAATCTGGTCATACCAGATGGTCAAAAGCTGAGCGGTGGCCGGTTTCGCAGCTGCGGTTGTGAAAGGTGAACGTTTGATGCCCCCGCGCCGTTGGAAGCGGACCATGCTTAAGGCAGTGGATTGGGGGAGTGGATATGAAACCAAGCGGATGGATGCTGACGATGCTGCTGATGGCGGGCCCGGTCTGGGCGCTGGAGCCCTGGCAGTCCCCCTACGAGCAGGACCACCCCCTGGTGGGGGCGATCCTCGACACCCAAAGCGGCGAGCGCTTAAGCGCCGAGCAGCTCTACCAGCGCCTGTCCGGCCACCCCCTGGTGCTGGTGGGGGAGAAGCACGACAACCCGGATCACCACGCCCTGGAGCGGGCCCTCTACCAGGCCCTGAGCCCCCAGTCGGCGCCGCGCACTTTAGTGCTTGAGATGCTCAGCGGCGGGGCGCTGCTTAAGCCCAACCCCGGCCTTTCCGAGCTGGACGATACCGCCTTGCAGGTGGCTATCGAGTGGCCCCAGGGCAGCTGGCCCTGGCAGGACTACGCCGAGCTGGTGCGCCTGGCCCTGGCCAACGGCAGTGCCCTGGGGGCCGCCAACCTGACCCGGCCCACCATTCGCGCCGTCTACGAGCAGGGGGCCGACGCCCTGGACTCCGCGTCCCAGCGGGCCACCATGGCGGCCATCGAACCCCGTGTGCGGGAGCCCTGGGCCGAGGTGCTGTACGAGCAGCACTGCGGCGCCCTGCCCATGGCCCACATGACACCCATGGTCAAAGTGCAGGTGGCCCGGGACGCGGCCATGGCGGGGGTGCTGGCCCAAACCGAGGGGCCGGCGCTGCTGATCAGTGGCGGCTTCCACGCCGCCCAGCGCGACGCGGTGCCCGCGCATCTGCGCGAGCGGGGGCTGGACAGTGTCAGCGTCCTGCTGCTGGAGGTGGACTCGGAGCATCAGGACTGGCGGGAGTACCGCGAGGCCATCGAAGCGGACTTCCACTACCTCTGGTTCACCCCCAAATCCACCACCCGGGATTACTGCGACGACCTGGCCGGCACACACTAACTGTAATTTTATACAGGGGTTTGTTGCCGGTGCCGGGGGCTCTGGGCTAACCTAGGGCCACCCAAGTCATTGAATCCCCTGCATGCGCCTCTACATCGCCGAAAAACCCAGCCTGGGACGGGCCATCGCCGCCGTCCTGCCCAAACCCCATACTGCGGCGGAGGGCCACATCCGGGTGGGCAACGGCGACGTGGTGACCTGGTGCATCGGCCACCTGCTGGAGCAGGCCGAGCCCGACGCCTACGACCCCCGCTACAAACGCTGGAACCTGGCGGATCTGCCCATCCGGGTGGATCAGTGGCAGCTCAAACCTCGCAAGGGGGGCGCCAAGCAGCTGGCGGTGATCCGTAAGCTTCTTAAAGGCGCCAGCGAAATTGTCCACGCCGGGGATCCGGACCGCGAAGGGCAGCTGCTGGTGGACGAGGTGCTGGACCACCTCAAACTGAGCGCCACCTTGAAGGGCCAGGCCAAGCGGCTGCTGATCAGCGATCTCAACCCCCCAGCGGTGAAACGGGCACTGGCCAACCTCAAGGCCAATCGGGAGTTCGCGCCCCTGTCGGTGTCGGCCCTGGCCCGCTCCCGGGCAGACTGGCAATACGGCATGAACCTCTCCCGCGCCTACACCCTGCTGGGCCAGCAGGCCGGCTACCAGGGGGTGTTGTCGGTGGGACGGGTGCAAACCCCGGTGCTGGGGCTGGTGGTGCGCCGGGATGAGGCGATAGAGGCGTTCCAGCCCAAGCCCTACTATCAGCTCGATGCGCTGATCCCCCATGCCGAGGGGCTCATCCGGGCCCGATGGCAGCCCAGCGAAGCCTGCGCCCGCTGGCTGGATGAGGAGGGGCGGGTGCTCAGCCGCGGCCTGGCGGAGAATGTGGCCGGGCGGATCGCCGGCCAGGACGCCACCGTCACCGAGTCCGAGCACAAGGAAAAACCCCAGGGGGCGCCGTTGCCGTATTCGCTGTCGGCGCTGCAGATCGACGCCGCCAAGGCCTTTGGCCTGAGCGCCCAGGAGGTGCTGGCCTGCGCCCAGTCCCTCTACGAGAAGCACAAGGCGATCACCTACCCGCGCTCCGATTGTCGCTACCTGCCCAAGGAGCACTTCAGCGAGGCCGCCGACGTCTGCCGGGCCATCGAGCGAAGCGCGCCGGATCTCAAAGCCGGCGTCGAAGGGGCGGATCTCAGCCGCCGCTCCCGGGCCTGGAATGACGCCAAGGTCAGCGCCCACCACGCCATCATCCCCACCCCCAAGGGGGTCTCACCCCAAAGCCTCTCCGCCAAGGAGGCCAGGGTGTACGGCCTGATTGCCCGTCAGTACCTGATGCAGTTCTTCCCGCCGGCCCGCTTTGCCGAGTCCCGCCTGGCCTTCGAGATTGGCGGCGGCCAGTTCCTGGCCAAGGGCCGGACTTTGGTGTTCCCCGGCTGGCGGGCGCTGCTGGGCAAAGGGGTCAAAACAGAGGAGGCCGAGTCAAAAGGCGAAGCCAAGGGCGAGGCACCCCAGGCCCTGCCGCCGCTGACGGTGGGGGAGGTGCTGCGCTGCGAGCGGGGGGAGATCAAAGACTGCATGACGGAGCCGCCCAAGGCCTTTACCGAGGCGACGCTGCTGCAGGCGATGACGGGCATTGCCCGCTTCGTGCGCGATGAGAGCCTGAAGGGGATATTGCGGGAAACCGATGGTCTGGGCACCGAGGCCACCCGGGCGGGAATACTGGATCTGCTGTTCAAGCGGGGGCTGCTGAGCCGCCAGGGTAAGGCGATCCGCTCGACCGAATCCGGGCGGGGGCTCATACATGCTCTGCCGGAGGAGGCCAGCTACCCGGACATGACGGCCCACTGGGAGCGTCAGCTGCAGGACATCGCCGACAAGCAGTTTGGCTACGCGCCCTTTATGGCGGACTTGGAGGGGCGCATCGAGGCGCTCATCGCCGGGTTGAAGCAGGGTGGGGTGCCGCCGTCGCTGCGGGGCCTTAAGAGTGCGGCCCCAGCCAAGCGCCGGTTTCGCCGCAAGGGCGTGAAGCGGGCAAAAAAAACGCCATCTCAATGAGATGGCGAAAGAAGAACTCAATGTTTGCAGGGAGATGATGAATTCCTTATTGGGTCAGACTGGCCCTCGGCGAAGAAGTTCCCACTAAAACGATCTTTTTTCGTCATTGAGCCATTTTTTTGTGAAAGGGCGGCAATTCGGGCAAAAAAACGCCGCCTGGCAGGGCCGGGCGGCGGCGAGAATCTCAAAAAAGAAGGGAGAGGATGAATACTCTGTAAGCTCTGACTCTGGGTTTGCAGAAGAGTTCCTGCTCTAAACCGATTTTTTTCCGCCGTTTACGTGTTGGTCTTGTCGAGGGGTCCAAAGGCAGCGGGCGAGGGTGTCACCGAGGGCGGGAAGGGCAGTGCCGGTTGGGGCAGGGGATAAAAAAACGCCACCGAACTTCGGTGGCGAAAAATACAGCGTGTTTTGCAGGGAGGATGATGAATTCCTTGCTTGGTCAGACTGGCCTTGGCGCCGTTAGTTCCCCGGGGGGCCAAAAAAATCACATAAAAAAACGCCACCGAAACTCGGTGGCGTAAAGAAACTCAAAAATGCAGGGAGATGATGTGTTGCTTATCCTTTGAGACCGGGCCGCGCATCCAAGGTTCAAAAAATTCTGGGATTTTTTGTCCCTGGCGGCCCCTTTGTTAAAAAGGAGCAGACTATCAAGCGCTTACTGATTATCCGCCACGCCAAATCCAGCTGGCGTCTCGAGGGCGTGGCGGACGAGTTTCGTCCCCTGGCCGCCCGGGGCTATCGCCAGGCCCCTCTGATGGCCAAACAACTGCCCCTGTCGCCCCAGCTGTGGCTCTGTTCTCCCGCCATCCGCGCCTACAGCACCGCCTACCTGATGATGAGTGAACTCGAGCCGGCGCCGCTGAAGATTGAGCCGGCCCTCTACCCGGGGGACCCCCGCGCCGTGCTGGCGCTGCTCTCGGCCCTGCCGGCCCGGCTGGAGCGGGTGGCTCTGGTGGGGCACAACCCGGGGCTGGAATCCCTGGTGCAGCAGATCAGTGGCGAGCCGGTGCGACTGCGCACCGCCGAGGTGGTGTTATTGGAGAGCGCGGCCACCCACTGGGCCGACTTGATGGCCGGGGCAGTGCTGACGCAGCTGCCTCGGCCGGAGTGATCAGGCCACGGATTCGGCGCTGAAGCGCTGCTCGGGGGCCACCAGTTGATCCTGGGAGGCCACCAGCAAAAGCTCGCGGCTTTGCTGGCGGTGGGTGAGGGCGAACAGGGCGTACATCGCCCCGGCCACATGCTCCAGCGCCTCTTTGAGCTGACCGGTTTGCAGGAACTTGGCCAGGAACAGCGCCGTGGTGGCATCGCCGGAGCCGTTCATCGGCGTGGGGAAGGTCAGCAGCGGGGTGCGCACCAGCCAGGCTTCGTCGTTGCTCACGGCCAGCATCTCGATGCTCTCATCCGGCGCATCCTCGCGCATCAGACTGGTGATCAACACCACCTTGGGCCCCCGGGCCAGCAGGGCGCGGGCCGCCGCCAGGCAGTCGTCCAGGGTGGTGAGCTTCTGACCGGTGAGAAACTCGGTTTCGAAGTGGTTGGGGGTGATGATGTCGGCGTGGGGGATCACCGTATCGCGAAAATGCTCCGGCACCCCGGGGCGGACAAAGACCCCGCGGTCGGTATCGCCGATCACCGGGTCACAGCAGTAGAGCGCCTTGGGGTTGGCGGCGCGCACCTTGGCCACGGAGTCGAGGATCACCTCCGCCATCTTAGGGTCGCCCATGTAGCCGGACAGCACCGCCGCGCACTGGGGCAGCACGCCGCGATCTTCAATGCCCTGCACCACCTCCGCCACCGTCTCCGGCGAGAACACCGGCCCGCGCCAGTTGCCATGGCCGGTGTGGTTGGAGAACATCACGGTGTAGACCGGCCAGACATTGAGGCCCATCCGCTGCAGGGGGAACACGGCGGAGGCGTTGCCCGCGTGGCCATAGGCGACATGGGATTGAATGGAAAGGATATTCATACTGCTGGCAGACCCTATCTGAACCGTCAAAAGGCGCGTTTTACCACAGATTTCCCCGCGGGGTCACGGCCGCGTCCTCAAAGGGTGAAACGGACGACATGGGGCTTGTGCCGGGCCTGGGAGCGTGGCTCAATGAGTTCAGGATAGTCCAGAGCCGGGGTAGGCCGATGAGCCCCCAATTGCGGATCGCCACCTTAAACCTGTTCAACTTCGTTGAGCCCCCCTGGGCCTATTACGACGCCGAGAACATCTACAGCGACGCCCAGTGGCAGGAGAAGCTGGCCTGGACGGAGCGCGCCCTGGAGCGCCTGGTGCCCGACTGCATCGGCTTCCAGGAGGTGTTCAGCCCCCAGCCACTGCAAACACTCTGCGCCAGCCAGGGGCTGGAACACTTCGCCATGGTGCAGTGGCCCGACCCCGAACCCGAAGCCTTTATCCGCGACGACCCCCGCCTGGCCCTGGCCAGCCGTTACCCCTTTATAAGCGTGGAACCGGTGTCCGTCTGCCCGGTGCTCACTCAGGCCCTGGGCCTGCCCGAGGCGTTTGCCTTCAGTCGCGTCCCCATCCGCGCCGTGGTGCAGGTGCCGGGCTTTGGCCCGCTGCGCCTTTACGTGGTGCACCTGAAAAGTCCCCGCCCGGCCTGGGAGGCCGGGGCGCTGCTGGACACGCCGCCCACCGCCGAGGCGCTGCTGGTGGATGCCATGGCCGGGGTGTCGGTGCTGGGGCGCTGGGCCAGTGCGGTACAGCGCGGCCACGAGGCGGCGATGCTCTACCAGGACTGGCTGACTCAGCAGCAGGCCGAGCCCCTGCCCACGGTGCTGCTGGGGGATTTCAATGATGAGCTCTACGACAGCGTGCTGAGTTTCCTGCTGGGCCCGGCCCGGGCGCCGCTGTTGCCCCCGGGGCTCACCGCCCTGGCGCCCACCACCTTGGAGCGCACCGCCCAGGCCTACCGATTGCAGGACGCCCACGCCCTGGCCCTGGAAGCGGGGGAGCGGCCCCCCACCCACTACTGGGGCCCCCAGGGACGGGTGCTGGACCATCTGCTGCTCAGTGCCCAATTTGACCCCAGCTTCGACCACAGCCTGGCCCAGGTGGACTGGGTGGAGGTGCTGGACAGCCATCTGGTGAGAAACGACGCCAAACTGGACCGAATGTGCTCCGATCACGCCGCCGTGCTGGCCCAGTTGTCGGTGCGCCGCTAACCCCGAGTGAAGAAAATTACCCGCCTTGATCGCAAAGTGTTAACCCCCTATCACCGCGCCATTGCGGCACTGAGAATGGGGTCACAGGGTAGGGCCGCCCCCTCTGGTACCCTGTTGTTCACAGCCTAGTACGGCCATCGCTTTACAAATCAACAAGATACAAACCATGGTGACTCTCAGCCCGACACTGGATTTCGATCCTCAAGGTGCCAGTCTCATTGACAAACGCACCGGCGAGACCATCGCCCTGACCTTCTCCGAAGCGGCCGTGCTGGCCGCGTTGTGGGAGAAGCGTGACGACATCTGCACCAAAGAGGAGCTGCTGACCGCCGGCTGGCCCGATCGCGTCGTCGCGGCCTCCTCGCTGCTGCAGTGCATCAGTCTGCTGCGCAAGAAGCTGCAGCCCTTCCCGGAAGTGGAACTCAAAACCCTGGCCCGCCGCGGCTATCAGCTCTCCGTGCGCGAGCTGGCCCCGGCCGGTGACGCCATCGAGTCCGCCGCCCGGCCCTGGCGTGCCTATCTCTCTGTAGGCGCCGTGCTTGTGTGTTTGCTGGGCCTGGTGGCCTGGTACCACAGCGACTTCCACCAGGTGCTGAAACACAGCCAGGAACTGGACGGCTTTCGCACCAAGAGCCTCACCATCGGCACCGCCCGTGGCGCGTTTCAGATCTTGGAGCAGAAGGGGCAGGACCACCCCCGGGCCACCAGCTGGCAGCGCCACTTCACCGACACCGCCGTACCCCATTTCAACCAGTTCAAGGCCGTGGGGCTGACCAGCGATTACGGCCACTCCATGGCCCTGTGCCCGGATTTCCACCTGGGCCACTGCCCCGGTGAGGGCCTGTTGAACATCACCTTCCCCGCCAACGAGCGGGTGCAGTTGGACCTGCCGGCGTTTCTGGATTTGGCCGAGGCGATGGAGGAGCGGATCCGCTACAACCGCATCCAGCTGCCCAAGGCGCCGGACTTCCAGGGCAAGCTGGTGGAGCAAATCTACCAGGGCGACCTCTATTTCCCCGCCAACGACCGACTGCTGATCCGCACCGATCACGCCCTGTCGCTGGTGTACCGGGACAAGGACAGCGGCGTGCTCTCCGCCAGTTTCTGCGTGACGGACCAGGACTGCATCACCTCACCCATCAAGTACCGCATTGAGGGTAGCTTCAAGCGCTATGAGCGCACCCTGGACGACGGCGTGATGGAGGTGTTCCACGTCAGTGTGACCGACAAGCAGCTGTTCACCCCGGAGCGGGTGAGCCCCTCGGCGCTCATCTTCTACCGCGAACTGCGCCGCCACAGCCTGAGCGAGGACGAACTGGTGTTCTACCGCCTGCACCAGGACGCCGAATCGGCCCTGTGGATCCTCCCCTATATGGGCCAAACCCTGGCCTGGATGAAGCGCAGCGAACTGAAGATGTAGCGGGCCTGAGGGTAGGGAAGCGCTATTTCGCCACCCCTCAATACCCCCTGACGACTGACTCAAAAGACAAAGCCCCGCAATGCGGGGCTTGGTCATATTGAACGTCGCTATGTAACAGCGGCTTGGCGCCAAGTTGTACCGTTCGCTGTTTGGGAGGGCGGTGGCGATTCAAAGCCCGTGTTCTTGTTATAGTGGCGCTTTCAATTGGCATTCACGGAGGCCTGATGGCCATCATCCCCAAAAACTATGCGTCGCTGGAGCAGGGCTACCGCGACAAGGCATTGAAGCTGTTTCCCTGGGTGTGCGGCCGTTGTGCCCGCGAGTTTCAGTACTCCAACCTGCGGGAACTGACGGTGCACCACATCGACCACAACCATACGAACAACCCCTCTGATGGCTCCAACTGGGAACTGCTGTGCCTGTTCTGCCACGACAACGAGCACGAGAAGTACACTCATGCGGCGCAATATGGCAGTACCGTGCAGGCCGGTGAAGATCTGAAGCGGGAAACCGCCACCCACAACCCCTTTGCCGATCTCAAGGCGATGATGGCCAAGAAGTAGCCCCGAGAATCTTAATAGTGAGAAGGCCCCGATTCTGTCGGGGCCTTTTTATACCTTGCTTTGACTACAACTCTAGGCGTCAATCTTAGGGATGGGCGAGCCAGCGCCAGCCTAAGCCGTTCGCTGGGGTGGCTCATATTCACCAATTGGATTCTCTGTTTCACTCAGAAGACAGCGGGAACAGAACCTAAGTCATTGATTGAATTCCAATCACTTGCTAGCGTGGTCTCACTTTCGCCGGTGTTAATGCGACCCCAAATGTGCCGCCGGCGCAATAAACACACTGTTATACCCTAGGAGTAAAATGGACATTCAGAGTATCGCTTTAGGATTTTTAAGCGGAGTTCTTTTGGCTCTGATTGGTGGTTTGATAAACCATAAAATCAAGACCAAATCAGAAGAACAGAAAGCTATTGAAAAGGCAGAATATGAGCTTTTTCTGAAGTTGAATGACTTATACCAATGGTATTTCTGGCTAGCAACTAACGAGCTTCACAAGAAAGAAACCGATAACGAAATAATCACAACTATCCATAAGATAGCAGTAGATATTGGGCAAGAGCTTCATAAAAATGAAGACAGTGAATTCACTGAGCAATTACTTCGCATCCTCTACGATGAAAGTTATGAAACGTATAATCAACGCTGGAAAGCTATGAGTGCTTTATCAGAGTTGATGGGCAAAAAAGTTACACCAAAGCACTATAAATTTTTAAAACAGTTAAATGACTCAAATTTAACTTATATGGCAAAATCAGGCTTTATACCCAAAGCACCAGGAACGTCTCGCTTTCGGCTGCGGGTATAACAAGTAAATCCAGGTGACGCCTACGGCGCACCTGATTTAGGCGTTAGCTATACAAGGGTAGAATTGTGTTTATATATGCATCAGGATTGGATAGGTACATTGACCAAAGACGGCAAAAGGTAATTGACAGTAACCAAGACACTATCGATCAAATAAGAGCGCTTATTGGTGTATTTAACCATAAACCGTTGGTTGAAGAGCTAACTATAAAGATTTTGGAGTCAATCGAGCGCTGCTTTAAAGATATTGAAAGTCAACATGACTCAACGCTATTGCTTATCTCTAATCTAAGATTCTTGTTCGAGACATGCATAACAACAAGAATTCTAGTTAATGAAGAGTCGTTTAAATACAAGTTGAGATACTCTATATACAAGCACCAGCTTGAAAAGTCGAAGAGTCTTAAAGAGTACGCTTTAATAGATAGGAATAGACTTGACGCTTTGTCAATTGATGAGGCTGCGTTAGAGATACACGCACCGGATTTGGAACTAATCAAGGAACGTAGAAAAGCTGTTGATAAACTATATGATGATCTCGACAAGGAGATATCAATATTCCTTGATATGGCTGAATATAACGGGGCGGATTTTCATAAAACACATATAGATTCATTCTTATCTCAGCACGAAGAAAGAGAAAAGAGAATAGAAAACGAATGGGCAGAGGTAAGAAAAGAGCTGCTTAAAAACGAAGAGGCGAAAAGCCTTTTTGACTTTAAAGGACAGGCGAGTCGGGTTGAGAAAGAACTTAAGGACAGTCGAAGTTGGAAGAGCAAGGCGGAAAGTGTTGGGCTTCTGGAAATGTATAATTTTATATATGACTACACAAGCTCGTTGCTTCACAGCACTTCGTATTCTTTGTTGGTGCCAAATCAGCTTGAAGAACCGGAAAAGTTGATGATATTAGGTTTGGCGACCCGAATAACACGAGACGCTCTAACAAATCTATGCAAGTTTTCGAATGTTCCAAATATGAAAGTAATTAGTGTTGATAGCTAACAAGCCCAATCAGAAGTGTGCACTACGTGCGCGGGATCTCGCTACGCTCGTCCCCTGTTGGGAGCGTTATTGCAGACCTGTGGACGGTCGCTTTGCGATCAAATCAGACAATTTGAGCTTTTAAGCTTACGCAGTTAAAACGCGACAAACCAAAAGCGCAGACACCTTGGATTATGAAAATCTGCGCTTCTCCTTATTGGCAGCAACGCTCCCTTCAAATCTCTCCACTCACACCACCAGCTCCGGCAACTCCATAATCCCATGGCGGCGGTAGGGTTCGGCCAAGGCAAACCCAGATGCACTAGGTGGCTATGATAGCTCTACAGTGTTGTTTCAAGCTGCCAAGCACACAAGGACTGAAAAGGTTAAGTTACTAATAGAATACGGAGCGGATGTTAATTTCCAAGACATAATTGGCAAACAGCACTCCATTGTGAAGTTCTTCAGTCGCAAGTCTGAAGTTCTATCGCGCCATGCCATCGACTGGCTGGACCGCTGGAGCTGAGGATTTGCGCAATCCTGTATAGACCCTTTTCCTGTCGTGGCCGCGTCTTGAGGTAGCGGTAGGATGTGATTAAGCTGCGACGTCGCACTGTTTCGGGTTGGGATTGAGATGAGAGCTCTTCTGCTGTTTGTCAGCGCCATACTAATGCACGGTTCCTTGCTGGCAGAACCTTTAGAGCTGGAGTGGAAGGATCTGCGCCCCCTCATTGAGTACGAGCGCGAGCAGGAGTGGTTCGAGAACTTTCAGCACGGCCCCGATGACGATGATGAAAATGATGAGATCGACTGGGTTCAGCCGGAAGGGGAGATCCTGACCGAGTTTGATGGCAAAACCGTCAAGCTGCCGGGCTTTATCCTGCCGCTGGAAGGCGACGACACCAAAGTCACCGAGTTTATTCTGGTTCCCTATTTCGGCGCTTGCGTGCATGTGCCCCCGCCGCCGCCAAACCAACTGGTTTACGTGGTGTTTGAGCCCGGTGTGCCCATGGACATCATCTGGGATGCGTTCTGGATTGAAGGCGAGATGAGCGTCAGTACCTACGATATGGGTGACTTCCAAGCTGGCTACACCATCCACGCCACCAAGGCTTACTCCTACTCAGAGGAGTGACCTGTCCTGTCAGCTGAGCTCGTTGTCGCTCCGCTGGCTTCCCCCTTCAGAGGGTTCCCCCTGGTATCAGTCAGCCCGGTCCGGCTCGTGCCTCGCAATTCTAGTCGGCCAGCCTAGTCCCGCTAAGTGGAGTGTTATTGCGGGTCTAAGGACGGTCGCTTTACGACGAAGCCAGACATCTTGAGCTACAGAGCTTGCCCAGTTCAAACCCGACAAAGCAAAAGCGCAGACACCTTGGATTATGGACATCTGCGCTTATCGCTACTGGCAGCAACGCCGCCTTCAAATTTTTCCAATCACACCATCAATTACGACAACTCCACAATCCCGTTGCGGCGGCAGGGCTTGGCCAGCAGGGAGACGCTGCAGGTGGGACTCGTGAGGTTCAAGTCGTAGAGGGTGGGGAAAGGGCCAGAGAAACGCCTGCCCAGTTTTTTGCGTCCTTTGGGGTAGGGGCGCGTCTATGTGAGCAAGTTAAGTGAAACTGCGCTCGCAATGGCCGAGCCCTGGAGACCCAATGCGCCCCTTTGATACTCCCCTGTCCCGCGACAACAACCGTTTTATCAAGCACGACCCCAAGATGCTGACCCAGCTCTATGGCCGTGACGATGTCACCCCCTACTGGGTGGCGGACATGGATTTTGCCGTGGCCCCGGCCATCACCGACGAGCTCAAGCGCCTGGTGGAGCGCGGCGTCTACGCCTACGAGTTCGACAGCCAAGGCCTCTACCGGGCCATCAGCGATTGGTATCTGAAGCGTCATAACCTGGCCCTGGCGACCGACGGCTTTGCCCAGGTGCCCGGGGTGCTCTCCGGCCTGGCGATGCTGGTCAACCGCTTCTCCGAGCCGGGGGAGGGCGTGCTTATCCAAACCCCCGCCTATCACCAGTTCGCCAAGCTCATTCGCAGCAACGGCCGAGAGGTGGTGGAGAACCCGCTGCGTTTTGAAGGCGGGGCGTACCGGCTGGATCTGGCGGACTTCGAGGCCAAGCTGGCCAGTGGCACAGTCAAAATCGTCTTGCTGTGCAACCCCCATAACCCCACCGGCCGGGTGTGGCGTGAAGAGGAGCTCAAGGCCCTGATGGCCATTGCCGAGCGCTACAAGGTGCTGGTGGTCAGCGATGAGGTCCACGCCGACATCCTGCTCGATGGCCACCGCTTCACCAGTGCGGTGGGCCTGGGCTATGACAACGTCATCGCCCTTTTGGGCTCACCGGCCAAAACCTTCGGCATGCACAGCATCGCCACTGGCTTTATCTACAGCCCGAGGGCGGAACTGATTGAGGCGGTTAAAACTCAGGTGGACGCGCTTTATCTCGGCCATGGCAACGCCCTGACCACCTTTGCCACCCAGGCGGCCTACCAACACGGCCGCCCCTGGCTGGATGCGATGCTGGCCTACCTTCAGGAGACGGTGGATTGGGTGCAGGCCTTTTTGGATGAGGCCGTGCCCGAGGTGACGCTGGTGCGCCCCGAGGGCACCTACCAGGTGTGGCTGGAGATGTCGGCCCTGGGGCTGACGCCGGAGCAGCTCAAGGTACTGTACGCTGAAGCCGGCGTGGGGCTGACGCCGGGCAACTGGTTTGGCGGCGACTACGGCCAGTTTGTCCGGATGAACATCGCCTCGCCCCGGGCGCAAATTCAGGACTCCCTGCGGGCGCTCAAAGCAGCCATCGACAATCGAGACGCCATTACCAAAGGCTGCAGCGCGCCCCAGTCCGCCGGCAATGGCTGTTGCTAAGTCGATGAGTACGCCCTGACAGCTGCAAAGAACAACGCCGCCCATTGGGTGGCGTTTTTTGTGGGCATTAACCGGCGCTGGGTGGCTCGGCGTACTTGTCGATAAGCTGGTCGAGGTAGGCGGGGATCGCCTCATCCTCCCAGTCCAGGTAGCCGCGGACAAAGCCGATAAGGTTGCCTTCGCCATCGAACAGGTAGGTGGCGGGCACCACGTTGACCGGCACGGTGGCGCCGATGCGGTGCTCCGGGTCGTACCAGGTGGCCATCTCCGGCTCGCCAATCTGTTTGAGCAAAGCCCGCACGTCGTCCGGCAGGGTGGCCTCCTGATCGATGTTGAGCGGCACCACGGTGAGGCCACGGCCCTCGTAGGCCTTGCGGATCCGCTCCATCTCCGGCAACTCCTTGCGGCAGGGGCCGCACCAGGTGGCCCAGAGGTTCAACAGCACCACCTCGCCCCGGTGATCCGCCAGGCTGACGGCCTGGCCCGCGTCGTTGGTGAAGGTGGTCTCGGGGGCTTTGCGGGCCTGGGAGAACTCAATCAACCGGGAGAGCACCATGGGCTTGGGGATGGGCTCACCGGTGGCGTAGGCCTTCTCCAGATGGGAGGTGGCGTGGGCCGGCAGGCACAGGGCCAGGCCGAGAAACAGGGCAGACAGTCGCATGGCAGACTCCAATCAACGACGGCGGGCGGACCAAACCAGGCCCCCCACCAGCAAACACAACAGGCCCAGGGGCCCAAACCAGAGCAGGGCGGTATCGGCGGCCAGCTTGGGGCGGTAACGAATTTGCGGCCCGTAGCGGGCTTCGAGCTCGGCGATCACCGTCTTCGAGTCCGCCCCGGCCAGCACACGCTCGGCGATGCGGGCCTTGAGCTCGAAGGCGATGGGGGCCTGGGACTCCAGCACAGTCAGGTTTACCGAGGCGGGGCAGCGCAGCTGAGCGGCGATCGCCTCGTAGGCCTGGCGCTGGTCCCGGTCCAGCTCGGTGGCCTGGGCCAGGGAGCCTACGCACAGCAGCAACAGCATCAGGATGCGCATCAGTGGGCCTCCGTTTTGCGCGGGCGGCGCAGGCCGAGCAGGCCGCCGAGCATCATCAGTCCCGCCCCCAGCCAGAGCCCGTTGATGCCGGGCTTGTGGCTGATGCGGATAAGAAATTCACCGTCCTCCAGCTCCGGGCCCATGGAGAGGTAGAGATCCCCCATGGGGCGGCGCAGCAAGGCGGATTCGGTCAGCTCCGTCATGTCGTCCAGGTAGGTGCGCCGCTGGGGCAGCAGGTAGCCGCTGACGCTGTCCCCTTCCTCGACCCGGATCCGGGCCTGGGTGCCGATGAAGCCGCGCCCCTCGATGGACTCGGTGGCCTCGTACACCAGGGTGTAGTCGGCCAGCACCCGGCCCTTGCCCGGGCCCATGCGCACCATGGCGTTGTCCTCGAAGTGGGACACCGCGGTGGCCCCCAGGATGGCCACCGCCAGCCCCAAGTGGGCCAGGGTCATCCCCAGGGGGCGCGCCTCCAGCAGCCGGGCCGGGGCGTGCAGGGCCCCCAGCAGCAATGCCATCAACAGGGCGCTGGCGCTGGCGATGCCGGCAAAGAGGGCGGGGTCACGCAGCTCCGGGTAAAGCACCGCCACCGCAGTGACACTGACCAGGGCGCTCAGGGCCACCAGGGCCACCGCCATGGGTTTGCGCTCGCCCTTGGGCAACAGAGCCAGGGCGGCGAAGAGGGCGCACAGGCAGGTGATGGGCACAAAGAGGCTGTTGAAGTAGGGGGGGCCGACGGAGATCGCCCCCAGGTTCAGTACCCGGAACAAAATGGGGTAGCAGGTGCCCAGCAGTACGGCAAAGGCGGCCACCAGGGTCAGCATCGCGCCAAACAGAGTCAGCCCCTCGCGGCCCTTGAGCGGTGCCGGGTGGGATTTGGGCAGTCCGCGCCAGGCCATCACCGCCAGGGCCGGGCCCACGCTCATCACCAGCAACAACAGCAGCGCCATGCCCCGGTTGGGAGCGGCGGCGAAGGCGTGCACCGAGTCGATCACCCCGGAGCGCACCAGGAAGGTGCCCACCAGGCTCAGGGCGTAGCCGAGGATGCACAGCCCCAGGCTGGTGGCCTGCAGGCTCTGGCTGCGGCGGTTGAGGTAGAGCAGGTGGAGCAGGGCGGTGGCCACCAGCCAGGGGATAAAGGAGGCGTTCTCCACCGGATCCCAGAACCACCAGCCCCCCCAGCCCAGCTCGTGATAGGCCCACCAGGAACCAAAGGCGTTGCCGCCGGTAAGCACCACCCAGGTGGCCAGGGTCCAGTGGCGCAGCCAGTGGGTCAGGGCCGGGCCGCTGAAGCGCTGCCACAGGGCGGTGACCGCCCCGGCAAAGAGCACGGTAAAGCCGATGTAGCCGAGGAAGATGAGCGGCGGGTGCAGAATGAGGCCGATGTCCTGCAGCAGCGGGTTGAGATCGCGCCCCTCGACGGGGACGTCGGGCAGCAGCCGGGCAAAGGGGTTGGAGGTGAGCAGGATTACCAGGTTAAAGCCGGCCACCAGGCCGCCCATCACCGTTACCACCCCACGCTGGAACTGCTCGCACAGCTTGCGACTGAAGGTCAGCGCCGTGGCCGCCAGGGTCAGGCCGCCACTCCAGAACAAAAAGGAGCCCTCGTGGCCGCCCCAGAGCGCGGCGATCTTATAGGGCCAGGCCAGGGTGGAGTTGGCGTTGTTGGCCACGTAGGCGACGGAGAAGTCGTTGGTCAGGAAGCTGACGGCCAGGGTGAGCACCGACAGGCCGGTCAAGGCCGCCATCAGGGCCACCAATCCGCGCTGGGTTTTCCAGCGGTAGGTGCCGTGCTGTCGATACAGGGGCAGGGCGAACACCGCAGCCGCCATCAGGGTGCTGAGTATTAAAGCGAAGTGTCCAATTTCCGGGATCACGATGTACCTCGTTTCACCGCTGAGGCGTTATATAGGCCAAAAGTGAAATAACCCTTGGCCGAAAGGAATGAAAAAACTCTACCACTGTAAATCGTCGAGTTACTGCCCCTGATGAATAAACTGTGAGCCCAGTCCCTTAATTAGTCAGGGGCAAAAATGCATCAAGGAGATAAAGAGTTTTTCCCACTGGGTATAGGGTGAGAAATCAACCCAGCCTGTGGCGAAAACGGAGGAAATCAGGCTTTTTTAGGTCTCAAAATCGGCTGATTTAGGCCTGATTAACCCTAACGGCAATGTCTTTAAGTGCCTGTGTAAAAAGATAAATATGGCAAATGTTGGGGTGGGCTGGGCTGTTATGGCTCAATGGAAAATAAAATGTGAACTTCAACGGGGTTTTTCGTCTGCCTGGAGGCTTCAATGGCCAAACCTTCCCGATGTGAGCCATGGGAACTGTCATTATTTTTGGCGGGGTTTCATCGGGAGGGAAATATAAATTAGGAGATGTTGATGAAAACCTGGAAACTCCAGGCGACCGTTGCGGCCTTAATTTGCAGCACCGCTTCCGTGGCTTTTGCCGCAAGCGATGCCAGCACAGGACCGGCCCCCAAAATGTCGCCCCAAGCCCAAATGATTTTGAACAGCCCCGATGGTACGGAAGAGACCAAAGGGGTGAAAACCCTTCACGATTACATCGTGCAGGAGAAAGAGCTGTTCGACTTCCTGTTCGAAAACCACCCCATCTTCAGCACCTACGGCCCGGAAGGTCGGCTGGTGGGCACCCCCCACATCAGTGACCGGGGTGAAGAGTACCTGCACACCGGTAACTCCGAGGCCTACAGTGCCGAGAAGGGTCGCCCCACGGCCGTGCAGTACCGCCTGGGCGCCAAGTCCATCCTGGACTACCCCAACAAGTTCGTCGGTCCTGAGAAGTGCGGTGAGTGTCACGCGGTGCAGTACGAGAAGTGGAAACGCTCCCGTCACGCCAACACCATCCGCTTCCCCGAGCACATGGCCGAAGCGCCCAATGGCGACCTGAACGCCGGCCTGTACGGCACCGAGGCCTCCATCCTGCCGATGGGGATCACTGCCGACTCCATCTACGCGGTGGTGGGCACCCCCCGGACCAAGTACGGCTTCATCGACCCCTACCTGGTGCGCGGCACCTACCACGTGAAGGGCGGTCTGCTCAAAGACGGCACCGGCACCCTGATCGCCGGCGGCAACCAGTTCTCCCGTAACTGGGCCGAGTTCTTGACCCCCGAGATGGTGAAGAAGATCAACGCCGCGATCCCCGAGTTCCCGGTGGTGATGGACGATCACGGCAAGATGGGCTCCGAGGTGTGGGGGATGAACTCCTACGGCTCCAGCTACAAAGACAAGCTGTTGTTCCAGCCGGCGGCCTCCTACTGCGAGGTGTGCCACACCTTCAAGTTCGATTTCCAGGACAAGCAGGAGTTCTTCGACGCCCTGGGCGATCCGGAGAAACTGCGTGAGCACACCATCTCCCGTGGCGTGGC
The DNA here is from genome assembly GCF_019802085.1 of Ferrimonas balearica. Taxonomy (GTDB): domain Bacteria; phylum Pseudomonadota; class Gammaproteobacteria; order Enterobacterales; family Shewanellaceae; genus Ferrimonas; species Ferrimonas balearica_B. The sequence continues at coordinate 944,248 of NZ_JAHVHV010000001.1, forward strand.
CTGTGAAGAGTGCCACGGCGCCGGTGCCCACCTCGACGGCGGTGTCGGCAACATGCAGTCCAACTGTGAGCGTTGCCACCAGCGCTTCGACTACAAGCCGCAGATCGCCACCGGTCCGGACTCCAAGCCCGAAGACGCCTTCGGTGTGAAGATGAAAGGGGCCTGCCCCTCCTGCGGTACCGAAGGGTCCCAGATGTTCGGCTCCAAGCACTACGACAAGGGGATGCGCTGCACCACCTGTCACGATCCGCACGAAGTGACCGACGGCAACTACCTCTCCGGCTTCACCAAGACCAAGCAGAAGACCGCCTGTGCCGACTGTCACGACGCGCAGCAGGAGATCCACGCTCAGTCCAAGGCCCACGGTGATAAGGAGTGTTCCTCCTGCCACATGCCCAACATGGGCAGCTGCGAGAAGTTCACCTCCATCCAGTTCTCCGATCACGCCGGCTTCGACAACGTGCGCGCTTCCCACGTCTGGAACATCGATGTGCACCCGAACCGCAAGACGCTGAACCCCGGTGAAGGTCAGCCCCGCGACGGCAAGGGCAAAGACTGGACCATGGCCAAGGACGAAGAGGGTTACACCTACCTGGATCTGATGTGGTCCTGTGCCCGGACCTCCGCCTCCGACCGCAACGTGGTCAACGGCAAGGGCTGTCACAGCCAGTTCCAATCTGAGCTGGACGCCGGTCTGCACTTCGAAGACCAGATGGAGATCTACGGCGAAGTGATGAAGTGGCAGGAGCCCATCAAGGAGACCCACGGCAAGGTGGTCAAGGCGCTGGAGCGCATCGACCAGCTGATGAACGTCACCCGCCTGTCCACCTCCGACAAGGCCCAGGTTCTGCTGCTGGTCGATAAGGCCCGCGACGGCGTGGCCAAGATCGAGAAAGACGGCTCCTGGGGTGTCCACGGCTTCGACTACTCCAAGCGCATCATCGATGACGCCTGGATCTACGTCCAACAAGCCCAAGCCATGCTCGACGGCGGCGACTACGTCGGCGAGTAAGGCCCAACCCGGCCCCGGCGTACGCCGGGGCCTTCAGGAGTCACAGACATGAGCCAACGCATTGCCACCATCGCCCTGCTGGCCAGCCTGTTCTGCCCCGCGGTACTGGCGGGGGCAGGGGGAGAGCTTCGGCCCGCCCCGGTGTACGAGACCGACATTAAGTACATCAGCATGCTCGAGGCGGAGCAGAAGGTGGGCCAGCCCGGCGTCATCTTCTACGACGTCAACGTGCTGGAGATCTGGGCCGATGGCTACATCCCCGGCGCACTGCACTTCTTTGTCGACAACTGGAAGGACCTGCTGCCCGAGGACAAGGACGCCGAACTGATTTTCTACTGCGCCAATCGCCTGTGTAACGCCAGCGAGATTGCTGCGCATTCGGTCAAGGCGCTGGGCTACACCAACGTCAGCCAGATGCCCGAAGGGATCTTCGGTTGGCGGATGTCCGGCCGAGTCACCGAAAAACCCTGAGCTAACGCCCAACCAAAGAGACAAGATTATGACCTCCTTTAGCAAACGTACCCTGGCCGCACTGGCCGTCAGCACCGCCCTGTTCACCCTGCCGGCCCTGGCGGCCGACCTGGAGAACGAGTCCTACAGCATCGGCGCGTCCTTCGGTAAGTACCTCTCCGGTCAGTTGGAAGGTCAGAAGGATCTGGGCCAGGACGTCGATCTCGATGCGCTGATGGACGGCGTGGAAGACGCGCTCAAAGGCGACACCCGCCTGGACGCCGAAGCGATGCTGGACCACCTCAACGCCCGCGCCGAACGCCTGAACACCGCCCTGCAGGACAAGCAGCAGGCGGAGATGGACGCGCTCAAAGCCGCCAACGAGGCCTACCTGACCGAGAACGCCGCAAAGGATGGCGTGGTGGTGACAAAGTCCGGCCTGCAATACCAGGTGCTGGCCGAAGGCGAAGGCGACAAGCCGTCCGCCGAAGATGTGGTGACCGTCCACTTCAAGGGCTGGACCATCGACGGCACCCAGTTTGAAAACACCTACACCAAGGGTGAGCCCTCCAAGATGAGCCTCATCCACACCATTCCCGGTTGGGAAGAGGGCGTCCAGATGATGTCCCCCGGGGCCAAGTACCGCTTCGTGGTGCCCGCCAGCCTGGCTTACGACATCCAGGACCCAAAGTCCGCTATGGCGCCGCACTCCGCTTTGATTTTTGAAATTGAGCTGATCGCCTTCACTGAGCCCAAGGCCGGCAACTTCGGTCACGGGGCCTCCATGGGCGGCGCCTCCATGGACGACGCGCTCCAGCTGCAATAAGCCCGTTTTTGCCAACCCGATCGGTCGATGATGTTAGAGGTTCCGATGACCCCATTAGCCTTGCCCTTAGTGGCGCTTCTGCTCTGCGTTTGCGGGATTCTGCTGCTGCAACACCAGCGGTGTGCGGTGCGGTGTCCCTCGCCCGGCAAGGTGTTCCCAATGGTCCTGATGTCCATTCTCATCCTCCCTGCAATGCTCCTCTACGGCCAGTTGGGCCGCCCGGGGGATTGGGACACCGGCACCGTCGATCATCGGGTTGGCTACCTGCTGCAAAAAACCATCAACGAAGACCGCCTCGCGCTGGACGCCAGCCCGTCGGATCCCGAGCGCCATCTCACTCTGGCGCGCAGCCTCGCGGCGGGCGGCCAATACGACGAGGCGGTCTCCGTGATGGAGCAACTGCTGGCCCAGCAGGCCCCCCAGGCTTCCTGGCTCGGGCTCAAGGCCAGCTACCTCTACTACCGGGACGGGCGCACCCTCAGTGATGACGCCCAGGCCCTGGTAGACCGGGCCCTGACCCTGGACAGCGCGGACGTGACCACGCGGATGCTGCTGGCCAACCGGGCCTACCTCGGTGGCCACTACCCAGAGGCCATCGGGCATTGGGAGGCCCTGTTGGCCAGCGACACCGCCCAGGTGAACCGAACTGCCATCGGTAACGCCATCGCCAAGGCGCAGGCGCGGCTGGACGCGGCCCAGTAGGCCCCCTGTTTCCATAACAACGAGGATGATGATGTGAACCAACTGAAGCTACACCGGCGCCAGTTCCTGCAAGGGCTCGGCGCGGGGACCGCGGCGGTGACCCTGGCATCGTGCACCAGCACGGAGGAGGGCGCCGAGGGCGAAACCCGGCCTCACTACGTGATGATGTTCGATCAGACCCAGTGCACCGGCTGTGGCCGCTGCAAGGACGCCTGCAACAAAGCCAACCACCTGCCCGAAGGGATGGCCCGTCTGGCGATGGAGCGACAGAGCGACCGGGTGGAGGGCGACGTCTGCCCCACCTGCGGCAAAACCCAGTGCAACTGCGATCGCAAGTACGTACGGGTCTCCTGCCAGCAGTGCCAGAAAGCCCCCTGCGTCATGGTGTGCCCCACCGGTGCCGCCTACCGCGACGAGGCCACCGGCATCGTTTCCATGGACGGCAGCAAGTGCGCCGGCTGCAAGTACTGCATCGGCGCCTGCCCTTACAACGCCCGTCAGATAAACCCCGACACCGACGTGGCGGACAACTGCGACTTCTGCCTGCACAGCAAACTGGCCAAGGGCGAACAGCCCGCCTGCGTCCAGGCCTGCCAGTACGGCGCCCTGGTATTCGGTGACGCCAACAACCCCAACAGCTACGTCAGTCGTCTGCTGGCGGTGAAAAACACCCAGCGGATCCGACCCCATCTGGGCACCGAGCCCAGCCTGCGTTACGTCGCCAAACTCAAGCCGGAGGTGTGAGCATGAACGGCATCGACTTTACCACGGGCCTGGGCGGCGCCATCGCCTGGCCCTGGCCCATCGCGGTCTACCTGTTCTTCGCCGGGATCTCCGGCGGGGCGCTGTCGGTGGCCATGCTGATGCGCTTCTACAAGGGTCAGACCGGCAACACGCCGCTGCTCAAGGCCGCCAGCGTGGTCTCCGTGGTCACCATCCTGCTGGGCATGCTCTGCCTGGTGTTGGATCTGACCAACCCGCTGTTTTTCTGGAAAATCCTGGTTTTCTACAACTTTAACTCCGTGATGTCCCTCGGGGTGGTGGTGCTCTGCCTCTACATCCCGCTGACCATGGTGATCGCCGCCTTCGCTCTGCGGGACGAGCTGGCCCGGGTGCCGCAAATTGCCTTCCTGCTGCCCTGGCTGGATCGCCTGGCGGGCCTGCGTCGCCCCTGCGAATGGGCGGGGCTCATCAGCGCCGTGGCGGTGTGCGCCTACACCGGTTTCCTAATCTCCGCCCTGGTGCGCTTCCCCATCATCAACTCCTCCATCCTGCCCGCGCTGTTTGTGGTTTCCGGCCTCTCCGCCGGCACCGCGGTGGCCAAGCTGGTGGCGGTGAAGCTGTTTGGCGAAGACCTGCACAGCAGCGAGATGCACCTGCTGCACGGCGCCGAGTGGCCCATCATGGCGGTGGAGGCGATGTTCCTGTTCATGCTGTTCAGTGGCCTCATCTTCGGTGACGCCGCCGGCAACGCCGCCATGGCCGCCTTCTCCGAAGGGGTGTGGGGCGCGCTGTTCTGGTTTGGCGTGGTGGGCCTGGGCTTTGCCCTGCCACTGGCCTTCAACTTCGCCTTCGGCACCCGTTTCGCCCACTCACACCGGGCCTTCTACCTCACCTGCGCCAGCGTGGTCAGCGGCATGATGTGTCTGCGTCTGTTCCTGCTGATGGGCGGTCAGGTGTACGGCCTGTAGTGGCGTTCGCCGGGGGCAACCCCGGCGCTTTTTCTCCCTGGAGTTTTGCTATGCGCACGTTTCTTTTCCTCGCCGCCGGCCTGATGCTGGCCGGCTGCTCCGAAGCCCCGGCCCACAATGTCTCCCCCATCGCCCAGATTGAGCAGCAGGACCGCTGCCACCTGTGCGGCATGGTGGTGATCCAGCAGCCCGGCCCCAAGGGCACCGCGGATCTGGCCACCGAGCAGCGGCTGAAGTTCTGCTCCACCCGGGATCTCTTTGAGTTCGCCCTGCAGCCGGACAATCGCCGCCAGGTGGTGCAGCTTCTGGTGCACGACATGGGCAGCAGCGACTGGTTCCGCCCCGACGACGAGCAGTTCGTCGACGCCGAGTCCGCCTGGTACGTCTACGGCTCCAACCGCAAGGCTGCCATGGGCCCGGCCCTGGCCACCTTTGCCCATCAGAAGGCCGCCCAGGCCTTTGCCGATCAGTACGGCGGCCGCCTGTTCCAGTTCGACGACATCTCCCTGGAGCTGCTGCGCAGCCACAAGGGCGGTCAGCACGCGGCCCACCAGGGCCACTGATCATGCGCCTGCGCGGTCTGTTCGCCCTGGCCCTGTTGCTGAGTGTCCCGGCCTTTGGCCGCACCCTGCTGGTGGCCACACCGGAGCAGCTCAGCCCCCAACTGGCCGCGGCCCAGGAGGGCGACACCCTGCTGCTGGCCCCCGGCCAGTACACCGGCCCCCTGACGCTCGATAAACCTCTGACGTTGGTGGGCCAGCCGGGCACCGAGCTTGTTGCCGTTGGCGGTGGGTCGGTGCTGGTGATCGACGCCTCCGACGTCACCGTGCGGGGGATGACCGTCAAAGGCGCCAGCCAGGCGCTGTTTGGCAAGACCGCCGGGATCCAGGTGCTGGCGGGGCACGAGCGGGTGCGCCTCGAGGCCAACCGCATTGAGGGGCAGGGCTTTGGCATTCGTGCCGACGGTGCCCGGCATCTGAAGATCCGCCGTAACCACATCGGTGGCGATCCGGCCCTGGCGCTGGTGCTGCGTGGGGATGGGATCCACCTCAACGGCGTCGAGGAGGCCTGGGTGGAGGAGAACCGCATCGAGCGGGTGCGCGATGGCGTCTATCTGGAGAGCAGCCGCGACATCAGCGTGCGCGGCAATCTGATGGCCGATCAGCAATACCCTTTGCACCTGATGTACGCCGAGGGGATCCAGGCCTGGGACAACCAGGCCGAGAACGTCGCCGGCGGCTGGGCGCTGATGGACTCCAAAGAGGTGGAGCTGCACCACAACAGCGTCACCGGCGCCCGGGAGTTTGGCATTTTGCTCAACATGACCGAGCAGGCCCGGGTGTGGGAGAACCGGGTAAAGGGGGTGCACAACCCCGACAGCCAGGATCTGTTCGACGGCCAGGGCAAGGGGCTGTTCATCTACGGCGCCTCCGGCAACACCGTGTTTCGCAACCGCTTCGAGGACAGCGAAATCGGCATCATGATGGCCCTGGGGGGCGAGGACAACCAACTCTACGCCAACGCCTTTGTCCATAACCGCACCCAGGTGAAGTACCTGGGGGAGCAAACCGTGGTGTGGAGCCACTGCGGCGTGGGCAACTACTGGAGCGGCTACGACGGCTACGACCTGGACGGCAACGGCGTGGGGGACACCCCCTTTCGGCCCAACGACGATCTCGACCGCCTGTTCTGGCTCTACCCCGAAGCCCGCTTTTTGCTCGACAGCCCGGTGGTGCGGGTGATCCGCTACCTGCTGCAGCGCCGTCCCGCCGCCACCGGCCCCGGGGTGGTGGACTTAACCCCCCTGATGACGGCCCCGCTTTCCACACTGGAGTCCCCCCAATGACCCAACCCGCCCTCTACGCCCGCGCCTTGCGTAAGGCTTACCAAGGCCACGAGGCCCTAAAAGGGGTCGACGTTACCCTGGCACCCGGACAGATGCTGGCCCTGCTGGGCCATAACGGCGCCGGCAAAACCACCCTGATGAAACTGATCCTGGGCCTTTTGACCCCTGACGGCGGCGAGCTGTCGGTGCTGGGGGCCCAGCCCTGGGACCGGAGCCAGCGCCATAAGCTGGCCATCGGTTACCTGCCGGAGCAGGTGAGCCTCTACCCGCAGATGACCGGCGAGGAGCTGCTGAGCTACTTCGCTGACCTGCGTGGCGTCTGTCGCCAACGGGTGGGGGAGCTGCTGGCGGAGCTGGATTTGGCCCACGTCGCCTGCCGCGCGGTGGGCCAGTACTCCAAGGGGATGCGCCAGCGTTTGGGGCTGGCCCAGGCCCTGTTGGGGGAGCCCAAGCTGTTGCTGTTGGATGAGCCCACCGTGGGGCTGGACCCGGACTCCTCCGCCTACCTATACCACTGCCTGGCCCAGCAGGTGGCCCGGGGCTGTGCGGTGATCGTCTGCACCCATGAGCTGACCCTTATCGAGCCCCATTTTGACCAGGCGCTGATCCTGGCTGGCGGTCAGGTGCGCGCTGCCGGCACCCTGGCCCAGCTGCGCCGCCAGGCGGGGCTCAAGCACCGCATCATACTGGACCGGCCCGCCGGCGCTCTGGCACAGGACGCCATGCTGGCTCCCCTGTACCGGCACCAGACCCAGAGTCTGCTGGTGGAAGCCGAGCAACGGGCGGAGGTGATCGCCCGCCTGGCCAAACATCAACGGATGGACTTTACCGTCACCGCCCCCAGCCTGGCGGAGATCTACCACCATCACCAAGGCACCCTGGAGGTGGCCCGATGAACCCCGTCCTGGTCATTGCCCGCAAGGCCTTCAAAGATGGCCTGCGCAGTCGCTGGCTGGTGAGCCTGACCGGCTGCTTCTTTGCCCTCTCCCTGGCGTTGGCGCTGTTTGGCTCCGCCGCCACCGGCACCCTGTCCCTGGCCCGCTGGCAGGACACCCTCTCCACCCTGGCCACCCTGGCGGCGGTGCTGATCCCGCTGATTGCCATCCAGCTGAGCTTTGACAGCTTTGTCGGCGAGCGGGAGGAGGGCACCCTGCTGTTGATGCTCTCCTACCCATTGCACCGGCGGCAGATCTTGCTGGGCAAGTTCGCCGGCCAGGGGGGGATCCTGGCGCTGACGGCGCTGATGGGTTTTGGCCTGACCGGGCTCATCCTCTTTGTGATGACGCCGGAGGCCCAGCGCCAGGGGCTGGGGGCGGCCTTTGCGCTCTTTATCCTCTCGGCGGTGCTGCTGGGCTGGGTGTTCATCGCCCTGGGTTACTGGGTGAGCCTGGGCGCCCAGAGCAAGGGCCAGGCGGCGGCCAAGCTGTTCGCCCTCTGGTTCGGCTTTGTGCTGCTCTATGATTTGCTGCTGCTGGGCTTGCTGGTGGGGCAGGGCAGCGGGGCCTGGGGGCGGGGATTGATTCTGTTAAACCCCGTGGACCTGTTCAGGCTGTTGAACCTGATGGCGATGGAGCACGAGTCGGTCACCGGCGTCCTGTCGCTGTTTCGCGATGCCGCCCTGGGACCGGGCTGGATGCTGCTGGCGATGCTTGCCTGGTTGGGGGCGCTCTTGTGGCAAGCCCAGCGACGCCTCAGCCGGTTAAGCCTCTGAGACCAGACCAGATACCGGGTTTGAGACCCCGGTTGGCCCGGATGTGCAAAGTGGTGAAGTTGGTCATATTCGGTGGTTAAACACTTGTCTAAGATAGGCATCAGAACGATTTGCCCAGTGAGGTGGCCCTTGAGCACAACCCTGCTTATCTACGCCAGTCAGTTTGGCCAGACCCATAAGATCAGCGAGCGGATCCGCACCCAGCTGGAAGAGAAAGGGGAAACCGTCGAAATGGTGCCCCTGGCCGAGGCCCCCAAGTCCCTGGAGGGCTACGACAAGGTGCTGCTGGCCTGCAGCATCTACCACGGCAAGCACCGGCCGGAGCTGTACCAGTATATCGCCGAACACCAGGCGGAACTGGACGCCCGTCACAACGCGTTTTTCTCGGTGAACCTGGTGGCCCGCAAGCCCCACAAATCGGACCCGGACACCAACCCCTACGTGCGCCAGTTTCTGACCAAGACCCCGTGGCAACCCAAGCTGCTGGGCGTCTTTGGCGGCGTCATCGATTACCAGCGCTACAACTGGTTTGATCGCAACATCATCCGCTTCATCATGTACCTGACCAAGGGGCCCACGGATCCCAACAGTCAGATCGAGTACACCCAGTGGGACCGGGTCGACCAGTTCGCCCTGGAGTTTGCCGGACTGGGCCGATGAGCCGCCTGGAGCCCTGGCTGCACCGGCTGCTGATCCTGGCAGTGATCTGGCTGTTCGCCACCGCCGATTGGGTGCGCATGGCCAATCGCATCCCCAGCAGCGCCTCCTTCTGGGACTGGGCCCACATCGTGGTGGGCCTGCTGGCCACGGTGCTGACGGTGGCCTTCACTCGCCACTGCTGCAAAGCCGGCCAGTGGCGCCAGTACTTCCCCTACCTGGTGGGGGACTTAAAACCGACTCTCAGCGATCTCACCGGCCTGTTCCGCGGGCGCCTGCCCCGGGCCGGCGGCAACGGCCTGCTCGCCTTTATCGAGGGGATCGGGCTGATTCTGATGCTGGCGGTGGCCGCCACTGGCATCGGCTGGCTCATCACCCAGGGCAGCACCGACGCCATGTTCTGGCGCAAGCAGCACATCTTCGCCGCCTCGGGCCTGCTGGGTTTCCTGGTGGTGCACGCCCTGGCGGGGCTCATCTCCGTGGTGGATCTCATCCGCGACGCCTAAAGGCTGAACTGTCTTGTTAACGCCGGGCTACTGCCCGGCGTTTCTGTTGTATCCATTTGTTAGGGAAAGGCAAAGTGCATTGAGCCCGGTCTCATTGCCGCCCTAGACTCGCTGTGATCAACCTCAAATGGAGAGTAAGAAATGCGAGTTTACGCCCTGGTTTTGGCATCGGCACTGGGTCTGGCGGGCTGCTTTGGCGGCACCCCGGCGGCGGACTCCGGTGTGGTGGACCTGCAGCGCACCATGAAAGCGATGGGACAGGAGTGGAAGGGGCTGAACCGCAGCGAGGAACCCGAGTCCCAGGCGGAGCACCTGGCCCAACTGCACACCCTGGCGGCGGACGCCGGCCAGGCGATGGTGCGCCGCGGCGAGCAAAACGCCTACGAGGCGGGGATGGGCGAGTTTCTTGAGGCCATCGAACAGGCCCAGGCTGCGCTGAGCGACGGCGACCAGGTTCGTTTCCTGGCCCTGCTGGAGGAGCTGGACGGCCTACGCAAGCAGCACCACTGCAGCTTCAAGCCCTAAGCGGCGGCATAATCCCCAGTCACCTTCCTCTGGGCCACCGCACACTCATCGGAATGCCGTCAATGTGTTAGAGTGGCCCCATCACTGAATAATCGGAACTGTCCCGTGTCGAAAATCGTTCTAGTCGTCATCATCCTGGCCCTGGTAGGCTTCTTCCTCCAGCGCTCCTACACCAACAAGAAAGAGGCTTCCGAGAACGTCGGCCAGGGCTCGGCCTTCTTGGCGGAGAACGGCCAGAAAGAGGGCGTTGAGACCACCGCTTCCGGCCTGCAATACGAAGTGCTGGAGAAGGGCGAGGGCACCGTTCACCCCGGCCCCACCGACAAGGTGAAAGTGCACTACCACGGCACCCTCATCAACGGTAACGTCTTTGACAGCTCCGTCGAGCGCGGCGAGCCCATCAGCTTTGGCCTGCACCAGGTGATCAAAGGCTGGACCGAAGGCCTGCAACTGATGGTGGTCGGCGACAAGTACCGCCTCTTTATCCCCGCCAACCTGGCCTACGGCAACCGCGGCGTCGGCAGCATCCCCGCCGGCTCCGTGCTGATCTTCGACGTCGAGCTGCTGGGCATCAACGAGTAACGCGACGATGTAATTGAAAAGGGAGGCTTCGGCCTCCCTTTTTTGGTTTTGGCTCAGCCGGTGGGGCCCTTTTGGGTGAATTCATCACGGCGAATTCCCGAATGGGTTGCCGGACGCAATTCGCTTTGGGACCAAAGACTATGGTGAATGAGCCAGCGGGACCGCTTATCAACTGCCTATACCCCTGGCAGCCCAATCGGATTACACTCGAATCGGTGTCCGGAAGGCATGTCGACTCTCGGAGCAGGAAAGTAACGCCGTGAACTCAAGTATCAGCATCAGTAGCACAACTAACTTGAGACTCTTTTTCGACTACTTTGACGAGAAAGGGATCGAGTGGCGAAGTGTCGCTAAGCGATTCCATTTCCCGGACGGCATCGAGGCGGGTGAGCATTGGTTGCCGACCCACCATTTGATGCACTTTCTCTCCACAGTGATGGGGGAGACACAGGGAAACGTCGGCTTCGAAGTCGGGCAAAGAGCCTCAATTGCGCTGTTTTCTCCCGAGTTCTCTGAAGCCCTCAACCACTGCGAAGACATGGCATCGGGCATTCGGCTGCTGATGGACGTAATACCGCGCATCAGCAACCATGTGGTGATTTGGCCCGATAAGATAGAGGGCCGATGGTATCTCTGCCACCGAGGCGCATATCCGCCCAACCTCAGAGGTTTTGCTCAAGCTGAATGGTTTCGCAGTTTCTTGTTGCTCAGCTTTTGCCGGGAATTCCTTGGGACAACTTGGCATCCCCCCTCCGTAAAAATGATGATGCACCAGCACCTGACTGCTGGCGTCCAATATCAGCAATTGTCCAATAACATCTCCTTCAACTGTGAGTTCGGCGCCCTGGAGATCCCCATGGCGGAGGATTATGTCGCAGTGACCTTGCCGGTGAACCGCACGAGTTGGATCGAAACATTGCATGCCCTGTTTGCCACCTACGCAGTGCTGCCACACTTCAACATCGACTGGTTAGCGCGACTGTGCAATACATCTCGGCGAACGTTGCAACGGCGGCTGAGAGAACACGGTGTGCAGTTTCGTACCCTAAGAGATCAGCACCGATGCGCCAGAGCTAAGCACCTGTTGGTTGATAGGGCAATCTCCCCCACCGAAACCGCGTGGCACTGTGGTTATTCCGACCTTTCCAACTTTAACCGAGCCTTTATTGGTTGGACCGGAATCACTCCTTCTCAATATCAAAAGTCCGGTTAATTCCAACTTCCCAGCCAGTTGTGGGCCACGAGATGGCGCAAAGTGACCTATTGGTTGTCACGCCTTGGTTGTAAATTGCCCACCTTCAGACCGGCTGCGGGCAAATAACACAGCTTTGCACGTCAAAAAGACCCGTTGGGTGACGTTATGGGGCTGCGGTATCTCCGTTGATTCGCCGTGTTGATAGCGACTTGTACTTTTTCGAGAAAATGGAGAACCCATGTTTAAGCCCAATCCGATCACGACAATCATCGCCCTGACGACAGTCCTGATGGTGCCCGCTAGTGCTTTTGCCCAAACTTATGATCTGGTGATCGAAAATGGTCGAGTGATGGATCCGGAAACCCGATATGACCAGGTGTCGAACGTCGGCATCATCGACGACACCATCGTGACGATCACCCGTGAACCACTCAAAGGCAAGAAAGTGATCGACGCGACTGGACAGGTTGTGGCCCCCGGATTTATCGATACCCACTGGCATTGGCCTCGTGAACTTGGCTACAAGATGGGTCTGCGCGATGGTATGACTACCGTCATGGACCTGGAGGTGGGCTGTGCGGGCTCTCGGATCGATGATTGGTATGCGGACCGACAAGGCAAAACACAGGCCAACTATGGTTGCGGAGTCAGTCACGAAATGGCCCGGGCCAAAGTGTTGGACAACCAGCCGGAAGACAAGCTCTATGACGTGATTTCCCTGTTCGAAACCCGCCGTGCAAGCAACTGGGCGCAGGGAGTGCCGAGCGAAGAGCAGTTGAGGCAGATTGCACAAGAGGTGGATGCGGGCATGAAAGCCGGGGGCATCAACCTGGCAAGCACCGTCGGTTACATGCGTGAGGGCGTTACCAGCAAAGAGATGTACGAGATGCAGCGTGTGGCCGCCGACTACGGGCGCCACTCAGGTGCACACACCCGCTTTACTCCGGACACTGCGACCAATGAGAACTTGGGGGCCATGGAGGTGGTGCTCAACGCTCTTTCTCTGGACGCGCCGGTCTCCCTTCTGCATTTCAACAATCCTGGCTGGCAGTTAGCGCAGGAGATGATGGTTAATTTGAGAGAGAAGGGCGTCAACATCTGGGGAGAGATCTATCCGTATGCCGCAGGTGCCACGGCGGTGAACGCGGTTTTCTTGACGCCGGAAAACTGGGTCGAGCGACTGGGGCACCGTTATGAGGATACGCTGTTTGATCCGGAAAGAAATGAGTTCTATACGCTTGAGCGCTATCAGGAGGACATGAAGAACAACCCAACCAAGGCGGTTTTGGTGTTTAAAGCTCCTGAAGAGGACGCGGTGCGATGGATATCGCTCAAAGGGGTCACCATGGCCAGTGATGGCATGCCGATGATGCCTGTGGACGGTGAGTGGGATACGCCCTGGGACGAGATTCAAAACGGCCATCCCCGGACCTCTGGTGCACGAGCCAGTACCTTGCGGCTGGCGCGCGAAAACGGCGTTCCTTTGATGGATACCCTGGCCATTCTCTCTTTCAATTCCGCTTATCACCTGGGCTTGGCAGGGCTAGAGGACATGCAGGTACGTGGCAGAATCCAGGAGGGGATGATTGCTGACATCGTGGTGTTTGATCCCAATACCGTAACGGACAACTCGACCTACACGAACGCGACTGTCCCTTCAACAGGCTTCCTTGCGGTGCTGGTGTCTGGCGTTGAAACCGTGCGCAATGACAAGGTCATCAAGGACGCCAGAGCCGGTCAATCGATTCGCTTTGCCCCGGTTGATGAGTCTCAATACCAGCCCCAATCCACCGGAGAGTGGAAAAAGAAATACACGGTTGCCCCGGACCAAGTTGATTTCTCAGACGTCAACGGCAATCAGTAAGCCAAAGGATGGGGCCTCGAACATGAGGCCCTGTCACTTTCAGAGGTAGAGAGACCGATATGATCAAGAGATTCATTCGTACCTGGCTTGCCGTTGTATTGGCGTGTGCCTCCGCATTCAGTTTCGCCGGTGAAGTGCAATCCCTGAAATGGGTCGACCTCATCCCCGAAGATGAGATTGAGCGTCACGAACTTATGATGGCGGCGCAAAACGCCTCGATGGCATTGTTGGACCACTCCTCCAATACGCCCAAGATGAACCAGATGACCTTTGGCTCCACCCGTCAGGAGCTGGACGGACAGACCGTGGCGATCTCAGGATTTATCATTCCACTGGAAGGGGACCACGAAACTCTCACCGAGTTTTTGCTGGTGCCCTTTGTTGGGGCCTGCATTCATGTGCCTCCACCGCCGCCCAATCAAATGATTTACGTTACGGCGGAAAATGGCGTTGCGATGCAAGAGCTGTGGGCTGGTGTCACGATTCAAGGCGTGATGTCTACCGAATCGGTTGGTAACGAACTGGCCGAAATAGGTTATCAAATGTCGTTGGAAAGCATTAAAAAGTACTGAGTATCTGTCAGGTCCTCAACAACTAGTAAACCCTGTTGACGATTGAAGGGTTTAATCCTCATGTTGAGATTGTTCTGGTTTAAAAAGTTTTATGTTATTTCCGCAGTTACCTAGATTGGCTAGAAGTTAAGGCGTTGATTGCCAAAAAGTCCAGCTATTAAATTAGAGATAAGATGTATGAAGAAATATGATGTAGTACTTAAAAACGGCCGGGTCATTGACCCGGAAACTTATTTGGATGGTATTTACAATGTGGGGATCTCGGGATCTCGTATTGAAGTTATTACTAATGATGATATTAGTGGTGAAATTGAAAAAGACGTAACAGGTAAGATCGTTTGCCCTGGTTTTATCGACCTGCACTCTCATGGAATGAACATCCCAAGCAACCGAATGCAAGCTTTTGATGGGTTGACCACAGCTCTTGAGCTAGAAGCAGGCTGCTATCCTATCTCTGCGTTCTATGACAAGTGTGAGAGTGAAGGTCGTCCCCTTAATTATGGCGCTTCAGTAGGGTGGGGTTGGACTCGACTCAATACCATGAACCCGGAGACGGGTGAACCAGTCCCTGACCTGGGTATGTTGTTCTCCTCATTTGGACTAAGTGAATGGACTAAGAATGCTGCTACTGACGAAGAACTTGAGAAAATTCTTGTTATGGTTGAACAAGGGCTAAAAGAAGGCGGTATAGGCATTGGTGTTATTCATGGCTATGTACCAGGCGCTGGACCAAAAGAGATGTATGGTCTCTGGAAACTGGCAGCTAAATATAATCAACCTACTTTTACTCACATCCAAAATCTATCTGTTCTAGAACCGAACAGCGGTTTTGGTAATGTGGTTGAATTAGTTGGACTCGCGGGTGCTACGGGTGCGAAAACTCACCTATGTCACTGGAACAGCACAAGTCTACGTTCAATTGAACCAATTCGAGATGTAGTGCAAGAAGCCCAAGGCCGAGGCTTGCCTATTACTACTGAAGCGTATGTTTGGGGAGCGGGTAACTCAGGCATAGGTGCGGAAGAGTTTGATCCAGAGGATATCCGTGAACGCTTACAGATTGACTGGAATGATTTAACTCTTGTGAAAACCAACAAAGACTTTGATACCAAAGAAGAGTTTGTAACTGCAAGAACTGAGCACCCAGAAGATTCAGTGATTGTGCATTTCTTGAATGAAGACAAAGACCCTCATGATGCATATCTACTTGATATTTCTGTGTTGTACCCAGGCACTGCAATTTGTACAGATGGTTTGCCGTGGGTTGCGCCTAATGGCACTTTTTATGAAGGTACAGAATGGCCATTGCCAAAAGATCTAAACAATCACCCACGTGCTGCAGCGAATTACACGAAATTCCTAAGAAAGTGGGTGAGAGAAAGAGGAATCATCAGCTGGATGGAAGCGATTCGTCGCTGTTCACTGAATTCAGCACTGATCTTAGAAGATGGTGTCCCTTCAATGAAGAAGAAAGCACGCCTTCAGCCTGGAATGGATGCTGATGTTATTGTATTCGACCCTGAAACCGTTGGTGAAAAGGGCACATTTGTTGAGCCACTACAAACCTCACAAGGTATGCAGCACGTACTCGTAAATGGCTCATTTGTTATAGAAGATGAAGAACTAAACGTCAACGCTTTACCAGGCAAGGCAGTTAGAGGTGCTCAATATGAAGGTTAATGATAAACAATCGCCAATTCCGGTGACCATTGTTTCTGGTTTTCTAGGTGCAGGAAAAACAACTCTTTTAAACCATATATTGACCTCTGAGCACGGAATTAAAATCGGCGTGTTAGTGAATGATTTTGGCTCAATTAATGTTGATGCGAACCTGATTTCTGAAGTGGATGATGGCGTCGTAAATTTGGCTAATGGCTGTGTCTGTTGTTCAATTCGAATGGATTTGGTTAAGTCAATCTTGAGCCTAGCGACAATGGAAGACAGACCTGACCATATCATCATCGAATCAAGTGGTGTGGCGGACCCGAAAGGTATTGTAGAAAGCTTTAATGCCCCAGAGATATGGGAACATATTCTTATTGATGGCGTTGTCACTGTAGTTGATGCAGATCAAGCCCTGGATGTTGAAGGTAAAGAGAAGGAGCTTGCTGAAGCACAAGTCAAAGGTGCGGATTTACTCCTTCTCAACAAAGTTGACCTAGCGTCCGACGAGAAGGTGGAAGAGACTGAAAACTGGATTAAATCATTAAGGCCAGGCGTACAAATCTTTCCAGCAGTGAATTGTAACGTGCCTTTTGAAGTATTAGTGGGGTCTGTAGCCAAAAGCAGTCCACCTAAAGGTGAACTAACGGGTGTTGATGTATCTGTCAACTACGTAAACAATAAGAAGCAACATCTTCACAAACATGATCTGATGTTTGATACGTGGACATATAGGTCAGACAATCCGTTTAAGCTGGATTACATTCAGCAATTACTGACTAATCTACCTGGCGAGTTGTTTAGAGCGAAGGGAGTGATGTATTGCAAAGAGAAGGGAGATAGTCCCTTGATTTTGCAACTGGTAGGCAAAAGGGCAACAATCAAGCCAATGAGCTCTAATAAAGAGTCTGAGCAGATGACGGAACTCGTATTTATTGGGCGCCACCAAGCGATCAATTTTAATGCACTGGAGTCCGCATTGCTTCAATGTCTCGCATGAAATTTATGCAATTAGTTAGCACATTTATATAAATCATCAAGCTTAATATCAGCGCCCCAGTTACTTTATAATTGGGGCGTGTTTGGAATCCATTATGAATCAACCCAAATCATCCCAAGTTATGGAGCGTGTTAGTCAGGAGAAAGTATTTTCAGGCATGACTAATTGTTTTTTAAGTTTTTGCCAGATATGGACGTTAATAACGAAAGTTGGTGCAGCCGCACACAAATATGGTGCAACAACGATAACAGTAGAGTCGTATGTTCGTTCGTGTTTTGATGCTTTTGGTCATGATGGAGATGTTAAATGTACGCCAAATACGCTGTGGGTATCATTGACTGATAGTGATTCCAAAAACACTAGAGAAGACCGTATTTCAATACAGAATGATGTTGACTTAAATAAACTTGCAAAGTTGGGCGATGTCGTTTCTAAAATTAAAACTGGTGAGATAGGCTTTGAGGAGGTTATAAAAGAGCTCGAACAAGTTGACGCAACTAAACCTGCATGGAGCCCATTTAGTATTTTACTGAGTTACATAGCTGTCGCTATTGGGTTGCCTGGGCTCATTGGCGGTAACTGGCTAGATACATTAATCGGCCCTTTTATCAGCATAATTGTTTACCTAATCGTCTTTTCCTGTACTCATTGGAAGCCACTATTCCAACCGCTACTTCCTTTGATTGCCAGCTTTGTGGCAGGTGGGCTTACGGCGGTGAGCTATTTTTGGGTACCTCAACTGAATGTGGTTTTGGTCATTCTTTCCGCAACGGCAATCATCCTTCCTGGATATTCAGTAAGCTTAGGCATTGGTGAACTGGTTGCAGGAAAGTGGCGGTCTGGTGTTATCAATTTATCTAACGGTTTGATTTGTATGGCTAAGATGGTTGTCGGATCAATGCTTGGGCTCAAATTGGTTTCTCTTTTCTTAGCTCTACCTACTGCTCCTGAGAGCTTAACCGCTATTGATAGCTCTTGGTTTTTTATATTGTTTCCAATTTTGATGCTTGGTTTGATTATCGTCTTTCAGACACCAAAGAAAGATATTTTTTGGGTGTTTTTAGCGTCAGCGGTTACCTTCTCAGCTTTCTTAGGGGTTGCTGAATTTGCCCCAAAATTTGTCGCCGCGTTTGCTAGTAGTGCTATAGCAGCAGTAATTGCTAGCGAATGGTCTATTCGTACAAAAAGATCAAGTTTGATTGTACTGATACCAATTATCGTCCTTCTGGTCAGTGGTACAATCGGATTTAGAGGATTAGTAAATATAGTTGGTGGGGATATTGCGCTAGGTTTCGAGCAATTTTCAGAAACTATTGTTGTTGCTATTTTCATTATGCTTGGGTTAATGGCTGGACATCTGATTAAGCAGAATCATAATTATATGTAAACCATTTGATATAGCATTTGATCTTAGTGCTGGAGAATCTCTCACTTTATTATTCCCTTAAATTTCAAATGAAAAGAGAGCATTTCTTATGAGCGATATGCTACGATAAATAGTATTTGGAGGAATATATCCCCCCCCACTTTTACTAGTTTTGTTAATAGCATATGCATTGTAGATGGCGTCAAGCTATTGCTTGGCTAGAGTTGGCGTTGCATTGCCTGCGGTAGTAGAAATTTGTTTAGTTATTCTATTCACTGGCTTATTAGATCAAGTTATACCAGTTTTTTTAGGTAAGTATTGTGTTAAAAAGAAACATAATAACATTATTGTTTGTGTGAGGTGCGGCGGCTGTATCGTATCAATATTATTGCACTTATACACAAAGCCCATGGACACGTGATGGTCAAGTTCAGTCTTACGTCATCTCTATTACTCCTAAAGTAACTGGTCAGGTTACATCGGTACATGTACATGACAATGCAGATGTTAAACAGGGCGATCTACTGTTTGAGATTGACAATAGTCTTTATAAAGTTGCATAAGACAAAGCGGTAGCTGAACAAAACGTGCTACCCAGTCTCGTGAGTACAGGAATCTCGAAGCGGAGTAACCCAACCATTCTGCAGGGACCCAACAGATAGTTTAGTGACCGCCTTGCATTATGGCCTTTGAACTCAACAAATGGTCGTCAGTCGTCCTGAGATTAAACCCTCCTACTTTACAAGAGGATGAATTCAACCTTGAGCCCCGACCCATTCCCGCAGGATCCCATCTACTCCGACACTGGCTACAGCGCCCAGCCCTCGCTGGCGTACGGGGCGGAGATCGATCTGCGTAAGCGCGGGCAGCTCCGCACGCGTACGCTGATTGGCCATGGCCACCACTGTGGCCAAAACGGGCAAATCTGCCCCGATATCAGCCGCCTCACTACGGCCCTGGAGTCCGTTGAGCGAATTTTGATGGAGGTGCTGTGAATGCCTTGCCCCTCAATGCGATGACCGCTTAAGCGGACGCCATCGCCGCCTTGGTGGGGTGCATGCCCTGGCTCCACTGCTTGGGGGATTGGCCATAGAGGCGCTTAAACTCCCGGCTGAACTGGGAGGAGCTGACGTAGCCCACCTCCATGGCCGCGACGTTGACGTTCATCCCTCCGGCGATCTTCATCGCGGCGCTGTTCAGCCGCATCGTTTTGACGAACTGGATGGGGGACAGGGTGGTGGCCTGTTTGAACTTGCGGTGAAACACCGCCCGGCTCATCCCCACCTGGGCCGCCATCTCATCGATGGTGACGGTTTGGTCCAGCCGGTTCGACAGGAAATCGATGGCGCGGGCAATCTCGTTGCCCACACCAAAGGCCCGTCGGGCTGCCTCGCCCGCCTCGCCCTTTAACACCGCGTAATAGAGCTCCCGCAGCCGACCTTCCCCCAGCACCGCCGTATCCGTGGGGTTGTCCCCCAACTGAAGCAATCGCAGCAGCGCGTCACTGAACGGCTCATCCCAGTGTGAAAGGGCCAGGCCCTGGGGCAGGGCACCCCCTCGGGGCTTTCGAATGGCCCCGGCGGCGCTCTCCAACTCGATGGCCAGCTCGGTCATCACCTTGGTATCCAGAGAGATGTACACACCCAGCAGAGGGTGCTCCGGCGAGGCGGTGGGTGTGCCCGCTTCCACCGGCATCGACATGGCGCAGCAGAGGTATTGGTCGGTGCCATAGACGTGGGATTGGCCGTCGAGGATCGCCTCTTTGGCGCCGCTGACAATGGCGACCACGCTGGGCTCGTACACGGCCGGGGCACAGCGGTGGGGCTCGGTCACCCGAAACAACTGCACCCCCTTTATCCCGGTCTCCACCAGGCCATCTTCTTGAACGCGGCTTTCAATAAGCTGCTTTAACGGCTGTCTGTTCATGCTGCCAATTTAACGCCAGAAAGGGTAAGGCTCAACGCGGCGATACAAATAGGCAAGAAATGGCGACCAATGCGCCTATTTGTCGAGTTTGCTGAGAGGTATCGTAGCTTCCGTCGGCAACTGATGTCGACACACCCTGCATTGACCACTGGAACACAAAAAGGAAAAGACACTTCCAGGCGCAGTCCCTATCAGCACCACAGAGAGGCGTTAAAACATGACCATTCAGAATCCCTTTGGCCCCAAGGGCTGGACTCCCGAGCAGCTTGGCTCCCTCAAGGGCAAAACCTATGTGATCACCGGCGCCAACGCCGGTGCGGGGTTTGAGGCCACGCGCACACTGCTGTCAAATGGCGCCCGGGTGGTGATGATGAACCGTAACGCCGACAAGTCCGCGGCCGCCATCGACACGCTCAAGCAGGAGTTTGGCCACCAGGCAGAGGTCTCCTTTGTGCCGATGGACCTGGCGGTGCTGGACTCCGTCCGGGAAGCGGCGGCAGCGCTGTTGACCCATGTCGACCAAATCGATGCGCTGATCTGCAACGCCGCTATTGCGCAGGTGGCCCGCCAGGAGATCACCGTGGACGGCTTTGAAAGCCAACTGGGCGTCAATCACTTTGGCCATTTCCTGTTGTGCGGCCTGCTCTTTGACCGCATCAACGCGTCTAGCGGGCGTATCGTGGTGGTGGGCAGCAACGCCTACAAGATGGGGCTCAAGAAGATCCAGTTCGACGATTTGAACTTCGACAACAAGTACACCGCCTGGAACGCCTACGCCCAGAGCAAGCTGGCCCAGATGATGTTTGCCTATGAGCTGCAGCGCCGGGTTCAGGCCGCCGGTCTGTCCGTCCAGGTGCAGGTGTGTCACCCGGGGGCATCGCGCACCAACCTGCTCAAAGACACCGCCAGCCCCTTTAACAAGGCGCTCTGGTCGGTACTCTCCCGCCTCATCGCCCAGCCGGCCGAGAAGGGCGCCTGGCCCGAGGTGATGTGTGCGACCCAGGAGGGGTTGTTGCCGCAGAAGAACTACGGCCCCACCCAACGGGCCCAGACGGTGGGCCCCGTTGGTGAGTGCCCCCTGGACGCGGTGGCGCTGGATAAGCCAATGGCGGCCAAGCTCTGGACCCTCTCCGAGCAGAAGACGGGGCTGAACTGGGCGCTGTGACGCCTGGGCGGGCAAGCCAGGTCGGCTCTGATCGCAACTTGGTAGCGCTTGGCAGCGCGTTAATTCGCTCGACTGTTGAGCAAACAAAAGGCCTCCCATGTGGGAGGCCTTTTTAGCGGGTGCATTCAGGACTCGGATCCGCAGGCCTCGGGCGCAGCGACGTCACTGAAATCAAGCTCGAGCACCTCGCCACAGACGTCGTTGCGGCAGGATTGCACCCCGACACGGGGGAAGGCACCGCGATCGACGGTCGCCAGGGGCACGGAGAGCGTAGTGGTGTGCTGTGACGTCTCGGGCCCGACGGCACCGTCCCCCGCCACCTGGTAGATGTGGTACCGGATCCCGGGGGCCGCCTGCTGCAGGCGGCCGAACTTCACGTCATACAGGCTGCAGGCGCTGGGGAAGAACTGCTCTAGCCCGCGCAGGAACTGCACCTGCTCGGTGCTGGCGTAGCCCAGGTAGCGGTGGCGAATCGATTGCTGAACCACCTGATGGGCGTCCTCGTACTGCAGCGCCGCCAAGGCATCAACCACACCGGCGCCCACCCCCGCCCTGGATGCTCGGGAGGGGGTGCCATCGGCCCTGGTGGTAAAGGGATTGGCGGTATTGAGCAGCATGGCTTCCAACTCGCTGCTGGCCTTGTCCGGGTGCACCATCTTCAGCAGCGCCAATACGGAGGCCACGTTCGGGGCGGCCATGGAGGTGCCGGAACGGGGGGCATAGCACCCGTTTCGTCCCTCACCGTGCCAGAGGCATTCGTCATCGGTGTAGATCCGGGTGGTGATGTAGCCGCTGTACACACGCTCGCCCAGCATGGACAGGTCCACTGCGTCGCCGAAGTTACTGAAGCTGGAGAGCTCGCCGAAGACGCTGTTGGAGGCCACGGTCAATGCGTCGCCGCAATTTGAAGGCGTGTAACCCTGGGCATCGATCTGGTCGTTACCAGCGGCAATCACCACGCTGATCCCCTTCTCCCGGGCCCTTTCGATGGCGCTGTTGAAGTAGGTGGAGGCTTCGCAGCTGTTGAAGGTGGGCCCACCCAGGCTCAGGTTGATGATGTCCACCGGCTCAGAGATGGGCTCGACGTACCCCATCTCCCCCGGCAGCATGTCGCCGTTGTCCCACTCACCGATGGCCCACCAGATCCCGTTGGCGATGTCGAAGTTGTACCCCCCGTTGTGAGCAAGGACGCGCACCGGCACGATCTCAACGTATTCGGAGGGCGCGGATCCCGCGATGCCGATGCCGTTATTGGCGGTGGCGGTGATCTGTGAGGCCACCGCCAACCCATGGCCATCAATCTTGATCTGGTAGGCACCAATGCCGGATTCATAGACCCAGCTCTTGTCGATTGCGTCATTGTGGTAGGAGCCGAATTCAACCTCCCGGCATTCGGCGTCCAGTGCCGAGTGGGTTTCGTCCGGGGTTAAGCAGCGATACCCATGGCTGACGAAATTGGCCTGGTCTTCACTCCAGGTCATGTCCTCGTGATCCCAACGGCCCGTATCCAGGACGGCGATCCGGACCTTGCGGTCGATGGCGACATTGTCCACGGCGTATTGGCGGGCGGCCTCCACGTTGCTCAGGCCCCAGTAAGGGGCCCCCTGCTCGTCCTGGCTCTGCTGAAGTCGATAGAAGGGGTCATTAAATCGTCCGTTGTCGAGCGACAGCGTGCCCATATCCGGCCCACCGCTGACCGAGGCCTCGGGCACCTCCGGCAACCAGGGGGTTTTGGGCAACTCAATAAAGTGCTCTGGCTCGACATGGCTGAAGTAGCCGGTGTCTTTGAGGGCATCGATGATCGCCTGGGGGTCCGAGCCCTGGGCATCAATCAGATCGAACCGGTTTTGCAGTGCCTTGACCAGGGTGAGGTCGATGCGGCTTTGACTGGCGATCTGCGCCAGGGTATCCGGGTTGTGGGCGTGCGCCGGGTTGTGCCACTGAACCACGAGTTCGGCGGCAGAGAGGGTAAAGCTGGTGCCCAGCAACGCGCTGGTGATCAGAAATCCTTTCATGGGTCTGGCCTCATTCAATCCATTCAGTGGGGGCATTACGGCGCCAGTAGGCTCACGTCGTTTTTCAGGTAGTGGAGCAATTGATACTCCTCCGCCCACTGCCACACGCCATCGACGTATTGGCCATAGCGGGTGTTACCCACAAATCGCGAGTATTTGCCGTCGGGAAACGCCACCATCTCGGACACCTCAATGGGGCCCAGGTTGAACGTGGGCACCGCCTCTTTCATCAGCTCGGCCAGGCGGGCGATTCTCATGGTCAGGCTCAGCCCATGTATGTAGGAGTCTTCCCACTCCACCGAGGGCAGATAGTTGGCCAGGTAATAGACCGCTTCGTTGTAGTTGTACTGGTCTTCGTAGTGGTTGGTGGTCAGTACAACGGTGTCGCTGTCGAAGGTCTGATTCTCCCAGGAGGTGCAGATGTGTTTGGGCCCCTTGGGAGTGAGCTTCTGGTGATAGGCCACAAATCCCGTCTGAATGGCCCCCAGCATGCATTCGAAGCGACTGGGGATCATCACGTTGGCCACCATCCGCGAGTCGGCAACCAGCTGACGCTCGTGAAGGGCGTCTTGGCGACTGCGCAGGTGATGGAACTCCAGCAGGTCAATGAGGTACTCCGCCACCCGCTGGATCTCAAAGGATTGCGCCAGGAAATCCTGTGCCAGGACGACGCGCTCCTCCAGGTCTGCCTCCAGTGCGCTTTGCGCGCCTTTGACGTAGAGGTGATAGGTACCCTGTGAGCTGTATTGTTCGTCTTCGGTTCGCAGCAGGATCTGGAAGGCGCTGTAGGCCGCACCCTCCTGGGGCGTCAATGAGAAGGTCCGGGCCTGGTTGTCGTACTGGAACGCCAGCAGGGCGGGATCGCCGATGACCACTTCAAACGGGGCCTCCTCGCTCAACACCACGCTATCCGGGAAGGCGGAACTGCTGGAGACGATGGGAAACTGACGAGTGACGCCCTCCTCGAGGAAGATCACTCGGTCCAAGTCCAAGGTTGGGGTCCCGACGGAGAGTGAGCTTGACGCCTTAAAGGCCAAGCTTTGGGTGATAAAGCCGTCATCAATCTCCAGCACACCGTCGAAGTCGCCCCGGGCGGGGCCGAGATCGCCAGAGGGATCGGATTCGATGATCAAGACCTTGTTGGCAATCGAGTGGGTCCAACCGCCGGTGCCTGAGCCTTCAACCGGCGTCAGTGTCACCGTGTAACGGTATTCGGAGGCGGGCACGGTGCCCTCTACAAATTCGAAGGGATACTCGCCAGCAGTCCCTTCGAAGATGATCCGATCCACGGCGTCGTCATTGCGCCAGTGGGCCTGGAAAGGCACATAGGGCTTGATGCTGAGGCTGACGGTTTCCGAGACCGAATCCTTGCCGTCGGACAGGGTCACCAGCACCGAGGCATCCAGGTCGTTTTGCACTTCCGGGGTGGTGATGGTAATGGCATCAAGGCTGGCCTCAATGGTCAGATCCGCCTCGCTGATGGCGGTAATGGAGAGCTCGTCGCCATCGGCATCGTCCGCTTGAACGGTGATGGTGATGCTCTGCCCGCCGATGAGCTCCGCCGATTGGGGGGTCAAAGTCAGGGTCGGGGCGTTGTTGTAGAGGATCTTGACGCTGATCTGCGCGGAGACCGAATCCGTGCCGTCCGAGAGGGTAACGGTGACGGTGGCGTTGGTTTCGGCTTCAACTGTGGGGGCCTTGACGGTGATGGTATCCAGGGTGGCGTTGACCGCCAGGCCGGCTTCGCCAGTGGCGGTGATGGAGAGGTCGTCTCCGTCCGCGTCATCCGCCTGAACCTGGATGGTGACGGTTTCCCCGCCGTGCATTTCGACGGATTGAGGTGTGAGGGTCAGCGTCGGGGCGCTGTTGGGTGGCGGATTGGTGCCGCCACCGCCGGTACTGCCACCGCCGCCGGTGCTGGTTGAACCGCTGTCGCCACCGCCTCCACAGGCCGTGAGAAAAGCGACGGCGAGCGCCGTCACAAGAGCGTGCCGAATCTTAAGCATATACAAGTCCATTTGCGTGTGTCGTCGAACCAAATTGCGCATCGCCGGGACGGATCCTTGCCCCGGCGAGCGCAGGGCTTCACCATTTTGACCGACTCGAAGCAATTTTCAACGTGCTGAAAACACGAAGGATTTCACTCTATGGTCTCCGGTGCCGGGCGGTGGAGACTTTGCGCAGTTGAACCAGGATCAGTAGAGGATGTGGCCAATCGGCGGAGGGAATTCGCGACAGGATCGCGGGCGGTTTTTGTGTCATTGAGTGAGTGGGTACGGCCTCAATCTTTGCAAAATCCACAAAAGTGTTTTGCGCTTCTTTGCCTGTTTGGCCGGGTAGGGCGGTGCTAAGGTCGGCGCATCGTCACCGAGGAGTGCACCATGAACACTGTGCTGATCACCGGGGCCAACCGTGGCCTGGGGCTGGAGTTTGTCCGTCAATACGCCAAGCGGGGCTGGCAGGTGCTGGCCTGTTGCCGCGCCCCCGAGCAGGCCGAGGCGCTTCAGGCGCTGGCCAATGACTTAGGCGGCATCGAGCCGATGGCGCTGGACGTCACCGACGAGTCCGCCATCAACTCCCTGGCCGCCTCACTTAAGGGCCGCGCCATCGACCATCTGATCCTCAACGCCGGGGTGCTGGGAGAACGCTGCGCCACCTTGGGGGAGATGACCCAGGCCGAATGGCTGTCGGTGCTCAACATCAACACCGTGGCGCCGGCGCTGCTGATCCAGGCGCTGTCGGACAACGTCGCCGCCAGTGAGCACAAGACCATCGTCGGGCTCTCCACCCGGGTGGCCAGCATTGCCGACAACGGCTCCGGTGGCATGTACGCCTACCGGGCCTCCAAGGCCGCGCTGAACCAAATCCTGGTCAGCGCCGCCCACAACCTCAAAGCGCAGGGCGTGAAAACGTTGGCGGTGCACCCGGGTTGGGTGCAAACCGACATGGGCGGCGATAAGGCCACCTTCACCCCCGAACAGAGCGTGGCGGGCATCATTGCCGTGGCCGATAGCCTGACTCCGGGAGACTCCGGCCAGTTCCGCGTCTTCGACGGCAGCACCATTCCCTGGTAAGCGCCCGGGGCCATCAAGCTGGCCCCTTTGCCCGTCCAGTACCCGATTTTTGGAGTCTCTTATGATCTTTACCCCTGTCCAACTGGGGGCCAGCCCCCTGGCCAACCGTTTTGCCATGGCGCCCATGACCCGCTCGCGCACCGATCAGCCCGGGGATCGCCCCAACGCCCTGATGGCGCAGTACTACGCCCAGCGGGCCAGCGCCGGCCTGATCATCACCGAGGGGGCGCCCATCTCGCCGGTGGGCCGCGGTTACTCGCTGACCCCGGGGATCTACACCCAGGCGCAGATCGACGGCTGGAAGCAGGTCACCGACGCGGTCCACGCCGAGGGCGGCAAGGTCTTCATCCAGCTGTGGCATGTGGGCCGTCGCTCCCACGACAGCATTGCTGGTGAGCAGCCGGTGTCGGCCTCGGCCATCAAGGAGCCGGACCAGGTGTTCGGGCCGCTGCCGGAGGGGGGCTTTGGCATGATTGAAACCGCCGTGCCCCGCGCCCTGAGCGAAGCGGACATTGCGCAGACCATCGCCGATTTCGTTCAGGCGGCGAAAAACGCCATGGCCGCGGGCTTTGACGGGGTGGAGCTGCACGGGGCCCACGGTTACCTGATTGACCAGTTCCTGCGCCTGGACAGCAACCAGCGCACCGACCGCTACGGCGGCAGCCAGGAGAACCGCATGCGCTTCTTGCGCGAGGTGACCGAAGCGGTGGCCGAGGCCATCGGTGCGGAACGCACCGCCATCCGCCTCTCCCCCTTCGTGACCGAGGGCTACGCCAAGGCGGATCCGGAGATTGAAGAGCTGACCCTCAAGGTGGTGGACGCCCTGGCGCCGCTGGGCCTGGCGTACCTGCACTTCTCCGAGAACATCTCCAACTACACCGAGATGCCGGAGGCTTACCGGGCCCAGGTGCGCGCGCGCTATCCGCACCCCATTATGGTGGCGGGCAAGTACACCCTGGAGAGCGGTCAGGCGATCCTCGCCAAGGGCTACGCCGACGTGGTGGCCTTCGGTCAGCCCTTTATCACCAACCCGGACTTTGTCCGCCGCAGCCGGGAGGGCCTGGCGCTGACCCCGGTGGATTATTCCGCCCACGCCACCTTCTACGGCGGCGGTGCCGAGGGGTACACCGACTACCCCAACGCTTAAGCGTCAAAAACCACAAAAGGCCGAGCAACTGCTCGGCCTTTTTGCGATGTGCCTGGACTCAGCGGTATTCAAACACCGCGCTTTGGCGAATGTCCGCCACCGAGGCGCCGACGTGCACCCGGAACTGACCCGGCTCCACCGTCCAGTCGTTCTTCTCCACATCCCAGAAGGCCAGATCGCGCCAGCGAAGGGGGAGGGTGACCTGAGCGCTTTCCCCCGGCTGCAGGGCAATCTTGCCGAAGCCTTTGAGCTCCTTGGCGGGGCGGGGCACGCTGGCGTCCATATCCTCCAGATAGAGCTGCACCACCTCGGCGCCGGCCACTTTACCGGTGTTGGTGACGGTGACGGTCACCTCAAGGCCCTGCTCGTCACTGAATTGCTCGCCGGAGAGGGTCAGCTGGCTGTGGTCGAACTGGGTGTAGGACAAGCCGTGGCCGAAGGGGAAAAGCGGGGCAATGCCTTGCTGCTCAAACCAGCGGTAACCGATGAACACCCCCTCCTTGTAGAGGGAGTCGGTGGCGTTGTAGTCGTCCAGGGCGATGGGGGCCGTGTCCTCCAGTCGACGGGGCAGGGTGATGGGCATCTTGCCGCTGGGGTTGACCTGGCCGAGCAGCACCTCGGCGTAGGCGTGGCCCCCCTCCATACCGCCGTACCCGCCCCAGAGCAGTGCCTTGGCCTGGTCGGCCCAGGGCATCTCCACCGCCGAACCGCCGCCGATGAACACCACGGTGTTGGGGTTGGCGCTCAGCAGGTTCTGGATGATCTCATCCTGGCCCCCGGGCAGTACCATGTCCGGCCGGTCGATGGACTCCCGATCGTCGGCGTGGCTGAGGCCGCCGTAGTAGATCACCGCATCCGCCTCGGCCGCGGCCGCCATGTAGGTCTCGGCGTCGGTAAAGAGGTTGCCAGGGGCCTGCCAGCCCAGGGTGAACTCGCTGTCCCCTTGGTAGTGCACCTCCACCTGGTACTCCTGGCCGGCGCTCAGGGTCACGGGCTGTTCCACCAGTTGGCCGTCGACGTTCTCCAGGGCCATCAGGGGTTCGCCGTCCAGGCTGAGACGGAACTGACCGTCGGCTTTGACCTGGAAGCGGTGCTCGCCGCTGTCCCGGGGCTTGAGGATGCCCCGCAGACGGATGCTCTCTGTCTGGCCGGGCTCGGCCACCGTGTAGGCGGAGTCCACCTGCCAGTCATCGAAGTAGGGCTCCGCCTCGCCGTCTTTGAACTTGGCCAGTTGCCAGGCCGGGGTGCCGGTCCAGTGGCGCGAGGCGACAAAATCTCCGGGAATGGGGCCGAGGCCCGCGCTGCTGAGCCCGCGCAGTACGGTGACAGCCACGTTCTCCCCCAGGGCGGCCTGCAGGCCCTCCAGGGGGGTGATCTCATACAGGGCCTTGACCTCGGAGGAGCCTCCGCCCAGAGCGTGGCGCTTGTCGGCATTGGGGCCCATCACCAGCACGTTTTTCAGGGCACCGGCATCCAGCGGCAGCACGGCTTCGTTTTTCAGCAGCACGATGCCTTCGCGAATGATGGCGCGGGCGGCGGTCTGGTGGGCCTCGGTGTTGCGTTCGCCGCTGCGGCGGTTGGGATCCATCATGCCGATGCTGTGCTGCACCCGAAGCACCCGGCGGACCTTGTCATCCAGCACCGAGATGGGCACCCGGCCCTCCTCGATCATCGCTTTGAGGGGCTGGGCCAGGAAGTAGTCGTCGTAGTGTTCGACGTCGGTGCCCATCTCGATGTCCAGGCCGTTCATGGCCGCGTCATAGGTGTTGATGTCCACGTTCCAGTCGGTGAGCAGCACCCCCTGGTAGCCCCACTCCCCCTTGAGGATGTCCATCACCAGGTGACGGCTCTGGTTGGCGTTGGTGCCGTGCACCTCGTTGTAGGCGCCCATGATGGTGTGGGTGCCGCCGGCTTTGACCGCCGCTTCGAAAGCGGGCAGGTACACCTCCCGCAGCGTGCGCTCGTCCGGTTTGGCGTTCACCCCGGTGCGGTTGAGCTCCTGGGTGTTGAGGGCGTAGTGCTTCACCGAGGCGGCCACGTCGTTGGCCTGGATCGCCTGCACCGCCGGCACCACCAGGGTGGCGGCGAGGTAGGGGTCCTCCCCCATGTACTCGAAGTTGCGACCATAAAGGGGCAGCCGGGCCAGGTTGACCCCGGGACCCAGGATCACGTCCTTGCCCCGCTCACGGGCCTCGCTGCCCAGCACGCTGCCGTGCAGGGCGGCCATCTCGGGGTTCCAGCTGGCGGCCACGGCGGTCAGCGGCGGCAGGTAGGTGGCCTGGTCGTTGTCCCAGTTGGCCGGCGCCCAGCTGTCGCGCTCAATCTGGTAGCGCACCCCGTGCGGGCCGTCGGACATCCACATCTCCGGGATCCCCAGCCGTTCGATGCCCGCCACGGTGAACTTGCTGTTGGCGTGGGTCAGGGCGATCTTCTCATCCAGGGTCATCTGGGCCAGCAGGGCCTCCACATCGGCCTCGACGCTGGCCAGGCGGGCAGCGCGGCTGTCGATGGCGGCAACCGCTTCGGCGGGGGGCCGGGCGTCGTGGCTGCAACCGGCCAGCAGGGCCAGGGCGAGGGCGGTGGGGGCCAGGCGAGCGGGCCGGGCGGCGTGTCGGGGGCGCGGTGCAATCATAGGACCATCCTGGGTCAAAGCCGCAAGGCGGCGGTTCTCCCTAACGGGGCTTGGGCTTTGTCCTCGGGACAAAGGCCATCAATGACAAACAGTTCATTAACTTAACCAGAAGTTTGGCGGGATACCAGAGAAAATGTAACCGCTTACATTTGTGCGTTTGAAACGCCCGCCTCGTCCAATACAGGGCTGGTCGGGCCGGGACCAATTGGTGGCATCCGTTCGGATGCAGTATGGTGGGCAATACGCGCGCCAAAACGGGTGATAAATGGAAAAAGCTCAAGAAATTCTGACGTTTCTGCTGGAAAACAAGTTGCTGTTCAGCCTCATCCTGATCTTCGTGGTGTTGCTGATCCGGCGGCTGATCCTGTCGCAAATTCGCGGCCGGGCGCTGTTTTTGAGCGAGGGTCAGCGCACCGGGATCTCCTTTACCAAGAACGCCTCCTTCACCTTGCTGGTGGTGGCGCTGTTCCTGTTGTGGAAATCGGAAATAAGCCAGTTTGCCCTGTCGGTGGCGGCGGTGGCGGTGGCCCTGGTGGTGGCCTCCAAGGAGATCATCCTCTGCTTTACCGGCTCCATCCAGCGGGCCAGCTCCCGCTCCTTTCGCATCGGCGACTGGATTGAGGTGGGCAAGAGCAGTGGCGAGGTGATCGAGCACACCCTGATGGCCACGGTGATCCAGGAGATTGACCTGCACCACGGCCAGTACCACTTCACCGGCAAGACCATCACCCTGCCCAACAGTTTGTTCTTCACCTACCCGGTGAAGAACCTGAACTTTATGAAGCGCTACGTTTACCACGAGTTCAAAATCGTGGTGCCGGCGTTTCGTAATCTCTACCCATTGCTGCCGAACCTCGAAGCGCGCATCGAGGAGCACTGCGAGGAGTTTATCGAGGTGGCCCGGCGCTACAATGGGGTGATCGAGAAGCACGCCGGGGTGGACCTGCCGGGGCCGGATCCGCACATCCACATCACCAGCGGAGACACCGGCGAGCAGCTGGTGCACGTGATGCTGTTCTGCCCCACTGAGGAGGCCACCCACCTGGAGCAGAAGGTGCGGGCCGACTTTATGGACGCTTACGAGCGCGCTTTCCCCGCCCTGAACGAGGACGGCATCGCCCCCTCCAGTCTGCTGAGTCCGGACGAAGAGCCGGCCTAATCCCAATTCAAGGAACTGCTGTGATCCCCTTTGAACGCATCAAGGCCGCCCACGCCCGGGTGGCCCCGCACCTTCACCACACCCCCATCCTGCGCTCCAGCCAACTGAACCGCTGGCTGGGCCACGAGATCCTGTTTAAGGCCGAATGCCTGCAGAAGGTGGGCGCCTTCAAGGCCCGGGGGGCGCTCAATACCTTAAGCCGCGCCATTGAGCAGGGCCGCCGGCCTCAGCGGGTGATCGCCAACAGCTCCGGCAATCACGCCCAGGCGGTGGCCTGGGCCGCAGCGCAGTTTGACCTGCCGGCCACCATCTACATGCCCGCCAACGTCTCCAAGGTCAAAGCCCAGGCCACCGCGGCCTACGGTGCCGAGGTGGTGCTGGGGGAGAGCCGGGCCTGGGTGGATGCTCAGGTGGCCGCCGAGGCGCAAACCCCGGGCACCCTCTGGATCCCTCCCTACAACCACGAGGATGTGATTGCGGGGCAGGGCACCGCGGTGTACGAGGCGCTGACGGACTGTGGCGAGGTGGATGCGGTGTTCGTACCCTGCGGCGGCGGGGGCTTAAGCTCTGGAGCGCTGGTGGCCACCCGGGGGCTGTGCCCCAATGCCCAGGTGATGGGGGTGGAGCCCCTCCAGGCCAATGACGCCGCCTGGTCGCTGCGCGAGGGGCGCATCGTCGGCTTCGAGCAGAGCCCCAATACCATCGCCGATGGCGCCCGCACCCTGTCGGTGGGCCCGCTCACCTTTGAGCACCTCCAGGCGCTGGACGGCTTCTACGAGGTGGACGAAGGGCCCATCCTCTACTGGACCCAGTGGCTGACCCACCTGTTGAAACTCAACGTGGAGCCCACCAGTGCCATGACCATGGCGGCGGTGTGCGAGTACCTCAAGACTCAGTCCCGTCCCCAGCGGGTGCTGGTGGTGCTCTCCGGCGGCAACATCGACCACGCCACCCGTCAGGCGATATGGGCCGAGGATTGCCTGGGACAGGTGCCCAGCCTGTAAAACCCAACCGGCCCGCAATTGCGGGCCGGTGGCTTTTTAGTGCTCCTCGGTGCGGGGAATGTCCGCATCGGAGGCGATGTCCTCCACGTAGCCCTTGGGCGGCGGCGACCAGGCGCGGCCAGAGCTGTCGTGGCCCTCGTGAATGTCCCGCACCACCTTGACGCTGGCCTCCTGCACCATGGCGATAAAGCTGGCGCGGTAGGCGGCGTTGGAGAAGAAGTCGTGGTCCTGCACCCAGTGGCCATAGAGGTCATCCAGGGTGGATTTCTCAAATTGGCGGAAGCGGCGGCTGCGCTGCTCCGCCTCGAAGGGGTGCTGCCCCAGGTGCACCAGGGCCTCCTTGGCCAGTTTCAGGGCGCCTTCGAAGTACTCCCGGGTGATGAGATCCGCCCCGGCGCTGCGCAGGCGGTAGTAGTGGCCGCGGTCGTAGGCCCGGGCCAGGATGTGGACATTGGGGAAGTAGCGTTTGACCTGGTGGGTCAGCTCGATGGCCTGCTCCGGGTTGTCGATGGCCACCACCAGCAGGCTAGCCTCGTTGATGCCGGCGCTGCGCAGCAGGTCCAGCCGGGTGGCGTCACCGTAGTAGGCGCGGATGTTGACGATGCGCATCGCTTCCACCTGGGTGGGGGAGAGATCCAGCACCACCGGGTGGATGTCGTTGGCCACCAGCATGCGGCTGACCACCTGGCCGAAGCGGCCCATGCCGGCGATGATCACCTTGCCGGTCTCGCCAATCTCATCGGCTTCCCTGGCGTCGTCGGACTCGCTGTATTTGGGCAGGATCACCTTCTCGAACAGGATGAACAGCAGCGGCGTCAGCAGCATCGACAGGGCCACCACCAGCGACAGGATGGGCACCAGATCCGGTGGCAGCACCGCGTTCTGGCTGCTGAAGGAGAGCAGCACAAAGCCGAACTCCCCCGCCTGGGCCAGGGAGAGGCTGAACAACCAGCGGTCCCCGAGGCGAATCTTAAACAGGAAGCTCAGGGCCAGCAGCACCAGGGCTTTCAGTAGCATCACCCCGAAGGTCAGCCCCATCACCAGGGCAAAGTCGCCGAACAGCACCTCGAAGTTGATGCCGGCGCCGACGGTGATGAAGAACAGCCCCAGCAGCAGCCCCTTGAAGGGTTCGATGTCGGACTCCAGCTCGTGGCGGAACTCGCTGGTGGCCAGCACCACCCCGGCCAGGAAGGTGCCCAGCGCCGGCGACAGCCCCACCAGGGACATCAGCACGGCGATGCCGATCACCAGCATCAGGGCGGCGGCGGTGAAGATCTCCCGCAACTGGGCCTCGGCGATGATGCGAAACAGCGGTCGGGTGAGGTAGTGGCCCCCGAGCACCACGGTGGCGATCGCCCCGGCCACCGCCAGGGCCTGACCCCAGCCGGGCAGCCCGGCCACCAGGCTGAGCTCCTCGTGGTGGTCGGCGCCGTGGGCGGCGGCCTGGCTGAACTCCGGCAGGGCCAGCAGGGGAATAACCGCCAGCATGGGGATCACCGCGATGTCCTGGAACAGCAGCACGGAGAAACTGGCGCGGCCCCCTTCGGTCTTGGTCAGCCCCTTCTCGTTAAGGGTCTGCAGCACGATGGCGGTGGAGGAGAGGGCGAAGATAAGGCCGATGGTCAGCGCCACCGACCAGTAGAGGCCGAAGGCCATGCCGGCGGCAAAGATGAGCCCGGCGGTGATGCCCACCTGCAGGCCGCCCAGGCCCAGCAGTTTGGCGCGCATCTCCCACAGCATCCGCGGTTCGAGCTCCAGGCCCACCAGGAACAGCATCATCACCACGCCAAACTCGGCAAAGTGCTGCAGGGTTTCGGTTTCTGAACCCACCAGGCCCAGCAGCGGGCCGATCACCACCCCAGCGATGAGGTAACCCAGCACCGAGCCCAGGCCAAAGCGGTTGGCCAGGGGCACGGCGATGACGGCGGCCACCAGGTACATAAAGGCGTAAAGCAGGATCTCGGTCATGAGGTGGCCTCCAGCATCTCGTTCAGACTGACCCGGTGGGGGGCGTCGCTCAGACTCAGGCTGTGATCACTCAGACGGTTCAGCAGGGTGACAAACTGCTCTCGGTGGCTGTCCAGCCGACCCTCTTCGCGGGCGGTGCGGGAGTTGAACAGCACGAAGGGGGGCAGGTAGGTCATGTGGCAGAGGTTGGCCGTCATCTCCAGCGGGCGCAGCAGCTCGCGCACCGTGTAGCGGTTGTAGCCTTCGGTCCGGTAGGCCCCCTCCTTGCCACCGGCACTGACGGCGCTGAAGAAGATCTTGTCCTTAAGGGCCAGCCCCTTGTGGCCGTAGGCAAAGTTGTACTCCAGCACCAGGTCCTGCCACTCCTTGAGGATGGCGGGGGTGGAGTACCAGTAGAAGGGGTGGAGAAACACCACCACATCGTGATCCAGTAACCGCTGCTGCTCAAGCTCGATGTCGATCTCCAGGGTGGGGTACTCGGCGTAGAGGTCCACCAGGGTGACCTGGGGCAGGTCCATCACCGAGCGGGCCAGCGCCAGGGTGATCTCGGAGCGGTGCTGGATGGGGTGGGCGAACAGGACAAGGATCTTTCTGGGCGTTGGTGAGGCCATAACAGACTCGTAAATAACTGATATCAGGAACTATTATTCAGAGCGACATTCAGTTCAAGTGCATTGGGATGACAAGGGCGCGGGATGAACCATAATACCGGGCCTTTGGGCCCGGAATCGGGGTCAGCCGGCCTGCTGCTGCCAGTAAGCCAGCCGGGCGTCCGGGGCGGTGAGCAGGGACTGGCAGGGGCCCTTGTACTGGCCCATCAACGGACCCAGGGATTGGGCGTTGGGCATGCTGGCGCGCATCTCAGAGAAGGCCGCTTTGACCCGCTGGTCGATCACCTCGGCCTCTGCCTTGCTCTGGGCCAGGGCCCGGGCCTGGGTGGCGGAGGTCTCCAACCGACCGGCCACCGCCGCCATCTGGGGGACGTTCATGCCGGAGAGGGTCTGGGCGCTCAGCTCGTAGTACGCGGTGCACTGGATTGCTTCCTCCAGCCAACGGGCTTCCGGGCCGGAGCCACCGGCGGCGCTTTGGCTGGCGCCACCGAAACTGCGCATCACGAAAAAGCTGGCGGCCAGCACGCCGAGGATAAAGACCAGGGTCAGAAGGGTGGTTTTGGACATGGGGTTTCCGAGTTGAAATGCTTTGCCCCAAACCTAATGCAGGATGTGACATTGATCAACGAATTGGGCGGGGCTGAGGGGCGCAACCTACACTGAAACCAGGATGAATCAGGCGATTTTTGGGGATGCGGATGCTGAGGCTTGCACTGTTACTGATGATGCTGGGGGGGCCGGCCTGGGCGGCACAGGAGGCCGAGCCGGCCCAGGCACCGACACCGGCAGTGGCCGATGAGCTGGCCCAGAGCTACCAGGCGATGCAGGATGAGATCGCCGCCACGGAACTGCGCATCAAGCGGCTGGAGGAGAACTGGCAACACACCGAATCGGAGATGTCTCGGGAGCTGATTCAGCAGCAGGTGGTGGCGGAGACCTCCTCGCTGATGCAGCAGCTCAACGCCTTCGTTAATGCCGCCAAGGCCAGCGGCCGCTCCAACCACACCGAGATGGCCGTCTCGGTGATCAACGCCGAGAACGACTACCTCACCCACCGACTGGAGAGGGCCTCGTTAGGCCTGCGACAGCTGTTTGAAACCTACGAGAAGTCCACCTCCGATAAGCAGATCCTGACGCTGCTGAACATCGACGACATGTTCCTCTACATCAACTGGCTGCTGGGACTGAGGCTGGAGAACCTGGCAACGCTGGAGGAGATGAACGTCAAGGCCAACCAACTGCGTCGCAAGCTCAACCGGGAGATCGTCCGCTACGCCGAGTTTATGGCGATCTACCTGCGCTCCAGCACCCGGCAGCAGGAGCTGCTGCAGGGGGAGATCAACACCCTGCCGGTGGACGCCCGCAGCGCGCTGGAGAGTAAGGTGGCCACCCAGCAGCGCCTGGTGCGCAGCGCCGTGGCCAACCTCAAAGAGGTGATCGGCCTGATGCAGAAGCAGGGGCTGGCGGTGGAGGAGTACAACGAACTCATCTTCAAGACCACCGGCAACATCGCCGAGGCGGTGGTCAGCTGGAGCGCCATGCGCACCGTATTACGGGGCCTGGGGGAGGACGCGGTGCTCTGGTTTAAGGACAACATCGGCGGGATCCTCTCCCGCATCGTGCTCTTTGCCGCGCTGATGATGGGGGCGGTGCTGCTGGGCCGGGCGGTGCGCCGGGGGATCGCCCAGGCGGTGACCCACAAGAAGGCCAAGTTCAGCACCCTGGTGCAGGACTTTTTCATCAACATGGGCGGCAACCTGGTGGTGATCTTCGGCTTGCTGTTTGCCCTGGCGCAGATCGGTTGGGATCTCACCCCGGTGCTCACCGGTTTGGGGGTTGCGGGCATCGTGATCGGCTTTGCCCTGCAGGACACCCTCTCCAACTTCGCCTCGGGGATGATGATCCTTATCTACCGGCCCTACGACGTGGGGGACTACATCGAGGCCGGCGGCGTGGCGGGCAAGGTGGGCAAGATGAGCCTGGTGAGCACCACCATCCGCACCTTTGATAACCAGGTGTTTGTGGTGCCCAACGCCAAGATCTGGGGGGACACCATCAAGAACATCACCTCGGAGCGCATTCGCCGGGTGGATATGGTGTTTGGCATCGCCTACGGCGACGACGTGGGGCAGGCCGAGGAGGTGTTGGAGGCGATCGTCACCGAGCACCCCAGCGTGCTCAAATCCCCGGAGCACGTCATCAAGCTGCACACCCTGGGGGAGTCCTCGGTGGACTTTATCGTGCGCCCCTGGGTCAAGACCGACGACTACTGGGACGTCTACTGGGACATCACCCGGGAGGTGAAGGTGCGCTTCGACCGAGAGGGGCTCACCATCCCCTTCCCGCAGCGAGACGTCTACTTGCAAAGCGGTGCGGTACCGCCGCCGTTGCCCGTGGTGGAGTCGGCGCCGCCCTCCGATACCGGCCACCGGGCGGCCGGCGAGGGGGAGGAGGGAACGGTCTAGGCCGGGCGGGTGCCGTAGGCCCGTTCTATCTGGGCGATCTCCACGGAGTAGTGCTGGTACCACTGGTCGCGGCCCAAGGACTGGGCCACCCGGTGTTCGCTGTCCGCCTTCCAGGCCAGGATGTCCGCCTGGCTGTCCCAGTAGGAGAGGGCGATCTCCTCCTGCCCTTCGGTGACCGCCACGAACTCCCGACAGCCAAACTCGTCAAGCGCCCGCTGACGCAGCTGACCGGCCAGGTCGCTGTAGCGGGCATCCAACTGGGCCACCCTGGCCCGAAATATCACCACGTACATGTCGGCTCCTTAGGGCACCAGGCGATTGATCAGCGGAATTTTGGCCAGCAGGGCGGTCAGGGCCCAGGCCACCAGCAGGGTGCCCAGGGTGATGGCGGGGATCGCCAGCAAGGTGTGACCGAACCACTGGTAGACGCCGTTATCCAGGTTGCGGATGGGGATGAGCAGCAGCGGGTGGACCAGGTAGATCCCGAGGCTGTAGGTGGAGATGGAGACAATCACCTTTCTTGCCGCGCCACTGATGCGATCGGCGTAGCACTGGGCCACCACGAAGAGCATGGCGCCGATCAGCACGGTATTGAGGCTCTTGTACCCCATAAACAGCGAGCTGTAGGCGCCCTTGGCCTCGGCGGCGTACCAGCTGCCGACGATGTTCATCAGCGCCGAACCCAGCCCCACCACCAGCCAGATCTTCAGCTGCGGACGGTTGTCCCGGTTGAACAGGAACCAGCCCAGCACCAGGTAGCCGGAGTAGAGCAGGATGTTCTGGCGCAGTGGCGTCTCCACCTTGAGCAGGTGCATCAGGGTAAGCACCATCCAGGCGGCGATCAGCAGTTTGACCCGCTCCGGCTCCATGCGATGCAGCAGCGGGGCCAGCAGGGGGATGACGAAATAGAGCGGAATGAAGTCGTAGAAGAACCAGAGGTGGTACCACACCGGCTCATTGGGTGAGGCCTGGAGGATCGCCAGGGTCTCGGCACCCTGCCACTGGCCGGCGCTGAACCCGCCCACGGCAGCGTAAAGCAGCGTCCAGCCGACAAAGGGCACCACCACCTTGCCCAGGCGGCGCTGAAGATAGTGACGGTTGTCGAAGGGGCGGGTGTCGGAGAGCAGCAGGGCGCCGCTGATCATCATAAAGACCGGTACCGCCCAGCGGGTGATGGCGTTGATGCTGACGGCGCCGAACCACTGATGATCGTCGATGACGCCGTAGAGCTCGCGAAGCGGGCCGAGGACATGGATGGCGATCACTGCGATGGCGGCGATAAAGCGGAGCAGGTGGATGTAGAAGATGTCGGGTCGACGCGCGCTCATTGAGGGGCCCTGGGGCGGAAACAGGCCTTTAATCCTAATGGCTTGGCAAAAAAAACGCGACCTTACGGCCGCGTTAAACTCTTGAATTGCAGGGAATGAGACGATGAAAAAATTCCGTCCATCGCTCAATGTTTCGACAGTGGAGCGGCGCCCGGGTTCCGGTGCCCGGGCATAAAAAAACGCCACCGAAGGGCGGTGGCGCAAATTCGAAGGGGAAGTCTCAAGATAAATCGGTTTGCAGGGAAGTGATTTACCTGACCATACAGACCGGCAAAGGGGAAAAAGAGTTCACAAAAATGGGGAAACTTTTTTCCTCTTGGTGCCGGGTGGACAAACTCTGAGCGAAAGCGGCCTAAAACAGGCACGGCAGGCGGCAGGCAAAAAAAGGGCCGCCCAGGGGGCGGCCAAAATAAGAACGATGATTGGTTACCACGCGCGATATCGCTAACTCGTGCCTGGACTGGTTCCGACCGACGGTTTCGAACTCGGTTCCCTCGGCATCGCGGGCGGGTTCAAATCTGTGATCGCGATCCCACCGGGCTCAGATCTTCAGCCCCATCAACTGGGTTTGCAGGCCATCGGCGGTGTCCCCCACGCTCTGGCTGGCGGTTACCGAGGCCAGGGCGGCCTGCTCCAGTTCGTGGGACTGGTTGCGCACCTCCATCAGGTTGCTGGCGATGTCGTTGGCCACGGTACTCTGCTGCTCGGCGGCGGTGGCGATCTGGCTGCTCATGGCGAACACCTTGTCGGAGTGCTGGGCGATCAACATCAGATCCTCCCCGGTGCGGCTGACCAGCTCCTGACCCTGCTCCGCCCGCTCCACGGTGCTGCGCATCAACCCCTCCAGGCTGACGGTGCCGCTTTGCAGCTCCTCAATCATCCGCTGGATCTCCACGGTGGCCGCCTGGGTGCGGCCGGCCAGAGAACGCACCTCGTCCGCCACCACGGCAAAGCCCCGCCCCTGGTGCCCGGCCCGGGCCGCTTCGATGGCCGCGTTCAGGGCCAGCAGGTTGGTCTGCTCGGAGATCCCGTTGATGGTGGTGACCACCGCATCGATGCGCGCGGCATTGGTGTTGACCTGTGAGACGGCACTGGAGGCGCTGTGCACCTCGTCCACCAGCTGGGTAATGGTGGTGATGGTGGTC
This sequence comes from Ferrimonas balearica, assembly GCF_019802085.1. GTDB lineage: Bacteria > Pseudomonadota > Gammaproteobacteria > Enterobacterales > Shewanellaceae > Ferrimonas > Ferrimonas balearica_B. Next base: position 984,054 of record NZ_JAHVHV010000001.1, read on the forward strand.
TGGATCTGGCTGTGGCCCCGTTCGGCATCCTGGCTGGCCTGGCGGGTCTCCACCGAGGTGTGCTCGGCGTGGTTCGCCACCTCCCGCACCGTGGCGGTCATCTCCTCCATGGCAGAGGCCAGGCTGTCCAGGTGCTGACGCTGGCTGATGGCCAGGTCCTTGCTGCCGGTGGCCTGGGCCCCCAGCTCGCCGGAGGCGCCCAGCATCCGGGCGGAGACCTCGCGAAGCTCCCGCACCACCCGCTGGCGGGTGGCGATAAGTTCATCGATGTGGTGGGCCAGCGGGCGGAAATCGTCCCGTCCCGGGGCGAAGTCCAGTCGCACCGTCAGATCATTGGCCGCGGCCTGGCTCATCACCGACTGCATCTGGGCCAGGCCGCGGGTGATAAAGCGGCGCACCACGTAAGAGAGGTAGAGGGTCAGCCCGACCACCGCCGCCAGGGCCCAGAGCATGTCGGTGTGCTGGGCCAGTACCGAGGCGGTGGTGATCTCCTCGGCGCTCATCTGCAGGTAGTGGCTGTCGCCCACCGGGGCGCTGTAAAGATAAAAGCCCCCTTCAGTGATGAGCTGGTGGCGGGTCTGCATCTGGGGGCTGTCGGCGGCCAGTACGGTGCCGCTGCTCAGGGTGGCGTTGATGGCGGCGACGCCGGCGTGGTCCAGGGTCGGGGCCAAACCGGTCAGGGTGCGGGCCAGGCTGTCGGTGTGCTGCACCAACGCCGTCTGCTGCAGTTCAGTCTCCTCGGCCTTGTCCATCACGATAAAGGCCAGGGTAAACAGCAGCAGCGCCACTGTGGGGGTGACCGAGATCAGCAGCAGCTTCTCTTTGATGGTCAGGCGGATAAGATAAGGGTCCCAGAACCCGGACTTGGTGTCGTTCATGGCATCGCCGTCAGGAGAGTTTCGGTTCAGCGCACTAAGTCGGCGGGCGATGCAGGGACTTTAAACCCGTCGGCCCCCAACAAGGAGAAATTGCGGTGTCGGTCACGTCGAGCACAACAAATGCCCAGTCGGAAACCATGAGCGCCTGGGTGGGCGAGGGGGGCCAGGCCCGTTTGGTCCGATGCCCCAGACCCGAGGCCCGGCCCGGGGAGGTGGTGATCCGGGTTCTGGCTGCGGGCGTAAACCGGGCAGACCTGCTTCAGGTGGCCGGGCACTACCCGCCGCCAGCCGGGGCCAGCGAGGTGCTGGGACTGGAGGTGGCCGGCGAGGTGGTCCAGGGCGCCGGGTCCTTCAAGCCGGGGGATGCGGTGATGGCGCTGCTTGCCGGTGGCGGCTACGCCGAGTACGTGGCGGTGGATGCCGGTTCGGTGCTGCCCCTGCCGCAGGGCATCAGCGTCGAGCAGGGGGCAGCCATTCCCGAGGCCTTTGTCACCGCTTACCAGTGTTTGTGCCACCTGGGCCAGCTCGCCGCCGGACAGCGGGTGTTGCTGCACGCCGGCGCCTCTGGGGTGGGCACCGCCGCCATTCAGTTGGCCCGTCATCTCGGCGCCGAGGTGTGGGTGACTGTGGGCAGCGAGGCCAAGCTTGAGGCCTGTCGGGCCCTGGGGGCCACCGGCGGGGTGAACCACCGCCAGGGGGATTTTGCTCAGGCACTGCCGCCGGTGGACTTGATTGTCGACCCTGTGGGGGGCGATTACCTGGGGCGCAACCTCAAGCTGCTCAAACCCGACGGTCAGCTTATCCAACTGGCGATGATGGGGGGACGCCGGGCCGAGGTGGACCTGGCGCTGGTGCTGGCCAAGCGGCTGACGGTGCGCGGCTCCACGCTGCGCAGCCAGCCCAAGGCGGTGAAGGCGGCCCTGGTGCAGGGGTTGTGGCAGCGCTTTGGTGCGGCCTTCGAGGGCGGCGAGATCGCCCCTGTGGTGGATAGCGCCTACGCTTTTGAGTCGGTGGCTGAGGCCCACCGGCGGATGGCCGATAACGCCAACACCGGCAAGCTGGTGCTGAAACTGGCTCAATAGGGCGTTGTTTTATTGCCCGATTGCGTGATTCCCCGCCCAGACGGGTTTTTATAGTGAGCGCAATACAGTAAAATTTGGCCCCTTTATCAGTCGATTGATTTTCGAACGGATCGGACCCGAGAAGAGAAAAGATGCAGCAACTAGCAGAGATTGTCGCGCAGGCGTTGGCCGCCATTGAGGCGACCGACGATCTGAAAGCGCTCGACGACATCCGGGTGAACTACCTGGGTAAGAAGGGTGAGATCACCGCCCTGATGAAATCCCTGGGGCAACTGTCCGCCGAGGAACGCCCCGCCGCCGGCCAACAGATCAACGCCGGCAAGCAGCAGGTTCAGCAGGCCCTGAACGCCCGCATCGAAGCCCTGCAGACCGAGGCCCTCAACGCCAAGCTGGCGGAGGAGGCGGTGGACGTCACCCTGCCGGGCCGCAAGCTGGCCACCGGTGGCCTGCACCCGGTCAACCGCACCATCGAGCGCATCGAAGCTTTCTTTGCCGATCTGGGCTTCGACGTGGCTTCCGGGCCGGAAGTGGAAGACGGTTTCCACAACTTCGACGCCCTGAACATTCCGCCCCATCACCCGGCGCGGACCGATCACGACACCTTCTTCTTCAACCCCGACCTGATGCTGCGGACCCACACCAGTGGCGTGCAGATCCGCACCATGGAGGCCACCAAGCCGCCGATCCGCATCATCTGCCCGGGCCGGGTGTACCGTAACGACTACGATCAGACCCACACCCCGATGTTCCACCAGGTGGAAGGCCTGCTGGTGGCGGAGAAGGTCTCCTTTGCCGAGCTCAAGGGCGTGCTGTACGACTTCCTGCGCAACTTCTTCGAGGAAGATCTGGACGTGCGTTTCCGCCCCTCCTACTTCCCCTTCACCGAGCCCTCTGCCGAGGTGGATGTGCGTCGTAAAGACGGCAAGTGGCTGGAAGTGCTGGGCTGCGGCATGGTGCACCCCAAGGTGCTGGAGTCCGTGGGCATCGATCCCGAGAAGTACTCCGGTTTCGCCTTCGGCATGGGCGTCGAGCGTCTGACCATGCTGCGTTATGGCGTGAACGACCTGCGTTCCTTCTTCGAAAACGATCTGCGTTTCCTGAAACAGTTCCAGTAAGGGGTTACCGATGAAATTTAGTGAATCCTGGTTGCGGGAGTGGGTGAACCCTGCCATCTCCACCGAGGAACTGTCCGAACAGATCTCCATGGCTGGCCTGGAAGTGGACGGCGTGGAGCCGGTGGCCGCCGAGTTTAACGGCGTGCTGGTGGGCGAGGTGGTCGAGTGTGGCCAACACCCCGATGCCGACAAGCTGCGGGTGACCAAGGTGAACGTCGGTGGCGAAGAGTTGCTGGACATCGTCTGTGGTGCCGCCAACTGCCGCCAGGGCCTGAAAGTGGCCGTGGCCACCGTGGGCGCCGAGCTGCCCGGCGGTTTCAAGATCAAAAAAGCCAAGCTGCGCGGCCAGCCCTCCCACGGCATGCTCTGCTCCTTTACCGAGCTGGGCATCGATATCGAGTCCGACGGCATCATCGAACTGCCGGTGGACGCCCCGGTGGGCACCGACATCCGCGAGTACCTCGCCCTGGATGATCGCCAAATCGAAGTGGACCTGACCCCCAACCGGGCTGACTGCCTGGGTCTGGTGGGCCTGGCCCGCGAAGTGGGCGTACTGAACCGCGTGGCGGTGACTGAGCCGGAAGTGGCCGCCGTGGCCCCCGCCACCGATGCCGCCCACGGCATCCGTGTCGAGGCCCCCGAGCACTGCCCCCGTTACCTGGGTCGCGTGGTGAAGAACGTCAACGTTCAGGCACAAACCCCGCTGTGGATGCAGGAGAAGCTGCGTCGTGGCGGCATTCGCTCCATCGATGCCGTGGTGGACATCACCAACTTCCTGCTGCTGGAGTACGGCCAGCCGATGCACGCCTTCGACCTGGCCAAGCTCAACGGCGACATCCAGGTTCGGATGGCCCGTGCCGGTGACACCCTGACCTTGCTGGACGGCACCGAAGTGGAGCCGCGGGAAGACACCCTGCTGATCGCCGACGACAAGGGACCCCTGGCCCTGGCCGGGATCTTCGGTGGCGAACACAGCGGCGTAACCGGTGAGACCACCGAGGTGCTGCTGGAGTGCGCTTTCTTCAACCCGCTCTCCATCATCGGCAAGGCCCGCTCCTACGGCCTGCACACCGACTCCTCCCACCGCTTCGAGCGGGGCGTGGACCCACAGCTTCAGAGCAAAGTGATGGAGCGCGCCACCGCGCTGCTGACCGAGATCTGTGGCGGCGAAGCCGGCCCCGTGGTGGAGGTGAAGTCCGACGACCACCTGCCCAAGCCGGCCACCATCACCCTGCGTCGCGAGAAGCTGGATGCCCTGCTGGGCCACCACATCGGTGACGAGGACGTGGCCGAGATCCTGACCCGCCTGGGTTGCGAGGTCAGCACCCTTGAGGGCGGCTGGCAGGCCAAGGCGCCGAGCTGGCGTTTCGACATGGCCATCGAGCAGGATCTGATCGAGGAAGTGGCCCGCATCTACGGCTACAACAGCATCCCCAACCTGGCGCCCGTGGCCAAGCTGACCATGACCGATCACACCGAAGCCAAGCTGCCGCTCAAGCGGCTGCGCAGCCTGCTGGTGGATCGCGGCTTCCAGGAAGCGATCACCTACAGCTTTGTGGATCCCAAGCTGCAGGCCCGCCTGCACCCGGGCGTTGATCCCATGATGCTGCCCAACCCCATCTCCTCCGAGATGTCCGCCATGCGCCTGTCCCTGTGGACCGGTCTGCTGGGGGCCGTGGCCCACAACCAGGCCCGTCAGCAGGTCCGTGTGCGCCTGTTCGAAACCGGCCTGCGCTTTATCCCGGACGCCGACGTCGACATGGGTGTGCGCCAGGAGCCGATGCTGGCGGCGGTGATCGCCGGTACCCAGAGCGACGAGCACTGGGACATGGCCGCCAATACCGTGGACTTTTTCGACCTTAAGGGCGATCTGGAAGCGGTACTGGGCCTGACCAACGATCCGCACCAGTTTGGCTTCCGCGCGGCCCAGCACCCGGCGTTGCACCCGGGCCAGTGTGCCGAGATCCTCAAGGGCGATCAGGTGGTGGGCCTTATCGGTGCCATCCACCCCCAGCACGAGAAAAAGCTGGGCCTGAATGGCCGGACCATCGTGTTCGAGATCCAGCAGGATGCGGTGCTGACCCGTCAGCTGCCCGAGGCGCAACCGGTGTCCCGTTTCCCCGCCAACCGTCGTGACATTGCCATCGTTGTTGACGAGGCGATCCCGGCCGGTGACGTTGAAAAAATGATACGAAAAGTTGGCGGAAATCAGTTGGTTGCCGTAAACTTGTTTGACGTATACCGTGGGAAAGGTGTCAACGAAGGCCAGAAGAGCCTGGCCATCGCCTTGACCCTGCAGGATGTCGAGCGCACCCTGGAGGAGAAGGAGATCGCCGAGGCGGTTGAGAACATCGTTGCCACTTTGAAGTCAGAGTTCAACGCACAGTTGAGGGACTGAGAAACATGGCGCTGACCAAAGCCGATATGGCTGAACACCTGATCGAAAACTTGGGCCTGCATAAGCGGGACGCCAAGGAGATGGTGGAGGCCTTCTTTGAAGAGATCCGCCTGGCCCTGGAATGTGGGGAGCAGGTTAAGCTGTCGGGTTTTGGGAACTTCGAACTCAGGGATAAGAATGAACGTCCGGGACGGAACCCAAAGACGGGCGAAGACATTCCCATCACGGCCCGCCGGGTGGTGACCTTCCGACCGGGCCAGAAACTCAAGGCCCGGATCGAGGAATCTGAGCTGCTGGGTGACGAAGGTTAAGCGTCACGTACCATCCATAAAAACGCCGTCCCTGGGACGGCGTTTTTTTATGCCTGTGGGCCGCTACTCCTGGATAAGCGACAGGTCGGTTCTTAAGCGATACAGCTGGTACTCGGTGCCGTGGAAGTGGCTGCTCCAGCTTTCAAACAGCGCCTTGGCCTTGCTCTCATCCCCCAGGTGTTTACCCAGGGACTCAGCAAAGCTGGGGTCCGGCTCCGCCATGCCGGCGTAGTTCTGGTGGGGGATCACCAGGTGCAGGGTCGGTTCGCCGCCCACGCTCCAGCTCCACGCCCAGCTGTAGGGCCACTCCATCGCCTTAGCGTGATCACTGAGTGCCTTCTTGTCCGCCTCGGTGCCGGCACCGTGTCCCGCCTTGACCTTGTAGGAGGTCACGCCGAAATAGACGTAGCCCGGATCCTGCTCCGGCCAGTTGCTGTTGGCCATATCCACTTCGGAGAAGTTGTGGGCCACCGCTTCCACCAGCTGACCCACGTTGGTGCGCCAATGGTTGCCGGTTTGCTGGTCGTTCTGCCACTTCACGTAGGTGTCCACCTCGGCCCAGTTGGTGCAGCAGCTGCGGATCATGTAACGGTTTAACTTGTCGCCCAGGGTGGGCACGTAGACCATCCATTGCCGGGTATCGCCTTTCTCCTTGCGAAAGGCCACATGACGCTTGAGTGCTTCCTCAAATTTGGCCGCTTCACCGGCTTTGGGGGTGATGATCCACATCTCCGCCAAATTATCCGGTTTGTCCGCGGCAAACAGGGTCAGGGGAAGCAGGCATAAAAGCAGGCTGAAACGACGCAAGAGGTTGTTCATGGAGGGCTCCTTAGAAGAGGGAACGCGTCGATGGCTAACCATAGCAGAGGAATGGTCTTTGCGCGTTTTCCCCCCTGTTCGGCCTCGCTTCGCTCTCCTGCGTCCGCCTTGGCCGCCCTTTGCTAGAGTTAGTGGAGCCAAACTGCAGGAGATCCCCCAATGCGTCGGGTTTTTGTCGTGCTGTTGTTACTGGTCAGCGGGTTACCATCGGCCATTGCCGACGATGAGTTGCTGATGGACATTTACGTGGTGACGCCCCTGCCGGGCCAGCGATTGCCGTTGGAGCAGGCGGTCAACGACCACATGAACCACCGGCTGGCCAACGGGGAAAGCCGCGGCTGGGTGCTCTACGTCCCCATGCTGGGGCAAAACATCGGCCGTTTGATGCTCTATTACTGCTGCGACAACTGGAACGACATGGAGTCCTACTACCAGTGGGAAGAGCAGAGTGAAATGCGCCAGCATTGGATGGACTTTGTCGAGCCCTTCGTCCAGCAGGTGGATCACTACATCAGCGTGGTGGACGCGCCCAACAGCAGCTGGGATGACTACACCAAGGTGAGCCCCTACCTCAACGTCACCGAGTACCACCTAAACCCCGGCCACCGGGAGCCCACCAAGGAGAGCATCAAGATCCTGAGCGACTACGTCAAAGCCCTGGAGTGGCAGTCCAACTGGATCTGGAGCTGGCAGATGGGGGGCGATCCTGTGTTGAACCTGGTGATCCCGCAGGAATCGATCTTTGACCTCTCCTCCCAGCGCTTTGGTTTTGAGGGCGCCCTGGGGGAGTACCTGGGGGATGCCGAAAAAGCGAGGCAGTTGCTGGTGACTCTGAGAAGCCATTATTCCCACACCTACTTTCAGCTCTACCGTTTGCGCCGACAGCTGGATCCCAAGAACGAGGAGCCCCCGCTGGAGCCGGAGTAGCCGGCAAAGTTTGATCTCGCTCGGAATTAGGTGCCGGTGGGTTTGAACTGCCCTCGGCGCCTCGTCTAAGGTGGACCTCTTCCCAACGACCCTAAAGGTGTCGCCGGTGCCAAGCCGGTGTGAGAGTCCCTATGTCCAAGATCCAATCCGAGCGCCTGATCCAGCACTTTATCGAGCTGGTGAAGATCGACAGCGAATCCCGTAACGAAAAAGCCATCAGCGAAACCCTGGCCGAGCAGCTGGGCCAGTTGGGCTTCGAGGTTCACAAGCAGAGCGTGGATCCGGCCATCTCCAACGGCCACAACCTCTACGCCCGACTGGACGGTGAGCTGGCCGGCAGCGTGCTGCTCAGCTGCCATATGGACACCGTCACCCCGGGTAACGGCATCGAGCCGGTGATCGAGGACGGCATCATCCGCTCCAAGGGCGAAACCATCCTGGGTGGGGACGACAAATCCGGCATTGCGGCCATCATGGAGGCGGTGCGCAGCCTGCGTGAGCAGGGCCAGGCCCACCAGAGCATTGAGCTGGCGCTGACCGTCAACGAGGAGTGCGGCCTGCACGGCTCCAAGGCGTTCGACATGACCGCCGTCCAGTCCCAGCACGCCATTGTGCTGGACTCCGGTGGCCCCATTGGCACAGTGATCACCGTGGCCCCGGGGCAGGAGAGCCTGAGCGTGACCGTCACCGGTAAGCCCGCCCACGCCGGCCTGGCCCCGGAGACCGGGATCAACGCCCTGACCGTGGCGGCGGATGCCATCGGTAAGATGAAGCTCTCCCGCATCGACGAGGAGACCACCGCCAACATCGGTGTGGTTCAGGGGGGCAGCGCCACCAACATCGTGATGCCGAGCCTCACCCTGGAAGCGGAAGCCCGCTCACTGGACGACGATAAGCTGGATGCCCAAGTCAACCACATGGTGGCCACCTTTGAAGCGGCCGCCGAGTGTCACGGTGCCCAGGTGAGCATCGAGCGCTCCCGCTCCTACAACGCTTACCGCATCGACGAGGCCGATCCCCTGGTCACCGGCGTGGTTGCGGCCTTTGAGGCCAACGGCGTCCAGGCCCAAACCCAGTCCACCGGCGGTGGCTCCGACGCCAACATCTTTAACGCCAAGGGGCTCAAGACCGTCAACCTCTCCACCGGTATGGCCAAGGTGCACACCTGTGACGAGGAGATCGCGGTGGCGGATCTGGTGGCCATTACCGAGTTTCTGCACACCTACCTGAGCCGCTGAGCGCGGAGCAGGAAAGAAAAAGCGCCGCAGACTGCGGCGCTTTTTTTATGGCGATGGGGATGACATCAGGCCTGTGGGCTGGACTTTACCGCCGCTTTCAACGCGCTCATAAACTCGGTGAACTGGGGTTTGAAGCCCTTGAACAGGGGCAGGCGGCGGTACTTAAGCTGGGCTTCGCCAAAGAGCTTCACACCGATGGCAAAGGCGGTGGCATCGTCTTTTTCCATGGGCAGCTTGCCGCTGAGGGCATCGACAATCTTGTACAGGTCGTCGTGGTTTCGCACCTGGAAGCTCAGGGCCGGCCGGGACTGAGGGTTGCCCTTGGGATCTTCCAGGTGTTCGACGGTAATACGGTAGAGGTGGCCTTTCATCAGGGTCTCCAAAATGAGGGTAGGGGGGCTTGGCGCAGATCAGCTTTTCAAGAAGCGCTCGATGCGGGGTTTGACGGTCAGCGAGAAGGTCACCATCAGGGTGAGTCCCACCGGCAGGGCGGCGGCGAAGGCGCTCAGCCAGGCGGATTGGAAGGCGGCCAAATCGGCAATGCCCAGTTGCTGGGCGGTGGTGGTGAAGGCCATCAGGGACTCCATCACCACCGCCATCACCAGGCCCACTGCCAGGTTGCGCTGCCCCTCGCTGGCCGAGGGCAGCAGGACAGCGGCCAGGCGGGTGAGCAGGGCCATCATCAGTGCGCCGATGGGCATCATCACGGCGCTGGCCAACAGGAACGCCTGGCCCCAGGCGGTAAGAAAACCTTCGGCGATCCCCAGGTTCATGTAGGTCATCACCCCGGTGAGGGTGCCGCCTATGGCGGTCATCATGCCAGCCACCACCAGCACCTTGTGCCGCAACGGGGTGTTGCCGGGCTCGGTTTGGGTCGCATCGGAAAAGGTGTGGGTCACCATAGAGGCCTCCTGACTTGAACAACACAGCCAATTAAGTTGATAATGTCAACTATAGGGATAAAGGTTGACATTGTCAACCATGTTGATTGAAAGGTGCCCATCCATGTCTGAACTGACCCCCCTGGAGAGCCTGTTTCGCCTGGTTCATCTGCTCAAGCGCCAGCTGCACCAGCAGATAGAGGCGCTGGACTTGGCCATCACCCCCATGCACGTGCGGGTGATGAAGATTGTCCACCGGACACCGCAGTGCACGGCCAATGGGGTGGGGCAGTGGCTCAACCGGGACAAAGCCCAGGTGACCCGACTGATCAGCACCTTGATTGACCAGCAACTGCTGGTGAAGACCCCCAACCCCCAAGACAAGCGCAGCCAGTACCTGACGCTGACCGAGTCGGGCCGGGCGTTGATGGGCCGCATCGACGACATCGATGGGGTGCTGATTGAGAGGATGACGCGGGGGATGAGCCCGGCGGAGCAGGCCGAGTTTCAGCGCCTGGCCGGGCTGATGGCGGACAATTTAGGGGCGTCCGACGCCTGAGGGGGCGGCGCCCATCTGGGGACTGGGCTTACCGGCCCTCCAGGGCCGGCAGCAGCAGCGCCACCAGCCCATCGCTGAACTCGGCGCCGTTCAGTTCGCTGGCGATGGCCGGAGTGAGGCTGGGATAGAGCACCTTGTCCAGGGTGGCGCTCACCACGGTGTAGACCGCCATCTGCAGGGCACCCTGGCGTTCGCTGCGCTGGCTCGGGTCCAGGTGCTGACCCAGCCACCGCTCCAGCTGCTGGTACTCCTGCCGTCGGCCCTGCAACTCCGCCACGGTCAGGGCCTGATCACCCAGTCGGGCGTTGAGGTGCACGGTGCGCAGGATGTGGCGCTGGCGCTCGAAGAACGCGCGGGTCTGGTGGCAGAAGGCGTGCAGGGCGGCCTCCAGGTTGGCCTCCTGGTGGTTCACCAGGGTCAGGTGCCACTGACGAAGCTGGTCGCCAAAGCGCTGGTAGAGCAGGGGCAGCAGGGCTTCTTTGTCCTTGAAGCGGCGATAGAAGGTGCCCACGGACACCTGGGCCTCTGTGGTGATCTCCGCCACGCTGATCTGTTCGAAGTACTTGTGCTGGAGGCAGTGGTCCAGGGCGTCCAGCAGTTTCTGCTGGGTCTTCAGGCTGCGCTGCTGCTTGGGGGTGGTCATCGGGCGACTAAATGTGAATCGTGATTTACATTTGTCCAGTCTAGCATTAGTGTATGCGAATCCAAATTCACATATTGGCAGGACGCTATGACCCTACGCTCACTTGTGCTCACTGGCCTGGCCCTGATGGGGCTGAACCTCGCGCCCCTGGCCGGTGCCTCCCCCTACCAGCGCTTCGACGCGCCTAACCTGGCGCTGACCAACGCCACGGTGATCGACGGTCGGGACCAGGGGGTGATGAGGGAGACCACCATCCTGGTGGAGGAGGGGCGCATCGTCGCCATCCAGGGGGCCGAGGCGCCCATCGCCGAGGGTTACACCCGGGTGGACCTTGATGGCCACACGGTGATCCCGGGGCTGGTGATGATGCACGAGCACCTGTTCTACCCCACGGGCAACGGCCATTACGGTGACATGCTCTACAGCTTTCCCAAGCTCTACCTGGCCGGGGGTGCCACCACCATCCGCACCGCCGGCACCACGGCGCCCTATGGGGATCTGGGCGTGGCCCGGGGGGTGGCCCGCGGTCGAGAGATTGGCCCGGACATGAACGTCACCGCCCCCTATCTCAATGGCCCCGGCCTGCCGATCTTAAAGATCCACCCGCTGCGAGACGCGCAAAACGCCCACGACCTGGTGACCTACTGGCAGTCGGAGGGGGTGGAGTCGTTCAAGCTCTACATGCAGATCCGCCAGGACGAGATGGAAACGGCACTGAAGCTGGCCCACGAACGGGGCCAGACGGTTACCGGCCACCTCTGCTCCATCACCCTGGGGCAGGCGGCGGAGCTGGGGATCGACAACATCGAGCACGGCTTTATCACCGCCACCGATTTTGTCAGCGACAAGCAAGCGGACACCTGTCCCGACGGCCAAAGCGTCAAAGCCTCACTGCTGGCACTGCCGGTGGACAGCCCCAAGATGGCGGCGCTGATCGACAAGCTGGTGGCCAATAACGTGGCGATCACCTCCACACTGACCATCTACGAAACCTTCGCCAAGGGCCGGCCCATCGCCTACTCCGAAGCCCTGGCACAGATGACCCCCCACGTGCGGGAGCTCTACCTGTCCCGCTGGTCCGCCATCCAGCAAAGCGACAGCGAGCAGTGGCGCGAGCTGCTGGCCAAGGAGATGGCCTGGGAGAAGCGCTTTGTGGAGGCCGGCGGCACGCTTTTGGTGGGTACGGATCCCACCGGATACGGCGGGGTGGTGGCGGGTTGGTCCAATCTTAGGGCCCTGGAGCTGCTGCTGGAAACCGGCTTCACCCTGCCTGAAGCGGTGCGCATCGCCAGCTACAACGGCGCGCACTTTCTCGGTCGCGATCACGAGGTGGGCACCATCGAGGTGGGTAAGCGGGCGGACCTGGCGATATTTAGCAGCGATCTGACCGGCGATTCGGCCAACTTCAAGGGGATCCGCTACACCATGAAAGCGGGCAAGCTCTACGACAGCCAGGCGATCTTTGCCGATCTCAAGGGCATCGTCGGCCTGCACTGAACATCGGCTAACCCAATCGCCATAGCGAAACCAAGAAGCGCCAAAGTCCGGCAGGGCTTTGGCGCTTTTGGTGTTACTGGTGACGCTCGGCCAGGCGGGCCACCACGTCGGCCATGGGCACCTGCTGCTGCTCCAGCAGCACCGTCAGGTGGTAGAGCAGATCGGCGGTCTCGTCGATGAGGTTTTCCCGGTCATTGGTGGCGGCGGCCAGGGCCACCTCGACCCCCTCTTCGCCCACTTTCTGGGCCACCCGGCGGGGGTTGCCCTTGAGCAAGGACGCGGTGTAGCTGGCGTCCGCCGGGGCGTCGCGCCGTGCCGAGACCACCGCCGCCAGGGTGTTCAGAAACGGTTGATTGGCGTCATCATCGAAGCAGCTCTCCACCCCCAGGTGGCAGGTGGGCCCATTGGGCTTGGCTTGCACCAGCACCGCATCGTTGTCGCAGTCGCTGCCCAGGGTGACCAGCTCCAGCACATGGCCGGAGCTTTCGCCCTTGGTCCACAGGCGGTTCTTGGAACGGCTGTAGAAGGTGACTCGACCGGTTTCCACCGTTTTGGCCAGGGCTTCGGGGTTCATGTAACCGAGCATCAGCACCCGGCCGGTCAGGTGGTGCTGCACCACGGCGGGCACCAGGTTGTCCATCTTGTCCCAGTCGATTTGGGGAAGGGAGGTTTGAGTCATGGGCGTACCACCACCTGTTGTTCGAGCAGGTATTGCTTCAGTTGCGGGATGGGGATGATCCCCTTGTGAAAGACCGAGGCGGCCAGGGCGCCGTCGACGCGGGCCTGCTTGAACACTTCGGCAAAGTGTTCCTTGGCCCCGGCGCCGCCGGAGGCGATGAGGGGCACCGAGCAAACGTCCCGCACCGCGGCCAGCTGCTCAATGTCGTAACCTTGGCGGACGCCGTCCTGGTTCATCACGTTCAGTACGATTTCGCCGGCGCCCCGTCGGATCACCTCCTGGCACCACTGAAGGGTGTCCCAGGCCGTATCGCGGGTCGAGGCTTCCGAGCCGGTGAACTGCTTTACCCGGTAGCGGCCGCTGTCGGCGTCGAACCAGGAGTCGATCCCCACCACAACGCACTGGCGTCCGAAGCGGTCGTTGAGCCGGTTGATCAGGTCCGGATCGGACAGGGCAGGGCTGTTGACCGAGATCTTATCGGCGCCATCGGCCAGGATCTTCTGGGCATCCTCGATGGTTTTGATCCCCCCAGCCACGCAGAAGGGGATGTCCAGCTGCTCCGCCACCCGGGCCACCCAGCTCTTGTCCACGGTACGGCCGTCGGCGCTGGCGGTGATGTCGTAGAACACCAGCTCATCCGCCCCTTCGGCGGCGTAGCGGGCGGCCAGGTCGACAATTTCACCGACGATCTCGTGGTTGCGGAACTGGACGCCCTTGACCACCTGGCCGTTCTTCACGTCCAGGCAGGGGATTATCCGTTTTGCCAGCATGCCAGGGCCTCCTCGATGGTGAAGCGGCCGGCCAGCAGGGCCTTGCCGATGATGATGCCGCCGATGTTGATCGCCTTGAGGGCGCGCAAGTCGTCCAGCTCGGCGATGCCACCGGAAGCCTGCCAACGCACGCCGGGGTAGGTGGCGATAAGACGCTCGTAGAGGGTCACGTTGGGACCGGTCAGCATGCCGTCGCGATCCACGTCGGTGCAAAGCACGTCGGTCAGTCCCGCTTCCAGCAGCGGGGCGATCACCTCAGACAGCCGTTTGCCGGAGCCTTTCTGCCAGCCGTGGGTCAGCACTTCCGGCTCACCCTGCTCATCCAGACGCACATCCAGGGCGACGGTTATGCGTTCGGCGCCGTATTGCTGCATCCAGCGGGCCACCCGCTCGGGCTGGCTGACGGAGAGAGAGCCGATCACCACCTTGGCCACGCCAATGGCCAGCAGGGCTTTGACGTCTTCCTCGCTACGCACCCCGCCCCCCACCTGGATGGGCGCCTTAAGGTTCTGCACCAGGTGCTCGATGGTCTTCAGTTGACGGTTGGCGGGGTCCTTGGCGCCGTCGAGATCCACCAGGTGCAGCAGGGCACTGCCGGCGTCCTGGTAGGCCTTGAGTTGGGTCAGGGGATCGTAGGCGAACTCGGTGACGGCGTTGAAATCGCCCTTTTCCAGGCGGACAACTTTACCGCCGATGAGATCAATGGCCGGGATGATCATGCTTTGAGCTCCAGGAAATTCTTCAAGATACGGGCACCGACTGGGCCGGAGCGCTCGGGGTGGAACTGCACCCCCATGATGTTGCCCCGACCCACGGAGGCGGAGAAACGCTGGCCGTACTGGGTGCTGGCCAGGGTCAGGGGGCCCTCCGCCACGCCGTAGCTGTGGACAAAGTAGACGTAATCGCCCGGCTTCACCCCGGCAAACAGGGGGTGGTCGGTGGGCGTCAGGGTGTTCCAGCCCATGTGGGGCAGGGGTTGTTCCCCCGCCTTCAAGCGCTCTGTCTTGAAGGGCAGCAGGCCCGGCAGGACGGTGTTGCCCTCCTCCGAGGCCGCCCCCAGCAGCTGCATCCCCAGGCAGATCCCCAGTAGGGGCTGCTGGATCTGCGGCAGCACCGTCAGCAGGCCCCGCTCGCGCAGCTGCACCATGGCGGCCTGGGCGGAGCCGACGCCGGGGAGGATCACCCGGTCGGCGCTCAGGATGGTGCGGGCATCGGCGCTCACCTGGGGGGCATCCCCCAGGCGCTCCAGGGCAAAGCGAACCGAGGCGAGGTTGGCACAGCCGGTGTCGATGATTACGGTCATGGTTCGCTTCCTTTTACAGCACGCCTTTGGAGGAGGGCAGGGCGTTGCCCTCCTTGGTTATCGCCTGACGCAGGGTGCGGCCCAGGGCCTTGAACAGGGCCTCCACTTTGTGGTGCTCGTTGTCCCCCGCCACCTTGATGTTCAAGGTGCAGGCCAGGCCGTCGGCGAAGCTGCGGAAGAAGTGGGGCACCATCTCGGTGGCCATGCCGCCGACCGCATCGCGCTGGAACTGGGCGTCAAACACCAGGTAGGCCCGGCCGGAGAGATCCAGCAGGCAGTGGGCCTCGGTTTCGTCCATCGGCAGGGAGAAGCCAAAGCGGCCGATTCCCCGCTTGTCCCCCAGGGCCTCGCGCAGTGCACCACCCAGGGCCAGGGCCGCGTCCTCGACGCTGTGGTGGTCGTCGATGGCCAGATCGCCGGTCATGGTCAGCTCCAGGGCGAACCCGCCGTGGGTGGCGATCTGATCCAGCATGTGGTCGAAAAAGCCGATACCGGTGTCGATGCGGTTGGGGCCGGTGGCGTCGAGGTTCACCTTGACCTGGATGTCGGTCTCCGAGGTGGTGCGGCGCAGCTCGGCGGTGCGGTCCTGACCGGTCAGCTGTTTGGCGATGGCGGGCCAGTTGTTGGTGGCCGGATCGTACTGGATCCCCCGCACCCCCATGGCCTGGGCCAGCTGGATGTCGGTCTGACGGTCACCGATGACGTAGGAGCGTTCGAAGTCCACCTTGCCCGCCACCAGGTAGGGCTGCACCAGCCCCAGCTTGGGCTTGCGGCAGCTGCAGTTGTCGCTGTCGAAGTGGGGGCAGATCAGCACCTCGTCGAAGCGGATCCCCTGGCTTTCGAAAATCGCCATCATCATCTGGTGGGGGGCATCGAACTCCGCCTGGGGAAAGCTGTCGGTGCCCAGGCCATCCTGGTTGGAGACCATCACCAGGCGGTAACCGGCGTCCTGCAGTTCGCGCAGCACCGGGATCACCATGGGCTCCAGCTTGAGCTTGTCCAAGCGGTCCAGCTGTTTGTCGACGGGCGGCTCCTCCACCAGGGTGCCGTCGCGGTCAATAAAGAGGATGGGCTGTTTCATTGGCGGGTCTCCTTGGCGGCCGCGCGGATCCGGGCGTTGTCTTTGTCGGTGGCGGTGGGGGTTTGGGGATTCAGTTGTCGGCTCAGGCTGCGCAGGGCGCTCTCCACCTGGGCCAGCTCGCTGTCGCTGCCGATGCTGATGCGAAGCCAGTTGGCCAGGGCCGGGGTTCGGTAGGCGCGGATCAGCAGGCCCTTGGCCACCAGGGCCTCGTAACAGGCGCGGGCGGCGTCCATCTCGAACAGCACAAAGTTGGCTTGGGAGGGGATCACCCTTCGTACCGTGGGCAGCTCCGACAATCGCATCGTGAGCGCCGCTCGGCGGGCGTTGAGCTGGGCTACCTGGGTCTGCATCCGCTTGAGGCCCTCGGGGCTGAGCGCCTCCTCGGCCAGTTGGGCCACCGGCTGGGGCACCGGGTAGGGGGCGATCACCTTGAGCAGCACCTCGATCACCGCCGGGTTGGCCAGGGTGAAACCGCAGCGGGCCCCGGCCAGGGCGAACGCCTTGGAGAGGGTGCGAAGCACCACCAGGTTGGGGCACTGGGTCAGGGCGCCGGCCACGCTGAGCTCGGGGCAGAACTCGATGTAGGCTTCGTCCACGACCAGCAGGCTGTCGGGCAGGGCTGTGGCCAGGGCCACCAGCTGCTCCGGCGGGATCACGGTGCCGGAGGGGTTGTTGGGGTTACAGACGAACACCAGCTTGCAGTCGGCCACCTGCTGGGCAAAGTCTGTGGGCAGTTGGTAGCCCTCGGCCCAGTCCAGGGTGCGGCAGGCCACGGCGTTGGTGGCGGCGCTGATGGCGTACATGCCGTAGCTGGGGCCGCAGGTGGCGACCCGGTCGATGCCGGGGCGGCAGAAGGCGCGGATCAGCAGATCGATCCCCTCGTCGGCGCCGCGGGTGGCCAGCACCTGGTCGGTGGCCAGGTTGGCGTAGCTGGCGTAGGCGCTGAGCAGCGCCGGCGGCTGGCAATCCGGGTAGCGATTGACGCCCACCACTGTGCTGTTGTTCCAGGGGGACTCGTTGGCGTTGAGCCACACCTCGCCCCCCTGTACTTCGCGGCGGGCGGAGGCGTAGGGGGTCAGGGCGGCGATCTCCGGGCGCACCAGGCGGGCAATGCGTTGTTCGACGGACATAGGGGCACTCATGCGGGCTTCTCCATGCGCAGGGTGACGGCGTTGGCGTGGGCGTCCAGCCCCTCGGCCTGGGCCAGGGTGACCACGGTCTTATTCAGGGCAGCCAGGCCGTCCCGGGACAGCTCCTGCACCGTGAATCGGCGCTGGAAGTCCGCCAGGGAGAGGCTGGAGACGGTGCGGGCGGCGCCGTAGGTGGGCAGCACGTGGTTGGTGCCGCTGGCGTAATCGCCCACGGACTCCGGGGTCCAGGGGCCGAGAAAGACCGAGCCGGCGGCGCGCAGTTTGGGCAGCAGGTCCCGAGGGGTTCGGGTCTGGACAATCAGGTGCTCCGGGGCGTAGGCGTTGCTGATGGCACAGGCCTCGTCCAGGTCCTGGGCCAGGATCACCCGGCTCTGGGCCAGGGCGGCGCGGGCGATCTCGGCCCGGGGCAGCGCGGCCAGTTGTTGCTCCAGCTCGGCGACCACCCGGTCGGCCAGGCAACCGCTGTCGGTCACCAGGATCACCTGGGAGTCCTCACCGTGCTCGGCCTGGGAGAGCAGATCCGCGGCCACAAAAGCAGCGTCGGCCTGATCGTCGGCGAGCACCAGCACTTCGGAGGGACCGGCGGGCATGTCGATGGCGGTGCCCTGCTGGCTCACCTGACGTTTGGCCTCGGTAACGAAGCGGTTGCCGGGGCCGAAAATCTTGTCCACCCGGGGGACGGTTTCGGTGCCGTAGGCCAGGGCAGCAACGGCCTGGGCCCCGCCAATCAAGTAAAGGGCGTCCACGCCGCACTGCTGAGCGGCATAAAGAATGGCGTCGTTGATCGGCGGCGGGGTCACCATCACCTTGAGGGCGCAACCGGCGATGCGGGCCGGCAGGGCCAGCATCAGCACGGTGCTGATCAGAGGCGCGCTGCCGCCGGGGACGTAGAGGCCCACCCGCTCAATGGCCTCGGTGCGCAGCTCGCAGCGGATCCCCTCGGCCACGTCCATGGACAGCGCCTGGGGCTGCTGGGCCTGGTGGAAGCGACCGATGTGAACGATGGCCTGATCGATGGCGGCCTTAAGCTCCGGGGCCAGGCGCGCACCGGCCTCGGCCATGGCGTCGGGGCCCAGCTGCCAGCGTTCGGGCAGGGCGCCGTCGAACTTCTCGGTCAGGGCCTTGAGGCCGGCATCGCCCTGCTGGGCCACCTGGGCCAGGATCGCTGCCACCGCGCCCTCCAGGGCCGGGTCTGCCACCAGCTCGGAGCGGGCCAGGGCCCGGCGCTGTCCGGCCTCATCCAGTTGCTGCCAAATCACGCGTTCCATGGCTTACCCCAGCATCTTTTCAATGGGCAGGACGAGGATGGAGCTGGCCCCCAGGGTCTTGAGCTCCTCCATGGTGTCCCAGAACAGGGTTTCGCTGCTCACCGCGTGCAGCGCCACCCGGCTGTCGTCCTCCGCCAGGGGCAGCACCGTGGGGTTTTCGGCCCCCGGCAGCAGGGCGATCACTCGCTCCAGTTGCGCCTTGGGGGCGTGCAGCATGATGTACTTGCTCTCCTTGGCCTGGATCACGCCGTTGACCCGCACCAGCAGCTTGTCCACCAGGGCCTGGCGGGCGTCGTCCAACGGCTGGGGGGTCTGGATCAGGGTGGCCATGGAACGGAACATCACCTCCACCTCTTTGAGGCCGTTGGCCTCCAGGGTGGCCCCGGTGGAGACCAGATCACAGATGGCGTCCGCCAGGCCGGCCCGGGGGGCCACTTCCACGGAGCCTTTGAGCATGCAGCTTTTGAAGGGCACGCCCTTTTCATTGAGGTAGCGGCGCAGCAGGTTGGGGTAGGAGGTGGCGATGCGGCGCTCGCCCAGGGCGCCCACGCCGGTGTAGTCGAAGTCCTCCGGCACCGCCAGGGAGAGGCGGCAGCCGCCGAAGTCCAGGCGACGCAGGGTCTGGAAGTTGGCTTCCTGGCCCAGGGCCTCGCGCTCCAGACGCTCCTCCTCCAGCACGTTCTCGCCGATAAAGCCCAGATCCACCACGCCGTCCATCACCAGGCCGGGGATGTCGTCGTCCCGCACCCGCAGCAGGTCGATGGGGAGATTCTCCACGTGGCTCATCAGGCGCTGGTCGCGCAGGTTGAGCTTCAAGCCGCAGCGCTTGAGCAGGGTTTGGGTCTCCTCGGAGAGGCGACCGGATTTTTGGATGGCGATGCGAAGTCGTTTGGTTGTTTGTGTCATCTTGTCAGTCCTTAAAACGAGAAACCCCCGGCGCTTGGCCAGGGGTTTTGTCTCGTTCGGGACTCTATCCGCTGGTGGCGCCGCTACGGCAGCCCCAGCGATGTCGCCTTCGGCTACCGCTGAATGTGGTGATGATGATGGATAGCGCCTTGGCGAAAACGGGTCATGTTGGTCCAGATCGTAAAACTGTGTGCTTGCCTTTTACGCTAATCCAGGGGTTTTTCTTTTGCAAGGGCCATTTTTACTTTTTGCGGTTATCACTTATGTCGTAAGGTGGGCGGCGTTTTTTACCGGGCAGAGGAGGGCAGGTGGCCACCAGCCGTTTGCAAAAAGAGGTTGCCCTGGCGCTGTCGGCGTCGGGCCTTTTGGGGCAGGGGATCCCGGGCTTTCGGCCCCGTGGGATCCAGCAGAGCCTGGCCCAGGCCATCGTCGAGGCCGCCGAGGGGCACCAGACCCTGGTGGCGGAGGCGGGCACCGGCATCGGCAAAACCTTCGCCTACCTGGTCCCGGCCTTGCTCAGCGGCAAACGCACCCTGGTGAGCACCGGCAGTAAAAACCTCCAGGACCAGCTGTTCTTCAAAGACCTGCCGGCCCTGCTCAAACTGATGGAGCGGCCACCCAAGGTGGCGCTGCTCAAAGGACGCAGCAACTACCTGTGCCACTACCACCTAAACCGCCGACTGACGGACCTGCCGGATGACCCCACCCTGGTGGACCAGCTGATGCGGATTCGTCACTGGGCCAACGGCACCCCCAGCGGCGACTTTGCCGAGCTGACCTCGGTGCCCGAGGGCTCCCTGGCCCTCACCCTGGCCGGCTCCAGCAACGACAACTGCCTGGGCCGCAAGTGTCCGGAGTTTGAGCGTTGCTGCCTGAAAAAGGCCCGGGACAAGGCGATGGAGGCGGATCTGGTGGTGGTCAACCATCACCTATTCTTCGCCGATATGGCGCTTAAAGAGACGGGGTTTGGCGAGATTTTGCCGACATCGGAGCTATTTGTCTTCGACGAGGCGCACCAGCTTCCGGACATCGCCCTGACCCATTTCGCCACCAGCCTCTCCAGTCGCCAGCTGAACGACCTGGCCCGGGAGATGGAGCGGGCCTACGCCGGGCCGTTGCGGGACTGTCGCCAGTTGCACTCCGGGGCCCAGCGGCTCAAGGCCGCCACCGTGGATCTCTATGACGCCCTGGGCGGGGAAAGCACCGGGCGGGGTAACCTGGACTGGCGGGCGCTGCGCACTCAAAGCGCGGTGGAGCAGGCCCTGTCCAGCCTGACCGAGGGCCTGGATTTTGCCCGTCGGGTGCTGGAGGGGCAGTTGAGTCGGGACGAGGGGGCGGATCACGCCTTCGAGCGGGCGGCCCTGTTGCAGACCCGGCTGAGCACCTTCCTTATCCCGGCCGGCCACTCCCTGACGGTGGAGTGCCAGCGGGGCCACTTCGTACTGCGGGCCAGTCCTTTGTCGGTGGCCGAACAGTGCCAGGCCTATTACGCCCAGTTCCAGGCCGGCTGGGTATTCACCTCCGCCACCCTGACGGTGGCAGACCGCTTCGACCACTTTATCCGCGAGATGGGGCTGAGCAGCCCGAAGGAGCTCATCCTCGACAGCCCCTTCGATTACCCCAAACAGGCGCTGCTGTGCGTGCCTCGCTACCTGCCGGAGCCGGGCCAGGCCAACCTGTCCCAGGCGCTGGCGGAGGTGGCCGAGCAGCTGGTGAAGGCCGCCGATGGCCGCACCTTCTTGTTGTTCACCAGCTACCAGATGATGCACCAGGTGGGGGAGATCCTGGCCCGCCGTCTGTCTCAGCCCTTGTTGGTGCAGGGGATGGGCTCCAAGCGCACCCTGCTCAGCCGCTTTACCCAGCTGGGCAACGCGGTGCTGCTGGCCACCGCCAGTTTCTGGGAGGGGGTGGACGTGCGAGGCAAGGCCCTGTGCTGCGTGATGATCGACAAGCTGCCCTTTGCCTCCCCGGACGACCCCCTGGTCAAGGCCCGCTCCGATGCGGTGCTCCTGCGTGGCGGCGATCCCTTCAACGAGGTGCAACTGCCCCAGGCGGTGATTGCGCTGAAGCAGGGGGTGGGGCGGCTCATTCGTGGCGAGGGGGATCGCGGTATACTGGTGATCGCCGATCCCCGTTTGGTGGCCCGCCCCTACGGTGGCCTCTTTCTGGCCAGTCTGCCCCCCATGTCGCGTACCCGGGACCTGAATGCGGCGGTCGAACGGCTGCGCACCCTTTAGTGCCCAAATCACCGGCGTTGATGAGGGTTGCACCAGAGCGCCCCCGGCGCATCGACTCGGGCGGTTCAGTTGTCTAAAATGTGCGGCCAAACAGTGAAGAGAAGCCCCATGTCCGAGAAGATCCTCATCATCGACACCGCCACCGAGAACTGCTCCGCCGCCCTCTACCTGGATGGGCAGGTGTGGGATCGTGAGCAGGAGTCGCCGCGCGAGCACAGTCAGCGACTGCTGCCCATGGTGGATGAACTGCTGGCCGAGGCCGGCATCACTCTGGCACAGCTCGACGCCATCGCCTTCGGTCGCGGGCCCGGCAGCTTTACCGGCATCCGCATCGGCACCTCGTTGATGCAGGGGCTGGCCCTGGGGGCGGACAAGCCGGTGCTGCCGCTGTCCAACCTGGCGGCCATGGCCCAGGCGGCCATCAGCGAGGGGGCCAGCGAAGTGGTGGCCGCCATCGATGCGCGCATGGGGGAGGTCTACTTCGGCCAGTTTCGCGCCGAGCAGGGGCTGGCGGTGGCCGTGGGGGAGGAGCAGGTGATCGCCCCCGAGGCGCTGCTGGACCAGTGGCAGCTGGGCGAATCGGTGGTGGCGGTGGGCACTGGGTTTGAGACCTACCCGGAGCTGGCCGAGGATCCGCGCATCACCCTGGCGTCGCATCTGCGCCTGCCCAGTGCTAAGCTCATGATCCCCTTGGCGTTAGACCAGTACCGTCAGGGGCACGCCAAGCCGGTGGACGAAGTGGAGCCGGTGTACCTGCGCAATAATGTGGCCTGGAAGAAACTGCCGGGCCGCGACTGAACGAGGATCCGCGGATGCGACCGGTCGGCATCGGGCTACCCGCCCCCACAGACAACGTCAGAACGCCGGTTGCTCCGGGGCGCGAACCCAAACCCCTTGAGGCCACCGCCGAGGCGGTGCTGGTGCAACCTGGCGATGCCGCCGGTTGGGCCAGCTGGCAGTCCGGCCGGGCCCGATTGTACCAGGAGGGGGGCGATCATCCCGCCCTGGCGCTCTACAAGGATGTGGCCAACGACGATCTTCGTCAGAACCTGCAGCGACTGGTGGGGGTGGATCTCTACGTGTAGAGACCCTGCCGGGAACCTGCTAAGGTCTTTCCTGTTTTCTAAGGAAAGGAATTCATCATGTTTAAACCCCTGATCTCTTTTGCAGTTTTGGCGGCTTCCCTGGCCGGTACGGCCCAGGCGGAAACCAACCCCTCTCTGCAAGCCCTGACCCAAGGTGAGCATCGCAGCGAGGCCAACGTGGCCCGCAACCTCTATCGCCATCCGGTGGAAACCCTGGAGTTTTTCGGCCTGCACCCCCACATGCGGGTGATTGAGCTGTGGCCCGGCAGCGGTTGGTACACCGAGATCCTCGCCCCCTACCTCAAGCCCGAAGGGGAGTTTGTCGCCGCCGGCTTCGAGCTCAACCCGCCGGCGGAGGCCAACAGCCCGGCCTACCGAGTGCGCATCGGCAAGGGTTACGAAGAGAAACTGGCCGCCAGTCCCGAGCTGTACGATCAGGTGCAGGTGATCGCCTTCGATCCGCCGCGCAAGGCCAGCCTGGGGATCGAAGCGACCGCCGACATGGTGCTGACCTTCCGTAACCTGCACAACTGGGCCAAGGATGGGCAGCTGGAAACCGTGTTCCGCAGCGCCTGGGAGGTGCTGACACCCGGCGGCGTATTCGGCGTGGTGGAGCACCGCGGCTTCCCCGGCATCGACCTGGCCACCGGCTACATGGACGAAGCGGAGGTGATCGCCCTGGCCGAGAAGGTGGGTTTCCGCCTGGCGGCCAAGAGCGAGGTGAACGCCAACGCCAAGGACAGCAAGGACCACCCCAAGGGGGTCTGGACCCTGCCGCCGTCCCTGCGCCTGGGTGAACAGGATCGTGCCAAGTACCTGGCCATCGGCGAGTCCGACCGCATGACACTGAAGTTCTACAAGCCTGAAATCTAACCGCCTTTACAAAGCAGTAACTGATCCAACCACAGACCAGTTGAGACGGTTCTGTGAACTGGATCGGGACAGCGTAGGAGAGCTATGGCAACCTTGCCCGCCGCCGATGCGGTGACACTGGAACTGGAAGAGATCATCCTGGCCGCCCAGCGCTGGGGGGATCCAGACGCCCCCCTGATCCTGGCCCTGCACGGCTGGCTGGACAACAGCGAAAGCTTTGCCCTACTGGGGCCCGAGCTGGCCGAAGCCGGTTACCAGGTGCTGGCACTGGACTGGGCCGGACACGGCCACTCAGGCCACCGAGCGGAGGGTAACCACTATCTCTTCCTGGAGTACCTGTACGATCTGCACCGGGTGGTGCTGTCCCTGGGGCAGCCCATCCATTGCCTGCTGGGGCACTCCATGGGCGGCATACTGGCCCAGCTCTACGCCGGCCTCTACCCGGAGCATGTCCACCAACTGGTGGCCATCGAAGCGGTGGGGCCACTTATCAGTGAGCCGGGCAAGGACGCCGAGCGCTTAAGGCGCGGTTTTATGAGCCGCCTTAAACGCCAGGGTGTGCGCCAGGGCTACGACAAGCTGGCCCCCTTGGCGGCGGCCCGGGCCCGCAGCGGCGATTTCGATGAGCGTCTGGCGCGGATGCTGCTGTCCCGCAACCTGGAGTTTCGTGGTCGGCGCTGGTATTGGCGCTCGGACTCGCGGCTTCGCGAACGCTCAGCCTGGATGATCACCGAGGGCCAGGCCCGGGACTACCTGTCCGGCTACCGCCGCGATTCTCTGGTGGTGCTGGGCGAGCAGGGCTACCCCCAGCTCAAAACGGCCTGGGAGCAGCGCCAGGACTGGTTTTACGATGTGCGTCGGGTGGACATTCCCGGCGGGCATCACTGTCATATGGAGTCGGTGCCGGAGTTGGTCCAGACTCTAGTGACTTATCTGGGTGGGAAACCGACGGTTTCCTGACCCCTTTCAGACTTTTTAGGGGCAAAGGTGCCCCCGTGCAGTACCCCCAAGCAGTACTGTTCCACTAAGGAGAACAGCGTGGAAAAACCCTGGCTCAACAGCTACCCCGCCGGCGTACCGGCCGAGATCAACCCGGATCAGTACGCCAGCCTGCTCGATCTGTTCGAGGAGAGCTGCCACCGCTACCCGGATCAGGTGGCCTTCATCAACATGGGGGCGGTGCTGACCTACCGTCGCCTGGAGGAGCAGAGCCGCGCCTTTGCCGCCTATCTGCAGAACGAGTTGAAACTGGCCCAGGGTGAGCGGGTGGCGATCATGATGCCCAACCTGCTGCAATACCCCATCGCTTTGTTCGGCGTTTTGCGCGCCGGCCTGGTGGCGGTGAACGTCAACCCCCTCTACACCCCGCGGGAGCTCAAGCATCAGTTGACCGACTCCGGTGCCAAGGCGATCATCGCCGTCACCAACTTCGGCTCCAGTTTGCAGCAGGTGGTCAACCAGACCCCGGTGGAGCACGTGATCCTGACCAAGATCGGCGATCAGCTCTCCGCGCCCAAGCGCACCCTGGTCAACTTCGTGGTGAAGTACGTCAAGAAGATGGTGCCCAAGTACCACTTGCCGGGCGCGGTCTCCATGCGTCGGGTGCTGGCCAAAGGCCGCTTCCAGCAGTACGTCAAACCCAAGGTGGTGGGCGACGATGTGGCGTTTTTGCAGTACACCGGTGGCACTACCGGGGTGGCCAAGGGCGCGATGCTGACCCACCGCTCCGTGGTGGCCAACATGCTGCAGTGCGACGCCTACTACGGCCCGCTGCTGGACGACGGCAAGGAGATGGTGGTGACGCCGCTGCCGCTCTACCACGTGTTCGCCAACACGGTAAACCTGCTGCTGTTCATCAAAAAGGGCGGGCAGAACCTGTTGATCACCAACCCGCGGGACTTCGACGCTTTCCTGGGGGACCTGAAAAAGTACCCCTTTACCGCGCTGACCGGGGTCAACACCCTGTTCAACGCCATGGTCAATCACCCGGAGTTCGCCAACATCGACTTCAGCCAGTTCAAGCTGACCATCGGTGGCGGTATGGCGGTGCAGCGTGCGGTGGCCGAGCAGTGGAAAGCCGCCACCGGCGTGCCGCTGATTGAGGGCTACGGCCTGACCGAGTGCTCCCCGGTGGTGGCCGCCGGCTGCTACGACCAGACCGAGTACAGCGGGGCCATCGGCCTGCCGCTGCCCTCCACCGAGATCCGGGTGGTGGACGAAGCGGGCCAGGTGTTGCCCCAGGGCGAGGTGGGTGAGCTGCAGGTGCGCGGGCCCCAGGTGATGAAGGGCTACTGGCAGCGTCCCGAAGAGACCGCCAAGACCATGGACGGCGAGTGGCTGCTGACCGGCGACATCGGCCGCATGGACGAGCAGGGGAACTTCTTCATTGTCGACCGTAAGAAGGATATGATCCTGGTTTCCGGTTTCAACGTCTTCCCCAACGAGGTGGAGGATGTGGTGGCCCTGCACCCCAAGGTGCTGGAAGTGGCGGCCGTGGGTGTGCCCCACGAGGTGTCCGGTGAGCTGGTGAAGGTCTTTGTGGTGGCCAAGGAGAAGGGGCTGACCGAGCAGGATCTCATCGCCCACTGCCGCAAGCACCTGACCGGCTACAAGGTGCCCAAGTTGGTGGAGTTCCGTGAGGAGCTGCCCAAGACCAACGTGGGCAAGATTTTGCGTCGCGAACTGCGCGACGAGGTGAAGGAGTCCAGTTGATGCAACCCATGCCCCAGTGGCAGTGGATCGACAACGACGAAGACCTGGCGGCCCTGTGCCGCCAGTGTCGTCAGAAAGACGCGGTGGCCCTGGACACCGAGTTTGTCCGAACCCGCACCCTGAACGCCCAACTGGGCCTCATTCAGATCTACGACGGCGAGACCCTGGCCCTGGTGGATCCGCTGCCCATTCGCGATCTCGGCCCCCTGTGGCAGCTCATCGCCGATCCGGCGGTGGTCAAGGTGCTGCACAGCGCTAGCGAAGATCTGGAGATCTTCGCCCATCGCGGCGGGGTGATCCCCACCCCGCTGTTCGACACTCAGGTGGCTGGCGTGCTGCTGAACCTCGGCGGCGCCATGGGCTATGGCAAGCTTATCCAGCACTACCTGGAGATCGAGCTGGACAAGGGCGAGGCCCGCACCGACTGGCTTAAGCGTCCGTTGAGCGACAAGCAGCTCAGCTACGCCGCCGCCGACGTCTACTACCTGCTGAAGGTGTATCGTCTGATGCGCCCGGCCATCGAACAGATGGGCCGGCTGGATTGGCTGTGGCAGGAGGGGGAGCGCGCCTGTCGCGGCCGCCTGAAGCCGGACGATCCCGAAAAGGCCTACCTCAAGGTGAAAAACGCCTGGCAGCTCAAACCCCGTCAACTGGCGGTGCTCAAGTCCCTGGCCGCCTGGCGACTGGGGGTGGCGCAGCAGCGGGATCTGGCGTTGAGCTTCGTCCTCAAGGACGCGGCATTGCTGAACCTGGCCCGCCGGGCGCCGCGCTCCATGGCCTACCTGGTCAAGATGGAGGGGCTGCACGAGCGGGAGATCCAGCGCCACGGCAAGGCGATTTTGCGCGCCATCGCCCTGGCCGATGTGGACAACCCGCCGGAGGCGATCGATCCCCTGGGTCAGGACCCGGAGTTTCGCGAGTCCCTCGCCCTGGCCCGCAAGGTGGTGCAGGGGTTGGCGGAGCGTGAGCAAGTGGCCCTGGAACTGCTGGGCTCCAAGAAGCTGGTGCAGCAGTACGTCGAATGGGTCTGGCGCGAACGCTTCGGCCCGGAGCCGGATCTGGTGCAGGGCTGGCGAGGGGACCTCTGTGTCCAAACGCTTGCGGATGTAAAATTGCTGCCCTAGATGTGATCTAGGTGTAAATGATGTGTGGGTCAGGCGTTGCGCCTGGCCTTTGTTTTGCCCTCAAGGCTTTGAGCGCTCGACAACCCTTGGCATCATTCGCCCCCTTGGTGGGCCGGCGGGGCCTGACCCTTTGATGGTGGGGGCCCAATGCAATCCAATTTGAGTTACCGTACTGACATCGACGGCCTGCGCGGTTTGGCCGTGCTGCTGGTGCTGTTCTACCACGCCAACCTGGATGGGATCCCCTCCGGGGGCTTTATCGGCGTCGACGTGTTCTTCGTACTCTCCGGCTTTCTGATCACCTCCATCATCGCCACTCAGGTGCCGCGGGGCGATTTCGCCTTCTCCGACTTCTACGCCCGTCGTGCCAAACGCCTGTTCCCCGCCTTTTTGCTGGTGGCGGTGATCACCACGCTGCTCTCGGCGCTGGTCCTGCTGCCGGCGGACTTTACCGCCTACACCCGCAGCCTGCGCGAGGCGCTGCATTTCACCTCCAATTACCACTTTGCCGAGGTGGCCTCCGACTACTTTGCCGGCAACGCCATCGTCCGGCCCATGACCCACACCTGGTCCCTCTCCATCGAGTGGCAGTTCTACCTGCTGTTCCCAGCCCTGTTGTGGGTCCTGCTGCGCTGGGCGGGGCAGGGCGCGGCCCTGGCGGTGGTGTCCGGCCTGACCGTGCTCGGTTTTGGCCTGTCGCTCTACACCCTGAACACCCAGGCCGAAGAGGCCTACTTTTTAAGCCAGGCGCGCTTTTTCGAGCTGCTGATCGGCGCCACCCTGGCCCTGGCCTGGCCCCGCTTCCCCAAGGCGATTGAGCGCCTGTCGGTGCTGGCCCTGCCGGCGCTGGCTTTGGTGCTGGTCGCTGCCGTGGTCTACTCCAGCCAGACCGTCTTCCCCGGTTGGGCGGCCCTGTGGGTCTGTCTGGCCACCGCCGTGCTGCTGGTCAGCGGTGCCGCGGCCCCCAAAAGCCCGGTCACCCGGCTGTTGAGCCATCCGGCTCTGGTGTTTTTCGGCGCCATCTCCTACTCGCTCTACCTCTGGCACTGGCCGCTGTTTGCCCTGGCCCGCTACATCGAGGCCGATACTCCGCTGATGATGGCGGCCCTGACGCTGCTCTCCATCGCGCTGGCCTGGTTGACCTACCGCTTCGTGGAGCAGCCGGCCCGCCGCAAACCGATGCGCGGGGCTGTGGTGGCCACCGCGTTGTTCCTGGTGCCTTTGGTGCTGGCGCTGCTGCTTAACACCCAGGTGCGGCGCAGCGACGGTTACCCGGAGCGTTTGGGGCCGGAGGCCACCGCCGCCTACCACCAGTTGCAGGCCTACGACGATGCGCTGAACCTGCCGGATTGTGACGCCAACGAGTACCCGGTGGACAACAACCCCTGCCTGCTGGGGGACACCGACCAGCCGATGGCGGGTCTGGTGTTGGGAGACTCCCATGCCCGTCACTTCCGCGGCTTTTTCGACACCATCGGCAAGGCGCAGGGGGTGAGCTTCCTCTCCGGTCACCACGTGGGCTGCATGCAGCTTGAGGGGCTGGTGATGTGGAAAAACGGCCGCATCAAGCGCGACTGCCAGACCCTGTCCGCCGAGTACCTGGACGCCATCAAGGCGGGTCAGTTCGAGCGGGTCTACCTGGCCAATCTTTGGACCAACCTGCTGCGCACCGACCGGGTGATCTTCCCCGACGAGGATCGCATCGGCCACATCACCACGCTGTTGAACGACACCATCGAGACCATCCTGGCCGGCGGCGCCGAACCCATCATCCTGCGCACCGTGCCCAATGATGGTCGCAACGTCTCCACCTGCTTCTACCGTCACGGCGATCCTGAGCGTTGTACCGTGGAGCAAGCGGGCGGCAAGCACGCCGAGAACCAGTCGATCATCAACGCCCTGTTTGCGGATCTGAAGGCCCGTTACCCGCAGATCCGCTTCTACGATCCGGCCGAAGTGCTGTGTCACGACGGACGCTGTGACGGCATGGAGGAGGCGTTGCCCCTCTACGAGGACAGCAACCACCTGTCCACCTATGGGGCTCGGGTATTGGCCGAGCGCACGCTGGCGCAGGAGATCTCGCCATTCCGTGTGGCCGATGTGCGTACTCAGGACAACGCACCGGTGGCCGAGGCGCCGGCCGATAAGGACGCAGAGGCTGCGCGCGAATCGGCGGAGTAAGTCTGCATCCTTGTTTGAAAAAACCCGGCTTAGGCCGGGTTTTCTTATGCCCGCTTGCGGGGCAGGGCTGCACCAAAATGCCCCAAAGTGAAACTGCTTACTCTGGGGGTGCTGGAAACGGGATGTGAATCATGACATATTGTGGTGCAATTCAATTAAACGATTGTTTAAACGAGACCAATAAGAAACGCGGCGACCACGTCGCGGTGCAAGGAGGCTTAGATGGAAGAGTTATGGCTGGGCAGCTACCCCAAGGACGTGCCGGCGCAGATCAACCCCGAGCAATTTACCTCGCTGGTGTCGCTGCTCGAGGAGAGCGTGGCCAAGTTTGGTGACCGCGCCGCCTTCGTCAATATGGGCGCCTCCCTGACCTACCGTCGCCTCGATGAGCTCAGCCGTGCCTTCGCCGCCTACCTGCAACAGGACCTGGGTCTCAAGCAGGGGGATCGGGTGGCGCTGATGATGCCCAACCTGCTGCAGTACCCGGTGGCCCTGTTCGGGGCCCTGCGCGCCGGCATGGTGGTGGTGAACGTCAATCCCCTCTACACCGCCCGGGAGCTGAAGCACCAGCTCAATGACTCCGGCGCCCAGGCCATCGTCATCGTCTCCAATTTCGCCCACACCCTGGAGCAGGTAGTGGCGGACACCCCGGTCAAACACGTGATCCTGACCAGCCTGGGAGACCAGCTCTCCCTGCCCAAACGCACCCTGGTCAACTTCGTGGTCAAACACATCAAGAAGATGGTGCCCAAGTACCATCTGCCCCACGCTCGCTCCCTGCGCAGCGCCCTGGCCAAGGGGCGCCACCTGCAGTACGTGCGCCCCAATGTGAAGCCGGGCGATCTGGCGTTTCTCCAGTACACCGGCGGCACCACCGGCGTGGCCAAGGGCGCCATGCTGACCCACCGCAACCTGGTGGCCAACCTGGAGCAGGTGGGGGCCTTTATCGGGCCGCTGCTGAGCGAGGGGGAGGAGACGGTGGTTACTGCACTGCCGCTCTATCACATCTTCGCCCTGACGGCGAACTGTCTGCTGTTCATGAAACTGGGCGGCACCAACTTGCTGATCACCAACCCACGGGACATGCCGCTGTTTGTCAAAACCTTAAAGAGCATGCCCTTTACCGCCATCACCGGAGTGAACACCCTGTTCAACGGCCTGCTCAACACCGAGGGGTTCGACGAGATTGATTTCTCCGGCCTTAAGGTCAGCCTGGGGGGCGGCATGGCAGTACAGCGCGCTGTGGCGGAGCGTTGGCAGGCAGTGACCGGCACCCGGTTGCTGGAGGGCTACGGGCTGACCGAGTGCGCTCCGGTGGCCAGCGTGGCGCCCTATACCGCCAGCGGCTACGACGGCACCATCGGCCTGCCGGTGCCCTCCACGGCGATGCGCCTGGTGGACGAGGCCGGTGAGGTGGTGCCCCTGGGGGAGCGGGGCGAGCTGCAAGTGAAGGGCCCGCAGGTGATGAAGGGCTACTGGCAGCGTCCCGAAGCCAGTGCCGAGGTGCTCAAGGAGGGGTGGCTCTCCACCGGAGACATCGCGGTGTGCAACGAGCGGGGCTACTTCACCATCGTGGACCGCAAAAAGGACATGATCCTGGTATCCGGTTTCAACGTCTTCCCCAATGAGATCGAGGATGTGGTGGCGATGCACGATAAGGTGGAGGAGGTGGCCGCCGTGGGGGTGCCCAACGAGGTCTCCGGTGAGGTGGTGAAGATCTTCGTGGTGCGCAAGGACCCCCGGCTGTCCGAGAATGCCCTGATGGCCCACTGTCGTGAGCACCTGACCGGCTACAAGGTGCCCAAGCTTATCGAGTTCCGCGACGAGCTGCCCAAGACCAACGTCGGCAAGATCCTGCGTCGGGCCCTGCGCGAAGAGCAGGCCGCCTGAGCACAACACACCACAAAATAAAGCCCGCATCCGCGGGCTTTTTTCTTATCTGGGGGGGAGGGGCACGTTGAGTTCCAGCACCGCCAGCTCGTCGTCGTGGTCCAGGCGGATGGCGATCTCCTCGGTGGGCACGTACTTGGCCAGCACCGCCATCAGCTCCCGCTGCAGCTCCGGCAGGTATTCCGGACCGTTTCGCTGATGCCGCTGGTGGGCGACGATCACCTTAAGCCGCTCCCGGGCGGTGTCGGCGGAGTCCGGCTCCGCTCCTTTGCGAAAGTAATCCAGCAGTCCCATCTCAACCTCCAAAGAGTCGTTTGAGCCAGCCCTTGGGGGCCTGGGTAAAGCGCAGGGGGCGCGCCTCCCCCAACAGCCGGGCTACGGTGTCCTGGTACGCCTGGCCGGCGTCGGACTCGGTATCCAGGATCACCGGGGTGCCGGCGTTGGAAGCCTTGAGCACCGCGGGGGATTCCGGGATCACCCCGAGCAGGGGGATGGCCAGGATCTCCTCGACATCCTTCAGGCTCAGCATCTCCCCGCTGTCCACTCGGCCGGGGTTGTAGCGGCACAGCAGCAGATGCTCCTTGACCGGCTCCAGCGCCTGTTCGGCCCGCCGGGAGCGGCTTTGCAGCATCCCCAGGATCCGGTCGGAGTCGCGCACCGAGGAGATCTCCGGGTTGGTGGCGACGATCGCCTCATCGGCAAAATAGAGGGCCATCATGGCACCGTGCTCGATGCCGGCGGGGCTGTCGCAGAGGATGAAGTCGAAGCGGGTTTTGAGCTGGGCCAGCACTTCGGCCACCCCTTCCCGGCTCAGGGCGTCTTTGTCCCGGGTCTGGGAAGCGGGCAGCACATAGAGGTTGTCGCAGCGTTTGTCCTTGATCAGCGCCTGGTTGAGGTTGGCTTCGCCGTTGATGACGTTGACGAAGTCATACACCACCCGCCGTTCGCACCCCATCACCAGGTCCAGGTTGCGCAGGCCGATGTCGAAATCGATGATCACCGTGGGGTGGCCGGCCTGGGCCAGCCCCATGCCGATGGCGGCGGAGGAGGTGGTTTTGCCCACCCCCCCTTTGCCGGAGGTGACGACTATTACTCGGGACATGAGTGCTCCTATGAACGGGGCAGGGGAGTAAACGCCAATGCGTCCCCCTGCAACTGGACCAGCACCGCCTGGCCCCAGTGGCCATGGTCGGGGTCCAACATCTGGTAGTGGCCCGCCAGGGCCACCAGCTCCGGCTGGAACTGGTGGCAGATGAGGCAGGCACTGGTTTCACCACTGGCCCCGGCAAAGGCCCGGCCCCGCATGGCACCGAACAGCTGGATGTTGCCGTCGGCGGCCAGCTCGGCCCCTTCGCTGACCTGGCCCAGCACCAAAAGGTCCCGCTCCTTGGCGTACACCTGCTGACCGGAGCGCACCGGCCGGTCGATCACCAGGGGGGGCAAACGGCGATTGAGGGGGGCCCCTTTGTGCTCCAGGCAGGGCAGGGGCAGGCTTTCCAGGGCCGCCCTGTGGTGGGCCTGGGCGCGGGTGATGGCCATAGGCATCAGGTCGTGGCGACGCAACAGGTCCAGGACGTCACTGAGGGCCAGCTCGGGGCCTAGAGCCTCGGCATCCAGGATCACCGGCATGCGGCGAAACAGGGTGGGGGCGCGCTCGATGTGACAGGACAGCGACTGTTCCAGCTGGGCCAGGGAGTGGCCGCCAAGGCGCAGGGTGGACAGGGTGAAGCTGCCACCTTTGAATTCGACGAAGGGGGAGTGCATGCTCGCCTCAAACTGCTGGGCGGACTGGCGAAAGCTTGGCCAGCGGCGCATTCTTTTATCGGGGCCGCATGGTATAGTGACCAGCGCGGTTTTCGCAATAATGAACAGAGTTAATTGCTTAAAATTATGATGATTTGTGCCGTTTATAAGAGCAGTCGGAAGGCGGACACTTACCTGTTCCTGCCCAAGCGTGACGACTTCTCAAAAGTCCCCGCCCCCTTGATGGAGGTGTTTGGCACGCCGATTTTTGTCATGCTGTTGCCGATGACCAAGGTCAAACAGCTGGGCCAATCCGACCTGGAGAAAGTGAAAGCGGAGCTGACGGAGAAGGGGTTCTACCTGCAGTTGCCGCCGCCGACGGAGGATCTGCTGAAAACGCACCGTCGCGAACTGGGTCTGGATGACGAATCATAACAACGGAGGCGCTGTGAAGATGTGGAAACGGACATTGGCCGGTGCACTGATGAGCCTCAGTGCCGGCGCGGCGGCCGTGGATGCCGCCGGCTTTAAAGACTACGTGGAGACCCTGAAGGCGGAAGCCGCAGAACAGGGCATCAAGCAAAGCACTCTCGACAGTGCCTTTGCGGACATCAAGCTGTTCAAACGAGCCATCTCGGCTGACCGCAACCAGCCGGAATTCAAAAAGACCCTCGATACCTACCTGCCTCAGGCGGTTCCCGAGTGGAAGGTGGCCCAGGCCCGCAAGCTCTACAAGGAGCACCGCGAACTGCTGGAAGAGATCGGCGAGGCCTACGGCGTTCAGCCCCGCTTTATCGTCGCCCTGTGGGGGATTGAAACCAACTTCGGTGGCTACACCGGCAACTACCCGGTGGTGGGCACCACCGCGTCCTTGGCCTACGAGGGGCGCCGGGAGGCGTTCTTCAAAGAGCAGGTGTTTGCGGCGCTTAAGATCATCGACGACGGCCACATCACCGCCGACAAGATGCGCGGCTCCTGGGCCGGGGCCATGGGGCAGACCCAGTTTATGCCCACCTCCTTTTTGAGCTACGCCGTGGATTACGACGGCGATGGGCGCAAGGACATCTGGCACACCCTGCCGGATGTGTTCGCCTCGGCGGCCAACTACCTGAAAAACGTCGGCTGGCAGTACGATCAAACCTGGGCGCGTCAGGTGCGGGTGACCGAGCCGGTGGCCGAGGAGTTGCAGGGCCTTGAGGTGAAAAAGAGCCTGGCCGAGTGGCAGGCGCTGGGAGTGCGCAAGTACGACGGCGGCAACCTGCCCAACCGGGCGGATATCGAGGCCTCGTTGGTGTTCCCCGATGACGCCGATGGCCGGGTTTATCTGGCTTACGCCAACTACGATGCCCTGATGCGCTGGAACCGCAGCCACTACTTCGCGGTGGCGGTGGGCTACCTGTCGGATCGCATCAAGTTCCCTGCCATCGAGTAAGCTTTTTCGCTATAATGCGCGCCCCCGAACCTGGGGGCGCTGTTGTTTTCGGAGGAGCCATGACCGATCAGACGCCGTTTTGGCGCAAACCCCTAAGCGAGATGACCGACAAAGAGTGGGAATCCCTCTGCGACGGTTGCGGCAAGTGCTGTCTGAACAAGCTGATCGACGACGACACCGACGAGGTGTACTTCACCAACGTGGCCTGCCAGCTGCTCAACCACAAAAGCTGCCGCTGCAAGCAGTACGAGCGCCGTTTTGACTACGTCCCCGACTGCTACAAGATCACCCCGGAAAACGTCGGCGAGCTCAACTGGCTGCCGCCAAGCTGCGCCTATCGACGCCTGCACGAAGGGCGTGACCTGCCCAGCTGGCATCCCCTGCTGACCGGCAGCAGCTCGGCGATGCACGCCGCCAAAATGTCGGTGCGCAACAAGGTGCTGGATGAGCGGGATGTGGGCACCGAGAGCCACATCCTGGTGGGCTGCATCGTCCACTGGCCCGCGGACGACATCGACTGAAAAAGGCGCCCTCAGGGCGCCTTTTTTGATGGATATTGCGGCACTTGTCAGCGCCCATAACTCTGTGACATGGTCAGGGAGTCAGTCACATCGGAGGGAACTGCATGGCACGCACCCAGACCTACCATCACGACGAGGCGGGCAACTGCATCCTGACCGTCAGCGCCGCCAGTCAAAACGGCGGCATGGCCCAGGTGGTCGGTGGCCACCTGTTTCGCCGTTACCTGGAGGGGGATCGCCGCTTTATCATCCGCTTGCCGGGTAACATCGGCCTGACCACCATGGAGGTGATCAGCGGTGCCTTGTTGGGCCTCAATGCCCAGATCACCCTGGAGGGGGATGGCGCCGCCTTGGTGGAGGAGTTTCTGCGCGAACAGCACGACCACCGGTTGTAGCGACGGCGCTCAGCGCTTGGCGGTGCGCAGGGCCGCGGCCCCAACCAGCAATCCGACCACCAGGTAAAGAACAAAGGCCACCAGGGTCCACTGGGCCATGGTTACGCCGAGAAACTCCCAGGCCTTGTCGGTGCAATCGCCGGTGGGCTCAAACAGCGACGGCAGCCAGTGGTGCAGGGGCAGCCAGCTTGGAAAGTCGGGGATGAAGTCGCAGCTGGCGCCAAAGAGCCCAAAGCCTTCCGGCGGGGTGGATTGTTTCTGGACCAGTTGCCAGGCGATCTTCGCCCCCCAACCGGCACCGACCAACCAGCCCAGCCAGCCGATCCCCTGACACACCGGATTCTGCGGCGCCAGCAGGGCCACCAGGGCCCCCAAGGCGATGGCGCACACCGCCACACGAATGTAGATGCACATGACGCAGGGGCCCAGGTCCATGGCGTACTGGAACACCAGGGCGGCCACCATCAGGGCCACGGCGGAGAGAAACAGGAGGGCCCAGGGGGCGCGCTGGCGGGGCAGGGCCCCAAGAGTTGCAAACATATCCAATCCTTAGAAAAACGGCGCCTTTCGGCGCCGTTTCGTTGGGTGCGGCTCAGTGGCCGACGCTGACGCCATCGGTCACACCGTGGTGACTGATCCAGTGGAGGTTATACATCGCCTCAGTGGCCTCACTCAAGACACCGAACTGGATCATCGCCAGACCCACCAGGGTCAGGACGATGGTGTAGGGCAGGGCCAGGATCACCATGCGGCCGTAGGAGAGGCGGATCAGCGGGGCCAGGGCGGAGGTCAGCAGGAACAGGAAGGCCGCCTGACCATTGGGGGTGGCCACCGAGGGCAGGTTGGTGCCGGTGTTGATCGCCACCGCCAGCATGTCGAACTGGTCGCGGGTGATCTCACCTTTGAGCAGCGCGGCTTTCACCTCATTGATGTACACGGTGCCGACAAACACGTTGTCGGAGACCATGGAGAGGGCGCCGTTGGCCAGGTAGAACATCACCGACTGGGTGTTGCCCTCGAACTGCAGTACCCAGTGGATCACCGGGTAGAACAGCTTCTGATCGATGATCACACCGACGATGGAGAAGAACACCGCGAGCAGGGCGGTAAAGGGCAGGGCCTCTTCAAACGCCTTGCCCAGGCTGTGCTCGTCGATGACGCCGTTAAAGGCGGTACAGAGGATGATGACCGACAGGCCAATCAGGCCTACAGCCGCCAGGTGCAGCGCCAAACCGGCGATGAGCCACAGCCCCACCAGGGCCTGGACGATAAGCTGCATCTTCTCCTTATTGGTGCGGTTGGCGTCCTCGTGCTTGTCGAAGTCCACCAGAATCTGGCGTACCGGACCCGGCAGGGGGGCGCCGTAGCTGAACCAGCCCATCTTCTCCACCACCGCGCAGGTGAGCAGGCCCGCCACCAGCACCGGCAAACTCACCGGCGCCATGCGCAGGAAGAACTCCCCGAAGCCCCAACCGGCCTGGGCGGCGATGATGAGGTTCTGGGGCTCACCCACCATGGTGCACACGCCACCCAAGGCGGTACCCACACCGGCGTGCATCATCAGGTTGCGCAGGAAGGCACGGAACTGCTCCAGCTCATCCTTGGACAGGGTGATGCTCTCATCGTCGCTGTGGTCGTGGCTTTGCTGGAAATTCTTGCCCGAGGCCACCTTGTGGTAGATGGCGTAGAAGCCGGTGGCCACGCTGATCACCACGGCGATCACCGTCAGGGCGTCGAGGAAGGCGGAGAGGAAGGCGGAGGCCAGGCAGAAGGCCATCGACAACACCACCTTGGAGCGGATCCGGGTGATGAGTTTGGTGAAGATGAACAGCAGCAGCTGCTTCATAAAGTAGATCCCCGCCACCATGAAGATCAGCAGCAGGATCACCTCGAGGTTGGCTTCAATCTCATGCAGCACCTGACTTGGCGAGGTCATGCCCAGGGCCACCGCCTCGATGGCCAAAAGACCGCCGGGTTGCAGGGGGTAGCACTTGAGGGCCATGGCCAGGGTGAAGATGAACTCGATCACCAGCAGCCAGCCGGCAATGAAGGGATCGAGCATGAACACCAGGGGGTTAATCAATAAAAAGAAAAGAATGGACGCTTTGTACCATTTCGGGGCTGAACCCAAGAAATTCTGGAAAAACGCCTGTTGTAGTGAGACCGCCATGACTTCCCTCAGGGGCTGGTATTATCGTTCGAAACGTCGATGTTATGATTTCAGCGGGCAATTTTAATGCGAGTGCAGTCACAAAGTCACTTCTCCGGAACATCGATTACGGCTGTGCAACCCCGAATTTGAATCAAGTGATGATTTTTAAAGCACCCAGTTGTGTGCACTTTCGCTGCACTTGAGCCCCCTTTTGCTTCCTATTTCACCCCCCTCTGGTATGATCAGCTGACAACAAAAAAGCGATAACATGACTGAATAGGCTGCCGATCCAATGATTATCAAAGCTCAAAGCCCGGCAGGCTTTGCCGAAGAGTACATCGTCAAGTCCATCTGGAATAACAAGTTTCCACCTGGCTCGATCCTTCCTGCGGAGCGCGAGCTGTCTGAACTGATCGGGGTCACCCGAACCACCCTGCGTGAAGTGCTGCAGCGTTTGGCCCGTGATGGCTGGCTGAGCATTCAGCACGGTAAGCCCACCCGAGTGAACAACTTCTGGGAAACCTCCGGGCTCAACATCCTGGAAACCATCGCGCGTCTGGACCAGGACGGCGTCCCTGAGCTGATGGATCAGCTGTTGGCCGCTCGCACCAACATCAGCAGCATCTACCTGCGTTCTGCGGTGCGTCACTGCCCTGACAAGGTGCTGGAGCTGGTGGAAGAGGCCGCGGCACTGGTGGAAGATGGCGGGGCCTTTGCGGATTTCGATTACCGTTTCAACCACTCGGTGGCCTTCGCCTCCGGCAACCCCATCTACTCGCTGATCCTCAACGGCTTCAAGGGGCTGTACAGTCGAGTCGGGCGCTACTACTTCACCAGCCAGGAAGGCCGGGATCTGGCCCGTCAGTACTACGAGGAGCTGGGTAAGCTGGCCGCCTCGCGGGACCACGAGGCGGTGATGCCCCTGGTGCGCCGCTACGGGGTGGGTTCCGGTAAGATTTGGCAGAAGATCCGCGGCGACATGCCCAAGGACATCGCCGAAACCAAGATCTGATCAGTCTCGACTCTTCTCCGGGCAGCGTGCGATAAGCTCCACGCTGCCGTTTTCCTGCTCCTGCTCCAGCACCACGTCGAAGCCCCAGAGTCGATGCAGGTGCTTCATCACCTCTTCCCGGCTCTCCGCCAGAGGCACCCTGTCCTGCGGCGTGTAGCGCAGGGTCAATGAGCGATCCCCCCGCACTCGCACATCCCAGATCTGAATGTTGGGTTCCAGGTTACTGAGGTTGTACTGCCGGGCCAGGGCGGTGCGCAGATCCCGGTAGCCCACCTCGTCGTGGATGGCGGACACCTCCAGGTAGTTCTTGCGATCGTCATCGCGCACCCCGAACAGTTTAAACTGCCGCATCAGGCGAGGGGAGAGGTACTGGGCGATAAAGCTCTCATCCTTGAAGTTGGCCATGGCGAAATGCAGGGCGTCCAGCCAGTCGGTGCCGGCCAGATCCGGGAACCACTCGCGGTCTTCCGGCTCCGGGTTTTCACAGATGCGGCGGATGTCCTGGAACATGGCAAAGCCCAGGGCATAGGGGTTGATGCCGCTGTAGTAGGGGCTGTTGTAGGGGGGCTGGGCCACCACGTTGGTGTGGTTGTGGAGAAACTCCAGCATAAAGCGGTCGCTGAGCCGACCCTCGTCGTAAAGGTGATTGAGTATGGTGTAGTGCCAGAAGGTGGCCCAACCTTCGTTCATCACCTGGGTTTGTTTCTGGGGATAGAAGTACTGGGCAATCTTGCGCACGATGCGCACCAGCTCACGCTGCCAGGACTCCAGCAGCGGTGCGTTCTTCTCGATAAAGTAGAGCAGGTTCTCCTGGGGCTCTTGAGGGAAGCGGTGCTCCTTTTGTGCCTCGTCCGTCACTTCCCGGCGGGGCAGGGTGCGCCAGAGATCATTAACCTGACTCTGCAGGTACTCCTCCCGCTCCTTCTGACGCTGCTTCTCCTCTTTGAGGGAGATCTCCGAGGGGCGCTTATAGCGGTCCACCCCGTAGTTCATCAGCGCGTGACAGGAGTCGAGGATCTCCTCCACCGCGTCGATGCCGTGGGCCTGTTCGCACTCGGCGATGTACTTCTTGGCAAACAACAGGTAGTCGATGATGGAGTCGGCGTCGGTCCAGGTGCGGAACAGGTAGTTGCCCTTGAAGAAGCTGTTGTGGCCGAAACTGGCGTGGGCCATCACCAGCGCCTGCATGGTGATGGTGTTCTCCTCCATCAGGTAGGCGATGCAGGGGTTGGAGTTGATGACGATCTCGTAGGCCAGTCCCATCTGGCCCCGTTTGTAGTGCTGCTCGGTTTCGATGAATTTCTTGCCGAAGGACCAGTGGGCGTAGCCGATGGGCATCCCCACGCTGGCGTAGGCGTCCATCATCTGCTCGGCGGTGATCACTTCAATCTGGTTGGGGTAGGTGTCGAGCCGATAGTGCTCCGCCACCCGGGCGATCTCGCCCTGGTAGCGCTCCAGCAGTTCGAAAGTCCAATCCGGCCCGTCGGGCAATGTCGGTCGTTCCACCATACAGCCTCCCCTGAATGCTTATGCGGCCTGTTTCTTGAACAGCTCGCGGAATACCGGGTAGATGTCCTCCACCGACCGAATGTGCTGCAGGGCGAAGTGCGGGTTGGCCTTGGCCAGGGTCTCGTACTCGCGCCACAGGGTCTGGTGGGCCCGGTTTGTGATTTCGATGTAGGTGTAATACCGGCAGACCGGCAAGATCTTGTGCTCCATCAGCTCTTTGCAGTGGGGCGAGTCGTCGGCCCAGTTGTCGCCATCGGAGGCCTGGGCGGCGTAAATGTTCCACTCGTTGGAGGGGTAGCGCTCCGCCTGGATCTCGTGCATCAGCTTCAGGGCACTGGAGACGATGGTGCCGCCGGTCTCCTGGCTGTAGAAGAACTCGTGCTCGTCCACCTCTTTGGCCTGGGTGTGGTGGCGAATGAACACCACGTCCAGGGCCTTGTAGGTGCGAGTCAGGAACAGGTAGAGCAGGATGTAGAAACGCTTGGCCATGTCCTTGGTGGCCTGATCCATGGAGCCGGAGACGTCCATCAGGCAGAACATCACCGCCTTGGAGGTGGGCACCGGCCGCTGAACGAAGGCGTTGTAGCGCAGATCGAAGGTGTCGATAAAGGGCACCGCCTGAATGCGCTTGCGCAGGGCCTCGACCTCGGCCTCCAGGGCCTGGATCTGCTCGGTGCTGGAGCCGGGGGTGTCCAACAGGGCCTGCAGCTCAGCCTCCAGCTGGGCCAGCTTCTGCTTCTTGCCGGCGGTCAGCGCCGTACGGCGGGCCAGGGACTGGCGCAGGGAGCGGACGATGTGGATGTTGGCGGGCACCCCGTCGGTGGTGACGCCAGCGCGGAAGGTTTTGAACTCCACCAGCTTGTCGAGGCTGTTGCGCTGCAGGTTGGGCAGCGCCAGGTCGTCAAACAGCAGGTCCAGGTACTCGTCCTTGGAGATGGAGAAGACAAAATCGTCCTCCCCCTCACCGGAGTTGGAGGCCTGCCCCTTACCCGCGCCACCGGCGCCGCTCCCCGGCGGCCGGTCGATGCGATCGCCGCGGGTGAACTGGTCGTTGCCCGGGTGCACCCGTTCCCGGTTGCCCCCGGCCCCGTGGTGAAACACCGGCTCGGTGATGTTCTTGCTGGGAATGCTGATCTGTTCGCCGCTCTCGACGTCGGTCACGCTGCGATTGGTGACCGCATCGGAGACGGCTTTTTTGATCTGCTGCTTGTACCGCCTTAAAAAGCGTTGGCGGTTGACGGTGCTCTTTCCTTTGGCGTTGAGACGCCGGTCGATAAAGTGGGCCATTGGCGTCCCCCCATCAGCTCGACTTCCGAACGCGCAGGTACCACTCGGACAACAGGCGCACCTGCTTGCGGGTGTACCCCTTCTCCATCATGCGGTCGACGAAGTCATCGTGCTTCTTCTGCTCGTCCGCCGAGGTCTTGGTGTTGAAGGAGATCACCGGCAACAGATCCTCGGTGTTGGAGAACATCTTCTTCTCAATCACCGAGCGCAGCTTCTCGTAACTGGTCCAGTTGGGGTTCTTGCCGTTGTTGTTGGCCCGGGCCCGCAGCACGAAGTTGACGATCTCGTTGCGGAAGTCCTTGGGATTGCTGATCCCGGCGGGCTTCTCGATCTTCTCAAGCTCGGCATTGAGCGCGGCGCGGTCAAACAGCTGGCCGGTCTCCGGGTCCCGGTACTCCTGGTCCTGGATCCAGAAATCGGCGTAGGTGACGTAGCGGTCAAAGATGTTCTGGCCGTACTCGCTGTAGGACTCGAGATAGGCGGTCTGGATCTCCTTGCCGATGAACTCGACGTATTTGGGGATCAGGTAGCCTTTGAGGTGCTCCAGGTACTTGTCCTGCAGCTCCTGAGGGAACTGCTCCCGCTCGATCTGCTTCTCCAGCACGTAGAACAGGTGCACCGGGTTGGCCGCCACCTCGGAGTGGTCGAAGTTGAACACCCGGGAGAGGATCTTGAACGCAAAGCGGGTGGAGAGGCCGCTCATCCCCTCGTCGACCCCGGCAAAGTCGCGGTACTCCTGGTGGGACTTGGCCTTGGGATCCGTGTCCTTCAGGGTTTCGCCGTCGTACACCCGCATCTTGGAGTACACCGAGGAGTTCTCCGGGTCTTTGAGGCGGGAGAGGACGCTGAACTGGCTCAGGATCCCCAGGGTACCGGGGGCGCACTGGGCGTCCAGCAACTCGGAGTTGGCCAGCAGTTTTTCATAGATGCGCCGCTCCTCGGAGACCCGCAGGCAGTAGGGCACCTTGACGATGTAGACCCGGTCCAGGAAGGCCTCGTTGTTCTTGTTGTTGCGAAAGCTCTGCCATTCGGACTCGTTGGAGTGGGCCAAGATAATGCCGGAGAAGGGCAGGGCGGAGAGCCCTTCGGTGCCGTTGTAG
This sequence comes from Ferrimonas balearica, assembly GCF_019802085.1. GTDB lineage: Bacteria > Pseudomonadota > Gammaproteobacteria > Enterobacterales > Shewanellaceae > Ferrimonas > Ferrimonas balearica_B. The sequence goes on from NZ_JAHVHV010000001.1 coordinate 1,026,813, forward strand.
TTGCCCTCCTGGGTGGCGGTCAGCAGCGGGTGGAGCACCTTGATGGGCGCTTTGAACATCTCCACAAACTCCATGATCCCCTGGTTGGCTTTACAGAGGGCACCGGAGTAGGCGTAGGCGTCGGCGTCGTCCTGGGCGAAGTGCTCCAGCTGACGGATGTCCACCTTGCCCACCAGGGAGGAGATGTCCTGGTTGTTCTCATCCCCGGGCTCGGTCTTGGCCACGGCGATCTGGTCGAGCACCGAGGGGTAGACCTTGGCCACGCGGAATTTGCTGATGTCGCCACCGAACTCGTGCAGGCGCTTGGCGGCCCAGGGGGAGGTGACGGAGCGCAGGTAGCGTTTGGGCACCCCGTACTCCTTCTCCAGGATCTCGCCGTCCTCGTCGGTATCGAACAGGCACAGGGGGTGGTCGTTCACCGGGCTGCGCACGCCGTTGGCGGTCAGCACGTAGATGGGCACCCGGGTCATCAGCTTCTTGAGCTTCTCCGCCAGGGAGGATTTCCCGCCCCCCACCGGCCCCAGCAGATAAAGGATCTGCTTGGACTCTTCGAGCCCCTGGGCGGCGTGCTTGAGGTAGGCGACGATCTGCTCGATGGCGTCTTCCATGCCGTAAAATTCGGCGAACGCCGGGTAGCGGGCCACCACGCGGTTGGAGAAGATGCGGGAGAGTCGCGGGTCCAGTGCGGTGTCCACCATTTCCGGTTCACCGATGGCCATCAGCAGTCGCTCTGCGGCGCTGGCGTAGGCGCTGCGGTCCGATTTACACAGTTCCAAAAACTCATGGAGACTGTACTCCTCGTCCCGCGTTTGTTCGTACCGATGCTGGTAATGCTCAAAGATGCTCATGTGTCACCCCCCAAAAGCGCTGAGACCACCTGCGGTGGCCGCCAAAAAACCGTCACCTCATCGTAAGCGTAGACTGATTATCCCTAACCTGTTCACGCCAAAAGCAAAAACGGATAATTCTTCTCCGGTTTTCCTTAATTTACCGACGCCGGACTTTGCCGTCGGATCCCCTTAGTAGACCCTCTTGTACGCCGACCTGTTGCAAACAGATTACTTCAGGGCCGGGGACACAAAGATGACAGGGGCGAGGGAAATGAGCGGCAAATTTTGGCAGGGCAGCAAAAAGGGAGGCCCGTTGGCCTCCCTTGTTTATCGCGTTATCGCCGATGCTTATCAGGCGAAGTTCTGGTTGACGAACTCCCAGTTCACCAGGTTCCAGAAGGCCGCCATGTAGTTCGGGCGGGCGTTGCGGTAGTCGATGTAGTAGGCGTGCTCCCACAGGTCGACGGTCAGCAGCGGAGTCACGCCTTCGTCGGTCAGCGGGGTGGCCGCGTTGCTGGTGTTGACGATGGCCAGGCTGCCATCGGCGTTCTTCACCAGCCAGGTCCAGGAGGAGCCGAAGTTGTTGATGGCGGACTCGGTGAACTTGGCCTTGAACTCGTCGAAGGAACCGAAGGCCGCGTCGATGGCCGCCGCAATGGCGCCAGAGGCCGCGCCACCGCCGTTGGGGGACAGGCAGTGCCAGTAGAAGGTGTGGTTCCAGATCTGGGCCGCGTTGTTGAACACGCCACCGGTGGAGGTCTTGACGATCTCCTCCAGGGACTGGTTGGCCATCTCGGTGCCCTCAACCAGGCCGTTCAGCTTGGTGACGTAAGTCGCGTGGTGCTTACCGTGGTGGAACTCCAGGGTCTCGGCAGAGATGTGGGGCTCCAGTGCGTCTTTTGCGTACGGCAGGGCAGGAAGTTCAAACGCCATTGCTCTTCTCCATTGATATTAGAGGGGTGTTATCCATGTGCTGGCGGTCATTCTAGCGAAGGAAATCGTGAGGCGCATCAACTTCCCACCGTGCCCCTGTGTGGGTGGCGAAAAATATAGCCTTATTAATAATGGTGTTTTGTCCATCCCCCCCTTGGCATAGAATGGGCCCCAGGTACCTAACCACAGAGACAGACGTATTCATGGATACCGTAGAGAAGATCAAAAGTCAGATCGCTGAAAATCCTATCATTTTGTATATGAAGGGCTCCCCCAAGCTGCCCAGCTGTGGATTTTCCGCCCAGGCTGCCCAGGCGCTGATGAACTGCGGCGAGCAGTTTGCCTACGTCGACATCCTGCAAAACCCGGACATCCGTGCCGAGCTGCCGGCCTACGCCAACTGGCCCACCTTCCCCCAGCTGTGGGTGGATGGCGAGCTGATCGGCGGCTGCGACATCATCATGGAGATGTTCCAAAAGGGTGAGCTGCAAAGCCTGATCAAGGAGACCGCCGCCAAGCAGGCGCCGGCCGAGTGATCGCCCCTTAAACGAAAAACGGAGCCAAGCGGCTCCGTTTTTTGTGTCTGGCGTCTGGGCTCAGGCTTCGGGCTTTAACCGCAGCGCCTGCAGATGCAGCATCTCGGTGGCCAGGCTGGCGCCGGCCAGGGCGGTGATGTCGGCGTGGTCATAGGCGGGGGAGACCTCCACCAGGTCCATGCCAACGATGTTGAGGCCCTTGAGTCCGCGGAGGATCTTCAGCGCCTTGTCGGTGGTGATGCCGCCGCACACCGGGGTGCCGGTGCCCGGGGCAAAAGCCGGGTCCAGGCAGTCGATGTCAAAGCTCAGGTAGACCGGCAAGTCGCCCACCCGCTCGCGGATGGTTTCGACGATGTCCTGGGCCGGCATGTCGTTGGCCTCATCCGCCTCGATCACCTGGTAGCCGTGGCCCTCTCGGGTGTACTCGGTGCGGATCCCCACCTGGATGGAGTGCGCCGGATCCACCAGCCCCTCCTTGGGAGCGTGGTAGAACATAGTGCCGTGGTCGTAACGGCCCCCGGCGTGGTAGGTATCGGTGTGGGCGTCGAAGTGGATCAGCGCCAACTTGCCAAAGCGTGCGGCGTGGGCCCGCAGCAGCGGCAGGGTAATAAAGTGATCGCCACCGAAGGTCAGCAGGGTCTTACCCGCATCCAGCAAGGTCTCGGCGTGGGCGGTCAGACGCTGCATCATCTGTTCGCTGTCGCCGCAGTCAAACACCAGATCGCCGCAGTCGACCATCTTGAGTCGGTCGTTCAGGGCAAAGTCCCAGGGCCAGCGGCACCCCTCCCAGGCCAGGTTGACCGAGGCCTTGCGCATCGCTTCCGGGCCCTGGCGGGCGCCGCCGCGGCCGGTGGTGGCAAGGTCGAAGGGGACGCCGGTGATCACCAGATCCGCATCGGACTCGGCGGGGCGAAAGTCCAGGGGCTGGCGGAGAAATCCAAAGGCGTTGGAGTAAAGGGAATGATCGGGTTGGGTGGCGATGGTTGCCATAACGCTCCAAGGCTAGCGAATGCTAAGCGACAAAGGGGATACACCGACATATTGTCCTGCAGGATCCCGTTCTTGTCACTCTCCTTTGCGTCGGGCAAGCCATTTCCCTTTGCCATTGGCGAATTGGACAGCGACGCGATCGCCGCATAACTTCATAGAAAGTCCAAATGGGGTGATTGCCTATGCGCTGGCTTCCTGGGGTGTTCTTGTTGGTGGGCTGCAGCAGCAGTGTCGAGGCGCCGGTGGCGCCGAGCAAATCCTCCTGGAATCAGCCCAATATCGAGTACCGGTTTAACCAGCCCGATGACGCCATCCTGAGGCTCTCCGCCACCCTTAACGCCTCCGACGCCCAAGGCCTCAAGACCCAGCTTCAGCCCCCCCATCCCCTGGCTCAGTGGGAGCCGCAGCTGCAGGACGACCCCGCCTGGCGAGAACTGGTGGAGCAATGGGTGGATGAGTTGATGTTGCACGCCGGGGCGGGGCAGTGGCAGCTGCGCAGTGTGGATCCCAGGGCCTCCGGCTGGCGCGCCGAGTACCGCCTGGTGCATGAAAACTTCGCCGTGGAGTTTTTCTATTTCGACATCGGGGAAGGGCCGGCCGGGCCGCGCATCGAGGACATGGGCAACCACCTGTTCCAGATGAGCCAGGTGGAGCTGATGGACCACCTCTACCACCAGTTGATGGCGGAGTACGGTGAGGAGGATCAGCCGTTCAAGACCTTCTTTGCCCAGCTGCAGCCCTACGGCGAGGGCCGACTGGCCAAGTCGGTGTTCGTCAAACACTACCGGGCGCTGCCCCAGGAGCTGCAGAACAAGTCCCTGACCCGGGAGTTGATGCTGCGGGCCCTCAGTGGCAACGAGGATGAGTGGTTTTTACAACTGCCGGATGGGGTGGTGCACCGGTTGTACGGTGACGATTACCGCCTGATGCAGACCAACTACTGCCTGGCGGACATCGGGGCCGATTGCCGCTCGGTGTTCCAACGCTTGCCCAGCACCTTGCGCAGTGACGCGGCGCTGCAGACAGAGATGGGGATCCGCGCCCTGCAGCGGGGCGATCTGGGCCAGGCCCGCGTCTACGCCGATCGGGCCATGGCGGACAGCCAGGACTACCTGCCCACCTTCTGGCTGAGTCTGCAGGTGGCCCTGGGCCAGGAGGATCATTCGGGGGCGGTGGCCAGCCTGGACACCCTGACCCGCAACTTCGACTTGCCGCTGGAGAAGGACGTCCTGTTTGAGATCTACCCCGAAGAGGGGGAACGTTTTCTCACGTCACCGGCTTTCTACCAGTGGGCCCAGAGCCGACAGGGGGAGTAGGGCTCAACGCCCAAACAAGAACGGCGCCCTTGGGCGCCGTTTTTTGTGTCTGTGCGACTCAGCGGATCTCAGTAACCATCTGCGGGCGGGCGAAACGCACCTTGGCGGCCTTGTCCAGGGTGTTGAAGTCGGTCTCGCTGCGCTGACCCACGACGCCGGCCACCACGGAGGTCAGCCCCTTGGCTTGAAGGTCCAGCAGAGGATCCATCTGCTCGGGCAGGAACCCCTCTACCGGGCAGCTGTCCAGGTCCAGCAGGGCACAGGAGAGCAGAAACTGGCCAAACACCAGGTAGACCTGGCGCTTCATCCACTCCTGGCGCTCGGCCGGGCTCATGGCGTTGACGTAGTTGGTCATCATGGCGACGCGGGCTTCGTCCACCTCGCCACCGCGCACCTGGGCCACCATCTGCTCGATGGCGCGCACCTCGGCTTCGCCGAACTCGGTCTTGGCGCAGAACAGGAACAGGTGGGAACCGTCGGCAAACTTGGGTTTGTTGTTGTCCCAGGCAGCCTCGGCCAGGCGGGCTTTCTCCTCGTCATTGCTGATGACATACAGGTGCCAGGGCTGGCTGTTGATGGAGGTGGGGGCCAGACACAGGGTGTCGATCAGGGCGTCGATCTTGTCGGGGTCCACCTGGGCGCCCGCTTCAAACACCTTGGTGCTGTATCGGCTCGCCTGAGCCTGCTGCAATGTCGTGATCATAAAGCCTTCTTTTAGGGTTGTTTCCGGCATTGGCAGGCTACTATTGAGGACAATGGCGAGGGATTCAAGCCAGAGGCCACCGGGGAGCGTGAAGCCCATCACAGATGTGACACGCCGGGCGCCGTTGTTGTCCTACCCAGTCTGTAAGGGGGCACCGTGATCCTTCGTTTCCTGATTTGCGTCAGCCTCTTAGGTTTGAGCGTCGCCGCCCCGGCGGCCCAAGATCCCACCACCTTCGCCCGCCAGTTGCAGCAGTGGCTCAACGGCGCCACAGGCCCTGCCGCCTGGCAGGACTTTGACCGCTACCACTGGACCCTGGTCAACGGCAGCACCCGTTGGTCGCCCCGGGCCGGGCTCCAGGTGCTGGCCCAGGGAGAGCGCCTGGTGCTGATGGGGGGGCGCACTCCCAATCCGCCGCAGTTTCCCCCCATCCCCGGCGACAGCGTGATCCACGGCGATGTCTGGGTGAGCGAGGACAGGGGCAGCAGCTGGCATCAGGTGCTGGCCACCGGTACACCGGATCAGTGGCCGGCCCGGGCCTACTTCCAGGCGTTAAAGCGCGGGCGCTACCTCTACTTGATGGGGGGGCAGAACTTCAACCTGGTGCCCAACGCCTGCCCACCCGGGGTACCGAATTGCCCGCCGTTCGTCTCCCAGTCGGATTTCTTTAACGACGTCTGGCGCAGCCGGGACGGCGTGCACTGGCAACAGCTGACGGCGGCCGCCGGTTGGGAGGGCCGGGCGGGGCTGTCGGCGACGGTGCACCGGGGGGCGTTTTACGTCGCTGGCGGTTCTCGTAACGACGATGACGCCATCATTGGCGGACCGCCTCAGCGGATCTACTACAACGACGTGTGGAAGTCCTACAACGGCCGGGACTGGCAGCGGGTGACCGAGCAGGCCCCCTGGGCGGCCCGCGCCGGGGGCGTGCTGCTGAGCAAGGACGGCTACCTCTACCTGCTGGGGGGCGAAGTGGGCTTTGTCTGTGCACCGCTGCCCACCTGCACGCCGCCCTATTTCAACGACGTCTGGCGCTCCAAAGACGGCGCCCACTGGGAGCAGGTCACCGCATCCGCCGGCTGGTCACCCAGGCCTGGCCACCAGTGCGTGGTGGCGGCGGATCACCTGGTGTGCTTCGGCGGCTTTGGCCTGCTGGCCAACCCCATGGACGTCTGGGTCAGCCGTGAGGGGAGGGAGTGGACCCAGGTCAGCGACAGCCCCTGGAACGCGGTGGCGCCCTCGGAGATCAAGTACGACTTCGATGCCCTGGTGATCACCGAGGGGCAGCGCCGCCCGGTGATCTTCACCTTCGGTGGCGACCGGGAGACCTTCGACTTTGACGATCCACTCAATTACCTTAATGTGGACAACGACGTATGGCGCTTTGAATCGCCGGTTGAAGCCAAGGAATCCCCATGAAGTCTCTGCCCCTCTCCCTCTCTGTGTTGCTATTAAGTGGCTGTGCCGGACCGGCCAGCTCGGAACCGGACACGCCGGTCCCCGAGGTCAAACCGGTGACCCTGGTCATGGCCTGCGAAACCCTCACCTTTACCGCCCGAGTGGAGGGGGAGCGGGCCTGGCTGTTCCTGCCCGGTGAGACCCTTATGGCCGAGCGGGTGCCCACCGCCTCCGGGGCCCGCTACCAGGCGGGCGATACCGGGTTGTGGCTTAAGGGGGAGGAGGGCACCTTGCTCCAGCCCGGTCAGGCTGATGAGCGGTGTCGCAATGATCGCCGGGCGGCCATCTGGGAGGGGGCCAAGCTCGATGGCATGGATTTTCGGGGCATCGGCAACGAGCCGCCCTGGATTTTGGAGCTGTGGCCTGAGAAGGTGGTGCTTAAAACCGGCTATGAGATGTCCCAGCGAACCTGGCCCCGGCCCGAGCCGGTGACCGGTGAGCGCTCAAGCCGCTTCGAGTTGGCGGCGGGGGTGAGCGTGACCCTGGAGGGCAAGGCCTGCAGCGACAGCATGAGCGGCGAGGCCTTTGAAACCACGGTCACCGTGACCGACGGCGAGCGCACCTACCGAGGCTGCGGACGGGCGCTGCATTGAGATTCTGAAGACACAAAAAAGCGCGCCGAAGGGCGCGCTTTTTTCGACCCTCGGGCCGCGCTTAGAAGTTGGCGCTGCGCGGGCTGCGGGGGAAGGGGATCACATCGCGGATGTTGGCCACGCCGGTGACATAGCTGACCAGGCGCTCAAAGCCCAGGCCGAAACCGGAGTGGGGGATGGTGCCGTAGCGACGCAGATCGCGGTACCAGAACATCTCCTCTTTGGGGATCCCCATCTCTTCCATGCGCTGATCCAGCACCTCGAGGCGCTCTTCACGCTGGGAGCCACCGATGATCTCACCGATGCCCGGGGCCAGAACGTCCATGGCGGCCACGGTCTTGCCGTCGTCGTTCAGGCGCATGTAGAAGGCTTTGATGTCTTTGGGGTAGTTCTTCACCACCACCGGCGCCTTGAAGTGCTCCTCGGCGAGGAAGCGCTCGTGCTCGGAGGCCAGATCGATGCCCCATTCCACCGGGAACTCGAAGGTCTTGCCGCAGTCTTTGAGGATCTCGATGGCGTCGCTGTAGTCCACCTGGGCAAAGTCGGCTTTCACGAAGTCCTGCAGACGGGTGATCACCTCTTTGTTCACGCGCTGCTCGAAGAACTTCAGATCGTCCATCCGCTCCTCCAGTACGGCATTGAAGCAGTACTTGAGCATGGCTTCGGCCAGGGCGGCGTTGTCGTCCAGATCGGCGAAGGCCACTTCTGGCTCCACCATCCAAAACTCCGCCAGGTGGCGAGAGGTGTTGGAGTTCTCGGCGCGGAAGGTCGGGCCGAAGGTGTACACCTTGCTCATGGCGCAGGCGTAGGTTTCGGCGTTGAGCTGACCGGAGACGGTCAGGAAGGTCTCCTTACCGAAAAAGTCCTGGTCGTAATCCACCTCGCCGTTGTCCAGGCGGGGCAGGTTGTTCATGTCCAGGGTGGAGACCCGGAACAGCTCACCGGCGCCCTCGGCGTCGGAGGCGGTCAGGATCGGGGTGGAGACCCAGATGAAGCCCTGCTCGTGGTAGAAGCGGTGGATCGCCTGGGAGAGGCAGTTTCGCACGCGCATCACCGCACCGGTGATGTTGGTGCGCGGACGCAGGTGGGCCACTTCACGCAGGTACTCGATGGAGTGACGCTTGGCCGCCATTGGGTAGGTGTCCGGGTCTTCCACCCAGCCGATCACCTCAACGGCGCTCACCTTCAGTTCGAAGGCCTGGCCCTTGCCGGGGGATTCCACCACCTCGCCGGTCATGGCCACGGAGCAGCCGGCGGTCAGGCGCAGCACTTCGTCGTTGTAATTGGGCAGCTCATTGGGGACCACGCCCTGGATCGGGTCAAAACAGGAGCCGTCATACACGGCCAAAAAAGAGATGCCAGCTTTGGAATCGCGACGGGTGCGGATCCAGCCGCGCACGGTCACTTCGCTGCCGACAGCGTGATCGCCTTTCAGGACGTCAGCAATGGTTGCCAGGGTCATACTCGGAAAGTTCTCCAACGAGTCGAATAATAAACAGTTTTCGGCGTTTGCCGGAACCGGACATCTTACCTAGATACAGCAGTTTCTCAAGGCCGATCTGTCAGGGCCCCGGGGGGGCCTGGCCAAAGCCGAGCTGGCGGGCCAGTTGTTCTATCATAGCCGCTGTCGCGCCCCAGACCTGGTGGGGCATAAAGTAGACGCTGTGGTCGGTACCGGCGCGCCCCACGGAGAGGTGCCAGCGCCGCTCGGGCTGAAGAAAATCCTCCAGCGGCGCGTAGAACATGCGGGCCACTTCCCGCTCGGACAGCACCGGGGTAAAGGGGCGGGTGATCAGCGCCACCTGGGGGAACACCCGGAAGTGACTCAGGGTGTGAAACTCCGGCAGGGCACCGATGCGGGTCACGTGGCTGGCGGGCAGGCCGATCTCCTCCCAGGACTCCCGCACTGCCGTATCCCAGGGGGTGGCGTCCTCCTCGTCCACCTTGCCGCCGGGAAAGGCGATTTGTCCGGCGTGGGTGGGCATCTCCGCGGTGCGTTCGGTGAGCAGCAGGTTCAGCCGCCCCTCCATCTGCTGCAGACCAATCAGCACCGCTGCGTCGCGCAATTTGGGGTGGCCGGTCAGGGCCGGACGCAGGGGATCCTCCCCGTCGGGGCCGGGGCTCAAATGAAAGCGGGTCAGAAACTCCGTTTTGTCCATCGGTTCGCTTTTGGGATGGGTACTCCTGTTCAGCTTGCCAGAACTACCGGGGCAAAGGCCAGTGCGGGTGGGGTTGTAAGCGGGTGACCCAATGTGGGCACCCGCTTCAAGTTGCGGTTGAGTCCGGGCCTACCAGGGCTGGGTCAGCAACCGGTTCTGCTGGGCGATGGGGTGGTGGGCCATGGCGTGCTCCACCCGGGCCAGGAAGGTCGGTTGCTGTTCCGGCAGCCAGCCTTTCATCGACAGCACATTGTTGCCGTGGTCGCCCCAGTAGAAGGTGTCGAACTTAAGATTGGCCAGCAGGTGGCGCTCCTCCTCCAGCAGCTGCAACGGCGTGGGCAGCAGAAACTCGCCCCGCGCCACCTCCTGGGCCAGCTCACTGCCCGGCTGCACCGCCAGCGCCATGGGGGCGATCTGCTCGGGTTTCAGTTCATTGAGCAGGGCGGTGGTGGCCTGGATGTGCGCCTCGGAGCGGTCTTTGCCCCCCAGGCCGAAGATGAAAGAGAGCAGCACCTCGATGCCGGCTTTCTTGGCCTTGGCCATCCCGTCCCGGGCCTGCTCCGCGGTCATCCCCTTTTTGATCTTCTCCAACACCAGCGGGTCACCGGACTCCAGGCCGGCGTAGATCATCGATACCCCAGCCGCCTTGAGCGCCGCCAGATCCTCATCGGATTTGCGCCGCAGATCGTTAAGGCAGCTGTAGAGCGCGATGCGTTCGCACTCCGGGAAGGTGGTGGTGATCTTGTTGAGGATGGCCAGCAGCAGCTCGGTGCGCATCGCCATCACGTTGCCGTCGATAAAAAAGATGGAGCGGACCTCGGAGTAACGGGCCCGGGCGCTCTCGATGTCGGCAAAGATGTCGTCCATCTCGCGGATCTTGAACCGCTTGTCGTCAAACATGGTGCAGAAGGTGCACTGGTTGTTGCTGCAGCCCAGGGTCGCCTGGATCAGCAGACTGTTGGCCTCGGGCCAGGGGCGGTACACCTTACCTTGGTAGCGCATGAAAACCTCACTGCGTCATGGGAAAACGAGATTGGCGAGATTACGCCCAAACGAGTGAATGAAAAATGCCGCCAAGCCGAAAACAGTTTATGGCGGACGTTGAAACTGTCGGTTTACGCCGCTGTGCCAATAGGGGGCTGAACCTGGGGGGCGGCTCACCTTTTTTGATGTCCGGCGCCGGAGCCGGGGGCCAATTCAGCCTGGGTACACCTGGCGTGCCCGATCATGGCCGTTTGACAGTTTTTGGGGCGCGTTATGTTGTTCGCTGCTTTGGTCGCCGCGGCGGCCATAGGTTTGTTTCTCTTCCGGCTGTTCCTGCTCGAGCGGGACCGGGTCCACATTGGCGTCGATCGCGGTGAACACAGTGACTGGCCCTTTGTCAGCGTGATCATCCCGGCCCGTAACGAGGAGGCCAATATCCCCACGGCGCTGGGCTCCCTGGTCGCCCAGGACTACCCCCAGGACCGCTACGAAGTGGTGGTGGTGGACGATTTCTCCGAGGACAACACCCGGGCCCTGGTGGAGCGGATCGCCGCCCAGAGCGCGGTGCCGGTGCGCTGCGTCTCCGGCCGCCCCCTGCCTAAGGGCTGGTTTGGCAAGAGCAACGCCTGCATGGTGGGCGCCCAGCACGCCCGAGGGGATTACCTCTTTTTTGTCGATGCCGATACCCAATCCGAGCCCGAGATGCTGCGCTCGGTGACCCGCTTTGCCCTGGCCCGCGAGATTGACCTGCTCTCCTTCAATCCCCGTCAACGGATGGAGTCTTTCGCCGAGCGCACCTGGCTGCCGGGCCTGTTCCTGGGGATCGCTTCCTTTATGCGCTTCGGCCAGTCCAACGATCCCGACAGCGAGGAGGCGATCGCCAACGGTCAGGCGATGATGTTCCGCCGCGACGCCTACTGGGCGGTGGACGGACACCAGGTAGTGGCCGGGGAGATCTCCGAGGATCTGGCGTTCGCCCGCGCCATGAAGCAGCGGGGGTTTCGTCTGTTCTGGGCCTTTGCCGATGACCTGATGAGCACCCGCATGTACACCAACCGCGAGGAGATCTGGCTGGGCTTTTCCAAGAACATGAACCGCATCATCCAGTGCCGCTCCCGCACCCACGCCGCGGTGCTGCTGGCCCGGGCCCTGATGTTGGCCTGGACGCCCCCGGCGCTGTGGCTGGCGGCCCTGGGCCTGCACCTGGGCGGTGCTGCCTCCGCAATGGCGGTCACGACGGTGGCCGCCGGGGTCACTCTGGCGGTGGTGATCACCGCAGTGAAGATGCTCAGCGCCCTGCAGGTGCCCCTGCGCTACTTCTGGGCCCTGCCACTGGGGCTCAGCATGCAGGGGATGCTGGTGGTCAACGCCTATCGCCTGGCGGACAAGGCGGCGATCACCTGGAAAGGGCGCAAGGTGGTGGTGTCATGAAAATGGTGATGACGAGCCTTCTGGTCTTGGGGTTGGCGTGGCCGACCCTGGCGGATGAGAAGCCACTGGAGCAGGAAGCGGGCTGGCAGAAAGCCCGGGAGCGCAGCGGGATCCAGGTGTACCGCCGGGACGCGCCGGACACCCCCTTCAAGGAGTTTATGGCGGTGGCGGAGATCTCCGCTTCGGTGGAGGCCGTGCTGGCGGTGCTTCAGGATGTGGAGATCGGCGTGGAGTGGGTGGAGAACGTCGAGCAGATGCGTCTTTTGGAGCAGATCGACGCCGATCGCAGCCTGACTTACACCTACAGCGAAGCCCCCTGGCCGGTGGCGGACCGCGATGCCGTGGTGCTGAACCACTACATCCACGACACCGAGACCGGCCAGGTGCGCCTGGAGCAAAAAGGGTTGCCGGAGGCGATCGAACCGGTCAAGGGGGCGGTGCGGGTACCGCGTCTGGAGAGCCTCTGGGTGCTGACGCCGGTGAGCCCCACCGTCACCCGGGTGCATTACCGGGTGCTGACCGATCCCGGTGGTCGGCTGCCGGCCTGGCTCATCAACCAGGTGACGGTGTCCCAGCCTTACCACACCCTTCGTGGGCTGCGTGAGCAGGTTACCCGCACGGCGGCCAACTCGCGCTGATGGCCTTACTGGGCCTGGCGATACGCCGCCAGGGCCCGCAGTAACCAGTCGGCGCTGGGTTCGGCGGGACTGTCGGGGCACTGGATCTGATAGTTGCGGCCGGACCAGCTGCTCTGGGTGCCCGCGTGTTCGATGAACTGCTCGGCGGTCAGCTCATGGCCTTTGCCCAGGATGTAGTTGTACTTGCGCTCCAGGTGGGAGCGAGCGTCCTCGCCATCGTAGGATTTGCCGTTGCGGATAAAGGTGCAGGGAGAGTCGGCCACCGCGTTTAACAGGTGCTGGATCTCCTGCTCGGCGGTCACGCTGGCGTTAGCACTGACGGGCCAGGCGAAAATGGCGGCAAGGAGCAGCAGGGTGCGGGTCATCATGGCCTCCCGGGGCAGGTGAGCGGAGCATGGAGGCCATCATCCCCCGTCTGGCGCCCGGATACCAGAGCGGATTGGCGCAACTATACTCCTGCGGTGGGCTTTGCCGGGTAGGAGGGCAGCAGCATGGAAAACGTCACCAAGAACGCCATCGTCGACAGTGACGATGGCCACGTGGAAGTGGAGTCGGTGATCGGCGAGGAGGAGCGGGCGATGGCGCTGATCATCGAGGCCAGTGACGAAACCGCGGCCCGAACCCAGTTCCATCAGCTGGTGGCCGAGGCGCAGACCCAATCCGCCGGCACCACCGGTGAGGCCCAGTGGGAGGCGGGCACGGGCCAGCTAAAGGTCACCCTGTTGTTCCCCAGCGCCGCCGAGCGCCTGACCTTTGAGATGAGCTTAAGCTGAGTCGGTCGTCGGACTCAGCCAATAGGGCACGGCCTGGGCCTGGATAAAGGCCTCCGCCTCGCGGCCGTGCAGCAGGGCCAGGGTGCTGAGCAGCCCCGCCTGCAGGCAGCTTTTCCCCGCCACGGTGATCTGACCGGGGCCGCCCCGGGTGGCCCAGCCGGTTTTGGGGTGGATAAGGTGGCTGTAGCGCACGCCCTCTTTAAGCAGGAAGCGCTCGGTGTCGCCACTGGTGGCCAGCGCCCCCCCGGCCAGGGTCAAGGTGGGGCCCAGGCTGCCCCCCTGGCGGATCCCCACCTGCCAGGGCTGCCCGCCGACCCGGGGACCGGTGACGGCGATGTCGCCCCCGAGGTTCACCAGCACCGCGCCGTCCCCGGCGTGTGTCGCCATCCACTGGATGACCCGGTCCACCGCGTACTCCTTGCCAATGCCGCCAAAATCCAGCTCCATCCCCCGGGGCAGGCATACCGTTTTCTCGTCAAAGCGCACCTTATCCCAGCCCACAAAGGGCAGCAGGGCGTTGATGGTGGCGGCCTCGGGCAGCCGGTCCGAACCATCAAAGTGCCAGGCGCGGCGCAGCACTCCGGACGTGAGATCAAACAATCCGTCGCTTAAGCGATAACAGGCATCGGCAAAGCGCAGCAGACGTACGGTCTCCTCGTCCAGGGCCACTGGCTGGCCCTGGCTTTGGTTGATGCGGTGGCACAGGTTGCCTTGGCGGTAGCGGCTGTACTTGTGTTCGATGGCCTGGACCTGGGCGACCGCCTGGTCAAACAGCATCTGGGCTGCCTTGGGCGCAATGCCATCAAACAGCAGCTCGCAGGGGCAGGCCATGGCGGTAAAACGGCCTAAGAGCAGGCCGTCGCTGCGACGCTCCAGAGCGATCGGGGTCATTAGAAGCGGTAGCCCAGTTGCAGGATCAGCGCCCGGACCTCGGGGTAGAGTTCCAGCCTCGACAGCTGCCCCGGGCCCGCCGGCCCCTCGGGCCGCTGCCAGTAGTAGGACAGACGCAGGTGGGCTTCGTTGCCCTGAACCGGCAGGGCGTACTTGAGCCCCAGGGTGTAGGTGTCCATCTTGGCCAGACGGTAATCGGCGCTGGCGTGCTGGGGCAGGGGCGTGTCCGCCTCAAGGAAGGGGCGATAAAAATCCGCCGCGCTCTGGCGGTAGAAGCGAAACTGGGGCTCCAGGCTGTGCCCCGGGGCCAACCGGGTGTTGAGACGCAAGTCCAGGGTGTGGGAGTCGATGCCCCAGTCGTCGTGCAGGTATCGGTAACTGGCGTCCAGCACCGGGGCGCCGAAGTGGGCCTTGGCCTGCCAGAACAGGGTGTGTTTGGTGCGGCGCCGGGGGCGGGACTCGTAGAGTTGGCGAAGGGCCGTGCCGCTGTCGTCCACCACGCTGAGCAGTTTGAAGGCGTCGCTCTGATAGCCGCTGATCTCGGCCAGACCGTAGTTGACCTGCATCACCAGGGTGCGGGTCAGGGTTTGGGTCAGCCCCAGGGTGAGCTCGGCGGTGCGCTTGTGGTCGGTACGATTGCCCCGGGTGGCGGCAAAGGCGTTGGCAAAGGCCTCCTCGGAGTCGTAATCCGCCCGCAACGGCATGGTGGCCAGGGGCAGGGGCACCCGCCCCTCCGGCTCGATGGTATCGAAAAACGCCGAGCCGCCCAGGCGCAGTTGGGTGTTGTTGCGATTGAGGCTGCGGGTCAGACCGGCGCTGAGGCCCAGGGAGAGGTAGTCGTACTCCTTGGACAGGTGGGCGGCCAGGTCCGTCTCCCAGTTGCGAGCCAGGGGCGTCGCCCAGCCGGCGTTCAGCTGCAGCCGGGTGTCCTTGAAGGTGTCGTCCAGGGGCGTTTGGCCTGGCGCGACGACGTACTCGCCCCGCCCGGAGGGGCGGGTGAAGGTTTGCGGCGCGGTCTGGGGGACGGCGCCGGTGGGTGTGGCGCCGGTGAGGCTGTCGAGGGTGAGGGCCAGTTGCAGGCGACGACCGTCGGCGTCGGTGGCGCTGGCCTGCAGGCGGCCCTCGATGGCGCTGACCCTGTCGTCCTCTTCGCCGTAGTAGAGCAGGGCCGCTTCATAGCGCCAGTCGGCCTCCTCCCCCAGTACCGTGGCCTGGGCCGGGTTCACCAGCGCCTGGCTGGCGGCCGCCAGTGCACCGGAGATCCGTGCGTGGCGCCCTAGTTGCATCCGCAGCCGCCCCCGGAGGTGCCCCGGCCACCACTGCTGGCCTCCTTGGAGAAGTGGATGTGGTCATCAAATCCCTTGTCCAGCGCATCGGCCTCCAGGGCCATGCGCGGCTCAGCCAGGACGCCCCGCTCCCAGGGCGCCACCCCCAGGCTGGCGCAGCCGCTGGTCAGGGTGAGGGTGAGGATGGCGATGAGCGCGGGTCGACGCATGGGGCCTCCAAACCCTTAAGGGTTGGGCAGGTGCTCGACGATCTCGGCGGTTAACACCTGCGCCTGACTCTGGCGAAAGCCCACGTGGCTGGCCAGGATCTGGCCGTCGCGGATGAGGTAGCTGGTGGGCATGCCGGGCACCTGGTAGGCCTCGGCGATGGCGCCTTCCGGGTCGTAGTGAATGGCAAAGTCCGCCGGGTACTTGGCGAGGAAGGGCTTGGCGTCCTCGGGATCCACATCGACGTTAACGGCGATCACCGTCAGGCCCCGTGGGCCGAGCTCGGCTTCCAACTGGTTCATAAAGGGAAAGCTGTACCGGCAGGGGCCGCACCAGCTGGCCCAGAAGTCCAGGTAGACCAGGCGCTCTTGAGAGAGGGCGACCACAGTGGTGGCTTGCCCATCCAGGGTGAGTTCAAAGTCCGGTGCGGGCTGGGCCGAGGCCGGGTGGGCCAGCAGCGCTGAGGTGAGAAACAGCAGGGTGTTGAGCAGCTTGGACACAGGTTCGCCTCCTTGAAGCCCGGTCGCCAATGGGCCTGTCATTGGCTTTGAACTTACTCCTTTTGGGCGAACACTGTCAGCCGAAAGTTCAAACTTTTTGCGTTTTCAACTCGTTGAGCAGGGGCAGGATGCGGCTGACCTTGTCGAAGCTCTCCTGGTATTCCGCTTCGCACTGGGAGTCGGCAACGATGCCGCCTCCGGCCCAGCAGTGCAGTTGCCCCTCGCGGGCCACCAGGGTGCGGATGGTAATGCTGGTGTCCATCCGCCCGTGCTGGCTGAGGTAGCCGATGCTGCCGCAGTAGAGGCTGCGCCGGTTTGGCTCCAGCTCCTCGATGATCTCCATGGCGCGGATCTTGGGGGCCCCGGTGATGGAGCCGCCGGGGAAGGCGCTGCGCAGCAGATCCAGGGGGCCGGCCTCATCCGCCAGGGTGGCGGTGACGGTGCTGACCAGGTGGTGCACCGCCGGAAAGCTTTCAATGGCGAACAACGCCGGCACCCGCACCGAGCCCGGGGCGGCGATGCGGCCCAGGTCATTGCGCAGCAGGTCCACGATCATCAGGTTCTCCGCCCGATCTTTGGGGGATTGCTGCAGCGCCAGGGCGCTTTGCGCGTCCTGGGCCGGATCCTCGAAGCGGGGACGGGTGCCCTTGATGGGCTTGGTCTGCACCTGTGTGCCCTCCACCAGCAAGAAGCGCTCCGGCGAGAGGGAGAGCAGCACCGCATCCGGCAGTCGAATGTAGGCGGAGAAGGGGGCCAGGTTGTGCTGACGCAGGGCCTTGTAGGCGTCCCACTCGTTGCCACCGTAGGGGGCGCTGAAACGCTGGGTCAGGTTAATTTGGTAGCAATCGCCGCTGGCCAGGTAGGCCTGCACCTTCTCGAAGCGCTCCCGGTACTGGGCCTCGGTCAGCTGGTGCTGCCAGGGGCCTTTGAGGGCAAAACCGAAGGGGCCGGGCTCCTGGGAGAGCTGAGCCACCAGCCAGTGGTAGCGCTCCTGCCACTGGGCCTCGTCTCCCAGCACCACCAGTTCCACCTGGTAGTGGCGCTGATCGATGACCAGGGCCCAGTCGTAGATCCCCACCGCCATCTCCGCCAGACCGATGTCGTCCTCGGCCAGGGCCGGCAGGCGCTCGAAACGGCGGCCCAGATCGTAGCTGAAGTGGCCCAGGGCGCCGCCGATAAAGGGCAGGTCTTTGGGGCCCTCCAGCTGGGGGCCGAGCACCGCGTTCTGGGTCATCGCCAGCACCTGCAGCGGGTCCCCCTGATGGGCGCTGCTGTTGCTGCCTTGCTGAACCCAGGTGGTGTCCCCCCGGGTGATCACGGTGGCGCGGGGATCCGCCACCAGGATGTCAAAGCAGGCGTCCGGGTGGGCGTCGTCCAGATCCGCCACCGCCGAGTCCAGCAGCATCGCCCAGCTTTGGTGGGCCAGGTGCTCAAACAGCGCAATGGGGTTGGCGGGCAGGGAGAGGGGACGGCGGACGTAATGGCTCATGACGTAACTACTGGACATGGGGCATGGGTAACTGGGCCGGAGACTACCACAAAGCCGCGCCGTCGCCCAATGAGTTTGCCCCAGGGATATATAAAAAAATCTTAGTTTCCAGTTAGTTCCAGTTCTAACCACACCAGTCTATGGTCCGACGAGGCCCCCCGTTCGGCCACCAGTCGGGACAGCTCCAGCCCGTCCACCGGCCAGAACACCCCGCCCCGAAGCGGGGTAAACCCGAAGCGGGAGGGCAGCACATAGTCCACCTGGGCCCGCCAGGCGGCGGTGTGGAAACGGCCATGGGGGTTGTCCGGGCTGTGCAGCTCGGCGCCGGTGCTGAAGGGGATAAGCTCGGCGTTGACCCTGGGGTGCTCCAGCAGCTGGGCGATGGCCCCGGGGCGGCTCTGCCCCTCCACCGGGGAGGCGTTGTAATCGCCGAGAATCACAAAGCGGGTGTCGGCGGGCAGGCCCCCGGACCGGCCGGCGTCATCCACCAGGTAATCGGCGCTGCTAAGGTGATCCGCCCAGAGGCGGATCTCATCGAAGTTGCGGGCCCCGTTGCGATCCTCCGGGCCGTCGAACACCGGCGGGGTGGGGTGGGCGGCCAGGATGTGCACCCGGCGGTTGCCCACCTGGACCGGCAGATCCCAGTGGGCTTTGGAGGAGAGGCGCAGCCCCTGCCAGGTGTCGGCATCGTAGAAGGGGGTGCCATCGGGCTTGAGGATCGGCTGGGCGTCCGGCATCCGGTGCCAGGGGAAGCGGCGGAAACTGCGCACCCGCTGGGTGTCGATGGGGTAGCGCGAGAGCACCACCATGCCGTACTGGCCCGGGTAGTGACCAAAGCCCCAGGCGTCGCCCCCGGTGCCCGAGGCCACGCCATCACCGTCGATATCAAAGGGGCTGGGCACCCCGGTGTTGACCGGGGCGGTGTAGTAGTAGGGGTAATCCAGAGGCGCCTGGTCCACCTGGGGCACCGCCAGGTAATTGCGCAGAAAGGCCTCGACGCCGAGCGCGGGATCTTCGATGTAGTCGAACTCGTTCAGCAGTACGATGTCCGGCCGCACCCGCTGGAGAATTTCGGCGATGTTGCGGATCTGCGGATGGGTGCCACTGGCCAGATGCTGGCTCAGGCTGTCGGGATCAAGCGCCTCGCCACCCTGGCGGTAGTTGCTCGCCTCCATGCTGACGTTAAAGGTGGCGACCTTAAGGCGCTCGACGCTGGGTTTGGCGGGCGGGGTGGGCATGGGCTGTTGGCATCCTGTCAGGGCGGCAAGGGCAAAAAAGACCGGCCACCAGTGGCTTAAGCGAGTCACAGGGTTCTCCTTGGTTGCCGTTAGGGTAGCCGAACCCGGGATGGAACGCTCCTTCGTTCTCTCTGTGTTGTTCCAGCTCAATATCCACCTGGGTGTGTTCGAGTCCCTTTCTCCTCGGGGACTGGCTTACGCCACAGTACTGACCCAAGAAAAACGGCAGCCCAAGGGCTGCCGTTTTTGTCGAACCCCTGAGGGTTAGAACGAGGTGCGTCGGTAGTGACGGTATTCGGCGTTCCAGAAGGCAGCGTCGATGGCGGCCCGCAAGTCGTCGTTCTTCACCTTTACGGCCACGCCGTCGGCCATGGCCACCTTGGCCACAGCAAAGGCGATCTGCTTGCTGACCTCCTGGATCTCCTCCAGCGGCGGCAGCAGGCCCCCTTCGTTCTTCTGCGCCAGGGGGGAGCACTCCGCCAGGGCGCGGCTGGAGGCCATCAGCATGTTGTCGGTCACCCGGCTGGCGCCACAGGCGATCACCCCCAGGCCGATGCCGGGGAAGATGTAGCTGTTGTTGCACTGGGCGATGGGGTAGGTCTCCTCCCCCAGCACCACGTCCTGGAAGGGGCTGCCGGTGGCCACCAGGGCACGACCGTCGGTCCAGCGCAGGATGTCTTCCGGCACCGCCTCGATGCGGCTGGTGGGGTTGGAGAGCGGGAAGACGATGGGGCGCTCATGGTGCTCGGCCATGGCGGTGATCACCTCCTTGGTGAACAGCCCCGGCGCGCCGGACACGCCCACCAGCACGCTGGGTTTGGCGTTGTTCATCACATCCAGCAGGGAGACGTTGTCGTGCTCCAGCGTCCAGTCGGCCACCACCTTGGGGTCCTGCACCAGCTTCTGTTGGAAATCCAGCAGGTTGACCATGCCATCTTGCAGCAGGCCCCAGCGGTCCACCATAAAGATCTGGCTGCGGGCCTTCTTCTCGGACAGCCCCTGGGCCACCATCTCGGCGATGATCGCCTCGGCGATGCCGCAGCCGGCGGAGCCGGCGCCGAGGAAGGCCACCCGCTGCTCCTTGAGATCCTTGCCCTGGGCCTTACAGGCGGCCAGCAGGGAGCCCACGGTGACTGCGGCGGTGCCCTGGATGTCGTCGTTGAAGCAGCAGATCTCGTCCTTGTAGCGCTCCAGCAGCGGCATGGCGTTCTTCTGGGCGAAATCCTCGAACTGCAGCAGGGCGTCGGGCCAGCGCACCTTGATCGCCTGGATCACGTCGTCGACGAACTGGCTGTACTCCTCGCCGCCGATGCGGGGGTTACGCCAGCCCATGTACATGGGGTCGTTGAGGCGCTGCTTGTTGTCGGTGCCCACGTCCAGCACGATGGGCAGGCAGTAGGCGGGGCTGATCCCACCACAGGCGGTGTAGAGAGAGAGCTTACCGATGGGGATCCCCATGCCGCCGATCCCCTGATCCCCCAGGCCCAGGATCCGCTCGCCGTCGGTGATCACAATCACCTTTACGTTGTGGCGGGTGGCGTTGTTGAGCACATCGTCAATCTTGTCCCGGTTGGGGTAGGAGATGAACAGCCCCCGGGAGCGGCGGTAGATGTTGGAAAACTCCTCACAGGCCGCACCCACGGTGGGGGTGTAGATGATGGGCATCATCTCGGTGATGTGGTCCTGCACCAGGCGGTAGAACAGCGTCTCGTTGGTGTCCTGGATGTTTCGCAGGTAGACGTGCTTGTCCATGTCGTTGGTGAACGACTGGAACTGCAGGTAGGCGCGCTCAGCCTGCTCTTCGATGGTCTCGACGGCGTCGGGCACCAGGCCGGTGAGGTTAAACTCGCTGCGCTCCGCTTCGGAGAAGGCGGAACCTTTGTTCAGCAGGGGGGTTTCCAGCAGGACCGGGCCTGCGTAGTGGATATAGAGGGGGCGTTTCTTGTCGTCCATTAAAATGGGCCTTCTGGGGCAACGGCTTGGATCTTGATATTCGGGCGTGAAGTGTATCACGTTTGTGCCCACTGTGGACCAGGGTTCGGGGTCGGACCATAGCCGGTCAGCATGCTGCGATAAGCTCATGAGGGGGCGCGCCTCCGTGCGGTGAAATTGCTTCACAGACTAGGCGGCGGCCGGATGGCGTGGGTTAACTTTTGATTAACCTTTTCCGTGAGTTAGATGTCAGTTTCCCCTTACAGCAGCAGCCTGCAGCGCACCGGCTTGCCCTTGATCTGGGCGCCGTTCAGCGCCGCCAGGGCGGCCCCCACGGCGTGCCGGTCCACGGCGGCGTAGCTGTGCTGCTCCCGAAGGTCGATTTTTCCCACCTGCTGGGCGGTCAGTCCGGCGGTTTTCACCAGCGCCCCCAGCAGATCCCCGCGGCCCAGCCGGGCCCGTTTGCCGGCGTCCACCACCAGGGTGACCCAGGGGCTGGGCGCCGGACGCGCGGCCGCTTCGGGCAGGGTCAGCCTCTGGAGCGCCTGCCCGGTGTGGGCCTCGATGGTGGCCAGGGCGGGGTGCTCGTCGGCGCGGTGCAGGGTGATGGCCTGGCCGGCGGCGCCGGCCCGAGCGGTGCGGCCGATGCGGTGGGTGTAGGTGTCGGGCTCGCCCGGCACGTCGAAGTTGATCACCTGAGCGACGCCGTCGATGTCGATGCCGCGGGCGGCCAGGTCGGTGCACAGCAGCACCGGGGTGGAGCCGTTGGCGAAGCGCACCAGCGCCTGCTCCCGGGCCAGGGCGTTGAGATCCCCGTGCAGGCTGACCAGGGCCACCCCAAGACGCTTAAGCCGAGGGCCCAGCTGCTGGCAGCGGACCTTGGTGTTGACGAAGACCACCGCCGGGCCGGGAGTTGCAAAGAGCAGGCGCACCGTGGTCGTCAGCGCGGCATCGTCATCGGCCTGGGGGCTGTGCCACTGGGTGAGGCTGGGTTCTGTCGCTTCGCTGGCGACACGGCACAGCGGGGCATTGCCCATCAGGGTTTCGCCCAAGGCGTTCAGGCGCTCGGGGTAGGTGGCGGAGAGCATCAGGGTCTGGCGATGGGGCGGCAACCGCCCGGCCAGGGCCCGCAGATCCGGCTCGAAGCCGGCGATCAGCATGCGATCCGCCTCGTCCAGCACCAGGGTGTTGAGCCCATCCAGGCTTACGGCCCCCTCCTGTACCAGCGCGTGGAGGCGGCCGGGGGTGGCCACCAGGATGTCGACCCCGGCGGCCAGGGCCGCGCGCTGACGGTCGATATCGGCGCCGCCCATCACCAGCTGCACCTTGAGGTTGTCCACCGCCCGCCCCAGTTGACGCAACACCTGGGCGCTTTGCTGGGCCAGCTCCCGGGTGGGGCTGAGCACCAGGGCCTGGGGGCCGGGGGCGTTGGGACTCAACCGCTGCAGCAGGGCCAGGGCAAAAACCAGGGTTTTGCCGCTGCCGGTGGGGGCCTCAAGGCGCAGGCTCTCGCCTTTGAGGATGCGAGGCAAGGCCACCTGCTGGATGGGGGTGGGCCGGGTGTAGCCGCAACGTGC
Organism: Ferrimonas balearica; assembly: GCF_019802085.1. Taxonomy (GTDB): domain Bacteria; phylum Pseudomonadota; class Gammaproteobacteria; order Enterobacterales; family Shewanellaceae; genus Ferrimonas; species Ferrimonas balearica_B. The sequence continues at coordinate 1,049,277 of NZ_JAHVHV010000001.1, forward strand.
CAGCTCAAGTTGCAGCGGGGCACTTAGGGGCAGCTCGGTAAAGGCGCTCAGGCTCAAGGGGCGATACCGTTGGGAAACTCAGTGGGGTGGGAGAATACCAGAAAAGTGCCGAGCTTCGTGCTCGGGCGGTGTGGTGTGACCTAGGGCGGTGCAGGGGCCAGACGCTGTCGCTGGCGCAGTACCCAGTTCTCGCCCTTGTCGTCCTGGTGGTCAATCTCCTCCACCCGCTCGAAGCCACCGTGGGTGCGGGTCCAGGTCTGGCGAATGCGCACCGGCCGCTCCAACTGCAGCGTGGAGTACTCGAACACCAGCACCCAGCTGTGCTCGCTCAGGTACTGCATTGCCACCAGCAACCGCTCCCGGTGGAAGTTGCGATCGGAGGTTTGCTGGGCAAAGCGGAAGGGGATGTCCAGCTCGATCTGCTGATTGAACTGGGCCGCCGGGGTGGTGAGGCGCTCCACCAGCCAGTTGCCGTCGCTGGAGAGGGTGCTGGAGATCACCAGGGGCACCACCAGGGGCCGGTCACTGCCGGGGGTGGGCAGCTCCCACTCCCCCAGCCAGTGGCCCTGCAGGCTGAGCAGAGCGATGCGCTCCGGCTCCAGCATCTGGGCGAGGGCCGGGGGACAGAGGAGGCTCAGCAGCAACAGCCAGCGGGTCATGGGTCAGTGGGGCCTGGGTTGGTCCAGGCAGGCCAGCAGGGCGGCGCGCTGCCCGGAGGTTAATGGCGGACTTTCGATGGGCAGGGCCGGGTGGTCACAGCCAAACCGGATGGTGACGTCGGGGACGCGGCTGGCGGCCAGCATGGCGTCGCTCAGCTCCCAGCGCAAAAAGTGCACGCTGCTGGTTTTCTCCTCGTCGGAGCGCTCCAGGTCCTCATCGGCCACGGCGTAGACCTTGGGCAGATCGCCGATGGCCAGCCAGATCCGATGCTCCATCCCCACCAGGCTGGCGAGCGCGTCCCGGCGCTCCTCCACGTTGGGGTACTCCAGCAGCAAGGTGGCCTTCCAGTTGCGTCCATCGGGGATGAGGGGGTTGTAGGCGTCCAGCTCCTCCTGGATGGCGTCGGGCTCAAACACCCGCTCGATGCGCAGCATCTCCTGGATCTGGTACTGAATGGTGAGCCGGTCCTCGAACAGCAGGCGCAGATGCTCCCCCAGGGTCAGTTGCAGGTCTTTCTTGTGCTCCAACACCTGGCGGCGAAAGCCGTCGCGTTGCTGGGCGTACTCTTCCAGTGACCAAAGGTCCTGTCGGGTCAGCTTATCCATGGCGAAAATCCTAGAGGCCGTAGGCCTGTCTGAGCAGGGTGATGGGGTGGGGCGCGTGGCTGGCCTTCTCCCCCAGTTCTTGGCGTTGACTGCCGATGTGGCTGGCGGCCATGGGGCAGTCACTGACGTGGTGGTCCGGTTTCTGACGCTCCACGTGGCGCACTACCGGCCGGGCGATCTTAAGCGCGTGATCCCGGGTCTCCACCTTCACCGCGTAGGTGCCGTCGTGGCCGGAGCAGCGCTCGATGGTGTGCACCTGGGTGTCCGGCACCAGGGCCAGCAGATCCCGGGTGCGGGGGCCGAAGTTCTGCACCCGCTGGTGGCAGGCGGGCTGGTAGGTGACGTCTCCCAGGGGGGCCTGGAACTCGGTGTTCAGCGCCCCGCCTTTGTGGCGCAGCCAGAGGTACTCGAAGGGATCGAAAAAGGCGCGCTGCACCAGGGCCACCTCCTCATCCTCGGGGAACATCAGCGGCAACTCCTGCTTGAACATCAGCACGCAGGAGGGGATGGGCGCAATCAGGTCAAACCCCTGTCGGGCCAACTCCGCCAGCCGGGGGATGTTGTGCGCCTTCATCTTCGCCACCTGGTCCAGGTCCCCCAGCTCCAGCTTGGGCATGCCACAGCACTGTACGCCGGTGACCGGCTCGATGTGGATGCCGTTGTGCTGGAACACCTTGAAAAAGTCCTCCGCCAGCTCGGCCTGGGTGTAGTTGGCAAAGCAGGTGGCGAACAGGGCCACCTTGCCGCTGGTCTCGCCCACCGGTTGGGGCGACAGAGCCTGCACCAGATTGGCGGCGCGCTCCTCCAGGGTGGGGCGCTGGTAGTGGGGCAGGGGCGCGTCCCGGTGCACGCCGAAGGTTTTCTCCAGCGCCACCCGGAAGATCTCGGTGTTGCCCACCCCGGCCATGGTCTGGCGCACTCCGGGGCTGGAGGCGAACTTGCCCATGGCGTCGGTGTTGGTGAGCACCTTGTCCCGCAGCCGCGCGCCTTTGGCTTTGAAGTGCTGGGCCTTGGCCTGCAGCATCAGGTGGGGAAAATCGATGGCCCATTCGTGGGGGGGCACGTAGGGGCACTTGGTCATAAAGCAGAGGTCGCACAGGTAGCAGTGCTCCACCACCTTGTAGTAATCCGCCTTGTCGACCCCATCCACCTCCATGGTTTCGGACTCGTCCACCAGGTCAAAGAGGGTGGGGAAGGACTGGCACAGGCTGACGCACCGACGGCACCCGTGGCAGACGTCGTAGACCCGCTCCAGCTCCGCCATCAGTTTGTCCTGGTCGTAGTAGTCCGGCCCCTGCCAATCGATGGGATGGCGGGTGGGGGCCTCCAGGCTGCCTTCTTTTCGGCTCATGGGGCGACCTTAGGCGGCACGGCGCACCGTGCCGCTCGTCTGCTTAGCTGTCGAGGTTGTCGAGGGCTTTCTGGAAGCGGTTGGCGTGGGAACGCTCCGCCTTGGCCAGGGTTTCAAACCAGTCGGCAATTTCGTCGAAGCCCTCGTCCCGGGCGGTCTTGGCCATCCCCGGGTACATGTCGGTGTACTCGTGGGTCTCCCCGGCGATGGAGGCTTTGAGGTTGGCCTCGGTGCCGCCGATGGGCAGGCCGGTGGCGGGATCCCCCACCTCCTCGAGGTACTCCAGGTGGCCGTGGGCGTGGCCGGTTTCCCCTTCGGCGGTGGAGCGGAATACCGCGGCGACGTCGTTATAGCCTTCGACGTCTGCTTTGGCGGCAAAGTAGAGGTAACGGCGGTTGGCCTGGGATTCGCCGGAAAAGGCGTCTTTCAGATTCTGTTCGGTTTTGGAACCTTTCAATGACATGAGGGTCTCCTGTGGCGTTCAAAGCCGGTTGTTGCTCACACAGGATCAAGCGTAGTCAGCGATTTGCGCTTTATAGACAGGATTTTCTCAGTGACCCAATCGCCCGCGCCGATTGAACCGGGGCAGACTGACACCATTTTGCGGGGGGGATGCAGCGAAGCTGAGCCTAATGGCCTCAGTCCGAAGGAAAAAAGCCCCGTACTCAGACGGGGCCTTGGTGCTGCGGGGAATCAGACGTCGTCGAGTGTTTCGCCAAACCCAACCAGGTTTTCCAGTGCTTGCGGTGTGTCGACCGCTTTCGGGTTTTCCAGGTTGAACTTGCCGATTTTGATGGCGTTACGCACCGACCATCGGGTGTTCATGCCCATGATCCGCAAAAAACCTAATGCCGGGCCCCGGGCCCGCATGGTGCCGCGTTGCCAGCGGCGAATGGTTTCCGGTGTGGTGCAGAAAAACGCCGCCAGTTGAGCGGTGTCCATGCCGGTGTTGTTCCGGATGTGTTGGAGGATCTGGGCTTCCTCGGTGTCGGCGAAAGCGGGGTTTCTTGCCATTTTGTTACTCTCTTGGATCGTTTAGGTGCGATTGTACAACGTTACGCCGCTCAAAATGAAGTCCAGCCCCAGTGGGGTAAACCCCGGAAACGGAATTTGTGACCCAGTGGGCATCCTTTGCCGGGAGATTTAAGCCGTGGTCACCTGGGACAGGGCGCGGATGATCTCCGGCTGGTCCACCGCTTTGGGGTGCGCCCGGTTGTAGTTGCCAATCTGGATGGCCGCCCGCACCGACCAGCTTTGCGACATGCCCAACACCCGCAGCAGACCGAGCGCCGGGCCTCGGGCCCGCATGGTGCCCCGTTGCCAGCGCCGGACGGTTTCCGGCGTGGTGCAGAGCAGGGCGGCCAGTTGGCCAGTGTCGAGGCCGGATTGCTCCCGGATGTGTTTGAGGAGCTGGGCCTCTTCGGTGCTCGCGTAAAAGGAGTGTCGAGACATGGACTTTCTCTCGTCGGGCTTGGGGCGTGGCCGGGCCACGCCCCTGTGGATTAAGCCGGGTTCTTCACCCGGAAGATCAGGCTGTAGTAGAGGGGGATCACCACCAGGGTCAGCACTGTGGCCACCAACAGCCCCACCATGATCACCGCGGACATCGACTTGAAGAAGGCGTCGGCGACCAGCGGAGCCACCCCCAAGATGGTGGTGGTGGCGCCCAGCACCACCGGGCGGGCCCGGCTCAGGGCGGCGCCGATGATGGCGTCGTAGGGGGTCACCCCGGCTTTGACGTCCTGGTCCGCCTGGTCCACCAGCACGATGGCGTTTTTCACCATCATCCCCACCAGGGAGAGGGTGCCCAGGGTGGCCATAAATTCGAACGGCGTCTGGAACAGCACCAGGCCGGCGGACACGCCCACCAGGGCCAGGGGCACGGTCAGCCAGATCACCAGGGCCTGACGCACGCCGTTGAACATGAACACCACCGCCAGCACCATGGCCGCGAAGCCGTAGGGTGCACTGATGGCCAGACCTTCGTTGCCCTCTTTGGCGTCCTTGTACTCACCGTGCCACTGCAGGCTGTAGCCCTGGGGCAGGGTCAGCTCGCTTTCCAGCTGGACGCGAATGGACTCGAACGCCTCGAAGGAGAGCACCCCGGCGGCCGGATCGGCCTGGGCCTTGATGGTGGGCACCCGGTCGATGCGCTTGATCAGGCCATCCTCGAAGGTGACGTTCACCGAGTTCACCAGCTGGGATACCTGGACGTTGGCCCCCAGGGCCGGGCTGAACACCTCGGTGTTCTCCACGGCACGGTGGTGCTGACGCTCCGCTTCCGGCGCCCGGGCCAGGATGGGGATCAGGTCATTGCCTTCGCGGTACACGCCCACTTCACGACCGTTGAGAGTCTGGGCGATGGCGCCGTTGATCTCCTGGGTGGTCAGCCCCAGGCGCTGGGCGGATTGGGCGTCGTACACCGGGCGCAGGGTGGGCACCTGGTCACGCCAGTCATCCTGAATCGCCATCAGCATGGGGTTGCTGGCCATGATGCCTTTGGCCTGCTCGGACAGCTGGCGCAATACCTGGGCGTCCGGGCCGGAGAAGGCCGCTTCAATCTTCTTGCCGCCACCGGGGCCGAGCATGAATTTCCAGGCCATGATGGCCGCGTCCGGGTAGTTGGCGGACAGCTCGGCATTCAGGGTTTCAATCAACGGGCTAATCACCTCGAACTGGTCCACGTCCACCAGCAGCTGGGCGTAGGCGGTGTTGGCCGGCTCCGGGCTGTAGATCAGCATAAAGCGCAGGCCACCGGCACCGATAAAGCTGGTGACGCCGGTCACCCCCTCTTTGGCCATCACGTCCTGTTCGATCTGCGCCACCAGCTCAGCGGTGCGCTGGAAGTCGGCGCCCTGGGGCAGGTTGATGTCCACCACAAACTGGGGACGCTCGGACTCAGGCATAAAGCCCGGGGGCACGAACTGCAGGGAGAGCACACCCAGCACCATCACCGTCAGGATGGTGGCCAGGGACTTCTTGCGGTTGTGCAGTACCCACACCAGGAAGGCCTTGTAGGCGCCGAGGATGCGGCTGGGCTTCTGGGCCTGGTCAGCCTTGACCGCCAGGAAGTCGTGGCACAGCAGGGGCACCACGGTGATGGCGAACAGCCAGGAGAGCATCATGGAGTAGAGGATCACCCAGAACAGGCTGCCGGCGTACTCGCCCATGTTGGAGGGGGAGAGGCCGATGGCGCTGAAGGCCAGGATCCCGACGATGGTGCCGCCCAGCAGGGGCCACTGGGTGGATTTGACCACCTCGCCAATCACCTGCTTGCGATCCGCCTGCGGGTCTTTCTGCAAGCGGGAGAGCACGCCGTCGGTGACCACGATGGCGTTGTCCACCAGCATGCCCAGGGCGATGATCAGCGCCCCCAGGGAGATCCGCTGCATGGCGATGTCGTCAAACAGCATCACGATCAGGGTACCGGCCACGGTCAGCACCAGTACGCCGCCGATGATGATGCTGGAGCGCAGGCCCAGGAAGAAGAACAGCACGGTAAAGACGATCACCACCGCGGCGATGAGGTTCAGGATAAAGGCGTCCACCGCTTCGGCCACGCTCACCGACTGCAGGGAGATGGGGTTAAGCTCCATCCCCAGGGGCCGGCGATCGTCCAGTTCGGCCAGGCGCGCCTGAACCGCATCCCCCATCACCACCACGTTGCCGCCGGAGACGTTGGAGATCCCAAGGCCGATGGCCGGCTGGCCGTTGTAGCGCACCAGCTCGGTCATGTCGGCGTAGCCGCGGGTGATGGTGGCGATGTCCCCCAGGCGAACGACGGAGTCATTCAGGGCGATCTTCAGCTGCTTGATGTCCTCGAAGCTGGCGATGCTGGCCACCGGGATCACGTTGACGTTCATGTCGCCGGTTTGCAGGGTGCCGGCCATGCTGACGGTATTCTGCTTGGCCAGCACGTCGTACACCTGATCCATGGAGACGTTCAGGGCGCGGGCACGGGCGCTGTCCACCTCGACAAAGATGCGCTCCTCCTGCTCGGCCTGGATGGCCACGTTGGCGACGCCGGGCACCAGAGAGAGCTCCCGGGCCAGCATGTCCACGTAGTCCTGGATCTGCTTGAAGCTGTAGCCTTCGCCGGTAACGGCGTAGTACATGGCGTAGACGTCACCGAAATCGTCATTGACGTAGGGCTGACCGGCCCCGGGCGGCAGCGCCAGGGCGGCGTCCGCCACCTTGCGGCGCAGCTTGTCCCACACCTGCTGGATCTCGGCCTCACCGGCGGTGAAGGCGCGGTCCATCTCCACGATCACCTCGGAGACGCCCGGCTTGGAGGTGGAGGTGATTTCGTACACCTCCTGCATCCCCATCAGGGCACCCACGATGACATCGGTGATCTCGTTGTCCACCTCCTGAGCGGTGGCCCCCGGGTACTGGGTGGCCACCACGGCCTGGCGGATGACGAACTCCGGATCTTCAAAGCGACCCAGCTTTTCGTAGCTCATCCAACCGCCCAGCAGGACGAGAAGAATGAGTACCCAGCTGGTGGTGCGTTTTGCGATGGCGGATTGTGCGATGTTCATGGGATTGCCTCAGTGGAATCAGTCATTTGGCGTCAATAACAACGCCAAGTCGGTGGACGCGTGGCTTGCGCGTCAAATCTGCTCGGTGGGCTGGATAACCAGGCCTTCTACCAGGGTGGAGACCCCGGCGATCACCACCCGCTCGCCGTCCTCAAGGGGGCTGACGGCCACGCGGTTGTGGCTGATCTCGCCGACGCTGACGGTACGCTGGTGAACGCTGTTGTCCTCGCCCACCACCCAGACAAACTTGTTGCCCAGATTGTCCGGTACCAGGGCGGTCAGGGGCACGGTGACCGCTTTCTGGGTGCCGTCGGCAAAGGGGATCACCTTGGCCGCCATGCCCGGCAGCACCACGGCGTCGCCCAGTTCGGCGAAGCTGAAGGTCACCTGGTAGCTCTGGGAGGCCTCGTTGGCGGTGGTGGTGTAGCTCTTCATCTCAACGTCGAACTGCCGACCGGGCAGGGCGGCGATCTCCGCCACACCGTTCACCTGGTAGCCACCGGCGGCCACGATCCGATCCGGCACGTTGATGGCCACTTCCAGCAGCTCCAGATCGTGGATAACGAAGGCGGCCTGGTTGGCGGCCACCTGGATGTGGTTGTCCACCAGGCGGTCGCCGATGATGCCGTCAAAGGGGGCGGTGAGGGTGGTGTCGTTGACCGCGCGCTGGGCTTCCATCACTCGCAGACCCGCCAGTTCCACCTTGGTGCTGATCTCCTCCAGATCCGCCACCGAAATCGCCTGGCTCTTCTCGAAGATGGCCAGGGCGCGCTGGTAATCGGAGCGCACCCGGTTGAGTTCGGCCTGGGCGGAAGCCAGAGTCAGCTCGGCGTCCTTGGGATCCAGCTTGGCCAGCACCTGGCCCGCTACCACCCGGTCACCCTCCTCAACGTGCATCTCGATAAGCCGACCACCGACCTGGAACGACAGCTCCGCACGGTTGGAAGCGCGTACTGCCCCATAGAAGTGGTGACTGGCACTGACCTGGGCGTTGACGGTTTCCACCAGCGCCGGACGCAACGAGGGGGCCGCGGCTTCAGCCGGGGACTCTTTGGCGCAACCCACCAGCAGGGCGGGGAACACCAGGGCCAGGGCAGCGTTGAGGGAGGTCTTGTTCATGTCGGTGTCTCTCATTTCAATCGTTGTGAAGTCCGTTGTGCGCATCAGCGGTCAATCGGGCCAGGTCAGTAAAAGTCTCCAATGAGACGATGTGGTGGATTATGCGGACGAATAGGCGCATAAGCAATGCGAAAGAGCACATATTGGCAACGAGTTGTGATTGATGTGATCGGGATCACGCTCCCGGGCGTGACAGGGGGCCCCTGGGGCGCGGCCGCCTTGGGGCCAGCCGCGCCAGAGACGGAGACGAAGCTTAGAACGCCTGGTTGACGGTAAAGTGGAAGAGGCTCTCTTCGCCACTGAAGCCAAAGTCGGCCCGGGCCACCATGCGCTCGATAAAAAAGCGCAGCCCAAACCCGGCGCTCCACTCCATCTCGCTGTGCAGATCGCCCAAGTCAAAGCGGCTCTCCACCTTGCCCAGTTCGGCAAAGAGGGCGAACTGCCACCAGGGAAAGTCGTAGCGATTGAAAAAGGGGATGCGGCTTTGGGGCTGCCACTGGGGAATGGTGCGGTACTCCACCCCATAAAAGAGGGCACTGCGATCGTTGAAGCGATCGTTGCCAAAGCCCCGCAAACGCTCGGACCCGCCCAGTACCGATTGAGCAAACCAGTCCGGCTGACGCCAGGGGCTGGCCTTATCCCAGGTGGGGATGTCGGACAGGTAGCCGGTCAGGGCCAGGGTCTGTTGGCGGGCCCAGGCGGTTTGGCCCAGGTCCAGATAGTGGGTGTACTGCGCTTCCCAACGGGTGTAGGCGGCGCGTTCGCTGCCGCCCCAGTCGCGCAGCACCTTGGCGTAGCTGTGGTAACCCCGGCTGGGAGAGGGCCAGAAATCCCGGGTATCCCGGTCTAAGGTGGCGCTCAGGCCATAGGTTTTGCCCTCAATATTGTCGCTTTGGGCGGTGCGCAGGTCCCGGGTTTGGTAGAAAGGCTCAAACTCCACTACCGTGCGGGCGATGCGCTCCGGGGCGACAGGCAAGCCCGAGGAGAGTTGCAGCCGGCTGGCCGCTTCCTCATCCTGGCCCAGCAGGTAGCGAAACGTCAGATAGAGATCCCGCTGAAGGTAAGACGCGTCCAGGGCGGTATCCATTTGACCGCCCACCGGATTGGCAAACATTTGGTCCAGATAGAAGGTGCTGTCGGTGAACTCCGCCTGCAGGGCAGAGGCGTCCAGGGTCCAGCGCTCGGACAGCGCGTAGTTGTAGTAGCCCAGGAAGGTGATGTAGCTGTCATTGACCGAATAGGCACCAAAGCCCACCAACTGGGCGTGGGGCTGGCCTACACCGGTCACCGAGGCCACGGCACCGGCTATCATGCCGGTGCTGTCCATGGCGCCGACAATGGGGATCACCACAGAGTCTTTGCTGTCCACCGGGGGCGTGGGCTCGAAGATCTCGACGCCCGCATCGTCCGCACTCAGCGGGGCCGATAGGGCCAGCAGCAGGGCCAAAAACAGAATGTGAGGGACGCGGTTCATGGTCTCTCCTGGGCCTTTTACGGCCGAGCACGCCAAACGAGGGCGTGACCTTTGCCCTGGTCGGTTCATTGAATGGGTGTGGGGCTCTTGGGGCCGACCGAGCGAATCGCTTTGCCGGCCCCAAGAGGGTGATTTGGACGATGATCAAAACCCTTTGCGCTGAATATGAAACACCCGTCGGCCCTCCCTGTTTTTTCAGAGAGTCATGAAATATCCATATGCCTTATTGAGTTGGGTTGCCGGTGGATATCCGTCGGCTTAATTCATTTCGTCAGTGACGTGGGCTGTTGTCCAATATCCTGTGTCATTGAATCAATAGGTCGTAGAGCACCAAATAACCTATGGATTTACCAATTTATAATTATCTCTATCGATAATTAGAACTTGTAGCTCAGGCCAATGGAGGTCAGGTATTCATCGCTCTCATAAAACTTGATGTTCGAGGTGTTGAACTTGACGCCATTAAAGGAGACCAGGCTCCAGTTTTGCCAGCCCATAAAGTTGGCGCGTTCGTAGGCCAGGAACAACTCGTAACGATCGTCGGTGTGCTCCTTGTTGAAGATGGGGTTCATGGCGTCGTACTCGCGATAGGCGTAGCTGCCGGTCAGCGCCAGGGAGTGCCCATTGCTGTGGCGGAAGTAGGTCATCTCCGCCTTGTACTGGTCGAAGGTGGCCGCGTCGCCTTCGGCGTCGTGATGGAGATAGGCGAAGGAGGTGACAAGGCCGGATGACGCGCTGAACATGGCGCGATAGCTGCCCTTGAAGTAGTAGGTGTCCGCGTCCCGGTGCAGGCTTTCGTGCTCGATGCCCTCGTTGTCCACCTCCTGGGTGGCAAAGCCCATGTCCATTGAGAAACCGGAGTTCATCAGGTTGTTGATCTTAAGTCGGTAGGCCATGCCCTCAACATCCTCTTTGGTGCGGTTGCCGGTGGTGTCGTAGGGGTTGGCCCACACCTCGCCGCGCACCACGGTGGGCAGGATGGCGAAATCCACCTGGGTGCCGTTGGCAAAGTCGTACTGGTAGCCAATCTCAAAGGCCAGATCGCCCACCGCCAGGTCATCCCGGGAGGTGCCTAGGTAGACACGCTGGTTACGGCTGTCACCCAGTTCGTAAGCGATGTTGCCCAGCGGCATGACGATAAATTCGTTGGTGTGGGAGCCTTTGCTATTGAGATCCGTCAGACGGCGGTCACCCTCGGTGCTCAAGTTGGAGTTGGTGGACAGGTAACCGGTGGCAATGATCAATTCACCACTGATGCGGGATTCTTGTTCGGCCAATACGGGGACGGACAAGGTGGAAGCCAAAGCCAGTGTAATAGCGCTCATCTTTTTCATCGTCATATCTCTATATAAGTTGGAAAGATTGATGGATTCAATATTTCGTTTGGCGCAGTGGTATGCGCATAAAAGTGGCGAAGCACTACACGGCTAAACTCGGTAATTTATCGAGCTTTGACTCGCTTCTCCGCGAAAATTCCGCCCCATTAATTAGGTGGCGCATTTATTTGGCCGAAAGGCCATGATTTGATTCTTTCAATCCCCCAAGGACACACCGGAGGGGATTCTTAATTCGCCCTAAACTCGATTTATCGGGCAAAGGCCGCGACCAGGTCGTGCCCCATCAGCAGGAAGATAACCAGCAGGTGGAAGAGCGGATGCTGGGCCAACTGCAGTACCTTGTCATTCATCTCGGCCTCCCCCTTTGGGGGAGGTGGCCAGCCAGGCCACAAGGCAGGCAAGGCCGACGACCACAATCAGTTGACTCATAACGCTCTCCGGTGAACACCAATCTGTTGAGGTGCATAATACGGACGAATAGGCGCAATTAAAAGTACCAAGGTCTCTTTAATGTGTCTTTGTGTCCGTTGTGTGATCGTGATCACGGTGGTTCTTTGGGCAAAAAAAAACGCCCCTTAAGGGCGCACTGATGGTGCGGGGGCGAGAAGCGGCACGATGGGCCGAACCCCGTGATGGCGCCCTCCATGGCCAAACCGAAACACGAGTGGGGGATGAACAAAGCGAAGTGGGTTTAGGGCTGGCTGTACGGCAGCGGGGCCTCGCCCTGAATGGTGTGGGTCGCGTTGGCCAACAGCTCGTTGACCGCCACCAGTGCCTTGGCGGTTTGCCGGGCCACCTCATCCAACTCGTCCCGGTATTGTGCCGGGTGCGCCTTGCAGCGCACCACGCCGGCCAAAGCGAGGGTCAGGTGGGTTTCCAGGCGGCGAAAGTCTTCGGGTGCCAGCACCATCAGACCACCTCACAGGGCCAGGTGGACCAGGCGAACAGGGAGAACACCGCGGCCGAGCCCCAGGAGAGGGCGTCCGGTTGCATCACCACCAGCAGCAACCCCAGGGACGCCATAAAGGTGGCGGCAAACATCCGGCCGACGGATCGCAGTTTTTGGACAAACGCGTTCATAAGCGACTCCTCAGTACATCATCAGTTGGTGGAAGCTGGGCTTGGCCGGCGCGGACTCGTTCTGGGCCTGTTGGCCGACATGGCCCGGCTCGGGATTGGCCTGGACGGCGCAGCCGGACAGCCCCCAAAGGGCCGCCACAATCAGCAGGACTTTCATGCGGCCTCCTTCAGGCACCGGCAGCGCGGCCCGGTGCGACCGGTGCCCTTAAGCAGGTGTTTGATCAAAACCTGGCCCTCACCGCCGCAGCGCTGACAGCGCAGCAGCAGGGACTTGTCACCGGTATTGAACAGCGTCTGTGCGGTGGTGCCCAGATTGGGATGCCGGCCGATGGCCTCCGCCAGTTGGGTGAGCCGTCGAAACTGGCGCACCTTGGAAGCACTGGGCAGGTAGGGGATCCGAACGCCCTCTTTGGGACAGGTAAAAATCAACATTGGGGCCTCCGGGGGTCGTTGACGGCGTGCCGTCCGCACAATGAACGTGGCTTCCTAACGTCTGGCCCACCCAACCAAAGGGTGCCCCTAAGCCACCAATGGGCTCATTAAAGCACCTAAACGTAGTCTAAAAAAGCCATAAGGTAGGTCTTGGGTGGGCTTTGTGCGCTGGATCACGCTTTGCCCTGGCGCGCCGGACGTCGGCTCTGACCGAGACTTAGCCTGGCCAGGCGAAGCCGATTGGGGGCGGCGTGAACCCCGATGTCGGCGGCGACTGCGTCACAAATGTGCCGGTCAGATGGTGTAACCTTATTGTTTTACTGATTCTTTTTGGACATTCCCTATGCAGCAGGGCGCCTCGGAGCCGGTCACCAAACGCGAGATCTTTGGCTGGGCCATGTTTGATGTGGCCAACAGTGCCTACACGACGGTGGTGATCACCATCGTCTACAGCGCGTTTTTCGTGAACCACCTGGTGCCTGAGGGCTCACAGTGGGGCAACAGCCACTGGGGCCTGGCCATGGTGATCTCCAACATCACCGCCATGGTGCTGGCGCCGCTGCTCGGCACCCTGTGTGACCTGACCGGACGCAAGAAGGGGTTTTTGCTGGGCAACATGCTGATCTGCTCTTTGGCCACGGCGTCGCTTTACTTTGTCGGGCCCGGGGCCATCGGCTGGGCGATTCTGCTTATCACCATCAGTAACACCGCCTGGATGCTCTCCGAGGTGTTCTGCGCCAGCTTCCTGACCGATCTCTCCACCCCCGAGAACATGGGTCTCATCTCCGGCATCGGCTGGGGGGTGGGTTACCTGGGGGGGCTGTTGAGCCTGGTGATCGTGCTCTTTGGCGTGGTGACCGTCAGCGCCGAGACAGACCTGGCGCGCTACATCGAACAGAACCAGACCGCCATGCTGGTGGTGGCCCTCTACTTTATTCTGGTGGCCCTGCCCACAGTGCTCTGGCTCAAGGACCGCGGCCAGCGCACCGAGCGGGTAGGGTGGGGCGAGGTGTGGCGCCACACCTGGCAGCGCCTCAGCCACTGCTGGCAGCTGACCAAAACCCTGCCGGCCCTGTTCCAGTTCTTTTTGGTGTTCACCCTCTACTCCGCCGGCATGGCCATTGTCATCAAGTTCTTCGGCATCTACGTCGACTCCGAACTGACCCTGACCGGCCCCGAGAAAACCGGGATCTTCCTCGCCCTGCAGGTCTCCGCCTTCCTGGGCGCCCTGGGCTTTGGCTTTTTGGAGACCCGCATCGGCCCCAAGGCCACCATCTTCCTGACCCTCATCTGGTGGGTGCTAGGGGTGCTCTCCATCTACTTCCTGTCGGAGCTGGCGGCGCTGTTTGGCGTCTCGGAAAACGGCCTCTTTATGGTGTGTGCCTTGCTGGCCGGCTCTGGCCTGGGCTCTACCCAGAGCGCCAGCCGCACCATCGTTGGCCTGCTGACCCCCAAGGCCTACAGCGCCATGATGTTCGGCTACTGGGGGCTGTTTGGCCGGGTGGCGACCATCCTTGGCAGCGTCTCCTTTGCCCTGGTGGCGGACTTGTTTAGCATTCAGCAGGCGCTGTTGGTGATCCTCGGCTTCTTTGCGGTCGGCGCGCTGCTGGTGCTGCTGGTGCCCATCGCCAAGGGCTTGGAACAGGCCCGAAATTATCGGGTGACCGACTGACGCCCAACCGCGCCTTTCGTCCCCAACTGCCCAATCTTTGCTAGCTTTTGTTCACGGGATCGACCGGATCGTAGCAACTTGGGAGCGGGCAAGATGGTGATGCGAAACGCAGTTGGGGCCAGCCTGTTAGCCGTGATGGTGTCCGCCTGTGGCGGGGATGCCCCTCAGCAGGGGCCGCCACAGGCCGCCGAGGTGGGGGTGGTAACCCTGGCCGCCCAGCAGGTCACGGTGTCCGTGCAACTGGCTGGGCGCACCAAGGCCTCCCTGGAAGCGGAGGTGCGGCCGCAGATCACCGGCATCGTGCAGCAGCAGCTGTTCACCGAAGGGGCACTGGTGCAGGAGGGCGAGCAGCTCTACCAGATCGATCCCGCGCCCTATGAGGCGGATCTCAGACGCGCCCAGGCGGATCTCTCCAAGGCCCGGGCCAACCTCAAAACCGCGAAAAACCGTGCCGACCGTTACGAAACCCTGGTGGAGGCCCGGGCGGTCTCCCGTCAGGACTACGATGACGCCCTGGCCAACTTCCAGCAGGCGGAGGCCGAAGTGGCCACCGCGCAATCGGCGGTCACCACCGCCCAGATCAATCTCGATTACACCCGGGTCTACGCGCCCATCACCGGCCTGGCGGGGCGCTCCACCGTCACCGTCGGCGCCCTGGTGACCGGCAACCAGGGCGAGGCTTTGGTGACGGTGCAGCAGTTCGACCCCATGTTCGTCGACGTCACCGAGTCGAGCCGGGCGCTGAATCAACTGCGCCGCGACTGGGCCTCCGGCGAACTGGTGCGCCAGGATGCCGCCAAGGTGAAACTCTACTTCGACGACGGCTCCCGTTATGGCTACGAGGGGCAGTTCAAGTTTGCCGACATCAACGTGGATACCGGCACCGGAACCTTCACCATCCGCACCACCTTCCCCAACCCCGATAACCTGCTGTTGCCGGGCATGTTCGTCCGTGCCGAGCTGGTCAAGGGGGTGGTGCCCCAGGGCCTGCTGGTGCCGGCCCGCGGGGTGACCCGCAACGCCAAGGGTGAAGCCACGGTGATGCTGGTCAAAGACGACAAGGTGGAGCAGCGGGTGGTGGAAGCCGACGAGATGGTGGGCCAGGACTGGCTGATCAGCGACGGTCTGGCCCCCGGTGACAAGGTGATTTTGGAGGGACTCCAGTTCGTTCGCCCCGGGGTGCCCGTGGGCACCGTACGGGAACTGGACAACCAAGGGTAGGGGGACACCATGGCCAACTTCTTCATCGACCGGCCGGTGTTCGCCTGGGTGTTGGCGATCCTGGCCATGCTGGCTGGGGTGCTCTCCCTGGTGCAGCTGCCCATCGCTCAGTATCCCAACATCGCCCCGCCGGCGATCCAGGTCTCCGCCTTCTACCCCGGCGCCTCCGCCAAGACCGCCGAGGAGACGGTCACCCAGGTGATTGAGCAGGAGCTCACCGGCCTGGACGGCCTGCGCTACCTCTCCGCCGAGTCCGACTCCTTCGGTAACAGCATCATCACCCTGACCTTCGAAGCGGGCACGGATCCGGACATCGCCCAGGTGCAGGTGCAGAACAAGGTCTCCGGGGCCACCGCCAAGCTGCCGGAAGTGGTCCAGCGTCAGGGGGTGGTGGTGGAAAAATCCAGCGACACCTTCCTGATGGTGATCGCCTTTTACTCCGCTGACGGCACCATGACCGACACCGACCTGTCGGATTTTGTCGCCAGTAACCTGCAGGATCCCATCAGCCGGGTCGCCGGGGTGGGCTCGGTGCAGCTGTTTGGCGCCGAGTACGCCATGCGGATCTGGCTGGATCCCAACCGGCTGGAAAGCTACGGCCTGAACCCCAGTGACGTTACCGCCGCCATCGCCGAGCAGAACACCCAGGTCTCCGCCGGCCAGCTGGGGGCCAGCCCCATGGTGGATGGCCAGCAGCTCAACGCCACCATCACCGCCCGCTCGCTGCTGCGCACCCCCGAAGAGTTCGAGCAAATTCTGCTCAAGGTGAACCCGGACGGCTCACAGGTGCGCATTCGGGACGTGGCCCGGGTGGAGCTGGGGGCGGCGGATTACAGCACCGTGGCTCGCTACAATGCCCAGCCGGCCAGCGGCATGGGGATCTCCCTGGCCACCGGGGCCAACGCCCTGGACACCATGAACGCCGTCAACGATCGCATCGACGAGCTGCGCTCGCTCTTTCCCCCCGGGGTGGAGATGCGGGTGCCCTATGACACCACCCCCTTCGTGCGCCTCTCCATCGAGAACGTGATCCACACCTTAATCGAAGCCGTGGTGCTGGTGTTCCTGGTGATGTTCCTCTTCCTGCAAAGCTTCCGCGCCACCCTGATCCCCACCATCGCCATCCCCGTGGTGGTTCTGGGGACCATGGCGGTGCTGCTGGCCCTGGGCTACAGCATCAACACCCTGACCATGTTTGCCATGGTGCTCGCCATCGGATTGCTGGTGGACGACGCCATCGTGGTGGTGGAGGGCGTAGAGAGGGTGATGGAGGAGGAGGGCCTGCCCCCCCTCGAAGCCACCCGAAAATCGATGAAGCAGCTCTCCGGTGCCCTGGTGGGGATCGGCATGGTGCTCTCAGCGGTGTTCGTGCCCATGGCGTTTTTCGGCGGCACCACCGGCATCATCTACCGCCAGTTCTCCATCACCATCGTCACCGCGGTGGCGCTGTCGGTGCTGGTGGCCCTCATTCTGACGCCCACCCTCTGTGTGGCCCTGATGAAGCCCGGCCACGGCGGTGGCAGCGACAAAGGCTTCTTCGGCTGGTTCAACCGCACCTTCGACAAGGCCACCAACGGCTACGTCGGCCACGTGGGCACCCTGATTCGCCGCATGGGCCGCTTTATGCTGATCTTCATCGCCCTGGGGGCGGTGGCCGGCTACATGATGACCCGTCTGCCCACCAGCTTCCTGCCGGACGAGGATCAGGGGGTGATGATCGGCATGGTGATGCTGCCCACCGGCTCCACCCAGTCACAGACGGTGGAGGTGCTGAAAAAGGCCGAAAGCTACTTCCTGGAGAATGAAACTGACTCCGTAGCCTCGGTGTTCGCGGTGGCGGGCTTCAGCTTCGCCGGCCGGGGCTCCAACGCCGGCATCATGTTTATGAACATGCTGCCCTTTGAGGAGCGGGGCACGGAGGAGACCTCGGTGTGGGCGGCGATGCAGCGGGCCCAGAGGGCGTTTTTCCAGATCAAGGAGGCGATGGTGTTCGTCTTCGCGCCCCCGGCGATCATCGAGCTGGGGACCGCCACCGGTTTTGATATGTTCCTGCAGGACCGAACCGGGGCGGGGCACGACGCCTTGATGCAGGGGCGCAACCAGCTGCTGGGGATGGCAATGCAGAACCCAACACTGACCAACGTGCGGCCCAACGGCCTGGATGACACGCCCCAGTTCGTGATTGAGATTGACCAGCTCAAGGCGGAGGCGTTGGGGGTCAACATCAACACCATCAACGACACCCTCTCCACCGCCTTCGGCAGTACCTACGTCAACGACTTTATCGACCGGGGCCGGGTCAAGCAGGTGTACGTGCAGTCCGACGCCAGCTACCGCATGGTGCCCGCCGACATCGATTTCTGGTACGTGCGCAATAACCAGGGGGAGATGGTGCCGCTCAAGGCGATCACCACCACCCGGTGGGAGTACGGCTCGCCGCGTCTGGAGCGCTACAACGGGGTCTCCGCCATGCAGATCCAGGGCGAACCCCGTCCGGGGATCAGCACCGGGGTAGCGATGACCACCATGGAGCAGCTGGTGTCGCAGTTGCCCAATGACCTCAGCGTGGCCTGGACCGGCCTCTCCTACGAGGAGCGCGAGGCCGGCGGCCAGGCCGGGGCCCTCTATGTGCTCTCGATCCTCATCGTTTTCCTCTGTCTGGCGGCGCTGTACGAGAGCTGGAGCGTGCCCTTTGCGGTGATCCTGGTGGTGCCCCTTGGGGTGCTTGGGGCGGTGATCGCCACCGGACTTCGGGGCCTGGACAACGACGTCTACTTCCAGGTGGGGCTGCTCACCACCGTTGGCCTGTCCGCCAAGAACGCCATCATGATCGTCGAGTTCGCCAAGCAGTATTACGAGGAGGGCGCCGACATGGTGGACGCGGCCCTGCACGCTGCCCGGGTGCGTCTGCGTCCCATCCTGATGACCTCCCTGGCGTTCGGCTTCGGCGTGCTGCCCCTGGCAATTTCCAGCGGCGCCGGCTCCGGCGCCCAGAACGCCGTAGGCACCGGGGTGATTGGCGGGGTGATCACCGCCACCTTCCTCGGGGTGTTCTTCGTACCCATGTTCTTTGTCTTTGTCAGTCGACTGGCCCACCGTAAGGCGCCGGAACCGGCGGCGGTGAAGGAGGGCGCATGAATCGATCCCTAGTCGCCCTGATGCTGTCGGCGCTGCTGGCCACCGGCTGCAGCATGGCCCCGGAGTACGAAACCCCGCCCTCGCCGGTGGACGAGTTCTGGCCTGAAAGCGCCGGCGATGCCGACGAGGGCAACAGCGCCATCGAGGATTGGCGGATGTTCGTGCTGGATCCCCGCCTGCAGGTGATGATCGAGCGGGCGCTGGAGCACAACCGCGACATGCGCATTGCGATACAGACCCTGCGCCGGGCCGAGGCCCTATACGGGGTGCAGCGCTCGGAGAAATTCCCCAACATCGACATCGGTGCCAGCGGCGTGAACCAGCGCCTGGGTGAGGCAGTAACCGGAGCGGACAGCACCATCAATCGCCAGTACAACATCGACATCGGCCTGTTTGGCTACGAAATCGACTTCTGGGGCCGCCTGGCCAGCCTGGAAGAGACGGCCCTGCAGGCCTACCTGGCCACCGACGAGGCCCGGCGCAACACCCACATCGCCATCGTCAGCCAGGTAATCACCGCCTACCTGACCCTGGCGGCGGACCGGGCCCTGCTGAATCTGGCCAGGGAGACCCTGGAAACCCAGAAAGCTTCTTTGGCCCTGACCCAGCAAAGCTTCGACAACGGCGTGGCCACCGGGCTGGACGTGGCCCAGGCCCAGGTCACCGTGGCCATCGCCCAGGTGGACATGGCGAACTTTAACAACCGGGTGGCGGCGGACATCAACGCCCTGGCGGTGCTGGTGGGCACCGGCTACGACCCCATACTGTTGCCGGACGGCAGCCGGGAGATCGCCCTGGGGCCGGTGGAAGTGGGGATGCCTTCGGCCATGCTGGTGCAGCGCCCGGACATCCGCTCCGCCGAGCACAGCCTGCGCGGCGCCAACGCCAACATCGGCGCGGCCCGGGCGGCGTTCTTCCCCAACATCTCGCTGACCGCCACCGCAGGACTTTTGAGCGCCGAGCTGGACGACCTGTTCAGTGGCGATGCCCGCAGCTGGAACTTCACCCCCTCCATCACCGCGCCCATCTTCCACTGGGGTGAGCTGCGCGGGAACCTGGAAGTGGCCAAGGCGGATCGGGAGATCGCCCTGAACCAGTACGAGCAAACCATCCAACTGGCGTTCCAGGAGGTGGCGGACGCGCTGGCGGCCCGGGAGAACCTGGAGGACCAGTACCAGGCTCAGCAGCAACTGGTAATGGCCTACAAGGACAGCTATGAGCTGTCGGATCTGCGCTTCCGTCAAGGGGTGGACGACTTTTTCTCGGTACTGGACTCCCAGCGCAACTACTACCAGGCGGAGCAGGATCTCATCAGCCTGCGTTTGTCCCAGCAGGCCAACCTGGTGGCGCTGTTCCGCGCCATGGGCGGCGGCTGGGTGGGCAGTGAGCCGCCCCCGGAGGCGCAGTAGGCTCATCTACACTTAACAGATTGAGGGTGGTAAGGAGTAAAGCGATGTTATTAAGAGAGACTGAGTCCGGCGATCTGGTGGAGGTGGCGGACACCTCGGCGCTGATCAACCCCTTCGTGGACAGCGTCATGGTGCAGTACCAGTGCGGGGAGGATCTGGCCGACCCGGAGCTGTGCACCAAGGATCACCTGAGCTTCCCCTCCGGCGAAGCCCTGCCCATCTGCTGGAAAGACGGCTTCTACCGGCAAAAGTGACGCCGGCATCGGACGTCAAAACGGGGCCTGATGGCCCCGTTTGTCGTGGAGGGTTGGCGGTTCACACCTCGGCCATCTCCAGCCATACATCGTGCAGGTTGCACATGCTCAGGGCGTAGAGGGGACCGCTGTAGCCGGCCAGCTCGAACTCGGAGATGGGGGCGGCGTCCTTCATCGGGTCAAACACCCGCTCGTTGATGAACTGGAAGTTGGCGTCCAGCAGGGTGTGCTTGACGATGTAGTGCTCGTACCCTTTCATCTCGTGCCCGGTGATCACCTTGACCTTCCCGGCGCCCTTATCCACTTCGATCACCGGCAGGTGGCCGGCCACCTTCTTGCTCCAGCGCCCTGGGGCGTCCTTGGTGTAGTACACGCCGCCGGCCATGGGGGTGCCTTGAACCCCGGCCAGCACCTGTCTGGGGGCCACCAGGGTGGCTGCGGCGCCCACCAGTCCCAATCGAATCAATTCACGTCGTTGCATAATCACTCTCCCATGGCTCACAAGTTTGGGCATCACAGCCCTCAGATTGGCTTCCATAGTGGTGGCACAGGGTGGCCCAATTGTCCATTTTCTGAGCGCTTCAAAGGGGATAGGGCCACCGGTGTGACGAGGATCAAACTCTGGCGCCCATGGCCCCGGCGGGGGTATCATAGGGGGATAACGAAAAGCGCCTGAAAACACAGGCATAGTAAACAAAGGGCCGGATGCCCTGTGGAGTAGAAAATGGCCGTGATCCAGAAAGAGCACTTCATCAGCTCAGTGGCTGATGCCTTGCAGTACATCTCTTACTATCACCCCAAAGATTTCATCGACGCGATGACCGAGGCCCACGCCAAGGAGATCAACCCGGCGGCCAAGGACGCCATCGCCCAGATCCTGATCAACAGCCGCATGAGCGCCCAGGGCCACCGCCCGCTGTGCCAGGACACCGGCATCGTCACCTGCTTCGTCAAAATCGGCATGCAGGTGCAGTGGGACAGCGATCTCACCGTTCAGCAGATGGTGGATGAAGGGGTGCGTCGCGCCTACTCCAACCCGGACAACCCGCTGCGCGCCTCCATCGTGGCCGACCCGGCCGGCGCGCGGAAAAACACCAAGGACAACGCCCCGGCCGTGGTGCACATCGACATGGTGCCCGGTGACACCATCGAGGTGATGATCGCCGCTAAAGGCGGTGGCTCCGAGAACAAATCCAAGATGGTGATGCTGAACCCCTCCGACGACATCGCCGAGTGGGTAGAGAAGACCCTGCCCACCATGGGCGCCGGCTGGTGTCCCCCGGGCATGCTGGGGATCGGCATCGGCGGTACCGCCGAGAAGGCGGCGGTGATGGCCAAAGAGGCCCTGATGGAGTCCATCGACATCCACGAACTGCAAGAGCGCGGCGCCGAAACCGCCGAGGAGAAGCTGCGCCTGGAGATCTTCGAGCGCGCCAACAAGCTGGGGATCGGCGCCCAGGGCCTGGGCGGCCTGACCACGGTGCTGGACGTGAAGATCAAATCCGCGCCCACCCACGCTGCCTCCAAGCCGGTGGTGATGATCCCCAACTGCGCCGCCACCCGCCACGTCCACTTCCACCTAGACGGCACCGGCGCGGCCCAGTTGCCGGTACCCAAGATGGAGGACTGGCCGGAGGTGGCCCAGGAGGCCGGCGACAACGTCAAGCGGGTGTTCCTGGACAACATCACCCCCGAGGAGCAGCGCAGCTGGAAAGCCGGCGACGTGCTGCTGCTCAACGGCAAGATCCTCACCGGCCGTGACGCCGCCCACAAGCGCATCAAGGACCTGCTGGACTCCGGCGAAGGCCTGCCCGAGGGCGTGGACTTTAAAGGCCGCTTTATCTACTACGTGGGCCCGGTGGACGCCGTGGGCGACGAAGTGGTGGGTCCGGCTGGCCCCACCACCGCCACCCGGATGGACAAGTTCACCGAGCAGATGCTCTCCGAAACCGGCCTGATGGGGATGATCGGCAAGGCCGAGCGCGGTCCGGCCACGGTGCAGAGCATCGCCAACCACCAGTCCGTCTACCTGATGGCCGTCGGCGGCGCCGCCTACCTGGTGGCCAAGGCGATCAAGCAATCCCGCGTGGTGGCCTTCGAGGAGCTGGGCATGGAAGCCATCTACGAGTTTGAGGTGGAAGACATGCCGGTGACCGTGGCGGTGGACTCCACCGGCAACAACGTCCACGAGTCTGGCCCCGCCTACTGGCGCGGCCAGATCGCCGAACTGGCGGAGTAAGCCGACCGGACCTGCAAAAAGCCCCGCACCCGCGGGGCTTTTTTGTGCGTAAATCCGGTCTGAACAATACTTGGGCAAAACCGAGGGGCGCGCGGATGGAAACCTTAACCTTGCTGGGCCAGGTGCTGGCCTTCGTGGCCATGGTGATGGCCGGGGCGCTGCTTAACCGCATTACCGGCCTTGAGATCACCCTGTCCTGCCTGGCCAGCGGGGTGGGGGCCGGACTGCTCATCACCACCTTCGGCTGGGACATCGGCCTGCGCGCCGAGTTCGTGCAGGACCAGGTGTTCTACCTCTTCCTGCCCATCCTCATCTTCCAGGCCGCCTGGTGCCTCTCCCCCTCGATGCTCAAGCTCTGGGCCGGCCGGGCGCTGTTTCTGGCCACCGTGGGGGTGATCCTCACCGGCGCCGTCTGCGCCCTGGTGATCTGGTGGGCCGTGGGCCACCCCACCGGTTTTCCGCTGATGATGGCGGCCCTGACCGGCGCCATCCTCTCCGCCACAGACCCTGTCGCCGTGGTGGCCACCCTGAGCCGGCTGCACGCCCCCAAGGATCTGGCCACGCTGTTCGAAGCGGAGAGCCTGCTCAACGATGCCACCGCCGTGGTGCTCTTTACCCTGGTAATGGGCCTGGCCCAGAACCCGATGGCGGACCCCAGCATCCTGGCCATCGCCGGGCGCTTCGCCCTGGTGTTTGTCGGCGGGGTGCTGGTGGGCGTCGTACTGGGGCTGGTGGGGCAGGGGATCATCCGCTACCTGGCCCGGGAGGACTTGGGGATGATCGCCTTGCTGCTGCTGGCCTTTGGCAGCTTCTTTATCGCCGAGCACCTGTTTCACGTCTCCGGGATCATGGCCTCCGCCGCCGCGGCCCTGGTGTGCCGGGCGGGGCTCGCCCGGGCCGAGTCCGCCGCCATCCCCAAGCTCAGCGACGGCCTGGAGTGGTTCGGCCTGCTGTTCAACCTGCTCATCTTCTGCCTGATGGGGCTGGTGATCACCTTTGATATGTTCCTGGAGCGCTACTGGGCCATGGCCATCGCCATCGTCGCCGCCATCGTCGGCCGCTTTGCCGGCGTCTACTTCTGTCAGGGGGCGCTGCGACTGGCCGGACGCCCCTTGCCCCGGGGCTGGCCGTTGCTGCTGGGGTGGGGCGGGCTGCGCGGCGCCATCGCCGTGGCCCTGGTGCTGTCGTTGCCGGTGGCGCTGCCGGGCTGGTGGACGGTGCAGTCCATGGTGTTCGCCGTGGTGCTCTTTTCGCTGTTGGTGCAGGGCACCACCTTCGCGCCCCTGCTGCGTCGTCACCTGGATTCCATCTGAATCCCCCTCGAGGTTGCATCAAGGTTGCGCCCGGGTTGCAACCGTGGAACAGTATGGGGGCCTTGGCCTCCGGGCGGACTCCGACCTTTGGGGCCACCCCCGCGTGTCGACACTATTTCGGGAAACAATAACAATGAATCAATGGATTGCCGCGCTGGCTGTTGCGCTCCCCCTGGGCAGCGCCGTGGCCGCCGAACCCTTCAACGTTCACCATCTCAACAGCTTCAACAAGGTGCACTCCGCCGCGCTCTCACCGGACGGCAGCACCGTGGTTTACGGCCTCAAGACCGTGGACGGCGACCACAGCCAGTCCGATCTCTACCGCCAGGTGGTGGGGGGCGAGGCCGAGCGCCTGACCCACCACAAGGGCACCGAGCACTCCGTGGCCTTCAGCGCCGACGGCAAGGGGATCTACTTCCTCTCCGCCCGCTCCGGCTCCACCCAGCTGTGGTATCTGCCCCTGGGCGGCGGCGAAGCCCGCCAGATCTCCGACTTGCCCCTGTCCCTGGACGGCTTCAAGTTCGATAACGCCGGCAAGCAGGTGGTGCTGCAGGTGCGCATCGATCCGGCCTGCGACACCCTGGCCTGCAGCGCCGAGAAAGCCGACGCCCGCGCCGAGCTCAAAACCACAGGCCAACACTACACCGGCCTGATGTACCGCCACTGGGACATCTGGACCGACGGCCTGCGCAACCACCTGTTTGTCGCCACCCTGGACGGGGACAGCCTGAGCGAGCCGCTGGATGTGACCGTAGGGCTGGACACCGAAGTGCCGCCGCTGCCGTTCTCCGGATTGGAGGAGGTGAGCTTCACCCCTGACGGCAAGCACCTGGTGTACGCCGCCAAGGCCCCGGGCAACGACCAGTCCTGGCACACCAACTACGACCTCTACCAGGTGCCGGTGACCGGCGGTGACGCGGTGAATCTCACCGCCGACAACCCCGCCTGGGACAGCCACCCCACCTTCTCCAAAGACGGCAACTTCATGGCCTGGATGGCGATGAGCATCCCCGGCTACGAGGCGGACCGCTTCCGCGTGATGCTGAAAGACCTGCGCTCCGGCGAGGTGAAGGAGTTGGCCCCGGGCTGGGATCGCAGCGCCGGTTCCATCGCCTTTGGCGACGACAGCAACACCCTGTACGTCACCGCCCAGGACTTGGGCCAGGTGTCCATCTTCGCCATCGACACCCGCTTCGGCGACCGCGTCACCCTGGTGAACCAGGGCAGCAACAGCCTGCAGGCCGCCGCCGGGGGCAAACTGCTGTACACCCGCAACACCCTGCACGAGCCGACGGATCTCTACCTGATGGACAACGGTGGCCGTAACCAGACCCGCCTGACTGACATCAACGCCGACAAGCTCAAGGACGTGGCCTTCGGCGACTACGAGCAGTTCACCTTCAAGGGCTGGAACAACGAAACCGTGCACGGCTACTGGATCAAGCCCGCCGACTACAAAGAGGGCGAGCAGTACCCGGTTGCTTTCCTGGTGCACGGTGGCCCCCAGGGCAGCTTCGGAAACCGTTGGCACGGCCGCTGGAACGCCCAGCTGTGGGCCGGCGCCGGTTTCGGCGTGGTGATGATCGACTTCCACGGCTCCACCGGCTACGGCACCGAGTTCACCCACTCCATCTCCAAGGACTGGGGCGGCAAGCCGCTGGAAGACTTGCAGAAGGGCCTGGCGGCCGTGGGCAAACAGCAGCCCTGGCTTGACGTGGACAACGCCTGTGCCGCGGGCGGCTCCTACGGCGGCTACATGATGAACTGGATTGCGGGCAACTGGAGCGACGGCTTTAACTGCCTTGTGAACCACGCCGGCCTGTTCGACATGCGCAGCTTCTATATGGTGACCGAGGAGCTGTGGTTCCCCGAGTACGAGTTTGGCGGCACCTACTGGGACAACAGCGAACTGTACGAGCAGTTCAACCCGGTAAACCACATCGACAAGTGGCAGACCCCCATGCTGGTGATCCACGGCGCCAAGGACTACCGCGTGCCCCTGGAGCAGGGCCTGGCGGCCTTCACCGTGCTGCAGCGCAAGGGCATCGACTCCGAACTGCTCATGTTCCCGGACGAAAACCACTGGATTTTGAACCCGGACAACCTGGTGCAGTGGTATGAGCACACCCTGGGCTGGATGAAGCGCTACACCGAAGAGAAGTAAGAGTTCGGTTTGGTAAAGCAAAAGCCCCCAAATTGGGGGCTTTTTGGTGTTGGGTTAGTGGCGCTCAATGCTGCCGGCAGGAGTCACGAAAAGCGTGAACTCATGCCTGTACTTGATTCCAGCTATACAGCTAACCCTCTGCGTTTCCTTTGAGAACGATTAATTTTCTTTATATTGAGCGCTTGACGATAGCAAGGGTGAATCTCCCAACTTACTCCATAATCATTAGTCGTCCGAGAGGATAGTAAGTCTGGCATGTCTGAATAATTATAATGATGATAGCCGGCCTCATCCTCTGAACGAGCCATAAGAAATCCGATTCTATACAAGAATCTTCCGACTTCTCTTGGGGATGTGACTTTCTTTTCATCAATATACACTCCCATGTGGCTTAAAATTTTATTATTTATGCATTTAAATAAATCATCCCTGTTCAAGAGACGGTCTTCCCCCCTGAAACCGTTAACCACCTCTTCCACATTCTTGCACTGATGCTTATGTTCGGCCACTAAATCTGCAATACGCTTTGCACCATATTCACCCCAAACATCATCGATATCTTCTTTAGATATCACACTTCTATTTCTTGTAGTTGCATTGGCTTGAGCAAGCTTACTTAGTTGGATAGCCCACCGTGGTCTATAATATGACAAAGTATATATTACTTTGTATGAATAAACGTCTTTATCACCCCACCTTACCTTCGGAACGAAGACAAGAGCAATCGCTTTTTCTTCGTAATGCTCATTCGTGAAATATGGCTCTCGTTTGGGAAGTTCGAAAGGTAATTCTACAGATTGGCTTTCGATTCTTCTGAATAATAGCTTTCTAAAATCTTTTTCTGACCAGGTTATTTCGTCTACGTATTGTTCTAGTTTGTCTAATGACTCATCAAATCTTCTAATGGTTGGCCAAACATCACTTCTCATTGTAACTCGTATATTGACGCCTTTTATATCTTGTAAAACATACCGACAAGCTGAGAAAAATGTGCTTAATGCCAAACACTCTTTATTCGTGTTCTGAAATGTTGCATCTAAATCATCAATTAGAATCCAGACTTGAGGGTTATCGATCCTTTTAAGTAATTCCAGATGCTCTTTAACACTTGACTTTAGTGGTTGACCCTTACCCATCAATTTATCGAATCGAGAAACTAAACACCCCACTAGGTTTTTAGATTTATATCCTTCCAGCTCCGCTGACTCAACTAGCGTTATTTTGTCATCAGTAAGGGCAAAGCCAATATTCTTTGCAATTTCTCGATTAACCAATGCACAAAGGCGTATCATCCAGTCTCGTATATAGTCATTGGGATTATGCAACTCAGCGGTAAGGTTGAAGGCGTCCCTAGTAACCTCTGAACCTCTCACCTTGATAATCAAATCCTGTGGATACCTTTCAGGAAGCGACACCTTAAGCCACTGCAAAAGTGCTGATTTACCAACCCCTTTTTTCGCTGTCGCAACACATAATCTTTTACTTTTGTTAGTAAATTTCTTGAACATACTTTGCTCAACAAAATATGTAGATAGTTCTTCTGGTGGTACATCATCACCAGCTTCATTACCAAAGTCGAAGTCTTCCAGAATCAAAATATCCTCCTTGTTCGTCGGTTACTCTTCGTTTTAGCAGTGTTAATCGAGAGCGTACGAGTCCCAATAAGCACTGACTAAGCGCAATAACATTGCTGAAATTTTGCCCACGCTAACAACTAAACCAAGTTCAATCAATACGTTAGGAGCTAAACGGGGGGGTTTGTTGGGGGAGGTCAAGAAAGCGCTGGGGCATGCTCGCCTGTGGCCCACTCAAGCCTTTCATGGCGCTAACTTTGGTGAGCTTGTTGTACAGCGCATAAAAATCCGGCCGCAATCTGCGGCCGGTTCTGCATGGTGATGTAACGCCGGTCTTTAACCGCGCTTTCTCAGCACAAACATCTGGTAGCCAAACTCCCCCAGGTGCTGTTCGTAGATGGCGATCTCCCGGGCGATGTCGGCCAGGGCGGCGGAGTCGGGCATCTGGGGCTGAAGTTCTGCGATGCGGGCTTTGAGCGGATGGTAGTAGTTGGCCCAGGCTTCCTCGCTTAGGGTGAAGCTCTCCACCAATTCGTATCCGGCGTCGGCCATCTGCGCCTGGCGGGTCGCCACGGTTTGCATGTCCGGGTACTCCTTGTTGAAAAACCCAAGGGCGCTGTCGCTGGGGTTGTCCGTCAGCCACACCATGTCGCTCAGCATCAGGATGCCGTCGTTCTCCAGGAAGGGCCGCCACTGACTGAGGGCGTTGGTGACGCCCATGATGTAGGCGCTGCCCTCGGCCCAGATAAGGTCGAAGCTTTGCGGCTCGAAGGGCAGCTCCGTCATGCTGGCGCACACCGGCGTCACCTGCTTACCAAGGCCCGCGCTTTGCAGCACCTCGGATAAGCGGGACAGGGCGGCGGGCTCGTTGTCCACCGCGGTGATGGCCGCGTCGGTGTCACTGGCCAGTACGCGGGTGGCCAGGCCCTTGCCGCAGCCGACTTCCAGGATGTGCTTGGGCGCGCGGGGCAGCAGGCCCAGGGCGCGGCGAGATTCGGTTTCGCTGCCGGGGCCCCAGCGGTCGAGGGTTTCGAAGGCCGTCATAAAGTCGGCCATATAGTTGTCGTGTTCGTTCATGTCTTTGGATAACCATTTCAGTCGCAGGGCGTCCTTTTCGCTGAACCCCTGCTTCATTAACCAGTCCAGGTGCGCATCCGGTGCCACCTCGTCGAGACTTTGATGCCAGTCGCTAAGATCCCCCTGGCCCAACAGGGCCGCCAGGAGATCCCGCGATTGCTGTTTCTGCGCCAACTCCGCGTCCAGCTGCGCCAGGCGCTCAGTCAGCAGGGCGCGGTCGATGCGCGCGTCCAGACAGGCCCGGCACTCCTTCAGGGTGAGCCCGCCTGCCTGCAGTTTTTGAATCAGCCGAACCCGCTGCACGTCGTCATCGCTGTACACCCGGTAGCCGTTGTCCAGCCGTCGCCCGCGAATGAGCTTCTGCTTCTCGTAGTAGAGCAGGGCGGTGCGGGAGAGGCCGACCAAATCGGCCAGCTCGGAGATGCGGTACATGGCAAGGCGGTCCTCTTGCGGCCAGATACTGAGGCTGACTTTAAACTATGAAGCTGTAGACAGGTCAAGCCTGGATGCACCCATTTTCGTTGGCAAAAAGAAACGGCGCCGAGGGGCGCCGCTTTAGGAGGTGGGGGTGAGTCAGAGGTTCAGCTGCCAGCGCTTAAGGGGCGCCTTGGCATCGATGCCGCTGGCCCAGCGGTCCAGGCTGTCGAGGGTGAGTACGGTGACGTTTTCCAGGCCTTGGGTTACAGAGGCAGGCACCTTGCCCGCGCTTAACAGCACCAGGGCCCCTTCCTCTTCGGCCAGGGCCTTAAGCTCGGCCTTGTCTTCGTCGGTCCAGGTCAGGGCGGGCTTGGTGTTGCGGGCCAGCACAAAGAGGCTGTTGCCGCTGACAAAATCCTCGAGCCGATCATCCAGCAGCACCACGGCGTCAATGCCGGAGGCCATCAGCGCCTGTTGCTGGTCCCGCTGCAACTGGGTGATCGCCTGCTTAAGCGCGGTTTCGTTCTGGGCGATGCGCTCGGCGTGGGCCGGGTAGAGCGCCTTGAGATCCGCGGCCAGGATGTCCGCCATGCGCGCCAGGTTGGCGGGGCTTAACCAGACGTAGGGGGAGGTGGCCCCATCCGCCATCTGGCGGGTCACCACCGAGCTGCCTTTTGGGGTCAGGGCGCGGCTGGCGTCCAGCTCCACCACCCGGATGTTGTGGGCCCGGGCGTGGGGGTAGAGCGGGTCCGCCGGCCAGATGGATCCTAGGGTGATCACCGCATCGGCGCTTTGGGCGGCCTTGGCCACGGTGGCCTCGCCCTGGCCGTCGAACCAGGCGGGCAGCCGGGTCAGGCCGTAGCGACGCGGAGGCAGGTAGGTGACGGTAAGCTCGGTGCCCTGGGTCAGCTCAGTGGCCAGCATGTGGGTGGCGGGCAGGTGGGTGAGCAGGGCGGCCTTGGCGGGCAGGGCCAGCAGCAGGGTGGCCAGGGCCAGTAGAGGTCGAATCATGGCAGTTATCCTTTGACAACGATGCGGTAGCCGGTGGCCGCCAGAAAGGCGGTGGCACTGAGCAGGATGATGGCGGCGCCGGAGGGGATGGGCAGGCCCATCTCCATCGGCAGCAGGGTGCCGAGCACACAGGCCAGGGTGGCCAGCAAGGCGGAGAGGCGGACAAAGGCGCCCATGTCCCGGGTTAGCAGTCGGGCGGTGGCGCCGGGGATGAGCAGCAGCGCGCCGACGAGAACGGCGCCGATGATCTTCACCGCGGCGATGGTGATCAGGGTGATCATCACCACGAACAGGTAGTCGTACACCGTGGTGTGCCAGCCGCGCACCCGGGCCAGGTCCGGGCTGATGCAGGTGAGCAGCATGCGGTTGAAGGTGGGCACAAAGGCGATGGCGATCAGCAGTGCGCTGACGGCCAGCACCAGGATGTCGGTGTCGGTGACGGTCAGGATGGAGCCGAACAGCACGTTCTCCAGCAGGTGGATGTTGATCTTGCGGGCGACAAACATCAGCAGCGCCGCGCCGCCGGCCAGGGCCACGGCGAGGAAGACCCCCACCAGGGTGTCGTAGGGCACGTTGGTGCGGTTGCGGATGTAGTGCAGCAGCAGGGCGAAGACCATGCAGAAGCTGAACAGGCCAATAAAGGGGTTGTCGGTGGGTTCTCCCAAAAGGATGCCGATGGCCACCCCAGTCAGAGCGCCGTGGCCCACCGCCTCGGAGAAAAACGCCAGGCGCTTGGCGATCACCAAGGTGCCCAGGGCGCCCAGCAGGGGGCCGATAAAGAGCGCCGCCACCAGGGCGTTGACCAAGAAGCCGTAGGCGAAGCTTTCCGGCAGCACGCCGGATTCGGCACCGCTGGCCGCCAGTTGTCTGAGCCACTCCATCAGGCCACCTTCTTTCTTGAGTGATGCTGGAACAGCTGCGCCAGCTTGTGGGGGGCCAGCACCGTATCGGCCGGGCCGGTATCGACGATCTCCCGGTTGACCACGTGCACCAGCGGATCCGGCAGGCGCCGCACGGCGCCCACGTCGTGGTGGACGCACAGCAGGGTGCAGCCGCGGCGGTTCAGATCGGCAATCAGCTCATCCAGGTAGCGCACGCCGGTCTCGTCCATGCCGGTGGTGGGCTCATCGAGAATGAGAAGCCCCGGGTCGTCCAGCAGCGCCTGGGCAAAGAGCACCCGCTGCTGTTCGCCGCCGGAAAGCTGACCCATGCGGCGGTCGGCCCGTTCGGCCATCCCCACCCGGGCCAGTTGCTCCAGCACCCGGCGCCGCTCGGCGCTGGCCCGGCGCCAGAACAGCGGTCGGCGGCTGAGGTTTAACAGCACAAAATCGGTGACGGTCAGTGGCAGGCTGGACTCGAAGGCTGCGGACTGGGGCACGTAGCCGATGTTGCCGGGCCGCTCGGGCCACTGCAGCGCGATTTTGCCGCTAAAGGGGGTGAGGCCCAGGATGGAGCGCAGCAGCGAAGTTTTGCCGCCGCCGTTGGGGCCCATCAGCACGTGGCAGCGGCCGCCCTCGAAGCGGTGGTGGATCCCGCTCAATACCGACTCCGGGCCGTAATCGAGGCTGAGATCGCTCAGCACAATGTCGGGTCCGTTCATAACGCCTCGGCCTGTGCGGCGAAGCGAATGGCTTCGACCAGGGTGTTGAGGTTGGCCTGCATCTCCCGCTCCACTTTGTCCGCTTCGAAGGGGCCGTGTGTGAGGTGGGAGAACTGGTACAGCTGCACGCCGGTGGCCTGTTCGATGGTGTCGAGAAAGCGGTTGGGCATGTCCAGCTCGTAGAACAGCACGTTGATGCCGGAGGCCTTGATGCGATCGATGGTGTCCTGAAGCTGACTGGCGGAGGGCTCCACCCCGTGGGCCGGCTCGATCACCGCGTCGACGCCGATGCCGAACTCCTGCAGCAGGTAGCCGTAGGCGTTGTGGGTGGTGGCCACCTTGATGCCGCTGGTGTCCAGCTCGGCAATTTGCGCCAGGGCCTCCTGCTTCATGGCGCGGAAGGTGGCGGCGTAGGCCCGGGCGTTCTTGCGATAGGCGCGGGCATTGGCCGGGTCCAGCTCCCCCAGGGCACGGGAGATGGTGTAGACCTTCTGGATGGTGGTGTTGATGCCGACAAAGGTGTGGGCGTTGACGGCGCTGTCGCCCACCGCGGCACCCATGGCCGGCAGCACGGCCACCTCTTCGTTGGCGTAGATGACGGTGAGATCGTCCCGGTTGGCGGCGCGGATCACCTGCATGGCGAAGTCGTCATGGCCGACGCCGTTGACCACAAAGGCGTCCATCTTGGCCAGACGGCGCAGGTCCTGGGGCTGGGCCTGGTAGGCGTGGGGGTTGAACCCTTCGTCCACCAGGGGCAGCACCTCGACGTGCTCGCCGGCCACCTTGGTGACGTAGCTGTAGTAGGGGTGCAGGGCGATGCCGACGGTGAGTGTGGCCTGGGCGGGCAGGGCACAGGCCAGGCTGGCCAGCAAGAGCAGAAGCGCGCGCATCAGTGATCCTTGTGGGTTTGGGGGCCCGGCGTCACCACCTGGTGACAGGGCGCGGTAATAAGATCGGTGTCGGCAAGGCCGGCAGGCGGAGCGTCGCACAGCCAGATCTCGGCCGGCGCGGCGCGGCTGTCGATCACCAGGGTGTGGCCTGCAATGGGGCCCAGGTAGCGGCCGGGGGCCGGGCTGTGCCACTGCCCGCCGTCAAAGGGGGGCAAAAACGCCTCGGCCAGCTCCGCTGGCGGGGGCCAGGCCTCGGCATCGACCCGCCCCTCGTCCAGATTGTCCTGGTGCCAGTCGCGGATCTCCTCATGGGTGAGTCGCAGATCGGTCACGGCCACCTGCACCTGGCTGTCCAGGCTGTCCAGGGCCACCTGGTGGGATGCCAGGGCCGGGCCTTTGTGGTGGGCCTGGTGAAAGGGCAGCAGCAGGGCGCTGAGGGCCAGGATCCCGCCAATGGCCAGGCCCACGTAGCGGCCCTCGGCCACGCCGTTATCCGGCACCACGATTTGGGTATGACCGCGACGCATCAGCGGTCCTTCATCTCAACCACGTCCACCTCCACCGGGGACTCGTGGCCGGGGTCGAACACCAGGTAGAACTCGCCATCGGGGGCGGGGAACTGCACCCGGGACTGGTCGTCGGTGCGTTCGATGGCCAGCAGGTTGTCGTCGTAGTCGTAGAGGTGGATGTCGTAGTTGCTGGCGGCGCCGCCGTCGGTCCAGCCGGTCTGGCAGTGGATCTGGCTGCGATCCTGCTCGAACCAGCACTCCATCAGGCCGAAATGGGCGGAGGCGGGGCTGGCCAGCAGCAGGGGGGCCAGAGCAATCAGGGGAGTCAGTTGACGCATGGGTACTCACTTATGGGGGCCCGGAGGCCCCCCAACAACACTCAGTCCAGTTGGACTTCGAAGGTCACGTTCAGCATGGTGCCGTGCACGTCCGCCAGGGGGTGGTTCTCCAGGGCCTGGCGGTGGAAAGTGGCGGCGATGTAGCGGCCGGCCTGCTCCGGGGTGAAGGTGATCTCCCCCTCGGCGTTGGTTTCCAGGGCGATCGCTTCCTGGGCGGCGCGGTACTGGGTGCCTTCGCGGGTCACCTCCACCTTGACGCCTTCGACCGCTTTGCCGTCGTAGAGGTAGCGGAAGGTCACCGGCTCGTTCTCAATGATGTCCGCCGGGTGGGTCACCGGCACCATCTCGAAGCCTTTGTTGGCAGGCTCTAGGGCGGTGCGGTTGGGGGCCATCACGGTGACGTAACTCTCGCCGCGGGGCTCCACCATGGTGGTCTGTACGTTGCGGGCCTCCTGCGGCACCTGGGCCAGGGCTTCAGCCTTGGTGGCGCGGATGCGGCGCTCGGCGTCGCGACGGCCCAGCTGATAGGTGGTCATGTAGAAGGGGGCGCGGCTGTTGACGATCTTGTGGGTGCCCGGCTCGACGAAGAAGAAGTCGAACACGCTGCGACGCTTGCCCTTGAACAGCGCATCGGGACGCTCCTGGCGGCCATCGGGCATTACCACGAAAGCGGGATCGGCGCTGGTGGGCTTGTCGAAACCGAAGGTGGTGTGGGAGGCGGTGGCGTCCACGGTCACCCATTCCCCCTCCGCCTTGGAGACGGTGAAGTGGGAGGGCAGGATCCACAGGGGGTGGGCCTGAGCGGTGGCCACCAGGCCGGCCAGCAGGCCAGCGGCCAGAAGGGATTTTTTCATTGTGATGTCCTTAAGGGGTGTAAGTCAGTTCCACCGCGCCCACTTCCGCCATGGGTTCGGTGCTCAGGGTGAAGGCGGAGTCGCCCAGGGTGATGCGCTGGCGCACCAGATCGCGGCCGCCGTGTTCGCGGACCACTTCGACGTAGAGGGTGTATTCCCCCTGGGCCAGACGTTTACCGTCGGTGCCGGTGCCGTCCCACTGAAGCTGGTGGACGCCGGCGGTGCGGGTGGCGGAGGAGTAGCCGTCGACGCCGTCCGCCTGGTAGCGGCCAAACTGGCGCCACCAGCGACGGATGTCTTTGAGCCAGTCGGTCTGGTTGCCGGTCCACAGGGCTAGGTTGGCCACCGCTTGGCGGTCGCCGTCCTCCAGCCAGATGGCCACGTAGGGGCGGGCGTAGTTGGCCACGTCCATCGCTGGCAGTTCCAGACGCAGGTCCAGGTGGGCCGAGTCCGACAGGGGTTGGGCCCAGGCGGGGCTTAGGGCCAGTGCCAGGGCGAGAGCTGCAACGCGCATAGGGGTTCCTTTACAAGCTCAACAGATAGAGGGAGGCGGTGGCGGCGCTGCCCACCAGGGTCCAGCCCATGGCGGTGCGCAACGTGCGGCGCTTGGGCACCAGCAACACCACGCCGGTCAGCACAAAGAGCACCATCAGCAGGGCACTGAGGTCGATAAACCAGTGCCAGGCGGCGCCGGTGTTGCGCCCCTTGTGCAGGTCGTTCAGCCAGGCGACGGTGCCGTAATCGGTGACCGACAGCTCCGCTTGGTCGCTGAGCAGGTCGATGTACACCGAGGCGTCGTAGCCCGGGCCTTTGAAATCCAGGGTGACTTCTCCCTCCACCAGTTCGCCGTCTTCCACCTCGGTGTAGATCTGAAGCGGTGAGGCCTGGCCCTTGAGGCCGCCCTGATAGCGCAGTTCGTCCAGCAGGGCCTGTTCGCCCATGGGGCTTTTCAGGGTCTGGGGCGCGAGCAGGGCAGGGGGCAGGGTCAGTACCGAATCGGCCCGCTGCGGCTCACCGACAAACCAGTGGGGCCGGTTCAGGGTGATGCCGGTCAGGGCAAAGAACAGCACCACCAGCAGCAGGCTCATGGAGACGTAGATGTGCAGGGCTCGGGACCACTGTTGCACGGGTTTGGAGCGAAGCATCCTGGACCACTTTCAAAGGGAGAGTGGGGCGCACCTTATCAGCGCTTTTTGCAAATGGGAACCGTTATCATCCGCATTTAAACAAATTTACATTCAACAGTGACCGCGGTCTCAAATCCCCCTCGCACTTTGATTTCCGCTTTAGTTTCAGTGCTTTGGTTAAATTTTGTTCCGGGCGTGACCGGGATCACGAGGCGAGTAGAAATCGGCCAAATGGATTCCTTTACTGAAAATAAACGTTGTAATGAGAAACATTCCCATTTAGATTTGGCGCCAACTTAACCCCGGAACATGGACCCAACCGGTGTCCGAGATGGAGTAACCGATGATGAAACTATCCCCCCTGTTCAGCGCCATTCTGATGGCCGGCCTGACCGCCCCCGCGTTCGCCACCGAGAGCGGTGAAGCCGGGATCCAGGCCGATGAAACCTTGATCGTGCGGGGCAGCAGCTTCGACGACTACAAGGTGGACAACGCCAGTGGCGCGATGCGGGGCGACATTCCGCTGCTCAACACCCCCCAGTCGGTGACGGTGATCCCCGAGATCGTCATCGACGAGCAGCTGGCCACCAGTTTGAGCCGGGTGCTGGTCAACGACGCCTCCGTTACCGGGGGCTCCCAGAAGTGGAACCGGGAAGTGTTCTCCCTGCGGGGCTTCGAGCTGGACTCCGGCAACGGCTACCTGCGCGACGGCATGCAGCACTGGTCCCACTACGTGCAGCCGATTGAGATTCTGGAGCGGGTCGAGGTGCTCAAGGGCCCCTCCAGCATGCTCTACGGCCAGTCCAACCCCGGCGGCCTCATCAACATGGTGACCAAGAAGCCCACGGTGGAGCGGATCCTGGACTTCGGTTTCGACATCGACGAGCACGGCTCCACCCGTTACCAGGTGGACGCCGGGGGCAAGCTGGTGGAGTCCGGTGCCCTGCGTTACCGCGCGGTGGGCGTCAAACAGGACACCACGGAGTGGCGTGAATACACCAACGGCGAGGAGCGCGAGCGGGATCGCTGGCTGGGCTCGCTGATGGTGGAAGGGGACATCGGCAGCTGGGGTACCCTGTCCGTGCACTACGACAAGACCAGCGACAAGGCGGGCATCGATCGCGGCGCCATTCTGGATGCCAATGGCGATGTGGTGGGGGATCGTGACCAGATCTGGGACATGCCCTGGGCCTTTATCGACAACAACATCGAGAACTACGGCGCCAACCTGAACATCTACCTCTCCAGCAACTGGGAGGCCAAGCTGGGCTTTAACCAGCAGAACTACGACCGTCAGCGCCTGGACTCCCTGCCGGGGGATCACAACGTGGAGGAGGGCACCTACGTGGTGCAGGAGTACGACCGCCTCGACGACTGGCAGTTCACCACCGCCTACATCGACTTCAGCGGCCTGGTGCAGGCGCTGGGCGTCGACCACCAGATCCTGGTGGGGGCCAACTACCTGGATTACCGCTACCAGCGCACTCTGGCGCGGGGGGATCTGATCACCGTCTCCAACGACGGCAGCAACCTGCCCAGCGCACCGGTGTTCGGGGCCGACGACTACAAGGTGTACGACCCCTCCACCTACGACTACTACGGGATCTACCTGCAGGATCTCATCACCTTCAACGAGAACTGGCAGCTACTGCTGGGGGCCCGCTACGACAAGCTGAATGATCCGGCCAACGGCGACTCCGACTCCCTGCTGCCCAAGGTGGGGGTGATCTACCACCCGGTGCCGAACGCCTCTATCTACCTGAACTACTCCGAGAGCTTTGTGCCCCAGGGTACGGTGATCAACGAGGGCCCCAACGGCGACGAGGAGCTCAACCTGGATCCGGAGATGGGCACCCAGTGGGAGTTGGGCGCCAAGTGGGAGCTGTTTGACCAGCGCCTGATGCTGACCGGTGCGGTGTTCGACATCCTCAAGGACAACATCACCATCACCGAAAACCAGGGCGGCTACGATATCACCACCCAGGGCGGCGAGCAGCGCCACCGCGGGGTGGAGCTGGCGGCCCAGGGCCAGGTGAGCGACGACTGGTTCGTGATGGGCTCCATGATGTACCTGGACGCCAACTACGATCGCCACGACACCTACCAGGACAAGACCCCGGTGGACGCCCCGGAGTGGACCGCCAGCCTCTGGTCCCGCTACATGATGACCGAGTCCCTGGCCCTGAACGCCGGCCTGTTCTACGAAGGGGATCGCTTCGCCGATGCGGAAAACACCATCGTCAAGGACGCCTACGTGCGGGTGGACGCCGGCCTCTCCTACGGCCTGAAGCTGGCCAACACCGACGTGGACCTGCGCCTGAACGTGGAGAACCTGTTCGACACCGAGTACCTCGGTGGCGGCTCCAGCAGCATCGATGAGGACGGCCTCTACAACGGCGACGTGGCCATCGGTACCGGCCGCACCTTCCGCGCCTCCGTGCAGTTCGCCTTCTAAGGGTAAGACAGATGAAAAAAGCGGGCCTTCGGGCCCGCTTTTTGTTTTGCCGGTGTCACACTCAGCCGTCGGGGCGGGTGCACTCCTCCACCAGATAGGCCAGGTGGCGGTAGCTGATCCCGCTGTGACGGGTCAGGCCGATTTCGCACATCCGGTTGGCGTAGTAGCCCTCGCTGAGGGTTTCCGGCAGCCGGGCCTTCAGATGGCGCAGGGCATCGGCGTTGATCTCCGGTTTGAACAGCCCCTTCTCGCCGGCAAAGCCGCAGCAGTGGATCCCCTCGGGGCGCACCACCTCGTCGGCGAACATCCGGGCGATCGCCTCCATCTTGCCGCCGGCGTTCA
The DNA here is from genome assembly GCF_019802085.1 of Ferrimonas balearica. Classification (GTDB taxonomy): domain Bacteria; phylum Pseudomonadota; class Gammaproteobacteria; order Enterobacterales; family Shewanellaceae; genus Ferrimonas; species Ferrimonas balearica_B. Next base: position 1,087,480 of record NZ_JAHVHV010000001.1, read on the forward strand.
TGTGCGCCGCGGTGCAGCCCACGTGCAGCGCCACCTGGGGCTTGCGCTTGACCACCGTCAGCTTGGGCATCAGGTGGGCGTAGATGAAATCCACCGCGTCCAGCAGGGTGTAATCGATGTCGGCGTCCTGCAGGGTGCGCTTGGTGCAGGAGAGCGCGTCCACCAGCACCGGGTGTTTGCCCCCCTCGGTGAGCGCCGCCAGGGCCTCGATCATCTCCCGGCGCTTGCCGTCGGCGTTCTTGTAATCCCCCTTGGACTCCCACATCTGGCCGCAGCACAGGGCCCGGGTGTTGTCCGGTACCCGCACCTCGTAGCCGGCCCGCTCCAGGAGGGTGGTCATCACCTCGGGCAGGGTGGTGTTGTCCGGATCCTTGGGGGTGGGGCCAAAGGTGCGCCCGCCGCAGGCGGCGAAGTAGACCACCACGGGGCGGCCGTTGCCGGTGTGGCTCGGCGTTGGCAGCTTGCCCCCCTTGGGAAAGTCCGGATCCCAGTAGGGCACTTCGGAGGAGATCTTGCGGCCCAGGGCCATGATCTTGCCGGTGACGGTGTCGCCGGCGAACTTGTGGATCCCGTGCAGCAGATCGAAGCCGCCACTGAGCACCCGGTTGACCTTGCCGTAGTGGTCGGCCTGGAAGTCCAGCACCTTCTGGGCGGTGCTGCCCAGTTGGGCGCCGCGCAGCTCACGCACCAGCATCCCCATGTTGTTGTCCACCGGGCAGGCGATGGTGCACAGCTGACAGGCGGTGCAGGTGTCGATGACGTCGTACTGGGCCGCCTCGCGCATCGACTGGGCTTCGGCCGCCTGGCCCTCCTGCTCCAGCCGGGCGATCTCCCGCAAGGTGGTGATGCGGTGGCGCGGCGACATGTTGAGTGACGAGGTGGGGCAGGTTTTCTCACAGAAACCGCACTCGATGCAGCGATCCACCCAGTCGTCCACCACCGCCGATTGCTTGATCTGCTTGATGTGCACTTCGGCGTCGTCGTTGAGGATCACCCCGGGGTTGAGCAGCCCCTCGGGATCGAACAGCTGCTTGATCGCCTTCATCAGGCCATAGGCCTGCTCCCCCCACTCCATCTCCACAAAGGGGGCCACCGCACGGCCGGTGCCGTGCTCCGCCTTCATGGAGCCGTCGTACTTGTGGATCACCAGCTCCGCCACCGCCTGCATAAAGCGGTCGAACTGCTCGATGTCCGCCTTGCGGCGAAACTGCGGGGTGATGATGAAGTGGAAGTTGCCGTCCAGGGCGTGGCCGTAGATCACCCCCTCGGGGTAGGCGTGCTCTAGGAAGAGAGCGGAGAGATCCGCCGCGGCATTGGCCAGATCCTCCACCCGGAAGGCCACGTCCTCGATGATCACCGAGGTGCCCTTTGGCCGCTCGCCGCCGATGATGGGAAACAGTCCAGAGCGCATCGCCCAGTACTGGCCGTACACCGCCGGGTCTGTGCTGAACTCGATGGGCCGCAGGGTAGGAATGTGGCTTATCGCCTCGGTGGCCATGCGGGTGTAGCCGGTGAGGGTGTCCGCCTCGTTGGCCCGGCACTCGATCAGCAAAATGGCCGCCCCCTCCGGCAACTCCGAGAGCCACTCCGGCATCCCTTTTTTGCCGGTGACGGCCTTGATGGAGGCCCAGTCCAGCAGCTCGCCGGCGGCCACCGCCTGGGCTTTGAGCGGGGGAATGGCAGAGGCGGCGTCCACCATGTTGTTGAACACCGCCAGGGCGGAGGCCTTGAAACGGGCCTCCTCCACCGTCCGGTAGGTGACCTCCTCGACGAAGGCCAGGGTGCCCTCGGAGCCCACCACCAGGTGGTTGATGAGATCGAACGGGTCCTGGTAGTCCACCAGGGCGTTGAGGCTGTAGCCGGTGGTGTTCTTGATAGCGAACTTGTGTCGAATGCGCTCGGCCAGGGCACTGTCCGCCTGGGTCTCCCGGGCCATCGCCTCGAGATCGGTGATCAGTGCCGGATGGGCTTCGGCAAAGGCGGCCCGGGAGTCCGCAGAGCCGGTGTCCAGGTAGCTGCCGTCGGCGAACAGCAGCTTGGCGCTTTGGATGGTCTGGTAGCTGTTCTCGGCGGTGCCGCAGCACATGCCGGAGGCGTTGTTGTTGACGATGCCCCCCACCATGCAGGAGGCGAGGGTGGCGGGATCCGGCCCGATCTTCCTGTCCAGGGGCTTGAGCTTGGCATTGGCGTCGGCGCCGATCACCGCTGCTCCCAGGGCCACGCTGTGGTGATCCTCGCTTATCTCGATTTGGCGAAAACCGTCGTAACCGAGCATCACCAGGATCCCTTCCCCCACCGCCTGGCCGGAGAGGCTGGTGCCGGCGGCGCGGAAGGTGATTGGGGCGCCGTACTGACGGGCCACCGCCAGGGTCTTGGCCACCGAGTCGGCGTCGTTCACCCGCACCACCAGCTGGGGCACGATGCGAAAGTAGCTGCCGTCGGTGGACCAGGCAAAGCGGCGGACCGGATCGTCGGTGACCGCCTTGGGACCCAGTAGTTCGGTCAGGTCCGCCTGGACCCGCTGGTAGTTGATGCTCATCCGTCCTGCTCCTGGAACACTGGCTTATGCCGGAAAAACCCGGTTGGGTCCGTCCAGTATGGCACCGGATAGGGGCAAGTCGTGTGACAGCGGGGATCAGGGGCGGGGGGGCTGTTCCACCGGTTCGGTGGGAAAGTGCTGGGCCAGGATGTACTCGTCGTAGGCGGCCAGGGCCCGGGTCATCTTGGTCAGGTAGCGGTTGGCGGCGGCCTGGCTGCGCACCGGCTGGCGCACCAGGTTGCCGGGGCCAACGTTGTAGTGGGAGAGGGCGCAGGCGTAGGGGGCGGCCTGGTCATCACAGAAGCGCACCTTGTAGTGCTGCAGCACCACCCCGGCGCACAACACGTTGGTGCGCGGCTCCAGCACGTCGCCGCAGGCGTCTTCCCACAGCTTGGGCATGATCTGGGCCGGGCCCACGGCGCCCACCACGGAGACCGCCTGATCGCGGAAGTGGCTTTCGGTGTGAATAAGCGCGGCCAGCAGCTCCTTAGGCACGCCGGAGTAGGCGGCGGACTCCAGGATGTAGCCGGCGTAGCGGCGGGCCTTGTCCGGGCTGAGATCGTAAGCCTCCACCAGGCGACGACCGTAGGCGGCCACCTCCTGCTCCAGGGGGATGTCGTCGGCGTTGAACGTCGGCAACGCCAACGCCTGACGGCCGGGGGCCTCGGTGGCACTGTGTCCGGTGACGGCACCGCCGAGCAGCAGAGCGCCGCCGGCGGCCAGGGCCACGCGTTTGAGTGTCAAGATTCTGTTCATGGCGCGCATTATGCCAGGATTTTGACGCCGTTGTTCTAACGCATTGTAAAATATGGGTAAAACAACATTACTGAACAGCTTCTGTTCAATCGGGAGCGGATTGTCTGGTGATCGGGGTCACAAAAGAGGGTTCAGTTTTGACGGGTCTCATCCGCCAGCTCATTGGCGGCTTGACACATCTCAAGCCAACCGGGGGTGCGCTGATGGTGCTGGCGGACCTGGTGCGCCGCCTTGGTGCCGTGATGGCGCACCCAGTCGCACAGGCCGGCAAAGGCGGGGCTTTGCCAGAAGCGGCTGGGCTCCGCCGTTTCGGTGGGGGCGGTGCGCATAGGCAGGCCGAACTGCTCCGCCAGGGTCAGCACCTCGGACTCGGACAGGTCCTCCAGGGTGAGGCTGTGGTGCTGGTCCACCAGGCGCCAGCCGGGAAACAGGGGATCCCCCAGGTGCAGCTGGGCTTCGCCCACTGCCACGCTGGCGCCGCCCAGGCGTTTGATGTGCGGGCCATCGGCGGACACCATCCCTTCGAACTGCGCCGGGCCGATGGTCACGAGATAAAAACGGTTCGACATGGCCACCTCCGGGTTTCCCTTCCCCTGAGTTCAAGTGTACCAGTTGCGGCGCGGGTGGGGATCAGCCCCGCTCGGGCTGTTCGGTGCGCTCGGGGCCCAGCAGGGTGTGCAGCAGCAAAGCCATGGTGACCACCTGGTAGAGGCAGCCGGACCAGGAGAGCAGGGTGACCGACAAAGTGAGGTTCAGGGCGTTGCACAAGAGCAAGCCCCAGCGCAGGGCGCGGCCACGGCAGTGGAACAGCAAATAGCTGGAGATCACCGAGGCGGCCACCACGCACCACTCGCTCCAGTGGCTGGCCAGCCACCAGCCCTGGGCCAGGGCCAGGGCCGCGAACAGTGGCGCCAGCACCCTGCCACCGCCTCGTCCGGCCAGGGCGAAACGGGCGGCATTGACCATCTGGTTGCTCATGCCCAGGGGGGAGCCCAGCAGGCCCAAATGGGCCGCCGTCAAGCCGGCCGCCACCAGGTTGCCCCGCAGCAGACGATGATCCGACGATTGGCTGTTGGCCCACCAGCCGATCCCCATGGAGAGGAAGCCTAAGGCCTGGGCAAGAAGATAGAGCGACACGAAATGACCGGGTATCGAAAACACAAAGCCGGCCATTGTGGCGATTTTTTGAACCTTGTCTGTGATCCCGGTGGCGACTTGGCCTCACCCGTGACAGCGGGGTGCGGTTTCTGTGATCGACACAAGTCAAAACGGGGCGCCGCAGCGCCCCGTCAGTAGATCACACCGGCGTGTTCAGCCAAACATCCAGTGGGCCACCTGCTCGAAGCGCTCGGCGAAGTGGACGGTGATCCCCTCCTTGACGTAATCGGGCAGGTCGTCGAAGTCACTGCGGTTGGCTTCCGGCAGGATCACCGTTTTGATCTTCTGCCGCTTGGCGGAGATCACCTTCTCACGAATGCCCCCCACCGCCATCACCTGGCCGCTGAGACTGAGCTCACCGGTCATGGCCACACCGGGCAACGGCGCCCGGCCCAGTGACAGGGAGAGCAGGGCGGTGGCCATGGTGACCCCGGCACTGGGGCCATCCTTGGGGGTGGCGCCGTCCGGCACGTGCAGGTGGACGTGAGCGTTATCGAAGTAGTGGGGCGGTGCCCCGTACTGGCTCAGGCTGCCCCCCTCGCCAATGCCGGCGCTGACGTAGCTGTGGGCGATGGTGGCGGACTCCTTCATCACGTCGCCAAGCTGACCGGACAGGTGCAGGCCGCGACGCTGCTCGTGGATGCGGCGGGCCTCCACCGGCAAGGTGGCGCCCCCCAGGGAGGTCCAGGCCAGGCCGGTGACGATGCCGATTCCGCTGAGCACCTCCTCCGGCTTAAAGCGGGGCAGCCCCAGCAAGGGCTCGATCTCCTTGATGCCGATGCTGGCCTTGTCGGCCCCGCTCTCCATCAGTTTGACCACGGATTTGCGCACCAGCTTGGCCAGGCGTTTCTCCAGGGCCCGCACCCCCGCTTCCCGGGCGTAGCCGTCGATCACCTTGCGCAGGGCCGCGTCGGAGATCCGAAGCTGGCTGCGCTTGAGGCCGGCCTTGGCCAGCTGGCGGGGCCATAGGTGGTGCTTGGCGATGGCCAGTTTCTCCTCGGCCAGGTAACCGGAGAGGCGGATGACGTCCATCCGGTCCAAAAGCGGGCCGGGGATGCTGTCCAGGGTGTTGGCGGTGCAGACAAAGAGCGCCTTGGAGAGGTCCAGTCGCTGGTCCAGGTAGTGATCGAGGAAGGCGACGTTCTGCTCCGGATCCAGGGTTTCCAGCAGCGCCGAGGCGGGATCGCCCTGGTAGCTTTTGCCCATCTTGTCGATCTCATCGAGCATGATCACCGGATTCATCACCTCGGCTTCCTTGAGCGCCTGCACCAGTTTGCCCGGCATGGCGCCGATGTAGGTGCGTCGGTGGCCCTTGATCTCCGCCTCGTCGCGCATGCCGCCGACACTGAAACGGTAGAAGGGGCGGCCCAGACATTGGGCGATGGACTTGCCGATGGAGGTTTTTCCCACCCCGGGCGGGCCCACCAGCAGGATGATGGAGCCGGCGATCTCGCCTTTGTAGGCGCCCACGGCGAGAAACTCCAGGATGCGATCTTTCACGTCCGCCAGGCCGTCGTGGTGCTTGTCCAGCACCTTGCGGGCCTTGACCAGATCGATGCTGTCCTTGGAGAACACCCCCCAGGGCACCTGGGTGAGCCAGTCCAGGTAGTTTCGGGTGACGGCGTACTCCGGTGAGCCGGTCTCCAGCACCGAGAGTTTTTGCAGCTCCTCGTTGAGGCGCTTCTCCACCGCCTCGGGCAGGGTCTTGCCCTTGAGGCGGGCGCGAAACTCCTCGGCGTCGGCGGTCTTGTCGTCCTTGGACACCCCCAGCTCTTTTTGGATCACCTTAAGCTGCTCGCGCAGGAAGAACTCCCGCTCGCGTTTTTCCAGCTTCTGGTTCACCTCTTCGGCAATTTCGCTGTGCAGCTTGGCGGCGTCCAGCTCCTTTTTCAGCAGCGCCAGGGTTTTCTCCATCCGCGGCAGCAGGCTGACGGTGTCCAGCACCGACTGCAGATCCTCTGGCTTGGCGGTGGTGATGGCGGCGCCGAAATCGGTCAGCGGCGAGGGCTCGTTGGGGCCGAAGCGCTCCAGGTACTGCTTGAGCTCCTCGGAGTAGAGGGGATTTAAGGGGATGAGCTCCTTGATCACCGAGATGATGGCGATGGCGTAGGCCTTGATCTCCTTGCTGTCCGGGTGCTCGTCGATGGGGTAGGAGAGGGCGGCCTTGTAGGGCTGCTCCTTGCTGACCCAGCTGAGCACCTGGGCCCGCTCCATCCCCTCGGCGATGAACTGGTAGTGGCCATCGTCACTCTGGCGCACCTCGTGCACCCGAACCACGCAGCCGGTGTCGGCCAGCTGGTCCAGATCCAGCACCCCTTCGGCGGCGTCCCCCTGGTCGGTGTAGAACAGCGCCATCAGCTTGTGCTCGCTCTTCTCCACCTCCTCGAGGGTCTCGGCCCAGCGTCCACCCTTGACCGCCACCGGCATCACCTGGGCGGGGAAGAAGGGGCGGTTTTGCACCGGCATCACCGGCAGGGTGTCCGGGCGCTTGGGCTCGGCAGGGATAATCTCAGTGCCCTGCTCGGGTTCGTCCATGTCCAGGTGCCAGTCGGCACTGAATTCGTCGATGGTGTGGGTCATGTGGTGACGATATTGGCGTGTGATGCGTCCTATATGGGGATGGGGTGGGGCAAATGCAAGGGCCCTAATGGCCGGGCGGCGAGGGATTGAGCAGTGTGTCGGGCCAATCCCAAGTTTTTGGTCATACCAGCGTACCAAAGCGCGAGCTGAGTCACGGTTAGGGCCATTGCCCCTTTGTGTACGGGAACCGATTGATAGCCTTAGCCTCAGAAAAATCCGGGCCCAGCCCCATAAAACCACCCTACAGGCAAGCCGGCGTACCCCGCGGGCATGATGGACAACGATGATCGACATTACCCTGGACAACCAGACTCTGCAGGCCCCCGAAGGGGCGCGACTGCTCGATTTTGCCAAGGAACAGGGGGCTTCCATCCCCGCCCTCTGTGGCCGTAACCCCAACGGCCCCAAGACCCCCTGCGACCTCTGCGTGGTCGAGGTGGATGGCGCGCTGACGCGCAGCTGTGAACTCACCCTGACCCAGCCCATTACCGTGGTGACCCACTCCGAGGCGATCACCCGGCATCGTCAGGCCGCCCTGGCGCGGATCCTGGCGGATCACCACGCCGATTGCGAAGCCCCCTGTAAGGTGGCCTGCCCGGCGGCGGTAGACGTGCAAAGCTACCTCTACCACATCGCCCAGGGAGACGCGGTCAAGGCCAACGCCATCGTTAAGGAGAGCCTGCCGATGCCGCTCTCCATCGGCCGGGTCTGCCCCGCGTTCTGTGAGTCCGAGTGTCGCCGCACCCTGGTGGACGAGCCTCTGGCGATCCGTCAGCTCAAGCGCCACGCCGCCGACATCGATCTGGCCGGCGAACCACACCTGGCCCCGGTTAAGGATCCCATCGGCAAAAAGGTGGCCATTATCGGCGCCGGCCCTGCGGGCCTGGCCGCCGGCTACTTCCTGAGCCACGAAGGGGTGGAGGTGGACGTGTTCGAGGCGATGCCCGAAGCCGGCGGTTGGCTGCGCTACGGCATTCCCGAGTACCGGCTGCCCAAGGCCACCCTGGCCCGGGAGGTGGAGCTGATGTGCCGGGCGGGGATGCGCATTCACACCAACACCGCCCTGGGGCGGGAGATCAAACTCGACACCCTGAAACAGGATTACGACGCCGTCTGCCTGGCCATCGGGGCTCAGAAGGCGGTGCGCATGGATTACCCCGGCTCCGAGCTTGACGGGGTGATCCTGGGGGTGGATTACCTCAAGGCGTTCTCCTCCGGCTTGCCGGTGGCCACCGGACAGAAGGTGGCCGTGGTGGGCGGCGGCAATACCGCCATCGATTGTGCCCGCACCGCCCTGCGCCAGGGCGCCGAGGTGACCCTCATCTACCGCCGCACCAAGGCGGACATGCCCGCCGAGGATTACGAAATCCATGAGGCGGAGGTCGAGGGGGTGGAGTTCCGCTTCCTCTCCGTGCCGGTGGAGAACCGCGCCGACGAGTATGGCCGGGTGTGTGCCGTTAAGGTGGAGCGCCTGGAGATGGGCGAGCCGGACAGCTCCGGTCGCCGTCGTCCCGAGCCCACCGGTGAGTTCGAGTGGCTGGACTTTGACACCGTGATCCCCGCGGTCAGCCAGAAGCCGGACACCAGCTTTATACCCAAAGGGGCGATCCCCCTGACCCGCTGGAACACCGCGGACGCCTGCCCGGACAGCCTGCACACCGGCATCGACAACGTCTTTGCCATCGGCGACTTCCGTCTGGGGCCAGCCACCGCGGTGGAGGCGATCGGCGAGGGCCGACGCAGCGCCGAGGCGATGCTGCGCTACTTCGAAGAGGGCCACTTCAGCCCGGATCCGGAGCAGTACAACGCCCGCAAGGCCGAGAGCCTCAAGGAGGTGGAGGCGCGCTACTACGACGAAGTGCCCTTTAAGCAGCGCCTGAAGATGCCGGAGCTGACCGGCGAGCGACGCACCGGCTCCTTCGATGAGGTGGAGCTGGGCTTCGAGGTGGACGAGGCGATCGCCGAAGCCGCCCGCTGCCTGGCCTGCGGTTGTCAGAAGAGCCAGAGCTGTGATCTGCGGGACTACGCCACCGAGTACAAGATTCGCGACGAGGACCTGGCCAAGCCGGCGCCCCAGAAGTTCGCCATCGACGAAAGCTCGCCCTTTATCCGCTTCGACCGCAACCGCTGCATCAGCTGCGGCCAGTGCGTCGAGGCCTGCCGCGAGCAGGGGGTGCACAACGTGCTGAACTTCCCCACCGGCGAGGCGATGTGCCGGGTGCAGATCGGCGACGGTGAGCTGATGGCCTCCTCCGACTGCGCCCAGTGCGGCATGTGCATTCAGGCCTGCCCTGTGGGCGCCATCACCGCCAAGACCCAGCATCAGCACGGCCTGGCGGAGCAGTACAAGAAGGTCAACACAGTCTGCACCTACTGCGGGGTGGGCTGTGGCATCACGTTGCACGTGGACGAAGCCAAAAACGCCGTGGTGAAGGTCACCGGGGTGGAGGGCTCGCCGGTCAACGACGGCATGCTCTGCGTCAAAGGCCGCTTCGGCTTCGACTTTATCGGCTCCGATGAGCGCCTGACCCAGCCGCTCGTTCGCCGGGACGGTCAGCTGCAGCCGGCCAGCTGGGAGGAGGCGATCGCCCTGGTGGCCGAGCGTCTGGGGGCCATCAAGGCGACCCACGGCGCCGACGCCCTGGGGGGCTTCTCCTCCGCCAAGACCACCAACGAGGACAACTACCTGTTCCAGAAGTTTGTCCGTGTGGTGCTGGGCACCAACAACGTCGACCACTGTGCCCGTCTGTGCCACGCCACCACGGTGACCGGCCTTGAGCCGGCGGTGGGCAGCGGGGCGATGACCAACGACATCCCCAGCATCGCCCAGTCCGATCTCATCCTGGTGATCGGCTCGGACACCAGCAACGCCCACCCCATCATCGCCTCCCACCTGAAGCAGGCGGTGAAGCAGGGCGCCCGCCTGGTGGTGATTGACCCGCGCAAGATTGACCTGGCCTTCCACGCCAACCTCTACCTCAGTCAGCGTCCCGGCACCGACGTGATGTTGCTCAATGCCGTGATGCAGCAGATCCTGGCCAACGGCTGGCAGGACAGCGATTACATCGCCGCGCGGACAGAGGAGTTCGAGGCGCTGGAAGCCGAGGTGATGCGTTCGGAGTACGGCCTGGAGAACGCTGCGGCGGTCACCGGCATCGCGCCGGAACAGATCGCCGAGCTGGCGCGCCTTATCGGCACCGCCGAGCGCACCTCGGTGTACTACGCCATGGGGATCACCCAGCACACCACCGGCACCGACAACGTCCGCTCCCTGGCCAACCTGCAGCTGCTGTGCGGCAACATCGGCATGGCCGGTGGCGGGATCAACCCCCTGCGGGGCCAGAGTAACGTGCAGGGTGCCTGTGACATGGGGGCGCTGCCCAACTACCTGCCGGGTTACCAGAAGCTGCCGGACGATGGCCTGATCGAACGCTTCCAGGGCCACTGGAACGCGCTGCTGCCGCGCACCCCGGGGCTCAAGCTGACCGAGATGGTGGACGCCATGGCCGAGGGCCAGCTTAAGGGCCTCTACGTCATGGGCGAGAACCCGGTGCTGTCGGATCCGGACCAGCACCACGTGCTCGAAGCGCTGGATGCCCTGGATTTCCTGGTGGTGCAGGACATCTTCCTCACCGAAACCGCCCAGCTGGCGGACGTGGTGCTGCCGGCCTTCGCCTTTGCCGAAAAGCAGGGTCACTTCACCAACACCGAGCGCCGGGTGCAGCGGCTGAACGCCGCGGTCAGCGCCCCGGGGGCGGCCCGGGCGGACTGGGCCATCCTGCAGTCGGTGGCCAACGCCATGGGCCACGATTGGGATTACGCCGACGAGCGGACGATCGCCGATGAAATTTGCGCCGTGACGCCGAGCTACCGGGGGATCACCTGGGATCGCACCGAGCGCGAGTCCCTGCAATGGCCCTGCCCGGAGGTGACTCACCCGGGCACCCCCATCATGCACACCGAGCGTTTCCTGCTCACCGAGAAGGCGCAGTTTGCCGCAGTGCCCTTCCGGGTGGCGGCGGAACTGCCCTGCGAGGAGTACCCCCTGGTACTGACCACCGGGCGCCAGCTGGCCCAGTTCCACACCGGCACCATGACCCGCAAGACCGCGGGGCTGGACGCCATGGCCGGCCCGATGGCGGTGATCTCGGTTCCGGACGCCGAGCGTCTGGGGCTGGTGAACGGTCAGCCGATCAAGGTGGCCACCCGTCGCGGCGAGCTGACCCTGCCGGCGTTCATCACCAAGCGGATGCAGCCGGGGGTGGTGTTTGTGCCCTTCCACTTTGCCGAGGCGGCGGCCAACGTGCTGACCAACCCGGCGCTGGATCCCGTGGCCAAAATTCCGGAGTTCAAGGTGTGCGCCGTGAAGGTGCAGGCCGCCTGAGAAAACGCCGGATAAGAAAAGCCCACCCACTGCGGTGGGCTTTTTTGTGCCCGGGTTGGGGCTGTTACGCATAGGGGCATAAACACAAAGCCATTGTATTGAATGGGGTTTTGCCGCATGTTGCGACTTCAATATGGACGTTGAGGGCGTGGATGCCCGTACAAGGAGAGGTTGATGAAGCAATTGAAAAGGCCGCTGGCCGGGGCACTGCTGTGCCTGTGGGCGACCGGCGCCTGGGCCGAGGCGCTGTGGAAGGTGGAGGTGACCGACACCAACAACTTCCAGACCCTGTCGGTGGAGTCCGCCGAGGAGTTGAGCCTGGGTCAAGACCCGGCGCTGATGGCCTACGTGATGGAGCGGGTGCGCTTTGCCGGCCACTCGGATCCGGATCTCTTTATCGAGGTGATGGATTGGGTGGCCAGCCAGTGGCAGCACGATGGCATGAACCAACCGCCGGCGGGGATGAGCTCACTGGAGATCCTCAAAAGCGTGCACGAGCAGGGGGAGCGCTACCGCTGCGTGGAGTACGGCCAGGTGATGGCGGACATCCTCTCGGCCATGGGCCACCACAGTCGTCAAATCGGCCTGCAATCCACCGACGTGGCCTACGGGGGCTTCGCCATGGGCCACGTGGCCACCGAGGTGTGGTCCAATGCGCTGAACAAGTGGGTGTTCTTCGACCCCCAGTTCAGCATCTACGCCCAGCACCAGGGGCAGTACCTCAATGTCTACGACATCTTCGCCCTGAAGCAGGCGGGCCAGTTTGAGGCCATCGACTTTGTCATCACCCCGGCCTTTGCCGCCGCCAACGCCCTGGAGCCGCAGAGCGTGGCAAAGGAGTACGCCGGTTTCTTGGGCAACTACCTGGGCTTTCACACCTCCTCGCGTCACCTCTATGGCAAGCGCCAGCGGGTCTACCTGATGATGGAGGCGCAGCAGCCGGCGCTGACCTTCCAGGGGATGGGCTCCGAGTCGTTGCGGGTGTTCACCCGCATGCCCGAGGTCGCCTACCCGCAGCTCAATCAAACCCTGGTCTCCCTGACGGCCCTGCCCAGTGACAACGACGACGGCAACTTCCAAAAAGTCATGGAGACGTTCGATATCCAGACCAACGAGGACTACCTGGCCCACATGTGGCGGGTTGCCGCGCGGGGGGAGCTGTCGATGCAGCTGCACAGCGCCATGAACGGCTTTGATCGTTTCCAGGTACGCCACAACGGCGGCCCCTGGCAGGACCTGGAGGGCGACCGCCACAGCTTGACCCTATCCCAGGGCGCCAACCGGTTCGAGGCCCGCAGCGTCTCGGCCCTGGGGGTGCTGGGGCCGGTGACCTTTATCGAGGTGCACTACGGGCCCGACGAGTCTGAGGACCCCAAAGCCTAAGCGCCAAGCCCGTCCCGGTGACGGGCTTTTTTCTGTCTGTAAAACAGTGGTATAACGACTCAAACGTCCGGCCAGTCGGGCCGCAGAACAACCCAAAAGGATGGCAATACCATGAAAGGACTTCGTACCCTGGCGCTCGGCCTCACCCTGGCGCTGTCGATGCCGCTGCAGGCGGGGGTCTACTCCCAGGATCTCTCCCGCTGCCTGGTAGAGGGCTCCACCACCGAGGACAAGTTCCTGCTGGTGAAGTGGATGTTCAGTGCCGCGGCGCAGCACCCGGCGGTGGGGGACATCGCCGATTTGAGCGAGGCCCAGGCGGATCTGATCAATCGCGATGCCGCCAACCTCTTTGTCACCCTCATCACCGAGGTGTGCAAGGAGACCGCGGTCAAGGCGGTGAAGTTCGAGGGGCCCAAGGCGCTGGAGGGGGCGTTCGAGGTGCTGGGCCAGGTGGCGGCCACCGAGCTGTTCGCCAGCCCCGAGGTGGCCAAGAGCCTGGCTGGGCTGGAATCCCACGTGGACAACGCCAAGCTGGAGGCGACCTTCTCCGGCCAGTAAGGCGGCCCTGACAACACACACCCCGCTTCGGCGGGGTGTGTTGTTTTAAGCGGTGGAGACTCAGTCCCAGTCCGGGGCGAAGTCCGGGTTGGCCAGGCGTTCGCCCCGATCCAACCGCTCGATTTGCGCCATGTCCGTTTCGTCCAGGGTGACGTTTGACGAGGCCAGGTTGGCTTCCAGGTTGGCGGCCTTGGTGGAGGAGGGGATGGTGGCCATCTCCAGTTGCCGCACCCAGGCCAGAGTAACCTGGGCCGGGGTGACGCCGTGCTTGTCGGCGATCCCCAGGATCACCGGGTCGCTGAGCACCTTGCCCACCGCCAGGGGCATGTAGGCGGTCACCTCGATGCCGTTGGCTTCGCAATGATCCACCACCAGGGCGTTTTGCAGGTAGGGGTGCACCTCCACCTGGTTGGTCAGCAGGGCACCGCTGCCGAGGATCTCAATCGCCTCATCCATCTGGGCCCGGGTGAAGTTGGAGACGCCGATGTGGCGGGTCAGTCCCTGGGTCCGGCAGGCCTGCAGACACCCCAGGTAATCCTCCATCGACGGCCCGGCTTTGGGGGGCCAGTGGATCAGCAGCAGATCCACATAGTCGGTCTTCAACTTGGCCAGACTCTCTTTGACGCTGTCGATAAAGCGCGCCGGGTCCAGGTTATCCAGCCACACCTTGGTGGTGAGGAAAAGCTCGCCCCGGTCCAGGCCGCTGTCGGCGATGGCCTGGCCCACTTCGGCTTCGTTGCCGTAGATCTGGGCGGTGTCGATGTGGCGGTAGCCCAGCTGCAGCGCGGTCTTGACCGACTGGTAGGCGACGTCCTCTTTCAGGCGAAAGGTGCCAGCGCCCATGGCGGGCAGGGGGGAGGTCATGGGTGTCTCCTTAGGGTTGTCAGGCTGTCCTTGGGTTGAGTCATCGAAGAATATGGTGCGCGCCATTGATTTGCGAACTTTTCTCCCCCATGTGATGTGAGAGAGGCCGCCGTGGCCGGGTCCTCTTGTTAGCCCCGAATCAACCACCAAGGAGCATCGATGACCCCAGCCCGCCCGGACCGAACCCTCTCCCAGAGCGTCCTTTTGATGAGCTGGGTGCTGCTGGTGCTGTGGATCATCAAGGCCGCCGAATGGCTTTTGGGGATGGATCTTTCGGTGCTGGGGGTGGCCCCGCGCACGCTGCCGGGGCTGGTGGGGATCCCCCTGGCGCCGCTGATTCACGGCTCCGCCGCTCACCTGGCGGCCAACAGCGTGGGGCTGCTGGTGCTGGGGGCCGCGCTCATCTACGGCTACCCCAAGACCCGTTGGAAGGTGGTGGCCCTGGTGTGGCTGGTCAGTGGTGTGGGCGTTTGGCTGTTTGCCCGCCCAAGCGTGCACTTTGGGGCCAGCGGCCTAACCCATGGGATCTTCTTCTATCTGCTGCTCTCCAGCTTGCTGCGCCGGGACAAGCGCTCCCTGGCGCTGATGATGATCGCCTTTTTCATGTTCGGCGGCATGATCTACAGCATCTTTCCCCGGGAGATGGGGATCTCCTACGAGTCCCATCTGGCCGGCGCCATCGCCGGGGTGGTGGGGGCCCTGCTGTGGTGGCGCCAGGATCCCAAGCCGGAGGTGAAACGCTACGACTGGGAGGGGCAGGGGGCCACCGATGAGGAGGACCCTGAGGATCCCATCGGCGATCTCTGGCGTCGCAATCCGGACGACGAGCCCCCCTCCAAGCCCTGAATCCGCCCTTGGGTGCCCAATCTCCGGCAACCCCCTCGGCGCCTTTACCCCAGACGTTAAGCTCAGGTTAGGGCTCACCCCCTAGTCTCTTGCCCGCGCCCTGCGAGCCTAAACGCATGGTGGCGATGAGGAAAAACCATCGGGGGATCCCGATTGCCGAGATGAGGGGCACTGGCGTGGTAGGCGGGAGTATGACGGGAAAGGGGCTGATAAGCCTGTTGCTGCTGTGCAGTCCGGCGCTGGCGGCGGAACACCCTTGCGAGCCGGTGGGCGAGATGGCCGAAGCGGTGATGCTGTCGCGCCAACTGGGCACCCCTATGGCGGAGGTGATGTTCGACGCCGAGGTGGCGCTGCTTCGGGAGATGGTGATCGCCGCCTACATCCACCCCCGCTGGCCGGAGCAAGCGCGACAAACCCGTGCCGTGGCCCAGTTTCGTGACCGCTTCGAGCGCCGCTGCAATCAGGCACAGGGCCCACGTCCCTAAGCTGTCCGAGCGCGCGTTTCCCCCGGGGTGGCCTTTTCGGACAGGGGATCCTGTCTTCAATGGTCACTTGACCGACATAAAGCGTTGCCAATATGTTGCCGGACTATACGAAGACCAAGGAAACAGGCAATGCATCAGGGACTTTCACGCCGTCACTTTCTCAAAATTTCCGCCCTCGGCGCCGGCAGCGCCGTGCTCTCCATGGGGCTGACCGCCTGCAGTGACAACGACCAGGACAGCGATCCCAACCCGGTGGCCGCCCGCTTTGATCATGGGGTGGCCAGTGGCGATCCCAGCCACAAGGGGCTCATCCTCTGGACCCGGGTGACCCCGGAATCGGAGCAGAGCGTGACCGTGAGCTGGGAGGTGGCCAGCGACGCTGAGTTCACCCAGCTGGTCACCAACGGCAGCACCACCACAGGGCCGGAGCGGGACTACACCGTCAAGGTGGACGCCCAGGGGCTGGAGTCGGGTCAGCGCTACTACTACCGGTTCCGCTGCGGCGAAACGGACTCCCCGGTGGGCCAGGGCAAGACCCTGCCCGAAGGGGCGGTGGAGCGGGTCACCCTGGCGGTGGTCAGCTGCGCCAACTACCCCGCCGGTCACTTCCACGTCTATGCCGAGGTGGCTAAGCTCAGTGAGCTGGATGCGGTGGTGCACCTGGGGGATTACCTCTACGAGTACGAGCAGGGGGGCTACGCGTCCGAGGATGCCGAGGCCCTGGGGCGCCAGGTGGTGCCGGCGCACGAAATGGTGAGCCTGGCGGATTACCGGGCCCGCTACGCCCAGTACCGCACCGATCCCAAGCTGCAGGCGGCCCACGCGGCCCACAGCTTCATCTCCGTCTGGGACGATCATGAGATCGCCAACGACGCCTGGCGTGATGGCGCCGAGAACCACAACGAGGGGGAGGGCGAGTACGAGGCGCGCAAGCTGGCGGCGCTGCAGGCCTACTTCGAGTGGTTGCCGATCCGGCCTCCCAGCCAGGCGGACTTCAGCGATCTTATCTACCGCAGCTTCGCCTTTGGTCAGCTGGCGGCCCTGCACATGATGGACACCCGGGTGATCGGCCGCGATCAGCAGCTCGATTACGCCAACTACCAGGACCCGTCCACCGGCGCCTTCGACGGCGCCCGTTTTGCCGCCGAGATCAGCGACCCCAACCGCACGCTTTTGGGGGCGGAGCAGCTGACCTGGCTGCAGGGGGAGCTGCTCACCAACGACGCCACCTGGCAGGTGCTGGGCCAGCAGGTGCTGATGGGCACCATGGTGCTGCCGGCGGCCATCGCCACTCAGCAGATGTCCCTGTCGGAGTTTGCCGACCTGGCCTACATCGCCCAGCTGGCCCAGCGGGCCCAGGCCGGAGACACCTTGACCCAGGAGGAGCAGGCCTATCTGCTGGTCAACGGCCCCCGGCTGACCCCGGAGGTGATCGCCGCCCTGCAGCAGCCGTCCATCCCCTACAACCTGGATGCCTGGGACGGCTATGCCTACGAGCGGGAGGTGGTGCTGGGCACGGCGCTGGCGGCGGACGCCAACCTGGTGGTGCTGGCCGGTGACACTCACAACGCCTGGGCCAACAACCTCTTAAACGCGGCCGGGCAGGCGGTGGGGGTGGAGCTTGCCACCGCCTCGGTCACCTCGCCGGGCCTGGAGTCCTACCTAGGGATCGCCCCGGAGGGGGTGGTCGAGGCCGAAGCGGGGATCCAGTCTCTGGTGGCGGGGCTGGAGTACGTCAACGTGGCGGACCGGGGCTTTATGACGGTGACCTTCACCCCCACCGAGGCCCAGGCCCACTGGCAGTTTGTCAGCACCATCAAGTCCGAGGACTACGCATTGATGCCCGACAGAGCTAAGCGGATGAGCGTCGCGGCGGGCAGCAAACGCCTGAAGGCGTAACCGCTCAAAGAAAAAGGGCCCGACTCCAATGTCGGGCCCTTTTCGGTTCAGGCCTTGTGCTTGGCCAGGCGGCGGCTCAGGGCCGATTGGCTGAGGCCCAAAAGCGCCGCCGCGGCGCTTTGGTTGCCGGCGGTGCGACTCATCGCCTCGTCAATGAGCAGCTCATCCATCTGGGCCAGGGTGGGGAGCTGGGCGGGGAAGACCAGGTGGTCTGCCGGGGTGGCGTCCTCACTGGCCGGCACCGCCTGGCGAAAGGGGTCCAGGCATAGCCGGCCCTCCTGGCTGCGACTGACCGCATCGTAGGCCAGGGCTTCGAGTTCGCGCACGTTGCCCGGGAAGGGGTGACGTTTAAGCAGGGGGAACACCGCCTCATCGATGGGCAGGGGCGCCTTGCCCATCTCCTCGCAGGCGCGGTGCACAAAGTGGCTGAGCAACAGCGGCAAGTCCGCCGGCCGCTCCCGCAGGGGGGGCAGGCGAATTTGGTGGGCCTGCAGGCGGTAGTAGAGCTCGTCTTTGAGCCTCCCCTGGCGCATCAGCGCATCCAGCGGCTCGGTGGCGGCGCAGAGGATCCGACACTGGCTCTGCTGGGGACGATCGGCCCCCAGGGGGAAGTATTCGCCGCTTTGCACCAGGGTCAGTAGCTTGGCCTGGGTGTCCGGGCCCAACTGGTCGATGCCATCGAGAAAAAGCACCCCGGCCCCGGCGCTGCGCACCAGCCCGGCTCTGTGAGTGTCGGCCCCGGCGAAGGCCCCTTTGACGTGACCAAACAGGGTGTCGTCGATGGCATCGGCGTCCAGGGCCGCCAGGTTGACGGAAACAAAGGGGTGCTGGGCCGCGCTGGTCTGGTGGATCGCCCGGGCGATAAGGCGCTTGCCGGTGCCGCTTTCGCCGCTGATGGCCATGGGCTGGCGGCTGACGCTGAGCGCCTCGATGTAGCGGAAGATGTCCAGCATCGACTCGCTGCAGGTGAGGATCTCGGCAAAGGCCTGGGGGGTCTTAAGCAGCTTGTCGAGGAAGCGGCTGCTGAGGTTCAGGTAGGCCTGCTCCAGGTTGGCGATCTCCAGCGCCCGCTTGACGCTGGCGGCCATGGCGGCCACCTCGCCGGTCTTGACGAAAAAGTCGTAGGCGCCCTGGCGCATGCAGCGTACTGCGGTGTCCACCTCGTTGACCCCGGTGACGATGATCACCCGGATCTGTGGGTGGCGCTGACGAATTTGGGCCAGCAGCATCTCGCCGCTGACGTAGGGCATGGTCAGGTCCAGTAGCACCAGGGAAAAGGGGCTTTGACCCAGGCGGTCCATCACCTTGCGGCTGTCCAGGCAGGTCTCCAGCAGGGCGTCGGGCACCAGGCGGTTGAGGGTCATGGTCATGCTGCGCAGCCAGCTGGCTTCGTCGTCGACAATCAAAATGGACTTGCTGTGGCTCATGCCAGCGCCTCCTGGGCAAAATGAATGCGGATGCGCGTCCCCTGGCCGGGGGCGGAATCGATGGTCATCTGGGCGTGGTGTTCGGCGAGGATCCGGGCGCACACCGCCATCCCCAGCCCGGTGCCCCCCTCGGCACGACGGGTGGTGAAGAAGGGCTCGGTGATCCGCTCCCGCACCGCATCGCTCATGCCGTGGCCGTTGTCCGCCACCTCCAGGTAGGGGCGTCCGTTGGTGACGCCGGTGGTCAGCTTAAGCCGACCCTCCTGTTGGGGCAGCGCCAGGCAGGCGTTTTGGATCAGGTTGATCAGCACCTGCTCCATCGCCTGCTGCTGGGCCTGGATGGCGGGCAGGGCGGGGCACAGCTCGGTGGTAACCTCGAACGCCTTATGCTGGTTGGTGGTCAGGCGCAGGGAGGTGGCCACCACGGCGTTGAGATCCACCTCCTGGGTGGGCTGGTCCTGATCCGGTTGGGCGTAGCGCTTAAGATCGCTGACGATGGTGCTGATCCGCCGGGCGCTGTCGCCGATGCTCTCCTGGCTGTGGGCCAGCTCCATCATCGCCCGGGCCGGGGGCAGGCCGGCGATCTGCCAGAAAGGGTCCTCCTGCTCGTAGGCCTGCCAGGCCGGGGCCAGATCCTCCAGGGCATCGGACAGCAGGGCCACGGACTGCAATATCAGCCCGGTGGGGTTGTTGATCTCGTGGGCCACGCCGGCGGAAAGCTCCCCCAGGGAGGCCAGTCGGCTGGCCTTCTCGTTCTCCTGGCGCAACAGCACCTGCTCGGTGATCTCCACCCCCATCACCACCACCTGCTTGCGCAGCAGAGGGTGACACTGGATCTCCCAATGGCGGTTGGCCTGGTCCCGGTAGTGGCCCATCCAGGGGCGATGGTGCTTGATCACCTGGCCCATGCGCCGGTCCAGATCCAGCGGCCCCTGATCGTTGGTCAGCTGCTGTTTGATGGACAAAAAGGCGTTGGCCTTGTCGTTGCCCCACAACCGGGTGCGATCGGCCTCGTAGAGCACGATGCCGTGGGGCAGGCCGTCCAGCACCGACTGGAATTGACGGGACAGCATGGCGTAACCGCTCTCGGCCTTACGCCTCTGTCGCAGCTCGGAGCGCAGCTCCTTGTCCCGGGCCTTGAGCCCCCGGCTCATGCGCCAGGTCACCAGCATCCCAATCATCGACAGGATGGCCACGGCAAAGGCCGCCTGGGTGTAGCGGTTCTGGGTGGCCTCGAGGTCCACCTTCTCCCGACCCACCCCCAGCCACTGGTTGAGCAGGCGGTCGTACTCGCCGCTGATCTTCATCTGCCGCAGTTGCTGGTTGATGGCGGTGATCAGCGCTTGGTTGCCCCGGTAGCTGACGTAGGTGAAGGAGCCGTAGATCAGCGGATCCGAGGCGGAGTGCACCTTGTCGTAGCGCGGCTGCAGACGGCGGGCCACGTACTGCTCGGCGATCACCAGATCCACCTGGCCCCCTTGCAGCATCTGGAAGCCGGTCTCGTAGAGATCCACCGGCACGATGTCGAACGCCCACTCCTGCCCGGCCAGGAACACATCAACAAAGGAGCCGGTTTTGACCGCGATGCGCATCCCCGCCAGTTGCGCCCAGTCGGTGATGTAGGGCTGGGAGGGCAGGGAGTAGGCCTTGGCGAAGGTGGTGAAGATGGGGTCGGACTGGGGGTGGGCCCGGGGCCGATCCACCGGGCTGACCGCCACCAGCAGATCGATCTCCTGGGCATCGAGCTGATTCAGAAGGGTTTGCAGGTTGTGGCGTCGCACCTGAACCTCGCGGCCCATGCGTTTGCCCAACCGCTGCATCAGCTCCACGTGCAGTCCGGTGTCCAGGCCGTTTTGGCGCCACTCGAACGGCGGCGTGTGGGAGTGCACCCCCAGCACGATGGGCTCGGCCGGCGTCTGGGCATGGGCCGGCAGGGTCAACATGAGCGCCAGCAGGCAAAAGAGTCGTTTCATACCGGGATCTTAAAGGGGCCTTGGGCGGATTGGCGTTGCCCAGATCGCAAAAAACGCCCGACTCGGAGGACCGAGCCGGGCGCGCGCTAGTGACACGAAGGTCAGAACTTGAAGTGCATGCCGACGGTGACCAGGTTGTCGGTGTCGTCGTACAGCTTGGCGGAGGCGGTCTCCACCTCGGCGTCGAACACACTGTAGTGGGCAAACAGCTTGGTTTGCTTGGACAGGGCGTAGTCGGCACCGATGGCGTAGTTGGTCACCTTGGTGCTGTCCACGTCCGCCTTGTTCAGGTCGCTCAGGCTGCCTATCACCTTACCGATGTAGCCGCCGTTGCCGGAGTCGTCCTGGCCGTAACGGGCCTTAAGGCTCAGCTTGTCGGTCAGGCCGTAGGCCAGGTCGATGATGAAGCCGTCGCCATCCAGGTTGTCGTGTTCGATGTCCTGGGTGTTCTGGTAGATGGCGCCGATTTTGAATTTGCCTAGTTTGTATTGGCCGGTGGCGCGCACCGCTTCATCGCCGCCGATACCGGCGTTGTAGGCCACGGCAAAGAAGTAGGGCTGGCTCTTCATCATCTTGTCGCCGTAACCCAGGGTGACGGAGTAGGGATCCGCATCCTCAGGCGCCTGATCTTTGCCGTAGTAGTCGTCCTCCAGCAGGTAGGAGGCGATCACCTGGAAGCCGGCCATCTTGGGGCTGAAGTACATTACCTGGTCGCCGTGGCGGTTGTTGCCCGCCAGCAGGCGGTTCATGTCGGTGTTGGTCAGGTTGAACTGGTCCACCTTGCCCTCGGCCAGCATAAAGGCCTGGTCGTGGCGACCGAAGATCAGTCGGCCCAGTTGGCTGGATTCCATCCCCAGGTAGGTGTTGCGGGAGGAGAAGGGATCGGAGCCGTTGCCCTGGTCCATGGCGTTGACCTGGACCTCGGCCTGGTACACCACCTTAAGCGTTTCGCTCACGGCGTGGCTGCCGCGCACCCCGATCATGGAGAAGTCGTTCTCCAGCTGGGTGCCTTCGCCGCCGCCGGGGTTGCTGGCAAAACCGGTGTCGGCGTGGGTCACACTGGCACGGAAGGCGCCGTAGAATTGCGGCTCTTCGGCCTGGGCCACCAGGCTGGTGGCGGACAGGGCAACGGCCAGGGTGGACAGCGCAAATTTATTCATCATTTCCCTCAATCATTGGCTGTTTCAGACAGCGCCAGATTAGGGGGAGGGCAGACGCTGAAACGTGATGTGACGCCCACTTTGTCCTGCGGTGAAAAGCCGCGGTCGGAAGTGTTAACTCCTTGGCAACGCGAGAGGAAAAAAACAAAACCCTTCCACCGGGTTATGCGTTTTTGCATAGCCTGCCCGGTGGGGCTATGCGCCCTTGCATACGCCCATTTTCGAACTGTGACGGCCCGTGAGAAATTCACCCATCGCGGTGTTTTCACCGGGGGCATTTGCCAATAGTGGAGGGGAATTGACTGACCCCGCTGGACCCTTCCCCCAGTCGGGACACACTGGAGAGAGAGAATGAAAACCCCGTTTACCCTGTCCCTGGCCGCTGGCCTGGTCGCCGGTGTTCTGGCGGCCCCCACCCTGGCCGCCGATAACCTGGCCGGTTTCCACAACGACATGGGCGGCTGCCAAAACTGCCACAGTGACGCCAACCACCCCACCGACGACAACCTGACCTTCGAGAACGAGCAGTGTCAGAGCTGTCACGGTGACCTGGCCGAGGTGGCCGAAAGCGAACAGAACGTGGAGCACAGCCCCCACCTCTCTCACCTGCCGGGCGAGCCCGCCTGCACCAGTTGCCACAGCGGCCACGAGAAGTCCGTGGTCTACTGCGACTCCTGCCACAGCTTCGAATACGACATGCCTTTCGGTGGCAAGTGGGAGCGTCAGGAGCCGAGCATCGATGCCCTGGTCAAAGCCAACTCCGATCGGGAGAAAGCGCTGAAGGCTGCCCCTCGCGCCACCACCGACATCGTTGTGATCGGCTCCGGCGGTGCCGGCCTGTCGGCCGCCGTGGCCGCCCACGACAAGGGTGCCAAGGTGATCGTACTGGAGAAGGAGCCCCTGGTGGGCGGCAACACTAAGCTGGCCGCCGGTGGCATGAACGCCGCCATGACCCAGCAGCAAAAAGCCAAGGGGATCGAGGACAGCCTCGCCCTGATGACCGAAGACACCATGAAGGGCGGTCGCAACATCAACGATCCGGCGCTGGTTGAGGTGCTGGTGGGCCACTCGGCGGCCTCCGTGGACTGGCTGACCGGCCTGGGCGCCGATTTGAACGACGTGGGCCGCATGGGCGGCGCGTCGGTTAACCGTACCCACCGTCCCACCGGCGGTGCCGGCGTCGGGGCCCACGTGGTTCAGGTGCTGTACGACAACGCCAACCAGCGTGACATCGACATCCGCTTCAACAGCCGCGCGGTGGAGATCATCAAGGACGAGGCCGGCCAGGTGAAAGGGGTGCTGGTGAACGGCGCGCACACCGGTTACTACTGGATCAAGGCGGAAGCCGTGGTGGTGGCCACCGGCGGCTTCGGGCGCAACAACGATCGCGTCTCCGAGCTGGATCCCAAGCTGAAGGGCTTTGCGGCCACCAACCACCCGGGTGCCACTGGCGACGGTCTGGACGTGGCCAAGAACGCCGGCGCGGCGATGCAGGATCTGGAGTACATCCAGGCCCACCCGACCCTCTCCGTGGCCGGTGGTGTCATGGTGACCGAAGCGGTGCGCGGCAACGGCGCCATCCTGGTCAACCGTGACGGCAAGCGCTTCGTCAACGAGATCACCACCCGGGACAAGGCCTCCGCGGCCATCCTCGAACAAGAGGGCAAAACCGCCTTCCTCATCTTCGATGACTCCGTACGTCACTCCCTGAAGAAGATTGAGCGCTACATCGAGCTGGGTGTGGTGCCCACCAACGCCAGCCTCAAAGCGCTGGGCGAGGCCCAGGGGATCGACGGCGCCGAACTGGAGAAAACCGTGGCCCGCTACAACGAGTTCGTGGCCAGCGGTCAGGACGCCGATTTCGCCCGTCCGAACCTGCCCCGCAGCCTGAATCAGGGCAGCTTCTACGCCATCGAGGTGACGCCGGCGGTGCACCACACCATGGGTGGGGTGAAGATCGACAACCAGTCCGAAGTGCTCGGTGACGATGGCAAGGTGATCAAAGGCATGTTTGCCGCCGGGGAAGTCAGCGGCGGGGTGCACGGTGCCAACCGTCTGGGCGGTAACGCCATCTCCGACATCGTGACCTTCGGTCGCCTGGCCGGCGAGAACGCGGCCAAGTTCGTTAAGCAGTAAGCCAAGCCCTCACACGGCGTTTTGGCGGCCCCTCGGGGCCGCCTTTTTTGTGCCCGAATGCCACAGCTGCTTACAAACTGCCCTGCAAGGGAGGCGGGGATGGGGCGGTCCTGTGATTGTCTGGGGCGAGGCTTGGCCGTGAGCACGGCGATCGGATGAGCGGCCCGGGACGTATTGAGATTGCAGGCCCGGCCAGGGCCATTCGGACTCGGGGCCTACTGCAACGGGGATCGCCTTCCTCTCCTGATCCCCAATGGGGTGCCCCGGGTCCACCTGGTTTGGGTCCGGGTGGCGGGAAACCCGCCGTCGCGACGGCGGTATCGAGGCCCTTGGCGGCATCGATGAGCGGGTCTGCTCGGCAACCCCGTCATCCGGACCTTTCTAATCGGCGTCCTGTTGGTGGTTGAAGCGGCCCTGCTGAAGAAAGTGCAGGGTTTGCTCGATGACCAGGGGGTCGTCCCTCAGCCGATTGTGGTGGCGTGCCACCTCCAGGTAATCCGCCATGTTCGTCAATTGCGTGGACTCGGTGGCCACCAGACCGTCGTTGTCGGGCCCCAGCACAGGATCGCTCAGCCACCCCAGCAGGGCCGGTCGGTCGGTGCCGGCGATGATCCCGGCGGCAAAGGGCGGCTCGGGCAACTCGGTGACCATGCCGTCGCTGCCCAGCGCCAGGGCGGTGTCCCCCAGGCTCTGCACCCACCAACGCTCACCGTAATGATCCACCAGCGCACTGCCGTGGTTCGGCGTGCCGATCATCACCACCTGGCCCAGGCGTTCAGCAATGTCGGCACTGTCCGGCTGGGTGAAATACCAGCGGGTCAACAGGCCCCCCAGGGAGTGACCGACAAAGTGCACCCGGGCAGCGTCATCGCAGCAGCCGTTCAGCTGGGTGCGCACCTGCTGGTGCACCTGTTCCGGGGTTTTGCCCAGGGAGTTGTAGTCCAGCACCCGCACCTGGTACCCCGCCTGCTCTAGTCCGTCGGCCAGGGTTCGCATGGCCGAGGCGCTGCGGGCCAGACCGTGGATCACCACCACGGTCTCATCGGCGTAGGGGGAGGGGGCATCAGGCAGCTCGCGACTGCTGCAGCCGGCGAGGGCCAATGCAGCCACCAGCATCAGGGCGCGGCCAAGGGGTTTTAGGGTCATCGGGGCAGTGTCATTCAATGGGGTGTTCACAGCCTACCCCAAGTGCCATGGACCCAAGCTGAATTGCGGCGCGACTCAGCTCAGCGGTTTGACCATCAGCAGCCAGTCCCCGCCATGGGGGGCGCCAGGGTAGGGCACCAGGGGTTTTTGCGCCCGGGCCTCGAAGCCCAGGTGATCATAGAGCCGTTTGGCGGCGCGGTTTTCTGAGGCAACGATGAGGCTGACCGAAGGGCAGCCCATCTGAAGGGCACGCCGCTCGCTGTCTTTGAGCAGCACGCTGGCCAGCCCCTGACCCCGGTACGCTGCCCGTGTGGCCACGGCGTTGATGTACCAGCTGCCGGGGGCCTGGGACTCCAGCATCACCAGGGGGCGCACCACGTCTGGACAGTCGGACAGATCCTCCTCCGGGTAGGGATCCGGCAGGGCGTAGGCCAGGCACATGGCCACCACCTGTCCGCCCCCGAGGATCACCTGGGCGTGGCGGTAGCTGAAACCGCCTTCCTCCCGGGCAGCGCGACGACGACCCACTTCCTGAGCCGTTTCACCGGGTTCGGCCATCTTTTGCCAGAGATATTCGGGGATCCCCTCTCCGGCCAGGTTGATGAGATAGGCCAGTTGGTCGGCGTGTTGGGACAGTGCGGGCTGGATCTTCATGGCGCCTCCGGGCTGAGGGCAAGTGTAGCCGATGGCTCTGGCTCCCGACTCGAAGGAGTGGATCCCATTCAGGGCGCTTTTTATCCAGCGACGAGCTAGGTACACTGTCGCCTCCTAGCTGATTGGAGTGCCCGTTGTGCGTGCGTTGATTTCCCTGTTGCTGCTGTTGTGTTTGCCCGTCCAGGCCGCGATCTATTCCGCGCCGCCCAAGGGCAGCCGTTTGCTGGGCTTCCCCATGGAGCACCGGGTCACGCAAGGGCAATCCCTGGACCACATCGCCCAGGAGTACAACATGGGGCTGCTGGCCCTGATGGCCGCCAACCCGGGGGTGGATCCCTTCCTGCCGGCCCAGGGCAGCGCCGTGATGCTGCCCTCCCAGATGCTGCTGCCGGACGTGGCCCGCCGCGGGGTGGTGATCAATCTGGCGGAGCTGCGGCTCTACTTTTTCGACAACGCTCGGGGCCGGGTGCACGTCTTCCCCATCGGCATTGGCCGGGTGGGGCGGGAGACTCCGTTGGTGGAGACCCGGATCAGCCAGAAGATCAAAGATCCCACCTGGACGCCTACTGCTAACACCCGCAAGGAGTACCTGGAGGAGCGGGGCATCGAGCTGCCGCGAGTGGTGCCGGCCGGACCGGACAACCCCATGGGTCACCGGGCGCTGCGCCTCTCCTACGGCAACGGCGAATACCTGATCCACGGCACCAATCAGGAGTTTGGTATCGGCATGCGGGTCAGCGCCGGCTGCATCCGCCTGCGTCCGGACGACATCGAGCAGCTGTTTGAGCTGGTGCGGGTGGGGGAGCCGGTGCGCATCATCAACGAGCCGGTGAAGATCGCCCAGGAAGCCAGTGGCCTCTACGTCGAGGTGCACGAGCCTTTGAGCCATGACGAGGAGCTGGACAAGGCGGCTAAGAGCCTGGAGCTCAACGCCAAGCAGCGCAAGCTGCTCTCCAGCCCCGACATCAGTGAAACCCGGGTACAGACCCTGCTGCGGGAGCAGCGCGGCATGCCGATGGCGGTCAACTGAGCCGGTAATCGGGCAAACAAAAAGGGCGCCATTGGCGCCCTTTTTCGTGGATGGCCTGGCCTTATTTGCGGTAGCCAGTTGCCATGTTGTCAATGCGTGCGTTGGCGCGGGCAGCTTCAGCTTGCGCGTCTTCAGCAGCGGCGCGGGCGGCCTTGATGTCGCTGTTCATCTGGCTGTGGTCTGCGCGCAGGGCACCGACCTGATCAGACAGTGAGTCCACCTTGTTGGACAGTGACTGTACCTGAGCTTCCAGTTCCGAAGTGTTCGCACAGCCAAAGAGCAGGGCGCTCAACGCGAGACCGATAAACAGTTTTGCTTTCATATCCTCTCCTTAAACCTGACAACAACGACGCGAACGAGACGACCTGCGTTCACCTACACAACGTTGCGCCGTAGAGTATGGCATATTTATTCGCCACCACAAGGTTGTCACATCTCATAAGTCTTTGCCAATAAAAACTTTTGGCAGTAAAACGAGGTGAATCAAGGTTACGCAGGATCATTTCATTTACATCCTCCCCCTATACTCAACCAGGGAGGTGACTATGAAACGGGTCCTTTTGTCGTTCGCCGGTTTGCTTCTTGTCGCATTGCTGGCATTGGTGGCCTGGGGTCAGTACGAACTGCACAGCCATCCCTACGCCAAGCACCAGGTTCGAACCCTGCCCAATGGCCACGGCGATCCCCCGCCGATGGCCATTCCCCACCACCTGATGAACACCGAAAGGCCCAAGGAACGATTCCCCTTTCCCATCGCCCTGGGGGAGGTGGGGCCGGCCCAGCCGCTCTACGCCGGGGCCCGGCAATACCCCTTCTTCTGCATGACCATGGACTCTGGCCTGGGCCAACCGCTGGTGGACAACTTGGCTGGGGAGGGGGTGCCCATCTACGCCGAAGTGGACGGTGAGCTGACCGAGGAGATCATCGGTTACTCCCGGGATTGCCAGCTGGAGACGGCGCTGAGCTACTGGTACGTGGATGAGGACGGGCGAACCCACCCCTACGACCCCGAAGCCCCGGCCACGGACGTGGCGACGGTGACCGTGGACGGTGAGGCGGTGGCAGAGATCTACCGTCTGGAGACCGGCACCATCAACCGCTACCCCTACTACATCATGATGCTGGCGGATCCCAAGGCCCCGCGGGAGGACGCCCGCTTCTGGAGCAAGCAGCTTATCTACCAGTTCCACGGCGGCAGCGGCATCGGCTTTCGCCAGGGGCGACTGCGGCCGAGCAAGCTCATCAGCCTGCAGCGGCCCCAGCTGCAGCGCGGCTACGCGGTGATCAGCTCTACCGGCAACAAGACCTCCTACACCTACAACATGCTGTTGGCGGAGGACACCGCCCGCCGGGTCAAGCGTCAGTTCGTCAGCCTCTATGGCGAGCCGCGCTACACCATCGGCGTGGGGGGCTCCGGCGGCGGCCTGGCCCAGTACCTGCTGATGCAAAACGGCTCCGGGCTGTTGGACGGGGGACTGGCCCTCTACGCCTACCCGGACATGCTGAGCCAAACCCTCTATGGCCTGGACTGCGATCTGCTCAACACCTACTACGCCTTCCGCGCCGAAGATCCCGAGCGCTGGCAGGACTTCGATGCCCGCCCCTCGGTGGAGGGGCTCAACGCGGTGGCGGGCTTTGACCAGCGCGCCCCCTTCCTGGAGCCCCTCAACCAGCTGATCCGAGGCCACTGGCCCCGCTGGCCGGACGGCTCCAGCGAGTGCATCAATGGCTGGTTTGGCTTGTCCTCCCTGATTCACAACCCCCACCAGGGTTACCTGCGCCCCATGTTCAGTGACGACGTGGTGCGCCAGACCCACTGGAGCTACTGGGAGGACATGCATCAATTGCTTGGCCGCAACGAGCAGGGTTTCGGTCGCAGCACCTGGGACAACCGTGGGGTGCAGTACGGCCTCAAGGCCCTGCGGGAAGGGCAATTGTCCGCCGAGGAGTTCATTCATCTGAACCGCCGTATCGGTGGCTGGCGCCAAAGTCATGAGATGGAGCCGGAGACCCTGTGGGCGCCCTTTGGCAAGGTGTTGCCGTTGTGGCTGACGGTGTGGGGCAACCACAACGTCAGCGACGGGGCAGTGGCGGCGCGCACCCAAGGGGATGCGCTGGCCATCGAGCGGGCGTACCGAAGCGGCCAGGTGTTCCTGGGCTACAACCCGCTGCCGGTGATCGACCTGCGCCACTACCTGGAGGCGGAGCTGGACATGCACCACCTCTCGGCGTCGTTCGAGGCCAGGGCGCGGATTCTCGACTGGCATGGTCACACCGACAATCAGTTGATCTGGGTCTCCCACCAGGATCACACCCCGTTGGATGTGGCGTACGACGCCATGGAACGCTGGCTTGAGGCGGACCTCTCAGGGCAGCCTCGCCCTTCGGACCTGACCGATCAGTGCTTCGATGCCGATGGCCAGATCCTGGCCCAGGGCGCGACCGTATGGCACGGGGCCTGGAATGGCCGGGAGGCCGGGCCCTGCACCGAGCGCTTCCCGCCGTTCACCAACGCCCGGATCCAGGCCGGTGGGCCCTGGCAAGGGGCGGTGTTCCAGTGCCAGCGGATCAGCGTGGATGAGGCGTTGGCTTTGGGGATGTACGAACCCATCGCCATGGCAGAGCACCGCCAACAGCTCAACCGGGCCTTCCCCGAGGGGGTGTGTGATTATCGGTTTGGTGACATCGCCCGACCACCGGATCTGCACCCGGCGGCCCTGGGACGCTGAGCGGGATCAGGGGATGACGTAGAGGGCGATGGTCAGGCAGTGACACACCGCGCCGCCGAGCACAAACAGGTGCCAGATGGCGTGGGTGTAAGGCAGGCGCTTGGCGGCGTAGAAAAGGGTGCCCAGGCTGTAGCTGAGGCCACCGGCCAGCAGCAGGACAAAGCCGGCGGTGGGCAGCACGGCGTAGAGTTCCACGATCACCGCCAGGCTGGCCCAGCCCATGCCCAGGTAGGTGATAAGGGCGAGGCGCTTAAAGCGGTTGACGAAGAAGGCCTTGAACAGCACCCCAATAGCGGCGAGGGCCCAGATCACCCCCAGCAGCAGGTGGGCACCGTCGTTGTCCAGACTTATCAACATCAGCGGGGTGTAGCTGCCGGCGATCAGCAGGTAGATGGCGCAGTGATCCAGCCGCTTGAGCACCGCCTTGCTCGGACCGTGCTGGACGCTGTGATAGAGGGTGGAGCAGAGGAACATCAAAATCAGCGACGCCCCGTACACACTTATGGCGGCAATGCCACTGGCGGTGAGCACCGGGATCCCCTTGGTTAACATCAGGGTGAGGCCAACGATGGCGGCGGCCACGCCGAGCCCGTGGGTCGTGGCATTGGCGATCTCTTCGCCGACGGAATACGCCTTGATCTGCATAGAGGCGGTCTGTCCTTGCTTGGATTCTGTGAGGTCTGTCATCCTACCAGCTCCCTAACTCGGCGCACAACTGTTCGCTGAAAGTTTTACTTGGTCCACTCCAATAGCATTAGCAGGGTACGTTGCATTCCCGGGATCTGCCAATCGAAATTGTTATCAGCGATAAGCAAAAGGTAGGTGCGATCCTCATGGGTAAAGGCGGCGATCCCCTCGAAATTATCCAGCGCCCCCGGCGTGAGCCAGTCGCTGCGCAGGGTCAGCAGGGCCTCCCCCAACGGGGGGCGTTTGGGGTTGGACCAAGCCTCGGGACCGCCGGGGTAGCGGCTTAAGCCGATGGTGGTGGTGCCCTGGTGAAAGTGGCGGTGCAACAGGATAACGGAGTCGTCCGGCAGCCGGGTGGCGTCCACCGGGGGATAGGGCTGGGGCAGGGGCAGCGCCAGGGGCACCGGCTCGCGGTCCGGATGCCACAGCCAGGCCTGACGGTGGTCCTTGCCGAGGCCCTGGGGGCGGGTCTTTTCGGAGACCGCCAATAGGGGGCCAAAACCGTGAACAAACACCAAAGCCTCCACCCCGTCGTTGGCCTTGGGGCGGTAACCCGGCAGTTCAAGCCGCGGCACGGCCACCTGGCGGCGTCGGTCCAGCTGATAGAGCCAGGGCTCCCCGTCCCGACCGGCCAGCAGCAGCTCTCCGATTTGGGCGATGGACTCGACGTCCTCCACCGGCTCGCCCTCGGAGCCCAGCAGTTGGCCGTGGGCGTGGTAATCCACGGCGCTCAGCTCGGCCCCGCCCTGTGCCCCCGCGGCATCGGTCAGGCGCAGGTCAAAGCTCAGCCAGTGGCCGTGGCGGTCGGAGAAGCTCTGGAAACGCAGTCCACCCAGGTGTTGCAGGGTCGACCAGCCGCCCTGGTGGGTGTTCAGGCCGGTGGGCGGCTTGACCCACAGGGTGCCGGCGTAGCGCAGGCTCTCGGGCCAGCCATCCAGGGCGCGGGCCTGCTCGGCAGCCGGCCAGGGCTCGAAGGGCAGGGTGGGGGCCGGTGCCGCGGTCAAAGTGGCGGCAAGCAACAGGACCAGGCTCATGGGGTCTGCGCCTCGTACTCTTCCCGGGTCAGCCCGTAGATCTGCACATCGAAGCCGCGCACCACGTCATCACGCCAGTAGCGCTCCCCCAGCCCCAGGGCCAGGCGCTTGGAGGCCAGATTTTCTGGGTGGATGATGCTGATCACCTCCCGGCGATGGGGATCGGCAAAGGCGGCGGCCAGGGCAGCGCGGGCGCCTTCGGTGGCGAGACCCTGACCCTGGTAGGCCCGGGCCAGGGTCCAGCCAATCTCAAATCCCGGCCATCCCTCGGGCTGCAGGAAACCCAGTCGGCCGATGGTCTCGCCGCTGGCCTTGTGCTCCACCGCCCAGTGGCCAAAGCCCTTGAGCTGCCAATGGCCGGCCATCACTGCCATGTGCCGCCAGGCTTCCTCCCGGCTCAATGTGGTGCCGCCGAGGTAGCGCATCACCTCCTCGTCGGCGCACAGGGCGGCGTAGGCATCCAGGTCTTTGTCCTGCCATTGGCGCAGCCTGAGCCGTTCGGTTTCCAACTCCCGCATCATGCTGTTCGACTCCTCGCACTGTTAGGACACCTAGAGTAACCTGTTGTCTTTTCTTAACAAAGACGTCAGCAACAGGGTTAATGGAACGGACATGTTGAAGTGGTTGAGCGCAGGCGGTTTTCTGGCCTTTCTGCTGTGGGTGATCCTGATGGCAAACCGGGGTGAAGCCAGTGTCTGGTTTGAACTGGTGGGGGCAGTTCCCTACGGCGACAAGCTGGGCCATTTGGTGCTCTATGGCACCCTGGCGCTGCTGATGAACTGGGCCCTGGGGTGGCGGGCGTTGAGTCGCAGCGAGTGGCTGCAGTGGGGCAGCCTGTCGGTGGCGCTCTTTGCGCTGGCCGAAGAGCTGACCCAGGGCTTTTTACCCCGACGCACCCTGGATGGGTGGGATCTGATGGCGGATGGGGTGGGGCTGGTGCTGGCGACGGCCGTGTCGGTGTGGCTGAAACGGCGCCTCAGCGCACCAGCTCCAGGATCTGTTCCGCGCTGAGCAGGGAGAGACGTCCGGCGGGGTAGCCGGCACCGGTGTCCAGCCACACCCGGTTGCCGTAGCTGCGGAACATCTGCTGGGGTGTGTGGCCCAGCACCAGGGCATCGATGTTGGCTACCGGGGTGGGGTATTCCCCTTTGCCCATCCGGCTCAGGGTGTCCCGGGCCCAGAGGCAGTGAAACTCCTGGCGGCTGTCCAGGCCCCGTTGGCAGGCCTGGCGAAAGGACAGCCAGTCGTCGTGGGGGCACTCGGCGTGCACCACCCCGATGCGGGCATCCAGCGCCGGCAGCTGGATCTCCAGCCCCAGAGGCACCTCCGGCAGCAGACGCTGGGCCTTGGCCACCACGGCGTCGCGCTCGCCGTCCTCCAGCGCTTCGAACCACTGACCGCCGCAGCGCAGCCAGCTGTTCAGGCAGTCGGTGTCGCCACTTAGGGCGTCCATCAACATCGCTTCGTGGTTGCCCAGCACCGAGTGAAACCAGGGCAGCTCCAACAGGTCCAGGCAGGCGACGCTGTCGGGGCCGCGATCGATGAGATCGCCGACGCAGATCAGGCGATCGCCCTTTTCCGGGCTGAAACCCACGTTACCCAGCAGTTGACTCAGCTGGCGACGCTCGCCGTGCAGATCACCGATAAAGAAGGCGCGTCCTTCGATGCAAAGGGTGGCCATCTGGCCCGAATCCATGGTCAAACGAATCACAACTCCTTGAAAGCCAATACCCCAAGTGTAGCGATGGCGGGGCGGATTGGGGAGGGGCCGGAGAGAACCGGGGTCAGAATCGCCAGTAGAGACTCAGCCGGCCGTAGCGGGTCCAGGACTCGGTGGCCTCCCGGTAGGCCTGGCTGTCGCTGACCAGGGAGAAGGCGCCGCCAAACTGGCGGTAGTGGCCCCGCACACCCAAGGCGACGCTGCCCTGCCAGTGGGCCAGATCCACATCGGGGGCGGCCTCCGGTCGCGGGCCCTGCAGGGTGATGTCGTTGAGACGGTAGCGCAGCTCGCTGCCCACAAACAGCGCCCAGCCGGACCGGCTTTGGGGTGTTACCGGCGCCTGGTTCCAGTGGCGGCCGCGCAGATCATCCAGGTCGGTACCAAAACTCAATGTGGTGCCCAGGGCCACTTCGCTCGCCAGGTTACCGCCGAGCACCCGGGGGTGCAGGGCCCAGTCCCATTGGCGAGGGCCGTCGCTGCGCCACAGCCTCTGGTTGCGCTCCCAGCCCAGCTGAATGAGGGGGGTGTTCTCAATCTGGTCGTCCCAGCCATCGGGGGCGGTGCTGCCAAACCATTTGTGGGTGACCCGCTGCACCGCTTCGGCGCCGGAGGCCGGGCCCACCACGCCGAGCAGCAAACGGTACTGGTCGTCCCGGTCGGCCTGAAGCTTTCCCAGGGCGAGGCTCAAGGTCAGGGTACCGGCGTAGGGGCGTTCGGTAGCGTCCTGCTCCTCCTCGTCAAGATCCGACGGGGTCCACATCTTCTGGGCCAAGTCCAGCTGCCAGTAGTTGATGCCGCCGGTCAGGCCGTCGGCAAAGGGGGACATCCAGCGAGGAAGCGGGGCATCCGGTTTGCTGTAATAGCCCAGGAACAGCCCATTGGTGTAGTCGCCGTCGGTTTGCAGCACGACGTCGTTGTCCATCATCCAGTACCAACTGCCCGCGGTCGCTAAGGGGCTGACGGCGCACAGCAGGGCGCCACACAGGATCTTGCTCATCACCACTCCTTCGTGCAAGAAACCGTTAAGGCCACTGTAATGCGCCGAGGGGACAGGCGCAAAAGCCCTCCCGGCGGCGACTTTAACTTGCCTGGCTTGTCCGGTAGGCTGGCGGGCAACCGGTTGAACCACAAGGAAGAGTCATGCATCCCTCCCTACGTATTGGCGCCATTGCCGGCGTCCTGGTCTTTGGCAGTGCCCAGGCTGTCGAGACCCCCGCACCCTCATCGGCCCCCAAGAACATCATCTACATGATCGGCGACGGTATGGGGCCGGCCTACACCACCGCCTACCGGTACTACCAGGCCGGCCAGGCCGGCTCGCCGGTGACACCGACCGTCTTCGATCAGCTGCTGGTGGGGCTGGCCAGCACCTACCCGGATGACGACACCTACGTCACCGACTCCGCCGCCTCCGCCACCGCTCTGGCCAGCGGAGTGAAAAGCTACAACGGCGCCATCGGCGTGGACCGTCGGGAAACCCCCGTGGAGGGGGTGCTGGCCAAGGCGCGCCGGGCCGGCTGGGCCACCGGTGTGGTGGCCACCTCACAAATCAACCACGCCACCCCGGCGGGCTTTGTCGCCCATGTGGCCTCCCGGCGGATGTACGACGCCATCGCCCAGCAATACGTCAACGCCCGGATCGCGGACAACAGCATGCTGGATCTGATGCTCGGCGGTGGGCAGAAGTATTTCTCCCGGGACCCCGGTGGCCTGGCCGAGCAGTTGGCGGAGCAGGGCTACCAGCAGATCTGGGCCCTGGAGGAGATGGACAAGCTGACCCGGCTGCCCGCCATGGGCCTGGTGGCCGAGGTGGGGATGCCCTACGCCCTGGACAGCGACGCGCCCCATCGACTGGCGCAGATGACCGACAAGGCGCTTTCATTGTTGTCCGAGCCGGAGGGGGGCTTTTTCCTGATGGTGGAGGGCAGCCAGATCGACTGGTGTGGTCACGGCAACGACATTGCCTGTGCCATGGCTGAGATGCACGACTTTGCCCTGGCCATTGAGCGAGCCAAGGCCTTTGTGGATGCCCACCCGGAAACCCTTTTGGTGATCACCGCCGACCACTCCACCGGCGGTCTGACCCTGGGGGCCGAGGGCACCTACGCCTGGAAACCGGAGGTGGTGGCCCAGGTGCACCGCAGCGCCAATGCCCTGACCGACGCGCTGATGGCCGGCGGCGCCGAGGCCCTGGCGCAAAGCTGGCAGGCCCACGTGGACTTTGCCCTCAGCGAAGAGGAGCTGGCTGGGCTGAAACAGGCCCTGGGGCGGGGCGAGAAGGCACTTCAAAGCGCGGTGCTCAATGTCATCAACCGGCGCAGCGTCACCGGCTGGACCACCGGCGGCCACACCGCGGTGGATGTGCCAGTGATGGCTTACGGGACCGGGGCCGAGGCCTTTGTCGGCTACCAGGACAACACGGAGATCCCCAAACGGATGATGGCCCTGATGGGCTGGTAACGAAAAAGGGGCAGCGCAAGCTGCCCCTTTTGATTGGCTGTCCCCTTAAGCCTGCAGGCAGGGGGCCTCCTGGCAGTGGTGCACCTCGACGGTGACGTGGGCCAGCTTGGGCAGGTCTGAGAGCAGCGCCTTGTAGTGCTCCGGGGCCTTGGGGTGGTGGGTCACCAGGCTGATGATCACCCCGTAGTGGTGACCGGAGAGGGGCCACAGGTGCAGATCCGACACCCGGTTGTCGCTGTCCGCCTCGATGCGGGTCTGGATGGTCTGGGTCAGGTCAGCGTCCGGGGTGCGATCCAGCAGCGCCGGTCCGGTATCGCGGATGAGCGACCAGCCCCAGCGGGTGATGATTACCGCACCGACGATCCCCATGATGGGGTCCAGGCCCGGCAGGTCGAAGTAGCGGGCGCCGAGCAAGGCGAAGATGGCGGTCAGGGAGGTGAGGGCGTCTGCCAGCACGTGCAGGTAGGCCGCATAGAGATTGTGATCGTGCTGGTGGCCATGCTCATGCCCATGCTCGTGGCTGTGATCATGGCCGTGATGGTGGTGGTGATGCCCGTGGCTATGGCCATGTCCGTGACCATGATGATGGTGGTCGTCATCCTGGTGCAGCAAGTAGGCGCAGACCAGGTTGACCACCAGGCCGATCACCGCCACCAGCATGGCGTTGTCGTAATCGATGGCGACGGGATTGATGAGCCGGCCCACCGATTCGATGGCCATCAGCACCGCCACCAGAACCAGGGCCACGGCGCTGGTGTAGCCGGCCAGCAGGTTGACCTTGCCGGCGCCGAAGCTGTAGCGCTGATCGTTGCTGGCCTGGCGGGCGAAGCGGTAGGCGAAGAGGGTGAGGCCGAAGGCCGCCACATGGGTGGCCATGTGCCAGCCGTCCGCCAGCAGGGCCATGGAGCCGGTGACGTAGCCGGCGACGATCTCGATGACCATCATGGCGCAGGTGATGAGGACGGCGTACCAGGTGCGTTTCTCGTTTTTCTTTTGTTGCTGGGCAAAGCGGTGGTGGTGCTGCCAGCGTTCCAGAGTGTGACTGT
Source organism: Ferrimonas balearica (assembly GCF_019802085.1). Classification (GTDB taxonomy): domain Bacteria; phylum Pseudomonadota; class Gammaproteobacteria; order Enterobacterales; family Shewanellaceae; genus Ferrimonas; species Ferrimonas balearica_B. The sequence goes on from NZ_JAHVHV010000001.1 coordinate 1,124,134, forward strand.
GCATAAAAGTGGGAATCAGTTGCATTTGACCCCTTAAGTTTACGCCCCCTTAACGCTTTAAAAACTTGCGCTGGCTCAAGTTGTCGGGATTTCCGATGGCTGAATTCGGGGATAGGGACACCACTGGGGGGCCCGGGGCAGGGGGTCTTGCCCGAAGTACGCTTTAAGCAGCGCATACAGCTCACCAAAGGCGGTGTTCAGGGCGATGGGATCGGTGAAGAACGCCTCGACGCAGACGGCAAAAAACTCCGCCTCGTTCTCGCAGCCGTAGGGGTCGAGCCACACCCCGTCCCAGCGGTCGGTGCGCTCCGCCTCATTCACCCGTTCGCACTGTTCCGCGTAGGCCAGGGGAAAGGCGGCCAGCCAGGGCTGACGCAGCGCCGGGGGCAGGTCCGGGTGGCCATTGGCCAGGCCACCGTTGGCGATGTCCAGTTTGTGGGCCAGCTCGTGGATCACCAGGTTAAAGCCATCCCAGCTGCCACTGTAGGCCAGCTCCGACATCGACAGCAGCACCGGTCCCTGCTCCCAGGCCTCACCGGTGAGCTCCTCCACCCCCTGGTGCTCCACCCCGTTGTCGTCCACATAGTGGCGGGGGCTTAAGAACTCCTCCGGATAGATCAGCAGCTCATGGAAGTGGCCGTAGTGCTCCAACGACAGGTTGAGCACCGGCAGGGCGGCCTGCAGGGCGATGTCGATGCAGTCTTCGGCGGTCAATGGGGCCTCGTCCACCGGCGTAAAACGCTTGTCGTGCAGGAAACACCAGCCCAGGGTCACCAGGCGGTCGCGCTCCGGCGCGGTCAGGGGGGCCAGGATCGGCAGGGCATCGATGCGGGCCTGCCAGCGACGCTGTGCCGCCGGATCAAGCCCTTTGAGGCGCCGTGCCTGGCGCCAGCGAGAGAGGATTTCAAACATGGCGCCAGCCTAGCCCGAGGGCCAAAAAAAGGGAACGAAAAACGCAGATCAAGCTTGATTTTCTCAAGGGGTGATCGCCGGCATGGATCCCATTTCTCGAGGTGCGCAGGGGGGGCTTTTTGGGTACAGTGCGCCGCCCTCACAGGTGCGGTTCCGGCAAAGGAATTCTCTCATTGAACAACAAGTAAGCCATCGTGCTCGGAATTGATCTCGATCACGGTTCGCGGTGGCGGCTTGCCGGAAAATGCACTAGATATTGTGGTGGCGAATGCAATTCGCACTAAATGTGGACATTTTGGGCATTGGATACCTTGAAAGGAGCAAACGTAATGGGACCAGTTGTGATTAAGCGGGACGGATGCCGCGTACCCTTTAAACCCGAACTCATCCAGCAAGCGGTACTGCGTGCAGCGTCGGCCGTGAACTGTGATGATCTGGTTTACGCTGCGGGCGTTGCCCAAGCAGTGGCGGGGCAACTGGAGGGCGAGGCAGAGGTGGCGATCCATCGCATTCAGGACGCCGTTGAAAACCAGCTGATGGAAGGCCCTTATAAGGACCTGGCGCGCTCCTACATCGAGTACCGTCATGACCGGGATCTGGCCCGGGAGAAAGCCAGCCGGCTGAACCAGGAGATCCAGGGCCTGGTGGAGCAGAGCAACACCGCACTGCTCAACGAGAACGCCAACAAGGACTCCAAGGTGATCCCTACCCAGCGGGATCTGCTGGCCGGCATTGTGGCCAAGCATTACGCCTGCCGACACATCCTGCCTCGGGACGTGGTGGAGGCCCATGAGAAGGGCGAGATCCACTACCACGACCTGGACTACGCTCCCTTCTTCCCGATGTTCAACTGCATGCTGATCGATCTCAATGGCATGCTGACCGGCGGCTTCAAGATGGGCAACGCCGAGATCGACACCCCCAAGTCGATCTCCACCGCCACCGCCGTGACCGCCCAGATCATCGCCCAGGTGGCCAGCCACATCTACGGCGGCACCACCATCAACCGCATCGATGAGGTGCTGGCCCCCTACGTGAAGGCCAGCTACGACAAGCACCTGGCCATCGGTTGTGACTGGCAGGTGGCGGATCCGGAGGCCTACGCCAGCGCCCGCACCGAGAAGGAGTGCTACGACGCCTTCCAGTCGCTGGAGTACGAGGTCAACACCCTGCACACCGCCAACGGCCAGACCCCCTTCGTCACCTTCGGTTTCGGCCTGGGGGACAGCTGGGAGGCGCGCCTGATCCAGACCTCCATCCTCAAAAACCGCATCGCCGGCCTGGGCAAGAACAAGAAGACCGCGGTCTTTCCCAAACTGGTGTTCGCCATCAAAGCGGGGCACAACCAGAAAGCCGGGGAGCCGAACTACGACATCAAGCAGCTGGCCCTGGAGTGCGCCAGCAAGCGGATGTACCCGGACATCCTGAACTACGACAAGGTGGTTGAGGTGACCGGTTCGTTCAAAAATCCCATGGGCTGTCGCTCCTTCCTCGGCGCTTACGAGAAAGAGGGCCAGCTGGAGCACGAGGGGCGCAACAACCTGGGGGTGGTCTCCCTCAACCTGCCGCGCATCGCCATCGAGTCTGAGGGCGACGAGCAGCGCTTCTACCAGTTGCTGGATCAGCGCCTGGCGGTGGCCCACAAGGCCCTGATGACCCGCATCGAGCGTCTTCGCGACGTCAAAGCGCGGGTCGCGCCCATCCTCTACATGGAGGGGGCCTGTGGTGTGCGCCTCAAGGCCAACGACAGCATCGCCGACATCTTCAAAAACGGCCGTGCCTCCATCTCCCTGGGCTACATCGGCCTGCACGAGACCATCAACGCCCTCTACGGCAGCGACGGCCACGTGTACGACAACGAGGCCCTGCGCGAAAAAGCCCTGGATGTGGTGCGCTACCTGCGCGATGCGGTGAACCGCTGGAAGGCGGAGTCCGGCTACGGTTTCAGCCTTTACAGCACCCCGAGCGAGAACCTCTGCACCCGCTTCTGCCGCATCGACACCCAGACCTTTGGTCTGCAAAAAGGGGTGACCGAGAAGGGGTACTACACCAACAGCTTCCATCTGGACGTAGAGAAGAAGGTGAACCCCTACGACAAGATCGATTTCGAGATGCCGTACCCGGCCATCACCTCCGGGGGCTTTATCAGCTACGGCGAGTACCCCAACATGCAGCGCAACATCGAAGCGCTGGAGAACGTCTGGGACTACAGTTACGACCGCGTACCCTACTACGGCACCAACACCCCCATCGACGAGTGCTACGAGTGCGAGTTTACCGGCGAGTTTGAGTGCACCAGCAAGGGCTTCGTCTGCCCCAACTGTGGCAACAGCGATCCGGCCAAGGTGTCCGTGACCCGTCGGGTGTGCGGCTACCTGGGCAGCCCCGATGCGCGCCCCTTCAATGCGGGCAAGCAGGAAGAGGTTAAGCGCCGGGTCAAGCACCTGTAATCCACTCTCCGGCCCCGGTTTGTCCGGGGCCGCAGCCTGAGGCAAAGATGAACTATCACGCCTATTACCCCGTGGATGTGGTCAACGGGCCCGGCACCCGGGTGACGCTGTTTGTGGCCGGCTGCGAGCACCAGTGCCGCGGCTGCTACAACCAGAGCACCTGGCGACTGGACTCCGGCCACCCCTTTGACGCGGCCATGGCCGACCGGGTGATCGCCGATCTCACCGATACCCGCATCCCCCGTCGCGGCCTGTCCCTCTCCGGGGGCGACCCGCTGCACCCGGCCAACGTGGCCGAGGTGCTGGCGCTGGTCAAACGGGTGCGCGCCGAGGCCCCCGATAAGGACATCTGGGCCTGGACCGGCTACACACTGGAAACCCTCACCCCGCCCCAAAAAGCGCTGGTGGAGGAGCTGGATGTGCTGATCGACGGCCAGTACGTCGAAGCGCAGCGCGATGCCAACCTGGTGTGGCGGGGCAGTGCCAATCAACGGATCCACCGTTTCGAGCGCGGGTCACAATCCCCTTCGACTGGCGTTTAATTCGGCAGTCGGTTCGGTCGCTTATTGATGGCGGATCCCCCAGCGTCTAAGCTGGATGACGCTGTTTCCCCTATCGATTTTGAGTTCCCTAGCGATGAAAACCGCCCTCGTGGCCGGCGCCACCGGCGCCACCGGCAGTGCCCTGGTCAACGCTTTGCTGACCAGCGGAGAATACCAAGCCATCCACCTGCTCAGCCGCCGCACCACCCACTGGCGCGATCGCGAGTCGATCCGCGAGCACATCCTGCCACTGAGCCGCATTGCCGATCTGACCGTCCCTTACGTGGTGGACGAGGTCTACTGCTGTCTGGGCACCACCATGAAGGTGGCCGGGTCCAAAGAGGCGTTTCACGCGGTGGATTACGAGGCCGTGGTGGCCCTGGGACGCTGGGCCAAGGCCCAGGGGGCAGGGCAGATGCACGTGGTCAGCTCCAAGGGGGCCAAAGCCGGCTCCCGCAGTTTCTACCTGCGCACCAAGGGGGAGATGGAGCAGGCGCTGTTGGCGCTGGATCTGCCGGCCCTCTACCTCTATCAGCCCTCGCTGCTCAGCGGAGAGCGCCGGGAGCACCGCCGAGGCGAACGCTTCGGTGAGCTGGTCCTGGGGGCCTTGAGCTGGCTGCCCGGTGCGGACAACTGGCGCCCGGTGCCCATCGAGCGCCTGGCCCTGTCCATGATGGAGCACGCCCAGTCCCACCAGGGCAAGGGGCGTCGCTGGGTGGACTCGGCGCGGATCCTGCGCGGCACCACCGAGTAAATTCTGCACAACCGTCCCCGGAGCGCTTTTGCTCACCCTTTCCCTGGCATAGACTGGCTGGCAGCAATGGATTGGCCACAACAGGGAGTGACAGATGGCAAAGCAGATCCGGTTTGGTGAGGCGGTAAACGAGTCCGAGCGCTGGGCGTTCAAACTTCTGGCCCAGGAGCTGCCGGACGACTACCTGCTGCTGACCAACATCGAGATCCCCACCCAGTCCGGCCAGGCGCTGGAGGTGGACGCCCTGGTGATCGGCCAGTGGGGGATCTACGTGGTGGACGTCAAAGGCTACATCGGCCAACTGGAAGCGGGGCAGCACGCCTGGCGCCTGGACGGTCGCGATGTGGACAACAGCCTCTCCAAGGCCAACTACGTTGCCCGGGTGCTGGCCGGTCGCTTCAAGCACAAGTTTCCCATCGGCGTGTACGCCCCCTGGTGCCAGGGCATGGTGTTCGTCACCGGCCGGCGCGGCAGCGAGATCAGCCTGCGCAAGCGGGAGGGCGAGCTCTCCATCTACACCCCCACCCAGATTGTCGAGGCCCTCACTGAAGACTGGGCCCTGACCTCCCGTTACGCCCACCAGGTCAGCGAGCAGCAAAGGCGCCTGGTGCTGGACGCCATTGGCCAGGTGGCCATGGTGGAGCAGCGCAACAACCGCATCCAGGACTTCGAGAAACAGAAGTGCCTCTACATCAAGCACGGCCTGGAGATCTGGCAGGCGGATTACAACCCCGGCGAGTGGCAGGCCCCTTGGCTTTTGAAAATCTTGGTGCCTTCCGAGTGTGAAGACGCCGAACAGGCGGCACAGCTGGAGCGTCAGATGCGCGACGAGCTGTTCCGCTTGCAGCAGCTGGCCGGCTGCTCCGGTGTGCCCTTCAGTGCGCCGCTTATCCAGGATGGCGAGCAGTTGGTGCTGCCCATCCGCATGCCCCGGGGCACCCCCATGCACCAGTTCGATTACGCCCAGTGCGACCGGCCACTGGCGCTCTCCCTGCTGGTGCGGGCGGCGGTGGCACTGCAGCAGATCCACCGTCGGGGTGTCACCGTCTCCGGCTGGGGGGAGAACGGGATCTTCCTGAGCCAAGATGGCGAGGTGGAGTACATCGACATCCGCGACACCCTGAGTGAGGCGGAGGATCTGCAGCACTTCGCCACCGCCTTCTCGGAGCTGGCCCAGCGTACCCACGAGCCGCGGATCACCAGCTGGTTTGCCGAGGCGGCCCGGGGCCGTGAGGTAAGCCTGGATGAGCTTCGGGTGGACCTGGCGCTGGTGGTGCAGCGCCCGGAGGCAACCCGACTGGAGGCGCTGCCGGAGCAACTGACCGCCGGCATGGCCATCGACGGCCGCTACTGCCTGGAGACCCTGGCGGTGGAGGGGCGCAGCAGTCAGCTGTGGCAGGCCCGGCACCTGCAGGGGCAGTACCCCTGCGCGCTCTCGGTGTACCGGGAGGTGTCGGATCACTGGCCCCACCTGGCCAGCACCTACAAGGCGCTGAAGGGGATCTACCACCCCAATGTCGAGCAGGTGCTGGATTTTGGTGAGATGGGCCGCAAGGAGGCGCTCTACATCACCCGGGCCTGGGTGGCGGGCACCTCACTGCGGGAGCGCCAGGGCCAGATCCGCGTAGGTCAGCCAGCACTGTGGTTCCCCCAGCTGCTTACCGCGCTCTATTACCTGCACAGTATGTCCATCTATCACGGTGCGATCTGTCCAGCCAATATCATCTGCAACGACGAGCGAGCGGTGCTGGTGAACTTTGGCGTGGGGCTGGATGTGGCGGCCAGTGGCTTTGCCCGAGACTACGCCGATCCTGAACTTTGGGCCTGTGAAGGCCAGGCGGAGCAGGATCTGTTTGGTCTGGTGGCCAGCTTCGTGGATGTCCTGGCACCGGCTGGGGAGACCCGGGATCGGGCTGGGTTGCTGGCGGCGCTGGAGGCGTTCTCACCGGAGCTGATGCCGCCATCACTGCGGGAGCTGTGTCGCCAGGTGTTGAATTTTGAGCTGATGCTGGAGCCGGGGGTGGATTACCTGACCCAGTTTGGCTGGGACAGCCTGCCGCAGCGCCCGGCGGGGGTGGTGCCGCCGGAGCTGCAGGAAGCCTGAGTCAGATGCAGCGCGCCGGCTTGGGCAGGCCGGCGATTTTGGTGGCCTGCTTGGCCGGGCCTTTGGGGAACAGCTTGTAGAGGTACTTGCTGTTGCCCTTGTCCGCACCCAGCTTTTGGCCGATGGCCTTGACCAGCACCCGGATCGCCGGGCTGGTGTTGAACTCCTCGTAAAAGCCACGAACGAAGTGCACCACCTCCCAGTGGGCCTCGGTCAGGGCGATCCCCTCCTGTTCGGCCAACAGCGGCGCCATCTCCGGCTCCCACTCCTGACTGTTCAGCAGGTAGCCCTGCTTGTCGGTGGCGATCTCGTTGCCTTTGTAAATCATGCTTACCACGCCTGCACGTTGTCGTGTTGAAGGGTCAGGGTCACAAAGCCGGGGTAGTCCACGGCGGTGACCGAAAAATCGGCGGCGACCGTCAGGCCCCGCGCGGCCAGGTCATCGCTCAGCAGGTAGAGCCGGTAGGGGGCCAAGGTTTGGGCGAAGCGCGGTTGGGCAGCCATGGCCACCGCGTCCTGCATCAGCAGAACACTGCTGCCCGCGGCCAAGTAGGCGAGGGTGTCGGAAAGCGCCGCCGGGGAGCTGGGCAACCGGCTTAAGGTATGGAGTGCACTCAAAACGTCAGTACCTGTTGGCTGGCCCCCAGCAGGGCCTGGATTTGCTCGGGCTTAGTGGGCTCTACCTCGATCAGCAGATCATCGCGAGTCAGGCCCCGGTCCGCCAGGGATTGGGCGCACACCCGAACCTGCTCCACATCGTACAGGGGCAGGGCCTTGAAGGTGGCGATGTAGTCTTTCGCTTCGATGCGGGCCACCTGCTGGTCTTTGACCAGCTGATACACGCCGTCACCGACAAAAAGTGCCGCGCAAGTTAGCTCGTAGCTGGCGGCGAGCAGCAACAGATCCAGGGCTTCGCGGCCGCTGGCCTGTCCGTGGGGGGCTTGGCGGAACACCACCGCCAGTTCGATTGAGGCGTCGTTCATGGCTTACCCAAACTGTACGGTACGGTCGGCGTCGCTGCTGGCGGTGACGTACTCGCCAAGGCCGCCCAGGACAAAGGCCGGCGCCAGGTTGGCGCTGTCCAAATCGCTGTCCTCGGCGGCTTCGACATCGACGATGCCCCGGCGCAGCCCGGCGGAGACGCAGCTGACCAGCTCGACACCCTGGTCGTGCAGGGCCTGCCAGCGTGGGGCAATTGCCAGCTCATCACTGGCCGGACAGAGCAGACGGGAGGCGTTGTGCACCCCCTCCTGGTAGAAGAACACCTGGCGCACCTGGTGGCCGCCGGCAAGCACCGCCTCGGCAAAACGCAGCGCCGAATGGGCGTGCTGGCTACCGTAGGCGGGGCCGTTGACGAAAATAACGAATTGGCTCATAGACAGAAAAAAGGCCCCTGGATGGGGCCTTAGTGTATCCGATCCCGGTCGCTTAGTCGTCGCTCATGCCGAGCAGGCTCAGCAGGCTGACGAAGATGTTGTACAGGGAGACAAACAGGGTCACGGTGGCGTTGATGTAGTTGCGCTCACCGCCATTCACGATGGCGCTGGTCTGCATCAGGATGGCACCGGAAGAGAACAGGATGAACAGGGCGCTCAGGGCCATCTGCAGCGCCGGCACCGCCAGGAACAGGTTGGCGATGAACATGGCCACAATCACCCAGAAGCCGGCCTGCATCATGCCGCCCAGGAAGGACATGTCCTTGCCGGTCACCAGGACGTAAGCGGACAGGCCAAAGAACACCAGGGCGGTGCCGCCCAGGGCCATCATCACCACGTCGCCCATGCCGGCGCCGAGGTACATGTTCAGGATGGGGCCCAGGGTGTAGCCCATAAAGCCGGTGAGGGCGAAGACGGACGGGATGCCAGCGGCGCTGTTGGCGGTTTTGGCCACCAGGAACAGCAGACCATAGAAGCCCACCAGAGTGATGATGATACCGGGGTGGGGCAGGTTCAGGGCCATGGCGACACCGGCCACAGCGGCCGAGAACGCCAGGGTCATGGCCAGCAGCATGTAGGTGTTGCGCAGGACCTTGTTGACCGCAATACCGGATTCAACTTGGGCCGTATCAAAACGACGGGTTTCCATAAAGGCTCCTCTAAATGGGCTTCACTTGGGTACTAGCCAGTTAGCATACCCAAAAGCGCGGTGGTTTCACCATTGAAACTGTGAGTAAGTATATGGGGATCACTCTTTCACAAATCAAGGCCTTGGGTTCCATTCGGCGGTGAAAGTGAAAAACCTTCGCTCGGGGAGGGAGTTGGTGGCCCTTGGGGCGTGCCTGGGCTGGGGGGCGGTGCGACCTGACCCGCACTTTCACGGTGACGGGAGGGGCGTACCAATGCCAGGGTCGGCTAGAGTGTTGAAAACAAAGCCAGTTGAGCGACTTAGGGACAGATGCCGCTTTACAGCGATAACGGAAAGCCCTAGTATCCTCCTGCGTCGGAGGGATGGCAGAGCGGTTGAATGCACCGGTCTTGAAAACCGGCATACGTTAATAGCGTATCCAGGGTTCGAATCCCTGTCCCTCCGCCATATTCTACAAAGCCTCCGAAATCGGGGGCTTTCTCGTATCTGAATCGAAGAATCGGGGACAGGGTGAGTAGCCTGGCCGGGTTCGAAACGAGCGCAGCGAGTAACGCCGAAGGCGGTCATCCCGCTTTGGCTCTCCGCCATATTTGAGAAGGCCTCCTAGCATGGAGGCCTTTCTCGTATCTGAATCAATGTGCCGGGGGCAGGGTGAGAAGCCTGACCGGGTTCGAAACGAGCGTAGCGAGTAACGCCGAAGGCGGTCATCCCGCTTTGGCTCTCCGCCAGATTTGAGAAGGCCCGCAGTGATGCGGGCCTTTGTCGTTTACGTTGGTTGAAGCCTTCCCTGGCGCATCCCTCGGCTCGGCGTCCCTGCCTCGTGTTCGCCATATAAAAGGAAGGCCCACTGTAAAGCGGGCCTTTTGTTGTACGGGGCGGAGTGAAACCTCAGAAACGATCCACGGTGTCGTCTTTGCTGGCTTTGAGCTCCGCCAGGGCCGCATCGACGGACTGAACCAGCTTGCCCTCGTCTCCCAACTGGTTGAAGCCCCAGGCCTCGGCGCCCCGTTCGAACACGCAAAGCGAATGCAGGCCATCGCCGTCGATCTGCAGGTCGCAACGATACAGAATGCGATCGTTCAGCTTGATGCGGGCGTAGGAGCCGGGTTGGCGTTCACCGTGCAGGCGCCAGGTGGTTTCCGCCTGCACCGCCTGGGTGTCGTTATTGGTTCGTTCAATTCGGGCTGCGCGGCGTTGATGGGCCATGTCAGCATTTTGGTCGTTCACCGGTTGGCCCAAACGGCCGTGCAGCTCGTTGCGGGTGATCAGCACCTCGCTGTCCAGCAGCAGGGTCAGGCGTTGGCGGTGGATGCGGTAGGCCGGATCCAGGGCAGCGAGCAGATCCCGCACGGTTTCGTTGCCCTGACTCTCACCCTGACCCACCAGGCCAGAGATCATCACGTCACAGGCGATGGCCGGGCCACCGCGCTGCTCAATATAGCGACGGTTCTGCTTGGCCAGCATCTCGGCCAGGGGTTCGGTGCCGGAGATCAGCAGGTGGCCCACGGAAAGATCGAGCAACTGCGCCGCATGGAGCTTCACGCTCATGGTGATCCCCATATTGGGGTTCAATTCGTCGTGCCAGGCCCCGGGCAGATACCAGGCTTGCTCCAGCGGCTGATGGGGCTGTCCTTCGGGGCCGTAGGGGAAATTCCCCTCGTGCAGCTGATACAGCTGCGCTCCGGCCTCGCGACAACGCTCGATAAAGGGCACCAGGGCCTTTTGCAGGGCCTCGCTCTGGTGGCTTAAGCGGCCAATCGGGGTGGAGGTTTCGCGGCTGTGCACGGACAGGTCGGGAGTATTGGCGCCCGCCAAGGGGCTGAGCAGGATGCTGGTGCCGAGCAGCAGGGCCCGGAGAACTGGATTAAGTTGAACCATGGCGAAGGGCGTCGTCGTCCTTGTATCGTTGAGCTGCTGACTTCCATACAGCAGTGCGTAATCACCCGTTTAATATGGCGTTTTTTTTGCTCAACTCCAAATGCTTTTCGCGTATGCCGAAAAGGTCCAACCATAGGCAAGATGCCGACACGGTGCCTTTACACTGCGTTGCTGGCAGAGGAGAAGTGTATCGCTAACCCCTTGAAGCGCTTTATCAAAATGATCCACCGCTGTTACACTTGGCGGCAATTCCTGTCGATGTCTGCGTGACCCCTTTTTCGGCCACGGGACGCCAACCGAGCAAGTTGTCATGCGCGTTCGCACTCAAACCCACGTCCGCTTCAGCGAAGTGAACTGGGGCACCCTTAAAAGCCTGCTGCCCTACCTGTTGGAGTTTCGCACCCGGGTTGGCCTGGCGCTGTTGTGCCTGGTGGCCGCCAAGCTGGCCAGTGTGGGGCTTCCTTTTATCCTCAAGCACATTGTGGATGGCCTCAGTGGCGAAGGCGGCGTGGATCCTATGGTGACCCTGCCGCTGGGGCTGTTGATGGCCTACGGTCTGGTGCGCTTCTCCAACGTTCTCTTCGGTGAGCTGCGGGATACCCTGTTTGGCCGGGTAACCGAGCGGGCCATGCGCCGCATCGGCCTTAAGGTGTTTGAACACCTGCACAGCCTGGACATGGATTACCACCTGGGTCGGCAAACCGGCGGCGTCTCCCGCGACATCGAGCGGGGCACCGCGGGGATCAGCTTCCTGATGCGCTTTATGGTGTTCAACATCGGCCCCACCTTGTTGGAGATCACCATGGTGATGGGGCTGCTGTGGTGGAACTACCACCTGGGCTTTGCCCTGATTGTGCTGGTGGCGGTGGTGCTCTACATCGGCTTCTCGGTGATGGCCACCGAGTGGCGCACCAACTTTGTTCGCGAGATGAACCAGGCGGAGTCCCAGTCCAGCAGCCGCGCCGTGGACAGCCTGCTCAACTTCGAGACGGTGAAGTATTTCACCAACGAGGCCGAAGAGGCGCGCCTGTACGACCAGGGACTGGCCCAGTGGGAGCAGGCCCGACGCAAGAATCGTCTGTCGCTGTTTGCCCTGAACGGCGGGCAGGCCCTCATCATCGCCCTGGCGATGACCGCGGCCATGGTACTGGCGGCTTCCGATGTACTGGCCGGCGAGATGACCATCGGTGATTTTGTGCTGATCAACGCCTTTATGATGCAGGTGTTTATGCCGCTCAATTTCCTGGGGTTCGTCTACCGGGAGATGAAAGGCTCCATGGCCAACATCGAGAAGCTCTTTGCCTTGCTGGGCGTGGCCCCGAAAATTACCGATAAGCCCGAGGCACCGGAGCTGGCCCCGGGAGCCGGGCGCATCGAGTTCTCGGATGTGCTGTTTCACTACCACAGCGAACGCCCCATCCTCAAAGGAGTGAGCTTCACCGTTGAGCCCAAGCAGAAGCTGGCCATCGTCGGCTCCAGCGGGGCGGGCAAGTCCACCCTGTTCAAGTTGCTGTTCCGCTTTTACGACGTGACCGGCGGCGGCATTCGCATCGACGGCCAGGACCTTCGTGACGTCAGCCAGCACTCGTTGCGGCGGGCCATCGGCGTGGTGCCCCAGGATACGGTGCTGTTTAACACCTCCATCCTGGAGAACGTGCGTTACGGCCGGGTGGAGGCCAGCGACGATCAGGTGTGGGAGGCAATCCGTCTGGCTCACCTCGACGGCTTTATTCGTCGCCTGCCGGAGGGGATCCACACCCTGGTGGGCGAGCGGGGGCTTAAGCTCTCCGGCGGTGAGAAGCAGCGGGTGGCGATCGCCCGGGCGCTGCTCAAACAGCCGCCCATTATGGTGTTTGACGAGGCCACCAGCTCCCTGGACAGCGCCTCGGAGCGCAGCATTCTGGAGGCGCTGTCCGAGGTGGCCAGGGAGCAAACCACTTTGGTGATCGCCCATCGGCTTTCCACCGTGGTGGACGCCGACCGCATCCTGGTGTTGGATGAGGGACAGGTGGTGGAGCAGGGCACTCACCAGCAGCTGCTGGCCCAGAACGGCCATTACGCCAAGCTCTGGGCGCTGCAGCAAAAAAGTCAGGACCCGAGCTGACGCCCCTCCTGACTCAGGCCACTGTCACTTGCGAGGGGTTGGCGTAGCCTGTGGACATGCCCCGGTTATTGCCTCTCACCCTATCGGCCCGGCAGTGGCTTCCCTTGGCGAAGGCCACTGAACGCCGTCTCCTTACATCTGCCGGCCTGCGCCATCGGCGCCGGCCTGACACCTCATACCTAAAAGACATTGGCGCGATAGCCCTATTCATACCAAAGTTAGGCGGGGCGCAAGGCCGCCCAAAGGACTGGCAGTGGGGGGGCAAAACAGCACAATACTCGGGTTCAAGAGGTGCTGTCACCGCCATCCACTTAGCGCAGATTGAATGCAATCCGATAGTAATAACAATGGGTTGCAACCATTATTCCAACTCCTTAATCTTGATAGCTGACACAGGGTGTGGGCCTGAGAAAGGGGTAGACAGGCGTGGTGATGGACACCGAACGCAGAGAATTGTCCGAGATGGAACTGGGCGAATTGGTGCAGTTGCTCTATCAGCAGCTGCGTCAGCGTGCCCGCTCGGTGAAAAACCGCATGCCCCACTGCGCCACCATGGACTCCCGTGCTCTTATCCACGAAGCTTACGCGCGCCTGGCCATGGGCCAGCAGCAATACGCCGGCGAATCCCACTTTCTGGCCTGTGCCAGCACGGCCATGCGCCATGTGCTGATCGATTACCTGCGCCAGAAGAAGGCCGGCAAGCGCGACGGCGAGGGGATCGATCTCAGCTTCCTGCTGCCGGAGGAGCGACTGGATCAGATCGCCGAGATCGACAGCGCACTGACCCTGTTCGAAAAACACTATCCCCGCGAGCACGATGTGGCGCTCTACCGCATCTTCGGCGGGCTGACGCTGGAGGAGACCGCCCGGGTGGTTGGGGTGTCTTTGGCGACAGTAAAACGCGATTGGGCTTTCGCCCAGGCCTGGCTACACAAAACCATCGCCAACTGATGGCCAGAGCCCATAAGGACATGAGCCATGGCAAACCCCGATGACCTTCGTATCCTCTTCGAGCGGGCGCAAAACCTGCCGGAAGCGGCGCGCGATCGCTGGATAGCCACCCTGGCCCCCGAGCAGCAACAGGAGCTCAGCGAACTGTTGGGCCATGCCGGGCCTGGCCGCCACTATTTCAAAGATCTCACTGGTTTCTTGTTCGGCGACGAACCCGCCGCCGACGGCAGCGATGACCCGTTGGATCTCATCGGCAAACCCATTGGCGGCTACACCGTCACCGAGCTGTTGGGCCAGGGCGGCATGGGGGTGGTGTACAAGGCTTATGACCCCACACTGAATCGCCCGGTGGCTATTAAACTGCTGGCCCCGGGTCAGCACCTGGCCGACGACGCCCGCAACCGCTTCCTGGCCGAGGCCCAAATGGTCAGCCGGCTCGACCATACCGCCATCGGTACGCTGTATGGCCACTCGGTCACTGACGATGGGCTGGACGCTCTGGTGATGGCCTTTTACGACGGCCAGACCCTGCAGGAGCTGATGGAGCACCAGCAGTTGGACGGCCAGGCCCTGGTGGGCTGGATGGTCACCGTCCTGGAGGGGCTGCGCTACGCCCACCAGGAGGGGGTGGTGCACAAGGACATTAAGCCCGCCAACCTGATGGTGCTGGGGCCGGATCAGATCAAAATCCTCGATTTCGGCGCCGCCGCCTACCTGGAGCAGGAGGTGGAGAACACCGCCATCCCCATCGGCACCACCGCCTACATGAGCCCGGAGCAGATCCGCGGCGAAGCCCTTACCGGCGCCACCGACTTTTGGTCGCTGGGTGTGGTGCTGTTTGAAGCCTCGGTGCGCCTGGGGTGGCTGGATGATGTCAACGCCTTTACCTGGGCACAAAACCCCGCTGCCAGCACCAAACGTGCCCCGGCCGCCGTCGAGCGGTTGCTAAAGGCGCTGTTGGTGGTGGACCCGGAACGTCGCCTGGCCGCCGTTGCCGCGCTGGATCTTAGTGAGTTGGACAGCGCCGCCCACCAAATCAAAGCCACGCTGACCGGCAAAACCGCCAAAACCGTCGCCCTGACGTCCGCTATGCTGGCCGCCGCGGCCATCGCCTGGCAGGCGTTGAAGCCTGCGGCTCTGCCTTTACCGGAGCATCGCAAGCTGGCGCTGGTCTACAACCTCAGCGACGGCCTGGACACCGCGCTGGCCGGTGAATTGACCGAACGGCTCAAATCCTTGGCCTACGAGCAGGGCAACATCAGTTTTGTGGGCGAGTACGGCTTCCTTGAGGAGGGCGGACAGGGCGGCGCCGATGGTATTGACCCGGCCGGTGCCAACCTGACCTGGAACCTGGTGGTCACCGATGAGAGCGACGACCCGGCACTGGGGGACAATGTTCAGGTGTCGCTGACGCTTGCGGATGCCTTAAGCGGTGAGCCGTTAAGCCAGTGGCAGCAACGCTATCCCAAGGGGCGGATGGACCTGGTGCCGGCGGATCTCTACCAGCACATCCTAAGTGCCCTCAAGGTGCAGCCCTCCGGCCTGGCCAGTCTGCAAAACCAGGAATCCATTACCGATCCGAAATCCTACGGCCTCTATCTTGAGGCCAAGGCCAAGATGGCCCGTTACCAGCAATCCGGTGACACCGATGATGCGCCCCTTTTGGAGGAAGCCAAGCAGAGCCTGCTGGAGGCCAACCGATTAAGCCCCCAGGCCAGTTATCAATTGGCCCTGGCCCAGGTGTTCACCAAGCAGTATGAGATGCTTGAGCGCCCCGAGCAGATGAGTGATGCCATCTACTGGGCCAATAAGGCGCTGGAAACCAACCCGCAGCTTATCCCCGCCTACCTGGCCCTGGCGGAGCTCTACGGCCTGAAAGCGGAGTACGGTACTGCCATCGCCTCCTACCGCTTGGCATTGCAGCAGCAGCCCAGCAATATCGATGCGTTGCAAGGCCTGGCCGTCGCTTATCGAAGTGCAGGGCGTTTTGATGAAGCGGACGATACCTTGAATCAGGCGATGCAACTGGCTCCGGAGAATTGGCGCAGCCATAGCTTGTTGGGTACCGTGGACCACTTCCAGGGCAAGTTGGATGCGGCGGTCGCCCACTATAACGAGGCGCTTTCCTACTCACCAAACAATCGCTTGGTGCTGTCCAATATGGCGGTGGCCAACATTAACTTGGAAGCTTATGACCAGGTTATCGCCAGCTATGCGGGCACGGATGAGAACGAGCTGGATGGTTATGAAAAACTGAACTTGGCTTTGGCCTATTTCTACTCCCAGGATTTTTCTCAGGCAGAGCGTGTCTATCAACTCGTTGTGAAGGACTTTCCAGAGCGTCATGGGATTTGGGCTCAACTTGGATTGACTCAGAGGCTTAACAATGGCGCTGAGCACACATCAAGCCAAGCAAGCTTTGAGACAGCGCGCCATCTCGCTCTTGAAAAGCTAAGAGACAGCGGCAATGAAGTTTCGTTGCTTTGTAATATCGCCTCATACAATTCATGGCTAAATAGACACGATGAAGCATTGGAGATGCTTGATAAGACGTTTGAGCTTTGGAACGAGGATTACACCGTTGCTAGCGAGATAAGTCTTGATCAGCTCTTCTCTACAGCTGTGACGGTCTACGAAAATGCCGGTCACAGAGATAAAGCCCTTCAAGCGCTGCAGTCTGGCATCGACGCGGGCTATACGGCTCACAGCCTGATGAAAATGCCGGTGTTGCTGGATTTAAAAAGAGACAACCGGTTTCAACAGATCCTGGGGCAATTGGCCCAGGGCAACTAAAGGAGACGCGTTATGACATTGGATGGTTACTACCTAGTGCCGCTGCACCTGACCCTGGATGAAAGTGGCAACCCCGTTGTGGAGTACGACCCGCTGGGCAACGGCACTCAGCCTCAGTTGAAGGTGGATCTCGAGGACAACCCGGAGAATACCTACGATCAGATTCAGTACCGAATCACCCTGGATCCGAAAGCCAACTTTAAGACGGTGAACTGGTCTTTCACCCTGGATGAGCAGGGCCAGGACGTGGCCAACTACGTCGAGCTGTGCCAAATCATCGACGGCGAGCGCCACTGGGTGGATGGCGTTATCATCGAGAACCAGAGCTTCGACGCCACCGGGCTGACCGAGGTGGTACTGAACTTTGGTCTGGCCAGCAAGTCCGATAAAACCAAGGTGCTGAAGCTGACCGATAAGTTTCTCTCTCTGACTCCGGTGATGGAAGGTACCCCGGGGATCAGCAATTACAAGTCCGGAAATAATGGTTATCCGCCCGGCGGCATTATTCGCAACTGATGATGCGTTAACCAAATAGACGCCGCCCAAAGCTCTGCTGGGGCGGCGTTTTTTCGTTAATAGGAAAAAAATTCAGAAAAATTGAGCCAATCGGGGCAGGGCTTGCGTGTTATCAGGTACACCCATCGTCAAGGATTGGCCATGTCACGCACCCAGATCACCGATTTACGCCCCTTAAGTGGGGGCAAACCCTTCGCCCAAACCTCCCGCCCGGCGGATGAGCCCTGGCAGGCGCTGATCCAGGCCCTGCCGCCTTTGATGCAGGTGCGCGAACTGGACAAGCAACTGGTGTCCCTCTCCGAGCTGTTCAGCGAATGCTGGCCGGAGTACTACCTGGTCTGGCACTGGCGCGGCCGCAAGTTCCCGCCCCTGCACCGGGTGTGTCCCGAGCAGCTGCGCCACAGCTGCAACAACCTGTTGAGCGCTCGCATCTACGGTGATGAACCCCTGGACAAGGTGACTCAGCAAGAGATGAAAGCCTGGATCCAGGCCACCGGAGATCTGCTGGCCAGCCTCAGCCGCAGCCAGATGGGGCGCAGCGACTTCAACACCCTAGCGGACATTCGTGATCTTCTCGACCAATGCATCTACATCCGTGCTGCCAACCAGTACGTGGAGTTGTTCGTCAATGAAGGGATGGGATTTCTGTTTCGAGTCAACCTGCACCAGGTGGAGGCGATGTTCGGCGAGCACTTCTGCCGGGTACACCGCAGCTACCTCATCAACCCCAAGGCCGTTTCCAACGTGGAGCGCAAGCGCAATGGTCGCTATGTGCTGAAAATCCGCGATGAGATGATCCCGGTGGGAGACGGTTTCCTGGCCCAGGTGAAAGAGCAGCAGCCCCATTGGTTTGCCAGCCGCCCCCGTAATCGTGCCCTGGATACCTGGCTCTACCGCCGCGACTGACCCGGGCAGGCAAAATCGGTGCAAAGCTGAGCGGTTAGGCCTTGCCACTCTTTACAGATGACGCGGCGCTACCTATCATGCACCGCGTCGGAGGGATGGCAGAGCGGTTGAATGCACCGGTCTTGAAAACCGGCATACGTTAATAGCGTATCCAGGGTTCGAATCCCTGTCCCTCCGCCATATTTGATGAAGCCTCCGAAATCGGAGGCTTTTTCGTATCCAAATCAAAGTGCCGGGGACAGGGTGAGAAGCCTGGCCGGGTTTGAAACGAGCGTAGCGAGTAACGCCGAAGGCGGTCATCCCGTTTTGGCCCTCCGCCATTTTAAAGAAGGCCCGCAGTGATGCGGGCCTTTGTCGTTTACGGTGGTTGAAGCCGTCACTGGCGCACCCCTCGGCTCGGCGCCCCTGCCTCGCGCTCGCGGCACTGCGATACGTTGCTTCGGTTGCGGCTCACCCCTCCGCCATATTTGATAAGGCCCGCAGTGATGCGGGCCTTTGTTGTTTACGGTGGTTAAAGCCGTCCCAGGCGCAGGCCTTTAATGGGCCATACCGACCCCAGCCTGTTTGGCAGGCTAACTGCCGGTGCGACGCCGCGCCTGAAGCAACAGGTTCTCCGCCTCCTGAGTACGGCCCAGTTGATAGAGTTTCTTGGCCAGAAAGGCCAGGTGCTGCCAATCCAGTTCAGGGTGGCGCTCAATGCGGAACTTGTATTTCTGGTAGGCCTGCTCATTGCCTTGATGCAGCGCCAGTTGCGCCAGGCCCGTCAGCGCCTCGAGCTGCTGGGTATCCATACCCAGTGCGCGATCGAACGCCTGCTTCGCCTGCTCGTCGTGGTGGAGCTCCAGCTGCAGTTGCCCCAGCACGGCCAGGTGTTGGGCGTCGACGGATTTGCTGTTTTCGCGGGACTCCAGAGCCTTAACCCATCCATGCAGCTCATCGGGGCGACAGCAGGGGCGGGAGAGGGAGCCAAAGGGCGGCAGGCTGGGGCTGGGGTAGGGAGTGAGGGTATCGATGGCCATTAACGCGGTGGCATCCGGGATCCCGAGGGCAAAACGGTACAGCTCCTGGTGGCCTGGGGTCCAATGGCCGAAAGGATCGCAAAGCGCTGGGCCGCCAAGCAGGCAGGCAAGCAGTGGCAGCAGGGCAATCCGGGTGGGTCGCATCTTAGGATCCGCGATCAGCAATGGGATCTCAGATCACCAGCCCAGTGGACCACAAGCAACCCATTGGGAGTCAATGGAGGGGGCAAGCCGTTGAGGCATATGGATTTAAGCAGGTGATGCGGTTAACGCAGTTGCGCCCGCAGGCGGGTGGTGCCCGAAGCAGTCTGCCTGGCTTCCTGCGTCTCCCCGGCTTCCTGGCGAAGTGCCATCAACTCCGTTTCGACTTGCTCCAGTTGTTGGCGTAATGACGCGTTGCTTTGGTCCAGGTGGGTGATGGTGCAGTGGGCGCCGTCCAATTGCCGCTTCAAATCCGTCCCACCTACGTAGTGGCCGGCGAGGGCGCAGGCTACAGAAAGGCCGGCGGTGTAGGCCCAGGGCTCGTTAAGCAGAAGGAGGGTGCCAATCGCGGCGGCCATGGCCAACAGGTGTCGCATGCAAAGAGTCCATTTTGGGGTGGTTTCACTGTGCCGATAAGAGGCACAGACGTCCTTGCGTGGGATGGTGGCGGATGGAGCGGGGCGGGAAAAGGTCATTTGCCGACATGGCAAAGGTTTTGTCTTTTAAAAACAACGAGGCCGCCAGCAATACTCTGGCGGCCCGTTCGAGGAGCGCGGTGTCAGACTTCGCTGTCGGCCATCAGCTTGGCCAGATCGAAAGGATCGATCTCCGCGCCTTCCAGCGCTTCGTTCCAGTCGATGCCCACCATGACCTCGTCTTCACTCAGGCTCTCCAGCCAGGTGTCGAAGAAATCGCTGACCCGGATGGCGGCAGGACGGTATTCGGCCCATTCGCCCTGACACAGGGCCTGGGCGGCCGCTTCAGTGGACCACAGGGGCAGGGCATCGGTGTCGGCGAATTCGGCGGAATCCACCACCACCCAGTCGTCGCCGGCGCTCAGGGCCCAGATCTGGCCACTTTCCGTGACGGCATCGATAAACGCCTGGATCTGGGGATTGACGGGTTTGTCGCTCATGGGGAGTCTCCTAAGGGGGTAAGCTCTCATCCTCGCCCAGGGGCGAGGGAAGTGCAATGCGGCGGGGCCAGTTCCCCCGCCTGGGGCGCCCATTTTCCATATATTGAGTTCAATGTCATTGTCCTGGTTGGGATTTTGGCTGGGAAATTGGCCGCGGATCTGGAAGGATCGGATTGAAGCGTTTCAGGACAGGACAGTCCCATGGTCAAACTGACCCCCAAGCAGCAGGTGTTGCTGCTGCTCGATGAGGCCCTGGCAACCGGCGTGCGTGGTCGGGTGGCCAGCATTTTGAAGCAGGCCAAGTCGGAGATAGAAGGTAAACCCGCCGCAGACGACGGCTTCTACCACCAGGCCGCCAGTGACATCAGCGATCCGGACCGGCCCGGCCTGGTGTTCAAAGTGGGCAAGCACAGTCGCCGTTGGATCTACCGCTACACCCCCAAGGGCGCCAAATCCACCAAGCAATTGACCCTGGGCCACTTCCCCGAGATGGGCGTCGAGCAAGCCCGCCAGGCCTGGGCCGAAGCCAAAGCAGAGCGGGCCGGTCAGGCGCCGGTTCAGCCTAAAGCTCCGGAGGGCCCCAGTGTGGCGGACCTGGTGGGTCAGTACCTGGATTACGCCAAAGACCACCGTTCTCAGTGGCGACAGGAGCGCAAAATTTTGGAGGGGGCCCTGTGGGAGCAGTATGGCGAGTGGCCAGCAGAACAACTGGCGGGCGACCACATCCGATTATTGCTGTCCCAGGTACAGGAACAGGCCCAGAGCCGTGGCGGCCATGGCAAGCGCGCGGCAGAGCATGCGCTGACCACCTATCGACACCTCTTTAATGTCGCCCGTGGCCTGACGGAACCGAGGGCCAACGGCGTACCCTGGATCTGTGCGCGGGTGGCCAACCCTTGTGAGGGTTTGGTGGTGCCTCGGGCGGTGTCCGTGGAGCGGGCCATTACCCAGTCCGAAGTAGGGCAGTATCTCAAGGCCCTTATCCGTCTTCCCATCAATGAAGAGCTCAAACAGGTGCTGATGTTGCAGTTGGCGTTGTTGGTGCCCCTGTCGGCTCTGTGCCGTTTGCGATGGCAGGGGGTGGATTGGCGGCTGGGCAGGGTGGTGGTGGAAGACCGCCAAGGCCAGGTGCGCACCTTTCCCTTAACGGCCCAGGCGGTGGAGCTACTGCAAAATCGCAAGCGTAAAGCGGATGCCAGCGACTGGGTGTTTCCGGCATTGAAGCACAAGGAGAGGGCGCTGCCGGTGAGCTACCCCACCCAGATGCTGGCCGCCATTCGCCAGCACATCTCTTTGCCAGACCAATTTACCTCTGAGGCGATCTGTCGATTGGGCAGGGAGTGGGTTCGCCAGGACTCCCCCTTGCCGGTGATGCGCTTGCCCATCCGGGAAGAGCAGGGGAGTGAGCTTCAGTTGGTGGCCATCAAGGAGCAGTTGGAGCAGTGGAACCGTTACCTGGCCAGCTTAAGACAGAGCGTCTAGGTGATTTTCATGCTGTAATCATAACTGTAACTGGTGCGTGTTTGCGTGGCCTTTGGGCCTTATTCGTGGGTTGACTGACGAGTAAGTGGGGGTGTTTTTCGGCAAGAGCCATCGTTGAAACAGAATCCAGCCGTTCGCTCAGGTTCGGCGCGCCGCTTGAAAAATTGGCCTGTGTGGAGCGGTGATTGGTGTCTGTATCAGCCGACAGAACGGTACCGTTGTTGCTGGCCTTAGGATTAAAGCGACCGCAATCTCGACTGACTTAAATGGTCAGACAAATTGGCCGAATGTAGAGGTGGCCCGGCCGAGGATGACCGGGCATCATAAAGCTGAGTCGACTTAGGCTTTGAAGGGCGCCTGGAACTCGAGCTTCAAGGAGGGGGTGCGGCGGGCGGCTTTGAGGTCTTTGATCATCATCTTGATGCCCTGGCTCAGCAGCTGCTCGAGCATCGCCTCGGCCTGAGCTTCGTTACGCTCTTCACCCTCGCTGTTCTTATCCACCATGGCCATGAGTTCGGCGGTGGGGCCCACCAGGGTGTACGCCACAACAGCCTGAAACTGCTCGAAGTTGTCGAGGATGTTTTTGGCACTTTGAGGCTGGCTATCCCAAGCAGCGCGCAGCGGCGCTTCGACGGCGTTGTAGACGCTCAGCACCGCTTCATGTTGCTCTGCCGGGGTTTCCATGTGGTCGAGCACCTGTTGGAGCTCGGTGGGGATGGCGACGGATTCGCTCATGGTCATCTCACTTTGGAGGTTGGAAAAACCGGTATCTTAGCGGATCGGGCCGAAATGTCAGTGCCCAAGCGCCGTTTCCGGTGGCTAATGGCCACGTCATCGCCATACACAAGGGATGTGGCAAGGAGCAGATCACTGAACTAGCGTTAGTTTATGGTGTGTACGGTCTCAGGGAGGAGCCATGAAGCCATGCCAGGACTTACTCAGTGAACTCACTACGGACGCCTCGCCCGGGGCGTGGCAAACACGGCGTTTTCAGGCCAATCTGCTGGATGCGGCCGATGCCCTTTTAGATCTGGGCCCCGATCTCTACACCCTGCGTCAATTGGAGATGGCCTTTGACCGTCGGCGCGCCATCCCGGCGCAGGTGGTCATCAAGCTGGCGTTGTCCAAACGCATCCTCTGCGATCTGCGCGATCCCTACCGTTTTACCGTGGTGGTGCCGCTGCTGGCGGACCACCGCCGCCTGCTGACGCCTCAGGAGCACCCTCAGGGGGAGGCCTGCCTGCAACGCAAGCTGGAGCAGTTGCAGTGGCTCTTTGGCAGTGCGCTGTGGCACGACTGGCGGATGATCCTGGTGGATGACGGTTGTCCGGATCACAGTGGGCGCATCGCCCGGCGCCAGTTGCTAAGACTGGGCCGTTCCCGCCGAGCCCAGGTGCACTTTGTCGAGCGTGCTGGAGAGAACCGGAGTCATAAAGGGGCCGCCATTACCCTGGGTTTGCACCAGGCCCTGGCGCACTGGGGCACGGAGCACCACCTGGTGATGGTGTCGAACGCGGCCATCGACGTAAACCTGGGTCAACTGGGGTTGCTGGCCCAGCCCATGTTGGCGGGCCGGTTATGGCAGGTGGTGGGCAGCCGTCGTTTGCCTTACGCCGTTGCACGGCAAAACGCGCCCAACCCGGAGGCGCTGCTGGTGGAATACCTGTGGCGACGGATGATGCCGCAACTTAACGGGCTGGGGGATCCCTTTAGCGGATTCTGCGGCTTTCGCGCCCAGATATTGGCGTCTCTGCTGGAGGGGGTGACCGAGTTGGGTCCGGCCCAGGCGCTGGAGTGGCCGCTAAAGGCCCAGCTCAGTGAACCGGACAGCATCAAGGAGGTGGCGGTGGCGCACCTTGGACAAGCGGAGCAGGGCACCGTTCCCGCGTTGGGTCCACTGCCAATGTTGCAGGCGGCATCGCGGCTTTACCGGCGTTACCTGCCCCAACTGCCGGTCAGTGAGCAGTTTTCGACCCTTGTGGAGGGTTTGGATGCGCCGCGCTGGGAGGCGCTGGTTGGTGCCATGGCTGGGCCATTGCTGGCCGCAGCGCCAGAAGACCTGGCCCGTCGCTGCCTGTTTTCGCCCCAGCACCTGGCGGCCCGGGCCCGGGTGAAACTCAGCCGGGAGAGATAGCAAAAAGCCCGCTCAGATGAGCGGGCTTTTTGGTGTATATGGTGCGTCTAAGTAGACTCGAACTACCGACCCCCACCATGTCAAGGTGGTGCTCTAACCAACTGAGCTATAGACGCGAAATGTGGTGCGTCCGAGTAGACTCGAACTACCGACCCCCACCATGTCAAGGTGGTGCTCTAACCAACTGAGCTACGGACGCAAAAAGATGGTGCGTCCGAGTAGATTCGAACTACCGACCCCCACCATGTCAAGGTGGTGCTCTAACCAACTGAGCTACGGACGCACTGTGCTGTCGTCGACAGCGAGGCGTATAGTAATCACGCCCTGAGGATCTCGCAAGGGGATTTTCCCAAAGGGGTGATCAAATGGCGATGCTTTATCCAAAGCGGCGAGGGATCAGCCCGTCGGGGCGCCCGGTTGCTGGCCACAGCGTTCAAGCAGGGTCTGCCAGGTTTGGGTATGCAATTGAATCGCTGAGTAAAAGCGCCCTCTTAGGCTGTCGGCGTCCTGCCCCAGGTAGAAGGCAAAGTAGGGATCCTCCGGCAGGGGCGAGAGCAGAGCGGTCAGCGGTGGGGTCAGTCGACGATCGGCGTTTTGGATCTGCGACAGCAGTGGCTGAACCCGTTCGCCGTAGATGGCCGTCAGCACATTGGGCAGCACCGTCATGGTCTCGTGCTGGCAGGCCAGGGTGGGCAGGGTCTCAAGCATGGCGCTGGCCTGCTCCAGGGTGACGGTGGCGCTTATCATGGCGCGATGGAGCGAGCGAGGCAGTTCGGCCCGGTAGAGCACCGCGAGGTGGCTTTCGAGGGTTTGTTGCGGGTCCAGGGGTTCATCCAGCACGCTGAGCCGGGGCGTCATCCGTTTGAGGGCATTCAGGCTCTGCTCGGCTTCGGCCAGGGGCCCAAAGCGCCAACCTTTGCCCTCGGCCCCCAGGTTAAACCAGATCTCATCACTGAGCAGAAACAGCCTGGGGCCCAACCGGGGCAGCTGCTGCGCCTTGTGGGTCAGCAACGCCTGGTGCAGCTCACGGCCCTCCTCGTCCAGGCTGTCGGGATCGCAACGGGTTAATCGATGGGCCAGCTCATGGTGGTAGAGCAGTTGCTGCGAGGGGGGAGAGACTCGACCCAACTGAGCGTTGTGCTGGGCAATCAGTGGCAGCACACCGCAGGGCTTGAGTTTCAGTGGGGTCAGCAAAGAGACGGTGAGATCCGTTTGTGACGGTTGCCAGAGGTGTTTGGCTGGGCGCGGCGGCGGCGTCAGCTCTATTGCTGGCCGCTCGGTATTCAGCACCCGCTCCAGACGAGTCAGGTAGTCGTCCAGGGTGCCGTCGGGGCCCGGTTGGCACCCCGACAGCAACAGCAGCGGCAGAAGCTTAAGCAGCCACCGTAGCATGGCGCTTCTGGATCTGTTTTAGGCGAATTTGCAGCAACAGGGCGGCGAAGGAGAGGCCGGAGAGGAAACCAATCCAGAAGCCGTGGGCCCCCATCGGTGCCACAAGCCAGTCGGTCAGACCCACCACGTAACCCACGGTCATCCCCACACCCCAGTAGGAGATAAAGGCGATCCACAGGATGGAGACGGTGTCCTTGTAGCCCCGCAAGGCCGCGGCACTGACCACCTGGATGGAGTCGGAGATCTGGTAGAAGGCGCAGAGGAACATCAGCTGCACCGCCAGGGCGATCACCGGCGCGTCGTTGCTGTAGAGGTTGGCGATCCAGTCGCGGGCCAGCACGGTCAGCAGGGCTGTGGCCAGGGCGACGCCCACCCCCAGCCAGAGTCCCACCTTGGCCACCATGGCGGCGATCTCCGGTTGCTTGCGGCCCAGGTAGTAGCCCACCCGGATGGTCACGGCGATGCCGATGGAGAGTGGCAACATAAAGATGATGCTGGAGAAGTTGGCCGCCACCTGGTGGCCAGCCACCACCACGGAGCCCAGCGGGGCGATCATCACCGCCACGAAGGCGAACAGCGTCACCTCGAAAAACACCGCCAGCGCCACCGGCAGGCCCAGCTTGACGACGGTTTTTTGTGCACTCCAGTCGATGCCTTTAAACCCTTTGAACAGTTCAAAGTCTTTGAAACGCCCACTGAAGGCCAGGTAGATCACCATGGCCAGGGCCATGCCCCAGAACACGATGGCGGTGGCCACACCACAGCCGGCACCACCCATGGCGGGCATCCCCAGGTGACCATTGATGAAGATGTAGTTGGCGGGCACGTTGATGGCCAGGCCGATAAAGCCAATGATCATCGACGGCAGGGTCCAGCTCAGCCCCTCGGTGAAGCTGCGCAGCACCTGGAACAGCAAAAACGCCGGCGCGCCCCAGAGAATGGCGTCCAGGTAACCGACGGTCAGGGCTTCCAGTTGGGGCTCCAGTTCCATACGGGTCAGCACCCAGTGGGCATTGGCCAGCAGAATCATGGTCAGCACGCTGCAGGCCAGTGCCAGGTAGAGAGCCTGGTGAACCAGGGGACGGATCTGGCCCTCTTCGCCGGCGCCGTGGAGATGGGAGATGAGCGGTGGCAGGGCCATGATGATGCCGGCAAACAGCAAGATGGTGGGGAGCCACAAGCTGGTGCCAACGGCCACGGCGGCCATGTCCACCGGGCTGACCTGGCCGGCCATGACGGTGTCGATAAACCCCATCATGGTCTGGGCCACCTGGGCAGCGAGAACGGGCAGCGCCAGCTGCACCAGTTTTTTGACTTGGTAGCCAGTGTTATGCATTGTGTACGGCCAAAAGCAGTTCTGTTGAGTGTAAGCGAGTAGTTAAATGTTCACCGGCATCGTGGCGACAACCGCACCCATTGTGGCGATCGAGGAAAAGGATCGTCTGCGCACCCTGGTGGTGGCGCTGGAGGATCGTGAAAGAGAGAACCTGGAGATCGGGGCCAGTGTGGCCAACAACGGCGTTTGTCTGACGGTGACTAAGCTGCAAGATAATAAGGTCTTTTTCGACGTCATGGAAGAGACTTTACGGCTGACCAACCTGGAGTTTGTGAAGGTCGGAAGCCAGCTCAACATTGAACGTTCTTTGGTGTTTGGCAAAGAGGTTGGTGGCCACATCGTCTCCGGCCATGTGCACACCCGCGCCACCCTCACCGAGCTTGAGAAAACCGACACCAACTGCCGCATTCGCCTGACCGTGGCCCCCCAATGGATGAAGTACATTCTGCACAAAGGCTTCGTGGCGGTAGACGGTTGCAGTCTGACCGTGGGGGAGGTGTTCGAGGATGGGTTTAACCTTCATCTGATCCCAGAAACCCTGGCCATCACCAACCTGGGTGAGCGACAGGTGGGGGACAGGCTCAATATTGAGATCGACAGTCAGACGCAGACCATCGTGGATACGGTGGAGCGGGTGCTGGCGGCCCGGGAGGCCCGGGCTCAGTAGTTCTGCTCGTCGTCGGCGTCGACAAAGAGCTGAACCTTTTGCTCCAGCTCGTCGATGTGCAGCCGCAGGTGTATGGCGTTGCAGCAGGCGCTGCAATCCTCGAAAAACTCCTGGTCTCCGCCGCTGCTGTCGATGGCCACCCGGGTGTGGTAGCCGCAATGGGGGCAGGTGATGATCTGTTCACTGGCGCCGAGTTTCATACTCAGGCTCCTTTCAGGGGGGCCAGGCTGCGACCGCCGTCCACCGCGATCACCTGACCGGTTACGTAACTGCCGCCCCGGGCCAGAAACAGCGCCGTGGCGGCGATCTCCTCCAGTGTCCCAAGCCGTCCCAGGGGCACCTGTTCCAGCACTGCATCCTGCTGATCAGGCTCGCCCCCCTGCTCGGGCCAGAGAATGGCGCCGGGGGCGATGGCGTTGACCCGGCAGTGGGGGGCCAACTCCAGGGCCAGGGACTGGGTCATCATCACCAGGGCCGCCTTGGCCATGCAGTACAGTGTATGCCCTTTTAACGGGCTGCGAGCGTGCACATCCACCAGGTTGATGATGCTGCCCTGAGCCTCTATCAGCGCGGGCGCCAGAGCCTGGCTGAGGATGAGCGGCGCCTGCATATTGCTGCCCACCAGATCCTGCCAGGCGGTGTCGTCCATCTGGCCCACCGGCGTGGGGTAGAAGCGCGATGCGTTGTTGATCAGCAGATCCAGCCGTTGCCACTGGGCCAGCGCGTGGTTGGCTAAATCACGCACGGCCCCAGGGTGGCACAGGTCCGCCTGCAACACCCGAGCGCTGTCTGGACGGACGCGGTTAAACTGCTCGGCCAGGGCGTCTGCTTCAGCTCGGGAGGCCAGGCAGTGGATCAGCACCCGGTAACCCTCGCCATGAAAGGCTTTGGCCAGAGCCGCACCCACTCGTTTCCCTGCGCCGGTGATCAGCGCTACCGGTGCCTCAGCCACAGAACAGCTCCCGCAGTTGATGCTGGCACTGCTGCAGGTAGCTGCCGCCAAACAGGTTCAGGTGATTGAGCAGGTGGTAGAGCTGGTAGATGGGGCGGCGCTGGGCGTAACCGGCGTCCAGGGGCCACTCGGCGTCGTAGCCTTTATAGAAGTCCCCGGGGAAGCGGGAGAAGAGTTCTGACATGGCCAGGTCAGTTTCGCGATCGCCGTAGTAGCTGGCGGGATCGAACAGCACGCCTTCGCCATCGCAAAAACCCAGGTTGCCGCGCCAGAGATCGCCGTGCAGCAGCGAGGCGGGGGGCTGGTGGCCCAGCAGGCGGCCGGCACAGGCTTCCACCCAGCGATCCACCGGGCCCAGCTGAAACCCCTTGTCTTCGGCCAGCTTCAGCTGCCAACCGATGCGCTGCTCGGCGAAAAACTGCCCCCAGTTGCGCTGCCAGCGATTGGGCTGCTCCGTGGTGCCGATGAAATTGTCCTCATCGAAACCGTACTCGGCCTGGGTCTGGGCACGGTGCAGTCGCGCCAGCTGCTGGCCAAACATGAACCATTGGGCCGCGTTGGCGCTGCCGAGCTCCAGGTACTCCAGCACCAAAAACGCGTGGTCGCCGGTGGAGCCGTAGTGCACCACCTCCGGCACTCGCAGCTCCTTGCTTTGCGCCAGGCGGGAGAGGGCCAGGGCCTCCTGCTCAAACAGGGCCACCAGGGGGCGGTCGTTCACCTTCACAAACAAGCGGGTGTGGTCATCCTCAATGGCGTAAGCCTGATGGATGTCACCGCCGCTGATGCGCTGGCGTTGATTGATGCGAAAATCGCGACCCAGAGCGTCGCTGATTTGTTCGCTGATCCCGTTCCACATCGAAATATCCCTTCTCCCGACGCAGCGTCGCCGCTGCCGCACTCTATTATTGCTCGTTAAAGATAGGGATAGCACTGATCTGGGTAAAGTATTCGCGCAATTGCTGACCAGGCTGAAGAAATGGATGAGGTTCATCGACAGACCCGTCTTGAGCCCTACCGCGATAGTCGATAGACTCCTCCCTTCACCGTCGGAGAACTGGCACTCGTAACGTCATGGCCCGGCGCTGAATCCACACATCTCAGTACACTCATGTGGTCCTTGGTATGGATCACCACTGACTGGAGCACAACATGCCCGTAATTACCCTTCCTGACGGCAGTCAACGCCAATTCGACAACCCGGTTTCCGTGATGGACGTGGCCCTGGACATCGGTCCCGGGCTGGCCAAGGCCTGTTTGGCCGGTCGCGTCAACGGCGAACTGGTGGACGCCTGTGAAATCATTGAGCAGGATGCCGAGCTGGCGATCATCACCACCCGTGATGAAGAAGGCCTGGAATTCATCCGCCACTCCTGCGCCCACCTTTTGGGTCACGCCATCAAGCAGCTGTGGCCGGAAACCAAGATGGCCATCGGTCCGGTGATCGACAACGGCTTCTATTACGATGTCGATCTCGAGCACAAGCTGACTCAGGAAGATCTCGACGCGCTGGAAAAGCGGATGCTGGAGCTGGCGAAGAAGAACTACGACGTCATCAAAAAGACCGTCAGCTGGCAGGAAGCCCGCGATACCTTCGAGGCCCGCGGCGAGACCTACAAGGTCGAGATCCTGGACGAGAACATCAGCAAGGATGATCGTCCCGGCCTGTACCACCATGAAGAATACATCGACATGTGCCGTGGCCCGCACGTGCCGAACATGCGCCACTGCCATCACTTCAAGCTGATGAGCGTGGCCGGCGCCTACTGGCGTGGTAACTCCGACAACAAGATGCTGCAACGGGTCTACGGCACCGCCTGGGCCGACAAGAAGCAGCTGAAAGCGCACCTGAAGCGCCTCGAGGAAGCGGCCAAGCGGGATCACCGTAAGATCGGTAAAGCCCTGGACCTGTTCCACTGGCAGGAAGAAGCGCCGGGCATGGTGTTCTGGCACAACGACGGCTGGACCATCTACCAGGAGCTGGAGAACTACATGCGCACTCAGCTGCGCAAGTACCAGTATGAAGAGGTGCGCACCCCGCTGGTGATGGACCGCGTCATGTGGGAGCGCTCCGGTCACTGGGACAAGTACTCCGAGATGATCTTCGCCACCGAGTCCGAGAAGCGGACCTACGCGGTGAAGCCGATGAACTGTCCCGGCCACCTGCAGATCTTTAAACAGGGTCTGAAGTCCTACCGCGACCTACCGTACCGTATGGCGGAGTTCGGTCTGGTGCACCGCAACGAGCCCTCCGGCTCCCTGCACGGCCTGATGCGGGTGCGCTCCTTTACCCAGGATGACGCCCACATCTTCTGTACCGATGAGCAGATCCTCGACGAGGTGACCAGCTGCATCAAGATGGTGTACGACACCTACAAGACCTTCGGCTTCGAAGAGATTGAGGTGAAGCTGTCCACCCGTCCGGAGCAGCGCATCGGTGCCGATGAACTGTGGGACAAAGCGGAGCACTCTCTGGCCGAGGCCCTGGACGCCAACGGCCTGAGCTACGAGCTGCAGCCGGGCGAGGGCGCCTTCTACGGTCCGAAGATCGAGTTCACCCTGCACGACTGCCTGGATCGCGCCTGGCAGTGTGGCACCATCCAGCTGGACTTCTCCATGCCTCAGCCCGAGCGCCTGGACGTCAGCTACGTGGGTGAAGACAACAGCCGCAAGGTGCCGGTGATGATCCACCGCGCCATTCTCGGTTCCCTGGAGCGCTTTATCGGCATCCTTATCGAGGAGTACGCCGGTAAGCTGCCCACCTGGTTGGCGCCGACCCAGGTTCAGGTCATGAACATTACCGACAATCAGGCCGATTATGTGCGCCAGGTCGTCGATACGTTGAATGACCGGGGACTTCGCGCCAAGGCGGACTTGAGAAACGAGAAGATTGGCTTTAAAATCCGCGAACACACTTTGAAGCGGGTTCCCTACTTGCTGGTCTGTGGTGACCAGGAGATGGAAAATGGGGAAGTCGCGATTCGTACACGAAATGGCGTTGACCTGGGCAAAATGAAGCTGGAACAGTTTGTTGCAGCGGTGTCCGGCGAAGTGGCCAGCCGTAGTCTTAAAATGCTGGAGGAATAAGCGATTAAAGGCGGAAAACAGAGAGGTCCGGTTAATAAGGACCGCAACCGTATCAATGGCGAAGTGCGTTCACCCCAGGTGCGACTGATCGACGCCGACGGTGAACAGGCGGGTATCGTTTCCAGCCGCGAGGCCCTGGAGATTGCCGGCGCAGCGGGCCTGGATCTGGTTGAGATCAGCCCCAATGCAGAGCCCCCGGTCTGCCGCATCATGGACTACGGTAAGTTCCTGTACGAGAAGAGTAAGGCTGCTAACGAGCAGCGAAAGAAAACCAAGCAGATCCAGGTTAAGGAAGTCAAATTCCGTCCTGGGACTGATGTGGGCGACTATCAGGTAAAACTACGCAACCTGACTCGCTTCTTGGAGAACGGTGACAAAGTGAAAGTTACACTGCGTTTCCGTGGTCGCGAAATGGCGCACCAACAGCTGGGCTTTGATCTGCTGAATCGTATTAAAGACGACGTGGTAGAGCTGGGCCAGGTGGAATCCTTCCCGAAAATGGAAGGGCGTCAAGCCATTATGGTTCTCGCACCGAAAAAGAAACAGTAAGGCCCACAAGTAACTGAACAGCCGGGCTCCGTGCTCGGCTGCTTTTGTTCGCCTTGCAGTTCATTTAATTTAACAATGCGGAGTTTCTTCCAATGCCGAAGATGAAATCTCACCGGGGCGCCGCCAAGCGCTTCAAGAAGACCGCCTCTGGCGGCTTCAAGCGCAAGCAGTCTCACCTGCGCCACATCCTGACCAAGAAATCTACCAAGCGTAAGCGTCACCTGCGTGCCGCTGCAATGGTAGCCAAAGTAGACGTAGCATCCGTTCAGCGCATGCTGCCGTACGCTTAATAGACTGGTAGGAGATAAAACATGGCTCGTGTAAAACGTGGTGTGACCGCTCGTGCCCGTCACAAGAAAGTTCTCAAGCAAGCTAAGGGTTACTACGGTGCCCGTAGCCGTATCTATCGTGTAGCATTCCAAGCCGTTACCAAGGCTGGTCAATACGCTTACCGTGACCGTCGCCAGAAAAAGCGCGTGTTCCGTCAGCTGTGGATCGCCCGTATCAACGCTGCTGCCCGTCAGAACGGCATGTCTTACAGCCGTTTCATCAACGGTCTGAAGAAGGCTTCTGTTGAGATCGATCGTAAGATCCTGGCCGATATCGCCGTATTCGACAAAGTGGTTTTCGCCGCTCTGGTCGAGAAAGCGAAGGAAGCTCTGGCCAAGTGATGCGTCGCCTTCGGGCAACGACACACTGACCAGTGAAGAGGGGGTGCCGAATGGCGCCCCCTTTTTTTGTGCCCGATCACCAGTTATCCGGCACCACGAAGGCCCAGGCCTCACGCTCGACGTCGTACAGGTGCTTGGGCCAGTCCAGTTCGGTGGGTGGCCGGTAGCGGGGCAGCAAGCGCCAGTCGCGGCCGGCCAGCCAGTCGGTACGCGCCAGCCGCCGCCAGTGGCGCTGTGGCAGGGCGCTGTGGCGGTACCAGTACCCCAAGGGGACCCGGCGGTCGATGCGTGGGGGCAGGGCGCCGCTGTGAGGCTCCAGATAGAGGCGCCCCTGCAACACGATGCGCTGCTGGCCAATCTCCCAGCCTCGGGCATGACAGAGGGCACGACCGGGTTGGGTGCGCAGCAGAGGCAGTTGGTGACTCTCCAGGCGCGCGAGCTTCTCCTCCAGGCAATCCTGCTTGCCCGGCCCGATCCATTGACCCAAGGCGTCGCTGGGGGGCAAACCCAGATAGAATTTTACCGCCACCTCCCAGTGCTCAAGCCGCTCCGTCACCGCGTTGTGCAACACAAAATCGGCGCTGCCGATCACCCTTTTTTGCTGGGACACCACCAGGTTGTGGGCCAACAGCTGATAATCCGGGTGCAAGTCGAAGGCGAGGCACCAAAGCTGCTCGTAGTAGTGGCCCAGGCGGCCGCCACGTCGGATCTTGAGCAGGGGCGAGCCCTGTCGCGTTTCCAGGGTGGGCAACTGGGCCAGTACAGGCTGGGCAAAGGTGTGGAGAAAGTCGGCGTTGATGTAGGGGCCGCCGGTCACCATCGGCGGGCTGGACAGCAGCCAGGTGAGATCGCGAATGACGGGGTGAGAGAGGGGCATAAAAAAAGCCGACCCGAGGGTCGGCTCTTTAAGCTTAGTAGCCGCGAGGCAGTTTGGAGCCTTGGGACAGCTTCTGGGCCCAGGCGTCTTTGGGGCTCAGGCCGCCTTTGCCACCGGTGGCTTTCGGCGCGGACTTGGCTTTTTTCGGTGCTGCCGGCTTGGCTGCGGCCTTTTTAGGTGCCGGCTTCTTGGCTTCCGCCTTGGGGGCGGCTTCGGCGGGAGCAGCGCCGGCCAGTTCGGCGGCCATGTCGGCCAGTTCACCCAGACGAACGGACTTGCCGTCATCCACTTTGAACCAGCTGCCTTTTTGCTCGATTTGAGGCTCTTTGCCGTGTTTGGCGATGTACGCCGCGGTGAACTGGGCGATCACCTCTTCCTTGGTCATTTTTGACATAGTTACAGTGTCGTTGTTGAAAATGTCAGCGGCCGATGATACCGCCATGGGGGGTGGGGTTCAACCGTAACTGGCGACAATATAACCAGCAACAGTAAGAACTTAGGGTTGATCATGGATCCCGTTACCCCGGTTGCGATGGGCCTGGCTTTGTGCTGCTGGCCGGGGCTGTGCCCAGTCGCTTAAGAATGGATTAACTGGCTACACAACCCACTTTTGGGGGATCCTGCCGCGCTGACGTGACTCCGATAGCGGGTTGCGCCATCGACATTGTCGAGACGGAAAATGACAGGCTCAGCTGTTGTAATGTGCGCCGCGCAATCCCACCGCCCCTGTGTCGCGAACCCGCTGCCCCCAAAGTGAGAACCCAAAGATGATCGATTTACATAACGAGGAGCACCTGGGCGCCATCGTGTTTGCCCTGTTGGGCCTGGCCGCCCTGTATTACCTGGCCAAGCCGGAGTCTGAGCAGGAGCGACAAGCGCGAGAGGAAGAGCAGGCGCGGGCGAACCGGCAGCGTCAACAGCGCGAGGAGGCGCAGGCGCGCGCTGAAGCGAAGCGGCGGGCTCAGGAGCAGGCGGCTCGTGAACAGGCCGAGCAGGAAGCGGCGGCGCGCAAACAGGCAAAAGCGGAGCAGTGGGAAGCGCGGGTGCGCGGCGTCAAGTCGGTGTTTCAAAGCAACCCGGTGCAAGGGCTGGAGCTGGATAAGATCCTGGCGCGTTACGAGGTGGCGCTGGCACAAAATCTGGCACTTGAAGAGGACAACGCCCGTTTGGCTCAGCTGGCTGAGGTGGCGGTGGGGCGAGTTCGAATGTTGGAGGAGCAGCTTCAAGCGGGGGAGGGGCAGCCCCTGTCTCGACGCCAGATGCGGCGCATCCGTGCGCTGCTGCATCCTGATCGCGGGGGGTGTCCGGAAACCTACAAACGGGTGGACGCCATTTTAAGTGGCCCGGCCTGAGCCAGACCAGAGCGCGACGTTATCGCAGCACCCGGCGGCCAAACAGCTTCTCACGCAGTTTGCGGCCGTTACGGCGCGGGTCCAGATGGTAAATCAATCGCGCCCGCAGGGGCAGACGATGGCTCATGCCGCGCTCCATCGCCTGGCAGCAGGGGCTGCAGCGGCCACAGGGCTGGTCGCTCTTGGCCTTGTGACAAAACCAGGTGTCCTCGAGCAGTGCTAAGAAGCCCATCTTCTCGGCCCCTTCGGCCATGTCGGACTTGGTCAGATGGGCCACGGGGAAGGCGAAGTCGCGCAGCACCGGGTAGGCCTCGGCCGGTGTGGTGTCCGGCGAAACCCGAGTCGCCAGGGTCCCGTCGGGGCTGGTCAGGATTTTGATCATCCCGCTGGGGGCGTTCTCCACCGACAGCTCAACGTTCTCCAGGCCGAACTGACGACACATCCTGGCCAGCACGTCGTACTGGGTGCCCAGGCGGTACTCCTGGCGCAGTTGGGCGAAGGGCGTCGATATCGCCGGGTTGGGCTCGATGGCGTCCTCTTCAATGGTGCGCAGTGGCAGCAGGCGAGGGGCGGCCTCGGCATCGAAGTTCGACAGTTGCGCGCGGATCTTCTCCATGCGAGACAGCTCCACCCGGTAGGACGGTCGGGACCGGCTCAGCAGGTAGACCGGCTGCACCACGGCACCTTCCTGCAAAAGTGCCTGCATAACGCGGAAGGTGGAGTCCCAGCCTCCGGTCCACAGGATGGTGATGGGGGCGCCCGATTGCTCTGCCATGGTTTGCCTCGCGTGATCTGGTCAAAAAACGGCGGGATGATAGCAATGGGCCCGGCCATAACGAAACCCTTCCCCCTGAAAGAGCGCCCAGACCGGAAGCCCGTCACAAAATCGCGGGGACCTGCCGTCCCAGGCGCGCTTAAACGCCATTGCAGCACGCTCACTCTCCGATATCCGTACCGTCGCCAAAGCCGTCAAGTTGACGTAATCTGCCTCTTGGGTAGGCAGAGGCGGCAAAGCGCGCTACACCTTTGCTGTACAGCCACCATCGCCACGCTTAGGAAGGGGCACTATGGACGCCAAACGCATCGCGGTATTCTCCTCAAAACCCTACGACAAACACTTTCTCGACGAGGCCAACCAAGGGACTGGTCTCACCCTGGATTACTTTGAGAACCGCTTGAAATGGGAAACGGCCAAGCTGACCGAGGGCTATGACGCGGTGTCCTGCTTTGTGAACGACATCGTCGACCGACCTGTGCTGGAGACCTTGGTGGACAACGGGATCCGGATGATCGCCTTGCGTTGCGCCGGCTTTAACAACGTCGATCTGGTGGCCGCCAAGGAGCTGGGGGTGCAGGTGGCGCGGGTGCCCGGTTACTCGCCGGAGTCTGTGGCGGAGCACACGGTGGCGATGATCCTGGCGCTGAATCGCAAGATCACCAAAGCCTATAACCGGGTAAAGGAACACAATTTCGATCTCGATGGCCTGCTGGGGTTCAACCTGCAAAAGAGCACCGTCGGCATCATCGGCACGGGGAAAATTGGCCTGGCCACCATGAGAGCCCTGAGCGGCTTTGGCTGTCGTTTGCTCTGTTACGATCCCTACCCCTCAGAGGAGGCCGCCAAATACGGAGAGTATTGCGACCTGGACCGGCTCTACCGGGAGTCCGATGTGATCTCCCTGCACTGTCCGCTGACGGAGGAGAGCTACCACCTCATCAACGCCCAGACCATCGCCCAGATGAAGGCCGGGGTGATGCTGATCAACACCTCCCGGGGAGCGCTGGTCAATGCCCAGGATGCCCTCGACGGCATGAAACAGGGTAAGATTGGGTACCTTGGGCTGGATGTGTATGAACTGGAAGGGGATCTCTTCTTCCGTGACCTCTCCGGCAAGGTGCTGCACGACGACGTGTTCGCCCTGCTGCTCAGCTACCCCAATGTGCTGGTGACCGGCCACCAGGGCTACTTCACCAAGGAAGCTTTGAGTGAGATCGGCCAGACCACCATCGACAACCTGCAGGCCCACTTCGAGGGGCGGCAGACCGGAAACGAACTCTAAGGACCTCGCACCAACGTGATGCAACGAGACGAACTACTCCAGTACCTGGACACCTTGCTCAAACCCTGGCAGCTGAAGGATTACGCGCCCAACGGACTTCAGGTGGAGGGCAAAGAGGGGATCCAGACTCTGGTCACCGCGGTGACCGCCGATCAGTTTGCGGTGGACGCGGCGGTAGAGGCCGGCGCGGATGCGCTGTTGGTGCACCACGGCTACTTCTGGAAAAACGAAGCGGCGCCCATTGTCGGCATGAAAAAGCGCCGCATCGAGCAGCTGATCAAGCACGACATCAACCTTATCGCCTATCACCTTCCGCTGGATGTTCACCCGGAACTGGGCAACAACGCCCAACTGGCCAAGGCGCTGGGGATCGTCAACGTTGAACCGCTCGAAGCGGGCAACGAGACCTGTTTGGTGCTCAAGGGCGAACTGGCGCCGCCCCTAAGCGCGCACGCCCTGGCCGAGCGGTTGGCGTCCGCCCTGGCGCGCGCCCCTTTGCACATCGCCGGGCACGACCGTCCCATTCGCCGTCTGGCCTGGTGCACCGGCGGGGCACAGGATTACATCGACCAGGTGGCTGCCGAGGGCCTGGATGCTTTCCTCTCCGGGGAGGTGTCCGAGCGGACCTACCACAGTGCGGTGGAGCAGGGCATCGACTACTTTGCCTGCGGCCACCACGCGACCGAGAAGGGGGGGGTGCGCGCCCTGGGTGAGCATCTGGCCCAGATCTTCAACCTCGACGTTCGCTTTGTGGACACCCCCAACCCAGTTTAATCCGCCTTTGGCTCCTCGGGTTCCACGAGGGCCAAGACCTCCCACCCCGGCCCCGGCTCAAAGGGCGTCGGGGTGGTGAACACCCGAAGTTTTCGCTGCTCGTCAAAGGCAAACAGGGGCAGCGCCCGTTTGCCATTCTTCTCCAGGTACGCCGCCCATCCAAAGCTGTCGCTGAGCTTGGTGGCCTTTACCTGGGCCCCCTTGGCCACCAGACTGCTCAGGCGGGCAAAGCTGGCCTCCTCGTCAAACAGGCACTGGTGCCGCTCCTGGCGGCGCTGTCGGGGACTGCGCTCCCGGCTGGGCTCCGGCAGGCGGTACACCCGGTGCTGTCCGAGGAGGTCCTGGTAGTGAAACGCCACCTCGGTGTTGAGTCGCTGGTAGGGGGAGAGGATCAAAAGCCGGTGGATCAGCGACAGATCCAGCTGGCTGTCGGCGTGCTCCGAGGTGGGGTTGCCGTAGTACACCGGCAGGTTTTTCATTCGGGCCTGGCTCAGGCTGTCCCAGTTGGTATCGCTGAGCAGCACCGGCAGGTCGTAGCGGGCCAGGGCCTCGGCCAGGGTACGGGCCATGGGGTTGGCGCCAAAGATCAGGATGCCGTTGCGTTCCGGGGCCTTGAGCCCCAGCAGGCGTGCCATGGGCGAGGTGAGCAGGCTTTGCAGCACCACGGTACTGATGATCACCAAAAACACCAGGGGCACCAGCTTCTCGGTCTGGGGAAACTGGTGCTGGGCCAGCTTGAGGGCGAACAGGGAGGAGACCGCTGCCGCCACGATCCCCCGCGGCGCGATCCAGCCGATCATCCAGCGCTCCTTGAACTTAAGATCCGAGCCCAGGGCGCACAGCATCACCGCCACCGGCCGGGCCACCAGCAGCAGCACCGCCAGCCAGAGGAAGGCGTTGGTGTCGATAAGCGCCAGGTCTGCCGGGGTCAGCCGGGCGGCCAGCAGGATAAAGAGCGCGGAGATGAGCAAGATGGAGAGGGTCTCCTTGAACTCGATGATCGCCTCCAGATCCACCCCCTTGCTGTTGGCCAGCCAGATCCCCATGACGGTGACGGTCAGCAGGCCGGACTCGTGCATCAGTTCGTTGCTGATGGCAAAGGCCGCCAGCATCAGGGTCAGAGTGGCCACGGTTTGCAGGTAGTGGGGAAAGAGTCTTCGGCGCAGGGCCTGGGCCATCAGGGCCCCGGCCACGGCCCCGGCAATGGCCCCGGTCACCACGGTCAAGCCAAAGGCCACCAGGGCGTGCTCCATCGCCACACTGTGGCTCACGCTGATGTACTCATAGACCAGCACCACCAGCAGGGCACCGATGGGGTCAATGAGGATCCCCTCCCAATGGAGCAGGGTGGCCAGCTTGGGCTTTAAGCGGACACTGCGCAGCAGCGGGGCGATCACCGTCGGTCCGGTGACCACCACCAGGGCGCCGAGCAGGGCGGCCAGCCCCGGTGGCAATTCGAGGATCCAGTAAGCGCTGTAGCCGGCGATGGCGAAGGTCACCAACATGCCGACGCTGACCAGCAGGGTGACCAGCCGGTCCTGCCCTTCGAGATCCGAAAACTTCAGTGTCAGACTGCCCTCAAACAGGATCACCGCCACCGCCAAGGAGACCAGGGGGAACAGCAGATCCCCCAGCAGCGGATCCGGGTTCAGCCAGCCCAGGCCGGGGCCGATGGCCAGCCCCACCAGCAGCAACGGCAGAATGGCCGGGACACGCAACCGAAAGGCGCTCCACTGACAGAGGATGGAAAGCAGGCCGATGCCGGCCAGGGCGAGGGTCGCTGAGATGTCGGGCATGGTTTTTCCTTGGCAGCCAAGTTCTTGAGCATAGCCAAAGTCCACCGTCCGGCGAGGCCGGACGGGATCACAGCCTGGGTGTGGAGGTAAAGGAGAGCACGGCTTCGGCGGACAGCACCTGGGGCTGGCTGGCGGTCTTACGCTTCAGGCCCCGGGTCAGGCTGACCGCCTCCTCTCGTGATTCTCCCACCAAGTGATAGCCGCTGACCCGGTCGTAGCGGGCGCTGGGCAGCGCATTGTCCAGCGGGCGGTTACTGGCCACCACCTGCAGCATCTCGTAGCCAAAGGGCGGCTCCACCACGAACTCCCCCAGCAGCACCCATTTATTGGCCTGCTCCGGACCGATGTAGTGCTGGAAGCGGTGGGGGCCGGTTTCGTCATTCAGCTCCAACAGATAGCTGAGTTTGGCCGGCTCGCCGGTGTGGCCAAGCACATAGAAATAGCCCGAGCGGTTCAGCTTGACCATCAGTTGCACGGTTTCGCCTTCGGCAAACGCCAGGGCCCGGCTGCCCTTGTTGGTTTGCAAGTCCACGGTCAGGGCCGATGGCTCGATGTAACCGGCGTAGAGCAGGCGCTCAAAATCGGGGCTGGCCGGTTCAATGGCCAGGCCCTGGTAGGCGTCGCTGGAGAGGGTCACCAGCTGGGAGTGGACCACCTCGGCGCTGTCGGCGGAGATCAGGGTGTAGAGCAGATCCAGCCCCTGGCCGTTGGCCTGGTAGCTGCCCTGGTAGTGATAGCGTGCCTGGCTGGTGTCGCTCACCCGTTGCGGCCCCAGGGCCTGACTCAGTTGGCTCGCCATTCGCTGGCCAAACTCCGTCACCTGTTGGGAGTGGGGGTAGAGCGGCGGACTGACCCAGATCCCCTGGTAGGCCTTAAGCTGGCCCGTCAGGGTTTCGGCGGCCACGACAAGGGAGGGCAGGGTACGTTGAAACGCCCGCCGCTTCTGGTCCAGTGTGGCGCGATGCGCGGCCAGGTTGGGCAACACCGCCGGTTCGGCGGAAAAGAAGTCGTGTACCACCCGGTACTGCTCCAGCTGTTGCTGTACGGTGAGCAGCTCCAGCAGGGTCTGGTATTGCCCCTCGGACAGTGAGCCCTGCATCCGCTGCACCCCCGCCTCCAGGGTGTCATTGAGCTGGGCGATACGTCCGACATAAGCGGGAAGAACCTCATCGGGGTTCAAACTGCCGGTGCAACTGATCATCTGCTCACCCTGGTGGTAATCACACTGCTGACTCACGCCCATCAGGGGCAGGTTGGAGTGGGTCCGGGACTGCAGGGTAAACAGCGAGACGCCATCGGAGTTTTGAAAGCTGTCCCCTTTGGACTCCACCTGAACGAAGATCTGTTTGCTGAGGGAGGCCAGCACCGCCTGCTCGGCGGCCGCTTTGCAGGCCTGCCGGCTGTCGTGGTGGCGGCATTCGGTTTGGCTTTCGGCCCAGAGCGTCGCCCCTTGAGCGGGCGCCATCAGGGCCAGAAGCAACGCAGCAACGGGGGATTTCATGCCGTCTCCTTGGCAATCAATAGGGGGGAGTCAGCTTCTGAGAGTAGGGAATATTCTTTTTCTGCTCAAGGACTAACCAGCTAGGATAAAAAAACGGAGCCCGAGGGCTCCGTTTCTGCTGTCCGTTGTGGCCAGGCGTTACATGATCCGCTGACCGGGCTTGGCGCCGCTGTCGGGGCTCAGGATGTGGATCTCCTCGCCACCGGGGCCAGCGGCCAGCACCATCCCTTCGGAGAGGCCGAACTTCATCTTGCGAGGGGCCAGGTTCGCCACCATGACAGTGAGGCGCCCCTCCAGATCTTCCGGCTGGTAGGCGGATTTGATGCCCGCGAAGACGTTGCGGGTCTCACCGCCCAAATCCAGGGTCAGCTGCAGCAGCTTATTGGCCCCTTTGACGTGCTCGGCCTTGGCGATGCGGGCCACCCGCAGGTCCACCTTGGCAAACTCGTCGAAGCTGATGGTCTCGGCCACCGGCTCCTTCTCCAGCTCGTCGTTGTGCTCCAGCTCCAGGGCCGGGGCACTGACGGCCTGGTCGGCGGCAAGCTCGGCCTTGGTCTGCTCAATGATGGCGTCGATCTTGGCCGGCTCGATCCGCTGGATCAGGGCCTTGAACTTGTTGATGCCATGGCCGGTCAGCACGGTGTCCAGGCTGTCCCAGGTCAGTTCGGTGTTGAGGAAGGCCTCCACATCGGCCGCCATCTGGGGCAGCACCGGCTTGAGGTAGGTCATCAGCACCTTGAACAGGTGGATCCCCATGGAGCACACCTCGTGGGTTTTTTGCTCCATCCCCTCCTGCTTGGCCAACTGCCAGGGGGCCGCGTCGGCGATGTAGGCGTTGGCCTTGTCCGCCAGGGCCATGATCTCGCGGATCGCCTTGCCGAATTCGCGGCCCTCGTACTGGGCGGCGATGCTCTCTTTGGCGGCCTGGAACTCCGCCAGCAACTCGGGCTGGTCGATGCCCTCGGCCAGCTTGCCGTCAAAGCGCTTGGCGATGAAGCCGGCGGTGCGGCTGGCGATGTTCACCAGTTTGCCCACCATGTCGGAGTTCACCCGCTGGGCGAAGTCCTCAAGGTTCAGGTCCAGATCGTCGATGCGATCGTTGAGCTTGGCCGCGTAGTAGTAGCGCAGGTATTCCGGGTGCAGATTGTCCAGGTAGGTGCGCGCCTTGATAAAGGTGCCGCGGGACTTGGACATCTTCTCGCCATTAACGGTGACGTAGCCGTGGGCGAAGACGTTGGTGGGCTTACGCAGATTGGCACCGTGCAGCATCGCCGGCCAGAACAGGCTGTGGAAGTAGATGATGTCCTTGCCGATAAAGTGGTAGAGCTCGGCGTTGGAGTCGGCCTGCCAGTACTCGTCGAAGTTGAGGTCGTCGCGGCGATCACACAGGTTCTTGAAACTGCCCATGTACCCGATGGGGGCGTCCAGCCAGACGTAGAAGAACTTCTCGCCGTTGGTGCCGGGGATCTCGAAGCCGAAGTAGGGCTTGTCGCGGGAGATGTCCCACTGCTGAAGCCCCTGCTCGAACCATTCCGCCAGCTTGTTGGCCATCTCGGACTGCAGGGCACCGGAGCGGGTCCACTCCTCCAGCACACCCTTGAACTGGGGCAGATCGAAGAAGTAGTGCTCGGACTCTTTAAGAACCGGGGTGGCACCGGTGATCACCGACTTGGGCTCAATCAGCTCTGCCGGGCTGTAGGTGCTGCCGCAGCTTTCGCAGTTGTCGCCGTACTGGTCTTCGGTCTTGCACTTGGGGCAGGTGCCCTTAACGAAGCGGTCGGGCAGAAACATGCCTTTTTCCGGATCGTACAGCTGCTCGATGGTGCGAGTCTGGATGTAGCCGTTGTCTTTCAGGCGGGTGTAGATCTCGGACGCCAGCTCCCGGTTCTCGTCGGAATGGGTCGAGTGGTAGTTATCGAAATCGATGAGGAAATCGGCAAAGTCCGCTTTGTGCTCCTCGGCCACCTTGGCGATCATCGCCTCGGGGGTCATGCC
Source organism: Ferrimonas balearica (assembly GCF_019802085.1). Lineage (GTDB taxonomy): Bacteria > Pseudomonadota > Gammaproteobacteria > Enterobacterales > Shewanellaceae > Ferrimonas > Ferrimonas balearica_B. The sequence continues at coordinate 1,166,887 of NZ_JAHVHV010000001.1, forward strand.
CAGCTTCTGGGCGGTAAGCATGATCGGGGTGCCGTGGGTGTCGTCGGCACACACAAAGGTGCAATGGTGACCGCGTAATTTCTGGAAGCGTACCCAGATGTCCGCCTGGATGTGTTCCAGCATGTGACCCAGGTGAATCGACCCGTTTGCGTAGGGCAGGGCACAGGTCACCAACATTTTTCTGCTTTCGGTTGCCATCGTCTCTCGATATCTGTTCGGACTGCTACAAAGGAGCCAAGTCTAACCGAAGGGAGGGGGTTTTTCACCCACAGGGCAAGCCTTTGACTGCTTTGTGGTCATACCTTCACAGGCGGTTCTGGTACACTGTGGGCAATTGCCAGAACAGGAGCCCGCCAGTGAGCGATCAAGCCATCCGCAACGCCCTTCCCGAACCCCTCTCCACCGAGGTGTTGGCCCGCCTGGAGCAGCACCAGGATCCCCTGTTGGAGCAGGGTCTGGTCAGTGCCGGCATCGTCCGCCACCTGGCGATGGAGGGTCGCTGCCTTCAGCTCGGCCTGGCGTTTCCCTACCCCTGTAAGAGCCAGTACCGTGACCTGGTGATGACCCTCACCCAGAAGCTGTCGGATCTGGAAGCGGTGGACGAGGTGGAGTGCGAGATCGGACTGGCGGTTCCGGCCATCAGTGCCAGCTCCGTGCCCGCCATTCCCAACGTACGCAACGTCATCGCCGTGGCCTCCGGCAAGGGTGGGGTGGGCAAGTCCACCACCGCCATCAACCTGGCCCTGGCGCTGTCCGACGAAGGGGCCCGAGTGGGGGTGTTGGATGCGGACATCTACGGCCCCTCGGTGCCCATCATGCTGGGGGTGACCGATTTCCGTCCGGTGAGCTACGACGGTAATACGATGGCGCCCGCCTTTGCCCACGGGGTAGCGGCCATGTCCATTGGCTTTATGGTGACCGAAGACAACGCCGCGGCTTGGCGTGGCCCCATGGCCGCCGGTGCCCTGGTGCAGCTGATCAACGAAACCCAGTGGCCGGAGCTCGACTACCTGGTGATCGACATGCCGCCGGGCACCGGTGACATCCAGCTGACCCTGTCCCAGAAGGTGCCGGTTTCCGGTGCGGTGATCGTCACCACGCCCCAGGAGATCGCCACCAGTGACGCCCGCAAGGGGATCACCCTGTTCAACAAGGTCAACATCCCGGTACTGGGCATCGTGGAGAACATGAGTTACCACATCTGCGGTCAGTGCGGCAGCAAGGAGCACCCCTTCGGTACCGGCGGTGGTGCCGAGACCGCTGAGCGCTACAAGGTGCCGCTGCTGGGGGACTTGCCGCTGAACCTCTCCATCCGGGAGCACGTGGACTCCGGCTCCCCCAGTGTGGTGGCGGAACCGGACGGGGCCATCGCCGACGCCTACCGGGGCATCGCCCGGCGAGCCGCCGCGGCCCTGGTCAGCCGGTCCGAGCCGGAGCCCTCCCTGGCCATTGAGATCACCAGCGACTGATGCGGTCGACGTCCATAATGAGTTATTCCAGTGTCGAGAACTGAATCCATGTCCAGCCAAGCCCAGTGTGTCATCATCGGAATCGCCGGCGCCTCCGCCTCAGGCAAGAGCCTGATCGCCCGCACCATCTACGAAGAGTTGCGGCGCGACCTGGGGACCGATCAAATCGAGGTGATCAACGAGGACGCCTACTACAAGGACCAGTCCCAACTGACCATGGAGGAGCGGGTCAAGACCAACTACGACCACCCCCAGGCGCTGGATCACGCCCTGCTGCTGGAGCACCTGATCCAGCTCAAGGCAGGCCAGAGCGTTGAGGTCCCCACCTACAGCTATTCCGAACACACCCGGATGGCCGATACCCTCTGTGTCACCCCTAAGAAGGTGATCATCCTGGAGGGGATCCTGCTGCTGACCGACGCCAAACTGCGGGAGCAGATGCACGCCTCCATCTTTATGGACACGCCCCTGGACATCTGCCTGATGCGCCGCTTGGTGCGGGATGTGGAGGAGCGGGGCCGTACCATGGAGTCGGTACTCAAGCAGTACACCCACACGGTGCGCCCCATGTTCATGCAGTTTATCGACCCTTCCAAGCAGCACGCGGACATCATTGTTCCCCGGGGTGGTAAGAACCGCATCGCCATTGATATCCTCAAGGCCAAGATCCGCCAGCTGCTGCATGGCGAATAAAATAACGATAACAACCGATTGGGACTGAAGGATGCGCCTTAACGACATCGAAATCGAACAGTACCTGGACGAGGAGCGGATCGTCATCGAACCGCGCCCCGCCACCGACAAGATCAGCGGCGTCAGCGTCGACGTCTGCCTGGGCAACCGTTTCCGGGTGTTCCAGGACCACACCGCTCCCTACATCGATCTTTCCGGCCCCCGGGAAGAGGTGCAGCGGGCGCTGGAAACCGTGATGAGCGACGAGCTGGTGATCGCCGATGGCGAGGCCTTCTTCCTCCATCCCGGCGAACTGGCCCTGGCGGTGACCCATGAGTCGGTGACCCTGCCGGCGGATGTGGTGGGCTGGCTGGACGGCCGCTCCTCCCTGGCCCGGCTGGGGCTGATGGTCCACGTGACCGCCCACCGAATCGATCCCGGCTGGTCCGGGCAGATCGTGCTGGAGTTTTTCAACAGCGGTAAACTGCCTCTGGCTCTGCGCCCGGGTATGCCCATCGGTGCACTGAACTTTGAGCGCCTCTCCGGCCCATGCGCGCGGCCCTACAACCAGCGCCAGGACGCCAAGTACAAGGATCAGACCGGCGCGGTCGCCAGCCGGATCAGCCAGGACGGATGAAGTTTTGGCTCGACGGTGAACCCACCGAGGCCCTGCCTGCCGACGACCGGGGATTGGCCCTCGGTGATGGCCATTTCACCACCATGCTGGTCAAGCAGGGTCGGGTCGTCCTCTGGTCCCTTCACCAGGCGCGTCTGGCCAAGGCCAACGCTCGTATGGGGCTTACGGACCCGGACTGGGCGCTGCTGGCCCAGGAGATCGAGGCGGTCGCTTCGGACCAAGAGCTGGCGGTGCTGCGTCTGACCCTGACTCGGGGCAGCAGCGGCCGAGGTTACCAGGGCCAGTGGGGCGCGCAGCCCCGTCGCCTGATGACCCTCTCCGAATTTCCCCACCACTACCGACAATGGCAAACCCAGGGCATTGCTGCCGCCGTGGCGCACACCCGATTGGCCACCGGCGGACCCTTGGCGGGTCTGAAAACCCTGGGCCGTCTCGAGCAGGTGCTGCTCAAACGTGAAGCCGAGCAACGGGGCCTGGATGAGCTGCTGGTGTGTGATGCGCAGGGCAATCTGGTGGAGGCCACAGCCGGCAACCTGTTCCTGGTGACGGAGCAGGGGGTCTGGACCCCCGCGCTCAACCGATGCGGAGTGGCGGGCGTGATGCGAGAGCGGGTGATGGCAACCCTGACCGAGATGGGGCACCCTGTCCGGGAGACCGATATCCCCCGGAGCACCCTGAAACAGGTACGCGAAGCCTTTGTGACCAATGCGCTGATGGGGGTGGTCCCCTTGAGCCGTATCGACGATATTGAATTACCCCGCCGCAGCGTGGCGGATGCACTACTGGAGACACTGGATCTATGGCGTTAAAGCGCTGGATGAAGGGCCTGTTGCTGGCGGGCAGCCTTATGATCACCGCGGCACTGGCAGCGGTCCTCTTTGCCTGGCACCAGGCTAACGCGGTGTTGGATGCGCCCCTGGCGCTCGACGAACCGGTGGAGATCACCGTGGACAGCGGACAAAGCGCCCGGGCCTTGTTGCGACAGTGGCAGGCACAGGGCTGGGTGGGCGACGAGTTGTGGCTGAAGCTGGGCCTGAAGCTTCGGCCGGAGCTGGCCGCCATCAAGACCGGCACCTACGACCTGGGCCCGGAGCTGACCGTCGCCGAGGCCCTGGCGCGCCTGGTGGAGGGCGCCGAGAAGCAGTTTCAGATCACCCTGGTGGAGGGCGGCACGGCGGCTCAGTGGCTGGCCCAGGTGCAGGCTCACCCCCGGGTTGAGGTCACGCTGGAGGACGTGGTGGCCCTGGATCTGGCTCTGGGGCTGGAGGATCAGCCCTCCGAAGGCTGGCTCTACCCGGACACCTACGCCTTTGTCGACGGCACCACCGATCTGGCGTTGTTGAGCCGGGCCTACCAGCGCATGGTGACGGCGGTCGAACAGGTATGGGACGAGCGTCAGTCTGAGCTGCCCATCAGCACCCCCTACGAGATGCTGATCCTGGCCTCCATCATCGAAAAGGAGACCGGTCAGCCCCAGGAGCGCGGCCTGGTCAGTTCGGTGTTCGTCAATCGCCTGAACAAGGGGATGCGCCTGCAGACGGATCCTACGGTGATCTACGGGGTGGGGGAGGACTACCAGGGGCGGATCACCCGCAAGCACCTCAACACCTGGACCCCTTACAACACCTATCGGATCCACGGTCTGCCGCCGACCCCCATCGCCAACCCTTCGTTGGCGTCGCTGCAAGCGGCGGTCAATCCCGATGAGTCCGACTACCTCTACTTTGTCTCCAAGGGCAACGGCACACACCAGTTCTCCCGGACCCTGCGGGAGCACAACAACGCCGTTAACCGCTACATTCGAAACCAGTAATCCATGGCAGAACAAGGCAAATTCATTGTAATCGAGGGCCTGGAAGGGGCCGGCAAAAGCACCGCCATCGAGGTGGTCGACCGCTACCTGGCCGAGCGTTTCCCCTCCACGGAGATCGTCCACACTCGGGAGCCCGGTGGCACGCCGCTGGCGGAGGAGATCCGCGACATCTGGAAGCGTCCCCGAGAGGAGGCGATGGCGCCGATGACGGAGCTGTTGATGGTGTACGCCTGCCGAGCCCAGTTGGTGGAGACGGTGATCAAGCCGGCCTTGGCCCGCGGCGCCATCGTAGTGGGCGATCGTCACGATCTGTCCAGCCAGGCCTACCAGGGCGGTGGCCGGTCGCTGGCGGAGCCGGTGGCCAAACTCTCGGCCCTGACCTTGGACGGCTTTTCCCCGGATCTCACCCTCTACCTGGACATTGACCCGGAGCTGGGCCTCAGCCGGGCCCGTGCCCGGGGCGCGCTGGATCGCATCGAGCTAGAGCAGCTGTCGTTTTTCGAGCGCGCCCGTGAAGCCTATCTGTCGGCCGCCCATCAGGACGCCAGCATCGTCACCATCGATGCCGGCCAGCCCATGGCGCAGGTCCACGCGGATCTGCGCCGCGCCCTGGACAGTGCCCTATGACGGCACTACTGCCCTGGCTTCAACCGGTTGCCGAGCGCTGGCTGGCCCAGCGCCAGCAACAGCGGCTGGGGCACGCCCTGTTACTGCAGGGGCCGCCCGGCGTGGGCAAAGGGGAGATGGCTCGCTGGATCGCCGAACAACTGCTCTGTGACCTGTGCAAGGGCTGTGGGCAGTGCAAAAGCTGCCTGCTGCTGGCGGCGGGGCATCACCCGGATCTGTACCAGCTGGCCCCGGAGGGGCAGCAGATCAAAGTGGAGTCGGTGCGCCAGCTGATTGGCCAACTGACCGGCACGGCGCACCAGGGGGGCGCACGGGTGGCGATCCTCCAGCAGGCGGAGCGGATGAACACCGCCTCCGCCAACGCGCTGCTTAAAACCCTGGAGGAGCCGGCCCCCGGGGTGTACCTCATCCTGGTGTCCGATGGGGCGCAGCCTCTGTTGCCCACCATCGTCAGTCGGTGTCAGCGCCTGGTGGTGAGCATGCCCAGTCCCGATGTTCTGGCGGCGTATCTCGGATCCCTTGGCGATAAACTGGGGGATTGGCCCTACTGGCCGCGGATCCTGGGAGGGCCCCTGGCGTTGAAGGCGGCGTTGGAGAGTGACGGCCTCAGTGAGGCCCGGGCGCTGCGTGAGGCCTGGCAGGAAAGCCTGTCGGCAGGGCTTGTGAGTCCGCGGCTGACTCAAGTGGCGCAAGAACAGGCTGCACTGGCACTCAAGGTGTTGTATTTTGAGTTATTATCTCAGTGTGGGTCGCAACCGGAGCGCACCGCCTGGCTCTATTCCATGCTGACCCAGGTTGCCCAACAGCAGCGCTGGCTGGACCGTCAAAGCGGCATCAACTTGACCGCGACCTTCCAGCAACTGATAGTGGACTATCAACATCGAGCCCAGGAGGGGGCAGCGCCACACCATGGTTAATCTCGAAGCCCAGTTCGATACCCTGGCCCAGCTCTACCGAGCTTACATGCCGTTTGTTCGCCACGGTGGGCTGTTTTTCGTCTCCAGTCGCGAATATCAGATGGGGGACACCATTGAAGCTCGCTATCGGTTGCCCGAGAGCGAGCAGTGGTACGAGTTCAGTGGCCAGGTGGTCTGGATCAACCCGCTGGGTTCCCAGGGGGGCCGGCCGCCGGGTGTAGGGCTGGCATTTGGTGAAGAGCAAAACCCCCACAAGCCCCGCATCGAGCAGCTGCTGGCCGATCAGCTCGGCTCCAATCAATTGACCTCGACCATGTAGGCCGTTACCCTTTCGGCCCGTTTCGAAAGTGGACCCCTGCTGTGCTGATTGACTCCCATTGCCACCTTGACCGCCTGGTCGAAGGTGACGCTCCCGCCGATTTGACCCCCATTCTCGACGCCGCCAGGGCCCGCGGGGTCGAAAAGCTGCTCTGTGTCTCCGTTTCCCAGCAGGGGTATGACCGCATGAAGGCGCTGGTCGCGCCTCACCCTGAGGTGTCCCTCTCCTGCGGTGTGCACCCGCTGGATATCAAGGACGGGTTTGATCCGGCCTGGTTGGCCCGGGAAGCGGCGGATCCGCAAGTGGTGGCCATCGGCGAAACCGGATTGGATTACTACTACAGCAAGGACAACATCGAAGCCCAGCAGCAGGCGTTTGCCCACCACATTCAGCTCGCCAACAGGTTGGAGAAACCGGTGATCATCCACACCCGGGATGCCCGGGAGGACACCTTGCGCATCTGGCGTGAGAATGGTGGGCGCAACGGGGTGTTGCACTGCTTTACCGAGTCCTGGGAGATGGCCCGGGATGCGCTGGAGTTGGGTCTCTACATCTCCATCAGCGGGATCGTGACCTTCCGTAATGCCGAGGCGCTGAGAGAGGTGGTGCGACGGGTGCCCATGGACCGGCTGCTGGTGGAGACGGACGCCCCCTACCTGGCCCCGGTGCCGCACCGCGGCAAAACCAATCAGCCGGCCTACGTGCGCGAGGTGGCGCAGTTTGTGGCGGATCTGAAGCAGGTGTCTTACGAGACGCTGTTGGAGCAGACCGCCAGTAACTTCTTTACCCTGTTTCCTGGGGCGCGAAGCGTCTGAGGGGAGGAGGTTGATGAGGGCGCAAAAAAAAAGCCCGCGACGACTCCGATGTCACGAGCTTAGGGGAAGGGTTCAACAGAACCTTGCGCTAGCGAAGACCTGACGACTTCGTAGGCAAAAAGCTTAGACCAGTTTGTCGGCTTTGCTCGCCAAATCCCCACTTTTTGGTAACAAAAGTTAAATCGGTTCGCCTGGCTTAGGCCAGGCTGATCTTATCCCGCACCAGTTCACGGGGCAGGGCGTTCTTCAGACGACTGCCCACCCACTTGGCCAGCCCCAGTGGGTGGCCCCGGTAACGCACAATCACTTCCCCCTTGCCGCCGGCGGCGTCCATCGGCAGATCCCGGCCCATCAAGTACTGCTCCGCCTGGCCCTCATCCAGCTCGACCCCTTTGCTGTCGTCCGACGGCAGGGACATCACCGCTTCGTGAAAGGTTTTAAACCCCTTCTTGTGGCGTTCGGCCAGTTTTAGCCCCATGCGGTCCATGCGGATCCGGCCAATCAGACCCGACAAGGGGGTAGGGAACCACCACAGCTCCTTGTCCCGCACCATCAGTTGCCCTGGGTTGGGCAGGGTCAGGCCAAACTGGTCGCTGAAGTAGGCGGACAGCTCCTGCGCCTCCTTGGCCTTGGCGGGGCTGAAGGGGAAGCGGCCCAGCTTCGGCGGGCGGACCTCGCTGTCGATGGTGGCGGTTTTGCGCAGGGCCGCCACAAAGAAGCCTTCGGAGTCGAAGATCTGCGGCCAGATGTGCAGGTAGCCCTCCTCGGTCAGGGCCTTGTCGGCGCCGGGGAAGAGATCCCCCAAGGGCGCCACCTCAACCGCGTCCGGGTACTGGGCCAGCAGATGGGCACAGACGTCCTGGTTCTCACGCCGGTTGAGGGTGCAGGTGGAGTAGATCAGCACGCCACCGGGCTTCAGGGCGGCAAAGGCGGACTCGATAAGATCCCGCTGGATCCCGGCAATGGTCTCAATGGACTCGAGGCTCCAGTTGTCCATCGATTCAGGGTCCTTGCGCACCGTGCCTTCGCCAGAACAGGGCGCATCCAAAAGGATGGCGTCGAACTGCTCCGGCAGGGTTGGGCCAAACACCCGCCCGTCGAAATGGGTCATCACCACGTTGCGGATCCCAAGTCGCTGCAGGTTGGAGTAGAGGCCCTTGAGACGGCTGGAGGAGAACTCGTTGGCCATCAGCAGGCCGCGGTTTTCCATGGCGGCGGCGATCTGAGTGGTCTTGGAGCCCGGGGCAGAGGCCACGTCGAGCACCTGCTCCGGCGCGTCACTGTGAGCGAACAGCGCGGTGGGCGGCATCATCGAGGAGGCTTCCTGGATGTAGAACAGGCCACACAGGTGTTCGATGGTGTTGCCCAAAGGCTGGCTGTCGTCTTCGCGGGTCAACCAGAAGCCGGTGTCACACCAGGGCACCGGTTCCAGCGTCCACCCCTTGGCGGCCATCCGCTCGGTGAAAGCTTCGACACTGATCTTCAGTGTGTTGACGCGAATGGAGCGACGCAGGGGTTGCGTGCTGTACGCCACGAAATCTTCAAGGGTAAGATGGGCGGGTAGGATCGCCTCGATGCTATCGAGAAACTCCTGGGAAAACGACGGCATAGTCCGGTTCCTGAGGGCAAAAACGGCGGCAACTATAACACAGTGGAAGTGAGGGTAGCACAGGGTGTTAAACAGAGTATGGGGTGGCTTTTTCTTTATCGCGACCCTGGCCGCGTTGTGGCAATGGGCCGGCGGTAACGAGGCGATATTCGCCGCGGTGCTGGAGCAGGTGATGAGCATGGCCAAGCTGGCGGTGGAGATCGCCATCGGCCTGGCAGGCATCATGGCATTGTGGATGGGTTTGATGCGCATCGGCGAGCGGGCGGGGCTCATTGATTGGCTGGCCCGGGTTTTGTCGCCCCTGCTTCACCGCCTGATGCCGGAGGTGCCCAAGGGGCACCCGGCCTTTGGCGCCATCACCATGAATCTTTCCGCCAACGTACTGGGCATGGACAACGCCGCCACCCCCATGGGCATTCAGGCGATGAAACAGCTGCAGGCGTTAAACCCCAAACCGGACACCGCCACCAACGCCCAGATCCTGTTCCTGGTGCTGAACACCTCCTCGGTCACCCTGTTCCCCATCGCCGTGCTGGTCTACCGGGCTCAGCAGGGGGCGGCGCATCCCGCAGATGTGTTTGTGCCCATACTGCTGGCCACATTGGCCTCCACCCTGGCGGGCCTGTTGGCGGTCAGCCTGGTGCAGCGCATCAATCTGCTCGACAGGGTGGTGCTGTTCTGGGGATTGGGGATCGGGGCCGGCCTTACCGCACTGCTGGCGACCCTGGCGGGGTTCACCGCCACCCAACTGCAGAGCTTCTCCCTGTTCTGGGGCAACGCCATCCTCTGTGCCTTTATCGTGCTGGTGATCGCAGCGGGACAGTGGCGCCGTCAGCCGGTGTTCGATCAGTTTGTGGAGGGGGCCAAAGAGGGGCTGACCACCACCTTGACCCTGGTGCCCTACCTGCTTGCCATGCTGGTGGCCATCGGGGCGCTGCGCGGCTCAGGGGCGCTGGAACTGGCCCTGGAGGGGATCCGGTCGGTGGTGATGGGCCTGGGCTGGGACACCCGCTTTGTCGAGGCGCTGCCCACGGCGCTGATGAAGCCGTTCAGCGGCTCCGGCGCGCGGGCGATGATGCTGGAGACGATGAACAGCGCCGGGGTCGATTCCTTTGCCGGGCGCCTGGCGGCGCTGTTCCAGGGCTCTACCGAGACCACCTTCTACGTCCTGGCGGTCTATTTCGGTGCCGTTGGGGTGCGACACACCCGCCATGCCATCGGCTGCGGCCTGTTGGCCGATCTGGCGGGGATCCTTGCGGCCATCGGCGTGGCCTACTGGTTCTTCGCCTAGAAGCGCGGCTGCCACTGCAGCCAGCGGGCGTCGGCGGTGTCTGCCAGCGGGAAGCGTTCACCGGCGGCGACCGCGTTGGCCTCGTCGCCGGCCTGTTCGGTGGCGAAGGCGATCCCTCCAATCAGCAAGGATTCCACTGACTCGGTGGCGATCTGGGCCCCGGAGAACAGGCCAAAGTCCAGGTAGAGACCGGAAGCGTTCCAGAACCGGCTGCTTCGGTTCACCAGGTGCTGATGCCGGGGGTCGAGCTGGATCTCGATGTCCACCGACGCGGCGTCCTCCGCCAGACGCGTGTGCACCACTTCTCCCACTTTCATCTGACGATAGAGCACCGGGCTGCCGATCTGCAGCGAGCCCAGGCGGGGCTGGTTGAGCACCAGGCGCAGGCCGCCGTCGTAGGGCAGGAGCACCGGCACCTCCTCGAGCAGGGTAAAGGCATCATCCTGCTGGGTGGACTCGCCGGGCAGGACAGCGACGTAGTTGCCGGTCAGCAGGGTATCGAGGTTTTTGGCCCCAGCCAGGTTAAGTTCAGCGCTGACCAGGTAGAAACGGCTGTCCTGGTTTAGGAAGGGCTCGGCAAAGCGCGCGTCGATGCTGGCGGTCAGAGTCTGGAATTTGAGGTCATCGGAGAGGGCCACCGAGTCGATGCGGCCCACTTCGTGACCCAGGTAGCGGATCCCCGCCTTTACCGGCACCCGAGCCTGGGGCTTGGCGTAGAGCGTAAAGCTCACCCGGGGGGAGAGCGCCGCGTCGCGGTCCGGGTAGATGGTGCGATCCTCAGGCGCGCCGGCCTGGAGCGTGCCCCGATGGTCAAAGGCGAGGCCGCCACGCAGCAGCTGGGGCAGGGGGCCGGCTTCGATGGCCACCCCCGCGAGTGAGCCCTCTACCTTGACCTGGCTGCGGTGCCAGAAGCGGCTGCCGGTGCCAATCTGGGCCCGGTAGGGGGCGTCGATGGCCAGCGCCACTCGAAAGCCGTCATCCACCAGATCGATGGCCGCCACCTTGCCCACCTCCAACTCGCGGAAGTACACCGGTGCGCCCAGGCTCAGGCCCAGCAGGGCATCGGTGTGCAGTACCAGGCGGGCAGGGGGGCCCTGACGGGCGGCCTTTTCGCTTTCATGGATGGCGAAGACCGCATCCTCGGCAGCAGCGTCGCCGGAGCCGGTGGAGAAGCTCAGCCCGCCACGAATGAGGTTGGCCAGCGGTGCGGACTGCACCTTGAGGCCGGAAAGATCCGCATCGATGGTGACGCCGCCATGGCGCCAGAACAGCGAGTTGGCCTTAATGAGCTCGTGGTAGGGGGCGGTGATCCAGGCGGTCACCTCGACGTGGTCACCGGCCAGGGCCAGATGGGTGACCTCGCCCACCGGGAAGGAGCGGAACAGAATGGGGGCGCCGACCGAGAGCCCTTCGGCGCTTTGTTGGGTCAGCGTGACCAGGCGGCCAGGCAGCTGCCCCTTGGGCCGACCGTCGTGGAGGGTGAAGCGGGTGCCGGGTTCGCCGTCGCCCGGCAGCAGAGCGATGAAATCGCCAAACAGCAGGGTATCGAGGTGTTTGACGCCGTCCAGGCCGAACTCGGCTCCGGCACGCCAAAACTGGCTGTTGCGATTGAACAGGTGGCGATACTCGCCGCTGACTCGGGCACTGAGCTGTACGCCGTCGTCGTTGAGGTGGATGCTGTACACCTCGCCGAGCTTGAGGCCCCGGTGCTGGATGGGGGTGCCGACGCGCAGCCCTTCGGCGTGGTCGGCTTTGAACAGCACATCGAAGGTGGGTTCCGCTGCGGCGACGCTGTCGTGTAGGGCAAACACCGAGCCGTGGTGCGCCGGCTCGCCATCGGCGGGGGAGGAGAAGCTGACGCCACCGGCCAGCAGGGTGGCCAGGCTGTCCAGCTCCACGTCCACACCATCGAGACCGGCACGTACCCGGGCGCCGGAGGCGTTCCAGAACAGGCTGTTGTCCCGCACCAGTGAGCGGTACTCCGGCTCGATCACCGCCGTCAGGTGCACTTGTCGGGTGTCCGGATCCAACTCGTACTTGAGGATTTGACCCACCTCCACCTGCTGGAAGTAGACCCCACTGCCCACATCCAGTGAACCGCGGCGTTCGGCCAGCAGTTCGACGGTCAGTCCACCGTCCTGGGTGGCACGCACCGGGGCCTCAAAGGTGCCCACGTACTGGTAGCGCTTGGGCCCTTCGCCGGGTGACATGGTGATGTAGTTGCCGCTGAACAGGGCGTCGAGGCCCTCGATGCCAGTCAGGGAGGCCTTGGGGGAGACCAGCCAGAACTGAGTATCGCGACGCAGCAGGTCTTCCACCATGTGGCTCATCTTAACGGTGACCATCACCCCCTGGTCCTCATCGTCCAGGGCCACGTGGGTGACCTGACCCACCACCAGGCCCTGGTAGCGCACCAGGGTTTTGTTGGCTTCGATGCCGTTGGCGGTGGGGAAGTGGATCTCGATGACGGTGCCCCGCTCCTGGATGTAGGAGGCCAGCAGCCAGGCCCCCAACAGGAAGGCGGTGATGGGCAATATCCAGATGGGGGAGATCAGCTTCTTCTTACTGACTTTCGGCTTGTGGGTTTCGGTCATGACTCTGTTCACATTCGAGATCCCACAGCAAACGGGGATCCAGGGTTTTGGCAGCGAGCTGGGTGAAGATGATCACCAGGGCAAAAAAGGTGGCCGCGGGGGCCGGCTTGGCATAGAGCAGCTGCCCCATGTTGACCAGGCTGACCATGATGGAGATGACGAACAGATCCAGCATCGACCAGCGGCCGATGAACTCGATGACGTGGAAGCTCCAGGTCAACTGGCGTCGGGACAGCTTAAGGCGGAACTGGATGGTCAGCAGGATGAGGCTCAGGCCGATGATCTTGGCCATGGGCACCAATATGGAGGCGGTGAACACGATCACGGCGATGGCTGCCATGTCGTTCTCCACCAGCGACAGGATGCCGGAGTAGATGGTGTCGTAGGTGGTGCGGCCCTGGTTGGTCAACTGGGTGATGTGCAGGGCGTTGGCCGGGAACAGCAGAAAGATGGCTGTGATCAACAGCGCCCAGGAGTACTCCAGGCTGTGGGGCTTACGATCGTGCAGTTCGGTGTGGCAACGGGGGCAGCTGGGGGCACTGGCCACCGCCAGCCCACAGCCGGCGCACAACCGCAGGTCGCGGTCGAGCCCACGCTCAGGAACCGTAGATCTCTTCATACTGATGCCACATCAACTCGCGGTTGTACTCGTATTGCACGTAAAAGGTTAGTACGAACAACAAGATATAACACAAAGTGCCCCAGCCGTAGGTCAGATCTGCGATGTCCACCAGCTTAAAGACAGAGACGAAGAAGCTGATCATGTAGATCTCAATCATGCTCAGCTGGTCCAGGGTGGGTTGATGCAGCAGCAACCAGCGCACTATGGGACGGCCGGTGCCCATGCGCATCAGGGTCAGTTGGGTCAGGATGGAGAGCAGCAACAGCAGGGGGGCGATCACGCCCGCCACCAGCACCGCCAGGCCCACCAGCACGAACCCCTGTTCCATCACCACCAGGGCCCCGTACAGCACCGTGGTCTGGCGCAGGTTCCCCACCAGATCGATCTCCAGTATGGGCAGCAGGTTGGCGGGGAAATAGAGCACCAGGGCGGCCAGGGTGAGGGCCATCAATCCGCCGGTGTCGCAGTAGGGGTTGTCGTAGATGCGGCTGTGGCAGCGCGGGCAGAAAGCGCGCATGCCCCGAGGCAAGGCCCGGCGACGGACATAGGTGTCACAGGTGGGACAGAGCACGGGGCGGCTGGACAAGGAGCTTCCTGCTTCTATTGGCTTCGGGCGATACCGCGAGTGTACTCAAAAATGGGAGTCTTTTCAGCGCTATTGCACTCTTACTGCACGTTTGAACACCTTAGGGCCGGCAAATCCTTGACTGCTTCCACGTAAACTGGGTTAATGGCAGGCTGTTGAGAACTCTTCATCCACGCTATGTCTGTAGAAACGTCCGTCGATTACGCCTCTTTGCTGCGGCAAGCCGAAGCCCTGACCCAGGGCGAACCCAACCTGATCGCCAATCTCGCCAACCTGTCTGCACTGGTCTACCACGGCCTGGGCCGGGTCAATTGGGCCGGTTTTTACCTCAAAGAGGGCGACACCCTGGTGTTGGGCCCCTTCCAGGGTAACGTGGCCTGTGTTCGCATCCCCTGGGGGCGTGGCGTGTGCGGCACCGCCGCGGCAGAGCAAACCGTTCAGCGGATTGAAGACGTACACGCTTTTGAGGGCCACATCGCTTGTGATGCGGCCAGTAACTCGGAAATTGTGCTACCGATCATGGTGGGCGAAGAGGTGGTGGCCGTTCTGGACATCGACAGCCCGGAATTTGGTCGCTTTAGTGCAGAGGACGAAGCGGGCCTGGTGAAACTGGCCGAGCTGTGCTCGGCACTGTTTACCGCCCACACTCAACAATGAAAGAGTTTGTATCCATCTATACCTACCTGGTGGAGCCCTCCGAGGTAGGGGAGTGGGAGGGGGAGGAAGCCCTGGCGGCAGAGAACCTCAACCGACTCTATCATGCAGTTTATGATGCGGCCGATAACGACATCGAACCGGCGTTGCTGGAAGAGATGCTGTCGGCCGTGTGGCCACATTGGCAATTTAATCCCCAGTTATTGGAACTGGACGATGATTTGATCGACGTCTTTGTCGAAACGCTGTTTTCCCACTTTGACCCGAATGCGGGCCAGGAAGAGTTTGATGACCACTGAACAACCCAGCACCCAGGAATCCGTCGAGAAGCTGACTGACGTCAAAGCCGTCATTGCCTATCTCGCCGAGCAGTTTCCTGCGTGTTTCTCCCTCGAAGGCGACGCCAAGCCCCTGAAGATTGGCCTGTTCCAAGACCTCGCTGAGCGTCTTGACCAGGACGAGCGGGTCAGCAAAACCCAGCTGCGTCAGGCGCTGCGCCGTTACACCAACTCCTGGCGTTACCTGCGCTGCCAGAAGGCCGGCGCCCAGCGGGTCGACCTGGATGGCAACGAAGTGGGTGAACTGGAAGCGGAGCACGTAGAGCACGCCCAGAAGACCCTGAAGGAGAGCCAGGACAAGGCCAAGGCCGCCCGGGCGGAGAAGCAGGGCCGCGAAAACAAACGTCCTGAGGGCCGCAAACCGGCTCGCTCCGAGCGGGCGAAAAACGCTAAGCTCAAGAGTAAACCGGAAACCAAGCGGAACCCGGCTCCCCTTAAGGCGGTCTCATCTGACAAGCTGAAAGTGGATCAGGCCGTCATGGTGCAGTTGGGTCGCACCCCCGCCAAAGGGGTGATCGTCGACATCAACCGCGATGACGTGATGGTTCGCCTGGAAACCGGCCTGACCGTTAAGGTGAAAGCCGAACACCTGCGCATCTAACGCCAGCAGCGAAAAGGAGTTGCGAGTCGATGATGAAACATACCCTGTCAGCCTTGGTGGCCGGCGCACTGCTTACCACCCAGGCCTGGGCACTCGCCCCTGACATCAAGTCGTCTGAACTGCCCCAGCTGAGCCAGGAGGCGCAGCACCGGGTGGCCAGTAAGCGGGTCGCGGATCTGTTCACCCGCTCCCACTATCGCCAGTTCGAAATGGACCAGGCGTTTTCAGACCAGGTCTTCGACCGCTATCTCCAACAGCTCGATTTCAATCGTTCGCTGCTGCTGGCCGGTGACGTGGCCCAGTTCGAATCCCAGCGCAACCGCTTTGCCGAGCGGATCGCCAAGGGCGATCTCAAGGTGGCCTACGATCTCTACCGGATCTCCATGCAGCGCCGCTACGAGCGTCTCTCTTACGCGCTGGAGCTGCTGGACACCCCCATCTCCTTCGAGGAGCCCGGGGACAAGTACTACTTCGACCGCGAAGAAGCCCCCTGGGCCAAGACCGAAGCAGAGCTGGATGAGATCTGGCGCCAGCGGGTCAAGTACGACGCCCTGAACCTGGCCATGACCGGCAAGGATTGGGAGGAGATCAAGGACATTCTTGGCAAGCGTTACAACAACGCCATCAAGCGTCTGTCCCAGACCAACAGCGAAGACGTGTTCCAGTCGGCAATGAACGCCTTTGCCTACACCATCGAACCGCACACCAGCTACCTGTCGCCGCGTAATGCTGATCGCTTCCAGACCGAGATGAATCTGTCTTTGGAGGGGATCGGCGCGGTCCTGCGGATGACCGACGACTACACCGTGGTGCAATCCCTGGTGACCGGCGGCCCGGCAGACAAGCAGGGCGAGCTCTCCCCGGATGACAAGATCATCGGCGTTGGCCAGGACGGGGAGGAGATGGTCGACGTGATTGGCTGGCGACTGGACGATGTGGTGGATCTCATCAAGGGGCCCAAGGACTCCAAGGTGACCCTGCAGGTGCTGCCGGCCAAAGGCGGCAGCAACGCCCGCGCCAAGGAGATCGTCATCGTCCGTGACAAGGTCCGACTGGAGGACCGGGCGGTCAAATCCCAAGTGCTGGAGGTGGAGCAGGGCAGTGAGCAGGCTCGCCGCATTGGGGTGATTGAGATCCCCAGCTTCTACATGAACATCAGCCAGGATGTGGCCAAAGAGCTGGCCAAGCTCGACGAGGAGAACGTCGAGGGGATCATCATCGACCTGCGGGGCAACGGCGGTGGCGCCTTGAGCGAAGCCAGCCTGTTGACCGGCCTGTTCATCCGTCAGGGTCCGGTGGTGCAGATCCGCGACCAGCGCGGTCGCATCAGCGTCAACGGCGACAACGACGGTCAGCTGGCCTACGACGGCCCGATGACGGTGATGGTGGATCGCTACAGCGCCTCCGCTTCGGAGATCTTCGCCGCCGCCATGCAGGACTACGGTCGTGCCCTGATCGTCGGTGAACAGACCTTCGGCAAGGGCACCGTACAGCAGCACCGCGGTTTGGGCCGCATCTACGATCTGTACGAAAACCCCATGGGCAACGTCACCTACACCATCGCCAAGTTCTACCGCATCAACGGCGGCAGCACCCAGCTCGAAGGGGTGATCCCGGACCTGCGCTTCCCCAGCTTTGTCGAGCACGGCGAGTACGGCGAATCCCAGGAAAAGAACCCGCTGCCTTGGGATTCCGTACCCGGCGCCCGTTACCAGCAGGTGGACGACATCTCCCAGGAGCTGGTTGTCCAGCTGAAAAAACGCCACAACGACCGCATCGCCGGTGAGCTGGAGTTTGAGCTGCTCAATGAGGACATCGCCCGCTACCGGGAGGAGAAGGACAAGGGGTGGATCTCCCTGGTCAAGTCCGAGCGTGAAGCGGAGTCCGATGCGGAAGATGCCCGTGAACTGTCGCGTCTCAACGCCCGCCGGGACCTGATGGGCCAGGAGCCCATCGAAGATCTGGCGGCGGCCGAGGAGATGGAAGTGGACGACTACCTGCTGGATGAAGCCGGCGCCATTACCCTCGACATGGTCGACTGGGATCGGGTGGCGAGCAGTAAAAAGGCTCAATAAATCCAAGGGTTAAAATGACATAAAGCGCTGCACAGGATGCAGCGCTTTTGTTTTGGCTCGCCTTGTCCTGACGGGCACCTTCGTGTTACACAAACTAAGGAGTTACAAAACAATAACAAACTTGGGAAGAGTTATGACGCAACAGGCAGTAACCCACGGTAGGTGGTCGAGTCGGTTCACCTACATTTTGGCCGCCACCGGGGCCGCCGTGGGACTGGGGAACATCTGGAAGTTTCCCTACATCATGGGGGAGAACGGCGGCGGCGCCTTCGTCCTGGTTTATCTCCTCTGCATCCTCTTTATCGGCATCCCCATCATGATGTCGGAAGTGATCATCGGCAAATTCGGCCGCCAGACCCCGGCCCGCTCCGTCGCCCTGATGGCCGACGCCTCCGGCGGGGGCAAGGGTTGGTCCATCGTCGGATGGTCCGGTGTGCTGGCCGGCTACCTTATCCTCTCCTTCTACGTGGTGATCGCCGGCTGGGCGCTGGCCTACACCTGGTACGGCTTTACCGGTCTGTTCGATGGTCGCGACGCCCAGGAGATCGGCACCCTGTTCTCCGGGCTTAACGCCTCGCCGGGCCCCCTGATGCTGTGGAGCCTCGCCATTGTCCTGGGCACCGTGCTGGTGGTGGGCAAGGGGGTCCGTGAAGGGCTGGAGCGGGCGGTCAACTGGATGATGCCGGCGCTGCTGGTGCTTCTGGTGGTGATGGTGATCTACGCCGCACGCCGGGGCGATTTTGCCGCGGCCGTGACCTTCATGTTCAACCCCGACTTCAGCGCCCTGAGCTGGAACGGGGTGCTCATTGCCCTGGGCCACAGTTTCTTCACCCTGTCCCTGGCTTCCGGGATCATGACCATGTACGGCGCCTACCTGCCGGAGCAGACCTCGGTGGTCAAAACCTCCATCTGGATCGCCCTGATGGACACCCTGGTAGCGATGCTGGCCGGTCTGGCCATCTACCCCATCGTCTTTGCCAACGGCCTGGAGCCTGGCGCCGGCCCCGGCCTCATCTTCCAAACCCTGCCCATCGCCTTTGGCTCCATGCCTCTGGGCCAGCTGTTTGGGGGCCTGTTCTTCCTGATGCTGGTGGTGGCGGCGTTCACCTCCGCCATTGCTCTGATTGAGTCCTCCGTGGCCTGGCTGGTGGAGAAGCGCGGCTTTAAGCGGATGCAGGCTGCGGTGGTGGCCGGGCTTGGGATCTGGCTGCTCAGCCTGCTGACGGTGTTCTCGGTGACCGGTGCCCCCTGGGCCGTAGTGTCGCTTTGGAGCGACATCCAGATCAGCTTCTTCGATCTGCTGGACTACATCACCGCCAACATCATGCTGCCCCTGGGTGGCCTGCTGATCGCGCTCTTTACCGGCTATCGTGTAAGGAAGGAGATCACCTGCCGCGAAATTGGCAGCGTGAAGAGTGTCTACGGGATCTGGCGCTTCTCGGTGCGCTACGTGGCACCGGTGGCCATCACCCTGGTCTTCCTGCAGCTGATCGGTGTGCTGGGTCTCTAAGAGCCCGGCTGACAGGATGAGATTGGACGCCGTCCCCGGACGGCGTCTGACGTTTTATGGAACGACGAATGAGCGATAAACAACCTTCTTTATGGGACGCCCTGATCCCCGTCGCCGTGCTGGTGGTGGGGCTGGTGCTCTCGGTCAACCTCTTCTCCGACGACGCCTCCTATGGGCCCAACCAGATTGTGCTCTTCCTGGCCGCTGGCGTGGCCATGGTGATTGGCTGGAAAAACGGCCTGCGCTGGGAAACCATCGAGCAGGGCCTGCAAAAGGGGATCGCCATCTCCATCGGGGCGATCATCATCCTGCTGGCCGTGGGCAGCCTGATTGGCACCTTCCTGCTGGCCGGCACCGTACCGACCCTGATCTACTACGGCCTGAACCTGTTGAACCCCGGGATCTTCTACGCCGCCAGCTGCGCCATCTGCGCCATCGTCGCGCTGTCCATCGGCAGCTCCTGGACGGTGGCGGCGACCGTGGGGGTGGCCCTGATGGGGGTCAGCCAGGGACTGGGGATGGACCCGGCGGTCACCGCCGGTGCGGTGATCTCCGGCGCCTATTTCGGCGACAAGATGTCCCCGTTGTCAGAAACCACCAACCTGGCGCCGGCGGTGGCCGGCTCCGAGCTGTTCGGTCACATCCGCCACATGTCCCGGACCTCGGTGCCCGCTTTTGTCCTGGCGTTGCTGATCTTCGTGGTGATGGGCTGGGATGGCGGCGAGGGGTACGACCCGGCCCGCCTGCAGGCCATCGAAGCCGGCCTTAAGTCGCAGTTCAACCTCGGTTGGCACCTGTTGCTGCCCCTAGTGCTGGTGCTGGTGCTGGCGATGCTCAAGGTGCCTGCCTTCCCGGCGATTGCCATCGGTGCCTTGACCGGCGGCCTGTGGGCGGCGCTGTTCCAGCCGGAGATGATCCGGACCCTGGCGGGGGAGGGGGGCGGCTACGGCTTTGCCGCTCTGACCCAGGTGTGGACCGCCCTGTTCGAGGGGATCAGCGTGGAAACCGGGTCGGATGATCTGGACTCGCTGCTCTCCGGCGGTGGCATGGGCTCGATGATGAACACCGTCTGGCTGGTGCTCTCGGCCATGACCTTTGGCGCCGTGATGGAGACCGCCGGTCTGCTGCGTAAGGTGGTGGAGGCGATCCTCTCCGGGGTGAAAACCAGCGGCTCCTTGATTGCCACCACCATCACCAGCTGCTTCGGCGTCAACCTGCTGACCGCCGATCAGTACATCGCCATCGTGGTGCCGGGCCGGATGTTCAAGTCCGCCTACGAGGAGCGGGGTCTGGCGCCGGTCAACCTTTCCCGTGCCCTGGAGGACGGCGGCACCATCACCTCCCCCCTGGTGCCCTGGAACAGTTGTGGCGCGTATATGCAGGGGGTGTTAATGGTGAATCCGTTTGATTACGCTTTGTACGCCTTTTTTAACTGGTTGAGTCCGGTGGTTGGTATACTGCTGGCCCACCTGGGGATCGGCATCAAGATGGCGATCACCCCCGACACTCGCCTAGAGAAGCAGTAAGGAGAGCGCGACCGATGCAGGCCATGCAAGCCAAATATCGTAAGGACTACCGGGCCCCGGACTTCACCATCACAGACCTGTCCCTGGTGTTTCAATTGGATCCCCACCACACCCGGGTGACGGCCACCAGCCAGGTGGTGCGTCAGAACAGTGAGGCCAGCGAGCTGGTGCTGGACGGCGAAGCCCTGACCCTGGTGTCCGTCAGCCTGGATGGCCAGACACTGGCACCCGGCGACTACCGCGAGGCGGAGGGTCAGCTGGTGGTCACCCTGACCCGCGACAGCGCAGAGCTGGTGATCGAAACCGAGATCGATCCGGCCAACAACACCACCTTGGAGGGGCTCTACCAGTCCGGTGGCGCATTCTGCACCCAGTGTGAAGCGGAAGGCTTTCGCCGCATCACCTACTACCTGGATCGCCCTGACGTGCTGGCCCGTTACCGCACCCGGGTGGAAGCGGATCAGGCGCAGTACCCCTACCTGCTGTCCAACGGCAACAAGGTGGATGCCGGCACCCTTGAGGGCGGTCGACACTTCGCCACCTGGGAAGACCCGTACCCCAAGCCGAGCTACCTCTTTGCCCTGGTGGCCGGCGATTTTGACCTGCTGGAGGACTGCTTTACTACTGCCTCCGGCCGTGATGTCGCCCTGCAGCTGTTTGTGGACCGGGGCAACCTGCACCGGGGCCACCACGCCATGGCCTCTCTCAAGCACGCCATGACCTGGGACGAGCAGCGCTTCGGCCTGGAGTACGATCTGGACATCTACATGGTGGTCGCCGTGGACTTCTTCAACATGGGGGCCATGGAGAACAAGGGGCTGAACATCTTCAACTCCAAGGCGGTGCTGGCCGATCCCCAGACCGCCACCGACGCCGAGTACCACCGCATTGAGTCCATCATCGGCCACGAGTACTTCCACAACTGGACCGGCAACCGGGTCACCTGCCGTGACTGGTTCCAGCTGAGCCTCAAAGAGGGGCTGACGGTGTTCCGTGACCAGGAGTTCTCCTCCGAGATGGGCTCCCGGGCGGTCAACCGCATCCAGGCGGTCAAGGTGGTGCGCAATCAGCAGTTCGCCGAAGACGCCGGCCCCATGGCGCATCCGATCCGCCCCGATAAGGTGATCGAGATGAACAACTTCTACACGGTCACCGTGTACGACAAGGGCGCCGAAGTGATCCGTATGATGCACACCCTGCTGGGGGAAGCCGGTTTCCGAAAGGGGATGGATCTCTACTTCGAACGCCACGACGGCCAGGCGGTGACCTGCGATGACTTCGTCCAGGCGATGGAGGACGCCAGTGGCAACGATCTGTCCCTGTTCCGTCGCTGGTACAGCCAAAGCGGCACCCCGGTCCTGGTGGCGGAGGATCACTACGACGCCGAGCGCCGTCAGTATCACCTGACCTTGAGCCAGCGCACGCCGGCCACCGCCGACCAGGCCGACAAAGCACCCCTGCACATCCCGGTGGCCATCGAACTTCTGAACGCCGAGGGCCAGCCGGTGCCTCTGTTGGTGGAGGGCGCGGCCCACAGCCCGCTGCTGGAGCTCAAATCCGAAAGCCAGAGCTGGGTGTTTGACGAGGTCGATGGCCCCGTGGTGCCGTCGCTGCTGCAGGAGTTCTCCGCCCCGGTCCGTCTGGAGTACCACTACGATGCCGCGTCACTGGCGCGGATCTTGGCCCACGCCGGTAACGACTTTGCCCGCTGGGATGCCGCCCAATCCCTGCTGACCCAGGAAATCTTCGCCCTGGTCAATGGGGATCAATATCGGGTGAGCGACACCGCGATGGACGCGTTGCGTGCCGTGCTGTTGGCGCAAGGGCAGGACCCGGCGCTGGTCGCAGAGCTGCTGACCCTGCCGTCGGAGTCCACCCTGGCCCAGTCCCGGCCCGGACACGATGTGGAAGCCATTCACCAGTGCCGCCGTCAGGCCGCCACCGAACTGGGCCTGGCCCTGGAAGACGAGCTGATGGCGGTGTGCCTGGCCAACACCGATCCCCGATACGCCAACGATGGCGCGGCAGTGGGCCGGCGCAGCCTGAAGAACGCCTGCTTGAGCCTGCTGGCGATGGCCGGTCGGGTTCAGGCTCAGGAGTGGGTGGCCAAGCAGTTCGATAACGCCGACAACATGACCGACACCCTGGCGGCCCTGAACGCCGCCAACCAGGGGCAACTGCCCATCGCGTCCTCGCTGATGGCGCGCTTTGAAACCCAGTGGCGTGACCAGCCGCTGGTGATGGACAAGTGGTTCAGCCAGGTGGGGATGACCCCGAGCGGTGATGTCCTGACCCAGGTGGAAGCGGCCATGGCGCATCCGGCCTTCGACATCGCCAACCCCAACCGGGTGCGGGCGCTGGTCAGTGCCTTTGCCGAGGGCAACCCCAACGGGTTCCATGCGGCCGATGGCAGTGGCTACCGCTTCCTTACGGACCTGCTGATCAAGCTCAATGGCATCAACCCCCAGTGTGCGGCCCGCATCATGACTCCCTTGATGCAGTGGCAGACCCAGGATGAAGACCGTCAAACAATGATGCTGGCCGAGCTCAAGCGGTTGGCGGCCCTGGACGGGCTCAGTCGCGACCTCTATGAGAAGGTAAGCAAGAGTCTGGCGCTGGCCGATTAACCCATGCCGAGCTACGTCTTTGACTTGCGGATCTCCAGCCAGTCGATCCGGCGCTACTACCAGGGACAAGCGGACCTGGTGGTGGTGCGGGACAGGGCAGGGCGGGTCATCCATCTTCACCCCAGGTATCTGCGTCCCCACCTGCGCCCCGAAGGGGTGGTGGGCGCCTTCTGCCTGACCCTCGGTGAGCGCGGAGAGTTCCTGGGTTTGGAACGGCTAAGTTAGAGTAAAAGCTTCAAACGATAAGAGGCCGGGTTGCACCCGGCCTCTTTGTTTTTCATCTATCAAAAAGTGCTTTAAAAACATAAGGGTATCCTATACTGGCCGGTCCAGTTGAAGCGCCGGGATAGGTCATTTAAATGAGGTGATTTAAATGGTCGTTTGAAAGTCACTAAGTTTGTGAATTTGAAGTGCTTTCTATGTCACAAAGTGGTTGCTCGCACCATTTCCTTGTTGTAACAATGGGGTTAATTTTGGGCTCGTTCGAGATCCGAAATCTCAAAAAACGATAACATCAGGGAAGGGAGAACAGCGACAATGACAGCAAGCGCATCCCGCTTTCGCCGCTCGGTATTGGCAGCCAGCATCGGATTGGTACTGGCCGCGCCGTCACAGGCGGTGACGTTTGAATGGGGAGATATCCAGGGGAGCTTCGACTCTACGTGGACCCTGGGCGCAGCCTGGCGCGTTGAAGAGCGCGATCTGGATAAGATCGCCAAGAGCAACCGCTTCCAGTGGGCTGATGGCTACGGCTTCGACTTTGCCAACGGCAGGTTCAACGACGGCGGCCTGGAATCCAGTCAAATCTTTGGTCTGCCGGGGTCCTACTCGGCCAACGGCGACCTGGCCAACATGCTCTACGACAAGGGCGACACCTTCAGCGAGATCTTCAAAGGCCTGCACGAGCTTGAGCTGGTGTACGAAAACGTGGGGATCTTCGTTCGGGGCTTCTATTTCTACGACAACAAGCTGGAAAACGGCAGCTTCGATTACCGCAACCCCATGACTGGGGAGGAGTTCGATGTCTGTGCGGACGACAAGGCGGCCGAATACGCCTGCTCCGACATCCGCTTGCTGGACGCCTACTTCTTCGCTGACTTCGACCTGGGCAACATGCCGTTCTCCTTCCGTATTGGTGAGCAGGTGGTCAGCTGGGGTGAAAGCACCCTGATCCCCCACGGCATCAACTCCATCAACCCGGTGGACTTGGCCCGTCTTCAGGCCCCAGGCTCCGAGCTCAAAGAGGCCTTTATCCCGGTGGGGACCGTTTGGGCCAGCCTGGGTCTGACCGAAAACTTCAACATCGAAGCCTACTACCAGTACCGCTGGGAGGAGACCCGTCTGCCGGTAACCGGCACCTACTTCTCCAGCAACGATTTTGCCGGTGCCGGCGGCTACGTAAACAACGCCCAGTTGGGCTTTACCTCCAACCCGGACATCACCCTCAACCACCTGCTTGAGGAGTACCAGTCCCTGGCTCAGGTCAGTGCCGGCGCCCTGGCGCAATCCGGTGCCACCACGCCGGAGGAGATCCAGGCGGTATTGGCGCAGTTCGCGCCCTTTGCCGTGCCCTACGGCACCAAGACCACGCTGATTGGGCCGGAGCGCACCCCGGATGATCAGGGCCAGTACGGCATCAAGCTCGGCTACTTCGCCCCGGACCTGGCGGATACCGAGTTTGGCCTCTATTTCATCAACTACCACAGCAAGCGTCCGCTGATCTCCGGCCAAGCGGCCGACTTCAGCGGTGCTGCACTGGTGGAAGACATCGCCACCCTGAGCGCCATCGGCGCCGCCGGCGGCCAGGTAAGCCGTGGCGATCTGCTGGGGCTCAACGCCTTCTCCAAGGCGGTGATCGAGTACCCCGAAGACATCAAGCTGTACGGCTTCTCCTTTAACACCACGCTCGGGGACACCTCCGTGGCCGGTGAAGTGGCCTACCGCCAGGATGAGCCGCTGCAAATCGACGACGTGGAGCTGCTGTTCGCGGCCATGCCGGAGCAGCTGTACAACGCCGACAACGAAGCCTACGACGTGTTTGAGAACCTCTCCCAGTACGTCAAGCCCAACGGCGAGCGCCTGATGCCCGGTGAATTTGGTCAGGGCTATGTGCTGACCGACTCCACCCAGGCCCAGATGACCTTTACCCACATCTTCGGCCCAACCCTTGGCGCCTCCAACTTCCTGATGTTGGCGGAAGTGGGCGGTGTCTGGCTGCACGACATGCCGGATCCGAACGTACTGCGCCTGAACGGCCCGGGTACCGAGCGTGCCGGGATCGGCGGTCGTGAGTCCAGTGCCGGTGTGCTGGATCTGCTGCACAACGGCCCGGAAGAGGATGCCTTCCCGACGGACAACGCCTGGGGCTACCGCATCGTCGCCAAGGCCGACTACACCAACGCCCTGTTCGGTTGGAACCTGTCACCGCGGGTGGTGTTCTCCCACGACGTGTCCGGTACCACTCCCGACCCGCTGTTCCTCTTTGTCGAGGATCGCAAGTCCGCCTCCCTGACTCTGTCCGGGGATTACCAGAACCGCTGGTCTGCGGATCTGAGCTACAACGCGTTCTGGGGCGGCAAGGGCAGCACCAACTCTTTGGAAGACAAGGACTTCGTGTCCTTTAACGTGAAGTTCTCCATCTAAGAAGAGGCAGTATCCAAATGAAAAAGATTACAGTTCTGGCGTCCGCGATGGCGCTGATGTTCGGCTCCGGCATGGCCATGGCAAAGGTAAGCCCGGAGGAAGCGGCCAAGCTCGGTAACGAGTTGACCCCCATGGGGGCCGAAATGGCCGGCAACGCCGACGGCTCCATCCCCGCCTGGACCGGCGGGATCACCTCGGCACCGGCGGGCTATCAGCCCGGTCAGTTCCACCCGGACCCCTATGGTGATGACGCCATCATCGCCACGGTGACCAGGGCCAACATGGCCGAGTACGACGCCTTTTTGAGCGCCGGCGTAAAGAAGATGTTCGAGATGTACCCGGACACCTTCAAGATGAACCTCTATCCGACCCACCGCAGTGGCTCCTACCCGCAGTTCATCTATGACGCCACCGCCAAGAACGCCACCAGCGCAGAGCTGGTGGCCGGCGGCAACGGCATCACTGGCGCGGCCACCGGGGTGCCTTTCCCCATCCCGCAAAACGGCCTTGAGGTGATCTGGAACCACATCCTGCGTTACCGGGGTGAGACCGCCGAGATCCAGCGTAACCAGGCGGCACCCACCGCCGGGGGCTCCTACACCCTGGTGGAGACCAACGAGCAGATCCAGTTCCTCTACACCGTCCCCGGTGCCGATGCCGCCGAGCTGGCCAAGGACAACCTGCTGTTCTACTTCAAGCAGGTGGTGACCGCCCCGGCTCGCCTGGCCGGTACCGCACTGCTGGTGCATGAAACCATGGATCAGAGCAAGCAGCCCCGTCAGGCCTGGACCTACAACACCGGTCAACGCCGGGTACGTCGTGCGCCCAACGTCGCTTTCGACACCCCGGGGACCGCCTCCGACGGCCTGCGAACCACCGACGATTTCGACCTCTACAACGGCTCTCCGGAGCGTTACGAGTGGGAACTGGTCGGCAAGCAGGAGATGTACATCCCGTACAACGACTACAAGCTGCACAGTGGCGACATCAGGTACGATCAGATCATCCAGCCGGGCCACATCAACATGGACCTGGTGCGCTGGGAAAAGCACCGCGTCTGGGTGGTGGAAGCTAAGCTGAAGGAGGGGGTACGCCACCTCTACAAGACCCGCCGCTTCTACATCGATGAGGACAGCTGGCAGATCGCCCTGGTGGACCTGTACGACAACCGCGACGAGATGTACCGGGTCGGGATGGCGCACACCGTCAACTACTACGAGCAGCCGCTGGTCTGGACCACCCTCGAGGTGTTCTACGATCTGAACTCCCGCCGCTACATGGCGATGGGTCTGGACAACGAAGGCAAGGTGGCGAACTTCGACGCCAAGCTGAAATCCAGCGACTTTACGCCTCAGGCACTGCGCCGTCAGGGCCGCCGTTAATCCCATCTGATAAAGGCGCCCCACACGGGGCGCCTTATTCGAGAGTCTCTATGCTGTATCGATTCCTTCTTTCTAGCGCACTGCTCAGTGTCTTTGCCTTGGCCCACGCCAGTGACGACACGGAAACCGCCTTTATGGCGCCCAAAGCCGCTACTGCCCCCCTGCTGGATGTGGAAACCGCCACCAACGGTTGGCTGCTGGTGGGCGATCGGGGCACGGTGTTGCTTGGTGACGGCCGTAACTGGACCCAGTCGGCAGTGCCGCTGAACACCATGCTCACCTCCGCCACCCTGGCCGACGACCAGAACGGTTGGGCGGTGGGGCACGACGTGGTGATCCTGGCCACCCACAACGGGGGCCAAAACTGGCAGGTCAAACAGAACCTGCCCCAGAAAGACAAACCGCTGCTGGACGTCCTGGCCCTGGGACCCCAGGAAGTGGTGGCCGTTGGGGCCTACGGGCTGTTTTATCGCTCCACCGACGGCGGACAAAGTTGGGTGGAGGAGTTTCACGACGAGCTGTTGTACGAAGAGGACCGCCTCTATCTTGAGGAGCTCAAAGCCGAAGACGAAGCCCTCTACCTGGATGAGCGCAGTGCCATCCTGCCCCACTTCAATCGCATCAAACGCCTGGCCAACGGCGATCTCTTCCTGATGGGTGAGATGGGCTTTATGGCCCGCTCCACCGATGGCGGCCACCAGTGGCAGCGCCTGGAGGAGATCTACTTCGGCTCCTTTATGGACCTGGTGGAGGGGGAGGGCGGAGTCCTGCTGGCGGTAGGCTTGCGGGGCAACGTCTTTCGCAGCGCCGATGGCGGCGTTCAGTGGGCACCGGTTGAGCTGGAGCTGACCTCCACCATCAACAGCGGTCTGCGCCTGTCCGATGGCCGACTGGTGCTGGTGGCCAACGGCGGGGTGCTGCTGGTCAGCGAGGATAACGGTTTGAGTTTCCGCTCTCGGGTGGTGGCCAAAGGGGACGACCTGGTCGCCGTGGCCCAGTTTGACGACCGGCAACTGCTGGTGGTGGGCAGCCATGGCGCCCATCTTTACCCCATAGCGGAATAAAGGAGTCGTACCGTGTTGGATAAATGGATTTCCACCATCGAGCTGCTGGTGTTCCGTCACCGGGCGGTGGTGCTGGCGCTGTTTGCGCTGATGACGGTGTTTCTGGGGTACAGCGCCTCCGAACTGAAGATGGACGCGGCGTTCACCAAGAACATTCCGCTCAACCACCCCTACATGCAGACCTACATGAAGCACCGTGAGCAGTTTGGCGGCGCCAACAGCATCATGGTCGCGGTCTCCGATCAAAGCGGCGACATCTACAACCCGAAGTTTTTCGATGTGCTGCGTCAAATTCACGACCAGCTGTTCTTCATCCCCGGGGTGGATCGCACCCAGGTGAAATCGCTCTACTCCCCCTCCACCCGTTTTACCGAGGTGGTGGAAGACGGCTTTCGCGGCGGCCCGGTGATCCCGGCGGATTTCAGCGCCGACGATTACGGCCTGGCCCAGGTTCGGGACAACGTAGAGAAGGCGGGCATCGTCGGTCGTCTGGTTTCCGACGACTTCAGCGCCGCCATGGTCACCGCCCAGCTGCTGGACTGGATGCCCATTCCCGAGGAGGAGCGGGTGGCCGGCGGGCCCATTACCCGACCGATGGACGTGCTGGCCTTCGCCGAGCGCCTGGAGCAGGAGATCCGCACCCAGTACGAGGATGACCAGATCCGGGTGCACATCATCGGCTTTGCCAAGATGTCCGGTGACGTGGCCGATGGGGCCAAAGACGTTCTGCTGTTCTTCCTGATCGCCATCGCCATTACCGCGGCCATGGTGTACGCCTTCAGCCGCAGCCTGATGCTGACCCTGTTGCCCCTGGGCTGTTCACTGATTGCTGTGGTCTGGCAGATGGGCGGGCTGACGGTGCTGGGCTTTGGCCTGGATCCCATGTCGATCCTGGTGCCGTTCCTGGTGTTCGCCATCGGGGTGAGCCACGGGGTGCAGATGATCAACGCCGTAGGGCACCGGGTGGCCGAAGGGCAGAGTGCCAAGGTGGCGGCGCAGTCCGCGTTCCGCTCGCTGCTGGTGCCTGGTGGTGTGGCCCTGCTGTCCGATACCGTGGGTTTCCTGACGCTGCTGGCCATCGACATCGGCATCATTCGCGAACTGGCGATCACCGCCTCCCTCGGCGTGGGGCTCATCATCCTCACCAACCTGCTGCTGCTGCCAGTGCTGCTCTCCTACGTGAAGTTCTCCAAAAGCTACCTGGCGAAGATTGAGAAGAGCCACGGTCAGGTGGCGCCCCTGTGGCATTGGGTCGCCAACTTTGCCGATGACAAACGGGCCAAGTGGGTGGTATTGGGGGCCCTGGTGCTCTTTGGCCTGGGCTTTATGCAGGCCCAAACCATGAAGATCGGTGACCTGCATGCCGGGGCGCCGGCGCTTAAGGAGGAGTCCCGTTACAACCAGGACACCTTCTACATCACCGACAACTTCTCCATTACCACCGACGTTCTGACGGTGATCGTTGAGGCCTATCCGGAGGCCTGTACCTACCACGAGGTGATGGAGCGCATCGACCGCTTCCAGTGGCGGGTGGAGAACGTCCCCGGGGTGCAGTCCAGTGCCAGCCTGGCCTCGGTGGCCAAGATCGTTAACGGCGGGTACAACGAAGGCAACGCCAAGTGGCGGGTGCTGCCGCGCACCACCGCGACCCTGGTGCAGGCCACCTCCCGGGTGCCCACCTCCTCGGGTCTGCTGAACGGCAACTGCAGCGTCATGCCGGTCTACCTGTTCCTGGAAGATCACAAAGCGGAAACCCTGGACCGGGTGGTCGCCGCAGTGAAAGCCGAAGCGGCGCGCTTTAACACCGACGAGGTGCAGTTCAAACTGGCCTCCGGTCCGGCCGGGGTGATGGCCGCCACCAACGAAGCGGTGGCCGAGGCCCAGACGCCGATGATGCTCTACGTCTACGGCGCGGTGTTCATCCTCTGCCTGCTGAGCTTCAAGTCGCTGCGCGCCACCCTGTCGGTGATCCTGCCGCTCTACCTGGTGTCCACTCTGGCCCAGGCGCTGATGACCTTCCTGCAGATCGGACTGACGGTGAGCACCTTGCCGGTGATCGCCCTGGGGGTTGGCATCGGCGTGGATTACGGGATCTACATCCTCTCCACCATGACGCCCTATCTGCGTGCCGGTATGCAAGTCAAGGACGCCTACCTGCGGGCCCTGTGTGAACGGGGCAATGCGGTGGTCTTCACCGGCATCACCCTGGCGGTGGGGGTCAGCACCTGGGTGTTCTCCAGCCTTAAGTTCCAGATGGACATGGGGATCCTGCTGACCTTCATGTTCCTGGTCAACATGGTGGCGGCGGTGGTGGTGCTGCCGGCGCTGGTTCGGCTGCTGTGGGGTAAAGGCCATCCGGCCGAAGCGTCGTGCACACCGCCCTCCGAGCGCCAGGCCGCCTAGGTCTGCGAGTCATAAAAAAAGGCCCCTCATTGAGGGGCCTTTTGTTTAGTTGGGACAGGGGTAATAGTGCAGTTGCCCGTTTTTGTCGGTCAGCGGCAGCACCCAGACCTCCCCGTCGGGGGAGGGCTGGAGGAAGGGAACTCGCTCGGGTTTCAATTGCCGTTCGGGGGCCAATGCATCGACACTGGCCAGGCAGCGGGCGAGGGGGGCCGGCTCCTGGGCCTGGGAGCGGTTGGCGTTCACCGCCGACAGGGCGATCAACCCCAGGGCTATCCCCATCAGCCAATAGGGCCGGCTTGTCGAACTGTGCGTCATAACAACATCCCCCAAGTGGCGGCCAGCGGGCCGGAAAGTGAGCGGCTGGCGCTCATCATATCGCCACTATCTCAGATCACGACTTAATCCAAAGTTAACGGTGAGTGACCGGATGCGGTGCGTCTTCGATGGCGGCAATCGGACTGGTCCAACCAAAATTCGCTCGGTGCATAAAGGGGCCGAAAACCTGGGTCGTTTTGCACATTTGTGGGGGCTTTTTGACTGAGTTGTCATGGGGTTGCTCGCTAAGCCAGCAGACTCATCTTGCAAAGTGAGAAACGGCTCACGATCGTGCTAAAAGGGTGATAAACTTCGCCTCGCAAGTGCCCCCAAAGCGCTTTAGATCAAAGGCAAGCCCAAAGAACTACAAAAATTAGCGATTTAGCGCCATCGCAGAAAGGACAAGCAACATGGCCAAGCAACTATCTACGCCTCTCGTCTTGCTCGAAAACGTCGTGGAACTCATCCATAAAAAACTCCCCGAGCAGGATGCCCACCTTGTCGAGTCATTCGCCCGGATCATCTTCGGCACCCTGGCCAAGGACGAGCTCAGCCAGCGCAGTGACAGCGACCTCTACGGCGCCACACTGAGCCTCTGGAACACCCTCAATCAAGCCGCTTCCGGCGAATTCAAAAACCGGGTCTACAACCCGGTGCAAAGCACCCACGGCTGGCAATCGGCCCACTCGGTCATCGAGATGGTGCAGCCGGACATGCCGTTTCTCGTTGATTCGGTGTCCATGGCGCTGAACCGGTTCGGTGTCTCCTCCCACCTGATGATCCACTCCCCGATTGCCGTGGCACGGGATGAGCAGGGGCGGATCACCGCCGTGCGCCATGTGCTCGATGGCGAGCCCGATGACGAACGGGTGGCGGTCTTCCTGGTTGAGGTGGAGAACCTGGCCGAGGATGAGCGGATGCAGGCGCTGGGCGATGAGCTCAAGTCGGTGATCCAGGATGTCACTGCCTCGGTCACCGACTGGCAGCCGATGCAGGCGAAGCTGGCTGAGGTGATCGATGGCCTCAAGGCCGGCCCGGCAGTGGGCCACGAGAGCGAGCGCGATGAGGCGGTGGCCTTCCTGGAGTTTCTCTCCAACCACCACTTTACCTTCCTCGGTTACCGTCACTACGACCTGAAGAAGGTCGAAGGGGACATGAGTCTGGCCGGGGACAACAGCACCAGCCTCGGCATCATGAAGGATCAGCCCAGCCAGGGCCTGTTGCTCTCCTCCTTGCCAGAGCAGGCACGCAAAGAGGCCCTGGGCCAAAGTCGCCTGATCCTCACCAAGACCAACACCAAAAGCCGGGTGCACCGTCCTGCCTACATCGACTACGTCGGGGTGAAGCGCTTCGACGAGCAGGGCAATGTGATTGGCGAGGACCGCTTTATCGGTCTCTACGCCTCCTCCATGTACAACCGCAGCCCTCGTGAGATCCCGCTGATCAATCGCAAGCTGGAGCGGGTGATCGCCCGGTCCGGTCTGGCGCCGCGCAGCCACGACTACAAGGCGTTGATGAACATCCTAGAAACCTACCCCCGGGATGAACTGATCCAGGCCAATGAGAAGCAACTCTACGAAGGGGCGCTGGGGATCCTGCACATGCAGGACCGCGATAAGGTGCGGCTGTTTGTTCGCCGCGATCCCTTTGGTCGCTTCTTTTCGGCGCTGGTGTTCACCACCAAGGAGCGCTACAACACCCAGCTGCGGATCAAGACCCAGAAGCTGTTGGCCGAGTGTTTCCAGAGCGAGGACGAGGTGGAGTTCACCACCTATTTCTCCGAGTCCACCCTGGCGCGAACCCATTACCTGGTGAAGGTTGAAGACAATAATATGGACATTGATGTAAACGAGCTGGAAAACAACCTGGTGGAGCTGGCCCGTTCCTGGGAGGACAAGCTGGACGCCGCCCTGGTGGAGAGCCGCGGTGAGGCCCAGGGCAAGATGCTGTCCCGCCGCTTTATCAACGCCTTCCCCCGCAGCTACAAAGAGGATGTCCTGCCCAGTGCCGCGCTGGTGGACATCGAGAACCTGGAGAAGCTGGAGACCGCCGACGAGCTTGGCATGCTGTTCTACCAGCCCCAGGAGAAGGCGTTGGGCGGCAAGCAGGTCTGCCTCAAGCTGTTCCACAAACACGAGCCGATCCACCTCTCCGACGTGCTGCCGATGCTGGAGAACTTTGGTCTGCGGGTGATCGGTGAGCGGCCCTACCAGGTGGTGACCGCCGAGGGGAAAGAGTACTGGATCCTCGATTTCTCCATGACCTTTAAAGGGGAGGTTAAAGAGGAGATCAGCGCCTACCAGAATCGCTTCCAGGATGCCCTGGGCAAGGTGTGGGCGGGCGATTACGAGGACGATGGCTTTAACCACCTAGTGCTCTCCGCCGGCCTGACCGGCCGTGAGGTCACGCTGCTGCGAGCCTACGCCAAGTACATGCGCCAGATCGGGGTGACCTTCTCCCAGGAGTACATCGCCGAGACCCTCGACCACTACCCGCACATTGCCCGCCTGCTGGTGGAGATGTTCAACCGCCGCTTCAACCCCAGCAGCCGCGCCAACCGCGAGCTGGAGAAGCAGCTGACCCAGGTGGAAGCCTACCTGGATGACGTGGCCAACCTGGATGATGACCGCATCATCCGCCGCTACGTGGAGCTGATTGAAGCGACCCTGCGCACCAACTTCTACCAGGCCGCCGAGTCCGGCGACGACAAGAGCTACGTCTCCTTCAAGGTGCTGCCGGAGCGCATTCCGGAGATGCCGCTGCCGCTGCCCAAGTTCGAGATCTTCGTCTACTCCCCCCGCATGGAGGGGGTACACCTGCGCGGTGGCAAGGTGGCCCGCGGGGGCCTGCGTTGGTCCGACCGTCGGGAAGATTTCCGCACCGAGGTGCTGGGGCTGGTCAAAGCCCAGCAGGTGAAAAACACCGTGATTGTCCCCTCCGGTGCCAAGGGCGGCTTCGTCTGTAAGCAGCTGCCGAGCGAGCGCGAAGCGATGCAGGCGGAAGGCCAGGCCTGTTACCGGATGTTCATCCGTGGCCTGCTGGATGTGACCGACAACATCGAGCAGGGCGAACTGGTGCCGCCGACCAGCGTGGTGCGTCACGACGAGGACGACCCCTACCTGGTAGTGGCCGCCGACAAGGGCACCGCCACCTTCTCCGACATCGCCAACAGCATCTCGGAAGAGTACGACTTCTGGCTGGGCGACGCCTTCGCCTCCGGGGGCCAGTACGGTTACGACCATAAGAAGATGGGGATCACCGCCCGCGGTGGCTGGGAGTCGGTCAAGCGCCACTTCCGTGAGATTGGCGTGGACTGCCAGAGCACCGACTTCACCTGCCTGGCGGTGGGGGACATGGCCGGCGACGTGTTTGGCAACGGCATGCTGCTCTCCCGTCACACCCGTCTGGTGGCGGCGTTCAACCACCTGCACATCTTTATCGATCCCAACCCGGATGCGGCCAAGAGCTACGTCGAGCGGGAGCGGCTGTTCGCACTGCCGCGGTCCAGCTGGGAAGACTACGACGCCAGCCTCATCAGTGAGGGGGGTGGGGTATTCAATCGCAGTGCCAAGGCGATCAAACTGAGCGCCCAGATGAAGGCGATGCTGGGCTCCAAGAAAACCCAGATGACCCCCAACGAGCTGATCCAGCACCTGCTGCAGATGGAGGTGGATCTGCTGTGGAACGGCGGCATCGGCACCTACGTCAAGGGCAGCCAGGAGACCCACATCGAGGTGGGCGACCGGGCCAACGACGCGGTGCGGATCAACGGCAGCCAATTGAAAGCCAAGATCGTGGGCGAGGGCGGTAACCTGGGTCTGACCCAGCTGGGCCGTATCGAGTACGCCCACGCCGGGGGCCGCATCAACACCGATTTCGTCGACAACGTGGGCGGCGTGGATTGCTCCGATAACGAGGTCAACATCAAGATCCTCCTCAACCGACTGGTGGTGGAGGGTGAGCTCACCGTTAAGCAGCGCAACAAGCTGCTGATGGACATGACCGATGAAGTGGCGGAGATCGTACTTGAAGATTGCCGCAACCAGACCCTCTCCATCTCCATCACCGAAGCGCGCAACGGCGAGCAGCTCAAGGAGCAGATCCGCTTTATCCACTACTTGGAAAAAGAGGGCAAGCTGGACCGTGCGCTGGAGTTCCTGCCTACCGATGAGGAGCTCTCCGAGCGTCTGGCCGCCGGTCATGGCCTGACCCGTCCGGAGCTTTCCGTTCTGGTGGCCTACGCCAAGATGGTGCTCAAGGAGCAACTGGTGGATCCCCAAGTCACCGACGAGCCCACCGTGGCTCAGCGCCTGATCGGCTACTTCCCGGTGCGCCTGCAGGAGCGTTACAGCGACTGGATGAAGGAGCACCCCCTGCGGGCGGAGATCATCGCCACCAGCCTGGCCAACGACATCATCAACAACATGGGGCTCAACTTCATCCAGCGTATGCAGGATGAGACAGGTGCCTCAGTCTCGGAAGTGGCACTGAGCTATACTATCGCCGCCCAAGTATTTGGCTTTGATAGCATTAAGGCGCAGATCATTGAGCTGAATGCGGTTGTTGATGCCGAACAGCAACACGAGATGCTCTA
This sequence comes from Ferrimonas balearica, assembly GCF_019802085.1. Classification (GTDB taxonomy): domain Bacteria; phylum Pseudomonadota; class Gammaproteobacteria; order Enterobacterales; family Shewanellaceae; genus Ferrimonas; species Ferrimonas balearica_B. The sequence continues at coordinate 1,202,590 of NZ_JAHVHV010000001.1, forward strand.
CCAGCTGCAGCGTACGGTTCGCCGTGCCACCCGCTGGTTCCTGCGCCGCCGTACCGGAAACCTCGAGGTGCAGGCCAGCGTTGAATTCTTCGCGCCGGTGGTCGAGGAGCTCAGCGGCAACTTCGACTCCTTGCTTCAGGAGGAGGAGGCAGAGGGGCTCAAGAGCCGTGCCCAGGCCCTGGTGGACGGAGGCGTCACCGCCGAGTTGGCGAACACCGTCAGCCGACTGAGCACCCTGTTCTCCGCCCTGGACGTGGCCGAAATTGCCCAGCAGGACGACAAGCCGGTGCCCCTGGTGGCGGAAACCTACTTCCGTCTGGGCGCAGGCATCGAACTGCACTGGTTCCTGGAGCAGATCAACGAGCAACCGGTGTCCAACCATTGGCAGGCGCTGGCCCGGGCCGGCTTCCGCGAGGAGCTGGACTGGTTGCAGCGGCGACTGACTCTGGTGGTGCTGCGCAACTGCGGTGCCCAGTGCGAGGCGGATGCTATCATCGAGCAGTGGGTCAATGACAACAACGCAACCCTGGATCGCTGGTTGCACATGATGGCGGAGTTCCGCACCTCGAAGAGCCACGAGTTCTCCAAGTTCTCGGTGGCCCTACGGGAGCTCAACTTGCTCATCATGCGCTGCGACTCTGCCACAGAGTCCCGCTGATCATTGACAGGGAAAAGCCTCGGCGTCGCCGGGGCTTTTTTTAGATCTGGAGAAAGAATGTTTTACCGCATCGCACAGAAGTTTCTGTTCCAAACCAACCCAGAGTGGGCCCACGACTTTACCATGGGCAGCCTGCGTCGTACTGCTCACACTCCGCTCTCCTGTTTCTACTCCCAGAATGTCCCCTTCGCACCGGTGGAGTTTATGGGCGTGCAGTTCCCCAACCCGGTGGGTCTGGCCGCGGGCATGGACAAGGATGGCGAGGCGATCGACGCCTTTGCCGCCATGGGCTTTGGCCACGTCGAAGTGGGCACCGTCACCCCGCGCCCCCAGCCGGGTAACGAGATCCCCCGGCTGTTTCGCCTGAAACCGGCCCGTGCCATCATCAACCGCATGGGCTTCAACAACAAGGGCGTGGACAACCTGGTGGCCAACATCAAGGCTGCCAACCCGGGTAACTGCGTCATTGGTGTGAACATCGGCAAGAACAAGGACACGCCGCTGGAAGAGGGTAAGAACGACTACCTAATCTGCATGGAGAAGGTGTATGCGGTGGCCGGCTACATCGCAGTGAACATCTCCTCGCCCAACACCCCGGGCCTGCGCAGCCTGCAGTACGGCGAGATGCTGGATGACCTGCTGGCGTCGCTGAAAACCAAGCAGCGAGAGTTGGCCGAGCAGCACGGCAAGTATGTGCCGGTGGCCCTGAAGATTGCCCCGGATCTGAGCGACGAGGAGATCGAGCAAGTGGCAGCGTCATTGATCCGTCACGAGATCGACGGGGTGATCGCCACCAACACCACCTTGAGCCGGGAAGGGGTAGAGCACCTGCCGGAGCACGGCGAAACCGGTGGCCTGTCCGGTGCGCCGCTGACCGCGCGCGCCACCGTGGTGATCGGCAAGTTGGCCAAGGCCCTGGATGGCAAATTGCCCATCATGGGGGTAGGGGGCATCGATTCAGCCCAGCACGCCATGGAGAAGATGGACGTGGGGGCCCAGATGGTGCAGATCTACACCGGATTTATTTATAACGGCCCGGAGTTGATTAAGTCGATCACCGAAGCCTTTATCAAACGGAAATAATCCATTCCCGAAATGAAAAAAGGGCCTTCGGGCCCTTTTTTGGATCTGAGATCAAAAGGGCGATCGGCGATCAAAAGGGCGATCCTTTTATGATCTTGTAAGATCCTGATGTCAAAAGAATTAATTGCGTCAAACTATTGTCAGGCGATTAAATATTGGTCTAATATAGCCTTGAGCTAGGGAATGGAATAACCGTCATGTACATCTCACCGGACCCCTCATGGTCATGGATGTATCATCATGAGGAAGACAAACTTGCATTGGAACTTGGGGAAGACTGGCTTTTCCTCACCCCGTTCAGTGCCCGTCACCTTATTCCCGACAGCCTGCACGGCGTGCAGTTCTGCGCCCAGCAAGCCCAGTACTACCAGCAAGTGCTGCAGCGGCTCAGTGGCCAACTGGCGCTCAAGACCCCGGCACTGGTGCAGATTGCCCTGAACCTGACCGCCGCCCGCTTTTTCAGCCTGCCGGTCATGCCCAAAAGCTGGCATTTCCAGACCAGCGCCCGCATCGCCTATCCCGTCGAGGGCAAACTGGTAGCGCTGTCCACCGGCAGCGAACGCGCCCGTTTTGTGGTGGTGGAAGCGGGTGAGACAGCCTCCCTGGTGATGCTGCTTGATGACGCCCTGTCGTTGGCAAACAACAAGTCCATGCGCCAGTTTGACCTTATCAAGGTAATGAACGATCGCATGACGCCCTGTCAGGCTCAAAGGGCCAGCGGCATCGTCGCCGCCTAACCCTCTCCGGCCCCGCTGTTCAGCGGGGCCGATTGTATTGCTTCGCTTAGATTCATCCTTGCCCTTCACACCTTAGGCTTTTGCCCTTGGATTTTTAACGCAATGCATTCCATTGGCGCGCAAATAACGATCACTTTGGTAAATGCATTCGTGTTGGCAGATCGGATAAAGGCTTAGCTTAATAAATGTAACTGCTGCACCCATTGCTGAAAAGAGGCGGGGCCACGCCACCGGCGTGGTGAATATTTGATCAGGTTGTCGACTGGTTTGATGTTAATGGCCGGGCGATAGGAAACATGGCTGTGTGACACCAGCATATATTTGAGGCATTGCATACCGAATATTGCCGCATCGCACTTTAATGTTTCAGCGGATTAGGACACAAAGCGCCTGAACTTCTTGGCGGTGTCGGCAGATAAGCGTTGTTTGGAGGGCAATCCTAACTTCGTGGCCGAACCTGGCGAGAGGGTAACCAGATGGTGAGGCGCAGGCGTCCAGCAAACGATGACTTGTGGAGTTTGTTCGCTCAGCTGAGGGCAACAGATAAAGAGGGCGTAAGGACGGATTGAAGGGCGTCCCACAACGATGGCCTGAGGGTTATGACAACTGAGCTCAGAACATCAGAAGAAGTGGTTGCGGGGGCCGGATTGAAGGGCGTCCCACGGCGATGGCCTGAGGGTTATGACAACCGGGCTCAGAACATCAGAAGAAGTGGTTGCGGGGGCCGGATTTGAACCGACGACCTTCGGGTTATGAGCCCGACGAGCTACCAGGCTGCTCCACCCCGCGTCCGATTGTTCTCTGTTTTGCTTCTGAGAAAGAAGTGGTTGCGGGGGCCGGATTTGAACCGACGACCTTCGGGTTATGAGCCCGACGAGCTACCAGGCTGCTCCACCCCGCGTCCGAAGTGTCGTTTTACTTCTGACAGGAAGTGGTTGCGGGAGCCGGATTGAACGGGCGTCCCACGGCGATGGCCTGAGGGTTATGCAACCGGGCTCAGAACATCAGAAGAAGTGGTTGCGGGGGCCGGATTTGAACCGACGACCTTCGGGTTATGAGCCCGACGAGCTACCAGGCTGCTCCACCCCGCGTCCGAGTTGCCGTTTTACTTCTGACAGGAAGTGGTTGCGGGAGCCGGATTTGAACCGACGACCTTCGGGTTATGAGCCCGACGAGCTACCAGGCTGCTCCATCCCGCGTCCGAATTGCCGCTTTTGACTGGTAGTTGGTTGCGGGGGCCGGATTTGAACCGACGACCTTCGGGTTATGAGCCCGACGAGCTACCAGGCTGCTCCACCCCGCGTCCTCAAAAGCGGGGCGTATGTTATTGAGTCCCGGTGGCCCTTGCAAGGGGCAACTGGCAATTGGTGTGCTGACTGCCTAGTTTTTGCCCCAGTGGCCTAAAGGGGGAACAAAGCCCCTCGTCAGTGCCAAAAGCCGGTATAATGGGCCTTTTGCCATCGGGAAATATCCACGTAGATGAAGCGTTTTTATGCGGCGACCCCCAAGGGGTTGGAGTACTTGCTGGTTGATGAGCTGGTCGCACTGGGGGCCAGCGAGGTTCGTGAAGGCCAGGCGGTGGTGCACTTCGAGGCCGAACTGGATACCGCGTATCGTATCTGTCTGTGGAGTCGACTGGCCAGCCGCGTGGTGCTGGTGCTGGATCAGGTGGTCGCGAAAACCGCCGATCAGCTCTACGACGGGGTAAAGAAGATCTACTGGCCCGGGGTGTTCACCCCCCACAGTGACTTTATGGTGGACTTTCACGGTGGCAACCGAGAGATCCGCAACAGCCAGTTTGGCGCTCTCAAGGTCAAGGACGCCATTGTCGACGCCTTTGTGGAGCACGCCGGTACCCGTCCCACGGTCTCCAAAGAACGCCCCGCCATCCGCATCGACTGCGCGCTGCGGGCCGATAAATTGCTGGTGGGCCTCAACCTCAGCGGTTCGGCGCTGCACCAGCGTGGCTACCGCCTGGACCGGGGCAGGGCGCCTTTGAGGGAGAACCTGGCCGCCGCAGTGCTGATGCGCAGCGGTTGGACCCAGGCCCAGGACAAGCCCCTGATTGATCCCTTTTGTGGTTCCGGTACGGTGCTGATCGAGGCCGCCCTGATGGCCACCGACACCGCCCCCCAGCTTCATCGCCGGGTTTGGGGCTTTGACCACTGGGTTGGCCACCAGCCTCAGCGCTGGAACGCCATCCGGGAGGAAGCGCTGGAGCGTGCCCAAGCAGGCGAGGCGCGCTGCCAAACCCGCTTTATTGGTCGCGACATCAACCGCCGGGTACTGGCCATCGCCAAGGACAACGCCGAGCGTGCGGGCATGGCCGACTTTATTCAGTTTGAGGGCGGCGACGTCAATGAGATGCCACCGCCGCCGGCCAACCCGGGCTTTGTGGTCTCCAACCCCCCTTACGGTGAGCGCCTGGGCCAGATGCCGGAACTGCTCCATCTCTACGCTTCTTTGGGTCGCCAACTCAAGGAGCAGTGGCAGGGCTGGCAGGTCAGCCTGCTGTGCAGCGACCCGATGCTGCTGAGCGCCCTTCGCCTGAAAGCCGACAAACAGTACAAGCTGTATAACGGTGCCCTTGAGGTGCTGCTGGGCAACTACGCGGTAGGCGAGGGCGGTGCCGGCCGTCAGTACGGTGAAGACTTTGCCAACCGACTGCGCAAAAACCTTAAGCAGCTCAAGAAGTGGGTTAAGCAGGAGGGGATCGACAGCTACCGGGTGTACGACGCCGACCTGCCCGAGTACAACGTCGCCATCGACCGCTACCAGGATTGGGTGGTGGTGCAGGAGTACGCGCCGCCCAAATCGGTGCCGGAACACAAAGCCCGCCAGCGGCTGATCGATGTGCTGCTGAACCTGCCCGAGGTGCTGGAGGTGGATCCCAGCCAGATCGTGGTCAAGGAGCGCAAGCAGCAAAAGGGCAAGGAGCAGTACGAGAAACTCGATCAGAGCCACAACGAGCTCAAGGTCGAGGAGTACGGCGCCCGTTTTCTGGTCAACCTCACCGACTACCTGGACACCGGCTTGTTCCTGGATCACCGCCTGGCACGCCGCTACATCCAGGAGCACAGCCAGGGCAAACGCTTCTTGAACCTGTTCGCCTACACCGGCAGTGCCTCGGTGCACGCCGCGCTGGGTGGGGCCCGGGCCACCACCACGGTGGACATGTCCAAAACCTACCTGCGCTGGGCCCAGGACAACTTTGCCCTTAACCGACTCAAGGGGCGCGAGCACCGTTTTGTCCACGCCGACTGCCTGGCCTGGCTGTCCGAGTGTCAGGAGCAGTTTGATTTCATCTTTATCGATCCGCCCACCTTCTCCAACTCCAAGCGGATGGAGCAGAGCTTCGACGTTCAGCGGGACCACCTGTGGCTGCTGACCCAGCTCAAACGGATGCTGGCCCCCGGCGGTGAGATCCTCTTCTCCAACAACAAGCGGCACTTCAAGATGGACGAAGCGGGCGTCGAGGCCCTGGGGCTGAACGCGCGCAACGTGACCAAGCAGACTCAGTCTCCGGATTTCGCCCGCAATAAACAGATCCACAACGCCTGGGTGCTGCACCATGCCGACGCCTGAGCTGGTTCTGTTCCACACCGACGGCTGCCACCTGTGCGAGCAAGCCGAAGCGCTGCTGCGCCAGGCGGACCTGGCGTTCACCCCACAGGACATCGTGGATTGCCCCGAGTGGGTCGACGCCTACGGTGTACGCATCCCCGTGGTACGCAAAAGCGATGGCAAGGAGCTGGGCTGGCCGTTTGACCTGGTCGAACTGACCCGCTTTGTAGAGGAAGCCTGATGAGTTTGATCCGATTAAGCCAGGGGCAGTTGGCCTTTGGCCACATTCCGCTGCTCGATAAGGCGGATTTTATCCTGGAGCCCAATGAGCGGGTCTGCCTTGTCGGCCGTAACGGCGCCGGCAAGTCCAGTCTGCTCAAGGTGCTTGCCGGTTTGCAGGAGATGGACGACGGCCAGCTGGGGATCAACCCGGAGGTGACCATCGCCTACCTGCCCCAGGACCCGCCCCGAGCGCAAAGCGGTACCGTATTCCATTACGTGGCCGAGGGGTTGGCGCAATTGGGCCAGGTGATCGAGGAGTACGAGACCGCCAGCCGACTGGTCACCGAGGATCCCAACGACAAGCATCTGGCCCGCCTGGCCCGCAGCCAGGAAGCGATGGACCACCACAACGGCTGGCAGTTTGAAACCCGAATCCACCAGACCCTAAGCCACTTGGAGCTGGATGGGCAGCAGGCGATGAGCGCCCTCAGTGGGGGCTGGCAGCGCCGGGCGGCATTAGCCCGGGCCCTGGTACAGCAGCCGGACGTGTTGCTGCTGGATGAGCCGACCAACCACCTGGACATCGACGCCATCGAGTGGCTGGAAACTCTGCTGCTGGGCTTCGAGGGCTCCATCGTCTTTATCAGTCACGACCGGGGCTTTATCCGGCGCATGGCGACCCGGATCATCGATCTGGACCGGGGCCAGATCCTGAGTTTTCCCGGCAACTACGCCAGCTACCTGGCCGGCAAAGAGGAAGCCTTGCGGGTCGAGGAGGAGCAGGCGGCACTGTTCGATAAGAAGCTGGCCAAGGAGGAGGCGTGGATCCGCCAGGGTATCAAGGCCCGGCGAACCCGCAACGAGGGCCGGGTTCGTGCCCTGCAGGCGATGCGTCGGGAGCGCGCCGAGCGGATCACCCGTCAGGGCAAGGCGTCCATGACCATGGCCCAGGGCGAGCGCTCCGGCAAACTGGTGTTTGACATCAAGGACCTGGGGTACGCCTGGGAAGCGGACCACATCGTTCGCGGACTGACCACCTCGGTGATGCGCGGCGACCGCATCGCCCTGATTGGCCCCAACGGCTGTGGCAAGTCCACCCTGATCAAATTGCTGCTGGAGCAGCTGCCGGCCCAGGAGGGCAGTGTCCGACAAGGCACCAATTTGAAGGTGGCCTATTTCGACCAGCACCGGCTGGAGCTGGATCCGGACAAAACCGTCCAGGAGAACGTCGGTGAGGGCAAGGATACGGTCACCGTCGGCGGACGCGACCGTCACGTACTGGGCTACCTGCAGGACTTTCTGTTTGCTCCGGCTCGGGCCCGCAGCCCGGTCAGTTCGCTTTCCGGTGGCGAGAAGAACCGCTTGCTGCTGGCCAAGCTGTTCCTCAAGCCCGCGAATTTGCTGGTGATGGATGAACCTACCAATGATCTGGATGTCGAAACCCTCGAACTGCTCGAGGCCAAGCTGGCCGAGTTCGAAGGCACCCTGCTGTTGGTCTCCCACGATCGGGAATTCATCGACAACACCGTGACCACCACCTGGTGGTTTGGCGGCAAGGGGCGCTGGGTCGAGTACGTTGGCGGCTATCAGGATGCGGTGCATCTGGGGGCACAGTTCTACCGGGCCGAGGAGGCGCAATCCACCGGCGATGCGCCAAGTGCGGTGAAAACTGAGCCAGAGCCCAAAACCGCGCCTTCAAGTGCGCCGCCGAAGAAGCTAACATACAAGCTCCAAAGGGAGCTTGACGCGTTACCCGCCAAGTTGGAAACGCTGGAAACAGAGATCGAATCTTTGCAGGCTCAAATCGCAGAACCCGGTTTTTTCGATGGCGACAGCCAAGAGGTAAACGCCGTACTAAACCGATTAGCCGAAAAAGAACAAGAATTGGAACAAGACTTTGCACGCTGGGAAGAGCTCGAAGCGATGCAGGGTCAGGCTTAAGGGGAGACTATGAGCCCGAAGTTGTTTGCCACCCGGAAGGTGGCCCTTGCTGTCAGTGCAGCAATGAGCCTGGGCGTTGCCAGCGCTCAAGCCCAAACCGTTTGGCCCGCTTACGAGATCGTCAACATTAACGAGGTGTTCTCGGTGCGCGGCACCCTGGAGAACACCCGAAACGGCTACGGCGCCTCAGTGGTTGGCGAAAGCACCCTGGGGATCGCCAAGGGCGTGAACGACGCCACCGTGGATGACGAGGGCAACGTAATTGATGACGTCATCGACGCCATCCTGCCGGAAGAGTCCGTGACCTCCAACAGCGTGTTCCGACCCTTTGTCGGCAACAACTTCCTGTTTGAACAGAACGCGGGCAATGGTTGGGAACCGGTTTACGTGCCTCTGCTGGAGGACACGCCGCCCAAGCTGAACCCCGATGACGAGGACCCGGACGAGTTTGATACCAACCCGCGGACCAACGCGTTCTACTTCGGCGCCGACGGCACCAGTTTGCGAGTGGGCAGCACCTCCGCGCTGATGGAAGATCCGGTCACCAACGAGAACTGTGACCCGGAGGGCGAGACCGACTGCTCCGAATTCTTCTACCACCGTCTGTTTGAGAACCGCGGTTTTGTTCAGAACGAAGTCGGCTTCAACCTGCTGCTACCCCCGGCGAACACCCTGACCTACGTCACCGAGGACGAAGAGCTGGATCCCACCCCGGTGGTGACCGGCGGCAACAGCGTGGCCGCGGCGGTCAACATCAACGGCCTGGTGGCCGGTTACGCCTCCACCGACTTTACCGAGATCTCTACCGAAAACCTGGATGCCTGCATCGCGGCGGCAGAGCCGGATGAGGACAGCGACGTTGTCCCCACCCCGGTGGAGATCTGCATCCAGAACCAGCAGAACACCGGCGGGATCTCCTACCAGACCCGGGCCTACCTGTGGCAGGTGGACCCGGTGACCCTGGAAGCCAGTGACCAGCGGGAGCTGGACCTGGGGTTCGTGCCTGAAGAGCTGCCCAACGAGAGCGACCGGGACAACATCTACCTGGCCCAGGCCCTGGGGGTGAGCACCGCGGTGGACAACTACGTGGTGGGTCGAGGCAACCAGCTGAGCAACTCCGATCGCCCCTTGAGCGCGCTCTACGCCCAGAGCTGGCTGCAGCAGGGCGGCGATTACGAGCTGTTTCCCATTGGCCCCACCCGGGAAGACAGTGAGCGTGTGGTGCAGTCCATCGCTTACGACGTGAACGACAACGGACTGGCCATCGGCGTGGTGCGCCGCTGGATCGACGGCTACGAGCGCAACAAGTTCGGTATCGTGGATCTGAGCCAGGAGCCGGAGGATTTCCGCGACGGTAAGCGCTTCATGTTTACCGAGCCCAACGACTTCTTCGACAGCCGTTCCGACCTGGCCTCCATCGCCCGCTCCGTGAACAACAACGGCATCGTGGTAGGCAACATCGAAGTAGACCGGGTTAAGAACCTGCCGCGCCGGGTACGCGCCTTTGCCTACGACAGTACCCAGGATGACTTCATCAACCTCAACGAGCTGCTGACCTGCGGGTCCCGTGGCTATGTGCCGGCCCAGGAGGGCGACAGCGGTGTCGAGGAGGATGAAGAGGGCCGTCTGTGGAAGCGTTACACCGTGGTCGACAGCGAGAACTTCTCCACCACCATCGAGTACGAGGTGGAGATCATCGCCGTGGACGCCAACGAGATCGCCGATGACGGCACCATCACCGCCACCGCGCTGGTGAGCCTGCCGCGGGTGAAGACCGAGCTGAAGGAGTTTGAGAACGAAGACGGTACCATCACCTACCGTACCGTGGTCGTCATCGACGAAGACACCGGCAAGCCGGTGATCGAGAACGACGCCAATGGCAACCCCACCACCAACCAGGTGCCGCGGGCCATTGTGCTCAAGCCGGTCAGCACCGATCAGATGTGCAGCCTGACCATCGAGGACGGCCTGAATCCGCCGCCCAACGAGCGTCAAGGCGCCAGCCTGGGAATGGGCTGGTTGATGGCCCTTACGTCGCTGCTGTTCTGGCGTCGCCGTCGCGGTTGAGTCTTTCGCGAATCTGAGTGAAAAGGGGGGCTTAGCCCCCTTTCTTATTTTTTTAATTCAATTGACTCAAAAGCTTAATTAACGAAGCGCAATGTCAAGGGTTTTGCGCTATTGATCTCGCCGAAAAAAACATCAACTATTGTCTTGAGGCGCAACGCCTCACCCCATTGCACATCACTGTATCGAGGGATGGAATGCCAATGAAAAGACAGAAACGGGATAAGATGGAGCGGGCGTTTTCCCGCGGATTTCAGGCGGGATTGACCGGCCGGTCCAAGGAGAACTGCCCCTATCAAGCAGCGGACGCGAAGATGCACTGGCTAGGAGGATGGCGGGAAGCCATAGATGGCCGAGAAACCGGATTGTTCACTAAGTAACCCTCTTCAGTCGCCCTCCCTTTGGAGGGCTTTTTAGTGCCCGCGCCATGGCGTATGCTGACGGAAAAAGGAGGCATCACATGTCAGGGACCATCTACCAGTTCGACGCCCAACTCAACAACGGCGACACTCAGTCTTTTCAGGATTTCCAGGGCAAGGTGCTCTTGGTGGTGAACACCGCCAGTGCCTGTGGCTTTACGCCCCAGTACGAGGGCCTGGAGGCGCTGCAGAAGCGCTTCGGTGCCGACCGCTTCGCGGTACTGGCGTTTCCCTGCAACCAGTTTGGTCAGCAGGAGAAGGGGGACGATGAGGCGATCAAAAACTTCTGTGACCTTAAGTTCAACATCAGCTTCCCCCTGTTTGCCAAGGTGGAGGTCAATGGCGGCGAGGCGCACCCCTTGTACCAGTGGCTGAAAACGCAGAAGGGCGGCTGGCTGGGCAGCAACATCAAGTGGAACTTCACCAAGTTCCTGGTGGACAGCGAGGGGAGGGTGGTGGAGCGGTACGCGCCGACGACCAAACCTGAGTCGATCGCCGGCGATATCGAGAAACTGCTGGCTTAGAAGCTGGAGGTGTCCTGGAACACGCCCACTTTCAGATCCGTGGCGGCGTAGATCTCACGACCGTCCACGGAGAGGGTGGCATCGGCCAGGCCCATGATCAGCTTGCGGTGAATGGTGCGCTTGAGGTGAATGTGGTAAGTCACCTTCTTCGCTTCAGGCAGCACCTGACCGGTGAATTTCACTTCCCCAACGCCCAGGGCGCGGCCCTTGCCCTTGGCACCCTGCCAAGCCAGGAAGAAACCCACCAGCTGCCACATGGCGTCCAGGCCCAGACAACCCGGCATCACAGGATCGGACTCGAAGTGGCAGTCAAAGAACCAGAGGCTGGGATCGATGTCCAGCTCGGCGATGATCTCCCCTTTACCGTATCGTCCGCCGTCGTCATTGATGGTGACGATGCGGTCCAGCATCAGCATGTTGTCCTTGGGCAGGCGAGGGGCGTCCTCACCAAACAGACGGCCTTTGCCGCTTTCGACCAGCGCGTCCTTGTCGTAACTGGAGTCATGGATCGGTTGTAGTTGTTCTGCCACTTGCATCGTTATCGTCTAGCTTCAACAAAAAGTGCTGACAGATTAGCGAACAGCTGTACGCCAAACAACTCCGATCAGCTGCGATCGAACAGTGCGTCCAGGGCGCGACGCCACCAACTGGGGGGCAGCGGCTCGTCATTGCCGGCCATGCGGTCCAGACGCTGCTGTACCAGGCCGTAAAGGCTTTTCTCATCGAAGCGGTTATCCTCATCGGCTTGGCCCACTTCACGCCCGGTGAGGAGCATCAGAGCCTCCTCCACCGCATCCACCTGGTAGAGGTGAAACTGACCCGCCGCCACCGCTTCGATCACCTCGTCGCTCAGATTCAGCTGACGAGTGTTTGCTCTAGGCAGGATCACCCCCTGCTCTCCGGTCAGCCCCCGGTAGCGACATAGGTGGAAAAAGCCCTCAATTTTCTCGTTTATGCCGCCAATGGCCTGAACATTGCCGAACTGGTCGATGGCGCCGGTAAGGGCCAAACCCTGTTTGACCGGCACATTGGCGATGGTGGAGATAAGGCAGCAGTACTCCGCCAGGGACGCGCTGTCGCCGTCGATGGTCTGGTAGGACTGCTCGAATACGATGTTGGCGGAGAGATGCAGGGGCTCATCCTGGCCGAAGATGCGGTAGAGGCAGGCGGAGAGGATCATCATCCCCTTGGCGTGAATGTTGCCCCCCAGCTCGGATTTGCGCTCGATGTCGGCAACCTCGCCGTCACCGTAGTGCACCGAGACGGTGATCCGCGCCGGTTCGCCGTAGCTGTGGCCACAGTAATCCACCACGGTCAGGCCGTTGATCTGGCCCGTGCGCTCCCCCTCGGTATCCACCCGTACCAGGGCCTCCTCGACATTGCGCTGGGCGTAGATCTCCACGCTGTTATGGCGGGCTTCCTGGGCGAGGATCGCCTGTTGAAGCTGGGCCAGGGAGACGGCACCACTGCCTTCGCATTGGCCCAACAGCAGGCCCAGCTCGTGCCAGGCCAGGCTCAAACGGCCCTGGTGCTCACAAAGACGACTGGCGTAGCGGGCCAGTCGGGTCAGGGCCTCATCACTCAAGGGCCGACCACAGTACTGTTTGGCGATGGATTGCGCTCCCAACGCCCAGCGCTGAGCGTCCTCCTCCTTGTCGACAAACCACTCGGACTGGCTTTCCCCCACCAGGCTGAACAGCCCGGCAAAGCTGGGATCGACGGCGTGCAGGGTGTCGTGGTCCATTACATCCCCCAGGATCACCACCTTGCAGCATACCGGTATGCGAATGGGGGAGCCGCTGAAGGCGATGTACCCGCGTTTGAGGGCCTCCTTGACCATAAACCACCGGCTGGGCTTCTCTAGCAGGCCTTCGGCGGGGATCACCAGGACCTCGCAGCTGGACAGCAGCCCGGCATGGTAGGCGCCATTTTTATCGACGTTGCCCAACAGCGTGCGACGGGAGAGCGGCTGATCGACAAACCGCAGGGGCATCAGCTCCACCAGGGCGGTCAGTTTGTCGTTCTCGCCAAGGGGGCTGTCGTCATTATTGAGGCGTTTTTGCCACTGCTCGGCGGTGAGCTTGACCAGGGCCTGGCGGTCCTCCTGTTCGATGGAGGCGAGGACCCCGGGGGCGTTGACCAGCGGCAGGCGGTCATAGAGCGATTGCACCAGCGCTTCGCCGTCGAAACCGGGAAACTGGGTCAGAAACAGATGCTGACCGTCGCAGCGTTCAAACAGCGCCCAGGCATCCAGGCTGCGGTCCTGCCCCAGGGTCCAGGGGCACAGGGGGCCGCCGGTGGTGTTGGTGATGAGCGACGGGTAAACGGGGGACAGGGCCGAGGGGGCCAATTTCTGGCTGTGCAAGAGGCAGCTCTCCGGATTCGGGCAAAGGGGCCACTATACCATAGGGGCTTGGGGGCGCGGGGCGTACAAAGGCCGTGAAATCAGGCCCTCACCATGCGATACTGTATAAAAACACAGTTGTGGTAAAACATGGCACTGGATCGGCCTCCGGCACACCCGCTTTTCGACACCTTAGCGCATTTTGAAACCTCCAACGGCTTTATCAATCAGTACCTCGCTGGCATTGTCTGTGGCGGTATCGAGGATGCGGCGCTGCTGTACGAGCACGCGCTGGATTGGTTGGTGGAGCAGCGTCACAACGAAAACAACTACAAATCCCATCGCAGTGAGCTGACCACCTTTTTGCATTGGTGCTGGCAGGTGGAGGAGGTGAGCGTGGCTCAGGTCGACCGCCGTCTGCTGGTGCGTTACCTGGCCTATTGCCAACAGCCCCCGGCGGCCCTTATCGGGTATCGCAACGTGGCACAGTTTCGTGGCGGTGGCAGCGAGCGAAGGCCCAACCCCTTGTGGCGTCCCTTCCTGGGCAAGACTGAGTTGGGCAGACGGCTGCCATACCGGCTCAGCCCCTCGGCGCTTAAAACCAAGCTGGCGCTGCTGTCGGCGTTCTTTACCTACCTGAACGACATGGATTACAGCGATCGCAATCCCGCGGCGCTGCTGCTCAAGCGGGGGCGTTACCTGGGCCCGCTGTCGGAGCCGGCTACGGAAGAGCAACCGCTCAAGGCCTTTACCGAGCTGCAGTGGTCCTACGTGATGGCCAAGGCACAGCGACTGGCCAACGAGTCACCCCAGCAGCACGAACGCACGCTGTTTTTGATGGCCTTACTTTACAGCTGCTACCTGCGGGTGTCGGAAGTCTCGGCCCGGCCGGGGTTCAGTCCGGTCATGGGACAGTTTCGCCGGGACAGCAAAACCGGCGTCTGGGGCTTTTTTGTGCCGGTGAGCAAAGGGGGAAAGAGTCGTACCGTGGCCGTCTCCGATGCCTTGCTGTCCGCCCTTAAGCGCTACCGCTGTTATCTGGGTCTTGCGCCTCTGCCTTCCCCCAAAGAACTGACGCCGCTGTTTTGCCGTCACCGGGCGGCGGGACGGGGGCGAGACCAGGGCGAGCGCAACGCCAACCTGGGGCAGCGTCAGATCCGGGAGTTGGTGGATGGCGTGATCGCCGCGGCCGCAGAGGAGGCGCGGCGTGATGGCTTAGTTGAAGATGCCGCGGAGATGGCCGTGATGACGGCCCACAGCCTGCGCCATACCGGGATCTCCCACGACATCAATCTCAATGCCCGGCCGCTGGCGCACGTGCGGGCCGATGCCGGGCACGACTCCATCGATACCACCAGCCAATACCTGCACACCAGCCGGGTCGAACGGCATCAGAGTGCCAAGGCCAAACCCTTGGACAGGCTCGACCATGCCATCAACAGCAAGGAGGGTCAGTAGAGCCCTTGCCCCGGGTGTTGGTCGAAGTGGCCCAGATCGTCCAGATAGAGCATCAGGGTTTTCGGGTCCCGGTGGCCGGAGATCTTCATCACCTCACTGATGGGCGCACCTCGCATCAGCGCTGAATCGATAAAGCCGCGCCGCAAACTGTGGCCGGAGATCCCACCGTGACTGGCCTTAAGGCCCACCCCGGTGGCCCGTTTCATGATGATGCGAGCAACGGAGCTGGGGTGCAGCGCCTTCTCGATGGGCGCCCGATTGCGGTTGGCGCGACGAAACAGCGGCCCCTGGCTGTCCCCCAGCAACGCCAGGTAACGGCGCAACAAAGCAACGGGGCAACGGGCAGGGTCCGCGCCTGCGACAATGGGCACCTGGCTGAATTCACTGCGGCGTTTTCGGGTTTCAAAACCCAGGTTGGCCCCGTTGGGGTACAGGCGCACATCCTCTATCTGCAAAGCCGCCAGGTCGCTGACCCGCAAGGCGCCGGCAAAGCCTACGGCCAGCAGCGTCTTGTCCCGGATCTCGATAAACTCGCCCTCAGGCAGGGTGGCCATCAACTGCGCCAGGGGATCGGCGCCCAACCCCTGGGCGCGTTTCGGCCGGCCCGGCAGCAAGCGGACGATGCCGGCAAGGTGATCCTGCACCAGTGCACCGGCGGCGGGGTTGGGGGTTCGACCCTGCTGGCCCATCCACCACTTGAGGGTGGAGAGGCGGCGACGAATGGAGCGAATGGAGAGGGCAGGGCCCGCCACCAGTTGGGACTGGCGACTGTGCGGGCTGTAGACCAAGCGATTGGGACGCCCTTCACAGGCCATATGCGTCAACCACAAGCACAGGTCCGCCTCGCTGGCCTGGTTGGGCACCAGGTTGTGGGCCTGACACCAGAAACCGAACTGGCGCAGATCCGAACGCCGTGCCTGCCAGGTTTTCTCCGACAGGCGGGCCCGCTGGATCTGGTCCAACAGCGCCTGGTCTATCTCATCGACCATCACACTGAAGCCCTGTGGTGGGGTGATGGTCTCCGGCAGTGTGGGCATCGAAATCTCAAAGGAAAGAAGCGGCTGTCTGGGATCCTAGCCAACCCATCTAATTAGATCAACTAACGGCAATTATCTGATCTAATAGGGTGCCACTAAGAGAGCAAAGTGGGGCATAAGCCCCAGCAAATTCGTCAATCAGTCGCGACGCGCTCAACCTCGTTGGTGAGCCAAAGGATGGTTTCGGAGTAGGAGTCCAGACGATATTGAGCTCGTATCCGTTCCAGCGCGGCCAGGGCATCGGCATCGAGATCCACCGAGCGTTTGTCCCGGCCGGCTCGATGGCGATGGCTGCTGTACCGGCGACGGAGCATCGGCAAGCGTCCGGCGCCGAAGGTGAGGGTGATAAACTCAATCAGCTCCGGCTCTAAAGTGGCGTCCCCCTGGGCTTCTCGGGCGAGCCAATTGGGCAGTTGCTCTTCCCGTACGCGCTGACGCCAGGCGTGCGGCTGAACCAAACTGGCGTAGCGCACCAGGAAGGGATCCGAGCGGGTCAGCAAAAACTGGATAACGTCACAGGTGATGGGCAGGGGTTTTGGCATTGGGGCTACACTTTTGGCAACGGGCAAGCAAAGGTTACCACATGTGGTAACTGTCTTTTTCTTTAAATTTGAGTGTCATGGCTCACCAGAACATGGATTTTACCCATTACCACATGTGGTAATGGGAGGGAGGAAACCTCATGGGACTGCGATTTAACCTGTTGGCCGAGCAAGCGGCCAACCGTGGCTACGGCATCAAGCTGAACGCCAACCATCCGGAGCATTACGATCTCTACGCCCTGGTGCCGCATCGGGTGGACCACAGTATGATCGACATGGACTACCAGGAGCTATTGGAAGAGCTGGATATGGTCAATCGGGACGAATGAGTTCGACACTGCGTTGTCCCAAATAGAGTTTAGCAATATAGAGAGACGCAAATGTTATATAGACGCGATTTATCTACGCGGTTGAAAAATATGATTTTTAAAAACCATATTTTTCAGAATCATAAAAAATCCAGTAAAAAAGACTCCGTTTAATCAATGCGCTGTGGATGAATATCTCCGTAACGCTTTGATGAAGATTCAGTTCGACCCCAAATAAAACCGTAAAGCATTGACTAAACTTGCGCCTCGGACTGGCCACCCCGGCCAACTCTCTCTTAGCCCAACAAAACTAAGGGGCGCTGTTATGAGACGATTCCGTTCTATCTGTGCGGTTCCAACCCTGTGCGCAATCGGCGTAAGTTTCGCCTTTGGCGTCTCCGCCGCCGAGCTCCATTTTGATCAACTCCCCACCGGCAAAATTGTCGGCGAACTGTCCAACGGTAAAGGCGCTTCGGGCCTGAAGGGCGGCACGGTCTACATCCATGGTTTTAACCCGGATCTCTCCATGGACGACAATGCCGCGGTGATCTTTGACTCCAGCAATCCCACCGGCGGTGACGATGACCTGGGCACCCCCAATGAAGATTTCGGCGGCCCCGGGGTGGACGACCGCGCGGACCCCAACAGTGGCGGTAAAGCGGGCTCTCCCTATGAGAACGACATGCCGTTAGGCAATGTGTTGATCATCAACGAGCCGGAAGGCCTGGTGGATACCAACGGCAACGGCGATATTGATCCCGATGACGCCAACGTAGTGGACCCGGATGACGACGATCAGAAAGGTCAGTTCTTCGAACTGGACTTCAGCGGCATCAAGGGCGGCAAGACCGTCACCATCAACACCATCAGCTATATGGATGTGGAACAGGTTGAAGGGGAGGACGGCACCAGTGTCTACCTGATGGGGCCGGATTTCCCGGCACCGAAGATGCTAACCCTGCACCCGACCGGCGACAATGGTGTCTACACCCAGGACATTGGCATTGAAGGGGTGGAGATCATGCGCATCGTGATGGGCGGCTCCGGCGCCATCACCGGTGTCACCCTGGAAGAAGATCCCGAGCGGCCCTGCTGGGTCACCACCGGCGGCTTCTTTAACGCCGGCGTGGTCTCCGGGCCCAAGCAGTGCACCTTCGGTGGTAACGTAGGTCCGCCGCCCTCCGGTGCCTTCGAGGTGAACTTCCACACTGACGGGCCGGACACCGGCGCGGAAGAGGGAGACAAGTTCCACACCAACGACATCGAAGCGGTGCGTTGTGAAGATGAAGTGGAAGGCGGCCCACAGCAGCCTGGTGCCAACAAGGGCCTGGTGGTGGACACCCTGTACTTCGAGTGTACTGGACGCTTTAACAACGATGACGGCTACACCTGTGACGGGTATCTGCAGGATGCGGGTGAGCCGGCCGGTAAGCGGGGTAATGGCTACGACCGCATCTCCATGGTGATCTACGACGGCCAAGGCAGCGAAGTGGCCCGTTGTGAAGGGGACCTGGACGGCGGTAACGTGCAGATCCATCCTCCGGTACCCAATAACTGATATGGTATTAATACCGCGGGGGCCTCGGCCCCCGTTTCTTTTGTTCATGCCATCCAGAAAATGGGTGTTAGCCCCCTATGTAAAACACGATAATCTATAACAATTGTCGCTTTATTTGTGGTTCATGCTCACACGCCAAATTACGTAAGAAATCCCATTATCAGTACTGCAGATTTATTATATTCAATAGCCAAATTCTGTTTTTCCTTTCCCTAATTTACGTCCGTTATATGAGCCTCTAGTTTTATTTCTCACAGGGTCACCCTATCAGTGGCCGCACTCAACCCTTAAGAGGAATGGAGCCATGGCTTACGAGAATTTCACCACCTTCAAGGTCGATGTCGCCGATGCCATCGCCTGGGTCACCTTCGATTTTCCCCCAGTGAATGTGCAGGGCCAGGAGATGCTGGCCGATCTCAACACGCTGGCGCTTCGCCTGGAGCGGGACCGCAGCATTAAGGTCGTGGTGTTCCAATCCGCCAACCCCGAGATCTGGGTCTGCCACTACGACACCAACCTGCTTAAAGAGATGTCTACCGAGGCGGTGTCGAGGGAGGAGGCCCAGCTGCTCGACCTGCAAGCGGTGCTGGAACGCGTCAGCAAACTGCCCCAGGCCACCATCGCCAAGCTGGAGGGCTTTGCCCGGGGCGGCGGGCATGAGTTCGCCCTGGCCTGTGACATGCGCTTTGCCGCCCGGGGCAAGTTCAAGTTCATGCAGATGGAGGTGGGCATGGGGATCCTGCCTTGTGGGGGCGGGGCATCTCGCATGGCCCGTCAGGTGGGGCTGGGACGGGCGCTTGAGATCATCCTAAGCGCGCGGGATTTTACCGCCGACGAGGCCGAGGACTACGGCACCATCAACAAGGCGTTGGAGCCCGATGAGATTGGCCCCTACGTGGAGAAGCTGGCCCGACGCATCGCCCAGTTTCCCGCCGAGTCCATCAACGCCTGCAAGCGGACGGTGTACGAGTCCATCGACAAGCCCATTGAGGAGGCGCTCAAAGCCGAAGCCTACTGGCTCTACCAGGCCACCAGCAAGACCCCGGCCATCAAGCGCTTTGCCTGGGCGGACGAGCAGGGCGCCCAGTTCGATCTGGACAACCAGCGCAATTGGGAGGCCCTGGTGCTGAGTGTCCAGGAGGTGAAGTAGGGGGGCAGGCAACCGGTTCGGTCAACCCAGGGGGGCAGGGCATATACTTAAGCCCACTTATGACGGACTTGCCCCCTTATGGATACCGAGGCACTCAAGCTTTTTGTCACCGCCGCCGAGCGGCTTAACATCAGCGCTGCCGGACGCCAGCTGGGCCTGGCTCCGGCGGTGGCCAGTGCCCGACTGTCCAAGCTGGAGCAGGGCCTCGGTGTGGAGCTTCTTCACCGCTCCACCCGCAAGGTGGCCCTGTCGCCAGAGGGGGCCAAGTTTCTGCCTTTTGCCCGGGCCATGCTAGCCCAGGAGGATGCGGCCCTGGCGGCGCTGGGCCACGGCTGTGACGAGATCACTGGCACCTTGCGCTTTGCCGCCTCCAGCACCTTTGCCCAGCTGTTCGTGGCCCCCATATTGCCGGAGTTTCTCGCTCAGCACCCCAGTCTCAACGTAGAGCTTCACCTGTCCGATAACCCAGTCAACCTGGTGGAGGGCGGGTATGATCTCGCCCTTCGTAACTACGCCATCCCGGAAAGCGGTTTGCGGGCCCGAAAGCTCGCCGAGGACACCCGAATACTCTGCGCGTCGCCGGATTATCTGGCCAAACAGGGGACACCCAAAACACCCCAGGACTTAGCTGACCATCAGCTGTTGGTGTTTATGGACGGCCACGGCAGAAAGCTGGCAAACCGCAATGGCGAGCCGGTCGGGACCTTCCCCCCGAATGGCGCCGTTAAGCGGGTGATCTGCGACGATGGCACCAGCATGCGGATCGCCACGGAGGCGGGGATTGGCATCTCCATGAACGCCCATTGGAGCGTCTACCGCGCCCTGGCCGAGGGCCGCCTGGTGCGGGTGTTGCCGGATCACGAAGTGATGGACAACACCGCCATCTGGCTGGTGTATCCCAAGTCCCAGGTCGTGCACGCCAAGGTGCGCGCCTTTATCGATTTTCTGCTGGACAAGGTGGGCGATCCCCCACTGTGGACCCGTTTTGACTGATCAGATCCTCGCTTTTGACGTTGCTGAGAGGGCTGGTGTCGCTATCATCACGGCCCTCAAACATCACCACCGGGTCGGGACATGGGTACGGCAACCAACAAAACAGTCATCAATGGCGTGTACGAGACAAACAAAATGCGGGTTCGGTTGAGCGAGGACCGCGTCACCAAGCACTTTAAGCCGACCACCAATGCCACACTGCGTTACCGTCGCGACCGCGAGGGTCTGCGCCTTCTCAGCAACGAGGACCGGTTTCCAACGCTGCTGAGTCACGATGATAAGAGCCAGACCCTGACCATGACGCGACTGCCTGGGCAGGCTGTAAACCAGCTATTCGCCCGGGAGCTGCCGCAGTTGCGCGCTCTGGTGGACACCATTCTCGACTCGGGTGTGGCCAGGCACGCCATGCCGCTGAGGGACATACTGCGCGACGAGAATGGCACTTTGCGCATGGTGGATTTCGAACGAACCACCTTGCGCCAGGATGTGTGGGCACCGGCGTGGTGGATTGCCAAGCGGGTGACGCAGTATCACCTGTACCGAACCATCAACCAGGTGGACGGCACGCAGCTAAGCGAAAAGGAGCAGCGGTTTTTACGCCGCGCCTCGATGCTGCGCCGGGGGCTGCAACCCTTAAGGCCCATCAAGGAGAGCCTGAAGCAGCGCCGACTGTCCAGAGCACTGGCGCGGGCCGCCTAAGAATAATGCCGATAAATAGGATTACCGGCACTAAAGCGCGCCACACACATAAATGCGCACAATGTATATTATGTTAAATGCCGCATTTGTAAGGATAAGCGGATGCCCGGCCCCGGTTTGGCAGCCCACCGCATCACCCACGGCTTAGCCCTATTCCAACACCACTGTGCGTTGACCGTTCAGCAGCACCCGCTGCTGCGCCACCAAGCGAACGGCATCTGCCAGGGTCACCGCTTCGATGTCGTGTCCAATGTGGATCATCCGCTCCACCGACGCCCGGTGATCCACCGCTTTCACCTCCTGACAGATGATGGGGCCTTCATCGAGATCCGGTGTGACGAAATGCGCGGTGGCGCCAATCACTTTTACCCCCCGTTCGTGGGCTTGGTGATATGGCCGTGCGCCCTTGAAGCTCGGTAGGAAACTGTGGTGGATGTTGATGGCCCGCCCGGCCAGCTGCTCGCATAAGCCGTCGGACAGGATTTGCATGTAGCGCGCCAGCACCAGGTAATCCGCACCGAGCTCCCGAAACAGCCCAAGCAGTTCCGCCTCCTGCTGCCCTTTGGTCTCTTTACAGATGGGCAGATAAAAATACGGCAAGCCATGCCAGCGCGTCACGCTTTCACAGTCCCGGTGGTTGGACACTACACCGACGATCTCCACCGGTAATACTCCGGCCCGCCACTTGGTCAAAAGATGGCTAAGGCAATGATCCTCTTTGGATACGGCGATCAAAAGCTTGGGTTTGGCCTCCAGAGGCCGTAACTGGTATTCGATGGACAAACTCTGCGCCAACGCCTGCCAATCCCTTTCCAGTTGTTCATACCCACAGGAGAGAAATCGGTCATCAAAAACGGTGCGGGAGAAGAAGGTCTCAGTTTTCGGGTCGCTGTAGTGGGACACCTCGGTGATAAAGGCGCCATGCTGGTGCAGGCACCCGGCGGTTCTGGCCATTACCCCCAGTTGATCCGGGCATTTGAGGGTCAGCAGATAACGGGTGGGCATGGCAGGCTCCTTTGCAATATGGCCCTCCATTTGTACGAATATTCGCCCTTTCGTCAAACTCTTGTGGCAATAAGTTATCCCCGCCCTGCCCTACGGATAGCGCTGTTTCAACGCATCTGCCCAGTTGGGCCCCACTTCGTCGGCCAAGCGTTTCAGGCAGGCTCCGCTGCTGGGCAGTGCGTTCCGAAGGCCCAGCTCACAGGCCGCATAGAGATGGCGGGGGAAGCGACTTCGCTCATAAACCGCCATCATCTGCTCTACCGCCTGGTCTGGCGCCACTGCCTCAAGCGATAAGGCGTACACGTAACGATAATCGGGGTTTTCCGGTGCCAGAGAGACCGCCTGGGCCAACTGTTGCCGAGCACTTTTGGGCTCATCACTGCGCACCTGGCTAAGGCCCAGTGCAAAGGCGATGGCGGCGGATTCCGGCAGCCTTTCCCGGGCACTTAAGAGCGTGGCACGCTCGGCCTCATTCTGGCCCATAGCCCGTTGTGCCTCGGCCAGGCGCACATGGCCCAGGGCAAACCGGGGCTCTATCGCCACCGCATCGCGATAGTGGGCCTGCGCCTCTGGCCATTGTCCGAGATGGCGGGCCAGATCCCCCATGGCCACACGGCCAAAGCCCCTGTCGGCGTTAAATGCCAGGCGTTGACGATGGGTTTGAAGTGCCGGCGCCAGCGCAGCTTGCTGTGACGGCGTCAGTTCCGAGTAGACACGCACCAGGCGCGCCGCCGCATCGGCGCGAAACGCCGGATTGGGATGATCAAGCAGGGGGTTCAGCAGGTCCCAGCGATCCGGCGCTGCCAGGCCCCCTGCCCCCTTGATGACACCAAGGGTAATCAGGGGGGAGGACTCGCGACTGGCCCGCGCCAACGCCAGTGCCGCATTAGGGCCGGCGTAAGCCAATAGCCGAGACAGCGCGGCCGCCCGCACCATGTCCGGCTCGGTGTGGTCCTGGGCCACATGGGCTAGGGCGCGCTCGCCCTCGGCGCGCTGTTGAGCGCCCTCTGCAAACGCTTGGGCGAAATGGCGCTGTTGTTGATAGGGGGAGTCGGGATACCAGCGCCTCAGGGTATCGGAGGCCCATTGGGCGTCCTTTTGATGGCACTCACTGCAGACGTTGGGGACGCCGAGGGAGACACTCAAATCAGGCCGGGGCACCCGGAAGCTGTGGTCGTGTCGCGGGTCCACCTGCATAAAGGTGGAAACGGGCATGTGACAATCGCTGCAGTGGAGCTTGGCGCCATTGGGGTGACGGTGGTGGGCCCGCTCGGCGTAGTTTGAGGTGTGGCACTGAAGGCAAAGGCGGGGTTCGGGCGCAACCAGTTCGCTGCTGTGGGGGTTATGGCAGTGGCTGCACACCACTCCGGCCGCCGCCATCTTAGATTGCATAAAACTGCCCAGCACAAAGTTCTCGTCGTCGATCTGGCCATCGGGGTGATAGCGGGCAGCCGAGAGCAAATTGAGCCGGTACTTTCGATGAAAATCCAGCACAGCGGCATCGTCATCCAGCTGCAGACGCCGACTGTGGCACTGGGCGCAGGCCATAGACTGTTGGCGGTAGGTCAAATCAGCCGCAAAACCATCCAGAACACCGGCGATGGGCAGGGCTTTGAGCTGGCGCTCCAGGCCCGGATCCGGCCCGGCTCTGTCCCCCCAGGCCCAGCGCTGGTGCGCCTCACCGGACCCGTGGCAGGCCTGGCAACCGACACCGGCCTCCTGGTAGCGGCTCTGGTAGGTGTTGGTGGCGGTGTCGTAGCCCTTTTCATATCCGGTTACGTGGCAGTCGGCACACTGACTGTTCCAGTTCTGCCCGGTGTTGGTCCAGTAAAAGCGGTCATTGGGTCCTGCGCGGGGATAGAGGTGGAACCAGCGCTGTCCCCCCTGCTCGGCGGCCCGGCTGTCCCAGGCCAGGGGCAGCAACTGCAACCGTCCACCGGGGAGCGTCACCAGGTACTGCTGCAGCGGGTAGTGGCCGAAAGTGTGCTGCACTTGCAGCGTCTGGGCCTGGCCAGCGCCGTCATTGAGGGTGGCCCAGTACTGGCCATCTTGGCGATAGAGATGAAAGGGTTGGCCGGCCAGCTGAAGTCGCTGGTCATCAAAGTTCCCAAGCACATGCCGTTCGGTGGCCACGGCCATGGCCAGTTGGTGATCGGAGCCCTGCCACTGCTGGTACTGTGACGTGTGGCACTGACCGCAGGCTTCACTGCCGGTTAGCGGCGGGTTTGCATCTAAGCCGATGGGCCAGAGCAGCAAAAATGGGGCAAGGGTGAGCAGCGTGAACAAGCTCGTCTCCGGGTGCGGCCGCTTGAAAGAGGACTGCCCAAAGCTTAGCCGAAGCAACTGAATCCCAGCGCGATTCAAGCTAAGGAGGTGAAGTACTGCTCGGTGTAAGCACCTTTTTAGCCGGTAGGGGCGTCGGCCAGCCAGTCAAACCAGCGACTGTAGCGTTCACCCTCGGCATTCTCCAGGGTGACCGTCAGGCGCCACACCATGTAATCGGAAGCGCAGCTGCCGTAGATGGCCTGAGCCTGGCCTCGGTCGTCGAACCGCACCGGGATCACCCCCATAAACATGTCCCTGCCCTCGATCCGAGCCTCTACTGCCCGCTCCCCGGGTTTAAGCGCCAAAGACAGCGCCAGGGGCTTTTCGCTGGGGGCATGGTGGGGGCTCAGTGACAGGGCTAACCCTCCGGAAACGCAGGGGCCGGCGGCAAACTGGCACAAACTGGGGTCGGCCACAGAAGCCTGAGGTTCACCCTGTTCTGGGTCTTGCGGGGAACACCCGCTGAGTGCCAGCAGGCCCACTGCCACACCGATGGCCTTTCGCATTCGAGTCTCTCCGTTTACTGCACGGGGCCATGCTACGCGATTACCCGGTGAAACTCAGCCCCAGGGGAAGGTGTCCCTGACGCTTCTGCCGGCTTCTATCGACACCAAAGGGCGCGAACCATCTGGGGGCGATCACCCTGGCCCAAGCGCTCGCGCGGCGCGTCAGGGTAGGTACAAAGCGCCCCTGAATCGCGTTCGGTCAAAAACTAACCCTTTGGCAATTGGCGACTTTTACATCACCAGTTCAATTTTTTACCTATCTGATAACAGATGTTTGCTACTTTGATCCAGATCAGGGTTTTCGCGAGCCCGTTGTCTGGGTTTTTTGACCTGCCTCAAGTATCATGGGCACGCCTTGATGAACATCACGTTGCGGCGTTCCTTGGGACACGAGCCGGTCTCAGAACTGTCGTCCCGCCGCCAGGCACTCAATTAATGCAGAAATTGCAGTGGAAGCATCGATATGAACCTGACCCATCCGCAAACCGACTACAACTACAAGGTTGTACGCCAGTTTGCCATTATGACCGTAATATGGGGCATCGTCGGTATGGCTGTGGGGGTGCTGATCGCCGCCCAGTTGATCTGGCCCGCCCTGAACTTTGATACCCCCTGGCTGACCTACAGCCGTCTTCGTCCCCTCCACACCAACGCGGTGATCTTTGCCTTCGGCACCAGTGCCCTGTTCGCCACCTCCTACTACGTGGTCCAGCGCACCTGTCAGACCCGGCTGTTCTCCGACAAGTTGGCGGCGTTCACCTTCTGGGGTTGGCAGGCGATCATCGTCGCCGCGGCCATCACCCTGCCGCTGGGCATCAGCACCAGCAAGGAGTACGCAGAGCTGGAGTGGCCGATCAAGATCGCCATCGCCGTGGTCTGGATCAGTTACGCACTGGTGTTCTTCGGCACCATGATCAAGCGTAAGACCAGCCACATCTACGTGGCCAACTGGTTCTTCGGTGCCTTCATCATTACCGTTGCGGTTCTGCACATCGTCAACTCCATGTCGATTCCGCTGCACATGTGGAAGTCCTACTCCATCTACGCCGGGGCAGTGGATGCCATGGTGCAGTGGTGGTACGGCCATAACGCGGTGGGCTTCCTGCTAACGGCCGGCTTCCTGGGGATGATGTACTACTTCGTGCCCAAGCAGGCGGAGCGTCCGGTTTACTCCTACCGTCTCTCCATCGTGCACTTCTGGGCGCTGATCTCCCTCTACATCTGGGCCGGTCCGCACCACCTGCACTACACCGCCCTGCCCGACTGGACCCAGTCCCTCGGCATGGTGATGTCCCTGGTGCTGTTCGCACCCTCCTGGGGGGGCATGATCAACGGCATCATGACCCTGTCCGGCGCCTGGCATAAGCTGCGAACCGACCCCATCCTGCGCTTCCTGATCGTCTCTCTGTCCTTCTACGGCATGTCCACCTTCGAAGGCCCGATGATGTCCATCAAGACCGTAAACGCCCTGTCCCACTACACCGACTGGACCGTGGGTCACGTGCACTCCGGTGCCCTGGGCTGGGTGGCCATGGTTTCCATCGGCTCCCTCTACCACCTGATCCCCATCCTGTTCGGCCAGGCTCGCATGTACAGCGTCAAGCTCATCAACGTGCACTTCTGGCTGGCCACCATCGGCACCGTGCTCTACATCGTTGCCATGTGGATCTCCGGTGTGATGCAGGGCCTGATGTGGCGCGCGGTTAACGCCGACGGCACCCTGACCTACAGCTTCGTTGAAGCCCTGTCGGCCTCCTACCCGTTCTACTTCGTGCGTTTCGTCGGTGGCGTGTTCTTCCTGGCCGGTATGCTGCTGATGGCATACAACGTCTATCGCACCGTGACTGCCCCCAAGGGCAGCATCGCTGAGCAACCCGCAGCGGCCGCGGCTTAAGGAGTACCGACCATGAAATTCAAGCACGAACTTGTTGAAAAGAACGTCGGTCTGCTGGCCATCTTCACCGTGATCGCCATCAGCTTCGGTGGCATCGCCGAGATCGTTCCGCTCATCTTCCAGCAGGAAACCACCCAGCCGGTGGACGGCCTCAAGCCCTACACCGCGCTGCAGATGGAAGGCCGGGACATCTACATCCGTGAAGGCTGCGCCAACTGCCACAGCCAGATGATCCGCCCCTTCCGTGCCGAGACCGAGCGTTACGGTCACTACTCGGTGGCCGGTGAGCACGTCTGGGAGCACCCCTTCCTGTGGGGCTCCAAGCGGACCGGTCCGGACCTGGCCCGGGTGGGCGGTCGTTACTCCGATGACTGGCACCGGGTGCACCTGATTGACCCCCGCGCCGTGGTGCCGGAGTCCAACATGCCCGGTTTCCCCTGGCTGGAAGAGACCGTGTTGGACGGCAAGCACACTGCCGACAAGCTGAAACTGTTCCGTGACCACTTCGGCGTGCCCTACGGCAGCGACGAGGAGATCGAGAAGGACGCGGATTCCGTTAAAGGTAAGACCGAGATGGACGCCATCATCGCCTATCTGCAGGTCTTGGGCACCGCCCTCAAATAAGGATTGAACAATGGATTACGGTACCTTTCACGGCATCTACACCTTGGTCCTGCTGTTTTGCATGATCGGAATCATTGCCTGGGCTTACTCCAAGCGACGGAAGCCGTCTTTCGATGAGGCCGCCAATCTGGTGTTTGCCGACGAAGACAAAGCGAAGGGATCCATTAAGGAGTAATCGCAGATGAGTAACCTGTTAAGTATCATCGTCATCTTCTGTGTCCTGGCGGTGCTGATCGGCAGCCTTCTGCTGCTGATCTGGTGTCAGAAGGACAAGATGGGGAAAGAGGAAGGTGAGTCCATGGGCCACACCTTCGACGGCATTGAGGAGATCAACAACCCCTTGCCGAAGTGGTGGAGCTACATGTTTGTGCTGACCATCCTGTTCAGCGCCATCTACCTGGCCCTCTACCCGGGCATGGGCAACTTCTCCGGCCTGCTGAACTGGACCTCCGCCAACAAGCAGGTGCTGAACCTGGAGCAGTCTCGCGAGCAGGCCTCCGCGGCCCGGGCCGACGACTCCGCCTCCCTGGTCCAGTACGACCGCGAAGTGGCCTATGCCGATGAGCGCTTTGGCCCCATCTTCCAGGCCTTTGCCGCCCGCTCCATCGAGGATCTGGCCCAGGACGAAGAAGCCCGTAAGATCGGTCAGCGTCTGTTCCTGCAAAACTGTGCCCAGTGCCACGGTTCCGACGCCAAGGGCAGCCGCGGCTTCCCCAACCTGGCCGACGGTGCCTGGCTGTACGGTGGCGATCCCGAGACCATCAAGGCGACCATCATGAACGGCCGCCGTGGCATGATGCCGCCCAAAGGTGGTCTGCCCATCGAGGACGAAGAGGTGCCTGGCCTGGCCGAGTACGTGCTGAGCCTCTCCGGTCGCGACCACGACGCCGAGCTGGCGCAAGCGGGCCAGGCCTCCTTTATGAAGGGCTGTTTCGCCTGTCACGGCATGGGCGGTGAAGGCAACCCGCTGCTGGGTGCCCCCAACCTGACCGACGATGCCTGGGTGTACGGCGGTTCCCGTGGCTACATCCAGGAGTCCATCATCAACGGCCGTGCCGGTGTGATGCCCGCCTGGAAAGACCTGCTGGGTGAGGACAAGGTTCACCTCATCACCGCGTACGTCTACAGCCTCAACGTCGAGTAAGGCCAAAGCCCCGCCCAGTGCGGGGCTTTCTTCTTTCGCGGCAACTGCAATGCAGCAAGTGATTAACTTGCCGAGCTTTTTCTCTTCAAAACCCCAACAAAAACCGCAAGATGAAATCGGGTTTTGAACAGAGAAAGTTCACCCAAGAGTGAACGGGATTTTGTTCGTGCGATCACCGAATCGCGTCAGTAGTATGGGAGCCCGCTCCCAATGATAGGAATCAACATGAAGCAGACCCCCTGGTACAAGCAGTTCTGGCCCTGGTTTTTGATCATCCTGCCGGCCTGCGCTGTCGTCGCCTCCGTCTACACCTTCTACATCGCCGCCAACTCGCAGTTTTCCATGGTGTCGGAGGACTATTACAAGGAAGGCAAAGGCATCAACCAGGACCTGTCTCGCATCCGCGCCGCCAAGAACCTCGGCCTGGCCTTCACCCTGGAGGTGGCCGACGATGAGATCCGCATCATTCAGCACGGCGGAGAGACCATCGATACCGCCATCGAGCTGGAGTTCCACCACGCCACCCTGGAGCAGCACGATTTCATCGAGAAGCTGTTCCGTGACGGCACCGGCACCTACCGTCTGAGACTGGACGCCCCCCTGTCCGGCACCTGGCTGGTGCAGATCGACGCCTACGATCAGAGCTGGCGACTGCAGACCCGGGCCACCCTGCCCCACGATGGCGTGATCTGGCTGAACTGACATGGACGCCGTCATGACACAGCTGCGCTGTTTTCACTGTGACGAGCCGGTGCCCGCCAACGCGGACTTCTCCGCCCAGATTAACGGGGAAGACAAGGCCATGTGCTGCCCGGGCTGTGCCGCGGTGGCCGACGCCATCGTTGCCGCTGGCCTGTCCGACTACTACCGCTACCGCACCGAAAAGGGCCAGCAACAGGACGTGCCGGAGGCCCTGGCGGCCCTGGTGGCTTACGACCTGGACGAGGTACAGCAGGAGTTTGTGGCCGCCCGGGGGGGTCTCAAGGAGGTGCTGCTGTCGGTGGAGGGGATCAGCTGCGCGGCTTGCGCCTGGCTGATTGAGAAACACCTCGCCGCCCTGCCCGGCGTGGCTCACGTCAGCGTCAATACCACCACCCAGCGCGCGGTGCTGCGCTGGGACGCCACTCAGCAGAAGCTCTCTGATCTGCTGCTCTCCATGAGCCAGATTGGTTACCAGGCGGCCCCCTTCCAACAGGACGCCCAGGAAGCCAAGGACGCCCGGGAGAGCCAGAACTTCCTGCTGCGCATCGGCCTGGCGGGCCTGGCCACCATGCAGGTGATGATGCTGGCCGTGGCCCTCTACACTGGCTACTTCTACGATCTGGAGCCGGAGTACCGCGACTACTTCCGCTGGGTGAGCATGATTTTTGCTACCCCCGTGGTGCTCTACTCGGCCCAGCCCTTCTATTTCAGTGCCCTGCGCTCGCTGATGAGCCTGCGGGTCAATATGGATGTGCCGGTCTCCATCGCCATCCTGCTGGCCTACGGCGCCAGTTGCGTCGCCACCGCTCGCGGTACCGGCGAGGTGTTCTTCGAGTCCATCTCGATGTTCACCTTCTTCCTGCTGCTGGGCCGCTTCTTCGAGCAGCGGGCCCGCCGCAAGGCCAGCGAGAACGCCAGCAACCTGCAAAAACTCATCCCGGCCACCGCCCTCCTTCTGGAGAATGGCGAGGAGCGTCAGGTGGCGGCCAAGAGTCTGAAGCCCGGCCAACGTTACCGGGTGCTGCCGGGCCAGCGCATCGCCGTGGACGGCGTGCTGCTCAGCGGAGAAACCGGCGTCAACGAGTCCATGCTCACCGGAGAACAGGAACCTGTGGCAAAAAGCCCGGGGGCGCCACTCTACGCCGGTACCGTCAACCTGGACCAGCCCATCGAAGTGGAGGTCACCAAGGTGGGGGCCGAGCAGCGCATCAACACCCTGGTGCGTCTGCAGGAGCAGGCGGCGGCCCAAAAACCGCAGATCGCCGAGTTTGCCGACCGGGTGGCCCAGTACTTCGTGCCGGTGATCCTGCTTCTGGCCCTGGCCACCTACCTGTTCTGGCACCAACACGCCCCCGAGGACGCCTTCTGGATCATGCTCTCGGTGCTGGTAGCCACCTGCCCCTGCGCCCTGGCCCTAGCGACCCCAGCGGCCCTGACCTGTGGCACCAACCGCATGATGCAGCAGGGGCTGTTGGTGAAAAGCGGCCGGGTGCTGGAGGCCCTGCCCAAGGTCACCCATCTGCTGTTCGATAAGACCGGCACCCTGACCGAGGGTCGGCTCAGCCTGCGCCAGACCCACCAGTTAAACCGCCTCGATGAAACCGAGGCCCTGGCCATCGCCGCGGCGTTGGAGGCCCACTCCTCCCACCCGGTGGCCCGGGCCTTTGTCCCCTACCGGGACCTGGCCTACCAGGCCCAGTCGGTGGTGTACCGCACCGGCGAGGGGCTGGAGGGCAACGTCAACGGTCGCCACTACCGCATCGGACAGCAGCGCTTTGCCGGGGCCGACAACGGCGAACCCGGCTGGGTCTACCTGGCGGATGAGGCGGGTGTGGTCGCGGCCTTTGAGCTATCGGACCAACCCCGGGTGGACGCCAGCGAGACCATCGCCCGTTTCCAACAACAGGGGCTGGCCTGCGAGATGCTCTCCGGCGATCCCAACCCCAAGGCCCGGGAGTTCGCCCAGTCCCTGGGGCTGAACCCCGCCCATTACGGCTGCAGCCCGGAGCAGAAACTGGCCCGGCTGGCCGAGCTTCAACAGCAGGGCCATAAGGTGGCGATGTTTGGCGATGGCATCAATGATGCGCCGGTCCTGGCCGGGGCCAACGTCTCCGTGGCCATGGGCAGCGGTACCGATCTGGCCAAGTGCCATGGGGATCTGGTGCTGCTGGGTGATAAACTGGGGCCGCTGGTCCGGGGCATCGACACGGCGCGTCTGACCAACCGGGTGATCCGGCAAAACCTGGCGATCTCCCTGTGCTACAACCTGCTGATCCTGCCCCTGGCGGTCAGCGGCAATGTGCCTCCCTACCTGGCGGCCGCGGGCATGTCCCTCAGCTCCCTGGTGGTGGTGGCCAACAGCCTCCGTTTGCTTAAGAAGGTGTCATGAGCATCATCTACGTTTTGATCCCCATCGCCATCCTGTTCGTCTGCGTTGCAGTCGCCGCCTTCTTCTGGGCGGTGCGCTCCAAGCAGTACGAAGATCTGGATCGCGAAGGCTACTCCATCCTCTTCGACGATAAGAAACCCTCGGACAAATCGTGACCGGCGAGTACCAGTTCTTCGCCGCCGTCCTGGTGGGCCTGATGGGGGCCGCCCACTGCTTCGGCATGTGCGGCGGCATCGTCGGCGCCTTTAGCCAGGCGATGCCGGCTCACCAGCCCCTTCAGTCCCGCCTGGCCCTGCTCTTCGCCTACAACGCCGGTCGCATCGGCAGCTATGCGCTGGCCGGGGCCTTGGTGGGCGGACTGGCGGGCGCACTGGGCGCCCTGTTTGTGGTGGACAGCTACCTGGCGGCACTGCAACTGGCTGCCGCCGGGATGCTGGTATTGATGGGGCTCTACATCGCCCAGTGGCTGCCGCTGCTGGCCCACCTGGAGCGGGCTGGCGCGCCGCTCTGGCGTGCCATGGCGCCCCTGCGCCAGCGCCTGCTGCCGATCCACACCCCACCCCGGGCCCTGCTCGCCGGCACCCTTTGGGGCTGGCTGCCCTGCGGCCTGGTTTACTCCACCCTCACCTGGGCCCTGGCCTCCGCCTCGGCGCTGGAAGGGGCCCTGATCATGCTGGGATTCGGCCTCGGCACCCTGCCGGCCCTGGTGGCCATGGGCGCTGCAGCGGACAAGTTGGCGCAGATCATCCGTAAAAAACAGATTAAGTTGTTGAGCGGTTTGGTCTTAATTGCCTACGGCGGCCAGATGGCCTATATTGCGCTAAATCAAATTAGGTAGCCTGGAAGGCCCTGCTCAGTTAACATTGGGCAGAGACCAGAACACGGGATCAGGATGAAATTGGATAGCCTACACGCGAAACGGCCTGCGGGCAGTGGTTGCGCCATTCACTGCCACGACTGCAGCATGTCAGAGTTGTGCATTCCCTTTACGCTCAGCACAAATGAGCTGGACAAACTCGACTCCATCATCGAGCGCAAGCGCCCCATTCAAAAAGGGGACCTGCTGTTTCAATCCGGCCAGCCCCTCAAATCCCTGTTCGCCATCCGCTCCGGCTCCATCAAGTCCTACACCATCACCGAGTCCGGTGAAGAGCAGATCACCGCCTTCCATCTGGCCGGTGACGTGGTGGGCTTCGATGGGATCCACGCCGACGCCCACCAAAGCTTCGCCCAGGCCCTGGAAACCGCCATGGTCTGTGAAATCCCCTTCGACACCCTGGACCAGCTCTCCGGCTCCATGCCGCGGCTGCGTCAGCAGATCATGCGCCTGATGAGCAACGAGATCATGGGCGACCAGGAGATGATCCTGCTGCTGTCCAAGAAGAACGCCGAGCAGCGCCTGGCGGCCTTCATCAGCAACCTGGCCACCCGCTTCGGTAACCGCGGCTTCTCCTCCAAGGAGTTCCGCCTCTCCATGACCCGAGGCGATATCGGCAACTACCTGGGACTGACGGTGGAAACCATCAGCCGCCTGTTGGGCCGCTTCCAGAAAAGCGGCCTGATTGAGGTCAAGGGCAAGTACATCACCATCACCGATGTGGACGCCCTACAGGAGTTGGCCGGCCACGCCCGCATCGGCCGCTGAATCCCCGAAACGCCCGGCCCTGAAGCCGGGCGTTGTCTTTCTGGTGAACTCTGATCTGGAACAAGGAAATTAGCCCCATCTTTGCCAATCTATAGGTAAAGGCTACAAGGCTTAAGGAGACAAGCATGGGCACCTATCAACGCATCCTCGTTGCCGTCGATCCTACCCACGAAGCGCAGCCCGCGCTGGATCGCGCCGCCCACCTAGCCAAGTGCTGTGGGGGTGAGATGACGCTGTTCGTCTGCATCTTCGACTTCTCCTACGAGATGACCTCGATGCTCTCCGCCGATGAGCGCGAAGCGATGCGCAACAGTATCGTCACCCAGCGCCAGGCGTGGCTGGAGCAGCAGGCCCAGTCTCTGCGTGACCAAGGGGTGAAGGTCAACACCCAGGTGGCCTGGCACAATCGCCCCTTCGAGGCGATCATCCAGCAGGCCATCGCCGGCGACCACGACGTCATCGTCAAATCCACCCACCACCACGACAAGCTCAAGTCGGTGATCTTCACCCCCACCGACTGGCACCTGTTGCGTAAGTCGCCGGTACCGGTGCTGCTGGTCAAGGAGCACGAGTGGCCGGTGCGGGGCAAAGTCCTGGTGGCGGTCAATGTGGCGGCAGAGGACGACGCCCATCAGACGCTGAATGATCAGATCCTGGTGCACGCCAAGACCCTCTGCCGGGCCATCAACGGCGAACTGCACCTGGTGAACGGCTATCCCGGCACGCCGGTGAACATCGCCATCGAACTGCCGGATTTCGACGCCCACGCCTACAACGAGTCCCTCAAGTCCCACCATCAGATGAAGGTGAGCGAACTGGCCCAGCAGCACGACATCGACACCGCCCATTGCCACGTACTGGAGGGCTTGCCGGAGGATGTCATCCCTGAGCTGGCCGAAGAGTTGGACGCGGAGCTGGTGGTGCTGGGCACCGTGGGCCGCACCGGCTTCTCCGCCGCCCTGATTGGCAACACCGCCGAACACGTCATCGACAGCCTGGACTGCGATCTGCTGGCCATCAAGCCGGAAGGCTTTGTCTCGCCGGTCAAAGCGGAGTAACTGAGTCCGCCTCAATGACAACGGCGACCCTCGGGTCGCCGTTTTTGTCTCCCCTGCCCCTTTACCCCGCCGGGTCAGACTGGAATAATGCCGCTCCTGTTATCCAGGCCTTTGAGGATCCCTCTGTGCAAGAGCTGAGTCAGAAGCAGCAAACCCGGCTGAACAAACTGCAAAAGCGGCTGCGCCGCGAAGTGGGCAGCGCCATCGACGATTACAAGATGATCGAAGAGGGCGATGTGGTGATGGTCTGCCTGTCCGGCGGAAAAGACAGCTACACCCTGCTGGACATTTTGCTGAACCTCAAACACCGTGCCCCGGTGGACTTCCAGCTGGTGGCGGTCAACCTGGATCAGAAGCAGCCCGGGTTCCCCGAGGATATCCTCCCCGCTTACCTCAAGAGCCTCGGGGTGCCCTACCACATCTTGGAAAAGGACACCTACTCCATCGTTAAGGAGAAGATCCCCGAGGGCAAGACCACCTGCTCCCTCTGCTCCCGGCTGCGTCGCGGCACCCTGTACGGTTTTGCCCAGAAGATCGGCGCCACCAAGATCGCTCTGGGCCACCACAGGGACGACATCATCGAGACCCTGTTCCTCAACATGTTCTACGGCGGCAAGCTCAAGGCGATGCCGCCCAAGCTGCTCTCCGATGATGGCGCCAACATGGTGATCCGCCCCATGGCCTACTGCCGGGAGAAGGACATCAGCGAGTACGCTGAGCTGAAAGCCTTCCCCATCATCCCCTGCAACCTGTGCGGCTCTCAGGAGAACCTCAAGCGCAAGATGATCAAACAGATGCTGACCGACTGGGACCGTCAGTTCCCCGGCCGCATCGAAACCATCTTTACCGCACTGCAGAACACCGCACCCTCCCAGCTGGTGGACCGCGAGCAGTTTGACTTCGTCTCCCTGGAGCGGGACCCCAACGCCGAGTTCAGCGGCAGTGTAGCCGAGGCGGATCTGCCCGCCTTTGACTTCCTCGACGTGGAAAACTCCGGCCACATCCAGCTGGATAAGCAGGACGACTCCCAGCGCATCGAGGTGGTGGGCGTCTACCAGCCCTAAGGCACAGAGGCACAAAAAAGGGTCGCTTAGGCGACCCTTTTTGCGTTCAGCGTTCGATGTAGGGGCTGATCCACAGTGGCGGCTGGCTAAATTGCAGCCTGTCCTCCAGCGCCTGCCCGGTCAGGGTCAGGGTGCCATCGCCGGACAGCGGCTGACCCTGGGGGCGCACCACGGTACCGTCGGCCAGCTTGATCACCACGCCGGAGACGTCCGGCTGCAACCAGCGAAACGGGAAACCGGCGAACCGTTTCAGCACGGCGTCGAACTGGCCGATCATCGCCTGCCAGTCGGCCGCTGTAAACTCGGTCTGGGCGCTGTCGCTGTAGCGCAGCTGCATGGCGAAGTCGCACTGGGTCTCCTCGGCCACCTCCAGGCTTACTACCGCCTTGTTGTCCTTAAGCTCGGGGTCAAAGGGCACCAGCAGCTCCTGGCGAGGCCCCACCGTCAGCGGCAGAATTTGCCCCTTGTTGTGGATCTGGCCCCCTTGAATGACACAGGGCTCGCGACGCTCGCGGTGATTCAAGTAGAAGGCCATCGACACCAGGGGGTACTCGGGCTTGTTCACCACCTTGAGACGGTCATAGAAGCCGCCGTACTCCAGGTTCAGGGCCTGGGCCGGGACGCTTAACAGGGCCGTCAGGGCGACGGCCAGGGTAGAGATGGGTTTCACAGGTATTGCTCGTTCTGACTTAACATCTGCATCAGTTCAGCCACGTAGGCGTCCTTGCGCTCGGAGTAGCGGATAAGCCCGGGGATCAGGTCCTCCGCGTGCACCGGCAAGCCCTCAACCCGCAGCTGATGGCGCAAGCCGCGAAGCTCCCGATAGGCGGGGTTGGTGTTCAGGTTCTTAAGGTAGGAAGCCACCGAGGC
The DNA here is from genome assembly GCF_019802085.1 of Ferrimonas balearica. Taxonomy (GTDB): domain Bacteria; phylum Pseudomonadota; class Gammaproteobacteria; order Enterobacterales; family Shewanellaceae; genus Ferrimonas; species Ferrimonas balearica_B. The sequence goes on from NZ_JAHVHV010000001.1 coordinate 1,239,117, forward strand.
CTGAACGCTGTCGAACCGCGCCACCTCGTGGTTCATGCCACCTTGGCGCTGGTTGGGCACCAGGCCACAGCCTTTGCGAAAACACCACTGGCCAAAGTAGTTCAGGCCCTCACGGGCAAAGCGGGAGCTGCCCCAGCCGGTCTCATTGGCGGCCTGGATCATCACCATGGCCGCCGGGATCTCATCCACCCGCTCCAGCAGGTCGTCCAGCGCCTCCGGGGTCAGGGCGCGGATCTCATAGCCGTATTCGTCCGCCAGGCTGGACAGATGTGCCGCTTCCGCCTCGCTCAAACCGGCCCCGTTGGCCACCCGGGTGCGGGCGGCCAGAACAAACTGACGCTGCTCGGCGATCTTGGCGTTCTCCGCTTCAATCAGGGGACGCAGGAAGTTGAAAAACGCGCTCTTCTTCTCCTGCACATCGGTATAGGCGTCGAAGTCCGGTTGCAGGCTGCGCGGCGGGTTTTTGATCACCGTCAGGCCGGCCACCTGACCCTGGGGTTTCTCGGTCTGGGTTTCCACCAGCACCAGGGCCGTGGCCACAGTAGCCAGGCCCAGCAGTATGCTGGCGACACGTCCGGTTTTTACTGCCATGGATTACGCCTCGAAATGCCCGTTACTGCTCGGCCGTTCGTCCGGCGTCTCGGCTTCTTGGGCGGCGGGCGACAACTCGGGGAACAGCTCCCGGAACAGCACCCCTTTCATGTGGAAGAACAGCGGGATGGTAATGATGAGGCCCAGCCCCATGGGGATGAGGGAGATCATCAGCACGGCGATCATCGCCGAGTAGAGGGTGATAACCGCAAACAGTTGGCCATGCACCACCTTGGCGGATTCGATCATCGCCTTAACCGGCGAGCCGCGATGGAACAGGTAGTAGAGGTTGGCCTGGCTGAGTACCGCCATCAGGTAGACCCCTGGGATGATCAGCAGCACCAGGCCAATCTGCACCAGTACCGCCGTCAGCAGAGCGATGAGCGACAGCGGCAAGGCCATGGCCCAGCCCCGAAACAGCATGGAGAGTTGGGTCGGTTGTGCGGTGGCACGGCGCCAACCCATGTAGGCCAGGGCCGCCTCGAAGGGTGCCAGGATCAGCACCAGCAGAAGCTGGGTGGGTTGCATCGCCTGTTGCAGTTGGGCCTCGTCCGCGAGATCCAGTCCCTGCCAACCGGCCACCAGTTGGATGAGGAAGATGGCGCAGGCCATGACGATGGCAAAGGTCAGGAGGGAGGCCCCAAGCATGGGTTGCAGCCCCTGACGGGTCAGGGACCAGGCTTCCTTAAGTACGGCGATAACGTCCAGCTTTTGCATTCAATTCCGATTCGAGTTTCAAGCGGTTAAAGCCGGGATTATACCCTGCCCGCCCCATTCGAAAAACGTCTTGACCGGACTTTACCTTGTTATTGGCCGGTTGCGGGTCACACCTTGACCGGCAGGAGCAGCACAAAAAGCATCAGCGTCAGGGTGCTGAACAGGTACAACCGTAAGATCCATCCTGGTTTCATGGGTCGTCTCCGCCACGCAAAAGGCCTTTGAGTATAGGACAAGCCGCAGAAGATAAAAGAAAACCCCCACCCGAATGGGTGGGGGTTCAAAGATGGAGGCGCGTCCCGGAGTCGAACCGAGGTCCACGGATTTGCAATCCGCTGCATAGCCACTCTGCCAACGCGCCAGTGCTTGAAAGCGGGAGCAATTAAAGCAGAAAGGCTCTGGGGGCACAAGCCCGTTCCCGCCCGTAGGTAGGGATTTATTTGAACCGGCTCTAATTTTTGGACCCCTGTTCCTTCTGGCCCGTCCAGCAGCCCCTAAAGCGGTGAACTTTTGCGCTCTATATCAACGGTTAAGCTTGCGATGCCAAGGCGTTTAGGTGGCTCTGGTAGTGCTTCAGGGTCTGTTCGGCCAATCGGCAACAGGCGTGGCGCTGAGCACTCAGATCGCCCTGGGGGCCCGCCCGTGCACTGAGCTCCAGGGCCTTGGCACTTTGGGCCAGGGCGTCAGCACCGAAACTGGCGGCGCTGCCCTTGATGCGATGGGCCAAAGTGGCCAGCTCCGCAGTCGGCATGGCATCCGACGCCGAAGCCAGTGTTTGGCTGAGTTGGGTAAGATCCGCCACAAAGGCGCTTAAAAGATCCGGCAGTAACGCCTCCCCCACTTCCTCCGCCAGGCGATCCAAGGTCAATTGCGATAAAAGCTCCATCTTTCATCCCTGTGTTGTTGAAGCCCTTGTCAGTCCAGACTACCCCTTACCCGCGTTGTTGCAAGTCCCTCTTACGACCGGGCGTCGGGCACAAAAAAGGGCGCCGCTGGGCGCCCTTTTCATTGTCGTTTCCGATTCAGGAGACCGCGGCGATCGCCTGCACCAGCGTAGGGAGGTTGGCCTCGGTCATGCCAGCGACGTTGATCCGTCCGGATCCGACGATGTAGATGCCGTGGTCTTTTTTCAGGGCCTCCACTTGCGTCTTGTTGAGGCCGGAGAAGCTGAACATGCCGTTTTGCGCTTCGATAAAACCGAAATCCCCTTCTACGCCGGCCTCCGCCAGGCCCTGAACAAAGGCGCCACGCATGCGATGGATGCGCTGAGACATCTGCGCCAGCTCCTCGAGCCACAGGGCCTTGAGCTCCGCGTCGGCCAGGATGGTAGCCACCACCTGCGCCCCATGGGATGGCGGGTTGGAGTAGTTGGTGCGGATCACCCGTTTGATTTGTGAGGCCCCGCGATCGGCGGCTTCCCCGTCTGCGGCCACCAGGGTCAGTGCCCCGATCCGCTCGTTATAGAGGCCAAAGTTCTTGGAGAAGGAGTTGGCCACCAGCATCTCGTCCAGCTGACCGGCGAAATGGCGCAGGCCAGCCGCATCGGACTCCACGTCCTTGGCGAAGCCCTGGTAGGCAAAGTCGAACAGGGGCAGCCAGCCGTTGGCCTTGGCACTTTGTGCCATCGCCTGCCACTGAGTCAGGCTGGGATCGACACCGGTGGGGTTGTGGCAGCATCCGTGCAGGATCACCACATCCTCGCTGCCAAGGCCGTTGAGATCCGCCATCATGCCGTCGAAGTCCAGGGCCTTGTTGGCGCTGTCGTAGTAGCGGTACTCCCGCACCTCCAGACCGGCACTTTCAAAGATCCCACGGTGGTTGGCCCAGGAGGGGTTGGAGATCCACACCCGCTTGCCACCCAGGGTGGAGGCCAGGAAGTCGGCAGCGATGCGCAGCGCGCCGGTACCCCCGGGGGCCTGGGCAGTGCGAGCCCGAGCCTGTTGAAGCACCGGGTGCCCTTCACCGAACAGCAGCGCCTGAACCTGCTGGCGATAGGCCGGATGGCCGTCGATGCCCAGGTAGCCTTTGCTGGTCTCGGTTTCCAGGATCCGTGCTTCGGCCTGTTTTACGCAGGAGAGGATCGGTGTCTGGCCCGCTTCGTCCTTGTAGACGCCCACGCCCAGGTTGATCTTGTGATCGCGGGGGTCCGCCTTGAAGGCTTCATTGAGTCCGAGGATGGGATCGGCAGGAGCAAGTTCTATCTTTTCAAACATGGGCTTAGGACTGACTTCATCTGGAGGATAGGCAGGGTCAAGCTGCCGTTATACCATGGCGTCCAGTCGCTGTCAGTGACCTTGGCTGCCTCGGGCCGTCATCTCGACAAATCCGCGTCCGCTGACGCTGCCACTGACCTCCACCGGTCCCTCCCAGTACTGCACACCCAGGCGGTTGAGCTGATCACGAGAACGTGTCGCCACCTGCAGCGAAATGTCATGACTCGGTAGGGTTATTTGCCATTTCACCGGGTAGCGAGCTCCTTCGAGATCAACGTGAGCTAAGGCGTCCCACTGGATCCGCTCATTGACCAGGGTGATGACTTCGCCGGTTTCGGCTATGAGACTGCCGTCACAATGGCGCTCGCCGCTGCTGCGCGGAAGCAGGCAGAACAGCATCAGGTTGCGCCCGTCGTCCAGTTGCAGCCCCATCCAGTCCCAGCCGCCAAAACGATCGTCCAACAGGGCAGAAGACCACTCCCGGTCCAGCCAGGCCTCCCCCTCCACCGCACGCCACTGGCCCTGGGTTTTGAGGTGGCCCTGAACCTGCAGCCTAGGCAGGCTGTAGTAGTAGGAGGCCAGTTTCCCGTCCCCGCTCTTGTCGCTGAAGCCGGCTTGCCCGTGGCGCACCAGGGGGCTGCCCGCCATCTCCAGAGCCAGGGCGAAATCCTCTTCGCTGGCCACCAGGTGCAGCGGTTGGTAGTCCGACGTGACGCTGCGCATCCACCAGTGATCCAGCCCGGCGATAAAGGGCTGGGCCTGGATCTTCGCCTGAGTCCCGCGACCGCTGCGCTCCCAGGCGCGGTGCTGGTTACCCTGCTCGTGCATCAGGTGAGCCAAGTACCCCTGCCCCTGCCACCAGGCGTTTTCAGACCCCTCAGGGCCACGAAAGCGAAACAGCGTCCACTGCACCCCGTGCCATTGGCCCTGGTCATCTTTGAGATTGGCGGTGACGTACCACCACTCCAAGCCAAATTCGGGGTGAGGGCCGTGATCCTCGGGAAAGCGCATGGCCACACCCGGGACCACCGCCTGGCCGGTTTCAGCCTGGACAAAGCCGTCGCTGATGGGTTCCGGTGCACATCCAATCAGGCCCAAGCCGAACAACAACGCACAAAGTTGACGCTCTGCTCTCATACCGCCTCCTGGGCAAGGAGGCCTGCCGGTTGTTTTCTAAGCTCCACCAGCGCCGGCACCAGGGCCAAAGCCATCCCCACCAGGAGTACCACCAGCAGGTAGGGCCACCACTGCCCGCTTAAGGGCGCCACCGCCATGGTCCAGCCAAAGCTTAAGGGGTTGACCAGGGTCAGTAGCTGGTACCCCAGTACCTGGCCTCCCAGAATCCCCACCAACAGGATCGCCAGCAGAAGCGTCGCCATCTGCCACAGCCGGGCCATCAGCAGTTGCCTGGGTGTCGCGCCCAGGGCCAGCAGCACCCCGTGATCATGGCGCCATAGTCGCGCGGCGGACGCCACGCTGGCCAGCCAACTGACAAAGGCCACTAGCAGGGTCAGACTGGCCAAAGCATCGGTGATCACAAAGGTGCGGGCGAACAGGGTCAGCGCCAGACGACGCAGATCCCCCTGGGGCCGGATCGCGCCGTCGGGCACCCCAAGGTCGGCAAGGAAGGTGCGCACCCAGGGCGGATTCTCCGGCGTGGTCAACGCCAGCCCCTCCAGCGGCAAGTGGCCCAGTTGCCGTTCCAATACCGGGCGCTGAAGCACCAGTTGTCCTGCAGGGTTGCCGTAATCGTATTGGATCGCCTGTACCTGGCAGCTCAGTTGCCCCTGGCCGCTGTTGATGGTCAGAGACTGCCCCAGTCGCAGCCCCTTTTTGAGCGCCAGGGGTTCATTGACGATGCAGCCACCCTCCCCCATGCCGGCCCACCACTCCGGGGCTTTCGATTTGAGGTGCAAAAACACCCAGGGCTCCGGCGTGACCTCATGCACCACCAGGGTGACCGGCGTCTCATCCAACTGGCCCTTGCGCCGGCTCATGGTTTCCACGTACACCTCGGGGGGCAGTTCGGCAAACGCCGCTCGCCAGCGTTTCAGCTCCGGCTCCGAGCCGGCCAGGTAGTAGTCGGCGAACAGGCGCTGGTCGAGGTGATCCACCAGCGCCTGCTCAAAGGAGCCCACCAGCACCCGGGTAGCCACCGCCATGGCCAGGGCCAGAGTGATGGCGGTAGCCGCCAGGGACAGGTGGCGTCGCTGGGCTTCCTGATCCGTCGCCGCCCAGGCCAGCGCTGGATCGAGGCTTAGCCGGCTGATCAGGGCGCCGGCGGCGCGTTGCAACCCTCGGGTCAGCACCGGTGCCAGCCACATCAGAGCCAACACCGTCAGGGCACATACCGCCAGGGCCTGCCAGGCGCTGCTGGCCTGCCACCAGAGCCAGCCCACCAGAACCAGCAGTAACACCCCCCAGGCCCCGCCACGGCCACGCCCCGGTAATCGCAGCAGAAACGCCCCCATGGCGAGCATGGACAACCACAGGAGCAATGCCGCCTCCAGACCCTGACTCCAATGCCAGCGCACCACAAGGCCCTGGCGCACGCCGTAGAGGCTGACCAGGGTTTCCCCCAGATCCGGGGCCAGGCGAGCGGCCAACACCACCCCCAAGGCGCTGCCGGCAAAACCGCACAGCAGCGCCAGCACCGACCATTCGCACAGCAGCACGCCCTGGTAGCGATTGCGGGTGACTCCCAGTTGATGCAGGGTTTGGTGGGCGCGGCGCCGCTTGTGGAGCAGACGCTCGAAGGCGTGGAAAGCCAGAAGCAGCGCCACCAGAAACGCCAGGGCGGAAAGCGCCGTGAGGTTGAGGTTCAGTGCCGCCAGCAGGCTGCCCTGCTCCGGGTCCTGGCTCGGCACCAGGGTGAGGTGACTCGGTAACGCCGCCCGAACCCAGGCAGCGCGTTCCATGCCCAGGGCCGGCAGGCTCAGGTAAGTCAGGTTATCGGCGCTGCCCAGGGCGTCAGACAGGGGCGCCATGTCCATCACCAGCCAGGGGCCGAGGTCCTCAACCAGCCGGAGGGGCGGCAGGGCCTGGCTCTCGGGCAGGGGCAACACCTCGCCACTTTGCCATCCGCGCCGCTGGGCCAACTCCCGGTCCACCAGGGTGACCCAGGCGCCCTCCTCCGCCAGCAGTGTCAGGCCGGCACTGCGCACCCGAACCCACTGGCCATCCCCCAGCATCACCCGTCCCTCCAGCACTGGCTCGACGTCGATGCCGGCACGGCGCATCGATAACCACAGCGATTGCGGGATCTGGTGGCCGGACAGGGTGGATTGGACCCGCCAGGGGCGCGGGTCCTGTTGATCCTGCTCGGCGCCGGCAAAACTGGTCCGGGCCGCCCGGTTGAGCACCTCCACGGCGCTGAGCAGGGCAGCGGCGTTCATCAAACCCAGAATCAGCCACAGCATCAGGGCGCGGTTTTGTCGCCACTGCCCCAGGACCCAGCGCAGCCAGATCCCGGTCATGGCGCCGAAACCTCGTGAAGCTGCCCATCGTGCAAGCGCAGTTGACGGTCAAACTGGCGGGCCAGGGCCTGGCTGTGGGTGACCATCAACAGCGTGGTGTCCTGCTCCCGGGCCAGGGTCTGCAGGGCGCTCACCACCCGCTGGCTGTTGCCCTCATCCAGGTTACCGGTGGGCTCGTCCGCCAGGATCACCCTGGGCCGGTGAACCAGGGCGCGGCAGACCGCCACCCGCTGCTGTTCCCCGCCGCTGAGCTGCATTGGGTACCGGTCCAGCAGAGGCGTCAGGCCCAGGGCGTCACACAAGGAGGCGAGCCGGTCCGGCTGGCCCCGCCCTCCGTTCAGGCGAAACGGCAAAAGGATGTTGTCCCGGATGGAGAGGCTCTCAAGCAGTTGAAAGCTTTGAAAGACGATGCCGATCTGGCGCCGAAAGTGCGCCAGGGCGGTGGCGTTTTGACCGGACAGACTCTGACCGCCCACGGTCACCTCACCGCTTTGCAGAGGCTCAAGGCCCGCCAGTAGATTGAGCAGCGTGGTCTTACCGGTGCCGCTGTCCCCCACCAGGCTGCACTGCTCGCCGGGGGCCAGGGTCAGTTGAAGATCAGACAAAATCGGACGGGGCTTGGCCCCGTCCAGTCGGCTGAAATGTAACGCGTTGACCTGAATCATAAACTAACCATACGTCAGGAACGCCGTTCAGGCTCAGTGCCCGGGTCAATTCTTCTTCAGCGTGCGTCACCGGCCCGTTGGGCCAGGGTCAGGGCCAGATCCTCGATGCGATCCTCCTGCCCCCCCACCGTGCCTCGTCGACCCAGTTCCACCAGGATCTCCCGGGCCGAGATGCCGTACTTGGCTTCGGCGCGCTTGGCGAACAGCAAGAAGGAGGAGTAGACCCCGGCGTACCCCAGCGTCAGCGCATCCCGGTCCACCCGGATGGGCTGGTCCATGATGGGTATGACCCTGTCCTCCGCCACGTCCATGATGCTGAACAGATCGACACCGGAGGCGATCCCCCGCCGGTTCAGCACCGCCACCAGCACCTCGAGGGGTGTATTGCCCGCCCCGGCGCCCAGGCCCGCGGCCGACGCGTCGATGCGCCCGGCCCCGGCCTCGATGGCGGCCATGGAGTTGGCCACCCCCATGCCCAGGTTGTGATGGCCGTGAAAGCCCAGCTCGGTGTGTGCGTCGAGTTCCGAGCGCAGCAGCCCGATCCGCTCGGTCACGTCCTCCGGCAGCATGTAGCCGGCGGAATCGGTCACGTAGATGCAGTTGGCCCCGTAACTCTCCATCAGCCGCGCCTGTTCGAGCAGCGTCTCGGGACTGGCCATGTGAGCCATCATCAAAAAGCCAACGGTATCCAGCCCCATCTTGCTGGCCAGTCCGATGTGCTGGGCCGAGACGTCGGCTTCGGTGCAGTGGGTGGCCACCCGCAAGGTGGAGACGCCCAGATCGGCGGCCATGCGCAGATGATCCACGGTGCCGATCCCCGGCAGCAACAGGGCCGAGACTCGTGCCTGGGTCATCTGCGGCACCACCGCCTTGAGGTAGGCCTCGTCGGAGTGGGCGGCGAAGCCGTAATTGACGGAGTTACCCCCCAGACCGTCGCCGTGGGTCACCTCAATCAGGGGAACCCCAGCGGCATCAAGTCCGGTGGCGATGTTCACCATCTCCTCAAGGCTGATCTGATGGGCTTTGGCGTGCATGCCATCGCGCAGGCACATGTCGTGCAGAACAACTTGGCGCTCAGTCATCTTGGCCTCCATGGAAGTTTGGCCAGGTGATCCGGCCGGCAGCGACACCCCGGGCGAGGCTTTCGGCGGTTTCCAGGGCGGCGGCGGTCATGATGTCCAGGTTGCCCGCGTACTTGGGCAGGTGGTCCCCAAGGCCTTCCACTTCGAGGTAGAGGGACACCCTCTGGCCATCGAACACCGGGCCATTCACCAGTCGGTAACCGGGCACATAGCGCTGCACCGCCGCCAGCATCTGCTGGACCGACTCGGTGATGGCGGTGCGATCTGGCGTCCCTTCGGTCAGGCAGTGGACGGTATCGCGCATGATCAGCGGCGGTTCGGCGGGATTGATGATGATGATCGCTTTGCCCTGGGCAGCGCCACCGATCCGCTCGACCCCCAACGCCGTGGTGCGGGTAAACTCATCGATGTTTTGACGCGTGCCCGGCCCCACGGAACGGGACGCCACCGTGGCGATGATCTCGCCGTAGCGCACCGGTTGCACCCGGGAGACCGCCTTGACCATGGGGATGGTGGCCTGGCCACCGCAGGTCACCATATTAAGATTCATGGGCACCGCGCCCTGGTAATCATCCAGATTGACCGGGGGCACACAGAAGGGCCCCAGGGCAGCGGGGGTCAGATCCACCATCACCACCCCAAGGGCATTGAGCTGCTGCGCATGATGGGCGTGGGCCGCGGCCGAGGTGGCGTCGAACGCCAGCTGAATGCCGCTCTCCCGGACCCTGGGCAGCAAACCCTCCAGCCCCTCGGCGGTGGTGTTGATGCCCAGCTGCCGTGCCCGTTCCAGTCCCGGCGAGTCGGGGTCCACCCCCACCATCCACACCGGCTCGATCCACTCACTGCGCTTCATCTTAAGCAGGAGATCGGTGCCAATGTTGCCCGGCCCCAGGATGGCGGCCTTGAGTTTGTTGCTCATCGGGCCCCCTTACACGTCAAACTGCACGGCGCAGGTACCCAGGCCGTCGATGGTCAACTCGAATCGGTCACCGGCCACCACAGGCTCCAGCGGCACCCAGGAACCGGAGAGGATCACCTCCCCGGCCAGCAGCGGGATCCCAAGCTCTCCCAGGGTGTTGGCCAACCAGGCCACCGCCGTCAAGGGGTTGCCCTGCACAGCTCGGCCGAACCCTTCGCTCAAGGGCGCACCGTTCTTGAGTACCCGCATCTGCAGATTGGGCAGGTCCAGGGCACGAGGGTCTCCCGCTTGGTCGCCCAATACGTAGACGCCGCAGGAGGCGTTGTCTGCAACGGTATCTTCAATCCGGATCTGCCAGTTGTGAATGCGCGAGTCCACCACTTCGAAACAGGGGTACACCGCTTCGGTGGCGGCCAGGACCTGCTGCTCGCTCACCCCGGGGCCCTTAAGACTGTCCTTCAGCAAAAAGGCGATCTCCCCCTCCGCCCGGGGCTGGATGAGTCCTGCCCGGCTCAGGCTGACGGTGGCGTCGTTGTCGTACGCCATCGCGTCGGTCAGAAAGCCAAAATCCGGTTGGTGCACGCCCAGCATCTGCTGAACCGCTTCGGAGGTGACGCCGATCTTCTTACCCACCACCTTCTCACCGCTTTCCAAGCGACGGGCCAGCATCTGGCGAGAGATCCGGTAGGCGTCGTTAAGGCTGAGCGTTGTTTCGCTGGTCAGCGGGGGCAAGGTGCGGCCTTCGCGCAGGGCCGCATAGAGGGCATCGCCGTAGCGCTGCCGGGTGTCCTGATCCATGGGGTGTCCTTGTACTCGTTCCGGATTGAGTGAACCAAAGGTCTACCCTAGCACGGCTTTCGTCGCCGGATCTGCCCAAGCGGCCCGAGCCAACCGCCGCTCTCCTGTTGCGCCAGGCTGCCGTTACGCTTGAACGCCCCTTGCCGGTTTCACCCCGCCCTTTGGGCGCTCAAGGGCCAACGCCAAGGCGGCGTCAAGGTGGGGTAACAGGGTGTAAATCATCGAGGCCGCTCAGCGACGCTCGAGCAGCTGAGCCACCAGGGATTTGTTGTAGTCATTGATTTTCCAATGATCCGGCGCCCAACCGTCCAAAAAGCGGGCAAAATCCGCCACCGCCACCGGGTACAGCGCGCGCCAGCAAGATTCAAGATCCGCGCCGTCCACGGGATGCGCCCGAAGGGCCAATAACAACAAATCGAAGTAACGGTCCAGCCAGTAGGGAGTCATCTTGGCCAGGTCGGGGCCCTCATACGCGCACCCGAGCAGATAGGCCAGATCCACCACGCCGACTCCGCCGCCGACGTACTGAAAGTCCACGGCGGCCACCGCCGAATCGGCAAAACAGAAGTTCGCCAGTTTGGCATCGCCGTGTATCAGGGTCTGGTAGGGACAGGTTTTGAGCTGGTCGTCCAACCAATGGGCGGCCCCTTGCAGTCGGGCGTCGGTCATCCGGGCCCACTCCTCGGGCCGGGTATCCAGGTGCCAGTAGCTGCCCTGAGGCCATAGCCCTTCGCTGCTCTGACCCAAATGGGCGGCATGAAACTGCGCCAACCACTGGATGCACAGCTCAATCTGGGTCTCATCGGGTTGGCTCACCCGCAGGGCAAAGCCGCTGGCATCCAGATCTTCAAGCAGCAGCAGGGTCTCCGACTCCAGGCTGGCCACCGCCACGCAGTTTGGCTGGCGCGGCGTCCCCGGCAAGGGCGTACGGCGATACCACTTGGCCTCCACCCGATAGCTGTTGAGCTTGCGCCGATGCGCCAGGTCACTGTTCCAACCACGGGGATGGCTCGCCTGTGCTGGAGGTGCGATCCGTTTGAGGATGATCGTTTGCCCCGGGGAGAGGCGCCACCGCTCCAGGCTGCCGTAGCCGCTCCATAAGCTCTGGATGGTGTCAATGCAGTGCGGATCGGGCGCACCGGTCAGCTTGGACAGTAGTGCCCGGCGGCGGCCCGCCAGTGCGGCGCTCACAGGCGGGCCAACTGGCGATCGTGCCAGCGCCCCAACAGAGTCAGCGCCAGTATGGCCCCCAGCAGGGCAAAGCCCATGTCGCTTTGGGTGTCCCACACGTAGCCCTGGGTGCCCAGGAACGCGTCGGCCCCTTCACCGCTGAGCAGCGCCACCCACCACTCGATGAGCTCATAGAAGGCACTGATGGCCAGACAGACACAGAGGATAAGAAAGTTACGCCAGGCCGCACCGTTCACCACCTTCAGGCGGATCATCAGCTCACGGGCGATGATCGCCGGCACAAACCCCTGCATCAGGTGCCCCACCTTGTCGTAGTTATTGCGCTCAAAACCGAACCAGGGCTTGATGGTGTCGAACAGGGGCACTTCCGCGTAGGTGTAGTGGCCCCCCACCATCAGCACAATGCAGTGCAGCAGGATAAGGCCATAGAGTAAGGGGGTCAGGGGGAATCGCTGGCGGGTGCCCCAAAGAATGGCGGCGCCCAGCAGGGCTGGCAGCACTTCGAGAAACCAGGTGAAGGTGTCCTTCGGTTGATAGCCCGACCAAAGCAGCACCACAACAAAGACCAAGGCCCAAAGTGCGGTTTTCATCATATTGATCCCAATAGCGATTAACTGGCAAGCAGTCTACGCCATGGGGCCGTTCAAGGCTATTTGAGCACCCCTTTGGCGGCCAGGGATTTGGCGTAGAGGTAGAGCAGTAGCGCCACAATGAAGATCACCGCGGTGAACCCCAGGCTGAAGCTGTCACCGATCACCGCCAGACCGTCCACCATCACGTAGTTGTGGATGGTGGTCAGCACCATGCACAACAACGACAACAGAAATACCGGCACCGCCAGGGCCCGGCGCATCAGAAGCAGCACGGAACCCAGAACGCCCCCCCAGACTGCCAGCGCCCAGGCCGCCACCACCCAGGCGGGGAAGCCATAGAAGAACGCCAGCTGGTCCTGACTGAACTGCGCCATGTACTCGGGATTTCGGGTTTGGGTCATCACGTAGTCCAACGCCCCCATGGCGTTCCACAGCAAGGACACCACGGCAATGAGCCACAGGTGCCAGGGGGTTTTGGCGCGTTCGGACTGGAACAGGGGGCGGGCCATGGCAACTCCTTGTTTTCATAGGGAACACCGCTATTAGCTAAGCTAGTCGCGCCCTGCCCGGCCCGCAAGGGAAATGGTTAAATTCTTTCCGCCTGAATCAATAGGTTACGTGGTGTTACCCCCCGTTCCGTAAAACGACTGAGGCGCACCCGGTATCCCTGCTCCTCTAAAAAGCGAACACGGTCAAGCACCAGGTAGAGCTCAACCGGGCGGGCGAACAGCCCCCGAAGCAGGCTGAATCGGCGCAATTGATGCCACTGCTGCCAACCGCTGGCCTCCAGCGCCGCCCAGTCCGGTACGACCTCCAGCACAAAGCCTTTTCGCGCCATGGCCCAACGGCAGAAGGTTTCAAACCCATCACTGAGCTGGGCCTTGGGACAGGAGGGGATCCCTTCGTTGACCCGGGTGGGCCAACGCTCGCGGATCAATGTCCTCAGGCCCAGCCGGTAGGCCATCTCCAGACCCCGCAGTCGACGGACCCGTTGCGGCGCGGTCGCGGTCTCCTGTACCGCGATACGAAGCTCGTCCCGGCTGAGCGCCAGGGCCTGGCGCTGGCCCTGCTGCGACAAGGCTTGGTAGTGCTTGGCTTCGGTCAGGTGGTAACAGCAGGGGCTCAGGGTCAGCCCCTGGCTTTGCGACAAAACAGCGTGTTCCAGCAAGCGACGGTGCAGATCGCCACAGGCGTGCAGCGCAATGGCGTGCAGCTTCGGGGTCAATAACCCAGTGGCCTCGGGCCCCAACGCATCGGCGCAGACAAAACGCTGTTTGGCGTGGGCGCGCTGTGCAAGGCGCTCCCCCTCCTGGCACAGCGTGGGATCCCACTCCAGACTGGTGACCCGAGCCTGACCGGTCAAGGCCACCAGACGGCCCAGGTGCCCTTTACCGGCACACCACTCCAAGACCGGCCCATTCAGGGGCCCCAGAGCGGCGCTGAAGGCTTGGATCTGTTGCCATTTACGTCCCGGGATGTGGCTAAACGCTCTGCCCGGGGCGGCGAGCGAGGCGGGTTCGTCGCTTTGCGGCACAGCAAGCTCTAACTCCTCAAGCCCCTCGACAAAAGGCGAGCAAAGGGCGTGCAACCGCGTCGGTTCCGCTTCCAGTTGGGCAACGTCGTCATCGCTTAGGGCGAGCAGAGCCTGAGCCAGTTCGGGGAACGCTTGGGTCCAGGGAGGCGTGGGAGTACGAAAGGGGTTGGCGCGCCACAGAGGCTCAAGCGCCACAAGGCGGCGATGGAGCTGGGTAAATGGGTTGGCGTAGGTCATGGCGGCCGGTGGCAAGTTCAGGGGCGGGCATTGTACCCGCCCTGGGGGCTAACCCCAAACCGCGCGGTTGCGCCCCTCCTCTTTGGCCCGGTAGAGGGCCCGATCCGCCCGTTTGATCACTGAAGCGACCAGTTCATGGGGCCCGTGACGCTGGGCCACTCCGATGCTGACGGTGAACTGGGCCCGCACGGCGACGCTGCCCTGCTCGTCGGCTTCGTTCTTGGGCTGGGGGATGATCATGGTCTGAGCGTTCAGTGCCCCTTGCAGCTTTTGCAGGGCCGCTTCCACTTCAGCCCGGCTGGCCCGCTTGAACACCAGGGTGAACTCCTCCCCGCCGTAACGGTAGGCTCGGGCACCCCGTACCTTGCGCAGCTGGGAAGCCAGCAGCCTCAGGGCGTTGTCGCCCCAGTTGTGGCCATGGTTGTCATTGAACTCCTTGAAATGGTCCACGTCGATCATGGCGATGTGGGTGCGCTGAGCGGCGTGCTCCAGATCGCCATCCAGGGTCCGCCGAGCCGGAAGCCCGGTCAAGCCATCGCGAAACGCCAGTCGATAGGCCCCGTCAAACACCGAGAGCATCAACAGGGCACTGATCCCGGCATAGAGCAGCACCGCCCCGGGCCAGGGCATCGGCCAGCCACTGACCAGCCAGGCCATGGCCCCCAGCAACAGGGGCGTCAGCATCTCGCTGCGGCCCTGCATCAAACCGAGAAAGTAGCGGGTGGCCGGCAGAAGAAACAGATAGTGCATCGGGGTTTGCACCAGCGCAGGCGGCAGATGGGGCTCCAGCCAATGCCAGGAGAGGCTTTGCAGCAACAGGCACTGCCCCACCAACCAGCCTCCCCACCCCAGCAGGTACCAGGCGTTGGGCGGCGTGCTGGGCAGCCACAACAGGTTCAGGGCCAACAACAGGTAGATGTCGTTATTGCTCAGGACAAAGTACTGCTCCAGGCCGCTGAAAGGCGCCTGGAAGGGATACGCCACCCACAGCAGCAGCCCAAGGTAGCTGTGGTACGCCAAGCGAAACCGCCAGGCCAGGATCACGGTGATCAGCAGCACCACAAAGGGCATCAACTCCACCGACAGGGCGTGGGGATCCAGTTGGGCTTGCCACCAGGGCAATCCCAGGGTCACGGCGGTGACCACCAGGGCACACCAGAGTATTGGGCTCAGTTCCCGAGTCATTGTCACAGTACTTTCAGGGTTCGTCAGTCATGGGCAGCACCGCGGCTTTGAACCGAAATAGCGACCACAGACCGACAGAGGTTAAACGGGGAAGCAAAAGGGCGACCCGGTTGGGTCGCCCTCCTTGGCCTCAGAGCAAGCGTTTGAGCAGCAGGTCCGCCTTGACCCGGCTCAGGCGTCTGAGCAGCTTGGACACCGGCTCCGGGTAGTCCGACAGCCCCTCCAACTCGGCGTGGTTTGATACCCGGCGGGTGTGGGAGAGGATGCACTCCCGCTCCTCGTCAAACTGGCTTTTGATCTCGGCATTGGGGTCCAGCAAAAGCAGTCCGTTCTCCAGGTCCAGCGCCCAGGCTCGGGGGTTTAGGTTGTTGCCGGTCAGCAGGTAGGCGTCGTTGTCCACCTGAATGCCCTTGAGGTGGTAGCTGTTGTCGCCGTGCCACCACAGCTGCAGGTTCAACAGACCGCTGTCGATGTGGCGCTGATGACGCTTGGCGAAGCGCTTGAGGTTGCGCTCGTACAGGTAGGGCAAGGCCCCCACCGGCGAGAACTCGTCGTCCGGTTTGATGTAGAAATCGTTGGCGGTCTTGTCTCCCACCACGATGGTCACCTTCACCCCGCGCTTCATCAACCGGCCGATGGTTTGGGTCAACTGGCTGGGCAGGTTGAAATAGGGGGTGCAGATGAACACCGACGACTCGGCACTGGCCAGCAGTCGGACGATGGTCCGGTTGAGCAGGTTGCCTTGGCGCCCCAGCCCCAACAGCGGGTACACCCGCAATTGATGAGCGCCGGCGCTGCCGGGCAGGCGATACCGGGCTCGGCTCAGCCGCTGCTTCAGCTGCTTGATGCTGCGTCGCAGGGCTTTGGGGCCGGGCACCGGTGCCTCCAGCAGGGAGACCACCGCCTGGCTGTCCAGCAGATCCTCACGCATAAAGGCGTAGAGGCTGTCGGCCAGGGCGCGATTGTGGATCAGGTGGTAACGGTCGTAGCGATAGCGCTCCCCAACCCCCAGGTAGACGTCGTTCAAACTGGCGCCGCTGTAGATCACCCGGTCGTCGATGACAAAGCCCTTGAGGTGCAGCACCCCCGCCCACTCGCGGTTTTTCACCGGAACGCCGTGGATGCCGATCTCGACGCCCGGGTACTGGGCCGCGGTGTCCCGGTAGAACTGGTCGTTACCCACCTGGGGTCCCTTGCCGATCAGGCCTCGCTGAGCGCGGTGATAATCCACCAGCACCTGAACGTCCAGTTCGGGCCGGCGCTGCTTGGCCTGGTAGAGGGCGTGCAGCACCTGGCGTCCCGCGGTGTCGTCCTGTAGGTAGAGCGCTGCCAGGTAGATGCGCTCCTCGGCCGTCTCGATAAGGCGCAGCAGGGTTTCACGGTAGCTGGCGGTATCGAGCAGCACCGTAACCTGGTCCGGGTCAATGGCTTGGCTGGCAAACCCGGTCAGCCACTGGTACTTAGAAATGTTCGCCATTTTCGTAATAATGACGCGGGTCAAGGGCAGTGACGATGACCGCCACGTCGGTCTCCTTCGCACCACTTTGGGCTTGCACGGCCTCGGTGATCAACCGAGCCACCTGGTCCTGAACCGCCAGTCCCCGATCAAACCACAGCAGTTCCACCATGGGGTAACCGCCCCCTTCCTGACCTTGGTAGAAAAAGGTGCTGGGGATGGCTTCGATGGTAATGTGATCGGCGGGGCAGTCGAACAGTTGGCACAGGGGCGCGCTCAGCGTCTTGCTCAACGCCTGAACGTGCTCAACGGCCAGTCCGCGGACTCGCAGGTGGGGCATGCAGAGCTCCAGTAGAATCAAAAATCTAGCGCGCTAGTTAACCAGACCCTCTGGCTTTGGGCAAGGGGCCGCACTTTGATTACTGAGGAATTGAACAACGAATGAGGTTGTCCAACCGATAAGCCGTGAACTGGGTCACGGCTTATTGATTGTATCTGAGCCTGGACAAACCGGTGCCGTCAGGCGTATTGAATAGCTATGACCGCCAGGACGACAATGACCGTCAGGCTTCCCGCCGCGGCCCAGAGGGCGTATCGAAGTTCGGTGCTCATCCTTTTCTCCCTTTGTCAGATCACCTAATCTCATTATGGTCAACACAGAACCCAAATGGCAACAACGGCTTAACACCAAGATATGCGTTACTTTTTTCTCCTGGCCCTGCTGATTGGCCAACCCGCCTGGGGCTCCCCCACGGACTTTCAGGCACTGCTTCCCAAAGGGGCCCAGATGGGCCTGCTGGTTTTGGATGACCAGGGCAGTGTGCTGAGCGCCCACCAGGCGGACACCCTGATGTTGCCCGCCTCAACCATCAAGCTGTTCACCGCCACCGCGGCGTGGCTGGAGTTGGGCGCCGATTTTCGCTACCACACGGAGCTTTCCGGGCCTAAGGTGACCGGCGGCCTGTTGCGGGGTGATCTCACCTTAACCATGCGCGGTGACCCCACCCTCACCCGCGCCGATCTCTTCCACCTGTTCAGCCAACTTCGCCGCCAGGGCGTAGAGCGCATCGACGGGGACCTCATCATCGACGGATTGAGCTTTGAGGGGTACGACCGTGCCCGGGGGTGGCCCTGGGATGATCTTGGGATCTGTTTCGCTGCCCCGGCGTCGGCTTACATCCTGGACCATGGCTGCGCTCACGTTCGCCTCGTGGGCAACGCCCAGCGCTCCAGCGTGCAAAAACCCGCCCATCTGCCCATTACCGTGGACAGCCAGGTCCGCCTCACCGGATTTGAAAAAGCCTGTCCACTGGAGATGGACCGCCTGGGGGACAACCGCTACCGCCTGCGCGGCTGTGCCAACCGCAACACGCCGCTGGCGCTGGCGATCCAGGACCCCGCCCCCTACCTGACCGAGGTGGTCAAACAGCAACTGGCGGAGCTGGGATTGTCCCTGAAGGGCCAGATCCGCTTCGGAGCTGGTGGCGGAGCCGTACTGGTACGCCACCAGTCGGAGCCGCTGGAGTCGCTGCTGCGCACCCTGCTGCACGACTCGGACAACCAGCTGTCGGACAGCTTGCTGCGCACCCTGGCTCAGGCACGCCTCGGTCGGGGCAGCTTTCAGATGGGGGCCGAGGTGATGAATCAGTCCCTCAAACGGCACCTTGGTCTGGACCTGAGCCAGGCTGAGCTGGTGGACGGCTCCGGCCTCTCCCGCTACAACCTGGTGACGCCGAACCAGCTGGGCCAGCTGCTGCACCATTGGCAACACTCCCCCAAACTCCATGGGTTGTCCGAGTTGTTGCCCGTTGCCGGCGTCAGTGGCACCTTGAAACATCGGGCCGGCACCCAACCGGTCAAGGGGCTGTTGCGGGCCAAAAGCGGCAGCTTTGGCCAGGTCGCCAACCTGGCGGGCTTTTTGGATACCCAGGCTGGCGACACCCTTGTGGTGGTGCAGATGGTCAGTGGTTTGGTGGGTGACGAAGCGGCGCGACGCGCTCAGCTCACCGAATTTGAGCAGCTCTGGTACGGCTGCCTGGTCAATCGCTGCCTACCCGAGCTTCAGCGTCAGGCGCAACTGGCCGATACACAGGACAAGGGATAGACAGAACAGGACAACAGCGGATGAGCGAAGGATGGCGACGATTGGCCCAAGCCGCCCGGGGCGAGGCCCTGGTGCACCAGGCTGCACAGGCCTTTTACAGCGAGGGTCGCTGGACGCTTCTGGTGCTGGCCCAACGGGACGGCGACCACGTCCGGGTACTGACCGCCAGTCAGGGGGGGCAACCCCTGGCGCTGGCCGATTACGAGCTTGAACAGGCCCCCTGTCGAGTGCTCTACCAGGCGGAGCGGTTGGTGGACAGCCTGATCTACTGCCCGAACCTGCGCCGTTACGCCGCCTGGCCCCTGGCTCGACAGTTTGAGCTGGGGTGCTACCTGGGGCGCAAGCTGGACCTACCCGCTGCCCTGGGGGAGTTTCACCTCTTCCTGATGGACAAGCTGAGCCGCAGCGAAAAGGAGTTGCCCCAGCGACTGATGAACACCGTTGCCGAGCGTCTGGCGGCGGACCTGCTTCATCAGGCGGAGCGGGCAGAACTGCAAACCCTACGCCAGCTTCAACAAGCCGCGCCCTTTGCCTTTGCCCGGCTGGCCCCCTGGGGCACGCTCCACCAGGTCTCCAAGGGGATGGCGGAGCTGCTGGGCGCCCCCTCCAGCGAACTCAATGGCCAGCCTTTGGCGGATCACCTGGAGCTGGGTACCGGGTTGAGCGTCAAGGCATTGCTGGCGCGCACCAGCGAACTGCGCCAGCCCTGTCAGGTGCAACTGGCCAACGGCCACAGCCGCACCATGGCCCTGCAATTGGTGCCCCTGGACTCCCACCTGGGGTATCTGCTTAGCCTCGCTCCGACGGAGGAGACCGACCCGGTCGCCGACCCATCAATGCCCCTGTCCAACCACCAACAACTGCACAGCCGCCTCCATCAGGAGCTCTCACGGCTTCATCGCAACCACCAGGTCGCGGCGCTGTTCTTTATCGGTATCGAGACGGAGAACTCGCCGGAACCCGCCGCCTGGGCCCAATTGGCGGAGCGGGTCCGCCCCCTTCTGCGCTCCGAGGATCTGGTGGCCCAATTGGACGATCATCACCTGGCGGTACTGACCGCCTGCTTCGATCATCATGGCGAGCCCCCCCGGGCCCAGATGAACGCCATTGCCGGCAAGTTGCATCAACAGGTGGTCGACTGGCAGGCCCCCCTAGGGGGCAAGCTGGTGTTCCGGGGTCGCGTGGTGACCCCCTGGGACAACGATCCCATGGAGGTGCTCGACCCGGGCAAGGCCTCCGACTGGGCCCCCAGCCCGGTCGAATCCGCCCCCTATGGACTGAGCTCGCCCAGCCTCTGAACCCGCTGCCTGCTCAATTGAGACCCAAAATTCAACCCCTTGTTGGGTTTTTCCTTGGGCGCTTTGGCGGATCTCGGCTATACGTTAAAGGGTTAGCTGCACGCTGTATCGCAGTCTGATATGGGAGGCAAAACGATGTCGATGAAGAGTGCGAAAGAGTTTGCAGTGTGGATGATCGATCGCTTCGGCGAGCAGGAGTCCGGTGTGTTCCTCAGCAAGAGTGACCTGAAAGAGCTGTCCGGTCGGCAAACGCTCAGACAGGATTTTATCGCCGATCTCCATTTCGAGTTAACCCGACACGGCATGGGATTCGTCAGTGACGCACTGAAAGAGAAATACTTTCTCTTTTACCTGCCCAACGTGCACTGGAAAGAGGTGGCGGATCGCTACGCGCCACAATCCAACGTGCACAATCTTGCCCGGCCCAGGGTGAGTCAGGGGAACGGTATCTAGCAACAGGGGGCCAACTGGCCCCCTGTTATTCTCAGCTCTGATACCCGCCCGGCGGATTAAAACAGCGCCGCATCCAGATCCATCACCGCCTGTTCCCCGGCGCGCGCCGACGCCAGGTGAGCGCCAAAGCGGGGAAAGAGCCGGGCGAAGTAGAAGCGGGCAATCGCCGCCTTTCGCTCGGTAAACGGGGCGCCGAACTTCGCTTCCTGGCCCTGCGCGGCCGTCACCATCTTAAGCCACAGATAGCCGTAGGTGGCATACCCCAGGGCGTGCAGGTAATCCACTGCCGCGGCGTTCACCGCATCACCGGCGTTATCCCGGGCCTTAAACTCACCGGCAAGATCCAAAAGCTGACCGAAGGCGTCTTCTACCTGGCGCTTCTGTGCAGCCCACTCCTCGCCCACATCGGCAAGATCGCGGCTCACAAGGGCCATCAAGGCCTTCAGTGCAGCGCCCTCTTTGGGCAGCACCTTACGACCCAGCAGATCCAGCGCCTGGATCCCGTTGGTACCCTCGTAGATCTGAGCAATCCTTACGTCTCGGACCAACTGCTCGACGCCGGTCTCACGAATGTAGCCGTGTCCGCCAAACACCTGCTGGGCCAGGACGGTGCTCTCCAGGCCGGTATCGGTCAAAAACGCCTTGGCCAGGGGCACCAGCAGGCCGACCAGGGCGGCAGTGTCCGCTTCCGGTTGGTGCTTGAGTTTGTCCAGTTGAAGACCACTGAGCACCGCCAGGGCCCGCCCGGCCTCGGTCATGGCCGCTACCTGCAACAACATGCGCCGCACGTCCCCGTGAACGATGATGGGATCGGCGCCACTGCCCAGTCCCTGGCCACTGCCCTGCCCCTGCTTACGCTCCCGGGCGTAATCCCGGGCCATCTGGTAGCCGGCCTCGGCACACCCCAGCCCCTGGATCCCGATGGAGAGGCGCTCGTAATTCATCATGGTGAACATGGCGGCCAGGCCTCGATTCACTTGACCGACCAGGTAGCCCTGGGCCTGGTCAAAGTTGATGACGCAGGTAGCTGAGGCTTTGATCCCCATCTTGTGCTCCACCGAGCCACACTCCACGCCGTTGCGCCCGCCCAGGCTGCCGTCGGCGTTGACGGTAAACTTGGGTACCAGGAAAAGGCTTAGGCCGCGGGAGCCGCCGGGCGCGTCCGGCAACTTGGCCAGCACCAGATGGATGACGTTCTCGGCCAGATCGTGATCGCCGCCGGTGATGAAAATTTTGGTGCCGGACAGGCGGTAGCTGCCGTCCTCCTGGGGCACCGCCTTGGTGCGGATGTGGCGCAGATCGGAGCCCGCCTGCGGCTCGGTCATGTCCATGGCACCGGCCCACTGGCCGCTGTATAGCATCGGCAGGTAGCGCTGTTTAAGCTCGTCACTGCCGTGGCTGGCGATGCACAGAGCGGCCCCAGCGGTCAGTGAGCTGTAGAGGGCGAAGGCGTTGGAGGCGCCGTAACACATCTCATCAAACAGCACGCCAAGCATCTTGGGCATCCCCATGCCGCCGTACTCTGGCTCGCCCCCAAGGCCAACCCAGCCCGCTTCGGCGAAGGTGGCGTAGGCCGCTTTAAAGCCGGTGGGGGTGGTCACCTGGCCCGCTTCAAAACGCACCCCCTCTTCATCCCCACCGCGGTTAAGGGGTGCGATCAGCTCGCGGGTGATCCTGGCGCCCTCCTCCAGGATCGCCAACGCGGTATCCATGTCCACAGACTCGGCCAAGGCGGGAGTCTGCTGCCAAAAATCACTGGCCTGGAACACGTCGTCCAATAGGAACTGCATCTCCTGGACTGGGGCCTTGTAGTGCATGGGGGCTCCTTGCAAATGTAAACGATATTTTAAAACGACCGTTTTAGTTTAGAGCCTTGGTCGTCGGGGTCAAGAGGGGCGATGATGGCACAGACGGCGAGTGACCCGGACGATCCGGGTCAAAGAAGGGCAAAGAAAAAGCGGCTCGCGCCGCTTTGTTCAGGAGGAGGCCAGTTGCTGGGCCAGATGACTCATGGCCACGCTGACGCCCCCAAGGGACCAGCCCCCGTCCACGGGCAACACCACGCCGGTGATGTAACTGGCCTGAGGGGAGCTGAGCATCATCGCGGCATCGGCCATGTCCTGCCACTGGCCCAAACGGCCCAGGGGCACAGTCTCCGCCACCTGGCGCTGCAGCGCCTCTCCGGGAGCCAGCCTGTCCATCCCTTCCGTGTTGGCGATGGGGCCGGGCACCAGCGAGTTAACCCGGATCCCTTCCCGCCCCCACTCCATGGCCAGGGTCCGGGTCAGCATATCAACACCGGCCTTGGCCGCGCAGACGTGGGCCTGCATCGGCATGGGTAGGTAAGCCTGGGGCGCGGAGATGTGGATGAGGTGGCCCCCGGGGCGGGTCAAGTGGGCATACCCCAGCCGAGCCACATTGAAGGCCCCCTGCAGATCAATCTCCGCCACGGCTTTGAAACCGTTGGGCGAGAGCTTGGCGGCGGGGACCGGGAAGTTGCCGGCAGCGCCACTGACCAGGATATCGATGCTGGTCCAGTGCTTCGCCAACTGCGCGTAGAGGGCCTCAACCCGTTCCGGTTCGCGCACGTCCACCTCAAGCCCCAGGTGCTGGCCACCGGGGTCCGCCTCCTGAAGCGCCGTCAGAGCCGCCGCCACCTTGTCGGGATTGCGACTGGCCACCGCCAGATGCGCCCCTGCCTGGGCAAAGCCCAAGGCGATCCCCAGATTCAGACCCGAGGTGCCCCCCACCACCAAGACGCGTTTGTCCTTAAACTGCATCGCTCCTCCCGTTCCGCTTTCGGTTTACAGGCTGGCGTTGATCGCCTCGAGGGTCGCCAGGGGATCCTCAGCCTGGGTAATGGGGCGGCCAATCACCAGGTAGTCACTGCCGGCCGCCACCGCTTCCGCCGGGGTCATAACCCGGCGCTGGTCGCCCAAGTCGGCGCCCGCGGGACGGATCCCGGGGGTGACCAGGGCAAAGTCTTCACCCAACTGGGCTTTGAGCAGCCGGGACTCCTGGGCAGAGCACACCACCCCATCCAGACCGGCGTTTTTGGCCAGGGTGGCCAGAGCCAGCACCTGCTCATCATTGCTGCGCTGAACGCCCAGCTCCGGCAGCTCCTCTTCGCCCATGCTGGTCAGCACGGTGACGGCAATGAGTTTGGGGGCCTTGTCACCGTAGGGAGCGAGGGCCGCTTTGGCAGCCACCATCATCTTGCTGCCACCGCTGGCGTGGACGTTAACCATCCAAACGCCCAGTTCGGCCGCGGCGGTCACCGCCTTGGCCACAGTGTTGGGAATGTCGTGAAACTTCAGATCCAGAAATACGTCAAAGCCTCGATTGATGAGGCTTTTTACAAACTCCGGACCAAACAGGGTAAACATCTCCTTGCCCACCTTAAGGCGGCACTGGCTGGGGTCGACGCGGTCGACAAAATCCAGGGCGGCCTGTTGTTGGGCAAAGTCCAGTGCTACCAGCACCTTGGGGTCCGAGTTCATTATGGTCTCCAGTGATTATTCGCCGTCCAAGCCCCGGATCCGTTTGATCTGGCCCCAGGACTTGCACGATGGGCAATGCCAGTAAAGGGTGTGGCCGGGAAAGCCACAGCTCTGGCATCGGTATTTGGGTCTGAGCCGAACCTGCTTCTCCACCAGGTCGGACAGCAGGATCAGGCTGTCTTTGGCCTGGTCTGAGTCCACCAGGTTCAGCTGCATCTTCATCAGGCGGTGAAAGCCACGCATGGTGGGCTGACGCTTGAGCTGGGCCAAGATCAGCTGCTGTGCAACCTCGACCCCGGAGCGGGCCTCCACCAGCTTGGCCAGCGCCAGCAACACCGTCACCTGGCCCTCTTTGCTCAATAGCTGCTCCAACTGCTCATGATAGTCGTCCAACCGCTGAAGGTTGCGATAGGCCGTCTCCATGGCGTCCACCAGTTCCACCGCAAAGCCCCCGTCCTGACGACACAGCCGTTCGAAATGGCCGATGGCTTCTGCCTCTTTGCCCTCGGCCAGCGCCATCCGGGTCAGCTGGATGTTGGCCCGGGCACACTGGCTGTCGGTCTTAAGGGCGGTGGTCAGCAGCTTTTGCTGCGCTTGGGAGTCGGTCTCGGTGGCCGCCAACTCACAATAGTAGTGGGCCACGGTGGGCATCAGGGCCTTGCGGCTGGCGCGCTTGAACCGTTTGGCCACACGGATCGCCTTCCACCACTCCTTGGTGGCCTGGTAGATGGAGAGCAGTTGGCGTTCCGACTCCTCGCTGTGATCCGGGTCTTTGACCAGCTGCAGGAAGATCTCTTCGGCACGGTCGTAGAGGCCGGCGGCCAAAAAGTCCTTACCCAGCTCCATCATGGCCAGATCGCGCTGCTCCAATGACAAGTGGGGCCGGGCAATGAGATTCTGGTGTATGCGGATGGAGCGGTCCACCTCGCCCCGCTTGCGAAACAGGGTGCCCAGGGACAGGTGGGTATCGAAGGTCTCCTCATCCACCTGTAGCAGGTCAATAAAGAGATCCACCGCTTTGTCGGGCTGATCCGACAACAGGAAGTTAAGGCCTTCGTAGTAGTTCTTGGAGAGGGTCTGCTGGCTTTGCTGTTGCCGAATTCGGACGCTGCGCCGGCCCATGTACCAACCATAGGCCGCGGCGATGGGCAACAGCAGAAACAGCAACTCCAGCATCAGTGGGCGTCACTGCCGTTGCCGGAGGTTTCGCCAGAGGCGGCTTTGCCGCGCAACTTTCGGATCGTCAACTTTTGGCGAAGGATGATCCCCAGGGCCAACAGCCAACTGATGGTAAAACCCGCCAGGAAGGTGCCCGCCAGTAGGATCGGCAATGAAAACTCGCCTCTGGCCAGGAAGTAATTGACGGTGACCACTTCATCGTTACGAGCGCCAAAGGCCATCATCAAGACGAACAGCGCCGCGACCACGGCGGTGATCAAAAAGGCTTTCACACTGACCCCGCTAAGCTCTCGTTAAGTAGGAAGGATTATCCATTAAAAACCAGTCTCTTGCCATAAGCGTCAAAAAAAACCCCGCCAGGTTGGCGGGGTTTTATGCGGCTCGCTCATAGCGATTCGTTAACGCGTTCTCGCAGTTCCTTACCGGGTTTGAAGTGAGGGACATACTTGCCGCTCAGTTCGACCGACTCCCCAGTCTTGGGGTTTCGGCCGACGCGGGGAGCGCGGTAGTGCAATGAGAAGCTACCGAAACCGCGGATCTCGATACGATCTCCGTGTTCCAGCGTGCTTGCCATCTGCTCAAGCATCTCCTTGATGGCACCTTCCACCTCTTTACCGGAAAGGTGCGACTGCTTACTGGCCAATCTTTCGATAAGTTCGGACTTAGTCATCCTCGCTCTCCTGCAAGCCAATTACAGTCGCCTACAGGGGAGGAACCCCTCCCCTGATGCAGGCGATCAGTCGTTACGGGCAGCCTTGAAGGCCTCGGCCATGGCGCTGCTGAATACAGTGTCTTCCTGCTGGTTCAGCGCGTCGATGGCTTCTTTCTCTTCCGCTTCGTCCTTCGCTTTGATGGACAGGCTGATGTTGCGGTTCTTGCGGTCTACACCCATGAACTTCGCTTCAACAGACTCGCCCACGCTCAGTACGGTGGAAGCGTCTTCGATACGGTCACGAGAGATGTCAGCTACACGGATGTAGCCTTCGATGTTCTCGCCCAGTTCCACAGTGGCGCCTTTGGCGTCAACGGCGGTAATGGTACCAGTAACAATAGCACCTTTCTTATTGTCGGACAGGTACTTGTTGAACGGGTCTTCTTCGATCTGCTTAACGCCCAGGGAGATGCGCTCGCGCTCGGGGTCAACAGACAGAACAACGGCAGAGATCTCTTCGCCTTTCTTGTACTCGCGTACGGCGTCGTCACCGTTGGCGTTCCAAGAGATGTCGGACAGGTGAACCAGACCGTCGATGCCGCCTTCCAGACCGATGAAGATACCGAAGTCGGTGATGGACTTGATCTTACCGATAACTTTGTCGCCTTTGGCGAAGTTACGGGCAAACTCTTCCCAGGGGTTGGCTTTGCACTGCTTCAGACCCAGGGAGATACGACGACGCTCTTCGTCGATGTCCAGAACCATCACTTCCACGGAATCGCCCAGGTTCACAACCTTGGACGGGTGGATGTTCTTGTTGGTCCAATCCATCTCGGAAACGTGCACCAGACCTTCAACGCCCTCTTCGATCTCAACGAAGCAGCCGTAATCGGTCAGGTTGGTCACGCGACCGGTCAGCTTGGCGCCTTCCGGGTAGCGGTTGGCAATGGATACCCACGGATCTTCGCCCAGCTGCTTCAGACCCAGGGAAACGCGGGTGCGCTCGCGGTCGAACTTCAGCACTTTTACGTTGATCTCATCGCCAACGTTGACGATTTCGCTCGGGTGCTTAACGCGCTTCCAAGCCATGTCAGTGATGTGCAGCAGGCCGTCAACACCACCCAGGTCTACGAAGGCACCGTAGTCGGTCAGGTTCTTAACGATACCCTTAACCTCTTGACCTTCGGCCAGGTTCTCCAGCAGCTGCTCACGCTCAACGCTGTTCTCAGACTCGATAACCGCACGACGGGAAACGACAACGTTGTTGCGCTTCTGGTCCAGCTTGATCACCTTGAATTCCAGGTCTTTGCCTTCCAGGTGAGTGGTATCACGCACCGGACGAACGTCAACCAGGGACCCGGGCAGGAACGCACGGATGCCTTCCAGCTCGACAGTGAAACCGCCCTTGACCTTGCCGTTGATCACACCGATAACGGTTTCCTGATCTTCGGCGGCCTTCTCCAGACGTACCCAAGCTTCGTGGCGCTTGGCCTTCTCGCGAGACAGCTGGGTCTCACCGAAGCCGTCTTCTACCGCGTCCAGAGCGACGTCGACTTCAGCGCCAACTTCGATTTCCAGCTCGCCTTTGGCGTTCTTGAACTGTTCGGCCGGGATCGCGCTTTCGGACTTCAGGCCGGCGTCAACCAGAACGATGCCGTTCTCGATGGCGATTACGGTACCCTTGACGATGGAACCCGGACGGGTTTCCAGGCTCTGCAGGGACTCTTCAAACAGTTGAGCAAATGATTCAGTCATGTAAGTTTAAGTTTCATTAGGTCGTCCACGTTCATCCTGAGCGTGGGGTAGTTGCCTTTCGTTCGCAGCGTCCTGCCGCAAACACCAAAATTGGATCAGCCCAGCTGGGGCTGATCCAAACGCGTCACTACGTGGTTAAGCACCGCATCCAGAACCTGGTCGATGCTCATCCCCGTAGTATCAATTTCCAATGCATCGTCCGCGGGCTTCAGAGGCGCCACCGCACGGGTGGAGTCGCGCTCGTCGCGATCACGGATCTCGCCTAAAAGGCGGTCAATGCTAACATCATAGCCCTTATCCTTCAACTGAGCGAAGCGGCGCTCCGCCCGCTCTTCGGCGCTGGCAGTGAGGAAGATCTTGGCCTGGGCGGTGGGAAACACCACGGTGCCCATGTCGCGCCCATCGGCAATCAGGCCGGGCTGATCCCGAAAGGCCCGCTGACGCCGCAGCAGGGCTTCGCGGACCCGAGGCAGGGCCGCCACCTTGGAAGCCGCGTCTGCGCACTCCTGGGAGCGGATCGCCTTGGACACCTCCTCCCCTTCGAGGATCACCCGGACCCCCTCCTCCGCCGGCTGGAACTGCACATCGAGATGTGCGGCCAGCAGGGAAAGCGCCTCTTCGTTGGCCAACTCCACATCGTGGTGGATGGCGGCCAGGGCCAGGACACGATAGATGGCGCCCGAGTCCAGCAGGTGCCAGCCAAGCTTGTTGGCCAGCAGTTGGCAGATGGTGCCCTTACCGGCCCCACTGGGGCCGTCGATGGTAATAACCGGTGCCTGTTCAGGCATAGTTATCCTCCAAAAAATTCTTGTCTTTCCGACACATCAGTTCAATCACGCCCGGTCGGATGGGCGTGCGCATTATACACGAACTGACGATATTGGCAGGCCAATCTCACCCTTTGGACACATTTTCTTGCCGTTTTCAGCGACTCAGTTGCGCCAGGCGATCAAAGTAGTCCGGAAAGGTTTTGGCGGTGCAGTCGGGATCGTTGATGGTGACCGGAACCCCGCCCACCGCCAACATCGAGAAACACATGGCGATACGGTGATCATTGTAGGTGTCGATCGCGGCATGCTGCAGAGTTTCTACCGGCTCAACCCGCAGGTAATCGTGACCCTCTTCCACCACCGCCCCCACCTTTTTCAGCTCGGTGGCCATGGCGGCCAGACGGTCGGTTTCTTTGACCCGCCAGTTGTAGACGTTGCGGATGGTGGTCGGGCCCTCGGCGAAGAGCGCCGTGGTGGCAATGGTCATGGCGGCATCGGGGATGTGGTTCATGTCCAGGTCCACCCCTTTGAGGGTGCCGCGGCTGGCGGTAATGCTGTCATCCTGCCACTGGATACGCGCGCCCATGGCTTCGAGCACATCGGCAAAGTGCTTGTCCCCCTGCAGGCTCAATCGGCCCACACCGTGGACGGTCACCGGCCCGCCGCCGATGGCGCCGGCGGCCAGAAAGTAGGAGGCGGAGGAGGCATCGCCCTCCACCAGGAAGCGTCCCGGGGAACGGTAACTCTGTCCGGCGGCCACATGGAACACGCGGTAATCCCGGTTCTCCACCTCCACACCGAATCGGGCCATCAGCGCCAGTGTGATGTCGATGTAGGGCTTGGAGACCAGGTCCCCCTCCACTTCGATGGTAAGGCTGTCCTGGCACAGGGGCGCCACCATCAACAGGGCGGTCAGAAACTGAGAGGAGATGGAGCCGTCGATGCTGACCCGACCGCCCTTCAGTATCCCAGCCTGAATTCGCACCGGCGGGTAACCCGCCGCTTCCAGGTATTCAATCTGTGCGGCCAGGGGGCGAAGGGCTTCCACCAGGTGGCCGATGGGCCGCTCCTTCATGCGGGGCTCACCGGTCAGAACGTACTCACCCCGGCCCACCACCAGTGCCGCGCACAGGGGTCGCATGGCGGTCCCTGCGTTGCCCAGGAACAGCTCCAGTGCAGCATCGGATTGAGCGATCGCACCGCCCTGCCCCTTGACCCAGATCTCCCCGGCTTCGGCGTCCCAACGATAGGCCACACCCAACTGTTTCAGGGCATTGAGCATATGGCGGATGTCGTCGGAATCGAGCAGGTTGGTCAGGGTGGTGTCCCCTTCAGCCAGAGCCGCCAACAACAGGGCGCGGTTGGAGATGCTCTTGGAGCCGGGCAGGTAGACGTCACCTTCGACGTGGGCGATGGGGGAGAGAGGTAACTGTTTCATGGTACTCCAAAACGAAAAAGCGGAAGCCGAAGCTTCCGCATAATGGCCTGAAGCCATCGGGATGTCTAGACGGAGAAATCAGCGCTCCGCCAGTACCACATCCATTGCCGCCATAAAGCGGGTATTTTCCTCGGCCGTACCGATGCTGACCCGCAGGTGATTCGGCATGCCGTAGCCAGCGATGGGTCGAACAATCACGCCTTGACGCAGCAGGGCTTCGTAGATGGCACCGGCCTCGCCTACCTCTACCGTGATGAAGTTGCCCACGCTGGGGATATAAGGCAGTTTGCGTTCGGTAAAGTAGGCTTCAAATCGCGCCATCTCGCTGCGGTTAAGCTCGATGCCCGCCGCCAGGTAGGCGTCGTCATCCAGCACCGCGGTGGCCGCGGCCAGGGCCAGGCTGTTGCAGTTAAAGGGCTCGCGCACCCGGTTGAGCAGATCGGCCATCTGGGCGCTGGTCAACGCGTACCCCACGCGCAGGCCTGCCAATCCGTACGCCTTGGAGAAAGTGCGGCTGACCACCAGGTTGGGGTAGCGACTCAGCCACTGGTGGGTGTTGGCGCGCTGCTCGGGCTCAACGTACTCAAAGTAGGCCTCGTCCAGTACCACGATGACCGATTCGGGCACCTTAGCCAGGAAAGCCTCGATGGCGGCCGGGGCCAGATAGGTGCCGGTGGGGTTGTTGGGGTTGGCAACGCAGACCATCCGGGTCTTGTCGGTGATTGCCGCCAGCATGGCGTCCAGGTCGTGTCCCCAGGCTTTGGAGGGGATGGGCACCGCGGTGGCGCCGATGGACTGGGTCAGCAGCGCGTAGACGATAAAGGCGTGCTGGTCGAAGAGCACTTCGCTGTCGGGGGCGACGAAGGTGCGGAACAGGATCTCCAGCACTTCGTTGGACCCGTTGCCCAGGGTGATCTGAGCCGGGTCCACCTGCCAGCGCTCGGCCAGTTTGGCTTTGAGGTAGTAGCCGTTGGCGTCCGGGTAGCGGGTCAGCTCAGTGGTGGCCTGTTCGATGGCCAGGCGCGCCTTGGGGCTCAGCCCCAGCGGGTTTTCGTTGGAGGCCAGCTTGACGATGTTGCTGATCCCCAGTTCACGCTCCAGCTCTTCCACCGGTTTGCCCGGTTGATACGGGTGGAGTCCGTTAACGCCCTGGTTGGCCAGGGTCTTGATATCGATAGACAACGTCCTTTTCCTCTTATATCGGCGCTCAGCGGTGTGAGCGTTCAAACTCTGCCATGAACTGCACCAGGGCCTCGATGCCGGCCATGGGCATGGCGTTGTAGATGCTGGCGCGCATCCCCCCCACGAGGCGGTGGCCCTTGAGGGCGCGCAGGCCGGCGGCCTCCGCTTCGGCCAGGAAGCGCTTGTCCAACTCCGCATCCGCAAGCTGGAATGTTACATTCATTTCCGAGCGATGCCGGGGCGCGACGGCGTTTGAGTAGAAGTCACTGGCGTCAATAAAATCGTACAGCCGCTTGGCCTTGGCCCGGTTCAGCTCCGCCATCGCCGCAACCCCACCGTGCTGCTTGAGCCACTGGAACACCTCGCCGGCCAGGTACCAGGCGAAGGTCGGCGGGGTGTTGTACATGGAGTCGTACTGGGCGTTAAGGCCGTAATCCAGGATGGCCGGACAACGCCGGTCCGCCTGGCCCAGCAGGTCGCGCCGGACGATCACCAGGGTCAGGCCCGCCGGGCCTATGTTTTTTTGTGCCCCGGCGTAGAGCAGCGCGAAACGGGAAACGTCCAGCTCCCGACCCAGGATGCAGGAGGAAAGATCCGCCACCAGGGGCGCGTCCATCGGCAGGTCGTCGTACAGGGCCACGCCGTCCACGGTTTCATTGGGGCAGTAGTGGACGTAGCGGTAGCCAGAGGTGTCCGGGATGCGGCCCAGATCCAGGGTCTGGGCATCACAGCGCAGATCCACCCGGTCGATGGCGCCAAACTTCTCCGCTTCGTTGGCGGCGCCGACGGACCACTGACCGGTCTCCAGATAGAGCGCCTTGCCCTCCCCCAACAGATTCAGTGGCACCGCGGAGAACTGCCCCCGCGCCCCACCGTGGAGAAACAGCACCGCGTAGTTGTCCGGGATCGCCATCAGCTCGCGCAGATCCTGCTCGGCCTTCTCGGCTACCGCCATGTACTCGGCACTGCGGTGGGAGAGCTCCATCACCGACACACCCAGGGACTGAAAGTCACAAAACTCCTGCTGGGCCTTTCGCATCACCGCGGTGGGCAGCATCGCCGGTCCGGCACAAAAGTTGTAAATGGTCACCGTTGTTCTGTCCTTAAAATGAAAAAGAGCGCCCCATGATGAGGCGCTCTTTCACTGGTTGATCACGCAGGTTCGTTGGTCGCGTCGTCGCCACCCTGCTCGGCCGCGTCGTCCGTCGGCGTCTCCCCCTCGAGGGGCTCGAGCTCGTCGGAGACGTCAACCTCGTCGATGCGCTCCATGCCCACCACCTGCTCACCGTCGACCACCCGAATGAGGGTGACGCCCTGGGTGTTCCGGCCCACTTCGGAGACCTCGGAGACCCGGGTGCGCACCAGGGTGCCGCGGTTGGTGATCAGCATGATCTCGTCGTTGTCACCCACCTGGACCGCCCCGACCACCAGGCCGTTGCGCTCGCTCACCTTGATGGAGATCACCCCCTTGGTGGCGCGGCTCTTGGTCGGGTACTCCGCCTGGGGTGTGCGCTTGCCGTAGCCGTTTTCGGTGACGGTCAGGATGGCACCGTCGTGGCGGGGCACAATCAGAGAGACCACGCGGTCGGCGCCTTCGAGGTTGATGCCCCGCACACCGGTGGCGGTTCGGCCCATGGAACGAACCTGGTCTTCGTTAAAGCGCACCACTTTACCGGCGTCGGAGAACAGCATCACCTCGTTGTCGCCTTCGGTGATGTCCACCCCAATCAGCTGATCGTCCTCGGCTAGGTTGATGGCCCGGATCCCGGAGGAAAGCGGACGGCTGTAGGCGTCCAGAGCGGTCTTCTTCACCGTGCCCTTGGCGGTGGCAAAGAGGATGAACTTGTCTGAGGAGTACTCGTCCACCGGCAGAATGGCGGTGATCCGCTCCCCTTCGCTCAGCGGCAGCAGGTTGACGATGGGGCGTCCACGGGCGGTTCGGCTGGCCAGCGGCAACTGGAACACCCGCATCCAGTAGACCTTTCCGATGGATGAGAAGCAGAGGATGGTGTCGTGGGTGTTGGCCACCAGCAGACGCTCAATAAAGTCTTCATCCTTCATCTTGGTGGCGGACTTACCCTTGCCCCCGCGACGCTGAGCTTCGTAATCGGTGAGCGGCTGGTACTTGACGTAGCCCTGGTGAGACAGGGTCACCACCACGTCCTCCTGGGTGATCAGGTCCTCCATGGAGATGTCGGCGGAAGCGGCGCTGATCTCGGTTTGACGGTCGTCGCCATACTGGGCTTTGACGGTCTCCAGCTCTTCGCGGATCACCTCCATCAGGCGCTCGGTGGAGCCCAGGATGTGCAGCAGCTCGGCGATCTGCTCCAGCAGCGCCTTGTACTCGTCCAGGATGCTTTCGTGCTCCAGGCCGGTCAGCTTGTGCAGGCGCAGATCCAGGATCGCTTTAGCCTGATCCAGGGTGAGGTAGTATTTGCCGTCACGAATGCCGTACTCGGCGGTCAGCCACTCGGGGCGGGCCGCATCGTCGCCGGCTTTTTCCAGCATGCCGGCCACGTTGCCCAGATCCCAACCACGGGCCAGCAGGGCCTCGCGGGCCTCTGCCGGAGTCGGGCAGTTGCGGATGAGTTCAATCACCGGATCGATGTTGGCCAGGGCGATGGCCAGGCCTTCGAGGATGTGGGCCCGGTCGCGGGCTTTGCGCAGCTCGAACACGGTCCGGCGGGTGACCACTTCACGGCGATGGCGGATAAAGGCTTCCAGCATCTCCTTGAGGTTGAACACCTTCGGCTGGCCGTTACCCAGGGCCACCATGTTCATGCCGAACACGGTCTGCATCTGGGTTTGGGCATAGAGGTTGTTCAGCACCACCTCGGGCACTTCACCGCGCTTGAGCTCGATAACGATGCGCATGCCGTCCTTGTCGGACTCATCGCGCAGACCGCTGATCCCCTCGATCTTCTTATCCTTCACCAGTTCGGCGATCTTCTCGATCAGACGCGCCTTGTTTACCTGGTAGGGGATCTCGTTAACGATGATGGCTTCTTTGCCGTTCTTGTCGGTCTCCACCTCGGTCTTGGCGCGAACGTAGATCTTGCCGCGACCGGTGCGGTAGGCCTCGAAGATCCCTTTGCGGCCATTGATGATGCCACCGGTGGGGAAGTCCGGGCCGGGGATGATCTCAATCAGCTCATCGATGCTGGCGTGTTCGTTGTCGATCAGGTGCAGACAGCCGTCCACCACTTCGGTGAGGTTGTGGGGCGGGATGTTGGTCGCCATCCCCACCGCAATACCGGAAGCACCGTTGACCAGCAGGTTGGGCACCTTGGTAGGCAGGACCGCCGGGATCTGTTCGGTGCCGTCGTAGTTGGGCACGAAGTCGACGGTCTCTTTCTCCAGATCCGCCAACAGCTCGTGGGCGATCTTGTCCATCCGAACTTCGGTGTAACGCATCGCCGCGGCGGAGTCGCCATCAACGGAACCGAAGTTGCCCTGGCCATCCACCAGGGTGTAACGAAGGGAGAAAGGTTGCGCCATACGGACAATGGTGTCGTACACCGCACTGTCACCGTGCGGGTGGTATTTACCGATGACGTCACCAACCACACGGGCGGATTTCTTGTACGGTTTGTTCCAGTCGTTGCCCAGTTCGTTCATTGCGAACAGCACGCGACGGTGCACGGGCTTGAGGCCATCCCGGACATCGGGCAAAGCACGCCCAACGATCACGCTCATGGCGTAATCCAGATAGGAGCTTTTTAGTTCTTCTTCGATGTTAATCGGCGTGATTTCTGTGGCCAGATCAGTCATAGAAACTTGATTCCCTCACAGCGTCCGTCCCTGCGACGGCCGCCCCGGTCATACCGGAAAAAACAGTGATTTGGCATTCTAACACAAGCATTGAACATGAGAAGGGGCGCGACATGGTTTCGCCCTAGGCCACGGCGTGGATATAATCGGGGGCAGTTCTTGCCAGTCAGTAACGGATAAGTAGATGTATAACAATGCCAATGTGGATCCCAACGAAGTCGCCAAGTTTGAACAGCTGGCCGCCACCTGGTGGGACCCCGAAGGCCACTCCGGCCCCCTGCACAAGATGAACCCGCTGCGCCTGGCCTACATCGAGCGTCATGCCGAGGGTCTGTTCGGCAAGAAGGTGGTGGACGTGGGCTGCGGTGGCGGCTTGCTCAGTGAAGCGATGGCCAAATCCGGCGCCAAGGTCACCGGCCTGGACATGGGCGAAGAGCCCCTCGAAGTGGCCCGACTGCACGCGCTGGAAACCGGGGTCGAGGTGGATTACCTGCAGGCCACCGCCGAGCGTCACGCCGCCGATTTTGGTGGCCAGTACCAGGTGGTGACCTGCATGGAGATGATTGAGCACGTGCCAGACCCGGCCTCCGTGGTTCGAGCCTGCGCCGAATTGGTGGCCCCAGGCGGCCACCTTTACCTCTCCACCATCAACAAGACGCCGCTGGCTTACCTGACCACCATTGTCGGGGCCGAGCAGGTACTCAAAGTGCTGCCCAAGGGCACCCACGACTACAACAAGTACCTGCGCCCTTCCCAGCTCATTCAATGGTGTGAGCAGGCCGGACTCAAGGTGCGGCACGCCGACGGGGTTCGCTACAACCCGCTGACCCAAACCTTCAGCATGACCCGTTCGATGGCCATCAACTACATGATCCACGCCCAAAAGCCGGAGGCCTGATGGCATTTCAAGGGGTTTTGTTTGATCTGGACGGTACCCTGCTGGACACCGCCCTGGATCTGGGGGCCGCCGCCAACCGGGCGCTGACCCGATACGGTTACCCGGTGCTGAGCGAGGCCCACGCCTACCAGCACAGCTCCCACGGTAGCCGAGGCCTGCTCAAGGCGGCGCTGGGGCCCCAGTTTGAGCGCACCGACTTTGAGCCGCTCAAGCAGGCCCTGCTGGACGCCTACCTCGACGCCCTGTGCGTGCACACCCGGCCCTACGACGGGGTGGACACCCTGCTGGACCAGCTGGACGATCGCAATGTCCCCTGGGGCATCGTCACCAATAAGCCCGGCTGGCTGACCGATCCTCTGCTGGATGCCCTGCCCCGCTTTGCCAGCAGCCGGGTGAACATCAGTGGCGACACCTTCGAGGTGGCCAAACCCCATCCCAAACCCCTGCTGGCGGCCGCCGACGCCCTGTCGGTGGCGCCCGGGCAGATCCTCTATGTGGGTGATGCCGAACGGGACATGGTGGCGGCCCAGGCGGCGGGCATGACCGGCTGCGTCGCCCTGTGGGGCTACCTGCGCCCCGAAGACAGGCCATCACAATGGCCCGCCCAGTGGCGCTGCGCCCACCCCGATGAGCTGACGCAAAAACTCGAGGTCGGTGAGTGACTTTTAGGCAAACGATCCCTCGGGATCGTTTTTTTTGATGTCAATTTCCCGCCACAGTCAAAACTGTGTTAGGGCGGGAAAATCCCACTGGCCGCGCCTTTGGGGTTAGGCGTCACTAACCGGGCCAAACTGGCCTCAGGTTACCCACACAATTGTCCACAACCTATCCCTTGAACCCGCCCTTAAACCGCCCTATCTTGTACCTAAAGAAGTAGCGCCACCCATATATAGTGGTAAAAGCGCTTGCAGGCACAAGAGTCGGCTCCGCAGTTTGGTATGTCTCTCAGGCCCCGGGTATCGGGCAGCAGGAACCAACGGCAAGCCGTTTTTTTGTGTGTAGGGATTCCACAAGGACTTAGAGCACAGGGCATGAACAGTAACCTCCTCGTTACCAAGCGAAATGGTCGGAAGGAACCGATCGATCTCGAGAAGATCCACCGCGTCATCTACTGGGCTGCCATGGGACTGGATAACGTTTCCGTCTCCCAGGTTGAACTGGCCGCCCAGATCCACTTCTATGACGGCATCGAGACCGAGGCGATCCACGAAACCATCATCAAGGCCGCTGCGGATCTTATCTCCGCCGATACCCCGGACTACCAGTACCTGGCAGCCCGTCTGGCGGTGTTCCACCTGCGCAAGAAAGCCTACGACAAGTTTGAGCCGCCCCACCTCTATGACCACGTGGTCAAGCTGGTGGAAGCCGGTCGCTACGATCACCACCTGCTGGCGGACTACAGCCGCGAGGAGTTCGAAGAGCTCAACGCCTACATCGACCACTGGCGGGACATGAACTTCTCCTACGCCGCGGTCAAGCAGCTTGAAGGCAAGTACCTGGTGCAAAACCGGGTCACCGGCGAGGTGTTCGAAAGCGCCCAGTTCCTCTATATGCTGGTGGCCGCCTGCCTGTTTGCCGACTACCCCCGAGACGTGCGCCTGAGTTACGTCAAACGTTTCTACGACGCCACCTCCAAGTTCAAGATCTCCCTGCCTACCCCCATCATGAGTGGGGTGCGCACCCCGACGCGCCAGTTCAGCTCCTGTGTGCTGATCGAGTGTGGTGACAGCCTGGACTCCATCAGCGCCACCTCCACCTCCATCGTCAAGTACGTCAGCCAGCGCGCCGGCATCGGCATCAACGCCGGCAACATCCGTGCGTTGGGCAGCCCGATCCGGGGCGGCGAAGCCTTCCACACCGGTATGCTGCCCTTCCTCAAGCATTTCCAGACCGCGGTCAAGTCCTGCTCCCAAGGCGGTGTGCGTGGCGGTGCGGCCACCCTGTTCTACCCCATGTGGCACCTGGAGGTGGAAGATCTGCTGGTGCTGAAGAACAACCGGGGCACCGAAGCCAACCGCATCCGTCATATGGACTACGGGGTGCAGATCAACCGGGCCCTGTACCAGCGTCTGATTGATGGCGGCGACATCACCCTGTTCTCCCCCTCTGACGTGCCGGGTTTGTACGACGCTTTCTTCGCCGACCAAGACGAGTTCGAGCGCCTCTACGTTCAGTACGAGCAAGACGAGAGCATTCGCAAGAAGCGGGTCAAGGCCGTGGAGCTGTTCACCCTGCTGATGCAGGAGCGCGCCTCCACCGGTCGCATCTACATCCAGCACGTGGATCACTGCAACACCCACAGCCCCTTCGATCCCAAGGTAGCGCCGGTTAAGCAGTCCAACCTCTGCCTTGAGATCGCCCTGCCCACCAAACCGCTGGAGCACCCGGAGGATGAGAACGGCGAGATCGCCCTGTGCACCCTCTCCGCCTTCAACCTCGGCGCCATCGAGCAACTGGACGAACTGGAAGAGCTGGCGGACCTGGCGGTACGCGCCCTGGACAGCCTGCTGGATTACCAGGATTACCCCATCAAGGCGGCGAAGATCAGCACCATGAACCGCCGTACTTTGGGGATTGGCGTCATCAACTTTGCCTACTACCTGGCCAAAAATGGCGCCCGCTACTCCGATGGCAGCGGCAACAACCTGACTCACAAGACCTTCGAGGCGATTCAGTTCTACCTGCTCAAAGCGTCTTTGGGCCTGGCCAAAGAGAAAGGCGCCTGCCCGGCGTTCAACGAGACCACCTACAGCCAGGGGATCCTGCCCATCGACAGCTACAAGCAGTCGCTGGACGCCATCTGCGACGAGCCGCTGCACCTGGACTGGGATTGGTTGCGCCAGGAGATCCAAACTCACGGTCTGCGCAACTCCACCCTCTCAGCGCTGATGCCTTCCGAGACCTCCAGCCAGATCTCCAACGCCACCAACGGCATTGAGCCGCCCCGTGGCCTGGTGAGCGTCAAAGGCTCCAAAGACGGCGTGATGAAACAGGTGGTGCCCGGGATCGAAACCCTGCGTCAGCAGTACGAGCTGCTGTGGGACATCCCCAGCAACACCGGCTACCTGCAGCTGGTGGGCCTGATGCAGAAGTTTGTCGACCAGGCGATCTCGGCCAACACCAACTACGATCCCGGCCGTTACGAAGGCAACAAGATGCCGATGAAGGTACTGCTCAAGGACTTGATGCTGGCGTACAAGTACGGTCTTAAGACCCTGTACTACCAGAACACCCGCGATGGCCAGTCCGACAGCCAGAACAAGGCGGACGACAACGACTGCGCCGGCGGCGCCTGCAAGATTTAAGGGACACTACGATGAGCCAACGCTACAGCACCTTCTCGCGCACCCCGAACGACGCGCTGAACGAACCGATGTACCTGGGCAACCCGGTGAACGTGGCCCGTTACGACCAGCAGAAGCACCGCATCTTCGAGGAGCTGATTGAGAAGCAGCTCTCCTTCTTCTGGCGCCCGGAGGAGGTAGACGTCTCCCAGGACCGGATCGACTTCAACGGGTTGCCGGCCCACGAGCAGCACATCTTCATCTCCAACCTGAAGTACCAGACCCTGCTGGACTCCATCCAGGGTCGCAGCCCCAACGTGGCCCTGCTGCCGCTGGTGTCCCTGCCGGAGCTGGAGACCTGGATTGAGACCTGGTCCTTCTATGAGACCATCCACAGCCGCTCCTACACGCACATCATCCGCAACATCGTCAACGCGCCGGGCACCGTGTTCGACGACATCGTGGAGAATGAGGAGATCCAGAAGCGGGCGGCGGACATCGCCCACTACTACGATGACCTCATCCACGCCACTCAGCTGTACCAGCAGTTCGGTGCCGGTGAGCACCAGATCAACGGCGAGACCGTTCAGCTGTCCCTACGGGATCTGAAGAAAAAGCTCTACCTCTGCCTGATGTCGGTCAACGTGCTTGAAGCGGTGCGCTTCTACGTCAGCTTCGCCTGCAGCTTCGCCTTCGCCGAGCGCAAGCTGATGGAGGGCAACGCCAAGATCATCCGCTTTATCGCCCGGGACGAGCAGCTGCACCTGGTGGGCACACAGCACATGATCAACCTGATGGCCGATGGCCGGGACGATCCGGAGATGGCGGAGATCGCCATCGAGTGTCACGCCGAGTCCATCGAGATCTTCCGTCGCGCGGCTGAGCAGGAGAAGGCCTGGGCCGCTTACCTGTTCAAAGACGGCTCCATGCTGGGGCTGAACAAGCAGATCGTCGAAGATTACGTGGAGTTCATCACCAATGAGCGGATGGCGGCCATCGGCCTGCCGACCCTGTTCGACAAGCGCAGCAACCCGCTGCCCTGGATGAGCACCTGGCTGGAGAGTGACACCGTTCAGGTGGCCCCTCAGGAAGTGGAGGTCAGCTCCTACCTGACCAACCAGATCGACAACGACATGTCCTCCGGTGACCTCAAGGACTTCGAGCTCTGATGGCCAAGGTCAGGTTGGCCAGCGGCAAATCGCTGGTCCACCGGGACTGTGAAGGCAGTTTACTGGAGACACTGGAGCAGGAAGGCCACTACAGCGAATGCCGCAGCGGCTATTGCGGGGCCTGCAAGGCCACACTGGCTAAAGGCGAGGTCCGCTACCTGCAAAGCCCCATGGCGTTTTTGCGGGGCCAGGAGATCCTGCCCTGCTGTTGCGTCCCGGAAGGCGACATCGAACTGGCCTGATAACACCGCCCCTTGGGGCGGTTTTTTTATGCCTTCGCCTGGTCCGCCAGGTAGGCGTTAAAGCGGGCCTGCACCTCGGCCTCGGTCAGGTCCTCCTGGTGTGTCGCCAGGGTCCAGACGTGGCCAAACGGGTCCACCAGAGTCCCGGCCCTGTCGCCGTAAAACTGGTCCGTCACCGCCCTCACCTCCTTGGCACCGGCATCGATGGCCCGGGCGAACACCTTGTCGACGTCCGCCACGTAGAGGCAGAAAGAGACCGGGGTGCCACCATAGGCCCCGGGTGCTTTAAAGCCCATCTCGGGAAACTCGTCCGCCAGCATCAGTGCGCTGTCGCCAATCACCATCTCGGCGTGGCCCACCTTGCCGTCGGGCATCGCCATAGTCATGGTGGTGGTGGCCCCAAACACCGACTCATAGAAGGCCATCGCCGCCTTGGCGTCCTGCACCACCAGATAGGGGTTCAGTTGGTTGCCGGTGGGCGAAAAGTGGGGGTCGCTCATATTCCGCTCCTGGTCTGCCCATTCGGGGATACTTCAGGTATGGCAGACCGGGAGGCAATGTACAAAAACGCCCTGGCGAGCAGGGCGTTGTGACTGGCTACCCGGCTATCGCCGGTCAGAGCGCGGCGGCGATCTCCGCCGCCTGTCGGATGGCGCGCTTGGCATCAAGCTCCGCCGCCACATCCGCCCCGCCGACATAACGGAAACCGACGCCGGCATCACCCAACGCCTCCCCCAGGGTGCGGTTGGACTCCTGACCGGCGCAGAGCACTACGGTGTCCACCTCCAGCACCTTCTGTTGGCCATCCTGTTCGATGTGCAATCCCTGGTCCGACACTTTCTGGTAGGCCACCCCGGTAAGCATCTTGACTCCACGGTCCTTCAGCACGGTGCGGTGGATCCAACCGGTGGTTTTCCCCAGCCCCTTGCCGGGCTTGCTGGTTTTACGCTGCAGCAGGTAGATCTCCCGGGCCGACTCGAAGGCGGTGCTGTCCCGCTCAATCAGACCACCATTGGCCTGGTAGTCGGGATCGATCCCCCACTGGGCCAGCCAGGTGCCCGGGTGCAGCGTTGCGGACTCGTGCGCCTCGGAGAGGAACTCCCCCATGTCGAAGCCGATGCCGCCGGCGCCCACCAAGGCCACCCGCCGCCCCACTTCGCACTCACCGCGCAGCACCTGCTGGTAGGTCACCACCTTGGCGTGATCCACACCATCCAGCGGCGGCACCCGCGGCACCACCCCGGTCGCCAGCACCACCTCGTCGAAGGCTTTCAGAGCATCCAGCTCGGCCCGCTCACCCAGCTTGACCTCCACGTTCAGCCGGGCCAGGCGCTGCTCAAAGTAGGCCAGGGTCTCACGAAACTCCTCTTTGCCCGGGATCCGGGCCGCCAGGTTGAACTGGCCCCCCAGTTGGGGCTCCTGTTCAAACAGGGTGACGCTATGGCCACGCTCTGCGGCGTAGCAGGCGGTGGCCATACCTGCGGGGCCGGCCCCCACCACCGCCACCCGTTTGGGCTGAGGTGCCGTACCCAACTTGAGTTCGGTCTCGTAACAGGCGAAGGGGTTAACCAGGCAGGTGGCGCGCTTTAACGAGAAGGTGTGGTCCAGGCAGCCCTGGTTGCAGGCGATGCAGACGTTGATGTCCGCCCGGTCCCCTTCGGCGGCTTTGGCGACGAAACGCGCGTCCGCCAGCAGCGGGCGGGCCATGGACACCATGTCCGCCTGTCCGCTTTCAAGGATGGACTCGGCCACCTCCGGCGTGTTGATGCGATTGGTGGCCACCAAAGGAACGGACACCTCGCTGCGCAACCGCTCGGTGATAAAGGCAAAGGCGGCCCGAGGCACGCTAGTCGCAATGGTGGGGATCCGCGCCTCGTGCCAGCCGATCCCGGTATTGATGATGGTGACGCCGGCCGCTTCCAGCCACTTGGCCAGTTGCACCACCTCCTCCCAGTCGTTGCCCCCCTCCACAAGATCGAGCATCGACAGGCGGAAGATAAGGATAAACTCCTCGCCCACCGCTTCGCGCACCGCACGAACCATCTCGAGCGGAAACCGGGCCCGGTTCTCCAGGCTGCCACCGTACTGGTCTTTGCGCTGGTTGGTTCGGCGACAGAGGAACTGGTTCAGCAGGTAGCCCTCCGAGCCCATCAACTCCACACCGTCGTAACCGGCCTTTTGCGCCAGGCGGGCGCAACGGGCGTAATCCTTGATGGTGCGCTGGATCCCACCGCCACTGAGGGCTCGGGGCTTGAACGGGGTAATGGGGGATTTGACCGGGCTGGCGCTGACGCAGAAGGGGTGGTAGCCGTAGCGCCCCGCGTGGAGGATCTGCAGGCAGATCTTGCCCCCGGCCTGGTGAACCGCCTCGGTCACACGTTTGTGTTTGCCCACCTGCCAGGGGAAGCTCAATTGGCTGGCGTGGGGGGAGAGGCGCCCGCGGAAGTTCGGGGCGATCCCGCCGGTCACAATGAGCCCCACCCCACCGGCGGCCCGCTCGGCATAGAAGGCCGCCAACTTATCAAAGCCGCCCTTCTCCTCTTCGAGCCCTGTGTGCATCGACCCCATTAACACCCGGTTTTTCAACTGGGTAAAACCGAGGTCCAGGGGGGCCAGCATGTGGGGGTATTGGTCGCTCATCCTTAAACACCTAATTCAAACGTTTGTTCTAGGCTAACCCGCTGTGACCTTCATCACAAGCGTGGAGACAGGTGCCTGATTATAAAGCCTTACAATTGCCCCTCCCCGGTTGGGATCGATTGGGATAGCATAGGGTGAAAGTAATTTGGGAAGAGACACCATGTCGACACAACCCTCGTTGTTCAAACGGCTGCTGCGCTTCACCGGCAGCCTCATCAACACCACCCGCAAGGTGATCGTGAACCTGGTGTTCTTTGCGGTCCTGGCGCTGGTCATCGTCGCCTTCAGCGGCGACGAGCTGGAGCCGGTGCCCGATGGCGGCGCCCTGGTGCTGAAGATGGACGGGATCCTGGTGGAGCAGAAACGCCCCATCGATCCCATCGAGATGCTCACCGGTCGCAACGACGATCAGCCCCGCGAGATCCTGATGGCAGACCTCCTGCTGGCCATCGACGAAGCAGCTTCCGATGATCGCATCGCCGGCATCGTCCTCAAGCCGGGCCAACTCATCGCTGGTCTGGCCAAGCTGGAAGAGATCGGCGCGGCGCTGGAGCGGTTCAAGGCCAGCGGCAAGCCGGTGATCGCCCAG
The DNA here is from genome assembly GCF_019802085.1 of Ferrimonas balearica. Lineage (GTDB taxonomy): Bacteria > Pseudomonadota > Gammaproteobacteria > Enterobacterales > Shewanellaceae > Ferrimonas > Ferrimonas balearica_B. The sequence continues at coordinate 1,282,698 of NZ_JAHVHV010000001.1, forward strand.
GCCGGTTGGCTGGACCAGCGCAACTACTTCGTGGCCAGTTTCGCCGACGAGATCCAACTGAACCCCGGCGGCACCGTCGCCATCGAAGGGTTTGGCATGTACCGGGTCTACTACAAAGACGCGCTGGAGAAGCTGAAGATCAACACCCACCTGTTCCGCGTGGGCAAGTACAAATCGTTCGCCGAGTCATACACCCGCAGCGGCATGTCCGACGAGGCCCGGGAGGCCAACGAGGCCCTGCTGGGGGACCTGTGGGGCGACTACAGCCGCCGGGTCGGTGAGAACCGCGATGTGGATCCGGCCAGCCTGACTGTCAGCCTGGCGGAGCTCAATGCCCGCATGGACGCCGCCGGCGGTGACTTTGGCTTGATGGCGCTGGAGGGGGGCCTGGTGGATCGTCTGATGACCGACATCGAGATGCGCGAAGGCCTTATCGAGCGCTTCGGCACCGAGTCCGAGGACGAGCACAAGATCAAAGCGATCGGCTTCGATGGTTACCTGGCCCACGTTAAGCCCATGATGGAGCCCCAGGGGGACAACCAGATTGCGGTGGTGGTGGCCAAGGGCAGCATCCTCAATGGCGATCAGCCAGCGGGCACCATCGGCGGCGTCAGCACCTCGCGACTGCTGCGCGAGGCCCGTCAGGACGACAAGGTCAAGGCGGTGGTGCTACGGGTCGACAGCGGCGGTGGCAGCGCCTACGCTTCCGAGCAAATTCGCCAGGAGGTGCTGGCGCTTAAGGCCGCCGGTAAGCCGGTGATCGCCTCCATGGGCTCGGTGGCAGCCTCCGGCGGCTACTGGATCTCGGCCAGTACCGACCGCATCTTTGCCCAGCCGACCACCATTACCGGCTCCATCGGCATCATCGGCCTGATTACCACCTTTGAAGACAGTGCCGCTGCACTTGGGATCTACGCCGATGGTGTGGGCACTAGCGAGATGGCCGGCCTGAGCGTGCTGCGCCCCCTGCCGGACGGCTTTAAGACCCTGGTTCAAAAGAGCCTGGATAAGGGCTACCAGGACTTTATCGAGCTGGTGGCCGACTCTCGGGGCTTGCCCCTGGCTCAGGTGGATGAGATGGCCCAAGGCCGGGTTTGGAGCGGTAAAGCCGCACTGGAGCTGGGCCTGGTGGATGAGATGGGCACCCTGGAGGACGCCATCGAAACCGCCGCCAGCCTGGCACAGCTGTCCGACTACGAGACCCGGGTCATCGGCCCCAAGGTCAGCCCGGAGCAGGAGATGCTGCAGAAGTTCCTGGGCGCGACGGCGACCTGGTTGCCCCAGGTGGAGACCCCGCGTTGGCAACAGGTGGTGGAGGCTCTCAGTGCGCCGCTGGAGGCTCAGCTTCAGCTGGACGATCCCAACCACCGCTACCTGCTGTGCCTGGAGTGTGACAGCCTGCTCTGAGCCCCGCTCCCCTTTCCCTAATGCCCGGCCTTGCCGGGCTTTCTTTTGCGCCCTGCCCCGCTATAATCCCGCCAATTGAACGACTAACGAGTCAGCACCATGGAAAGAAAACGGATCTACGTCGCCTACACCGGGGGCACCATCGGCATGCAGCGAACCGAAAACGGTTTCGCACCGGTGGCGGGCTTTTTGACCGAAAGCGTGCAGGCCAACCCGGAGTTCCAGCGTCCGGAGATGCCGGCGTTTGAGATCCACGAGTACGACCAGCTGATCGACAGCTCCAATATGAGCCCCCACGACTGGCAGCTCATCGCCAATGACATCCAGGCACACTACAACGACTTTGACGGCTTTGTGATCCTCCATGGCACCGACACCATGGCGTTCACCGCCTCCGCCCTCTCCTTCATGCTGGAGGGCCTGGAAAAGCCGGTGATCGTCACCGGCTCCCAGATCCCCCTGGCCCAGTTGCGCTCCGACGGCCAGCAAAACCTGCTCAACGCCCTCTACCTCGCCGCCAACTACCCCATCGCCGAGGTGTGCCTATTCTTCAACAACACCCTATTGCGGGGCAACCGCAGCACCAAGGTCCACGCCGACGGATTTGCCGCGTTCGACAGCCCCAACCTGGCGCCCTTGCTGGAAGCGGGGATCGAGATCCGACTGGGCAACGCCGAGCTGGCCCGGCCCAGCGGCCAACCCCTGACGGTGCATGAGATCACCCCTCAACCCATCGGCGTGGTGACCCTCTACCCGGGGATCAGTACCGAGGTGATCGCCAATCTGCTGCAGCAGCCGGTCAAGGCGCTGATCCTCCTCTCCTTCGGCGTCGGTAACGCTCCGGAGCGGGAGGACCTGCTGAGCCTGCTTAAACAGGCGGGTGAGCGGGAGGTCCTGGTGGTAAACCTGACCCAGTGTCTGCAGGGCAAGGTCAATATGGCCGGCTACGCCACCGGCAACGCGCTGTCCCGCTGCGGCGTGATCAGCGGCTACGACATGACCACGGAAGCGGCCCTGGCCAAGCTGCACTACCTGCTCTCCCAGCCCCTGAGCTTCGAGACCCGTCGCCAGCTGATGCAAACCCCCTTAAGAGGCGAACTCAGCCAGTAAGGCAGAAACGGGAAGAAAAGACGTGAAAAAGGCGCCCATTGGCGCCTTTTTTGTATTGCTAACCCGTGCCTACTCGGGCTTTAAGCGAGTCAAAGGGGTCTCCTTGAACTGGCGCTTGAGCTGCGCCTTGGAGAGGTGGATGATCTCGCCATCCGGCCCCACGGTCAGGTGTTGATCCTGGTTACCGTGCTTGGCTTGCCAGGCGATGATCGCCTGCATGGCCGACTCACGCTGCTGCGCGCTTAAGACGGTGCCGTCGGGCCACTTGCCCGTTTCGACACCGGATTGCAGCCGCTCCACCATTTGTGGGGTCAGGCTGTCCACCATTGATTGCCAGTCCATTACCGTCTCCTTTTGGCCAGCAAGATCCGCACCCGGGTAACCAGGTATCCCAGAAAACCAGCGCTCATCAGGCCGATCCCCACCGGCGCGCGCCAGGTGTCTGCTGCCTCACCGCCCCACCACCACAAGGCGAAGCCGCCAACAAAGGCGAACAGTGCCAGGAAGCTGTGGGTCATCAGACTCTGGTGTTGCTGGATCTGTCTCATGCGGGAGGCCCGCTCCAGCGCTTCAGGATCCTTGGAACGAGAGAATTGGCAATGCGGGCAAAATGGGGCTTTGTCGGATATGCGCTTTCCACACGCAGGACAATGGATCAACGCCATTGGGCACTCCCTGTTGATTAGTTCCGGCCCACTATAGGGCCAGCGTGGTCGCCAGTAAAGGGGCCATGAGCGCCGCTCACACCCCATACCACGCCATATACGCCTTCAGTGCCCATTCGGGCAGGTAGCCCACCCGCCGGGCCAAAATGGTGCCCTGGGCATCGACGATGACGTACGCGGGAAACGCCGGCACCCCGTAATCCCGACTGACGGCGTCATGACCCAGCCAGATGGGCCCCAGCCCCGGGTGGCGCTCCAGAAACGCCGACAACTCCGCCCGATTCTGGTAGGACAGGGCCACCAGTTGCACCGGCCGCCCCGAACGCTCCAGCGCCGCTACGTGATCGATGGTCAGATCGCAGATGGTGCACCAGGGGGCGAACAGGTAGAGCAACTGGGCCTCGCCGTCCGATGGCAATACCCCTTCCACACCCTGCCAGTCCACCAGGCGATGTTGCGGAGCGGTCTCGCCCACCGCGGTCATGCTCCAGCCGCGCACCGCGCCGCCAATCCAAACGCCCGCCGCCAAAATCACCAGCAGGACAATAAGCTGTTTCAGGTAATGCATAGCGCCAGCATAAAAAAATCCAGCCCCGTTGCCGAGGCTGGATGGTAAGCGAGTGTGTCCTAGGTTTAGGGCAGAACCAGACCGGTGACGCCCAGCATCTTCTTCATCACGCCGATCACCTGGTTGCTGTAGCCGAACTCGTTGTCGTACCAGACGTACAGAACGGCACGGTCACCGTCGACGATGGTGGCCTGGGAGTCCACGATACCAGCGTAACGGGAGCCCACCAGATCGCTGGAGACGATCTCGGTGGAGGCGGTGTAATCCACCTGGTTCTGCAGGTCGGAGTGCAGCGCGGTCCAGCGCAGGTACTCGTTCAGCTCATCCCGGTCCGTGGCGGTGCCCAGGTTGAGGTTCATGATGGCCATGGACACGTTCGGGGTCGGAACGCGGATGGCGTTGCCGGTCAGCTTGCCCTTGAGCTCAGGCAGTGCCTTGGCCACCGCCTTGGCGGCGCCGGTGGAGGTGATCACCATGTTCAGCGGGGCGCTGCGACCGCGGCGGTCCGCCTTGTGGTAGTTGTCGATCAGGTTCTGATCGTTGGTGTAGGAGTGCACGGTTTCCACGTGACCGTTCTGGATCCCGAACTTGTCGTTCACCGCCTTGAGCACCGGCGTGATGGCGTTGGTGGTGCAGGAGGCCGCGGACATGATGCGGTCCTCGTCCAGGATGTCGGCGTCGTTCACACCATACACGATGTTCTTGATGTTGCCGCTGGCCGGAGCAGTCAGCAGCACCTTGGCGGTGCCCTTGGCCTTCAGGTGCAGACCCAGCCCCTCTTCGTCCTTCCAGATCCCGGTGTTGTCGACGACCAGCGCGTTGTCGATGCCGTACTGGGTGTAATCCACCTGGTCCGGGCTGTTGGCGTAGATCACCTGGATGTAGGTGCCATTGGCGATGATGGCGTTGTTCTCGCTGTCCACTTCAATGGAGCCGTTGAACGGGCCGTGGATGGAGTCACGACGCAGCAGACTGGCGCGCTTCTCCAGGTCGCCCTCGCGTCCGCCACGCACCACGATGGCACGCAGACGCAGGGAGTTGGCAACGCCGGTGCGCTCGATCATCAGGCGAGCCAACAGGCGGCCGATGCGGCCAAAGCCGTACAGCACCACATCACGGGGCTCCAGAGACTTGCCCATGGCCGGGGCCAGCTGGCCGGCCATGTAGGCTTCAATTTCGGAGGCGTCGCTGTGGTTGCGCCAGTAGTTGACGGCCAGTTTGCCGATGTCGACGCGCACGTGCTTGACGTCCAGGCGGCTCAAGGCCTCAACAAAGGGGAAGGATTCGCGCAGACGCAGCTTTTCACCTTCGTACTTGGCGACCAGGCGGTGGGCCTTGGTGATGTCGATGGTGGAGGCGTTCAGCAGCGGGCGGCCATAAACCTGAACCTCAACGCCCTGGTTGCGGTACAGCTTACCGATCAGCGGTTGCATCGCTTCGGCCAGTTCAAAACGCTCTTGCCAACTTTGAAGGTGTTTGTCTGCGGTCATGTACAGAGTCCTATGAAGATGTCTCCCAGACGGGGACGAAGGGGAACACTCATTGAATTATTGTAGATTTCACTTCTGAGAGCCGGCCCTATTGGCGGCCCCGAAAAGCGCGGCTATTCTACTGAAAAGCAGGTGGGGATTTCCAGCACTCCCCTGAGACCAAACTGTTGCTAAACAACAGGTTTTTGAGCCAAGGACGGTCAATTGTGGTAATTCTTCGATCATGAAATCCCTCAGCCTGGGCGCCCTTGCTGGCGCACTTCTGCTCGCCGGCTGTCAGCCGCAACTCACCGTGGGCGAGATCTGCCGGCAGGATCCTCAGATGTGCCAGGACCTCAACCGGGACGGCTGGTGCCGCCAGTCCCGAGCGGAGGTGATCCGTGCGCGCCACCAGGAAGCCAACAGCGACGACCCGCTGTTTCTCTATGACCAACTGGTGGCCCTGGAGGAGTACGTCGACTGCATGGGCCACGTCTCGCGGATCGTCAACACTTCGCCGGCCAAGCCCCGGGAGCAGGAGCGCAATCGCTATTACCTGGCGGGGCTGGCGTCTCTCGAGGCCCTGCAACAGGCCACGCAGGGCCACAGTTCACCGGCGTTAAGTCTCTATCATTGGACGCGATTTAACGATGGGCCGGCGCTGGAACGCTTCCTGGAAGCGGAAGCCCAGGGCCAGTTGGCGGCCACCCGTCTCAAACGGCTGGCGGGGATCTACTTCAGCGCCGAGCAACCCCAAAAAGCCCGAGAATACCTGCTTGAGGTGATCGAAGCGGACCCGGCTGGCGCCCGTCTCGATGAGCAGTTGCTGTTGGAGCTTGGCTTTACCCTTGAACGCCTGGGACAGCGAGAGGCGGCCTACCTGTTCAGCTATCTGGGCCAGCAACGTCTGGCACAGGGCGGTGCCGGTGCCCTGGCTGGGCACCTGGGGATCGGGTCGCGGCAAGCGGCCGAACTGAGGCAGCAGGCCGTGCTGCTGGACGAGGCGATGGCCGACGACAGCTTCGACCGAGAAAGCCTGAATTTGTAATCGAATTTCATCAAAAATCGCCGTTCAGACGGCGATTTTTTTTGCGACTTTTCCGATGAGCGAGTGCCTTTGGTCAAAAAGCTCCCCGCCCTACCCCGGTGTACTACCTTAAAGGGCGTTACGACGGGCGTTTCGAAATGGTTTTTTTACCTACAAAAACGTTAAAAACACTTGACCAGTGCAGCAGATATTGTAATTTTACTACATATTGACAAGGCATTACGGAATCAACGCTATGATCAAAGTCGCTATCAACGGTTACGGTCGAATTGGTCGCAATGTGGTCCGGGCACTCTACGAAAGCGAAAAGCAGTACCCCATCCAGATTGTCGCCATCAATGACTTGGGCGATGCCGCCATCAACGCCCACCTCACCAAATATGACACTGTCCATGGCCGCTTCAATGCCAAAGTCGAACACGACGACAGCGCCATCACCATCAATGGCGACCGCATTCAAACCTTCTCCGAGCGCGACCCCCGTAAGCTGCCCTGGGCAGAGCTGGGGGTCGACGTGGTGTTCGAGTGCACCGGGATCTTCACCACCAAGGCCACGGCTTCCGCCCACATCGAGGCCGGCGCCAAAAAGGTAATCATCTCCGCACCGGGCAAAGAGGTGGACGCCACCGTGGTTTACGGCGTCAACCAGGATGTCATCACCTCGGACATGACGGTGATCTCCAACGCCTCCTGCACCACCAACTGCCTGGCGCCCTTTGCCAAGCCGCTGCACGATGCCCTGGGTATCGAGTCCGGTCTGATGACCACCATCCACGCCTACACCAACGACCAGCGCCTGTCCGACGTGTACCACTCCGACCTGCGCCGGGCTCGTGCCGCCGCCATGAACATGATCCCCACCAAGACCGGTGCCGCTGCCGCGGTTGGCCTGGTGATCCCGGAGTTGGCCGGCAAACTGGACGGCGGCGCCGTGCGCGTGCCCACGGTAAACGTCTCCGTGGTGGACCTGTCCTTTATCGCCAGTCGTGACACTACGGTGGAAGAGGTAAACGCCATCGTGGACAAAGCCGCCAGTCAGGGCGTAATGTCCGAGGTGTTGGCCGTGAACCACGAGCCTTTGGTGTCCATCGATTTTAACCACTGCCCGATGTCCTCCACCTTCGACGCCACCCAGACCCGGGTCAGCGGTCGACTGGTAAAAGTGATGGCCTGGTACGACAACGAGTGGGGCTTCTCCAATCGCATGCTGGACAACGCCGTGGTGCTGATGAACGCCTAAGGCTTGTCACCCCTGTAAAAACGCCGGCTGATGCCGGCGTTTTTTTGTCTATAGCGAAGCGCCGACCACCACGCCCACGAGCAGGCCAAGCAGCGCCAACGCCCAGGGGCTCCGGCTGGCTTTTCCCTTTTGAGGCTGGGCCGGTTCGGCCACCTCCTGACGGATAAGGGCCCCCAGTTGCTCGGGAAAGGTGGCCGGTTGAAACTGAACCCCACTGCCGTGGTGGGTCAGTGCCGATTGCAGCCGGTCGAGGCGGAAGGTGCGCCGGTCGCCTCGAAGGACACAGACCCCCTCCAGGTAATGCCGGCCATCCTCGGTGGTGAAAAACCGGCACAGTCTGAGATCCCGTTTGGAGATCTGCCCTGCCCGGTCGGCGTAATCGAACCGACAGCGGATCACCGGCAAGTCCACGCTGCACAGTTCGGTCAAATCGGGGCTTACCCCGGCGGCGCGTTCCGTCAAAACCCTGTACTCACTTCAATGTTATTAAGTCCCAGATTACCAAAGACAAAACCTGGAGGCAGCGGTCAGGACATAAAAAAGCCCACCGTTCGGTGGGCTTTCTCAATCCGCGCTGACTTACAGGGCCAGAGCCTGGCGAGACAGCTCGGTGATCCTGTCCCAGTCGCCGCTTTCAATGGCATCGCTGGGGGCCACCCAGCTGCCACCGACACAGGCCACGTTGCCCAGGGCCAGGTAATCGCGGTAGTTGCCCGGGCCAATGCCGCCGGTGGGGCAGAAGGTCAGGCCCGCCAGGGGGCCCGCCATGGCTTTGAGCGCCTTGGCACCGCCACTGGCTTCGGCCGGGAAAAACTTGAGGTGATCATAGCCCTGCTCCAGCGCCTTCATGGCATCGGATACCGAGGCCACGCCCGGGATCAGCGCAATGGGCGCCTCCTGCCCCGCCTGCAGCAGGTTCTTGGTGGCGCCGGGGCTGATGGCGAACTGGGCGCCGGCGTCAATCACCGCCTCCAGCTGCTCCGGGGTGATCACCGTACCGGCGCCCACCAGGGCCTCGGGCACCGCCTCGCGGATGGCTCGGATCGCCTCGATGGCGCAATCGGTGCGCAGGGTCACCTCCAGAATCTCAATGCCGCCGGCCACCAGGGCCTTGGCCAGGGGCACGGCGTGCTCCAGCTTCTCGATCACCATCACCGGCACCACCTTGCTTCGACCGAAGATGGCGCTGGGTGAATACAGCCAGGAAGTAGACATAGGATTTCCTTATTTCAACAGAGCCGAGGCGCCCAACTCCGGGCTGGCTAACAGGTTACGGAACTGGCTGAAGAGCTCACGCCCCATGCCTTCATTGTTACCACTGAGTTCCGGCGTGGAGACGACCCGACTGGCCAGCTCCTCATCCGAAACCAGCAGGGTCAGCTCGCCCTTCTTGGCATCCAGGCGGATACGGTCTCCGTCCTGCACCTTGGCCAGCAAGCCACCGTCCAAAGCTTCCGGGGTCACGTGGATCGCGGCGGGCACTTTGCCTGAGGCACCGGACATCCGTCCGTCGGTGACCAGTGCCACCTTGAAGCCCCGGTCCTGCAGTACCGCCAGGGGCGGGGTCAGCTTGTGCAGCTCCGGCATGCCATTGGCCTTGGGCCCCTGGTAGCGCACCACTACGATGCAGTCGCGATCCAGGGCACCGGATTTGAACGCCGCATCCAGGTCGTGTTGATCTTCAAACACCACCGCAGGGGCTTCCACAAAGCGCTGCTCTTCGGCCACCGCGGAGACCTTGATCACCGCCCGGCCCAGGTTGCCATCGAGCAGGTTGAGCCCGCCGCTGGCCTGGAAGGGGTTGTCCACCGGACGCAGCACGCTTTCGTCAGCGGAGTCCGGGTTGGCCTCCACCCAGCGCAGTTGACCCGCTTCGAGCACCGGCTGCTGGGTGTAGAGTGCCAGCCCTTCACCGGCCACAGTGCGCACGTCCGGATGGAGGAAGCCGCCTTTGAGCAGCTCCTTGACCAGAAACGCCATGCCGCCGGCGGCCTGGAAGTGGTTGATGTCCGCCTCGCCGTTGGGGTAGACCCGGGCCAGTAGGGGCACCGCTGCGGAGATCTCGGCAAAGTCCTGCCAGGTCACCAGTACGCCGGCAGCCCGCGCCATGGCCACCAGGTGCATGGTCAGGTTGGTGGAGCCGCCGGTGGCCAGCAAGGCCACGATGCCGTTGACCACGGCCTTCTCGTCGTAGATCTCAGACAGGCTGAAGCCCCCTTCCCCCTGGGCATGGCGACACACCTGCTTGGCCGCCGCGTCGGTAAAGGCCTGACGCAGTTCGCTGTTGGGGTTGACGAAGGAGGAGCCGGGCAGTTGCAGGCCCATGGCTTCGATCACCAGCTGGTTGGAGTTGGCGGTACCGTAGAAGGTGCAGGTACCGGGGCTGTGGTAGGAAGCGGACTCCGCCTCCAACAGGGCGTCATCCCCCACTTTACCCTGGGCGTACTCCTGGCGAACCCGGGCCTTCTCCTTATTGGGCAAGCCGGAAGGCATGGGGCCCGCGGGTACAAACAGGGTCGGCAGATGACCGAAGCTCAGGGCGCCAATGGTGAGCCCGGGCACAATCTTGTCGCAGATCCCCAGCAGCAGCACGCCATCGAACATGGCGTGAGAGAGGCCCACCGCGGTGGACATGGCGATCACCTCACGGCTGAGCAGGCTCAGCTCCATGCCCGGTTGCCCCTGGGTGACACCATCGCACATGGCTGGCACCCCGCCGGCCACCTGGGCCACGCTGCCGATGTCCCGGCAGGCCGCCTTGATGGACTCCGGGTAGGTGGCGTAGGGCTGGTGCGCCGAGAGCATGTCGTTGTAGGCAGTGATGATGCCGATGTTGGACTTGTTGAACTGCTTAAGATCGGACTTGTCTGCCTGACCGCAGCCGGCGAAGCCGTGGGCCAGGTTGGAGCAGGAGAGCTGACGCCGCTGCACCCCAGCCCGGCGCAGCTTGTCCATGCGGTCCAGGTAGTCGCGACGGCTGTCCCGACTGCGCTCGATGATGCGGTCGGTGATGGCGGCTATGGTGGGGTTCAACATCACTGGTTACTCCAATATACGTCCACGGGAACTCGCTGCTGGTCAAGCACGGCCCGGATGGGCATCGCCTTGACGTCACGGCTCGACAGCGCCTCCTCCAGTACGGTGCGCTTGCTGTCCCCGCTCAGGTGCAGGTAGATCTGACGCGCGTTCAGCAGGCTCGCCAAAGAGAGGGAGATCCTCGGGTGCGGCGCCTGGGTCGGGTGCACCGCCAGGCAGACCGCCTCGGTGGTCAGCCCCTCGTCCAACTCCTTGGCGCAGGGGAACAGCGAAGCGGTATGACCGTCGTTGCCCATACCCAGGATCACCACATCGAAGGGCCGCGGCAGGTTGGAGAGGGTGTCGGCGGTCATCGCCGCACCCGCCTCGGGGGTGCCATGGATGTTGTGCAGGCCGCGAAACTTGGCCTTGGCAGCGTTGTCCACCAGCAGATGCTCGCGCACCAGGCGCTCGTTGCTGTCGGCGTGATCCGCCGGAAGCCAGCGTTCATCCGCCAGGGTGATGTAAACCTCCTGCCAGTCGATGGGCAGGGTGCGCAGACGATGAAACAGCGGCACCGGGGTGCTGCCCCCGGATACCACCAGCGAGGCCTGGCCCCGGGTGTCCACCGCCTCTTGCAGGGCATTGGCGATGCGCGTGGCCAGGGCATCGACCAGGGCGTCGCTGCGCTCGAAACTTTTGAACACCGGAAGTTTGATGACTGACATGCCTTACTCCTCCCAGGACCGACCGTCGCGGGTGATCAGCGCCACCGACGCCACCGGCCCCCAGGTCCCCGCCGGGTAGCTCTTGGGCTTTTCATTGGAGCGTGACCAGGCATCGAGGATGGAATCACACCAGGTCCAGGCCTGCTCCACTTCATCCCGGCGAACAAAGAGCGCCTGGTTGCCCAGCATGCACTCCAGCAGCAACCGCTCGTAGGCGTCGGCGATGCGCTGGTTTTTGAAGGTGTCGGAGAAGGAGAGGTCCAGCTTGGTGGTCTGCAGCCGCTGGGTCTGATCCAGGCCCGGTACCTTGTTCATCATCTGGATCTCGACCCCTTCGTGGGGCTGCAGACGGATGGTGAGTTTGTTGGGCGGCAGCTGGCGGTAGCTGTCCCGGTACAGGTTGTGGGGCGGGTTCTTAAAGTGCACCACGATCTCGGAGTGCTTGAACGGCATCCGCTTGCCTGTACGCAGGTAGAAGGGCACGCCGGCCCAGCGCCAGTTGTCGATGTCCACCCGTAGCGCCGCGAAGGTCTCGGTGTTGCTGTCGAGATTGGCGCCCTCTTCCTCCAGGTAACCGGGCACCGGCTGCCCCTTGAGGAAGCCCGCGGTGTATTGGCCGCGGACGGTGTTCTCGTAGATGTTTTCCTGGTTGATTGGGCGCAGGGATTTGATCACCTTCACCTTTTCATCGCGGATGGAGTCGGCATTGAGATTGACCGGCGGGTCCATGGCCACCAGAGCCAGCACCTGCAGCAGGTGGTTCTGGATCATGTCCCGCATCTGGCCGGCCTTGTCGAAGTAGTCCCAGCGCCCCTCGATCCCCACCTCTTCCGCCACGGTGATCTGCACATGGTCGATGGTCCGGTTGTCCCACTTGGAAGCAAACAGGGAGTTGGCAAAGCGCAGGGCCACCAGGTTCTGCACCGTCTCTTTGCCCAGGTAGTGGTCGATGCGGTAGATCTGGCTTTCGTCGAAGTAGGCGGCGACCTGGTCGTTGATCACCCGGCTGCTGCCCAGATCGTGGCCGATGGGTTTTTCCAGCACCACACGGGTATCGGGCTCAATGAGTTCGGCGGCGTGCAAGCCGCTGCAGATGTCGCCGTAGATGGCCGGCGGCGTGGCGAAGTAGTTGACCATCACGTGGTCCGCTTTGACCGCCTCTTTCAGGGCCTGATAACCGGCGGCATCCACAAAATCGAGGCCGACGTAGCTCAAACGGGCCACAAAGCGCGCCAGCGTGGTGTCACACAGTGCCTCTTTAACAAAGGTGGTCAGCGCTTCGTTCACCAGGGCCCGATACTCGTCGAGGCTCTTTTCCTGGCGTGCCACACCGATGACGCGGGTGTCCGGGTGCAGGAGACCCGCTTTGTCCAGCTGATAGAGCGAGGGAAGCAGCTTGCGGCGGGCCAAGTCCCCTTTGGTTCCGAACAGGACAAAATCGCAGGGCTTCATAGCCGAGTCACTTGCCATAGTCACATCCAACTCCTTGTTTCGGCGGCGGACCGCAGAATGATGTAATTTAACTACATTAGAATGAAAAAAGCTTCCGAGCGCAAGTGCTTGCCCCGACCCTTTGCTGGCTTACTTTCAATATTGTTTGTAATATACCGGATCAGAGTCTGCACCGTAGGTTCGGTGGCCAGAGCGTCCCTCCAGTATAAAAGCTGGCGGCCGGTTCTGGGCTCGAGTCAGGATAACGGTGGTACCGCACCAGGGAAAAGAGCTGAGATTGAATGAATACGTTAGAGAAGATCCAAAAGAACCTGGCCAACTTCAGCAAGTCTGAACGCAAAGTGGCCGAGGTGATTCTGGCCAACCCGCAGACGGCCATTCAGTCCAGCATCGCCACGCTGGCCAAGATGGCGGATGTCAGTGAGCCCACGGTCAACCGCTTCTGTCGGCGGCTGGACACCAAGGGCTTCCCGGACTTCAAGCTGCACCTGGCCCAGAGCCTGGCCAACGGCACCCCCTACGTGTCGCGCCACGTTGAGGTGAACGACAGCGCCGACGCCTACAGCAACAAGATTTTCGAGTCCTCCATGGCGGCACTGGACTCGGCCCGTCAGTCCATCGACCCCCAGCAGATCAACCGCGCGGTGGACATGCTGACCCAGGCGGACCAGATCTCCTTTTTCGGCCTCGGCGCCTCGGCCGCCGTGGCCCACGACGCCCTCAACAAGTTCTTCCGCTTCAACGTGCCCGTGGTCTGTTTCGACGACGTGCTGATGATGCGGATGAGCTGCATCAACGCCCGGGAAGGCGCGGTGGTGGTGCTGTTCAGCCACACCGGCCGCACCAAGACCCTGGTGGACATCGCTCGCCTGGCCAAGGAGAACCATGCCCAGGTGATCGCCGTGACCAGCAAGGACAGTCCGCTGTCCAAGGAAGCGACCCTGGCGGTCACCATGGACGTACCGGAAGATACGGATCTCTACATGCCCATGGCGTCCCGTCTGGCCCAGATGGTGGCGGTGGACGTACTGGCCACCGGTTTTACCCTGCGCCGCGGCCCGCGCTTTCGGGAAAATCTCAAGCGGGTCAAAGAGGCGCTCAAAGAGTCGCGCTTCGAGAAGCCCCAACCCCTCTGATCCCCAGCAAAGGGCCGGCGTTCGCCGGCCCTTTTTCTTGCCTCCAGGTTCTACACTTAGCCTGCCCCGCAATCTGGAAAGCCTGGTTGACTGTAGCTGTCATCAAAATTGTATGAAATTTTCTTTCATATCCAATGCCCAGCTTGTTAGCATCAGATAAAATTTGTTGTAACGCACAAGCATTCCTGACGGAGTCAATGATGTTCAGAAGAACCAAGATCGTGACCACCCTAGGGCCGGCCACTGACCGGGATAACAACCTGGAGAAGATCATCCTCGCCGGCGCCAACGTGGTGCGGATGAACTTCTCACACGGCAGCGCCGAGGATCACATCGCCCGAGCCGAACAGGTGCGCGAGCTGGCCAAGAAGCACCATCGCCACGTGGCCATCCTCGGGGATCTCCAGGGGCCCAAGATCCGGGTCTCCACCTTTAAAGAGGGTAAAGTCCAACTGGACGCCGGGGCCGCCTTTGTCCTGGACAGTGAGTTGCCCAAGGGCGAAGGGGACGAGAATGCGGTGGGCTTGGATTACAAGGCCCTGCCCCAGGACGTGGTGCCCGGAGATCTGCTTCTGCTGGACGACGGTCGGGTGCAGCTTCGCGTGGAGCGGGTCGAGGGTGCCAAAGTCCACACCACGGTGACCGTGGCGGGCCCCCTGTCCAACAACAAGGGGATCAACAAGCTCGGCGGCGGCCTGTCCGCCGCGGCGCTGACCGACAAGGATAAAGAAGACATCAAGACTGCGGCCAAGATCGACGTCGACTACCTGGCGGTCTCCTTCCCCCGCTCCGGGGACGATCTCAACTACGCCCGTCAACTGGCCCGGGAAGCGGGTTGCCGCGCGCTGATCGTAGCTAAGGTTGAGCGGGCCGAAGCGGTCGCGGATCAGGCCGCCATGGACGATGTGATCCTCGCCTCCGACGTGGTGATGGTGGCCCGGGGCGATCTCGGCGTTGAGATTGGCGATCCCGAGCTGGTGGGCGTTCAGAAGCAGCTGATCGCCCGCTCCCGCCAGTTGAACCGGGTGGTGATCACCGCCACCCAGATGATGGAGTCGATGATCACCAACCCCATGCCCACCCGGGCAGAGGTGATGGACGTGGCCAACGCCGTGCTCGATGGCACCGATGCAGTGATGCTCTCCGCCGAGACCGCCGCCGGCGACTATCCGGAAGAAACGGTCCAGGCCATGGGCCGGGTCTGCCTGGGGGCCGAGAAACACCCCAGCGTGGTGGTGTCCAAGCACCGCCTGGATGAGAAGTTCAAGACCGTCGAGGAGACCATCGCCCTGGCCACCATGTACGCGGCCAACCACCTCGATGGCGTCAAGGCGATCCTGGCCCTGACCGAGTCGGGCAACACGCCGCTCATCATGAGCCGCATCACCTCGCCGCTGCCCATCATCGCCCTCTCCCGTCACGACGATTGCCTCAACCGGATGGCGCTGTATCGCGGGGTCTACCCGATCCGGTTCGACTCCACCGAGCACACGGAGAACACCATCGTCAAAGCAGCGCTGGATAAGGCGGTGGCCGAAGGTCTGCTGAGCACCGGCGACAAGGTGCTGATGACCAAGGGCGACATGATGGAAACCGTGGGCGGCACCAACACCTGTAAGATCGTCACCGTCGAGTGACGCTAACGCCCCAATAAAAAACCGGCCAATTGGCCGGTTTTTTTGTGCGCGCAGGGTTTAACCGATGTGGGTCAGGCCGCCCATGTAGGACTGCAGCGCCTCGGGAATGGCGATGCGGCCATCCGCTTGCTGGTAGTTCTCCAGGATGGCCACCAGGGTACGACCCACGGCCAGACCGGAACCGTTCAGGGTGTGCAGCAGTTCGGGCTTCTTCTCACCGGAACGGCGGAAACGGGCCTTCATGCGGCGGGCCTGGAAGTCGCCCACGTTGGAGCAGGAGGAGATCTCCCGGTACTTGTCCTGGCTGGGAACCCAGACCTCCAGATCGTAGGTCTTGGTGGCCCCAAAGCCCATGTCACCGGTGCACAGCACCACCTTGCGGTAGGGCAGCTCCAAAAGCTGGAGCACTTTCTCGGCGTGGCCGGTCAGCTCCTCCAGTGCCGCCATGGAGTCTTCCGGCTTCACCAGCTGCACCAGCTCCACCTTGTCGAATTGGTGCTGGCGGATGAGGCCCCGGGTGTCGCGACCGGAGGAGCCCGCTTCGGAGCGGAAACAGGGGGTGTGCGCGGTCATGCGTACCGGCAGATCCGCTTCGTCCAGGATCTCGTCCCGGGCGAAGTTGGTCAGGGGCACCTCGGCGGTGGGGATCAAAGACAGCTTACGATCGCTGTCTTCGGACAGCGGTTCGGTATGGAAGAGATCTTCGCCGAACTTGGGTAGCTGACCGGTGCCGAACAGGCTGTCCGGGTTCACCAGGTAGGGCACGTACATCTCGCTGTAGCCGTGCTCGGTGGTGTGCAGGTCCAGCATGAATTGGGCCAGCGCACGGTGCATGCGAGCCACCTGGCCACGCATCACCACGAAGCGGGAGCCGGAGAGCTTGGCGGCCATGGCAAAGTCGATGCCGTTCATCGCCTCGCCCAGATCCACGTGATCTTTCACCTCGAAGTCGAACTGGCGGGGCGCGCCCCAACGGCTCACCTCGACGTTCTCCTCCTCGTCGGCGCCCACGGGCACGGATTCATGAGGCAGGTTGGGGATGCCGGCGGCGATGCTGTCCAGCTCGTTCATCAGTTCCGCCAGTTCCGCCTTCTTGGCGTCCAGTTGGCCACCGAGCTCGGAGACCTGGGCCAGCAGCGGCGCGATGTCCTCACCCCGGGCCTTGGCCTGGCCGATGGACTTGGAGCGACTGTTGCGCTCCGCTTGCAGCTGCTCGGTTTCCACCTGCAGCGACTTGCGGCGCTCTTCCAGTTCGTTCAGACGGGTGACATCCAGGATGAAACCGCGGGTCGCAAGACGCTCGGCGGTTTGCGCCAGATCGGCACGAAGCAGTTTGCTGTCTAACATATCGCTCTTTTTATTGGCTGTGAGAATAAACCCACTGTTGACCCAGGAACACCATCAGCAGACAGAGCACCAGATTCAGCAGCACATTCAGCAGGGCCTTCACCCACTCCCCCTCCTGCATCAGCAGCAGGGTTTCATTGGAGAAGGTGGAGAAGGTGGTCAGGGCGCCCAGCAGGCCTACGCCCACCAAGGCCTTGACGGTGGGAGACAGGTCAAAGCTGGCGCCGTAGGCGTACAGCGCCCCCATCAGGAAGGACCCCACGCAGTTAACCGCCAGTGTACCAAAGGGAAAGGCGGTACCGAATAGGCGCAGGGCAAGAATTGATGTGCCATAGCGCAAAGTTGCGCCGATTGCGCCGCCGATGGCCACGGCCAACCAGTTACCCATCGCGTTTCACCTCGCTTTGTCGGTCCAGCTGGGCCAGATGGTCCAGCTTTTCGGCGATTTTGCGTTCCAGCCCCCGCTCGGTGGGGTGATAGAGTCGGGTGTCCCACAGCTCGGGGGGCAGATAACGCTCCCCCGCCGCGTAGGCGCCGGGCTCATCGTGGGCATAGCGGTACTCGGCGCCGTGGCCCATCTCCTTAAGGAGCGACGTTGGAGCGTTTCTCAGGTGGATGGGCACCTCGAGGTGGCCGCTCTCCCGGGCCAGCTTTCGGGCGGCCTTGAAGGCGGTGTACACGGCGTTGCTCTTGGGCGCGCAGGCCAGGTAGACCAAAGCCTGGGCAATGGCCCGCTCCCCCTCCGCCGGGCCCACCCGGTGAAAGCAGTCCCAGGCGTTCAGTGCCACCTCCATGGCCCGGGGATCGGCGTTGCCCACATCCTCCGAAGCGATGGCCAGGCAGCGCCGGGCCACGTAAAGCGGATCCCCGCCCCCCTCCAGGATGCGGCAGTACCAGTAGAGGGCCGCGTCCGGATTGCTGCCCCGCACGGACTTGTGCACCGCGGAGATGAGATCATAGAACTGGTCGCCCTTGTTATCGAAACGGGCCACCGGCTCACCGGCCACCTCCTTGAGCTGGGCCTCGGTCAGCTGGCCGTCCTCGCTCATGTCCGCCATCAGCTCCAGCAGGTTGAGCGCCCGTCGTGCATCGCCGTCCACCAGGGACGCCAGTTGATGGGCCACGGTGTCCGGTAGGGTCAGCGCTTGTGCTCCGAGGCCGCGTTCCGCATCGGTCAGGGCCTGGGCCAGGATCCGCCGGATCCCCGCCTCATCAAGCTTCTTGATGAGGTAGACCCGGGTACGGGAAAGCAAGGCGTTATTGACCTCAAAGGAGGGGTTTTCCGTGGTGGCGCCGATAAAGATGACGGTGCCATCTTCGATGTGGGGCAGGAAGGCGTCTTGCTGGCTCTTATTGAAACGGTGGACTTCATCGACGAACAGCAGGGTCTGGCGGCCGTGGGCGGCAGCCACCTCCTTGGCCTTGTCGATGGCGGCCCGGATCTCCTTCACTCCGGAGGTGACCGCTGAGATCCGCTCGACGTGGGCATTGGTGTACTGGGCCACCAGCTCCGCCAGGGTGGTCTTGCCGGTGCCCGGCGGCCCCCACAGCAGCATGGAGTGGGCCCGCCCGGACTCCAGCGCCGCGCGCAGCGGCTTGCCCTGCCCCACCAGATGCTCCTGGCCTACGTACTGATCCAGGGTCTGGGGCCGCATGCGGGCCGCCAGGGGCCGAAAATCCGGACCGAAGTTGAGGCTCAGGGAGGTCATGGGGTGCGCTGATCGTCCACCAGGGTGCCTTGTGGCGGGGTGAACTGGAATCGGTCCGCCGCCAGCGGGGCGGCGCTGAACTGGGCCAGGGCCATGGTGGTGGTGACACTCTGGCTGTCGGTCAGAGACAGGGTGTCGATGCGCTCTCCCTCGAAGCAGACCGTCATACGGGCGATCTCCTGGGCCTCCAGCGGCGTCAGCTCATAGCACTGTGCCGATTGGCTGACCTGGTATTGGGCCCAGGCGGCGTCATCGTCGCTGGCCAGCAGCGACAGGGGCGTCTGGCCGGTTGCCTCCATCAGGGCATAGATGCTGACCTGCTCAAGCATGGGGTCGTAGACGTAGACCGCCTCGCCATCGGAGAGGATCAGGCTCTCCTCCGGAACCATCTGGTGCCAGGAGAAGCGCTGGGGGACGGCGACAGCCAATTGGCCCTCGCCCTCCTGCAGCAACGTGCCATCGAAATCGGTGACCGTCTGAGTGAACTGGGCCTCAAACTGGGGCAGCGCCGCCAGTTTGGCCTGCAGGGCCGCGCGGGCGGCCTCGCTGTCGGTGGGGGCCTCGCCATGGGCCAGGCTGGTGGCCAGCAGGGCCACCAGCGGGGTAAAGCGTCTTATCATTGTTGCGGTCCGGGTACCAATACGTCTCGGTTGCCATTATGGCCTGGTGGGCTTACCAGGCCGCTCTGTTCCATCTGCTCCACCAGGCGAGCCGCCCGGTTGTAGCCAATCTTCAGCTTACGCTGCACGCTGGAGATGGAGGCACGTCGGCTCTCCAACACGAAGGCCACCGCTTCATCGTAGAGGGGATCCGACTCTTCGTCGCCCTCGGCGGCTTCACCGGGCAGCAGCACCTGCTCGCCGCCGGTCTCCCCGGAGAGGATCTCATCGATGTATTGGGGCTTGCCTCGGGCCGCCCAATCCGCCACCACCTTGTGCACCTCGTGATCGTCCACAAAGGCGCCGTGGACCCGAATGGGGACGCCGGTGCCCGGCGGCAGGTAAAGCATGTCACCCTGCCCCAGCAGTTGCTCGGCGCCCTGCTGGTCCAAAATGGTGCGCGAGTCCACCCGGCTGGACACCTGGAAGGCGATGCGGGTGGGGATGTTGGCCTTAATCAGGCCGGTGATCACATCCACCGAGGGACGCTGGGTGGCGAGGATCAGGTGGATCCCTGCCGCCCGGGCCTTCTGGGCGATTCGGGCAATCAGCTCCTCCACCTTCTTGCCGACGATCATCATCATGTCGGCAAACTCGTCCACCACCACCACGATGGCGGGCAACTTCTCAAGCTCAGGTGCTTCGGTCTCCATGGACTGCTCAGGCTGCCAGAAGGGATCCAGGATCGGCTCCCCGGCGGCCTTGGCCTCACTCACCTTGGCGTTGTAGCCCTTAAGGTTACGCACCCCCAGGGCGGACATCAGTTTGTAGCGCCGCTCCATCTCGCCGACGCACCAGCGAAGGGCATTGGACGCCTCTTTCATGTCGGTGACCACCTCGCACAACAGGTGGGGGATCCCCTCGTACACCGACAGCTCCAGCATCTTGGGATCGATCATGATCAGCCGCACCTCGTCCGGCGTGGACTTGTACAGCAGGCTCAGGATCATCACGTTGACCCCCACCGACTTACCGGAGCCGGTGGTGCCGGCCACCAGCAGGTGAGGCATCTTGGCCAGGTCCACCACCACCGGGTAACCGGAGATGTCCTGACCCAGCACCATGGTGAGATCGGACTTGGCCTGGTCAAACTGCTCACAATCGAGCACATCGCGCAGGTAAACCACCTCCCGGTGCTTGTTGGGCAGCTCAAGGCCGATCACCGACTTGCCGGGGATCACCTCCACCACGCGCACCGACACCGCCGACAGCGCCCGGGCCAAGTCCTTGGCCAGGTTGGTGATCTTGGAGACTTTGACCCCAGGGGCCAGGTCCAGTTCAAAACGGGTGATCACCGGCCCGGGGTGGACGTCCACCACGGTGGCGGAAATGTTGAAATCCAGCAGCTTGGCCTCCACCAACCGGGCGATGCCGTCCAGCTCCTCCTGGCTGATGGGGTTCTCCGACTTATTGGGCCTGTCCAGCAGCTCCAGGGTCGGCATGGGCGCCACCGGGGCCGCTGGGGTCGGTTTCACGCCGGCCTTTTCCAGCGCCTCGGCCAGGTAGGGTTCCAACTCAGGGGGGTGGTTCGGTTCGGCCTCGTCCACCCAGGGCGGGGTCAACACCGGCTCCCGGCGGGCGTCCTCCTCATCGAAGTCAGCTGTCAGTACCGGCTCCAGCACCGGCTCAAACTCGGCCTCGTCGCGGGGCTCGCGGGCGACCATGGGTTCAGGGCTGGCGAGCGCCATGTCCTCATCCACGGCTGGTTCCGCCGCCTTCTTGCCTCCCTTAAAGCGCTCCACCAGCTCCATAAAGCCGCGGGTGTCTTCGCTTTCGTCCTTTTCGTGACCGAAGTGTCGGGGCAGGTGCCAAAGAAACAGGGCCGCGGCGATGGTGCCGGCGCCCACCTTTTCCGCCACCGTCAGCCAACTGATCCCCGTCATCAGGGTAAAGCCGGCGCCGATAAAGCAGATGAGGAACAGTGTCGTTCCAATCAGATTGAAATAGGGCAGCATGGCCGCGCTGACCACGTCCCCGACGACACCGCCGGCGGAGAAGTAGTGCACGTCATCGGCGTTTATCGAGCACAGGGCAGCAAAGCTCAGCAGGGTGAGCAGAAAACCGATGATCCTGAGGCCCACGGAGAAATAGTCCAGCTCAGTCAGACGGTACGCCTGGTGAAACGCCAGCCAGCCAATGGCCGCGAATACTGGGGGGATCAGGTAGGCGGTCAGACCGAAGATGAAAAACAGGATGTCCGCCACCCAGGCGCCGACCGCACCGACGGCGTTGTTGATCGGGCCTTCCCAGGCGGTTTGGCTCCAGCCGGGGTCCGCAGGGTGGAAGGTGGCCAGGGCCATCAGGACAAAGAGCGCCAGGATGCAGCTGAGGATCAGCCCCCCTTCCATCAGACGCTGGACCCCGGTCAGGGGCTGCAGATTGGTCGATGACAATTGTCGCTCCTCGACAAGTCAGAAATTCGCTTTTAACTCACCTACCTTACCAAACTCCAGTGGCCCATACCTACCGTCTCGCCGCTATCACCCTGCCAGAAAAACAAAAAGTGCCCACAAGGGGCACTTTTTAGGCAACCGACTTCGCCGGGAGGCGTCAGACGGTGCTGTTGGCGGAGATCTGAACCCGGCTGGTCTGCTTGACCTCCTCCATCACCACGTAGGTGCGCGTGTCCTTCACCGCCGGCAGTTTAAGCAGCGTCTCGGAGAGCAAACGTCGGTAGGCGGTCATGTCGCTGACCCGGGTCTTCAGCAGGTAATCGAAATCACCGGAGACCAGGTGACACTCCTGCACGTCTTCGAGCTCCATCACGGCGCGATTGAACTGGTCAAACACTTCCGGAGTGTCGCGGTTGAGGGAGATCTCCACATACACCAGCAGGGAGGCGCCGAGGTAGTGGGGATTGACCTGTGCGGTGTAGCCGAGAATGAAACCTTGGCGTTCCAAGCGCTTAACACGCTCGAGGCAGGGAGTGGGGCTCAGACCCACTCGCTTGGACAGCTCCACGTTGGAGATCCGGCCATCACGCTGCAGTTCATTTAGGATGTTGCGGTCGATTCTATCAAGTTCTTTTAACGGCTTTTTCTTGTTATATGCCATGAATACTTCCTTAGTTCCCATCTAACGCGGGATATTGTCCTGTGTGCACCCGAATAAATTGAGAGAAATGCTCCCGACGGCAGAATATACTAACTCAGCGACTTAGGCCAAGTAATTTATCGCGAAAATATTAACAGCAAAGCAATCCAACAATAACCCCAATAAGAGGACGGAGAAGCATGATCATCGGTGTACCCAAGGAAATTAAGAATCACGAATACCGGGTGGGCATGGTGCCCGCCAGCGTACGTGAGCTGACCAGCCGCGGTCACGACGTGCTGGTTCAGACCCAAGCGGGCATCGGAATTGGTTGTACCGATCAGGATTACATCGACGCTGGGGCCAAAATTCTGCCCAGCGCCGAGGCGGTCTTCGCGGAAGCGGAGATGATCGTCAAAGTCAAAGAGCCCCAGGCCGTAGAACGTGCCATGCTGCGCCCGGAGCAGATCCTCTTTACCTACCTGCACCTGGCCCCCGACGCGCCCCAGACTGAAGATCTGGTGAACAGCGGTGCCGTCTGCATCGCCTACGAGACCGTCACCGACGGCCGTGGCGGCCTGCCCCTGCTGGCCCCCATGTCCGAAGTGGCCGGCCGCATGTCCATCCAGGCCGGTGCCCAGGCGCTGGAGAAGTCCAACCAGGGTCGCGGCATGCTGCTGGGCGGCGTACCCGGCGTTGAGCCGGCCAAAGTCGTGGTGATCGGCGGTGGCATGGTGGGTCGTAACGCCGCACTGATGGCCGTTGGTCTGGGGGCCGACGTCACCATTCTGGACCGCAACGTCAACGTGCTGCGCGATCTGAACAACCAGTTCGAGAACCGCGCCAAGGTGGTTTACTCCACCGCCGAGGCCCTGGAGAAGCACGTTCTGGAAGCGGATCTGGTGATCGGCGGTGTTCTGATCCCCGGTGCTGCGGCGCCCAAGCTGGTGACCCGTGAGCACATCGCCCAGATGAAGCCCGGTGCCGCCATCGTGGACGTGGCCATCGACCAGGGTGGCTGTGTGGAGACCTCCAAGCCCACCACCCACCAGGATCCCGTCTACATCGTTGACGACGTGGTGCACTACTGTGTGGCCAACATGCCCGGCGCCGTGCCGCGCACCTCCACCTTCGCCCTGAACAACGCCACCCTGCCCTACATCATCGCCCTGGCGGAAAAAGGGTACGCTAAGGCGCTGCTGGACGACGCCCACCTGATGAACGGTCTGAACGTCATTGGCGGCAAGATCACCTGTCTGGAAGTGGCCGAAGCCCTGGGTTACCAGTACCACGATCCCCGTGAGCTGGTGAAAGCCTGATTGAGGCAATCGGGTCTATCGATATAACGGGGGCATCAGCCCCCGTTTCTTTTAGCTGCCCTTTTTCTTACAATCGCCGCACAGCGATAATGACTCGGAGAGTTTGATGAGTGACGTAAAGCATTGCCAGCTGTTGGTCCTGGGTTCTGGCCCCGCCGGTTACACCGCCGCGGTATACGCGGCGCGGGCGAACCTGAACCCGGTCCTGATCACCGGCATGCAGCAGGGAGGCCAACTCACCACCACCACCGAGGTGGAGAACTGGCCTGGCGATCCGGAAGGCCTGACTGGCCCCGGACTGATGGAGCGCATGAAAGCCCACGCCGAGCGCTTCGAAACCGAGATTGTGTTTGATCACATCAACGAGGTGGATCTCAAGTCCCGCCCCTTCCGCCTCAAAGGCGACAACGGCGAGTACACCTGTGATGCGCTGATCATCTCCACCGGTGCCAGCGCCAAGTACCTGGGCCTGGAGTCGGAAACCGCCTTCCAGGGTCGCGGGGTCTCCGCCTGTGCCACCTGTGACGGTTTCTTCTACCGCAACAAGCCGGTGGCCGTCGTGGGCGGGGGCAACACCGCCGTGGAGGAGGCCCTCTACCTCTCCAACATCGCCTCCGAAGTGCACCTGGTGCACCGTCGCGACAGCTTCCGCGCGGAGAAGATCCTGGTCAAGCGCCTGATGGACAAGGTGGAGAATGGCAACATCGTGCTCCACACCGACCGCACCCTGGATGAAGTGCTGGGGGATCCCATGGGCGTCACCGGTGCCCGCATCAAGGACACCCGCTCCGACGCCACCGAAGAGCTCAAGGTCGACGGCGTATTCATCGCCATTGGCCACCAGCCCAACACCGGGATCTTCGAAGGTCAGCTGGAGATGAAGGACGGTTACATCCTGGTCGAGAGCGGCCTGGAGGGCAACGCCACCGCCACCTCGGTGCCCGGCGTCTTTGCCGCTGGCGATGTGATGGATCATAACTACCGTCAGGCCATCACCTCCGCCGGGACCGGCTGCATGGCCGCCCTGGATGCAGAACGCTTCCTCGACGCCCAGTAACGCACGCGTTACCTCGTCCACAATGGGGCCTTCGGGCCCCATTTTTAACAAAGAGCCCATGGACAAAGACACCCAACGTCACCTCACCACCTGGCTGAAATCCGCGGCCCACAGCGGTCGTCGCTGGCAGCGCCTGGCCACCCTGGCCGGGTTTATCAATGGCCTTTTGATCATCGCTCAGGCCTGGCTGATGGCCGGGATCCTGCACGGCCTGATCATCGAGTCCCATCCCCTAAGCCACTTTACCGATCAGCTGCTCATCCTGGTGCTGGTTTTCCCCGCCCGAGGACTGAGCCTCTATCTCAAGGAGATGGCCGGATTCGAAGCCGGCGCGGCGGTACGTCAAAAACTGCGTCAAGGCCTGCTGGACAAGCTCGGCCGCCTTGGGCCCGCCCACGTGCAGCAGCAACCCACCGGCACCTGGAGCGCCATGCTGCTCGAGCAGGTGGAGAGCCTGCAGGAGTTTTACGCCAAGTACCTGCCCCAGATGATGCTGGTGGGGCTTATTCCCGCCGCCATCCTGGTGGTGGTGTTCCCCATCAACTGGGCCGCCGGTCTGATCTTCGTCATTACCGCCCCACTGACGGTGCTCTTTATGGTGGTGGTGGGCATGGGCGCCGCCGACGCCAATAAGCGCAACTTCCTCGCCCTGGCTCGGCTCTCCGGTCAGTTTCTCGACCGCCTGCGGGGCATGAGCACCATCCGTCAATTCGACCGGGTGGACGCCGAGGTCGATCGCATGGCCATGGCCTCCGAGCAGTTTCGTCGCCGTACCATGGAGGTGCTGCGCATGGCCTTCCTCTCCTCGGCGGTACTGGAGTTTTTCGCCTCGGTGTCCATCGCTGTGGTGGCGGTCTACTTCGGTTTCTCCTACCTCGGAGAGCTCAACTTTGGCCACTACGGTCTGGGCGTCACCCTGCTGACCGGTCTGCTGGTATTGATGCTGGCCCCGGAGTTTTTCCAGCCGTTTCGGGATCTGGGGGCCTACTACCACGCCAAGGCGCAGGCCCTGGGGGCCGCCGAGTCACTGATGCGCTTTATGGCCCAGCCCGAGCCGGACAGCGCAGCCCAGAGTCAATTGCAAGATGAGAGAGGCGTTCGAATCGAGGCGACCGACCTGGTGATCACCACCGCCGAGGGCCTGGCGCTGACCGCCCCGGTCAGCTTCGTGGTGGCACCGGGCGAGACCCTGACCGTTGCCGGCGTGACCGGCAGTGGCAAGACCTCCCTGATGCAAGGGCTGATGGGCTTTTTGCCTTACCAGGGCAGCCTGAAGGTTAACGGCGTTGAGCTGGCCGCCCTGCCCCGCCCCGACTGGCTGACCCAGTTGACCTGGCTGGGGCAAAACCCGGTGCTTATCCACGGCAGCGTGGCCGAAAACCTGCGCCTGGCCGCCCCCGAGGCCACCGACGAGGCCCTGTGGGACGCACTGGAGCAGGCCCACGCCGCGGAGTTTGTCCGGCGCCTGCCCGGCCAGTTGGCCTACGGCGTCGGCGATCGCGCCGGCGGGCTGTCGGTGGGCCAGGCCCAGCGGCTGGCCCTGGCCCGGGCCCTGCTCAAACCCTCACCGCTGCTGCTGCTGGATGAGCCCAGCGCCAGCCTCGACCGCGACTCGGAGCGCTGGGTCGACCAGGCCCTCGAGAGGGCCCGTCAGGGCCGCACCACGGTGATGATCAGTCACCGCCCCGAGCAACTGGCCAAGGGCGACCAGCAGCTGACCATGCTGGCGCGCCAACAAGGAGACCAAGATGGGTGATCTCAAGCCGTTTCTCGCCCTCTACCGTCAGCACTGGACCCGGCTGAGCCTCGGCGTCCTGCTGGCGGTGCTGACCCTGATCGCCAGCATTGGCCTGCTTTCGCTCTCCGGCTGGTTCCTCGCCGCCAGCGCGGTGGCGGGACTGGTGATCAGCCGCAGCGCCGAGTTCAACTACATGATGCCCGCCGGCGGGGTGCGCTTCTTGTCGGTCAGCCGCACCGCCGCCCGTTGGGCCGAGCGCGTGGTGAGCCACGACGCCACCTTCCGCTTGCTGGCCACCCTGCGCACCTGGTTCTTCCAACGCCTGGCGCCCCTGGGCCCGGCGGACCTCAAGGACCTGCGCGACGCCGACCTGCTTAACCGCATGGTGGCGGACATCGACGCCCTGGATCACCTCTACCTGCGCTTGATCACGCCGGTACTGGCCGGGGCCCTGGCGATCCTGGCGCTGACCGCCCTTATCGGCCTGTTCGATCTGCGCCTGGCCCTGATCCTCGGTGGTGTGCTCACCGCGTTGCTGGTGGCCTTTCCGCTGCTGTTTTACCGTCTGGGCCAGGGCCCTGGGGCCGGCCTGGCCCGGGGCATGGGCCGGGTTCGCCTGGCCCTGGCCGATCTGCTGGACGCCAACAGCGAACTGGCGGTATTTGGCGCCACACAACGTCAGCGTCAGCGCCTGAGCGACGAGGAGCAGCGCCTGGTGGCCAGCCAGCGGCAGATGGCCCGCCTCACCGGCCTGTCCCAGGCGCTCATCACCACACTCAACGGTTGGGTGCTGCTGCTGATGTTGACCCTGGCGTGGCAGCAGATGGGGGCGGCGACCCCGCCGGGCCCCCTGCTGGCGCTGCTGGTGTTCGCCACCCTGGCCAGCTTCGAAGCCCTGGCCCCGGTGGCCAACGCCTTCCAGCACCTGGCCCACACCCTGGAGTCCGCCCGCCGCCTGAACCCCATCCTTCAGATGACCCCCCAGGTGGCTTACGGCGAGCGCGATGCTGAGGCGCAGTTCGCAGGACTCGAGGTACGCAACCTGAGCTTCCGCTACCCCGGTGGCCTGGACCCGGTGCTGACCGACCTCAACCTGTCCATCGCTCCCGGTGAAAAGCTGGCAATCCTGGGCAAAACCGGCTGCGGCAAGTCCACGTTGCTGGATCTCATTACCCGTCAGTACCCGTTGGCCCAGGGGGAGATCCGGTTGGACGACGTGCCCCTCGAGCAGTACAGTCACGGTGCTCTGCGAGCCCAGATCTGCCACATCAGTCAGCGGGTGCACGTGTTCAGCGACACCCTGGCCAACAACCTGCGACTGGCCAACCCTGAGGCCAGTGACGATCAGCTGGTCGACGCGCTGGAGCAGGTCGAGCTGTCGGGGCTGCTCAGTGGTCAGGGGTTGTCCCAGTGGCTGGGGGAAGGCGGGCGTCAGCTCTCCGGCGGTGAACGACGCCGACTGGGCCTGGCCCGTGCCCTGCTCCATCCGGCGCCCCTGCTGCTGCTGGACGAGCCCACCGAAGGGCTGGACGAGGGTACGGAGCGGCGGGTGCTAGCGGCAATATTGGCCCACCGCCCCGAGCGCAGCCTGCTGTACATCACCCACCGGCGCGCCGCGCTGAGTCAGATGGACCGGGTGCTGACCATGGACGGCGGCAAGCTGGTCGCCACCCACTAGGGGAAAAACTCAGGGGCCCAAACGGGCCCCTGAATTCACATCGCCTTGTCGACCCGCACCTGCCCTCCGGAGAGGTACACCAGCCGGACCTCGTCGCCGGCACGGAACACCATGCCGGGATCGTAATCCTGGATCACCATCAAACGCTCATCGCTCTCCGCCAGGATCATCATCTCCACGATGCGATACTGGCGCACCTGCTGGGCTGAGGCGGAGCGGTTGGCCAGGCCGGCACCGGCCAGGGCGCCGAGGACGGTGGCCACGTCCTGGCCACTGCCGCCACCGAACTGGTTGCCGATGACGCCACCGATCAGTGCGCCTCCGAACACCTTCCAGCCGCGGTTGCGATCCTCAATGAGTTCCTCCTTGGTGATCTCCCGGACCGACTCCACGGCACCGTAGACCACCTTCTCCACCGGCACCGCCTGGTTGCGGTTGTAGTTTGCACCGGCATTGGCCGCTAAAATAAACCCAAGCAGCATCAGGGACAGTCGTTTTCTCAACATCGCATTTCCGTTACTTTGAACAGATGCCTTTACTATACGCCCAAACATGGTGAATGCCGTAAGCTATCTCAACCAGCAGGCCCAGTGGTTTCCCCCTGCCCATCAAGCCCTCGAGGACCCCAATGGCCTGCTCGCCATTGGCGGTGATCTCAGCCAAAGCCGACTGCTCTGCGCCTACCGAAACGGGATCTTCCCCTGGTTCAATCCCGGGGATCCCATCCTCTGGTGGAGCCCGGACCCTCGGGCGGTGTTCGACGTTAGCCAGATGCGACCGGCGCGCAGCCTTAAAAAAGCGGTGCGCCAGGGCAGTTGGCACTTCAGTGTGAACCAGGCGTTCGACGAGGTGATCACCGCCTGTGCCGCCCCCCGCGCCGATCAGGAGGGCACCTGGATTGGACCGGAGATGCAGCAGGCCTACCGAGACCTGCACCGCAGCGGCCACGCCCACTCCATCGAAGTGTGGGATAACGACACCCTGATAGGCGGCCTCTACGGCCTGGCCATCGGCGGCGTGTTCTGTGGCGAGTCGATGTTTCATCGGCGCAGCAACGCCTCCAAGGCGGCGTTCTGGGCCCTCTCTGAGGTGCTCAGAGGCTATGGTGCGGCGTTGATAGACGCCCAGGTGCCCAACGATCACCTGATGCGTCTGGGCGCCACACTGTTGGAACGCCCGGCTTTCCTGGCCCGTCTGGGCCAGTTGCGGGACAAACCGGTGCCCGCGTCCGCCTGGCAGCCCCGACAGGGAGCCTTCGATGTCTGATGTCCGCCACCTGAACCTGGGCCTCAGCCAGAGCTTTCCCTGCAGCTACCTGGCGGATCAAAACGAGCAGCTGCTGATCAACCGCGATCCCATCGATGCCTTGCAGTTCGAACAGCTGCTGGCCCTGGGCTTTCGCCGCTCCGGTGCCCAAGTCTACCGCCCCCACTGCCAACAGTGCGAGGCCTGTGTCCCAGTGCGGGTACCGGTGGCCCGCTTTGTCCCCTCCCGATCGCAAAAGCGCCTGCTGGCCAAGACCGAGGCCCTGACCTGGCGGGCCACCACCCGCCCCACCGCCGCGCAGCAGGCCCTCTACCTGGAGTACATCTGCCAGCGCCACAGCGATGGGCCCATGTACCCGCCGTCGCTCGATCAGTTTGAGCGCTTCTTGGTGTGCGACTGGCTGGATCAGCTGTTCCTGGAGGGGTGGCTGGATGAGGAGCTGGTGGTGGTGGCGGTGACGGATCTGCTGCCCCACGCCCTGTCCGCCACCTACACCTTTTTCCAGCCGGAACAGGCGGCGCTCTCCCTGGGCACCCGGGCGGTGCTGGCCCAGATCGGCCTGGCTCAGCAGCTGGGTCGGGACTATCTATACTTGGGCTACCAAATCGACGATTGCGCCAAGATGGCCTACAAAACCCGCTTTCGCCCCATCGAGCATCTGCAGGGGCATCGATGGCTGGATTGGCCGGGCTGACACCTTTACAGCGATGTGCTTTTGCGGCATGATACGCCGGATTTTTTCTAAGACTTAACGGGATGATTTGCTAGATGGCAAAAGAAGACAGCATTGAGATGCAGGGCACGGTTCTGGAAACCCTGCCCAACACCATGTTCCGAGTGGAACTGGAGAACGGTCACGTGGTTACCGCCCACATCTCCGGCAAAATGCGCAAGCACTACATTCGCATTCTGACCGGCGACACCGTGACCGTTGCGCTGACCCCCTACGATCTGACCAAGGGTCGCATCGTTTTCCGCGCTCGCTGATCCTGTCATCCCCAAAAAGCCCGGCATATGCCGGGCTTTTTGCGTTTCTCAGCTGGTCACTGCCGTGACCGCCTCGGGGTACTTGAACTCCAGCCCCTCGTCGGTGGCGTCCACCACCACGCTGCCCCCTTTCTGCAGCTGACCGAACAGGATCTCGTTGGCCAGGGGCTTCTTGATCTCCTCCTGCACCACCCGGGCCATGGGACGGGCGCCCATGTCGCGGTCGTATCCCTTCTCCGCCAGCCAGACCCGGGCGTCCTCGGTGACCGTCATGCAGACACCGCGACCGTCCAACTGGGCCTGCAGCTCGGTGAGGAACTTGTCCACCACCTTGGCAATGACCTGCATGTCCAGGTGATTGAACCAGATGATGGAGTCCAGGCGGTTGCGAAACTCCGGGGTGAAGACCCGGTTGATCTCGCCCAGGGCGTCGTGGCTGTGGTCCTGCTGCTTAAAGCCGATGGACTTGCGCACCGTCTCCTGAACCCCGGCGTTGGTGGTCATCACCAGGATGACGTTGCGAAAATCCGCCTTGCGACCGTTGTTGTCGGTCAGGGTGCCGTGATCCATCACCTGCAGCAGCAGGTTGTAGACGTCCTGGTGGGCCTTCTCAATCTCATCCAGCAGTACCACCGAGTGGGGGTGCTTGAGCACCGCGTCGGTCAGCAGACCGCCCTGATCGAAGCCCACGTAACCGGGAGGCGCGCCCACCAAACGGCTGACGCTGTGGCGCTCCATGTACTCGGACATGTCGAAGCGAATCAGCTCCACCCCCAACTGGCGGGCCAGTTGCTGGGTGACCTCGGTTTTACCCACCCCGGTGGGGCCGGCAAAGAGGAAGTTGCCCACCGGGCGCCCCTCGTTGCCCAGGCCCGAGCGGGACAGGCGGATGGCGGCGGTCAGGGCGTCGATGGCGGGATCTTGACCGAACACCACCATCTTGAGGTTGCGATCCAGGTTCTCCAGCACCTCTTTGTCGGTGGCAGACACCGACTTCGGCGGGATGCGGGCGATCTTGGCAACGATGGCCTCGATGTCCGATACCGAGATGGTTTTCTTGCGCTTGGAGACCGGCAGCATCGCCATGCGGGCCCCCGCCTCGTCGATGACGTCGATGGCCTTGTCCGGCAGGTGACGCTCGTTGATGTGCTTGGCGGAGAGGCTGGAGGCGGCGCTCAGGGCCGACTGGGTGTAGCGCACCTGGTGGTGCTCCTCGTAGCGGCTCTTCAGCCCCTGCAGAATTTGGGTGGTTTCGGCCACAGTGGGCTCCACCACGTCGATCTTCTGGAAGCGGCGGGCCAGGGCACGATCTTTCTCGAAGATCCCCTGGTACTCCTGGTAGGTGGTCGAACCGATGCAGCGCATCCGGCCGCTGGAGAGCAGCGGTTTCAGCAGGTTGGAGGCGTCCATCATCCCACCACTGGCGGCGCCGGCCCCGATGATGGTGTGGATCTCATCAATAAAGAGGATCGCCTGCTCGTCCCGCTGCAGCTGTTTGAGCACGGATTTGAAGCGCTTCTCGAAGTCACCCCGGTACTTGGTGCCCGCCAGCAGCGCGCCCATGTCCAGGCTGTAGATGGTGCAGCCGCGCATCACCTCGGGCACGTCATCCTGGGTGATGCGGTAAGCCAGGCCCTCGGCAATGGCGGTTTTACCCACCCCGGCCTCGCCCACCAGCAGCGGGTTGTTCTTGCGGCGGCGGCACAGCACCTGGATGGTGCGCTCCAGCTCCTGGTCCCGGCCAATGAGGGGATCGATGCGGCCGCTGCTGGCCAGCTTGTTGAGGTTGGTGGCGAAGTTTTCCAGCTTCTCGCCGCCCTCCTCCTCTTTCTCGGTCAGCGGCGCGTCATTGCTGTCGCTGCTGCTGCCGAAATGATCGTCCGGCTGAGAGTCGCGCTTTACCACTCCGTGGGCGATGAAGTTGACCACATCCAAGCGGGACACGTCGGATTTGCGCAGCAGGTAGACCGCCTGGGACTCCTGCTCACTGAAGATGGCCACCAGGACGTTGGCACCGGATACCTCGTTGCGACCGCTGCTCTGTACGTGGAACACCGCCCGCTGCAACACCCGCTGAAAACCCAGGGTCGGCTGGGTCTCCCGGTCGCTGTCGTCTTCCGGGATCAAGGGGGTGGTTTGTTCGATAAAGACCGACACCTCCTGGCGCAGGTTCTCCACCTTGGCACCGCAGGCTTCCAGCGCCTCCCGGGCCGAGGGATTTTCCAGTAGCGCCAACAGCAGATGCTCCACCGTCATGAACTCGTGACGGCTGCGGCGGGCCTGTTGAAAGGCGTTGTTCAGAGTGATTTCCAGGTCTTTATTCAGCATGTGCGCTCCCCATTACCCCTAGAGTCATGCATCAGGCTTTTTCCGTCGAGCAGAGCAAGGGGTGCTCGTGCTCCCGGGCATAGCGATTCACCTGCGCGGCCTTGGTTTCAGCGACATCGTGAGTAAACACCCCACAAACGCCCTTCCCCTGATAATGAACAGTCAGCATCACCTCGGTCGCCTGCTCGTGGGTCAGGGTGAAAAACTTGGTTAACACCTCAACCACGAACTCCATCGGCGTATAGTCGTCATTGTTCAGGACAACCTTGTACAGCGGAGGCGGCTCCACCGCCTGGCTCTGCTTCTCATGCTCTACGACATGATCCAGTTCGGTGTGTCTGCTCATAGTAAAAGCTTAGTCACTCCATTTCGATGTTGCAGTCAGGCAACTTAGCGTTTACCTCTTGACTACGTTGTTATCTTTTTGTTAATTGGTAAGTGTCAGCGCTCGAACGCTGCCACTCTCCAGTGCTTACTCTCGTTATATGGGCAGCGGAGAGTGATTACAAGATCATTTGGGAAGGACTCAAAAAGAAGGAAGTCGAGGTATGGCTCAAGGAACGGTGAAGTGGTTCAACAATGCGAAAGGTTTCGGGTTCATCTGCCCTGAGGGCGGTGGCGAGGATGTCTTCGCGCATTATTCAACCATTGAGATGGACGGCTATCGCACGTTAAAAGCGGGCCAGGTCGTGGAGTTTGAGATGGAAGCAGGCCCCAAGGGGATGCACGCCTCCAACATCCAACCCGTCAACAAGTGATTGACTGCCTCCTTCGGGCAAGAAGTTCACAAAAAAGCAGACCTTCGGGTCTGCTTTTTTTTTGTGCCTTTCACACTCACATGTTGTGGATCACCGCATCGCCAAACTCGGAGCAGCTGAGTAGGGTCGCGCCCTCCATCAGGCGATCAAAGTCGTAGGTAACCGTCTTGGCGGCGATCGCCCCCTCCATGCCACGGATCACCAGGTCCGCCGCTTCGGTCCAACCCAGGTGGCGCAGCATCATCTCCCCTGAGAGGATGAGTGAGCCCGGGTTCACCTTGTCCAGACCGGCGTACTTGGGCGCGGTACCGTGGGTGGCTTCAAACAGCGCCACACCATCGCCGATGTTGGCCCCCGGGGCGATGCCGATGCCGCCCACCTGGGCCGCCAGGGCATCGGAGATGTAATCGCCGTTGAGGTTCATGGTGGCGATGACGTCGTATTCCGCCGGGCGCAACAGGATCTGCTGCAGGAAGGCGTCGGCGATCACGTCCTTGATGACGATGGTTTTGCCGGTGTTGGGGTTGGTCAACTGACACCAGGGGCCGCCATCGAGCAGCTCGGCGCCAAACTCCCGCTGGGCAAGCTCGTACCCGAAGTCCTTAAAAGCCCCTTCGGTAAACTTCATGATGTTGCCCTTGTGCACCAGGGTCACCGAGTCGCGATCGTTATCGATGGCGTACTGGATGGCGGCCCGGACCAGTCGTTCGGTGCCGGCCTTGGAGATGGGCTTGATGCCGATGCCGCACTGTTCGGTAAAGCGGATCTTGGTGGCGCCCATCTGCTCGGTCAAAAAAGCGATCACCTTGTCGGCCTCGGCGGTGCCCGCCTGCCACTCCACCCCGGCGTAGATGTCTTCGCTGTTTTCGCGGAAGATCACCATGTCGGTCAGCTCCGGCTGCTTGAGCGGGCTGGGGGTGCCCTGGTAGTAGCGCACCGGACGCAGGCAGACATAGAGATCGAGCTCCTGGCGCAGGGCCACGTTCAGCGAGCGGATCCCCCCGCCCACCGGCGTGGTCAGCGGCCCCTTGATCGCCACCTTGTAGTCCTTCACCGCCTGCAGGGTCTCCTCCGGCAGCCAGGTGTCGGCACCGTAGACCTGGGTGGACTTCTCGCCACAGTAGATCTCCATCCACTGGATCTTGCGCTGGCCGCCATAGGCTTTCTCCACGGCGGCGTCGAGCACCTTACGCATGGGCGGGGTAACGTCCACACCGATGCCATCCCCCTCGATAAAGGGGATGATGGGCTGGTCCGGCACCACCAGGGCACCGCCGTCGGCGACCTGGATGACCTCTCCTTCGGTGGGGGCGTGGATCTTCGATTCCATGTTCGACTCCTTGTATCCGGCTGTCAGTGTTGGTGTCTGTTTTTTCGACGCCAAGAATAGATTACCGGGCTTTGCCTTTTCCCGCCAGATACAAAAAAACCGCCGAAATTCGGCGGTTTAGCTATCGATTTACGACCAAAGTTTAAGCCGGCTCGGACACCTGGAAGCGCTCTTCGAGGCTGCCGGTGAAGGCCGAAAGCGCCTGGTTGAAGCTGACGCTGGGGCGCATCGCCTGGCTGACCAGGGCCAGATCCGGGTGGTAATAGCCCCCCAGTTCCACCGCCACGCCTTGAGCGGCGTTGAGCTCAGCTACGATGCTCGCCTCCTGCTCGGTCAGGGCTTCGGCCAGGGGCGCGAACTGGGCCTGCAACTCGGCATCCTCGGTCTGGGCGGCCATCACTTGGGACCAGTAGAGCGCCAGGTAGAAGTGGCTGCCCCGGTTGTCCAGCTCGTTAACCTTGCGCGACGGTGACTTGTTGTTCTCCAGGAACAAGCCGTTGGCCACGTTCAGCCCCTCCGCCAGCACCTTGGCCTTGTGGTTGCCGGTCTTGGCCGCCAGGTCCTCCAGGGAGACCGCCAGGGCCAGGAATTCGCCCAGGGAATCCCAGCGCAGGTGGTTCTCCTCGACAAACTGCTGAACGTGCTTGGGCGCGGAACCGCCGGCACCGGTTTCGAACAGGCCGCCGCCGCTGAGCAGGGGCACGATGGAGAGCATCTTGGCGGAGGTGCCCAGCTCCAGGATGGGGAAGAGATCGGTCAGGTAGTCGCGCAGCACGTTACCGGTCACGGAGATGGTGTCCTGCCCCGCCTTGACCCGCTCCAGGGTGAAGGCCATCGCCTCCACCGGCGCCAGGATCTTGATCTCCAGGCCGGTGATGTCGTGACTGGCCAGGTAGGCGTTGACCTTGGTGATGAGGTTGGCGTCGTGGGCACGCTCGGCGTCCAGCCAGAACACCGCGGCGCTGCCGGTGGCCCGGGCGCGGTTCACCGCCAGTTTCACCCAGTCCTTGATGGGGGCGTCCTTGGTCTGGCACATGCGCCAGATGTCACCGGCCTCCACCGCGTGCTGCATCAGCACCTCGCCGGACTGGCTGACCACGCGCACGGTGCCGGCCTTGGCCAGCTTGAAGGTCTTGTCGTGGGAGCCGTACTCCTCGGCCTTTTGGGCCATCAAGCCGACGTTGGCCACGTTGCCCATGGTGGTAGGGTCAAAGGCGCCGTTGGTTTTGCAAAACTCGATGGTGGCCTGGTAGATCCCGGCGTAGCAGCGGTCCGGGATCACCGCCTTGGTGTCCTGCTGCTGATCATCCTTGTTCCACATCTGACCGGAGGCGCGGATCATCGCCGGCATGGAGGCGTCGATGATCACATCGGAGGGCACGTGCAGGTTGGTGATCCCCTTGTAGGAGTTGACCATCGCCAGGTCCGGACCCTGGGCCAGGGCCGCGGTCAGGTCCGCTTCGATGGCCTGACGCTGGGCCTCGGGCAGCTTGCTGATCTTGGCGTAGACGTCACCCAGGCCGTTGCTGGCGTCCACACCCAGCTGCTCGAAGGCGGCGGCGTGCTTGGCAAACACCTCGGCGAAGAAGGTCTCCACGCAGTAGCCGAACATGATGGGGTCGGAGACCTTCATCATGGTGGCTTTCAGGTGCAGGGAGAACAGCAGACCACGCGCCTTGGCATCGGCGATCTGCTCGGCGAAAAACGCTTTGAGGGCCCGGCTGCTCATGCGGGCGGCGTCGATCACCTCACCGGCCTGCAGGGGCGTTTCGGCCTTCAGCAGGGTCACCTCACCCTGCTCGTCCAGCAGCTCGATACGCACGGTGTCGGCCTCGACACTCACGTGGGACTGCTCGCTGCTGTAGAAGTCGCCGTCGGCCATGTGGGCCACGTGG
Source organism: Ferrimonas balearica (assembly GCF_019802085.1). Taxonomy (GTDB): domain Bacteria; phylum Pseudomonadota; class Gammaproteobacteria; order Enterobacterales; family Shewanellaceae; genus Ferrimonas; species Ferrimonas balearica_B. Next base: position 1,319,277 of record NZ_JAHVHV010000001.1, read on the forward strand.
GACTGGGAGTCGGCGGACCAAGCCCCCATGGAGTGGGGGTTGGCCTTAGCGTACTGCTTCACGGCGTCCGCCACCCGGCGATCGGAGTTGCCTTCGCGCAGGACCGGGTTGACCGCACTGCCCAGCACCTTGGCGTAGCGGGCCTGGATGGCACGCTCGGCGTCGTTCTGGGGCTCTTCGGGGTAGTTAGGCACGTCGTAGCCGTGGGCCTGCAGCTCGGCGATGGCCGCTTGCAGCTGGGGAATGGAGGCGGAGATGTTGGGCAGCTTGATGATGTTGGCGTCCGGGGTCTTGGCCAGTTCGCCCAGCTCCGCCAAGGCATCCTCGATGCGCTGGGCGTCGGTCAGGTTTTCCGGGAAGTTGGCGATGATCCGACCGGACAGGGAGATGTCGCGGGTCTCCACCTCGATGTCCGCCGCCCGGGTAAAGGCGTTGACGATGGGGAGCAGAGATTGGGTTGCCAGTGCCGGCGCTTCGTCCGTGTGGGTATAGATTATTTTAGACATGCGGTTGTCCTTGTTATGGTGGGCACGAAAAGTGGCGGGCCCAAGTCTCAAAATCGCGAGCCATGATAGATCAATCACAAAGTGAACGAAACGCCGTTCTGGTCTAACCGCTATACCAATGTGGAAAGTAAAATACCCATATGCATCAACGTAATAGAACCACAGCTGGTCAGGCCAGAAACCCCAAACGGGGTCAAAAAGCGCACAGCAAGGGGCCGCGACGGCCCAAGGGCCCAAGAAAAATCGTCTTGTTTAACAAGCCTTTTGATGTGCTTAGCCAATTTACCGATGAGGGCAATCGCGCCACCCTAAAGAATTTCATTCCAGAGTCTGACGTCTACGCCGCCGGGCGACTCGACCGGGACTCCGAGGGCCTGTTGCTGCTCACCAATGACGGTGCGTTGCAGGCCAAGCTGACCCAACCGGGCCGCAAAACCAGCAAAACCTACTACGTGCAGGTGGAGGGAGAGCCGGACGACGCAGCCCTGGAAGCCCTGCGCCAGGGCGTCGATCTCAAGGACGGCCTCACCCTGCCCGCCAAGGTCAACCGCATCGAGCCTCCCCACTGGCTCTGGCCCCGGGTGCCGCCCATCCGGGAGCGCAAGGCGATCCCCACCTGCTGGCTCAGCATCACCCTGGTGGAGGGGCGCAACCGTCAGGTCCGACGCATGACCGCCCACGTGGGCCACCCCACCCTGCGCCTGATCCGCTACCGCATCGGCAGTTGGACCCTGGATGGCCTGGCCAATGGCCAGTACCGGGTGCTGGAGGATCCCAACGGATGAATCGCCACCGCCCCAACGTCACTGTCGCCTGCGTCATTCAGGCCGGGGACCGCTTCCTTCTGGTAGAGGAAGCGATCGACGGGCAGCTCCGTTTCAATCAACCCGCCGGCCACCTGGAAGCCGGCGAGTCCCTGGCCGCGGCCTGTGCCCGGGAGGTGTTCGAGGAGACCGGTTTGGCGCTCCAGCCGGAGCGCCTGGTGCGGGTGCACCAGTGGGCCGCCCCCTCGGGCACCGAGTTTCTGCGCTTCAGTTTTGGCATTCACCTGACCGAGCCGTTGGCCACCGCCCCCCGGGACCCGCAGATCCTGGCCTGCCACTGGCTGACCCTGGCGCAGATCCGCGCCCTGGGACCGGCCCTTCGCAGCCCCCTGGTGGTCAGTGCCATCGAGGATCATTTGGCCGATTCTGGCGCCCCTTTGTCCTTGTTTGACAACCGCCTGCCCTGATTCGCGCACCCGGGGCAATCGTGATAGAATACGCGCCCCAAATTTCCAATCTCCATGAGTACCAGCGGAAAGCGAATTACGATGTCAGAGAACCGCAACAAGAAGGTGATCGTCGGCATGTCCGGCGGCGTCGATTCCTCAGTGTCAGCCTACCTGCTGCTGCAACAGGGCTACCAGGTGGAAGGCCTGTTCATGAAAAACTGGGAAGAAGACGACACCGACGAATACTGTGCCGCCTCCGAAGACCTGGCCGACGCCCAAGCGGTGTGCGACAAGCTGGGGATCGAACTGCACAGCGTGAACTTTGCGGCCGAATACTGGGACAACGTGTTCGAGTACTTCCTGGCGGAGTACAAGGCCGGGCGCACCCCCAACCCGGACATCATGTGCAACAAGGAGATCAAGTTCAAAGCCTTCCTGGAGTTCGCCGCCGAGGCCCTCGGGGCGGACTACATCGCCACCGGTCACTACGTGCGCCGACGCCAGCGTCAGGACGGCCAGTTCGAGATGTTGCGCGGTCTGGACGGCAACAAGGACCAGAGCTACTTCCTCTACACCCTGGGCCACGAGCACGTGGCGCAAACCCTGTTCCCCGTTGGCGAGCTGGAGAAGCCGGAAGTGCGTCGCATCGCCGAAGCTCAGGACCTGGTCACCGCCGACAAGAAGGACAGCACCGGGATCTGCTTTATCGGTGAGCGCAAGTTCAAAGACTTCCTGGCCAAGTACCTGCCGGCCCAGCCCGGTGACATCGAGACCACCGAGGGTGAGGTGATCGGCCAGCACGACGGTCTGATGTACCACACCCTGGGTCAGCGCAAGGGCCTGCGGATCGGCGGCCTGAAAGACGCCGGCGACGCCCCCTGGTACGTGGTGGACAAGGACTTGGAGCGCAACGTGCTCGTCGTTGGCCAGGGCGCCGACAACCCGCGCCTTTACTCCCAAGGCCTGGTGGCCAACCAACTGCACTGGGTAGACCGCGAAGGGCCGAGCACCAGCGCCAAGCTCACCGTCAAAACCCGCTACCGTCAGCAGGACATCCCCTGCACCGTCACGCCCCTGGCCGATGGCGAGCTGGAGGTGATTTTCGACGAGCCGGTAAGCGCCGTCACCCCGGGCCAGTCCGCGGTGTTCTATCTCAACGAAGTCTGCCTGGGCGGCGGCATCATCGACCGCGTGATTCGCTAACGGAAACCGACAATGAGCCACAACATTCATCAAAGCAACATGGCCTTTGCCGGGATCTGCCTGGCCGTTCACCAGGTGCGGGAGCTGTCCCGCCACGGGCGGGTGGACGACGAACTGCTCGCCTCCACGTTGGAGACGGTGCTGATCACCGATCCGGAGCAGCCCGCCGACGTCTACGCCCACTGCGATCTGCGCCCGGGCTATCAGACCCTCTCCGATCAACTGGGCGACGGCGGCCGCAAAGACGTGGACCTGACCCGCTACGTGGTGGGGATCCTGGCACTGGAGCGCAAACTGGCCAGTAAGCCGGCGGCCCTGTCCATGCTGGCCGAGCGCCTCTCTCAGGTGAAGCGACAACGCCACCATTTCGAGATCACCGACGAGCAGGTGCTCTCCAACATGGCGTCCGTTTACGCCGATGTGATCAGCCCCCTGGGCGCGCGCATTCAGGTGGTGGGTTCCCCCGGCCACCTGCAGCTGCCGATCAACCAATACCGAATTCGTGCCCTACTGCTTGCCGCGATCCGATCCGCGGTGCTCTGGCGCCAACTGGGCGGCAAACGCCGTCAGCTGGTTCTGTCCCGACGCGCCATGGTGAAAGACGCCACGCAAGCACTACAACATCTATAACAATCGACCTCATCAAGGAGCTTACATGGAGCTTTCCAGCCTGAACGCCGTTTCCCCGGTGGATGGCCGCTATGGCAGCAAAACCCAGGAATTGCGCGGGATCTTCAGTGAATTTGGCCTGATCAAATACCGAGTCCAGGTGGAGATCGCCTGGCTCAAGCTGTTGGCCACCTGCCCGGAGATCACCGAGGTGCCCTGCTTCAGCGAAGCCGCCCTGGCGCACCTGGATGCCATCAACGAAAACTTCAGCGAAGCGGACGCCGCTCGGGTCAAAGAGATCGAGCGCACCACCAACCACGACGTGAAGGCGGTGGAGTACTTCTTGAAGGAGCGCATCGCCGACAACGCCGAACTGAACGCCGTGGGCGAGTTTGTGCACTTTGCCTGCACCAGTGAGGACATCAACAACCTGTCCCACGGTCTGATGCTGCACAACGCCCGCGAGCAGGTGATCCTGCCCTACTGCCACCAGCTTATCGACGCCATCAACGACCTGGCCAAGCGCTACGCCACCATCCCCATGATGGCCCGCACCCACGGTCAGCCGGCCTCCCCCAGCACCATGGGCAAGGAGATGGCCAACGTCGCCAAGCGCCTGGAGCGTCAGCTTAAGCAGATCCAACAGGTTGAGCTGCTGGGCAAGATCAACGGCGCCGTGGGCAACTACAACGCCCACCTCTCCGCCTACCCGGCGGTGGACTGGCACCAGCTGTCCGAGCGCTTCGTCACCAGCCTGGGCCTGACCTGGAACCCCTGGACCACCCAGATCGAGCCCCACGACTACATCGCCGAGCTGTTCGACGCCCTGGCCCGCTTCAACACCATCCTGATCGACTTCGACCGGGACATCTGGGGCTACATCGCCCTGGGGCACTTCAAGCAGAAGACCGTGGCCGGGGAGATCGGCTCCTCCACCATGCCCCACAAGGTCAACCCCATCGACTTCGAGAACTCCGAAGGCAACCTGGGTCTGGCCAACGCCCTGTTCCAGCACCTGGCGGCCAAGCTGCCCATCTCCCGCTGGCAGCGTGACCTCACCGACTCCACCGTGCTGCGCAACCTGGGCGTCGGCGTGGGCTACAGCCTCATTGGCTACCAGTCCACCCTCAAGGGGATCTCCAAGCTGGAGGTGAACGAGCAGAGCCTGGCGGACGAGTTGGACAGCAACTGGGAGCTGCTGGCCGAGCCAATCCAGACCGTGATGCGCCGCTACGGCATCGAGAAGCCCTACGAGAAGCTCAAGGAGCTGACCCGGGGCAAGCGCGTCAACCAGCAGATCATGGCTGAGTTCATCGACGGCCTGGCCCTGCCGGACGAGGTCAAGGCCGAGCTCAAGCAGCTCACCCCCGCCGGGTACACCGGCTACGCCGCCCAGTTTATGGAGCAGCTGTAAAATCGCCAACGCGCCGCCCTCGGGCGGCGCTTTTTTTATGGAGCCGGCGATGCCCTACCGACTCAATCTTGATACCGACGATTTCCTACAACGTTACTGGCAACGCACGCCGGTGGTGATCCGCCAAGCCCTGCCGGGCTTTGCCGATCCCCTGTCACCGGATGAGTTGGCCGGCCTGGCCCTGGAGGAGAACGTCGCCAGTCGGGTGATCCTCCGAAAGGACGACCAGTGGCAGGCCCAACCCGGGCCGCCCGAGGATTACGCCGCGCTGGGAGAGCAGGACTGGCAGCTGCTGGTGCAGGCGGTGAACCACCACCACGGGCCCGCCCAGGCGCTGTGCGATGCCTTTCGCTTCCTGCCGGACTGGCGGTTCGACGACCTGATGGCTTCCTTCGCCGTGCCCGGCGGGGGCGTAGGCCCCCACATCGACAACTACGACGTGTTTATCCTCCAGGGGGAGGGGCGTCGACGCTGGCAGGTAGGCCAACGGGGTGAGCACCGGCCTCGGCCCGGCAGTGAAGGCCTGGCCCTGGTGGCGGATTTTGACCCCATCATCGACGTGGAGCTGGCCCCCGGGGATCTGCTCTACATCCCTCCCGGTTACCCCCATTGTGGTCAGACCCTGACCCCCTCCCTCTCCTACTCACTGGGGTACCGCGCCCCCAGTCAGCAGGAGCTGCTGAGCGCCCTGGCGGACCACCTGCTGGACACCGGCGACGGCCAGCGGCGCTTCACCTCGCAGCAGGAGCCAGCCGAGCCGGCCCGGGTCAGCCTGGCCCATCAGCAGGGGATGGCCCAGCTGCTCACAACGCTCTTTGACCAGGGCGAGGCCTGGCAGCAGGCCCTTGGGTTGACCCTGAGCCAGAACCGCTTTGAGCTGGATCTCTGGCCCTCTGACGAGCCGCTGACCCCCACCGAACTGTCCCAGTGCCACCAGCAGGGGCATTCCCTGGTGCGTTTGGGGGGCCTTAAGGTGTTGCAGCTGGAGGGTCTGGCGCCCGAGCAGCTGTTTCTCGACGGCCAGCGCTGGGTGCTGCCACAAGGACTGGGCGCGACGGCCACGCTCCTGGCCCGTCAGCGGCGGCTCAGCGCCGAGCAGTGGGCCCCCCTGGTGGCGGCCTGCCCCGAGGCGCTGTGCCACTGGCTAAACCAGGGCTACTGGCAGTTGGAGACCTAAAAAAAGCCGCCCCAGGGCGGCTTTTTTATATTCGTATTAACGACTCAGGCGGTGGCGCTCATCTCGCCCCACAGTCGGTCGTCCTGGTGCATCTTGCCCAGACCTTCGGCGCGGCCGATCAGCAGTCGTGCCAGCTCCTGCTGGGTGGTGTCGTCGCTGCGCAGCAGGTTTTCCGCCTTGAGCTGCCAGGCCAGGGCGAAGTGGCGAACCACCTCACGGGCGTCGGGTGCGCTGCCGTCCGGGGTCAGGTCCGTCGGCAGATCGCCGGTCAGCACCCAGTACTGACGCTTACGGGGGCCATTCTCCTCGATCTTCCAGATAGCCACCAGCGGCGGCAGGTGGCGACACTCCTTCACGATCACCTTACCGGGCAAAATCCCCTTCTCCGCCATAAACTTGTTCGCTTTCTGAAACTGCTCGCGCACCCAGGCCGCTTGTTGTTCTTCTACCTTTGCCTGTTCCGTCATTTTTCCTTCCTGGCGAAATGTGATGGTGATCAAACTGCGCAAAATGTTCATTACGTTAACGTAAATGTCAAGATGCGTTTCCAGTTCCCTTACCGGGCCCCACTGCTCGGATTTGGTGGAGCCGGGCCTCACTGGTAAGGTGCCCCCATAATCACAACGAATGGGCCAAAGTACAAGGCCCTCACTGGCACGGAGTAAGCAAGGTGGCACTGTTTTCACACCCCTCTTTTGACCATCACGAGCAGGTGATGTTCGTCCACGATGAAGCTTCCGGTCTGAAGGCGATCATCGCCGTTCACGACACCACCCTGGGTCCGGCCGTTGGCGGTTGCCGCATGTGGCCCTACGCCTCCGAAGAAGAAGCGATCAACGATGTGCTGCGTCTGTCCCGTGGCATGACCTACAAGAACGCCCTGGCCGGACTGGAGTTCGGTGGCGGCAAGTCCGTGATCATCGGCGATCCCAAGAGCGACAAGTCCGAAGCGCTGTTCCGCGCTTTCGGCCGCTTCGTCGACTCCCTCGGTGGCCGCTACTACTCCGCCGAAGACGTGGGGATCACCACCGCGGACATCATGCTCGCTCACCAGGAAACCCCCTACATGGCGGGCCTGGAAGGCAAGAGCGGCGATCCCTCCCCTTACACCGCCCTGGGTACCTACCTGGGGATCAAGGCGGCGGTCAAGCACCAGCGCAACATCGACGCCCTCAAAGGCATCAAGGTCGCCGTTCAGGGCCTGGGGCACGTGGGCTTTCACCTGTGCCGTCACCTGCACGAAGCCGGTGCCAAACTGGTGGTCTGTGATCTGAGCGAGACCCAGCTGCAGCGCGCCCAGGAGGAGTTCGGTGCCGAGGTGGTGGCTCTGGATGAGATCTACCGTCAGGACGTGGACGTCTACGCCCCCTGTGCCCTGGGCGCCACCATCAACGACGACACCCTGCCCCAGCTCAAGGCCACCATCGTCGCCGGCTGCGCCAACAACCAGCTGGCCGAGCCGCGCCACGGTGAGATCCTCAAAGAGAAAGGGATCCTCTACGCCCCGGATTACGTCATCAACGCCGGCGGCATCATCAACGTCTCCTTCGAGCGGGATTACAACCCGGACAAGGCGGAAGCCAAGGTGCGTAAGATCTACGACACCCTGCTGACCATCTTCACCGAGGCGGACAGCAGCGGCAAAACCACCGCCGTGGTGGCCGACGAGATGGCCCGCGCCATCATCGAAAACGCCAAAGGCTAAGCGCGACTCGCGCCATCAAAAAGGGGCCTTCCGGCCCCTTTTTCTATTCCAGCTCCACCGACAGACTCTTGGGTTTGCTGACCAGCACCAAGGGGGTTTCGCCGCCGCTGTCCTTGCGCGCCACGTACACCACCCAGTGATCCACATTCGGGGTGTCCCAGTCGTAGTAGTAACCCACCGCAATCTCATCCTGCTCCTGGTAGAGGGGGTGCTCCCCCAGCAGATGACGGCGATGGCCAAAGGAGTCTTTGAACGCCTCCCACATCGCTTCAGGATCGCCAATGCCGCCGGCCACCGCTTCAATCTGGTTGGCCATGCCGATGCCGTAGCGTTTATCCAGGGGGTATCCGGCGTTCACCACCCGGGCATTGGCGCCGCCCTCCCCCATGTGACTGACGTGTCGCCGCTCGGCCATCTCGCGGGCCTTTTGCTGCGCCACCCAGGCCAACAGACCATCGCATTTGAGGCTGAGCCGCTGCTGATCCGGGTCTTCGATAATAAGCCGCGCCAAGGCTCGGGCCTTGGGGTGAAAGCCGCACTCTACGGGGACCGCACTTTGGGTCAGTGCGGCCGCCGTCAGCAGGTAGATTGCCATCGTCATCGTTCGGTCCTTCTAATAGATGCGCCCTGTGCCTAAGGTGCCACAGCCCCCCCGACGCCGCAAAGCGGATGCATTTGGGGCCGCCAAGGGGTATCCTAGGCGGCTGCGATTCAGGCGAGTTTAAGAGAGCACCATGCCGGCATTACCGATCCCAGACCACGAGATGCTCAAAGCGTGGCTGGAGCAGTATCAGATCGAATACTACCTCTGCAACAGCTGTGAAGGGCTGCACCTGCCCCAGCTGCAAGACGTTAACGGCATCTACGACGCCAAGGTGGAGATCGAGGGCGACTTCCTCTACTGCTCCGCCTCCATCGAGCTGCGGCCCACCGGCGTCATGCCCGCCCATGCGGAGCTGGGTCGTTGGAACAGCGAGTTCCCCACCCTCAAGATCTTCATCGAGATGGTGGACGACACCCTGCCCCGGCTGGTGCTGTGCCACAACCTGGCGCTGCGCCCCGGCGTGGAGGAGGCTCAGTTTATCTACTTCGTTCGGGATTGCATCGAGCAGATGGAACAGGCGGCGAAAGAGGTGAAACAGCTGGGGGTGATCTACTTCCCCGAGGACGCCAACGATAAGCCCACCGAGGCCACCCTGGTGCACTAAAAAAAAACGCCGGCAGATGCCGGCGTTTTTACAGTCAAGAAAAGATCAATGCACTGAGGGCGACGATCATCGACAGGCTGCCAACGGTGGCGCCCAAGGCGAACTTCAGATCTTTGTTCACTGGTGTATCTCCAAATCTAACGAATTGGCTGTCCCCGCCAGTAGAGTAGGGATTGTGGCCATCAAGCACTATGCTCAACCGGTGGAAATGGGAGCGGGATCACACTTGTTTCGCCCCTCATCCGCTACGCATTCGCCCCCCGAATTGGCGGGGGTAAAAGTGTCGTAAACAGGGCTCCACAACTCTGCTAGTATTGGCCACCAAGCTGTTTTGCAAAGGTTATTTACCATGTCACAAGTACTGCACACCATGCTCCGCGTAGGCGACCTGGATCGCGCCATCCAGTTTTACACCGACGTACTGGGAATGCGCCTGCTGCGCCAGTCCACCAACGAAGAGTACAAGTACACCCTGGCCTTTGTCGGCTACGGCGAGGAGCAGGATGGCCACGCGGTGATCGAGCTGACCTTCAACTGGGGCGTGGACAGCTACGAACAGGGCACCGCCTTCGGGCACATCGCCCTGGGGTTTGAAAACATCTACGACGCCTGCGACAAGATCCGTGCCGCCGGTGGCAAAATCAGCCGCGAGCCCGGTCCGGTGCTGGGGGGCTCCACCCACATCGCCTTCGTGGAAGACCCGGACGGCTACAAGATTGAGCTGATCCAGCGCAGTCAGGCCGGTCAGGGCGTCGGCGCCTGACCCTTGGGGCGTACAGAGCGCCCCGGCTCGTTGTTATGACACTGCTGGTTATTACCCTCTTTCTGGCCCTGGTGATGGTCACCGGCGAGCTTATCGCCCTGCCCGCCTACCTGGCGGTCAGCCTCATTACCCTGCTGGCCTTTGGCCTGGATAAGCGCCGGGCGTTGACCCAGGGTTGGCGCCTGCCGGAGCGACTGCTTCATATTCTGGCTCTGATGGGGGGCTGGCCCGGCGCCCTGGTGGGGATCCGCCAGTTTCGCCACAAGACCCAGAAAAAGGCCTTCCTCTGGGTGCTCTTCGCCATCGTCGCCGTGCACTACCTGGTGTGGGGCACCCTGGCCTGGCAGCGCATAAGCGGCGCCTGAGTCACGAAGGCCGACAAAAAAAGCCAGCCCCTGGGGCTGGCTTTTATAATGGCGCACGGCGTTACTCCGGCCGGGTCAGGCCAAAGTGCTGGTAGGCCCGGTCTGTGGCCATCCGCCCCCGGGGGGTGCGCTGCAGGAAACCCTGCTGAATCAGATAGGGCTCCAGCACATCCTCGATGGTTTCCCGCTCTTCGCCGATGGCCGCCGCCAGGTTCTCCAGCCCCACCGGGCCGCCGGCAAACTTGTCGATAATGCTGGTCAGCAGCTTGCGGTCCAGGTAGTCGAACCCTTCGCTGTCCACGTCCAGCAGATCCAGGGCCTGGGCCGCCACCTCGGCGGTGATCACCCCGTCGAATTTCACCTCGGCAAAATCCCGCACCCGTCGCAAAAGGCGGTTGGCGATCCGCGGGGTGCCGCGGCTGCGCCGGGCGATCTCCCCGGCCCCCGCCGGCTCCATCTCCAGTCCCAGCACCTCGGCGCTGCGCTGAACGATGTGGGTCAGATCCCGAACGTTGTAAAACTCCAGGCGCAAGGGAATGCCGAAGCGCGCCCGTAGGGGCGAGGTCAGAGCCCCGGCCCGGGTGGTGGCCCCAATCAGGGTGAAGGGAGGCAAGTCCAGCTTGATGGAGCGGGCCGCCGGGCCCTCACCAATCATGATGTCCAGTTGGTAATCCTCCATCGCCGGGTAGAGCACCTCCTCCACCACGGGGCTAAGGCGATGGATCTCGTCGATAAAGAGCACGTCGTGGGGTTCGAGGTTGGTCAACAGCGCCGCCAGATCACCGGCTTTCTCCAGCACCGGGCCGGAGGTGGATTTGATGTTCACCCCCATCTCGTTGGCGACGATGTTGGCCAGGGTGGTCTTGCCCAGCCCTGGCGGGCCGAAGATCAGCAGGTGATCCAGCGCTTCGCCCCGGTTGCGGGCGGCCTGGACGAACACCTCCAACTGGGCCTTGGCTTCGGCCTGGCCGGTGTAGTCGGTGAGCATCTTGGGCCGCATCGCCCGATCGATCACCTCCTCTTCCCGGCTCTCCACCGGGGCCGCCACCAGGCGGTCCGCTTCAATCATCTCGCTCTCCTCAGAGCATCGCCTTCAGGGCGTCTTTAATCAGCTGTTCGGAGCTCATGCCGGGGGCGGCCACCTTGGCCACCACCTTGCTGGCCGCCGGCGCCTTGTAGCCCAGAGCCACCAGGGCCGCGATGGCGTCCTCCTCCGGATCCGGTACCGTCACCAGGGTCTGCTCCACCGGGTTGGTACCCGCCAGGCGATCGGCATAGGGGGTCAGCAGTGGGCCACCGAAGTTCTTGAGGCGATCCCGCATCTCCACCACCAGACGCTCGGCGGTTTTCTTGCCCACCCCGGGCAGCTTGGTCAGGCCGGCGATGTTCTCCGCCTGCACCGCATCGACAAACTGCTCGGCGGACATGCCGGAGAGGATCGCCAGGGCCATCTTGGGGCCGACGCCGTTGGTCTTGATGAGCTCCCGAAACAGCGCCCGCTCCTCCTTGGAGGCAAAACCGTAGAGCAACTGGGCGTCCTCACGGACCACGAAGTGGGTGAAGATCACCGCTTCATTGCCCGCTTCCGGTAACTGGTAGAAGCTGGTCATCGGCAGTTGAACCTCGTAGCCCACACCGCCGCACTCCAGCACCACTTCCGGTGCGGTTTTCTCCACCAGCATTCCTCGAAGGCGTCCAATCACGGTTCCTCTCCCCTAAACAGTGGGCCCTTGGGCCCTTAAGACAGCGTCCGTTGGAAACACTGTCGATATTTACAGTATGTGGGTGATCCTATCGGTTTTTTCCGGCCTCGTCATCCACTAAGGTGAGCCGGGTGTGACGGCGGTACGTACCCTAGGGCAACACCGTGGTATCTTTAAACCCTTGGCATTCAGAGCAAGCCCGGAGATCAACGTGAAAACCCTGACCCTGCTTATCAGCGCCGCCCTGCTCAGCACGGCGGTCCACGCCAAAACCCTGGAATTCGGTGACGCCGTCGATATGACCGCCCAGGTGCCCCTGACCACCCTGATGGCCGAACCGGACCAGTACCTGGACAAGCCGGTCACCATCGAGGGGGAGATCACCGGGGTGTGCCAGAAAAAAGGCTGCTGGATGACCCTCACCAGCGATCCCGCCTACCCGGATCTGCGCATCAAGGTGCGCGACGGCGACATGGTGTTCCCGGTCAGCGCCAAGGGGCGCAAGGCGGTGGCCACCGGCACCCTGAAGAAAATGGAGATGGATATCGAGCAGACCCGCCGCTTCCTCGCCCACCAGGCCGAGGAGCAGGGGGAGGCCTTTGACCCGGCCAGCGTCACCGAACCCATGGCGTTTTATCAACTGGTGCCCACCGGGGTGCAGATCCTAGCGCCCTGACCGGCAAAGCCCATCAAAAGAAAAAGCAGGCCTAAGCCTGCTTTTTTTCGTTCAGCGGTAACGCTCCCAGTTAAGGCCGGTAAAACAGGGCCCTGTAGTGGCCTCGGAGAAGGTGATGGTGTTGTGGCCGCCGTTCCACTCGATAAACACCGGATTGCCCTGTCGGTCTACCGTCAGATCCCAGCCCACTACCCGCACAAACGGCAAGCGGGTGTGCAACTGGACGACGAAGTCGACGCAGGCCTTAAACGACGGCACCTGCTGCCCGGCGAAGCGCATCTGGCTGGAGGGGTGAACCCGGGTGGCCTGCCAGTTGGCCTGGAAGCCCGTCTCGGAAAAGGCCCCGGTGGCCATATCCAAAGGCACCCGCACGGCACTGGCGCTCATCACATGGGTATCGTCCCCCACCCCCAGGCGCAGGTAACCCGCCCGGGCCTCGACGCTGCCATCGTCCAATACGACGGTGGTCAGTCGCAGGGTGGCCACCGAGTTGGGGGCAAAGGCATCGAACAACTCGTGCTGTTCGATGTAGCGCTCCGCAACCCCGTCCCCCAGGCGCTTCATCGCAGCCAGGTCAAAGCCCGCTTTACTGAAGAAGTGGATCCCCTTCCCCTGGTAGGAGTCGTCCACCTTGAACACAAAACGATCGTCGTCAGCGAACAGGCACGCCTCAAGTTCAGCGTCGTCCATGGCCCGCATCTCACCGTCCAGGTACAGGCCGTTGACCACGGTGGCGATGTTCTGGCGGTTGGCCACCCGGAACAGGCTGTTGGAGAGGGTGCCGAAATCGGACAGGGTGTCGTAGCGACCTTTGAGGTGGGGCATCACCTTTAGGCAGTAGAAGTTGTCCGGGATCCAGCCCTCTTTGAACTCTCCGGCCATGGCGCTGTACACCTTGAGCCAGGGACTGTACTCCCGGCCCCCCAGCACCTCTTTGGCGTACTCATCGCACTGGCGCGCCAGGGCCGGCGGCAAGGGCCCCTTGTCCTTCGCGATGGTACGAAGAATTTTGCCGGCACGGCGATTCTGTTTGCGGTTGTAATTGAGGCGGGAGATGAAGTTTTTGCGTTTCATCGAAGGCTATCCGTAACCCTAAAAAGAAGAAATCCTGCTCTGATACTACCGGAAAGCGGGGCTGCACGGTAAGCGGTCGTTGGCCATTTTGCCCCCAGTTAAACCGACAGTGCGCTCCCCTGCCCCTAACACCGTGTTTAGGGAGTTGCAGGCACAAAAAAAGCAGGCTTTCGCCTGCTTTTTGGGGGGTGAAACGGGTCGACTCGGCTCAGTGCCAGTTCAGGTCCTTAAAGCAGGGGCCGGTGGTGGCTTCGGAGAACTTGATGCCGTTATGGCCGCCGTTCCACTCGATGAACACCGGCTTGCCCGCCTTGTCCACCGTCAGATCCCAGCCGATCACTCGAACAAAGGGCAGCTTGGTGTGCAGCTCGCGCACGTAATCCACGCAGGCCTGGAAGGACGGCACCCTGTTACCGGCGATCGCTTTGCCGCTGGTGGGGTGCTTTTCGGTCAGGCGCCAGTTGGCCATGTAACCCACATCCGCGAAGCGGCCATCACGCAGATCGATGGGCACCTTGATGGCGCTGTTGGTCTTCACATGGGTATCCTCCCCCACCCCAAGGCGCAGGTAGGCGGCCCGAGCCTCCACGGTGCCGTCGTCTTTGACCACCGTGGTGATCCGAAGCGTGGCCACGGAGTTGGGGGCAAACTCGTCGAACAGCGGGTGCTGCTCGATAAAGCGCTCCACCAGGCCATCCCCCAGGCGGGTCAAGTCCGCCATGTTAAAGCGGTCCTGATGGAAGATGTGGATCCCTTTGCCCTGGTAGGAGTCGTCCGCCTTGAACACGACACGGTCGCCGCTTTGGAACAGCCGCTCGGCCAGGGTCTCCTGGCTCATCACCTGCATGTCCGGTCCCAGGAAGAGGCCGTTCACCGCGGTGGCGATGTTTTGCTGGTTTTGCACCTGGAACAGGCTGTTGGACAGGGTGCCGAAATCCGACAGGCTGTGGTAGCGCCCCTTCTGCTTGGGCATCACCTCAAGGCAGTAGTAGTTGTCCGGGATCCAGCCCTCTTTGAACTGACCGGAAACCGCCGCATAGACCTGCAGCCAGGGGCTGTACTCCCGGCCGCCCAGCACCCCGTGGGCGTACTCGTCACACAGCCGGCGCATCCCCGGGGAAAGCTTGCCACTGTCCTGCTCAACCAGCTTGAGCACCTTGCGGGCCCGGCGATTCTGAATGCGGTTGTAGTTCAGCCTGGAAATGAAACTTTTTTCTTTCATAGAGGGTGCGCCCGGTAACAGTGTCACAGTATGAAATTTCGGCGCAGTATATTTTTCGCGATGTATAAGCGAAATACCCGATGTGCAAGAGCCGCGGGTGGATCACAGTTTTTGACGGGATTGGGAACAGAAAAGTGAAGGTGGTGGTCTTAGGGGCTCCGCCCTTTAAGCTTGCTAAGTAATTGTTATTAAGCCACAAAGCGATAACCCTGTGGCCTAATCCTAGCGGTATCGGCCGCCGACGCGGCTGGACGCCTTGCCCGCCAGGGCCACCAGGCCCCGCTGCATATTGGCGTGGGTGATGGCGATGGCCAGGGCGTCGGCGGCGTCCGCCTGGGGGGTGCCGGGCAGTTTCAGCAGCTGCTTCACCATGTGCTGGATCTGCTCCTTCTTGGCACCGCCCGTGCCCACCACGGCGTTTTTGATCTGGGTGGGGCTGTACTCCGCCACCGGCAGCTCGGCGTTCATGGCGGCAACGATGGCCGCCCCCCGGGCCTGACCCAGCTTGAGCGCGGAGTCGGCGTTGCGGCCCAGGAACACCCGCTCCACGGCGAACTCCTGGGGCTGAAACTGGGCCACCAGCTCGCTCACCCCGTCGTAGATGATCTTCAGCCGTGCCGGCAGGTCCGCCTCCGGCAATCGGATGCAGCCGCTGCCCAGGTAGTGAAACTGGCGGCCATCGAAGCGGATGACGCCGTAGCCGGTCAAACGGGAGCCGGGATCGATCCCCAATATCACGCTCACCGCATCAACCCAGCTGGGCCAGCACCTCATCGGAGAGGTCGGCGTTGTGGTACACCTCCTGGACGTCGTCCAGGTCTTCCAGCTTGTCCACCAGGCGCAGGAACTTCTCCGCGGTGGCCAAATCCAGCTCGGCTTTGGTGGAGGGGATCATGGTCACCTCGGCGTTCACCGCGTCCAGCCCGGCCCCATCCAGGGCGTCCTTGACGCCGCCGAAGGCCTCCGGGGTGGTGTAGACGTCGATGGCGCCATCCTCGGCGGTCTCCACATCCTCGGCGCCGGCTTCCAGCGCCGCGTCCATCACCGCCTCTTCGTCGGTACCCGGGGCGTAGGAGATCACCCCGCTTTTGGTGAACAGGTAGGCCACCGAGCCGTCGGTGCCCAGGTTGCCGCCGGCCTTGCTGAAGGCGTGGCGCACCTCGGAGACGGTGCGGTTGCGGTTGTCGGTCATGGTTTCCACCATCACCGCGGTGCCGCCGGGGCCGTACCCCTCGTAGACGATGGTTTCCAGCTCCTGACCATCCAGCTCACCGGCGCCCCGCTTGACCGCCCGCTCGATGGTGTCGCGGGTCATGTTGTTGGACAGCGCCTTATCGATGGCGGCCCGCAGGCGGGGGTTGGAGTCCGCGTCCGAGCCCCCTTCACGGGCGGCCACGGTCAGCTCGCGGATGAGCTTGGTGAAGATCTTGCCGCGCTTGGCGTCCTGGGCGGCTTTACGGTGTTTGATGTTGGACCACTTACTGTGACCGGCCATGCATGCACTCCGTTATGATGAGAAACCGCCCGGCGGGGCCGGGCGGTATTCGGTGTTACTCGGTGTCGGCGGTGGGGATGGGTTGGATCCCCAGCTCCACCAGTTGCTCGGCGTTGGCCTGGCCCGGTGCGTTGGTCAGCGGGCAGGCGGCGGTGGTGGTCTTCGGGAAGGCCATCACCTCGCGGATGGACTCCGCCCCCACCATCAGCATCACCAGGCGATCCAGGCCGAAGGCCAAACCGGCGTGGGGCGGGGTGCCGTACTTGAGGGCGTCCAGCAGGAAGCCGAACTTCTCCTGGGCCTCTTCGTCATCAATGCCCAGCACGCGGAAGGCCGCGGCCTGCATCTCGGCACGGTGGATACGGACGGAACCGCCCCCCACTTCGCAGCCGTTCAGGACCATGTCGTAGGCGTTGGACAGGGCACCATCGGGGTTGGCTTCCAGCTCCTCGGGGGTCATGTCCCGCGGGGCGGTGAAGGGGTGGTGCAGCGCGTAGTAACGCCCATCGGCCTTCTCGAACATCGGGAAGTCCACCACCCACAGCGGGGCCCAGCCCTCGGCCACCAGGTCGAAGTCTTCGCCGGCCTTCAGGCGCAGGGCGCCCATGGCGTCGGCCACCACCTTGGCGTCATCGGCACCAAAGAGCACGATGTCTCCGGCTTCGGCGCCGCTGCGCTCGACGATGGCGTTGACGATGTCGTCAGAGAGGAACTTGGCCACCGGGGACTGCACGCCCTCGATCCCCTTGCCCGCCTCGTTGACCTTCATCCAGGCCAGGCCCTTGGCGCCGTAGATCCCGACGTACTTGGTGTACTCGTCGATCTGCTTGCGGGAGAGGCTGGCGCCACCGGGGATCCGCAGGGCGGTCACACGGCCTTCCGGATCGTTGGCGGGGCCGGAGAACACTTTGAACTCCACGTCGGTAAGCAGGTCCGCCACGTCGGTCAGCTCCAGCGGGTTACGCAGGTCCGGCTTGTCGGAGCCGAAGCGGCGCATCGCCTCTTCGTAGCTCATGTGGGGGAACTGGGGCAGATCCACGTCCAGCATCTTCTTGAAGATGGTGCGGATCATCGCCTCGGTCACCGCCATCACCTCATCGGCGCTCATAAAGGAGGTTTCGATGTCGATCTGGGTGAACTCCGGCTGACGATCGGCCCGCAGGTCCTCGTCGCGGAAGCACTTCACGATCTGGTAGTAGCGGTCCATGCCGGACATCATCAGCAGCTGCTTGAACAGCTGGGGCGACTGGGGCAGTGCAAAGAACTGGCCCTTGTGGGTGCGGCTGGGCACCAGGTAGTCGCGGGCCCCTTCCGGGGTGGCGGCGGTGAGGATCGGGGTTTCCACGTCCATAAAGCCTTCGCCGTCAAGGAAGCGGCGCACCTCGGAGGTGAAGCGGGCACGGAACTTCATCTTCTCGGCCATCTCCGGACGGCGCAGGTCCAGATAGCGGTACTTCAGCCGCTGCTCTTCTGAGACGTCGGTGTTGAAGTCGATGGGCAGGGGCTCGGCCTTGTTGATGATGCTCAGCTCACGGCCCAGCACCTCGATGGCGCCGGTGGCCATGTTGGCGTTCACCTGGCTGTCGGGTCGGGCGCGCACCAGGCCTTTGACCTGGACACAGAACTCGCCACGCAGATTGGACGCGGTGTCGAACACCTCCGGCAGGTCCGGATCGTAGACCACCTGGACGATCCCTTCACGGTCACGCAGGTCGAGGAAGATCACGCCCCCGAGATCGCGACGGCGGTTCACCCAGCCAACCAAAGTAACTTCTTGTCCGATAAGCGTTTCGGTAACGTGTCCGCAGTAATGGCTGCGCATCGACAGCTCCTGTATTCAATGCTGGTGGAGAGGGACGCCAGGCCCCCGCTCCGGGAAAAATGGCAAAGCCGGCATTATAGAGAAAAGTTCAAACAAGCAGAAGGGCCAGACCCCCGTCCGGAGCGACTTTGCTCGATACTCAGGCAACCTGGTAATCGTTGCCGCCCTGCCCCTTAATGCGCTTGAGTTGCGCATCGGCGGCCTGGAGCAAACTGATGGGATCGCCGCCGTGCAGCGGAAACAGCGCCACACCGATGCTGGCGGTGAGGGTCACCGACTGACCGCGCACCCGAAAAGGGGTCTCCAGCTCCATCAGCAGCATCTGCGCCACGTGCCGGGCGGCGCCCACATCCTGGATCTGGTTGAGCACCACCACGAACTGGTCTCCGTCGAAGCGGGCCAGGGTATCGGAGCGGCGCAAACCGCTGCTCCAGCGCTGGGCCAACTGGGCCAGCAACGCATCGCCACCGCCCCACCCCAGCTTGCGATTCAGCGCCCCAAAACCGTCCACATCCAGCAGCAGCACCGCCATCTGTCGCTGTTCCCGTCCATGACGCAGTACCGCCTGGGCCAGGCGGTCATCCAACACCTGGCGGCCCGGCAGCGCGGTGATCGGGTCCAGCCCCTCCCCCTGATCGGCCTGACGGAGAAGCTCACTGCGCTGCAGCTGCTCCCAGCGCCAGTTGCGGTACACCCACACCAGCGCCAGGGCCAACGCCAGGATCACCGCCGCCGCCACCCAGATCGCCACCTGGAACGCCATGGCCGGCCGGGTGCTGGGCAGCGGCCCCTCCAGCCGGGGCTGCCAGCTCAGCAGCGCCAGGGCCAGGTTGATGCGACCCTGCCAGCCATGCAAGGAGGCCGGCAGGTCCAGGTAGAGCCCCACCTGGGGGCCGTCGGTCAACAGGGCACTGTCCAGACCCGGATCGCGGATCTGCGCCGCCTGCCATTGGGCGGTGGAGACCAGCAGCCTGGCCCCCTGGTGCACCGCATTTCGCGCCTCCTCGAGACTGCGCACCACCTTGGTGGGCACCGAGGGGTGTTTTTGAGCCAGCCAGGCCTGCTCGGGGCTGCGGTTGAGCACCGCCACCGTCCCCTCCAACGTGTTCAGGCTGATGCGCTTGGGCTGGGGGCCGGCACCGATCAGTCGGTACTCCAGGCTCACCAGGGGCTGCTCCACCGGGTCCAGGGGGCCCGGTGCGGGCCGAAGCACCAGGGCCACCGGCGGGCGCGCCGCACTGCCCGGCTCCTCCGCCAGGGTCACGCCTAAGATTTCCGAGAGCTCATCCAGCGCCTCGGGCACCGCCAGGCTCTGTCGGGCCCAGCTGGGCACTTCCGCCAGGGACACCGGCCAATGCCCGCCCTGGGGCATCAGGGGGCCGGTCAGGGCTCCGGCCAGTGGCTCCGAGAGTCGACCCAGTCCCGGGCGCTGCCAGTGCTGCTGAATGGCCAGTATCGGCTCCGCCGGCAGTTCGGCGAACCCCCGTTTGACCCGCTCCGCCAGGGCCTGATCACCGGTGGCCACCAGCACATTGAGCGCCACTTCATACTGCGCCATGGGGTGGCGGACCACCCCCGGCTGAGGTGCACCGGCCATCACCTCCGGCAACAGCACCGCCTCGACCCGCCCCTCCTTGAGCATCTCAATCAGGTCGCTTGGCTTATCGGAGCGAAACAGGGTCACCGACGCGCTGCCCAGGGCCAGGCGCTCCTCGTAACCGACGTTGGCCAACACACCAAGGGCGCCGACCCAGGGCGGATCGGGCTGAAAGGTCGAATCGCTGCAGGTGAGCAGCACACTGGGCACACGAAACAGCTCGTAGGCCTTATCCAGCCCCAGCTTGCCCACCTGATGGGCCAGGTGGGCACCGTAGACATCCAGCTCCCCTTTGTGCAGCGCATTGAGCCCGGCTTGGCCCAGGCCCGAGGGGACGAAGCGCACCGCCACGCCACTTTGGTGGGACCAGGCCCGCCAGAGATCCACCAACAGCCCCTTGGCCTCGCCCTGCTCCCCCAGGTGCATCAGCGGCGGAAGGTCATCCGCCACCCCCACCAGCAAGGGGCCCCGGTCGTCGTTGATCCCAAGCCAGCGTCGGGCCAGCTGGCCCCGCTCCCGCTCGCCGATGCGACCGAGCCCGGTATTGATGGTCTCGATAAGCGCCTCACGGCCCGGGGCCACCGCGGCCACCAGATCGATGGTGGCCAGGGGCAGGCGGTGGTGGGCCGGGTAGACCCGGCTGATCCGCTGCTGCCGCTCCGAGCGCTGCAGGTAGCCATCCATATTGGCGAACACCTTCACCTCGCCGGCCAGGGCCGCATCAAAGAGGCTGTCACGGTCGGGAAAGGTCACCATGGTGGGGTGGGTCATCTGGGCCGCCAGCAGCTCCTGGTGCACCGAGTCGACGATGGCGCCGATGCGATACGGTGTCAGCTCGGCCAAGTCGGTCATCTTGGGCAGGCTGCGGTGGACAAACACTTTGAGGGGGATCTGCGCCACCGGCGCGGTGAACCCGAACCGCGCAGCCCGTTCGGCGCTGTAGGCCATGCCGGCATGGATGTCCGCCCGCCCTTCGGCCACGGCGTCCAGGCTTTCCTGCCAGGGCATCACCTCGAAGCGCACCGAGCGGCCACTGGCCACGGACCAGCGCTGCCACAGCTCGATAAGATAGCCGGAGGCGTCGCCGTCGGGGCCGCGAAACTGGTAGGGGTAGCTGTCCTTGGACACCGCGATGATGAGCGGCGATTCGGCGGCATCCGATCGGGCCTGGGCCGAAACGGCCAGGCCCAACAAAAGCATCAAGAGCAGAAGGGGTCGTCGGAGGGCGTTCACTGCATTTCCTTGTGAGAGTCCACACCTGTTGGCCAGCTAACCTCCTGTCAGCGGCCAGTTCTTCACCGGGTTGTTCCTATATTAACCGGCTTTTGACTTCTGGCAACGTTGCAGGTTGCCGGGATTCGCCGCGCGGCGCTACAATATTTTGTTGATCCTTCAGGAAGCTATCATGACCTCCGACCAAGACCGATTGTTCTCCAAACCCTTGGCCCAGGTGGCCGATTTCCGGTTCGACGAAAAAGTCGCGTCGGTGTTCCCAGACATGATCTCCCGCTCCATCCCCGGTTACGGTCAAATTTTGCACACCCTGGGGGAGTTGGCCCAACGCTTTGCCCGCCCCGACACCCGCATCTACGATCTGGGTTGCTCCCTGGGGGCAGCCACCAGCGCCATGCGCCGGGCCCTGGGAGAGCGGTCACTGGAGATCGTGGCGGTGGACAACTCCGAGGCGATGGTCAAGCGGGCCCAGGAGCACCTGGAGGCCTACCGCAGCCCCATCCCGGTGGAGCTGGTGTGCGCCGACATTCGCGACATTGAGATCGCCAACGCCTCCATGGTGGTGCTGAACTTCACCCTGCAGTTTCTGGCCCCGGAGGATCGCGACGCCTTGATCCGCAACGTCTGTGCCGGCCTGAACCCCGGTGGAGTGCTGGTGGTCTCAGAGAAGCTGGTGTTCGACCAGCCCAGCATTCACGCCCTGTTGGACGAACTGCACCTGGACTTCAAGCGGGCCAACGGATACTCGGAGCTGGAGATCAGCCAAAAGCGCAACGCCCTGGAGAACGTGATGCGCCCCGACACCCTGGCCCAGCACCAAGCACGCTTCAGCGAGGCCGGCTTCCACGCCTCGGGATTGTGGTTCCAATGTTTTAACTTTGCCTCCATGGTGGCGATCAAGTAATGAATTTTTCCGGGTTCTACCAACGCATCGCGGGCAGCAAACTCAGCCACTGGCTGGAGACCGCCCCGGCCCAGCTCTCCGCCTGGCAGCGGTTCCACCGCCACGGCCAGTTTCCCAAGTGGGAGAAGGTGCTGGCCAAGCTGCCCGGGCGGCCGCCGGCCCTGCGGGAACTTCGCGACGCGGTGCGCATCGGCGGCGCCGAGGAGCTCAGCCCCGGCGACAGCAAAAAGCTCAATAATCTGCTGCGCTGCCTGCACCCCTGGCGCAAGGGCCCTTTTGATCTCTACGGCATCCACATCGACACCGAGTGGCGCTCCGACTGGAAGTGGGATCGCCTCAAGCCCCACATCGCCCCGCTCAAGCATCGCACCGTGCTGGATGTCGGCTGTGGCAGCGGCTACCACATGTGGCGGATGCTGGGCGAAGAGGCGGAGCTGGTGATCGGCATCGATCCCTCCGATCTGTTCCTGGCCCAGTTCGAGGCGGTCAAGAAGCTCTACGGCGGCCACCCGGACATTCACCTGCTGCCCCTGGGGATCCAGGATCTGCCCAAATTGCACGCCTTTGACACCGTCTTCTCCATGGGCGTGCTCTACCACCGTCGCTCACCCATTGACCACTTGATTCAACTGCAGGACCAATTGCAGCACGGCGGTGAACTCATTCTCGAAACCCTGGTCATTGATGGTGATGAAAATCAGGTACTTGTTCCCAGTGATCGTTATGGAAAGATGAATAATGTCTGGTACATTCCTTCATCAAAGGCCCTGATGCTCTGGCTGCGCAAATGTGGCTTCGTCAACGTCCGCCTGGTGGACGAGGCGATGACCTCCACTGACGAGCAGCGCCGCACCGAATGGATGACCAACGAATCACTGGCGGACTACCTGGATCCACAGGATCCCACCCGCACCGTCGAAGGGTACCCGGCGCCCAAGCGCGCCATCATTATTGCCAATAAAGCCTCAAGCACCGGATAAGGAACACATGATGAAGCACACAGGTTCACTGCTCCTGGCTGCCGCCACCCTGGCCGTCACTGGCTGCGCCCAGAAGCCCGTCCCGGCGACCGAACAGCAGCTGACCAACGCCATGGCCACCCAGCTGGCCCAGATCGAAACCATGCTGATCAAGCGTTGCGACTCCGAAGTCGCCGCCAATCACGAGTACCAGACCCAGGTGGTCAACGAGCTCAGCGGCATGAACGTCGGGCTGCTGGCCCTGGCCGAGCAGGCCGCTCAGCAACCGGTGATCTGCCCCGAGGTGGAGGTCGATCCCCACAACCTGGGCGATAAGATCGTGCTTGGCGAGGTGGAGCGGGTGTTTGTGCAGGAAGTGGGCGACGCCTTTGACGCCCGGGTGGACACCGGGGCGGTGAGCTCCTCCATCAGCGCCACCAACATCCGGCTGTTTGAACGCAATGGCGATCAATGGGTGCGCTTCGACATCCCCTCGGCCCAGCCCGCGGAGGGCGAAGAGGCCGCCCCGGCGGACACCGTGGAAGCCCGGGTCTCCCGGTTTGTCTCCATCAAGAAAGCCTCGAGCGAAGAGCCGCAGCGCCGCCCGGTGATCCGCGCCCGGGTCAAGCTGGGGGATTACGTCACCGAGACGGATCTCAACCTGGCGGATCGCAGCCACATGGAGTACCCGGTGCTCCTCGGCCGCCAGTTCTTCCAGGACATCGCGGTGGTGGACGTCAGCCGCAAGTACATCCACTCCGGTGACGCCAACGGCGCCAAACCCACGGAATAAGGACGGTAACCGTGTCTCGTAAACCCTTTTACCTGCTGATTTTCATCCTGATCTCGGCTGGCGTCGGCTACAACTACCAGCGCCACGTAAACGATGGGATCCCCTTCCTGCCGGGCACCAGCCAAACCACCTGGACGGTGGAGGCGCGCATCACCTTCAACGGCCAGGGGCCGGTGGAGGCCAGCTTCGCCCTGCCCACGGATCCCGCCTTCCAGACCCTCAGCGAGTCCGCCGCTTCCCCGGGCTACGGCCTGTCGATGAGCTACGAAGGGGACGCGCGTCGCGCCACCTGGACCACCCGCGAGGGGATCGGCCGTCAGGAGCTCTACTACACCGCCAACCTGGTGCCCACCGGGGATCTGACCCTGGATGAAATTGCCGAGATCCCCACCCCGGAGCCGGTGGTGTGGGACGAGGGGCTGGATACCGCCGCCAAGGCGGTGATCGACAAGGCCTGGCAGAAGAGCGCCAGCAACACCTCCTTTGCCCGGGAGATCGCCCAGGCGGTCAGCCAGCCGGAGCAGCAACAGAACGTGGCCCTGCTGCTGGCCCGCTACGAGCCGGCGGCCCTGATGAGCCGCCTGGTGCGCAGCGCCGGCGTCCCGGCCCGCCAGGTGTACGCCCTGAACCTGGAAGACGGCCGCCGTCGCCAGGCGCTGATGCCCATGGTGGAGGTGCTGGACAAGCAGCAGTGGCACCTGTTTAACCCCGCCACCGGTGCCCAGGGTCGCGACGACAAGCTGCTGCTGTGGCAGCGCTACAGCACCTCGGTGCTGGATTTGGCCGGCGGCACCAACTCCAACGTCTCCTTCTCCATGATTGAGGACACCCGCCCTGCCCTGGCCACCGCCATCGACATGATGGAAAGTGGCGGCCTGGCGTCCCTGTCGCTCTACAACCTACCGCTGGAGGAGCAGAGCCTGTTGCGGGGGCTGTTCCTGATCCCCATCGGCGTGCTGGTGGTGGTGTTCTTGCGGGTGATCATCGGCCTTAAGACCTCCGGGACCTTTATGCCGGTGCTGATCGCCC
Source organism: Ferrimonas balearica (assembly GCF_019802085.1). Classification (GTDB taxonomy): domain Bacteria; phylum Pseudomonadota; class Gammaproteobacteria; order Enterobacterales; family Shewanellaceae; genus Ferrimonas; species Ferrimonas balearica_B. The sequence goes on from NZ_JAHVHV010000001.1 coordinate 1,343,947, forward strand.
TGGCCTTTATCCAGACCAAGCTGCTGACCGGTCTGATCGGGTTCCTGCTGATCGTCGCCGCCGGTCTGGTGATCCGCTCCTACCTGTCGAACCTCAACCTGTTGCTGATCTCGAGGATCAGCGCCGTGGTGATCGTGGTGCTTGGGATCATCGCCGGCTTTACCCTGCTGGCCTTTAACCTGGGGCTGACCGAGGGGCTGACCATCACCTTCTTCCCGATGATCATCCTGGCCTGGACCATCGAGCGGATGTCCATCCTCTGGGAGGAGGAAGGGGCCAAAGAGGTGTTCGTCCAGGGCGGCGGCAGCCTGCTGGTGGCGGTGATCACCTACCTGGCGATGGACAACGACCTGGTGCGCCACTGGGCCTTCAACTTCCTCGGCATTCACCTGGTGATCCTGGCCTTCATCCTGCTGATCGGTCAGTACACCGGTTACCGCCTGCTTGAGCTGCGCCGCTTCCGTCCCCTGGCGGGAGAGAAGTCATGATCTTCTGCGATCCGAGGCGACTGAAAAGTCGCGGCATCATGGGGATGAACAAGCGCAACATCAGCTACATCGGGCGCTATAACCCCCGCAGCCTCTACAAGCAGGTGGACGACAAGCTGATAACCAAGCAGCTGGCGCTGAAGAACGCCATCGACACGCCGGATCTCATCTCGGTGATCAGCGAGCAGCACGAGATTGAAGAGGTCAACGACCGGGTCAAGGGCCACGACGGTTTCTGCATCAAACCGGCCCAGGGCTCCGGCGGCAAAGGGATTTTGGTGATCACCAAGGTCGAGGATGGCCGCTACTTCAAGCCCTCCGGCGAGGAGGTCACCCAGGTGGAGATGGCCCGCCACTGCTCCAACATCCTGGCGGGCCTGTTCAGCCTTGGGGGCAAGAACGACGTGGCGGTGGTCGAGGCGCTGATCCGCTTCGACCCCGTGTTCGACGGGATCTCCTACGAGGGGGTGCCGGACATCCGCCTTATCATCTTCAAAGGCTACCCGGTGATGGGGATGCTGCGCTGCTCCACCCACGCCTCCGACGGCAAGGCCAACCTGCACCAGGGCGCCGTGGGCATCGGGGTCGACATCGCCACCGGACAGGCCATCCGGGCGGTACAGTACGATGAGCCGGTCAGCCACCATCCGGACACCGGCGAGGATCTGTTCAAGGTGCAGGTGCCCCACTGGGACCGCCTGCTGGAGCTGGCCTCCGGCTGTTTCGAGATGTCGGGCCTGGGCTACCTGGGCACCGACATGGTGCTGGACAAGGAGCGCGGCCCCCTGCTGCTGGAGCTCAATGCCCGTCCGGGTCTGGCGATTCAGATCGCCAACAACCACGGACTGCTGCCCCGGCTGCGCAAAATCGAATCCCTCGGCGACGCCCCGGTCCCGGTAACCCAGCGCATCGCCCTGGCCAAGCAGTGGTTTGGTACGGATGGGGAGTATTAAAGGCGTTCTCGCCGCCTTGGGCGCCCTGGTGATCACCGGGGCGCCCTCACTTTCGGCCCAGGCCAATGATCTTCTGCCCTACTGCCTGAACCAGATTGAGGGGGTGGGCGCCCCCGCCGACGCCCCCCTGACCCGTCACCGCCAGTTTGGCCAGTTGGTGCTGCTGCAGGACCAGCTCAAGTACCTGGCCCAGCAAACCGACGACGAAGCCCTGGGGCGCTGCAGCTTGATGCTGAGCCGCGCCCTGGCCGAGTACCGGCCCCAACCCTTGCTCGACCCCACCCAACTGGCCCTGGAAGCCCAGCTGCGCCACCTGGAGCAGCGGGATCTCAAGCGCCTCACCATCGGCGCCGCACGCTGCTGGCAAGGGTTTCCCGAGGGCACCCCCACCGAGTTGGACCTGTCCGAGCCGGCGGTCTCCCGCTACCTCAACCTGGCCGAAGACACCCTGTGTCGAGAGCGGGTCTGGGTGGCCTACCAAAACCGCGGCTACCCGGATGCCCAGCCGGTGCTGGAAGCCCATCGCCAACTCAGTGACCAGCTCGCCCGCCACCAGGGGTTTGCCAGTGACGCCCACCGGCAATTGGACGGCACGCCGCTCTCCAGCCCCGAAGAGGTGGCCCAGTTCCTGGCGCAGCTGACCGTCGAAGGCGATCGCCTGCCCTGGGCCGCCCGGCCGCCGCAAACCGCGCTGGACGCATCGTCCGATAAACTGGCTTGGGAGGCCCTGCACTACCTGGTGGCCCTCTACGGTTTGACCCTGGCGCCCATCAGCGATAATCAGATGCAGCTGTGGGAGGGCGAACGCTTGCTGGGCTACCTGACCCTGGAGGGGGCCGAGCGCCACCGGGTGGTGTCGCCCCAGGGCCATTGGATTGGCCTCAGCCCCGCACTGGTCACCCTGGAGTACCGCGAAGGGCCCTGGTACCCCCGTCACTGGGTGCAGTATCTGGCGCAGCTCAGCGAAACCCTGGTGCAGATGGCCGGCCAGCCTCTACCCTACCAGGGGCCCGTGCTGGCCGGCGGCGGCTACGGATTCGGCCGGGCCCTGGCCCGCCAACCCCAGGTGCAAAACGCGCTGTTGGGGCACACCTTGACGCCACGGCCACTGTTCCCCGCGGCACGGCTCTACCAGGCCCAAATGGCCCTGGCGGTGGCCAGCCAGGCGCGCTTGGACGCCGTCCTGCTGGCCGAGCACAGCCACCGCTGGTTCGCCCAGTACTTTGGTCGTCCCGCCCCCAAGGATCTCAAGCCCTGGTTCAGCCACAGTGACTGGGCCATCGCCGGGGCCCGGGACTACCTGCCCCTGTGGCACGCCCACCAGGGCCAAAACTGGGCCCAGCAGTGGGCGGAGGATGCGTTGTCCGGCGCCCAGATCTGGCGGGATCTGACGACGTGGGCACCCAAACCCCGGGCGCCCAAGGTGCCCGCCGAACTCACCGCCGGGGTCAACTGAGCGTCCCCCAAGCCATTGCAAGGAGTGCAACCGGATGAAAGCGGCACTGGCCAACCCCTACACTCGAGTTGCCCTGACCGGCTTTGCCTTCGGCGTGGTCGGCATCGCACAGCACATTCTGCCCTTGTGGTTGTGTGCCCTCTCCCTGCTGCCCTGGATAGTGGTGGGGGCCCGAGCAACAACCCAGCTGTTAAACGATGACGAGGGGTAGTAACCCGCCTCTCCCCCTCTTTGCCCGGTGGGCTCTTCCCGGTTATTCCACCCAAAAACAAAGCCGGCCACCCGCGTCATAAACGAGGGTGACCGGCTTAAGGCATGAGCCGCTAAAGGGGTCAGGCGGCCAGCTTGGCGATCGCTTCCCGAGCCTGGGCCAGGCCCTCTTCGCCGCGGGCCACCCCTTCGGCGTTGATCACCGCCACGTCGGTGATGCCGACAAAGCCCATCACGGTACGCAGGTAGGTGTCCTGGTGGTTAAAGGCGTGGGCCGGGCTGCCGGCGCTGTAGTTGCCGCCACGGGCGCTGATGAGCACCGCCTTGGTGTCTCCCAGCAGGCCCTCGGGGCCGTTGCTGGTGTAGCGGAAGGTGACGCCGACCCGGCAGATGTGGTCAATCCAGGCCTTGAGGCCGGAGGTGACCGAGAAGTTGTGCATCGGCGCACCGATCACCACCTCGTCCGCCGCCAGCAGTTCCCCCACCAGCTCATCGGACAGAGCGATGGCGGCCTGGGCCTCAGGGGTGCGGTCCCCTTCTGGGGTGTAGTAGGCGCCGATGGTGGGGCCGTCGATGTGCGGCGGCGGGTTGATGCCCACATCCCGGTATACCACGGTGCCGGTGGGGTGCTTGCTTTGCCAGGCGGTGACGTACTGGTCAACCAGGGCGCGGGTGTGGGAGTGTTCCAGGTTGGGGCTGGAGTTAACGACGAGCAGGCTGGGCATGATGGACTCTCCTTGAGTTCGGTATGGAGCCCATTTTAGGTTCACTTATGCGAATTAAAATCGCATAATCCCGGCTAATCATTTCGAAAAAATTGGATCATCATGTACCGACCCCACTCAACCCTGGAGCAATGGCGGATCCTGCAGGCGGTCGTCGACTGCGGTGGTTACGCCAAGGCCGCCGCCGAGCTGAACAAGAGCCAGTCCTCGTTAAATCACGCCGTGGCCAAGTTGCAACAGTTGATGGGGGTGCCGCTGTTGGAGGTCAAAGGGCGCAAGGCCGAGCTGACGCCCCAGGGCCGGGTGCTGCTGCGCCGCTCCCGCACCCTGACCGCCGAGATTGAGCAACTGGAGCTGCTGGCCACCAACCTGGAGCAGGGCTGGGAGCCGGAGATCAAGGTCTCCCGGGAGATCCTCTACCCCACCCAGGCGCTCTACCAGGCGATGAGCCGCTTTTACCCCGAAAGCCGGGGCACCCGGGTCACAGTGATCGACAACGTCATCAGCGGCACCACCCACGCCATCTCCGGCCCCAGTTACGATCTGGTGATCTCCGGGCGCACTCCACCCGGCCACCGCGGCGAGGCCCTGGGGGTGATCAAGATGATCCTGGTGTGCCATCCGGCCCACCCCCTGGCCCGTGAAACCGAAGTGGACGAGAAACGCCTGGCCCAGGAGCTTCAGATCGTCATCCGAGACACCGGCCCTGAGGCGGACAAGGACCTGGGCTGGCTCAAGGCGGAGCATCGCTGGACCTTCTCCAACTTCCACGAGGCGATCGCCATCCTCAAAGAGGGGGTGGGGTTTTGCTGGGTGCCCGAGCACCTGGTCTGCCCGCACCTGAGCGACGGCAGTTTGGTGCACCTGAGCCAGGCCCGGGTGGATTTTGCCATGATCCCCATGACGCTGATCGTCCCCAATCCGGACCGCCTCGGCCCCGCTGCCACCCGCTTTGCCGAGCTACTGGTGGAGGCCAGTCCCCAGGCCCAGCAGGCCAATACCTTCCCCGGCGGTCGTTAATCCGCCGCCCGGACGGCCAGGGTTTTGTGTCGCCCCATGCCCCCCGTGGCGGCGACATCCCCTGGCCTTGACCCCATCGGGCCGAAACCCCTGTTGACCCACCCCCATTCGCCGCCGTTTTCCCCTACGTCATCGCCCTCGACTTCCAGTCACAACATGCTGTTTTCCCTACCTTAAGCCTCAGGATTGTGATACAGATCATGCCCTGAGCCGCCATTCCTCTCCCCGGGGCCAAGCCGGCCCCCATGGGAAGAACAAGAACGAACAAGGAGTCATTGAATGGAAATGGTTAATGAACTGGTGGGGACCATCAACGGCATCGTCTGGGGGGTGCCCATGCTGGTGCTCATCCTCGGCGTGGGCCTGTTCCTCACCGCCGGGCTGCGCCTGATGCCCATTCTCAAACTCCCCACCGGTTTCCGCCTGCTGTGGCAGGGCCGTAAAGACTCCGGCGAGAAGGGCGACATCAGCGCCTTCAACGCCCTGATGACCTCTCTGTCCGCCACCATCGGTACCGGTAATATCGCTGGTGTGGCCACCGCCATCGCCCTGGGGGGCCCCGGGGCCCTGTTCTGGATGTGGTGCACCGCGCTGGTGGGCATGGCCACCAAGTACGCCGAGGCGGTGTGCGCGGTGAAATTCCGTGAAAAGGCCCCCAACGGCGAGTTTGTCGGCGGGCCCATGTACTACATCAAAAACGGCCTCTCCTCCAAGTGGACCTGGCTGGCCACCGCCTTTGCCCTGTTCGGCTCCATCGCCGGCTTCGGCATCGGCAACGGCGTGCAATCCAACTCCGTGGCCTCCGCGCTGCAGGACAGCTTCGGCATTCCGGTAGAAGCCACCGGCATCGTGCTGATGCTGCTGGTGGGCGCCGTGCTGATGGGCGGCATCAAGCGGATCGCCACCGTGGCCGGTAAGCTGGTGCCCCTGATGGCCTTCTTCTACATCGGCGCCGGCCTGATTGTCCTTATCATGAACGCCGGTGCCGTGCCCGGGGCCATCGCCCTGGTGGTGGAGAGCGCCTTCACCCCGGTGGCCGCCCAAGGGGGCTTTGCCGGTGCCGCGGTATGGGCCGCCATCCGCTTCGGTGTGGCCCGGGGCGTGTTCTCCAACGAGGCGGGCCTGGGTTCTGCGCCCATCGCCCACGCCTCCGCCAAGACCAACAACCCGGTGCGCCAGGGCCTTATCGCCATGCTGGGCACCTTTATCGACACCCTGATCGTCTGCTCGGTCACCGGCCTGGCCATCGTGGTCACCGGGGAGTGGACCAGCGGCGTCTCCGGCGCCCCGCTCACCTCCGCCGCGTTTGGCTCGGCGGTGCCCCAGGGCCAGGTGATCGTGGCCATCGCCCTGGCGGTGTTCGCCTTCACCACCATCCTCGGCTGGAGCGTCTACTGCGAGCGCTGCGTCCAGTACCTGTTGGGGGACAAGGCGGTCAAACCCTTCCGCCTGGTCTTCACCCTGGCGGTACCCGTGGGGGCCATCGCCTCGCTGGACTTCGTCTGGCTGCTGGCGGACACCCTGAACGCCATGATGGCGATCCCCAACCTCATCGCCCTGGTGCTGTTAAGCCCCGTGGTGTTCAAGCTGACCCGGGATTACTTCGCCGGCAAGGACACCAGCCTGCCCGCCTCCGAGCAAAGCTAAACGAAAACGCCCCGGCCCAGTGCCGGGGCGCTTTTTTCCATCAAATCCACTCCCACCGCTGGCGCTTCGCGCCCCCTCGCCTAGAGTTAGTTTTCGCAGCGCCAAACAGTTCATTTTCTCCAGGCTTTGAGGTGGGTTATGGCCAGGTGGTTGGGAAGGGCAGTACTGTGTTTCTGGGCGTGCTTCTGCTGTGCAGGGGCCTTGGCTTACGACATCCTCCTCTCGGATTCGCCGGACCGCAGCGATCCCCGGCCTTTGGCCGGCGCCAGCGTCTCCGGCCCCATCTACGTCTTTATCAGTCCCGATACCGGGCTCGACCAGGTGCAGTTCTTTATCGACGGCAGCCGGGTGAAAACGGAGAACGTCTCCCCCTGGGACCTGGGGGGCACCGCCTCAGACCGCAGCGCCCTGCCCTTCGACGCCGACAGCCTGGCCGACGGCCCCCATCAGATGAGCGTCACCCTGCTGCTGGATGACGGCAGCAGCGAAACCCGCCAGGCGGATTTCCAGGCCGGTGATGCCGGTCCGACTCTGGTGGTCAGCCCCACCTCGGTCGCCCTGCAAAGCCCCGACGGCGGTGCCGTCTCAGACCAGGTCGATGTCGCCATCAGCGATGGCAGCGCGCTGTCCGTGGCGGTGAGCGAATCCCTGCCCTGGCTGAGCGTCACCCCCACCGCCTCGGTGACCCCCTTTAGCCTGACCCTCAATGCCGACCCCAGTGGCCTGACCGATGGCGTCTATGAAGGACAGGTCAATCTCAGCGCCGATGGCGTGCCCGGCACCTCGCTGACCGTCCGACTGAGCGTGGGGGAAACCAGCGGAGACGATGCGCCGCAACTGCATCTGACCTGGGACCACGCCCAAAACAGCTTCACCGCGGTGTGGTTTACCCCGGACAACGGCGCCCAGTCGGAGCTTCAGTACCGGCTGCTGGGCAGTACAGCCTGGCAGAGCGTGATTGGGTCGGTGCGACACAGCAACGAGGATGGCTGGTACCACCAGGCCAGCGTGGCCACGACCCGCGGGGCCACCTACCAGTACCGGGTGCGGCTGGACAGCACCGGCTTCAGCCGGGTCTACCAGGTGCGCGCCCACCCGGCCGCCGACGAACCCTGGGATCTCACCTTCGTGGCGGACACCGGCCTGCTGGGGCGCCTCGATGGGCTAACCAACGGCACCCAGGCGGTGATCGACGCCATGAAGGCGATCGACCCCCACCTTATCCTGCTGGGGGGAGATTACGCCTATTACGATAAGGACAAGCGCTACGGCACCCTGGAGCGCACCATCGACGCCTGGTTTAATCAGATGGCTCCCCTGGCGCCCTACGCCCCCATGATGCCCATTTGGGGCAACCACGAGATCCTCAACAACGAAGGGTTCGAGTTCTGGCACGCCCGCTTCCCCACCCCGGACCACTGGGAGTGGGACGGTGGGCGCATGTACGCCTTCGACGTGGGCGACGTGCACTTTGTCGGGGTATTCGCCCTGCGCGAGTCCAACGACGGGATCCCCCTGGAGGCGGTTGCCTGGCTGGAAAACCACCTGAACCAGGTCAAGGACGCGGGCTATCGCTGGATCATCCCCTACCTGCACGCCGCCCCCTTCTCCGACGGCAGCAACCACGTCTCGGCGGAAACCATCCGCGGCCATGTGGCGCCGCTGTTCGAAGCGGCCGGGGTCAAGCTGGTGCTCTCCGCCCACGACCAGTCCTACGAGCGCACCTACCCGCTGCTGGACGCCGCCGGTGACATCGTGGTGACCACCACGGACCTGGACTGCTACGACCGCAGCCAGGGGATCACCTGGATGAAGATCAGCCCCGGCGGCAAGATGAGCGACAAAAACGGCAGCTTCTCCGAGTGGCTGACGGTGCCGCCCCCCTACTGGACCGCCCGGCGCGACAACACCGCGCACCACTTCGGCCACCTGGAGTTTGACCCCGGCGGCGACATCACCGTCTCGGTCTACCAGGTCACCGACGGCGAGACGCCCACGGTGTTCGACCAGTTCCGGCTTACTGAAGATTGCAACGACGAGGGGATCGCCGCCAGTCCTGCCGAGCTCAGTTTCTCCCTGGCCCCCGATGAGCAGGGCACCCAGTCCCTGACCCTGAGCCTGACCGACGCCGGCAGCCTGAGCGTCAGCGAAGCCCTGTCCTGGCTGAGCGTCAACCCCAGCAGCGGGGCCTCGCCGCTGACAACGTCCGTCACCGCCGACAGCACCGGCCTGGTGGATGGCATCTACCGCGGCACCCTCAATGTCACCGGCAATGGCCTCTCCCGTGGGGTACCGGTGAGCCTCACCGTCAGTGGCGGGGGTTACCAGCTGGTGCGCACCGAGGACGCTCAGCGCAACGGGCCCAGCCCGATGAACGGCGCCTCGGTCAGTGGCGAGATCTTCGTCCAGCTGCTGCCGGAAGAGGGCGTGCAGCGAGTGCGCTTCTACATCGACGGCAGCCGGGTCAAAACCGAAGGCGTGGCCCCCTTCGACATCGGCGGCACCGAAGGCAACGACGATGCGAAGCCCTTCAGCCTGGCCGGTTACGCCGATGGGCCGCACCAGATGCGCGCGGACCTGGAGCTGTCGAGCGGCAGCACCGCCTCGGTCTTTGCCGATTTCACCATAGGTGCGGTGGGCGATTACCTGAGCTTCAGCCCCGCCAGCCTTGCGCTGTCGGTGACCCGGCCACAGACCCTGGCCCAGGGCGACGTCACCCTGAGCGGCTCCCAAGCCACCCAGGCGGACATAGAAAGCTCCGCCGCCTGGCTGCAGGTGGCCCCCAATCCGGCGGACACTCCGGCCAACCTGACGGTCACCGCCGACAGCAGCGCCCTCTCCCCGGGCCGGCACAGCGCCACCTTGACCGCCACCAGCCCCCTGGGCAGCGACAGCCTGGCCGTCACCCTGGATGTGCTGGCCGAACCCAGCGACACCCCGGTCCTGCTGTCCCTGTCGCCGGATCGCAGTGGCGCCGTTGGGCTGGATGGCCAGAGCGTCAGCGGCCTTATCTACGTCTTTGTGGATGCCGACGGCGCCGACCGAGTGCGCTTCTACCTGAACGATCCGGGCCGCAGCAGCCCGACCCAGACGGAGTACAACGCCCCCTGGGATCTGGCCGGCACCAACAGCGACTCGGCCCGCTCCGCCAAGCCGTTCGATACCGCCACCCTCAGCACCGGCAGCCACACATTGGAGGTGGAGGTGGTGCAGGGGGGCAGCAGCACCTTCTACCAGGCGGTGTTTAACGTCACCCGGTAGGAAACGGCTCTGAACGCCCCCGCCCGGGGGCGTTCTTTTTTCGGCGCCACTGGACCAAGCGCCAATGAAATTCGTACAGAGGCCAACCCAATCACCCACGCCAACACCAAAGGCCAACGCCCATGAAGCGCACCCTGTTCTGGTTCCGCCAGGATCTGAGACTGGACGACAACCCGGCGCTGCTGGAGGCCGCCGACGGCAGTGATGAACTGCTCTGCCTCTACTGTATCGACCCGGCCTGGTTCCGGCCCGGGCGTTACCAGAGCCGGCCGGTGGGGGCACGGCCCTGGCGCTTTATCCGGGAAAGCCTGGAGGATCTGGCGGTGGCCCTACGAGGTTTGGGGCAGCAGTTGGTGATCCGCCAGGGGGATCCCCTGTCGGTGATCCCCACTCTTTTGACCCGACACGGCATCGAACGGGTGGTGTGCACCGCCCCCATCGGCTGGCAGGAGCGTCAGCAGTGGCTCGCCCTGCAAACCCGTCACCCCGAGGTACGCTTCGAGGCCCTGCAGTCCTTCACCCTCTACGAGTTGGACCGCCTGCCCTTCGCGTTAAAAGACCTCCCCAAAACCTTCAGCCAGTTTCGCAAACGGGTGGGCCACATCCCGCTGCGTCCCCGCTTTCCCGCCGCCCGGCAACTGCCTCCGCCGCCGCTGGATATGGCCAGCGATCCCCTGCCCCAGGCAAGGGCACCGCTCAATCGCGACTTCCAGGGGGGCGCCTCCGCCGCGCTGGTCCACCTGCAGCACTACTTCGCCGGCGACGCCGCCAGTCGCTACAAGCTGACCCGCAACGCCCTGGACGACTGGTCCAGCTCCACCAAGTTCTCCCCCTGGCTGGCCCAGGGTTGCCTGTCGCCCCGTCAGGTGCTCAGCGCACTGGACCGCTACGAACGCCACGCCGGGGCCAACGAGTCCACCGACTGGATCCGCTTCGAGCTTCTGTGGCGGGAGTATTTCCAGTGGTATGCCCTGGCCCACGGGGTGCGGCTGTTCGCCTTTACCGGGGTGCAGCGGGTGCGCCGCCCCACCGCCTTCTACCCTGAGCGCTTTGCCCGCTGGACCCAGGGCCACACCCCCTACCCCATCATCAACGCCGCCATGCACCAACTGGACGCCACCGGCTTTCTCTCCAACCGCGCCCGCCAGCTGGTGGCCAGCGCCTTCGTCCATGAATTGGGGCTGGACTGGCGCTACGGCGCAGCCTATTTCCAGGAGCGGCTGCTGGATCATGACGTGGCCAGCAACTGGGGCAACTGGCAGTACCTGGCCGGCGTCGGCGCGGATCCCCGGGGCTGGCGCCGCTTCGATCTGGCCCGCCAAAGCGAGCTTTATGATCCAGAGGGCGAGTACGTGACCCGCTGGTGCGGGGAGACGGTGGCCCCCTTGGACAGCCTGGATGGGGCCGACTGGCCGGTGGAGACCACGCCGTGACGCCGAACAAGATCTGTCCTGTGTGCGACCGACCCTTCTCCTGGCGGCGCAAATGGCGCCGCTGCTGGGATGACGTACGCTATTGCAGCGCCCGCTGCCGCGCCCGGCGCCGACATCGACGGGCGACGTCATGACCCACACCCTACGCCTTATCCTCGGCGACCAACTCAACGCCCACCACAGCTGGTACCAAACCCAGGATCCCGGGGTCCTCTACGTCATCGCCGAGCTTCACCAGGAAACCGGCTACGTCCGCCACCACATCCAGAAGCTGTGCGCCTTCTTCGCCGCCATGGCGGAGTTTGCCAAGGCCCTTGGGCAAGCCGGCCACCGGGTGCAGCACCTGACGTTGGATGACACCGCCCCCTACCCGGACCTGCCCGCGCTGCTTCGGGCCCTGATAGCGCAAAGCGGCGCCCGCCGCCTGGAGGTGCAGCGACCGGACGAATACCGGCTGCTAGCCCAACTGACGGATATGGATCTGCCGGTGGCGATATCCCTGGTGGACAGCGAACATTTCCTCCTGCCCTTTGAGGAACTGGACCGCCACTTCCAGCGCGGCACCGCCCACCGGATGGAACCCTTCTACCGCAAGATGCGCAAGCGCTACGACCTGCTGATGGATAAGGGCGCCCCCCTGGGGGGGCAGTGGAATTTCGATAAGGAGAACCGCCAGGCCCTCACGCCCGCCGACTTTGACCGGGTACCCCAACCTTTGTGCTTTGCCAACGACGTCGAGGCCATCAGGGCGCGGCTCGCTCGCCATGGCGTCCAGTCCATGGGACGACTGGAGGGCCCCCTGCTCTGGCCGGTCACCCGTGCCCAGGCCCGGGAGCTGCTGGCCCACTTCTGCCGCTGCGCCCTGCCCGCCTTCGGCCGTTATCAGGACGCCTTGTCGCAGCAGGCCCCCCACAGCTGGAGCCTGTTTCACGCCCGCTTAAGCTTTGCCCTCAACAGCAAGATGCTGCACCCCATGGAGGTGATCCGGGCGGCCATCACCGCCTTCGAGACCGACGAAACCATCAATCTGGCCCAGGTGGAGGGCTTTGTCCGCCAGATTTTGGGCTGGCGGGAGTACGTGCGGGGGATCTACTGGGCCAACATGCCCGGCTACGACAGCCTCAACCACTTCGACGCCCACCGCCCCCTGCCCAGCTGGTACTGGAGCGGCGAGACCCGGATGGCCTGCCTGAGGGCCGCCATCGGGCAGTCACTGGAGTACGCCTACGCCCACCACATTCAGCGGCTGATGGTCACCGGCACCTTTGCGATGTTGATCGGCGCCGAACCGGACCAGGTGGATGCCTGGTACCTGGGGGTCTACATCGACGCCATCGAGTGGGTGGAGCTGCCCAACACCCGGGGGATGAGCCAGTACGCCGACGGCGGCCTGCTGGCCTCCAAGCCCTACGCCGCCAGCGGCAACTACCTCAACAAGATGGGGGATCACTGCGCCCAGTGTCCCTACGACGTCAAGGACAAGGCGGGCCCCAACGCCTGCCCCTTCAACAGCCTCTACTGGCACTTTATGGCCCGGCACGACCGGGAGCTGGCCCGCAACCCGCGCATCACCATGGTCTACCGGGGTTGGGACAACCGTCCGGAATCGGAGCGACAGGCGATCCTCGAGCGGGGCCAGTGGTGCCTGGACAACCTGGAGCGTCTCTAGCACCCTGGCCTCGACACAAAAAAAGCCCGGCTTGCGCCGGGCTTTGAGTTCAAGACAGGGAAAATCAGTTGAGTTTGCTGACCGTCAGGGTCGGTGAAGCGATGTCCGGCCCGGTGACGGTAAAGCGGTAGGTGCCCGCCTCGGCGCCGGACAGGGTCATGTTGGCGCCCTTGGACGCCAGGGGTTTGACCGCATCCAGCACCACGGCTTCATCGCCGCCGATGGCGCCCAGATCCACGGTGGACCAGTCACCGGTGGCCACCTTGAACTCGTGGTCGCCGGCCTCCAGCACGATGTCCACGCTGTAGCTGGACAGGCCCTGGTAGCTCAGCATGTCCACCTCGCCCCAGCCGTTCATGCTGCCGCGCACGTAGACCACATTGGTACCGAACATCTCCGCCGGGTACACCGCCAGGGTGGGCTCGTTGAGATCCGAGGCATCGAAGATAAAGGCGTAGGTGGTGTCCACCGCCGCAGTGAACAACATGTTCGCCCCGGCCACCGCCAGCAGCTCCTCCTGGCCTTCGGTCACCGTCGGATCCGCCTCGCCGGAGCCGTAATCCACGGTGGACCAGTCCTCGGAGGCCACCTTGAACTCGTAGTCGCCGGCACTCAGGGCCACGTCCACCCGGTAGATCCCGCCGCCCAGGTAGGCCAGTTCGTTGTCGGTGCTCCAGCCGTTCAGGCTGCCACGCAGGTAGACCGGGGTGCCCACAAAGGGCTCCTCGTTGAACACCGTCAGGATGGGGTTCTCTGCATCGGAGGCGTCCAGGGAGAAGACGTAGGTGGCGTCGATCCCGGCGTTGAAGTGCAGGTTGTCACCGGCACGGCGCAGCGGCTCGGCAACGCCCTCCTCCACCTGGGCCTCGGCCGCGCTCAGTCCACCGAAGTCCACGGTGCTCCAGTCGGCGGAGGCCACCTTGAACTCGTAGTCGCCGGCGGCCAGGGTGATCGCCACCCGGTACTCGCCGTCGCCCACGTAGGTCATGCTGTCCACTTCGCCCCAGCCGTTCATGCTGCCGCGGACAAACACCTCGGTGCTGCCGTAGGGCACCACGTCCGGCGCACCGACGGTGGCGTTGGCGGAGAGGCCCTCGCCCTGTTCACCCACCTGGGGCTTGATGAACACCGCGGTGGTCAGCGCCGGCACGGTGAAGGTGCCCTCGCCTTCGCCGGCGGCAAAGCTGGCGCCCCGCACCCGGCTGTCCAGGGAGGCGGTCAGAGTCGGGTGCAGCTCGAAGCCGGCGGCGGTGGGCACGGTGTGGCTCACCTCGTTGGCGCTGCCGTTCACCATCACCACCATGGCGTCCACCATGGGATCGAGATCCGCAAGGCCGATGCCGTCGTCCAGGCTCATCACGATGACGCCCTGGGTCTGACGCTTGCCGACGTTGTGGAAACCCAGTCGGGCCACCACGTCCGCCTCGCTGGTCAGGCGCAGCAGCGGGCTGTCGCGACGGATGCTCAGCACCTCCTGGAACAGGGTGGCAGCCAGGTCGATCTCCTGCATGGAGACCTGGGCGTTGGGGTTGGCCGAGATCCCGGCGATGGTCTCCCAGTTATTCTGGTTGTCCTGGGCCAGGGGCAGGCCCACGTTCCAGTTGTTGCTGGTCTTGGTGAAGTCCACGTAGTTGAACCAGTCACCGGCGTCGTAGGTGTTGCGGTCCATGGACTTGGAGCGCAGCATGTCCCCGCCCATCTGCAGGAAGGGGATCCCCTGACTGAGCAGCGGCACGGTGGCGGCGATGTGCTGGACCCGTACCCGATCCTCAAGGCTCAGCCCCACACCGTGGTGGTAGTGCAGCTGATCCCACAGAGTCTCGTTGTCGTGCTTGGAGACGTAGTTGATGCTGTCCGCCGGATCCAGGGCGTAGGCCGTGGGCTGGCCGTTCCAGCTAAAGGCGTTGCCGGTGGCAGAGTTGCCGTTGAAGTCCTTGAGCACGTAGTTTTGCAGGTTGCCCGCCATGGACAGGCGCAGGGTGTCCTGATCCCGCAGGCGCTCGTCGGACTCGGTTTCGGCAAACAGGCGCCCCTGGCGCACCGCTTCGCGGATGCGGTCGTTGAAGGTGCCCACCTCGGAGCCGGCCATGTCAGCCTGCTTGGCCTGGACGAACAGGCGGTTGTCCGCCACCTCGCCGAAGTTCCAGCCCTCACCGTAGAAGTAGTTGTCCGGGTCCACCGCCTGCACCGCGTCCCGGGCCGCCAGGATCCCCGCCTTGGGGTGGTGGCCCATGATGTCGAAGCGGAAACCGTCGTAGCCGTACTGCTGGGCCAGGATCACCAGGGAGTCGGAGACGAACTTGTCCATCATCCGATGTTCGGTAGCGGTGTTCTCACAGCAGGTGGAGCGCTCGATGTCGCCGCTCTCCTCGTTGTAGCGGTGGTAATACCCGGGCACCAGCTTGTCGAACACCGAGTTGTCCCACAATCCGGAGGAGCTGGTGTGGTTGTACACCACGTCCAGCACCACCCGCAGGCCCATCTCGTGCAGGGCCTGGTTCATGGCCCGCAGTTCGAGGATGCGCGCCACACCGTCGGGATCGGAGGCGTAGCTGCCCTCGGGAACGATAAAGTGGTGGGGATCGTACCCCCAGTTGAAGCCGTCCAGGCCGCGCATGGCGTTGACCAGCTCCTGGGCGTCGGCGGAGCCCGGCAGGGCCTGCTCCAGCAAGCTCAGGATGGTGGCACCGTGATCCTCGGTGGCACAGGCCGGCGTGGCGTTGTCCGTCATCTCGCACAGGGTGCCCAGGGTGTCGGTGATCTCCACCCGCTCCTCACGCAGCTCCTTGACGGTGGCCATGTCGGTCACCGGCAGCACGTGGAAGTGGGTCATCCCCGCCTGGGCCAGGGCGCTCAGGTGGTCCACCGGTGCGGTGCCCTGCTCGGCAAAGGCCAGGTACTTGCCCCGCACCGCTTCCGGGGTGCTCTCATCCCGGGCGCTGAAATCGCGCACGTGGCCTTCGTAGATCACCGCATCTTCCGGATTGACCACGGTGGGCACCGTGTGGCCGTCCCAGCCGGCGGGCTTGAGATCGTCATCCTCCAGGTTCACAAACTGGCTGTAGCGGCCATTGGCGGAAAGGCTCAGTGAGTAGGGATCCGTCGACTCGATGGTCTCGATCTGACCGGTCAGCGGGTGGTAGACGGTCACCTCGTAGCGGTAGAACTGGCGGTCCAGGCTCATGTCCCCGCTGTGGGACCACACCCCGGTGTGCTCATCCAACGTCATCCCCTGGCTGCTCACCAGGTTCTTGTCCGCGTCGTAGACGTTCAGCGCCAGCGCCTGAGCGGTGGGCGCCCAGACCGAAGCGGTGATCACATCGCCCTCGTAGTGCACCCCAAGGGCGGCCTCATCGGCATCGGCCTCACCGAAGGTGTAGAGCGCGTCCAGCACCTTGGCGTGCTGCACGCCGGTGGCCATCACCGGCAGATCCTCGGCGTCGTAGCCCACCACCAGCATCTGGGCCTTGGCGATCGCCTTGGCCTCGTCGGCACTGAGGTTGGTGCTGTAGGCCGGCCAGCCGGCCAGGTGCGGCACCCGGGCGGCCTGCTCCGGCGTCAGGGTGGTTGCCACCAGTTCCAGGCTTTGGCCCCCTTCGATGCGATCCGGCTCGGTCATCAACTCCAGGCCGGCGTTGGCGTCGTAGTGCAGCTTGATGGCACTGAGGCCGCTGTTATCGGCATTCCACAGCAGGGTGTCCGCATCCAGCCAGTGGGCGCTGGCGCCGTCGATGGTCAGCGGCTGCGGGCCCAGGCTCAGGATCGGGTACTCGTAGACGGTGGCGTGGGCGTGGAAGGTGAAGCTCATCCGCTGGGCCCGCTCATCCGCCTGGTTGAGGATAAGCTTGGCGTCGAAGTCACCCAGGGCCTTGCCGGAGCCCTCGGTACCGATGTGGATGATGAAGTTACCGCACTCGCCGTAACCCTCTTTGAGGTTCAGGATCCAGTAGGCGCCGTAGTTGGGGTCGATGCCGACGTAGTCGTGGCCGTTGGCCCAGTCGGTTGAGTCGTGGGGCGGCGCGTAGGCGTCACACTCCTCGTTATTCCAGGTGTGCAGCTTGTAGCCGACGTAGCTCTCGTCGGTGTCCCCCATGCGGTTGTAGTAGAGCACCGCTTCGTTCTCCCCGGGGACGGCCACCGGGGCCGGCAGGTCCGGGTTGTAGCCGATGATGCATTGCTCGTTGTTTTCGTCCGGGAAGCTGGGGGCCGGACACTGGATCGGCTCGGGATCCACGCACTGGGTGCCGGCGGCATTGGGCACCTGGGGCGCGCTGCAGGTCAGCAGCACCTCGCCGGACTCGGACGAGTCGCCGCAGCCCCACAACAGGGCGCTGCCAAGGGCGATGGCCGCCAGTTTTCCTTGATGAGACAGTCTCAACATGGGTCGATTCTCCTAACGTTTTGGGCGCGCGATGGCGACAAACTCGATGACGTTGGTTGTGGTTCGAGGTGTCATGGGGTTACAGCGCATAGGTCACGCCCAAGAAGTATTCCCGGCCAAAGTACTGCAGGGTGCCGGTGCGGTTTTCGTTACCGAAGTAGCTCTTGGTGGGTTCGTCAGTCAGGTTGTTGACCTGGAACAGCACACCGAAGTGATCGTTGATTTGGTAGGAGGTCTGGAAGTCCACCACGGTTTCATCGTCGAAGTTGACCACCTGCTCGTTCACCGCCACCTGTTCAGAGACAAAGTCGCTGCGGTAGCGGGCGCTGATGCGGGTGTCGAAGCCCTCGTAGCTGTAGAACAAAGTGGCGGTGGCCACGTGCTCGGACAGCCCCGGCAGCATCTGGGTGACGGTTTCACCGCCCAGATCGGTCTGGGACTCCACCTCGGACTCGGTGAAGGAGTAGCTGGCGTTCAGACCCAGGCCGGACCAGGCTCCCGGCAAGCCGGTGAAGATCTGGGTGTAGGCCAACTCCAGGCCACGGATGTAGCCGCCCTCGGCGTTGTTCACCGCGGTGGTGTAGGTGCCGTTGGTGGTTTCGATCTGCTCGCCGCTCTCGGGATCGACGATGTAGTCCGGCACGTTGAAGCCGTTGCCTTTGAAGTCGAAGCCCTCGATGGCGATGGTGTCGATAAAGGAGTCGATGTTCTTGTAGAACAGCGCCGCCACCAGCGCCCCGTCCGGCAGGTAGTACTCGTAGGAGATGTCGTACTGGTCCGCGTAGAAGGGCTTCAGGAAGGGGTTGTTGGTGGAGGAGCCGTTGATCTCACCGTCGTCGTTGACCGACGCGCTGGCGTCACCGGCCAGGCGGTTGATGGGCGGGCGGGACATCACCCGGGCCGCGGCGAAGCGGATCTGGCTGTCCTCGGTGATCTTGAAGTTCAGGTTCAGTGACGGCAGGTAGTCGGTGTAATCCTCGCCCTTGATGGTGGGGGCGTAGAGGCCGTTGACGATGCCAATCTCATCGACAATGAACTGGGCGCCCAGGGCCGGATCGCCGCCGACGTTTTCCAGCAGCGTGGCGGACTGGTCGGTGTCCACCCGACGGATCCCCACATTACCGGTCACCGGGATGTTGCCGATCTCGGCGTTGATGTTCAGCATCACGTAGGCGGCCAGCACCTCCTCGTACACCTTGCCGCTTTGCAGCACCGACCAGGAGTAGTTGGTGGTGTAGCCCTGGGGGTCGAGCACGCCATCGGCGTTGCCCCAGGTCTGCACCGGCTGGGGCACCCCACCGGGGAACCAGGCGGCCAGGGCCTTATCGAGATCGATGGCCAGGTAGGAGGGGAAGTAGCTGAAGTCGCCCTCCCAGTTGACCACGGTGACCATGTCCTCGGTCAGGCGCAGCGGCGGCTCGGAGCTGGAGAAGGCGCCGTCGTTGCCGTATTCGAACACCGAGCGGTCGTTGGAGTATTCGCGATCGGAGTAGCGCACCCCGAACTCCAACGAGCTGAACCAGTCGCTGTCCAGCTCGTAATTGAAGTCCAGGCGGTAGGCCTGCACTTCATCCTCGTTGACGTAGGGGTAGATCCCGTACTTGCTCACCATCACCCGGTTAATGTCGGAGAAGGCGTCCGCCTGACTGAAGCCCACGTCGGGCAGGTTGAGGCCGTTAAGCAGGTAGTTGATGGAGACGTCGGTGTCGAACACCGGGTTGGGCACGGTGGCGTCCTCCGCCACGTTGGCCCACAAAAGGCCGTTGCGAAAATCGCTCTTGGCGGAGGAGTAGGAGATGTCCGCCACCACGGAGAGGCGATCGGTGGCCTGCCAGCTGGCGTTGATGCCGTAGCTGTCCACCTCGTCGTAATCCCGGTTGTCATCGTTGACGATCTCCACCCGGGTGAAGCTTTGGCTGGTGCGGCTGAAGTTGCCGCCGATCACCGCGTTGCCGTCGATCACCGGGTTGGTCACCGAAGCGCTGGGGCCGCCCAGCTTGACGCGATAGCCCCGGGCGAAGGCCTCGGAGTCGAAACGGGAGATAAAGGCGTCGGCCTTGAGCACGAAGTCGGTGCTGGGGGCCCACTCGATGGCGCCCATGTAACCGTCACGGGTTTCCACCCCGCCCAGGTGCTGGATCTCGAAGCCTTCACTGATGTACTCGTTGGCCGGGTTGTCCTCCGGGCCATCGGTGTCACCGGGCAGGCCGTCCACGTCCTTGTTGCCGTTGTAGTGCAAGCCGATGAACTGGGTGGCCACGCTGGGCTGGTCCAGTCGGGCGTAGCCAAGGGCGAAGCCCAAGGTCTCGTCGAGGAACTTGCCCTGGTAGGAGAAGCTGATGCGCGAGCCGTACTCGTCGGCGCCGTGCACCTCGGAGGCGCGGTCGTTGTACATGCCGCGCACGTTGGCAACGAAGTTGTGGGTCTTCTCGGCGGCCAGGGGGCTGGCGGTGGCCAGCTCCACGGTGCCCGCCACGCCGCCTTCAATGAGCGACGCCTTGGGGGACTTGTACACCGCTGCAGAGGTGATGAGTTCGGAGGGGTATTGGTCAAATTCGATGCTGCGGCTGCCGCTGGTGGAGACCTGCTCGCGGCCGTTCAGGGTGGAAAACACGAAGCCACCGGACATGCCGCGGATGTTGATCTCCGCCGCCTGGCCCCCGGTCCGTACCGCGGAGATCCCCGGCAGTCGGGTCAGGGCGTCCGCCATGGAGACGTCCGGCAGGGCCCCCAGGTCATCGGCGCTGAGCTGCTCGGACACGGTGTCGCTGAAGCGCTTGGCATCGAGGGAATCAATGAGGCTTCGGCTGTAGCCGGTCACCAGGATCCGCTCGATCTGGTCATCGGACGCCGCCGCTTGCTCAGACTCCGCCTCGCCCTCCTGTTGGCTTTCGGCAGACTGCGTCTGTGCGGTCTCCTCCTCCTCGGCCGCCCAGGCGTTATAGGGCATGAGCGATGCGCTCAGCCCGGCCGCCACGAGCGCCAGAGTCAGGACGCTGGGTTTGAAATGTGACATTGGTGCTCCCCTTCCGTCATTTCGACTGTTAGTGGCCCAATGCCGCGCTATACAACCCAACTAGCCTGAACATTAGGCTTATAATTCAGGGGTTATGTTAGGCACGTTAAAATTTATGCCACAACGTTATGCATACGTATTCATAACCTTTTATTAACCTGCCTTTCGTTGTAATGACGTAGGGCCAATGGCAGTAAAATGCCTGGAATGAGCAACACTTAGCGTCGAACGCCCGTTAATGACGCCCCTCTATCCCACCCCGACTCGCCCCGTTTCTCACCCGTTTCACAGCCGTTTGCTGGCCGCCAGGGCCTGGTAGGCGTCGCGGATCTTCATCAGCCGCTGGTCCTCTTCCGCCAGTTGGGACGCGATGCCCGCCAACACCTTCTCATAGGCGCTGTCGCGTACCCCCTGGGCTTTGGCCTTGTAGTGAAACTCGTGGGTGATGTCGCCCCAGGCGTCCTGGAGCTTAGAGCGGATCTGGATTTCACAGAGCATCTGGGCCGACTCGATGCGGGCGTCGGTCTGGGTGCCGGAGACGCTGTCGTAGCTGACCTGGGCCAGCAGGTGCAGCGCCCGGTAGCCGGTCTTTTTGGGGTGGTGGATGTAGTCCTCGGTGTCGGACTGGAAGGTGAGGTGTTTGGAGGAGGCGATAAAGCGCAGCATCCCCAGGCAGTCGTCCACAAACCAGCAGACGACCCGGGCGCCGATGAGATCGGTGATGGCATCCAGGGGGTGTTCGAAGGGGGGCCAGCCGCGACGGGCCAGCTTGTTGAGTACGCTGTTTAAGGTTTTGACGCGGGTGGTGACGGCCACCGCCTCTCTGGGCAACCGGTGGCGCCGGCAGTAGGCCAGGGCCAGCTGATCCAGTCGGATCTGAAGAAGCTCGCGGATCTGCTCCAGTTCATCGCCGTAGCGGCCAAAGTAGCGCACCAGGCGGGCGCGGTCATGCTCGTTGCCTGTTAACCCCTGCTCGGCCATCCGTCACCTCCAAAACCCTGCCTTTTGAGTGTAATGGATGACCCCCCGGAGCCTTGGAAAAATCGCGCGCTGACGTTGCTAAACGGGATTTGGGCTTACTCGGTGGGCTCCGGCGACAGCAGCTTGTAGAACAGCACGGTGGCGTCCAGGGTGCCGTCGGCGCTTTTGGCAAACTGCGGGATCCGCCCCGCCTCGGTGTAGCCAAGGGTGTGATACAGATGAGCGGCCACATCGCCGAGTCGGGTGTCCAGCACCAGCAGCGACAGCCCCAGGACCGCCGCTTCGGACTCCATCATCGTCATCAGGCTTTTGCTGAGCCCCCTGCCCCGATGCCGGCGGTGCACCATCAGCTTCTCCACCTCGCCCCGGTGGGCGCCGTTGGCCTTGTGGCACAGGGCCAGTTGCACCGCCCCCACCACCTCATCCTCCTCCAGCGCCACGTAGAGCTTGCGGCTTTTCGTCTGCAGATCCGCCTCGACGCCGCGCCAGTAGTCGGCCAGTGTTTCGTCACTGATTGGCGGGAGAAACCCCACCGATGCACCACTGTCCACGCTGTCTTTCAGTAACCGGGTCAGCGAGCCGGTCAGCCCTTTTGTGGAGGGCACCTCCATTAAGATCATCACCCACTCCCTGTTGTGTGATTCAACCCGGCCCCCGGGCCGTCGCTGTTCGCAAAAGGAACCCTTCAGCCTGCGTTGCGGGCCCGGTACTCCGACGCCAGCAGCGCGTACTGGAACTCATCGCCCCAGGCGCCCTTGAAAAACACGTTCTGCACAAAGTGCGCTTCGCGGCGAAAGCCCAGGCGTTCGAGCAATCGCCAGGACGCCTCATTACGGGCATCGGTGGTGGCCACCACCCGATGGCGCCTCAGTGTCTCAAAGAGGTATTGCAGCAGCGTGGCGAGGGCCTCGCTGGCCACCCCTTGGCCCTGATGGGCCGGCGCGACGGTAAAGCCCACCTCCACCTGCTGCTCGTCGATAAAGTGCACCGCCAGATCCCCCAGCAATCGGCCCTGCCCCTTCTCGGCAATCGCCAGCTGATACCACTGGCCTGGGCGGGCAAAGTCGGCGTAATCCGTGCCCTCGAAAAGCACCTGGGCGTCCTCGTATTGGTAATCCGTCCAGCTTTGGTATCGGGCCACTTCGGGGGCCGCCCTGTACTGGGTAAAGGCGACCAGATCGGCCGGCTCAAAAGCGCGAAGGGTAAAGCGTTGAGTCGTTAATCTCGGGGTGATCATCGATGTTGGCTCTTTAAGGTTGTCAGTGTGGCCAGGGCCCAATCCGTGGCTAGGGGTTACAGGCGCACCCCAGTTTGCCCTTTTCATCCTGCCATTCGGAATAGTGCCCTTCCCCACCGCATTGCGCGCGCACCTTCTTACATTGATGCACGCCGTACCCAACAATGGAATCCGACAGGCCCGTCATCACATCACTGGCCACCCGGTTGTGCAGTGACGTCTTAAAGTGGGTACAGCCGCTTAACCCCAGCAGCAACACGACAAACAGCAATCTCATATCAACATCCTTTTGAGAGTAAATCATGGGGAGAAAAGCCAGCCTGGAATTATTGCACTGGCAGAGCACAGCGAAGGAATAAACAGCCCGTAAGGGGCTAAGAACGGCAGGCTCTAACGGACACTACAGGGCCCACAGCCTGTACAACCACCCCGCTACCGCGGCCAGCGCCACCGCCAGGAAAACCAGGCTGAGGACGACATTCAGGCCCAACACACCGCGCCATAGGATGGAGTCCATCCCATAGCGGACGCGTCGCCCAGGCAGCAAGAGGGCAACGGTTGAGGGCACTGACAGGCAGGCGGAGATACACAGCAGCGGAAAGAGCACGCCGAGAAAGAACAGGCCCACCCCGCCGGCGGCACTGGCCGGCGCCTCGGGCTCCAAGCCGGACAGCATCAGCCAGCCGCTTAGCAGCACCAAAACGCACAGCCCTAAAGCGGATAATTGAATGGTTCGCATACGGAATAATGACTTGGGAAACAAATAAAGGGGGCAGTCGTCTCTATCAATTGAACGCGACACGTTAGGCGCAACCCACTACTGGGTCGAGAGCTCTCCATAACGAAGAAACATTAAGCCAGCACCGCTACCCATCTTAGAGGGAATATGATCATCCCTCTCTGATATCCAATCGAGCTCTGTCCCCCATGGGCAAGCGGCGAGCACCTCACTGACCGCAACATCAACGGCTTCCAAACCGTCGCCTGAGGCTAGAGGTTCAGGTTCCCCATGAGTCTCCTGCCTTGGACAGATAACGCCCGCATTAAGGAAAGCAAAAGGCAGCGGCGATTAGTTAAAACTTTGCGCCCAGCCAAAACTCAATCGCCGTGTAGTTTTGATAACCCATAGCTCGACCAGATGCGGCTTTTATATTTCACGCAATGTGCCACTTGCACTTAATATTGGTTGAGCCCATTCATAGAACTTTGATATAGGCTTGTCCCAAGGCCACTGGCCATTTGTAGTTGGCCAGATAAGTTGCAGCACTTTGAAATCGTCGCCTTTATGTAACCATAAACCCCAACCCAAGTAGTTTTTGTAGTTAGATTTATCGACCTCAACGAAACAAACATCAAAACCTTCAAGAAGGCCAGAATAGTAGTAGCCGGGTACAAAGGTTTCACCAGAAAGTAGTCTATCCTTGTAGTTATTTATTATCGAATGTGACAGTTCCGGCTTTAGGCCAACAACTATCAAGTCTGGCTTATCTTGCTGCTTATTGATTCCAATAGAGTAGCTAAAGCGAGGCTCACCATCGCCCTCCATAACGCCCAAGATGTGGCAACCATATTTTTCTATGTCATCTAGAGCTTTCAGGTCTTCTTCGTCCATCGTTCCTCCATGAGATATAACGCTCAAATCTACGGTTGCAAAGAAATTCAATAGCCTATGTCTATTAGGTCATATGTGAACGTGAAGCACTCGCCAATGCCCACCAGCCGACGATAGGTGTGACAACTATTGCAAGCAACGCCGCCCAAACGGCTTTGAATGCAATGAAAGAAGATACATAGAAAGGCTTAGCTTGACCAAGATAGAGCGCCCATACCACAGGGATAGCGGCGAAAATAACGCAAACCGTCCCAAGAAAAAGGCCGCGCACCGATGAGGAACGCCGATACCACCCCGTCATCGGAAACTGTTCGAGAGGCAGAGGCGGTATTTTCCCTGCGTCAAGCTGCCGCGAAACAATAGCACTTACAATGACGCAGGTAAGGAATGGCAAGAGAAAGGCCGTGAGCAAGAGATCTAAACCTATGCTGGACTCGCCCCATAGTGGTATCGACTCCTCCGTTCGGAACAACGCCCAAACGATTAATCCATTGATGAAAAAATTGAAGACAGCAGGAACAACCCCCTGCTCAATTAAAAGAAAGTGTCGATGCCGGGCTGAAATTGCCGTCATATTAAACTCCGAAACCCTTACGACCTAACGCCCCGCTCAGCGGAAGCAATTCAGTTGGCTAAACTCGGCGAGGCACTCGCAACAGCCAACTGAATTGCGATCCGCCTGCAGCGCCTTGTTATGTTTACTCACACAAACAAATTTCTGAGACTTTAACTTTGACATCACCAGAACCGTCTCCCAATTCAACTACATAATCAATACAATTAGCCTGTTGGTTGTAACTTACGACACTGCCTAGTTTCCCATGGTGTTCACCAGCGACTATTTTCACTGGGTCGTTTATCACAAAGGGGACGTTTTCGCTTCGAGCACCAGAGTAAAACTGTTCTTCAAAAACTTTATCTACATTCATCGATATGCTTGACCCGCTCCGTAAACATAACGCTCCACTTAGCGGGATCAGACTGCCCGGCTATACTCCGCGAGGTATGAGCGAAGCCGGGCTGGCTGAAATCCGCCTACAGTGCCTTGTTATGTTTCATTTGCTGTTTCGTCCAACATTGTGACCAATCTTTTAGCCTCTTCTTGGCTTAGTGTGATTGGGCGAAATGAAAACGATAGCTTTGCGTTGTCAGCGACCTCAATACCTACGCACTTTTCGCCAGATCTCTTCGCAATAAGGTGAACCCTGATTTTCGTTTTGTTTATTCCACTTGTTTGAACAATTTCGCGCTCATGCGTTTCTAGAATTTTGCCGCCAAACATTAAACCTTTCCCGAGTTTGGTGAAAGCTAAGATAAGGATGATGGCAAAGAATGCTATAAAAAGTAAGAGAGAAAAATCCAATATATCCTCCTTGAAACATAACGCCCCGCTCAGCGGGAGCAGTTTGGTTGGTTAAAATCAGCGAGGCACTCGCAACAGCCAACTGAATTGCGATCCGCCTGAAGCGCCTTGTTGTATGCCGTCAGCCCAGCCACTCCGCCAGAGCATCACTAGAAGAGAACCCCAACATTTGTAGGCTATCAGTACTTTCTCCAAAGGCCAGAGCGAATTCAGCTTGGGTATCAAGGGTTAATAGCCAGTTGTTCTTCGACCTGGCGATAGCCCACACAGTGTCTTCCTGATACTTCTGAAGGTCATACTCAGGGAAACAAGCTGAAGTGACTTGTACCTCAATGGGCTTAATCAGATAGCCAAGAAGATCAGATTTACACTGCTCTACGTACTCTTCGTACGTTTTCCCTTTTGGCGTAATTAACTGAGGCTCATCCCCAAAGGACGTCATCAGTCTAGATATAGCTTCGGATTCAGTCATGGCATACAACGCTCCCAACAGGGGACGAGCGTAGCGAGATCCCGCGCACGCAGTGCGCATTTCTGATTGGGCTTGTTATATGAACAAGTCAACCACTTAACTCTGACATTCGTCTTATCTTTCTATGGGAGAGATAAGTCAACAAAATTGCCAGAACCTGAAAGAGTGCGAAGGCATATAGAATGCCCTTCAATCCGACACTACCATTTGACGCATACTGGATTAGGGTTAGAAAAGTCAAAACAAACATCAGCAATGCTTCGTTAAAAAGCAGAATTTTAAAAGTAACTTTCAATGTCCCCTCCAACTCTCAACTTGTGCATATAACGCCCCCAACAGGGGCCGAGCGTAGCGAGATCCCGCGCACGCAGTGCGCATTTCTGATTGGACTTGTTAGGTAGCAACTTAAAGTCAGCCATAAAGCTCCTTTGGCTAGTACTCCTGTTTTTTCTGAAAGTAGCCACCACTTATCCTCTCCTTAAATAGTTTGATTGCAGCGGGGGCTTCTTCGAATGAAACCAGATCAAATTTATGTCCACGTTCAAAAAAGAAAACCTCGTATGTTCCTTCAACGTGGAGGATACAATGTCCATCAGCAACCGGTAACCGCCCAATATAGTAGCTACCCCTTCTATATCCTTTTGCCGCGAGTTCTTTCCGCAGCTTTGCTAGAGCTAGATCCATCCTGGCTACCTAACGCCCAAATAACGGGCAAGTGCAGCGGCTCCGCCGCGTCGTGGCACTTGTCCCCGCGAGGAGCTTAGCGACGAGTGCTATGGTTAATTTGCTTGTTAGGTAACGTGCCTGGTTAAACACGAATTGAGCTACCTTGATTCGAGAACATGAGGTATCGCGCCCTTTCGGTACTGATGCCCCAGTCGTCTGTTTCCCAGCGCCGATAGCCCGGATCAGTTAAAAACAGCTGGTAAGGAGACTGAACAAAGCTATCCCAATCTCTGATTAGTTCGAGCGATGCGTTCTTCTCGAAGTCATGGAACTCGTCTCCCTCGGGCTTCGTGACGCCGATAGTTCCATCTGTAACCAGGCCAACTAAGACTTCTTGAACCTGACCACATTCAACGGCCCACTGGTGGAAATCAGAGCGAAGTTCCAATACTGGAGCTTCCTCAGACGCCAACAGAGCAACGAGAAAATGGGTGTCGTTTGAAGTCAGTTTTTCCATTAGTTACCTAACAGTATATTAGTTTGAATTCTCGATAAGCTTCCTACACCAAACCGTCCTGGTTTGGCCTAAGACAATGACACCCCACGGGTTTGGGCCCGACAGATGCACTTGCGACTGTTTGAAAGCGAGAATCCAGTTGAAAGTTCGCCCGTTCCGCTAGCAAACACTTACAGGCAAGCCTCTGTTTTTATTGATTTTTGTTTATAGGGCAGGCATTGGTGGGACGCATTAAACCGCACGGGTTGGCGCTGTAAGTCCTTGAACTTTGCCCAAAGTCACTTATAACTGTATATCCATACAGTTATTGGCGTGAGTGAGGTGGCGGGATGAGTTCAAGTCCATTTTTGCGCAAGATCCGTGAAGCACTTCGGGTCAGGCATTACGCGCTGCAAACCGAAAAGAGCTATCTCTATTGGGTACGCTACTTCATCCGTTTCAACAACTTAAGGCATCCCTCCGAGCTTGGCAACCAAGAGATTGAAGCCTTCTTAACCCATCTGGCCAACCGCCGCCACGTCAGTGCAGCAACGCAGAATCAGGCGCTGTGTGCCCTGATATTCATGTATCGGCATGTACTGGACAAACCTATTGTTGGATTGCGTTTTGGCATGGCCAAACGCCAGGCCCGGCTGCCGACGGTGCTCAGTCCGACAGAGGTGGCTCGGATATTAAGTCAGTTAAAAGGCGAGTATTGGCTGATCACTACCCTGCTTTACGGCAGTGGCCTTCGGGTACACGAGGCGCTGAGGCTGCGGTTAAAGGATGTGGACTTGGAAGGGCGCTCGCTGTTTATCTTTCAAAGCAAACGCAATAAAGATCGCTACACTTTGATCCCC
The DNA here is from genome assembly GCF_019802085.1 of Ferrimonas balearica. Taxonomy (GTDB): domain Bacteria; phylum Pseudomonadota; class Gammaproteobacteria; order Enterobacterales; family Shewanellaceae; genus Ferrimonas; species Ferrimonas balearica_B. The sequence goes on from NZ_JAHVHV010000001.1 coordinate 1,371,893, forward strand.
GAAAGCGCCCTGCACCCGCTGGCGTTGCAGATTGACCGGGTCAAAGCGTTGCACGACGATGATGTGGCCCAGGGCGAGGGGATGAGTTCGGTTGCCCCCGCTCTGTTCCGCAAATACCGAGGCGCGCTAAAGACGGCCGCCTGGCAATACCTCTTCCCCTCCACCACCTTGTGTCAGCATCCCCATGACGGCTATCGCTGTCGCCATCACAAGCACCACAGTGCTTACGCCAAGCACTTAAAGGCGGCGGTGCAAAGTGCCGGCATCGATAAGCGAGTGACGGCGCATACCTTTCGCCACTCTTTCGCGACTCATCTGCTGCAAAACGGCGCAGACATTCGCACCGTTCAGGAGCTATTGGGCCACTCGGATGTGCGCACCACGCAAATCTACACCCACGTGGCCGGGCAGAGACATATCGGCACGCTGAGCCCGGCGGACAGGCTGGTCAACCGGGGTGACTCCGGGCAAGCCCTTTCAGGTCAGCCCGAGTAGGCTCTGTCCCAATCCTTCCACACCGGCTGCAACCCCTGCTGGGTGATGGCGCCGGCCACCTCGGCCGGGCTGCGGCCATCATCGATGCTAAACTGCTCCAGATCGTCGCTGGACTCGGCATAGCCCCCCGGACGGGTGCTGGAGGCGGCCGAGGCGGTGGTGATGCCAAGGGCAAAGACGTTGTCGCGAAACGCCACCGACTCCCGGGTGGAGAGGGAGAGATCCACCTCCGGGCCAAACAGGCGCAAAGCACAAATCAGTTGCAGCAACTGGCGTTCGCCCACCGGCGAGACCGGCCCGGGCCCCTCCCCTTCACAGGGGCGGATCCGCGGGAAGGACACCGAGTAGCGGCTGCGCCAATAGGTGTGCTGCAGGTAATCCAGATGCAGCGCCACCATGGCCGCCTCCACCCGCCAATTGGCCAGGCCCAACAGGGCACCAATGCCAATCTTGTCGACGCCCGCCTGGCCCAGCCGGTCGGCGGTTTCCAGGCGATAGCGAAAGTCGGTTTTGTTGCCGCGCAGGTGGTGCTTAGCGTAGGTGCGCGCGTGGTAGGTCTCCTGGTACACCATCACCGCATCCAGCCCCAGGGCTTTAAGCTCGGCGTACTGCTCGGCCTCCAACGGCTGCACCTCCATCTGCAGGTAGGTGAACTGGGCTTTGACCCGCGGCACCATGCGACGGAAGTACTCCATCCCCACCTTGGTTTCGTGCTCTCCGGTCACCAGCAGGATATTGTCAAAGCCCATCCCCTTAAGCGCGGCCAACTCGGCGTCCAGTTCCTGTTCGTTCAGAGTGTGGCGCTTGATGCGGTTGCTCATGGTAAAGCCGCAATAATCGCACTCGTTAGCACAAAGGTTGGACAGGTACAGCGGCACATAGAGGCCGAGGTTGTTGCCGAAACGCTGGCGCGTCAGGGCCATGGACGCTTGTGCCATGGCCTCCAGGTGCACATCCGCCGCCGGAGAGATGAGCGCCAGGAAGTCCTGCCATTCCCGCTTGGGTTTGGCCAGGGCCCGGCGCACGTCGGCCTCGGTCTTGCTGTTGATGGCAAGGGCCAGGCCGTCCCAGTCCTGCTGCTGCCACAGGGTGTAGAAACTCATCGCCCTTACCCCAGAAAGCCGGTCAGCGGGCTGGTGGCGGTGGCCTGGCTGGAGACGGCGCCCAGGCCCGACTCGTACGCCGTCCGCCCCGCTACCACGGCCTGCTTGAAGGCGCGGCCCATGGCCACCGGATCGCCCGCCACGGCCATGGCGGTGTTCACCAGCACCGCATCGGCGCCCAGCTCCATGGCCCAGGCGGCGTGAGAGGGGGCGCCAATGCCGGCATCCACCACCACGGGCACCTTGGCCTGCTCGATGATGATCTTCAAAAACGCTTCGGTCTTAAGGCCCTGGTTGGAGCCGATGGGTGCCCCCAAGGGCATCACGGCGGCGCAGCCCGCCTCCTCCAGGCGTTTGCACAGCACCGGGTCGGCGTGGCAGTAGGGCAACACCACAAAGCCGTCGGCGCACAGGGCTTCGGCGGCTTTTAAGGTTTCGATGGGGTCTGGAAGCAGATAGCGGGGGTCCGGGTGGATCTCCAGCTTCAGCCAGTGGGTGCCCAGCGCCTCCCGGGCCAACTGCGCCGCGTAGATCGCCTCCTCGGCGGTTTTGGCACCGGAGGTGTTGGGCAGCAGGCTAACGCCCAGTTCATTAAGTGGGCTGAAGATGTCCCCCTGGGCGCCGGTCAGATCCACCCGCTTGAGCGCCAGGGTCACCAACTGGGAGCCGGAGGCGGCGATGGTGTCCTGCATCAGAGCGTTGGTGGCGAACTTGCCGGTGCCGGTAAACAGGCGCGAATCAAAGGTCTTGTCGGCGATGGTTAACATAAGGGGCCTAGCCTCCGGCAATCACGGAAAACAGATCGAGGGCGTCGCCCTCTTTTATGGGCGTATCACCCCAGGCGCTTTTGCGCACCACGGTGCCATTCAGGGCCACCGCCACGCCGGGCTTGTCCTGGCCCAGTTCAGTCAGCAACTGGGCAATGGTGTTTGCCGCCACACTCTGGGTTTGCTGATTCAGCAGGATGTTCATCTCGCCTCCTTAAGGCCGCCGCACACCGGGCAGTCCTGGGCTTTGGGCAGGGCAAAGCGCTGCCATTGAAATTGCCGGCCATCAAACCGGTGCAGTTGGTTGTCCACGGCCACGCCGAGCATCAACTTGAGGCCCAGCAGTGCCTGCAGGGTGCCAACGCTGCCCACCACCGGGCCCACCACCCCGGCCTCTCGGCAGGAGGCCGCCTGGGCCTCATCGGCCGGATCACTCAAACAGGCAAAGCAGGCGGCATCTGGCGCTCCGGGCTCTATCACCATCAACTGCCCCTGCCAGCCCACGGCCGCGCCGCTGACCAGGGGGATCCCCGCCCGGTAGCAGGCGGCGTTGATGGCGTGGCGAGTGGTGAGGTTGTCGGTGCAATCGAGCACGAGATCCACGCCCTTAAGCAGGGCCGGCAGTTGGGCCGGGGTGGCCATGCGGTCGATGGCCTCGACATCCAGTCGCCCATTGTGGGCGGTCACCCAGGCCTTGGCCGCCTGGGCCTTGCCCTGCCCCACCTGCGCCGGGCTATAAAGGGTTTGGCGCGGCAAGTTGGAGAGCGAAACGGTGTCGCCGTCCACCAGACGCAACCGGCCCACGCCGGCGCCGGCCAGGTACTGAATCGCCGGGCACCCAAGCCCCCCCAAACCCAGGATGAGCACCCGCTTGTTGGCCAGGGCCGCTTGCCCCGCCTCGCCCCATTCCGGCAGCAGCAACTGGCGGCCAAAGCGCAGGTAGTCCGCATCACTCAGCATGGCCAGCCTCCCGGGTAGACAGCGTCGGCACGGAATCAAAGGCGTTTTGCAGCTGCGCCAGGGCATCCGCCGGGTCATCGGCCTGGGCCACGGCACGGACCACGGCGATGCTGCCCACCCCGGACTTGGCCACCTCGAAGGCTCGCGGCACGTCGATGCCGCCGATGGCCACCGCCGGACGGTGGGGCTGCACCAGCGCAACGTACTTGCCCAGGCGCTCCAGCCCCTGGGGCGCAGAGGGCATATCCTTGGTAGGCGTCGGGAAGATGTGGCCCAGGGCGATGTAACTCGGCGCCAGGGCATGGGCGCGAAGAATTTCAAAGTAGCCGTGGGTGGAGAGCCCCAGCTTCAAGCCCGCACCTTGGATGGCGGCCAGGTCCGCTGTTTCCATGTCCTCCTGGCCCAGGTGCACGCCGTAGGCGCCGTGCTTGATGGCCAGTGCCCAGTAGTCGTTGATAAACAGCCGCGCCTGGTGGGCGTGGCCCAGCTCGATGGCCCGAGCGATCTCCGCCTCGACGTTATCCGGGGTCTTATCCTTGATACGCAGCTGCAGGGTTTTGACGCCCAGTTGCAGCAGGCGCTTCACCCACTCGACGCTGTCCACCACCGGGTAAACCCCGAGTTCGGCCACTTCGCAGGGAGCAAAAGGCGCGCTGGGCATTTTCGCTTGTGAGGTCAGGCCGTAGGCGCTGGCCAGCGCACTACCGGGCAGCGGCACCTGGGGGAAGCTGGCCAGCTCGGTCGGCCATCCGGTTCGCGCCAGGGGGCCGGGGCCGGCACCGTACTGCTCGGAGGCCAACAGGCCGTTATGAAGGTAAGCCCGCACCACACTCAGGGCGTCCTCCAGCACGTAATCCTGGGCCAGCACCGTGGCCAGGGCCGAGGAGAGGGTGCAGCCACTGCCGTGGGTGTTGTCGGTGTCGATGCGGGGGCCGTCGAACAGCGCTTTGCGGTCGGCGCTGTAGAGCAGATCCACGCAGCGCGGCGCGTCCAGTTCGCGATGCAGGTGCGTAAAGTGGCCGCCCTTGGCCAGCACCGCCCGGGCGCCGCGGCCCAGCAGCTGCTCACAGGCTGCCACCACCGCCTTGGGGGAGTCGATGGCCACGCCGGTCAGCGCCGCCAGCTCATCGCCGTTGGGGGTGAGGATGTCAACATAGGGCAGCAGCGCATCGAACTGATCCGAGGCCTCGGCACTGTTGAGCATGGCACCGGAGCTGGCCACCAACACCGGGTCCAGCACAATGGGGGGCAACTGGGTCTGTCGGGATTCAAACCATTGGGCCAGCAGCTGCACCTGGGCCGGGCCGGTAAGCAGGCCAATCTTGATGGCCCGGGGCGGCAAGTCCGCCCACAGGGTGTCCAGCTGGGCGATAAAGGCCTCATCGGAGACCGGCGCCACGCAATCCACCGCCACCGAGCTTTGGGCGGTGATGGCGGTGATGGCGCTGCAGCCGTGGCCACCGAGATCCTGAATGGTCAGCAGATCCGCCTGGATGCCGGCGCCGCCGCCGGAGTCCGAGCCGGCGATGGTCCAGACGATGGGGCGCTTGGCCGCGCCCCGGGTGCCGTTTCGGGGCGATACGGCGGCCCCAAAAACGTCACTCATGCCTTCACCTCGTCGGCTTTGACCGGCGCATAGAGCTCGGCGCCGCTGTCACGAAACTCCTGGGCTTTGGCGGCCATCCCGGCCTCGGCGCTGTCCGTTACCTCGGCCACCTCAATCAGGCTTTCGGGGTGGGCGGCGGCGTAATCGCGCACCTCCTGGGTGATCTTCATGGAGCAGAACTTGGGCCCGCACATGGAGCAGAAGTGGGCCACCTTGGCGCTCTCCTGGGGCAGGGTCGCATCGTGATAGGCCTTGGCGGTTTCCGGGTCCAGGGAGAGGTTGAACTGGTCTTCCCAGCGGAACTCGAAGCGGGCCAGGGACAGGGCGTTGTCGCGAATTTGCGCTCCGGGGTGCCCCTTGGCCACGTCGGCGGCGTGGGCGGCGATCTTGTAGGCCATCAGCCCCTGCTTCACATCCTCCTTGTCCGGCAGGCCCAGGTGCTCTTTCGGGGTCACGTAGCAGAGCATGGCGCAGCCGTACCAACCGATCATCGCCGCGCCGATGCCGGAGGTGAAGTGGTCGTAACCCGGGGCCACGTCGGTCACCTGGGGGCCCAGGGTGTAGAACGGGGCCTCCATGCACTCGTCCAGCTGCTTCTCCATGTTGATCTTCACCAGGTGCATGGGGACGTGTCCCGGGCCCTCGATGATGGTCTGCACGTCGTGCTGCCAGGCGATCTTGGTCAGCTCCCCCAGTGTCTCCAGCTCGGCAAACTGGGCCCGGTCGTTGGCGTCCACAATGGCGCCGGGCCGCATGCCGTCCCCCAGGGAGAGCGAGACGTCGTACTGGGCACAGATTTGGCAGATCTCGTCGAAGTGCTCGTAGAGGAAGTTCTCCTTGTGGTGGTAGAGACACCACTTGGCCATGATGGAGCCGCCGCGGGAGACGATGCCGGTAACCCGCTCGGCGGTCATGGGCACGTAGCGCAGCAGTACGCCGGCGTGGATGGTGAAGTAATCCACCCCCTGCTCCGCCTGCTCAATCAGGGTGTCGCGGAACACGTCCCAGGTCAGGTCCTCGGCGATGCCATTCACCTTCTCCAGCGCCTGGTAGATGGGCACGGTGCCGATGGGCACCGGGGAGTTGCGGATGATCCACTCCCGGGTCTCGTGGATGTGCCGCCCGGTGGACAAGTCCATCACGGTATCGGCGCCCCAGCGGCAGGACCACACCAGCTTCTCCACCTCCTCTTCAATCGAAGAGCTCACCGACGAATTGCCGATGTTGGCGTTGACCTTCACCAGGAAGTTGCGCCCGATGATCATCGGCTCCGCTTCCGGGTGGTTGATGTTGGCCGGAATGATCGCCCGGCCGCGGGCGATCTCCTCGCGGACAAACTCAGGCGTAATCTCCTCGGGCAGGTTGGCGCCGAAGCTTTGGCCCGGGTGGGCCTTTTTCAAAATCTCGTTGCGTACCCGCTCGCGGCCGAGGTTTTCCCGGATGGCCACGTACTCCATCTCCGGGGTGACGATGCCGGCCCGGGCGTAGTGCAGCTGGGAGACGTTCTTGCCCGGCTTGGCGCGGCGGGGCTTGGGCAGGTGCTCGAAGCGAAGATGATCAAAGCCGCCGTCGGCCAGGCGCTGCTGGGTAAAGTGGGAGCTGGCGCCCTCGAGCACGTCGGTGTCGTCGCGCTCCAGGATCCACTGTTGGCGCAGGGGGCTTAAGCCCTGGCGCACGTCCAGTTCGCTGGCCGGGTCGCTGTAGGGGCCGGCAGTGTCGTACACCGGGATGGACTCGTTGTCCCGGGTGATGGGGTTGTCCCGGTCGCCGCCGATGACCGACGGGGTCAGATGCACCTGGCGCATCCCCACGCGAAGGTCATCGCGGGAGCCGGTCAGGTAGAGCTTTTCAGAGTTGGGAAAGGGGTGGCCCTTAAGGTTATCCAGGTAACTTTGTGCGGCGTCACGACGTTCGCGACGGCTGGGGGTGTTCGGGGTGTCAGTCGACATTGCAATCTCCAAAAATTCCGTATGGGAAATTGCCTGTCGGACGTGAGCCTGGGGGCCAACAAAGTAGTCGCCAAAACCGCCTTGTGACGGACGGTGCCGGGGGGCACCTGAGGCGTTGCTTGTTTTCCTACGCCGGTACTAACCGGTTCAGGTTCCACGGATCCCGCTTTCGCGATCTCAGCCCGTTGCTCTGCCAACAGAGGGGTGGGCACTCCGACAAGACCGCCGCAGTATGGCAACAAAGCCCGAGCGGCACAACTCCGACCGCTGAGTAAGCTGAATTTACGAAAATTTAAGATGTTATCTACAGGTGACGGGGGTTCGCCGCCGGGACGATAAAGGGGGATCCGGCTCCCATTTCGTCCATTTTGCGGGAGGCATGGCAGGGGGCCGTTGATAGACTCGGCCCCATTGGCAGGGCCCTTTGTGGGCCGATAACGACAGCGATAAGAGAGGTCTGATGTCCGCCCACCAAAGCCTTCTGGATGACGCCGCCCGCCTGGTTCGAACCCACAACCTCACCCCACAACAGAAACAACTGGCGCTGTACCAGCGACTGGAGGCCGCCCTGCCCCGTTGTCACTACAGCGATGCTGTGGCCGAGGCGGTGGAAAGTGGCCTGGTGCACGAGATGTTCGAGCCGGCCCTGCCCTTCAAACCCCGCTACACGGTGCCGGATTACGCCAAGGCCCTGACCCGGGGCAGCGCCTTTTTGGAGCTGGATCCGGCGGAGGATCTGGACGACGCCCTGCACCTGCTGACCATCCTCTACCAGCACGTGCCCTCGGTCACCACCTATCCGGTGTTCCTGGGCCACCTGGATGCCCTGCTGGAGCCCTACGTCGGCGGGCTGAGCGATGACGCGCTCTACAAGAAGCTGCGCCGATTCTGGCAGATGATCGATCGCATCGTCCCCGACGCCTTCGCCCACGTGAACCTGGGGCCCCAGGACAGCCGCGTAGGCCGGGCGCTGCTGGCCATCGACGCCGAGCTGGCCCAGTCGGTGCCAAACCTCACCTTCCGTTTCCAGCCGGGCGTCACCCCGGAGGATCTGCTGGATCAGGTGGCGCGCAACATCGCCCACTGCAACAAGCCCCACGTGGCCAACCACGAGCGGATCGCTAGGGACTTTGACGGCGAGTACGCCAACGTCAGCTGCTTTAACTCCCTGCCCCTGGGCGGCGGTGCCCACACCCTGATGCGCCTGAACCTGCGGGTCTCCTTCGCGCTGTGTGACGGCAGCGTCGTGGACTACCTGGCCAACACCCTGCCTCGCTGCGTGGCACTGATGGCCGAAGCGCTGGAGCACCGCATTCGCGCCCTGGTGGAGGAGACCCAGTTCTACCGCCACGACTTCCTCTGCCAGGAGGGGCTACTGGACCCGGCCAAGTTCACCGCCATGTTCGGGATCTACGGCACCGCCGAGCTGGTCAACCAACTGATGGCCGCCGCCGGTAAGTCCGGCCGTTACGGCCTGGACGAGGAAGCCACCGCGCTGGGTGAGCGGATCATCGCCGCCTACGCCGACGCGGTAAACCAACTGGCCATGCCCCACTGCCTGGACAACAAGGTGATGCTGCACGCCCAGTCCGGGATCTCCTGCGACACCGAGGAGACCGCGGGTACCCGGATCCCCATCGGCGAGGAGCCGGACCCGGCCAGCTACATCCGCGCCACCGCCCGGATGCACGACTACTTCCAGGCCGGCGTCAGCGACATCCTGGGCTTCGAGCCCACCATCCGCCAAAACCCCCAGGCGTTGACCCGGCTGATCCGCGGCGGCTTCCGCCTGGGGATGCGGGTGTTCACCGCCAACCTGAGCGACTGCGATCTGGTGCGGGTCACCGGCTTCCTGGTGAAAAAGTCCGACATCGAGCAGTATCGCCAGCAGGCGGAGCGCCACCAGTCCACCGCCTTAGGGCTGGAAGCGGTGGAGGTGGGCCAGATCCTGAGCCGCCAGGCCCGGGTGCTCAACCAGGAGCAGCACCCCTCGGCGCTCTGGTAAGCCATGCTGAGCTTCAAGCCCCTGGCCCCGGCCGCCCCCCTGGTGGCGGCCAAACCGACCTTGACCCCGGCGCTTACCGCGCCGGTCAACCGGCTGTTGCCCTTCAGCTGCGTGGACGGGCCTGGCAGTCGTATGGTGGTGTTCTTCCAGGGCTGCAACATGGACTGCCCCGGTTGCCACAACCCCCAGACCATCGGCCACTGCAACCACTGCCTGGAGTGCCTGCCCCACTGCCCCCACGGCGGTATCAGCGACGCCAGCCGCAATGGCAAGCGCCGATTGGCCCAAAACACCGAGCGCTGCCAGCGCTGCGACCACTGCCTGCCCCACTGCTCTCGCGGCGCCAGCCCCTACGCCCGGCGCCACAGCGTGGCTGAGCTGGTCAAGCCCATCGCAGAGCAGGCGCTGTTGCTCGATGGGGTCACAGTCTCCGGCGGGGAAGCCACCCTGCACCACAAATTCATCGCCGCGCTCTTTGCCGAGCTGGCACACCACGACGACACCGCGCACTTGAGCCGGCTTATCGACTCCAACGGCCTGCTGGAGGCGCGCCACTGGCCCGCCCTGCTGGCCCAGTGCGACGGGGTGATGCTGGACATCAAGGCGATGGACAGCACCTTGCACAAGAGCCTGACCGGTCGGGACAACGCCCGGGTACTGCACAGCGCCCAGTTGCTGGCCGAGGCCGACAAACTCACCGAGCTGCGCTTTTTGGTGATCGGCGGCCAGAACGACCACGTTGAGGAGTTAGATGCCCTGGCCCGCTTTATCACCGCCCTGCCCGGCCAGCGGCCGCTGAAGCTCAACGGCTATCGCCACCACGGGGTGCGCGAAGCCGGCCGGCAGTGGCCCGAGACCGGTGCCAGGCGCCTGGCAGAAGTGGCCGACCGTCTGCGCCAACAAGGGGTGGACGTCCGGGTTAACGGCGACGCCTGACGGCCTTGCTCCACTGCCGGGGCGCTGCTAACCTTGCTGGCCCCCGCAGTACAGGAGCCCTCCGTGTCGCCACTACTTGAACGCAACGTCTATCTGTTTGACCTCGACAACACCCTCTACTCGCCCCAGTCCGGCATTCTCGACCAGGTGGGTCAGCGCATGCGCGACTATGTGGCCCGGGAGTTTCAACTCAGTCACGACGAGGCCCACGCGTTCTGCCAGCGCTACTACAAACGCTACGGTGGCACCCTGCGTGGCTTGCAGCTGCACCACCCACAGGTGGATCTTGAGGCGTTCTCCCAATACGCCCACGATGTGGAGCTGGACAACCTGCCCCGGGTGTCGGAACTGGCGGACGAGTTGGCCGCCATCAGCAAACGGCGCATCCTCTTTACCAACTCCCCCCGCCCCTACGCCGAGCGCTTGCTGGATCACCTGGGCCTGAGTCACTGCTTCGAGGGGCTGTTCAGCGTCGAGCAGGTGGACTATCGGATGAAGCCCCACCCCCACGCGTTTCAAACGATTTGCGACCATTTCGGCTTCGAGGCGGACAGCGCCGTGATGTTCGACGACCAACCGGACAACCTGAGCACCGCCAAGACCCTGGGCATGCGCACCGTGCTGGTCAACCGGGAGGATCTCAATGATCACCCCGCCTGCTACCGCACCGAGGATCTCACCGGCTTTCTGGGCGCCCTGAATCGCCCCTGAGCGCTATCGGCTCCTCAGTCGATTCAAACGGTTACCCCCGCCTCCGACGACTGGCCCTTAAGCGCCGCTTTAGTCTACGCTTTGTCCTATCGTCGGCCTTGAATCCGAGTCATCGGCTCGGTTCACCTGCGGAGCGCCCTATGACCCGGCATTACTACCTGAGTAACAGCTTGTGGGAGTTGGAGCTGATTGAGCGGCAGTTGGAGAAGCAGGGATTGAGCCCTGCCCAGATCCACGTCCACAGCCGCCACCCCGCCCTGGTGAGTCGCTTCCACCTGCTGCCCGTCTCCTCCCTGATGCTCTATGACCTGCTCTACTACGCCTGGCGCGGCCTGCAACTGGGCGCCGGTCTGGCCATGGCCATCCTGGGCTTCTTCCTCTGGCTTGGGGTGGGCAGTCTCGGTTGGGTGCCAATCTGGATGTTCGCCGCCCTGGTGCTGGGCTTTTGCACCTGGGAAGGCGGCCTGATTGGCCTGCAAAGCCCCCACCACCGCATCGAGCGGTTCGAGGAGGCGATCGCCCACGGCATGCACCTGATGATGGTGGACGTCGAGCCCGCCCAGGAGGACTCCCTGGCCCAGGTGATGGTCAAGCACCCCGCGGTGTTTGACCAGGGCACCCGCCGGGGTGCCTCTCGCCAACAGGTGGCCTTCCAGGACCGCTGGCTTCACTGGCGCGGCCACCCGCGGCGTTGATGCCCGCCTGTCGTTCGAGCAAACGCCCCCGCTCTTTGCGGGGGCGTTTTAATTGCTTTTTCGCATTTCTGTGGTGTTAGCTCTCTGCGGTGAACGTGCCAGCCCTACACTTTGTCGCGTTGGCGACGGCAACCAAAGGGGCGACTCGCCCCCTTGGAACCCCCTCTCCTCCGGTCGGTGCATTTTCTTCGCTCCGGCAGCATCGGCTGACGGCACTGACCAGAGTTGACGTCCTTGTCATCGCTGGTCATTCGGGCCATCCAGGCCCTCAGCCTTGCCAATAACGCCTTCACTCAGGCACCTCCAAGTCGGCGAAAGAGCAAGTGGGGCATTAAGCCCATCACGGCTAACTCAACCGTATTTAGTTAGTCTTGGCTTGAGCCCCACATCCAAACACCCTTCTCGGCCTGTGGTTCTTTACCCACCCCCCAGAGATCCCCCTGAACTACAAACGAACCCCGCCGCCCTAAAACGGCTCAACCCGCCAAGGCGGCGGGTTGAGATTGGGGTTGAAGCAGAACGGGCCGCTCAGGTGGCACCGGTAAAGAAGTGCGCCAGGCGGTTAAAGAAGGTGTAGTCGCTCTCCAGCGCCATGATCGCCACCAGCACCAACAGCGCCAGTGGGGGCAGCAAGATGGCGTAGATCAGCGCCAGACGCTCCCACATCATGTGCATAAAGACGGCGATGATGAGCCCCGCCTTCAGGAACATAAAGAGGATGATCAGCGACCAGCGCAGCATGCCCTGCAACTGCACGTAATCCACCATGTAGGACATGGCGGAGAGGATGAACAGCAGGGTCCATATCTTGAAATAGAGGCCCAGGGGGTGCTGTTGTGCCTGTTCCATGACTCGCTCCTTACCACAGGTAGAAGAAGGCGAAGATAAAGACCCAGACCAGGTCCACGAAGTGCCAGTAGAGGCCCACGGTTTCCACAATGCCGTAGTCGCCGCCCTTATCGTAATCCCCCCGCGCCACCTTGCGGGCGTAGATAAGCAGCAGCAATACCCCCACGGAAACGTGCAGGCCGTGGAAGCCGGTGATCATGAAAAACGCCGCGCCGAACTGGGCCGCCCCCATGGGGTTGCCCCAGGGCCGCACGCCATCCTCAATCAGTTTCGACCACTCAAACGCCTGCATGCCGACAAAGCTGGCCCCCAGGATGGCGGTGATCAGCATCAAAATGGCGGCGGTGCGCTTGTCCTTGCGGTAGCCGTAGTTCACCGCCAAGGCCATGGTGCCGGAGGAGGTGATGAGGATGAAGGTCATGATGGCGATGAGCAACAGGGGGATGTGGTGCCCAGCGATGGTCAGGGCGAAGACGTCCGCGGTCAGCGGCCAGGCCTCCACCGCCGACATCCGCGCCGTCATGTAACCCACTAGGAAGGTGCCGAAGATGAAGGTGTCGCTCAGCAGGAAGATCCACATCATGGCCTTGCCCCAGGAGACCTTGAACGTCTCCTGGTCGTGGGACCAATCCTCCACCACGGTCGACCAGCCGGCCGGTTTCGCTTTGCTCATGGTTCACTCTCCCTAAGGACGGAGTGCTAGGGGCCCTCGATGGGCTGGATGCCACACAGGGCCGCCAGGGCCTGGTAGGTGGCGGGGCTGCTGGTCAACAGGGCAAACAGCAGCAGCCACAGGGCGAACAGGTAGTGCCAGTACTGGGCCAGCAGCGACAAACGGGCGATCCAGTCCGCATTGGCGTCGGGCCAGAGCTTGGGCAGCGCCCGACCCCATACCGCCACCCCCACCGCCAGGTGCGCGCCGTGCAGCCCGGTCAACAGGTAGAAGAAGCTGGCCGCCGGGGTGGAGTTGACACCAAATCCCCGGCTTTCAAAGACTAACCATAGCTGCCATTGGCCAAAGAGGAAGGCCAGCGCCGCCAAAGCGGACAACACCAGGGTGCCGCGCATCAAGATCAGCGCCTGGGCCCGGCCGCTGACCAGCGCGGTGTGCAGCAGGATGCTGCTGAGCAGAAGATACCCGGTGTTGCGCCACAGGGGGGTGGGGTCAAACAGCGGCTGCCAGGGGTCTTCGGTCAACGGTTGCCAGTCCCCCAGCTGGGAGCGGATCAGCATCGCCAGGATGAACAGCAGGAACATGGAGCTTATCACCCCGAACATGAAGTAGACGCCGGTGCGCAGGCTTTTGCCCTGGCGGTTGGGCTCCGGCCCCAGGCCCGGGGTGAGCCAGGGTTTTTGGGTCAGGGTGCTCATGCGTCCGCCTCCTTGCCGGTCAAAGGCGGCTCAGCTGCCCTGTCTTCCGGTGGCGTGTCCTCCACGCCCCAGTTGCTGGTCTGGGGCACGAAATCCTCCGGTGCCCCGGGCACCGAGTAATCGTAGGCCCAGCGGTACACCACCGGCAGGGCCGGCCCCCAGTTGCCGTGGCCCGGCGGGGTCTCCGGGGTCTGCCACTCCAGACTGGTGGCCCCCCAGGGGTTGGGCCCGGACGCCCGCCCCTTGAAGTAGCTCCAGCCCAGGTTGAACAGGAACAGCAGCTGGCTGAAGCCGACGATCAGCGCCGCGACTGTGATAAAGGCGTTGAGGGTGGCCGCTTCCGGCGGCAGGAACTCGTAGTTCTCGTAGGCGTAGTAGCGCCGGGGCATCCCCAGCACGCCCAGGTAGTGCATGGGGAAGTAGATGGCCCAGGTGCCCAGGAAGGTGAGCCAGAAGTGCAGCTGACCCAGGGTGTCGTTGAGCATCCGACCGGTGATCTTGGGGTACCAGTGGTAGATCCCGGCGAAGATCACCAGGATCGGCGCCACCCCCATCACCATATGGAAGTGCGCCACCACGAAGTAGGTGTCCGACAGCGGCAGGTCCACCACCACGTTGCCCAAAAACAGGCCGGTCATGCCGCCAAAGACGAAGGTGAGGATAAAGGCGATGGAGAACAGCATGGGCACATTCAGGCGGATGTTGCCCCGCCACAGGGTCAGCACCCAGTTGTACACCTTGATGGCGGTGGGCACGGCGATGATGAGGGTGGAGACGGCAAAGAAGAAGCCGAAATAGGGGTTCATGCCGGAGACGTACATGTGGTGGGCCCAGACCACGAAGCTGAGTCCGCCGATGCCGACGATGGCCCACACCATCTGGCGGTAGCCGAAGATGTTTTTGCGGGCGTGGGTGCTGATGAGATCCGAAACGATGCCGAAGGCCGGCAGGGCCACGATGTACACCTCGGGGTGGCCAAAGAACCAGAACAGGTGCTGGAACAGGATGGGGCTGCCGCCGCCGTAATCCAGCTGCTGACCCATGGAGACGATGGCCGGCATAAAGAAACTGGTGCCCAGCAGCTTGTCGAACAGCATCATCACCGCGCTGACAAAGAGCGCCGGGAAGGCCAGCAGGGCCAGCACCGTGGCGGTGAAGATCCCCCAGATGGAGAGCGGCATCCGCATCAGGCTCATGCCCCGGGTGCGCGCCTGAAGCACCGTGGTGACGTAGTTCAGGCCCCCCATGGTGGCCGCAGCGATGAAGATCGCCAGGGAGACCAGCATCAGGATGATGCCGCCGTCCACGCCGGGGGTGCCGGGCAGGATCGCCTGGGGCGGATAGAGGGTCCAGCCGGCACCGGAGGGGCCGCCGGTGACGAAGAAGCTGGCCATCAGCACCACCACCGCGAGGAAGTAGAACCAGAAGCTCAACATGTTGAGGAAGGGGAACACCATGTCCCGGGCGCCCACCATCAAGGGGATGAGGTAGTTGCCAAAGCCGCCGAGAAAGAGCGCGGTGAGCAGGTAGACCACCATGATCATGCCGTGCATGGTGACCATCTGGTAGTACTCACCGGGGTCGATAAAGCTGAAGGTCTCCGGGAAGCCCAGCTGCAGGCGCATCAGCCCGGAGAGCACCAGGGCCACCAGGCCCACGGCGATCGCCGTCAGGGTGTACTGGATGGCGATGGTTTTGTGGTCCTGACTGAACACGTATTTCTGCCAAAACCCGAGTTCATGGTGTTCCATATGAATATCCTGTTGTGATGACATCCCGCACCCTCGTGTTGGCCTATCCTGCGCCGTGGTTATTAATCCTTCAGTTCCTGGATAAAGGTCACCAGAGCCTGGATCTCTTCCTCGCTCAAGGACACCGGCGGCATCACCGGGGGATAACCCTCCACCACCTCCACCGCCGGTTCGACGATGGCCCGTCGCAAGTACTCCGCGTCCGCCACCACCGTCTCACCGGTGATGAGAACCCGTTCGCTGTCCGCCAGCCCCTGCCAGGTGGGGCCGATCATCGCCGACCCATCGACGCTGTGGCAGGCCAGGCAGCCCTTGGCCTGGGCCAGATCCAATCCGGTGAGCGGCGCACTGGGGGCGGCGCTGTCCGCGCTGCCGGTCACCGGCGGAGGCGCGACGGGCTCGGCGTCCATCGGTGCCCCGCCCTTCTCCTTCATGTAGGCGATGAGCGCGCCGATCTGCTCATCGGTCAGGTCATAGGGGGGCATGACGTTGGCGTAGCCCTGGACAATCTGCACCGCCGGTTCGCGAATCGACTGGGCCAGGTAGGCCTCGTCCGCCACCACGCTGGTGCCGTCAGTCATCACCCCTTCCCGGCCATAGATCCCCTGCCAGCTGGGCCCCAGGGGGCTGGAGGCAAAACCGTGACAGCCCATGCAGCCCTGCTCGGTGGCCAGTTTCTCCCCCTCCCGGGCCAGGGGGCTCAGGCTGGTCTGACTCAGGGCCAGCTGGGCCTCGGCAAAGGTGGGCTGCTGGGCCAGCCAGAGGTCATACTCGGCCTGGGGCTGCACCACCACCATGCCGCGCATGTTGTAGTGGCCCACCCCGCAGTACTCGGCACAGAGGATCTCAAACTCACCGGCCACCGTGGGGGTGAACCAGAAGGAGGAGACGATGCCCGGAACGGCGTCCATCTTGGTGCGGAACTGGGGCACGTAGAAGTTGTGCAGCACATCCAGCGAGCGCAACTGGGCGTGCACCGGCTTGTCCAGCTCCAGGTGGAGGGTGGGAGAGAGCACCAGGCGATCGTCCTGGGCGGTGGGGTCCAGGGGGTCCAGGCCGTAGGGGTTGTCGGCGCTGATAAGCTTGACGTCGGTTTTGCCCAGTACGCCGTCGGCACCGGGCAATCGGAAGGCCCAGCCCCACTGCTTGGCCATCGCCTCCACCGGCAGGGCATCGTCCGGCACCGAGACCACATCGTTGTAGACGTAGAGGCCCGGGGCCAGCATCGCCACGATCCCCACCGCCGAGAGGCCCGTCAGCCACAGCTCCAGCTTCTTGTTCTCCGGCTCGTAGTCGGCGGTGCGATCCGGCCGGTAGCGGAACTTGATGAGGGCATAGACGGTGAAGATCATCACCGCCAGGAACACCGCCCCGGTCACCAGCAGGGTGATGCCGATGGTCAGGTCGATGTCGCCCCAGTTACTGGCGAGGGGGGGAAGATCCCAGGGGCCGGCGAAATGAAACACTACAGACGCCAGCAGGATCAGCACCAAGACGATGGCAATGGCCATAGGCAATCACTCTCCCGAAAGGTTCGCCCCGTTGTCTGGGGCGTCGATTCGATTGCATCCTGCCTACGCCAAGGCAACCACTTGGATGGTAACGAAATTACTCTGAAGGCTAGGCGCAGTTGTCGGGTTTCGCTAGTTTTGCCCCGCCAAGTGGCTGACGAGGCTCAGCAAAATCGACTTATGCCGGAGTGCGGGCAGCAAAAAAGTACATCGAACAAATAATCAGAACGAGAACTTAGAAAGCCTTGAGGAGTGCGTTCCGCAAGGCTTTATCTGAATGTTGGCCAGGTAATCTCACTTCCTTACCTGTTAGGTGGTCAGCGAGCATCGGAGAGTTGGGAATGTCAGGCAGCATATAGCCGCTTTCAATCTGAGTTCTGGCCCTACTGTGGCAGTTTCCCAATCACCTCTCGAAAAATCGATGTCCGCTACCACAGCACGAACAGGGCACCCAGAAAATAACTGAAGATGTTGATTAAGCGCCTCCTTGCGCCCCTAAACAGTCTTTGCCAGTTTGAATGCCCCTGCCCTCTTG
This sequence comes from Ferrimonas balearica, assembly GCF_019802085.1. Taxonomy (GTDB): domain Bacteria; phylum Pseudomonadota; class Gammaproteobacteria; order Enterobacterales; family Shewanellaceae; genus Ferrimonas; species Ferrimonas balearica_B. Next base: position 1,389,137 of record NZ_JAHVHV010000001.1, read on the forward strand.
GACTGCTCCAGATTACGCCTGCTCAGGCTATGGAGCGGGTGATTCGTTGATGGCTTTGACGATGGCCCGGGCCATTGATTCTTCCTGGTCATTGCCGTCACCGGTTGAGAACCAGGCCACAACAGTGTTACTGGCTGGAGAGATGTAAATGCCCTGGCCACCAACACCGGCCTTGTACATGTCCCCTTCTGAAGTTACCGCATCCCACTGGTAGCGGTTGCTGATGTTGCCCGCGTCATCGGCGAAGGACTTGGTCAATTTCTCACCCAGGAAGCCTTTGGCGTACTGTTCGATGTACTTGCGCTCATGGATCTTGCCCATGATGGCATCCGGGATGATTTTCTCACCGGCCAGTTGCTCAGCACTTGGCGTAAACGCCATGCCAAAGCGAGCCAGGTCGCGCAGTGAGGAGTTCACGCCCATAAAACCCAGGGTATTGCCGGACGGGCTGACCAGGTAGTAAGCGTCGTGCTCCATGCCCAGCTTACTCCAGACTTTCTCGGCGAACAGCTCAGACAGTGGCTTGTCAGCAACCCGCTCCACGATACGGTTGATCACGAAGGTATTGATCGAGTTGTACTCAAAGACCCGGTGGCCAGGCGTTTTGCGCTCCATGGAACCCAGTACATCAGACCAGCTTTCGTTGCGGCCACGCACGTCCGGTGCCATACCAATGGCATCGGTCGCTGCCCAGCGGTACCAGATCTGATCGGGGTTGGTACGTGAGTCCTGGATGGCTTCGTCATGCTCTGTGCCGTTGAGACCAGCCGCCATATCCAGGGCTTCTTCGACCTTAACGGTATCCCACACTGAGCCTTTCAGCTCTTCCAGGTAGTGGCTTACAGGCTTCTGGGTATCCACCTTGCCCTCCTGCTCGAGCATGGCCAGCATGGTCGACCCGGTCACTTTTGAGACCGACATCCACAGGTGCTTGTCTTCTGGACGCATGGTCTTATAGCGCTCAAACACGATTTGGCCATCCTTCACAACAACCATGGCATCAATCGGCTTGGTTTCGAAGTGCTGGTCAACCGAAATCATCTTGCCATCGCGATTGTTCATGTATTCGACGTCGTTGATACCGGCATCAATCGCGTAGGGCAGTTCAGATACCTGGCCGCTGCGAGGCACCTGCACCGAGGGATAAAACTTCGACATATTTACCCAGGCAAACTCAGTTTGCGCCGAGGGGAACTGGATCTTCACCTTATTTTCAGGCTGGTTAAAAAAGCTGCTGATCTCCAAAATCTTTGGCACCGAAAGAGACGTGCTTAATTCACTCGGGTTCACCAGAGTTGGCCCGTCAGGGTTGATCATGGTTTTTGCAGCAATGGCTCCTGAAAATGTCAGTGCACTGCACAGCGCAACAGTTACTGCCAGTTTGTTGGCCTTAAAGGGTTTCATGTTATCTCCAGAAAATACAGACCAGCCAGAACCGCACCATTATTGGCGCCACATTGGTCAGGCCTGTATTAATTTAATTAGGATTTTAATTGGCCCTTTGTTAACAAATACAAAGGGCATTTACGTTACTTGTCTGCCAGTTGTTTTGCCGCTTCGCGCAGATAACCTGGGATCAGGTCCGGCGTCAGGTAAACCGGTGAGGTCGAGTAGGCGACGCCCACCACGTCGCGGGCGGGGTCTACGTACAGGCTCTGGTAGAGGTTGCCGTGTTTAAACATGGCACCGTCGTCCCAGACGGCATCCCACTGGTGCGAGTTGTAGATTGGCATGTCCAGACCGAAGGCCGCTTGCACCCATGAATGGTGAGTAAAATCACCGGCCATATAGGCTTCGTGGTTGCCGCCTTTTTGCATCTGCTCAATCACCTGTGTCGGAACGACAGGCGCCTTGGCGACCGTGTTCCAGCTTGGCGTGAAGATCAGACCGTAACGAGCCAGATCGTCCAGGCGGCTGTTGATCATGCCGTAGGCTACCGCGTGGCCCGCCGGCGTAATGTTGATCTGTGCTGAGGCACGGGCACCAATCTTGGACCAGATGCGATCTTCGAACACCTGGGTGTAGGGTTGTTGCTCGACATTTTCGATGGCCACACCCAGAACCTTGGTCACGGTCGAGCTGTAGCGGGCGACCTTGCCGGGCTCTTCGCCCTCAAGCGGGACAACATCACGCAGGACCTGCATCTCATCTTCAATCTCGCCCTGGGGATTGGGCACGTTGAAGTCCGCAGACAGCATGCGCTGGAACACCGAGTTCGGGTCCAGGGTATTGGCCGCGTTTTCGCTGATATCCAGGCCCGACGCCATGTTGATGGCATCCAGCAGGCTCACCTTATCCCACTCGGTGCCTTTCAGCTCTGGCACGTACTGGGTGATCGGCTTGCTGGTATCCACTTTGCCTTCCATTTCCAGCATGGTCAGGATGGTACCAACCGCTGTCTTGGAAACAGACGCCCAGATATGGGTCTGCTCTGGGTTCATACCCGGGAAGGACTCATACACGACCTCACCACCTTTGAGGATCATGATGCCCTGCACACGTGTTTTATCGTCGTGAATGTACTCGCCCAGACTTACGGATTGCTCCCCATCGCCCATAACAAAAGTCAGGTCATTCAGTGAGCTGTCGATATTACGCTTGAGTGGGCTTACCTCACCGTGCGGCATGGCAAGCGCAGAGGGCATAAACTCCGTCATCTTGATGGTGTAGTACAACGCATGATCACCCCCCATCTGCATGTGGAAGTTGCCAAATTTGTCACGTGCTTCATCAATAAAGGGCTGATCAAAACCTGTTTTAACCTGGGTTACAGGGATCTCAGGTTTAGCGCCTGGTACCTTCAGAGCCTCTTCCAGGGGGGATGTTTCGGCAATAGCCATGGATGCGGCTATTACGCCAGCCACTAACAAGGCGGCACGACTGAGTTTGTACACTGATTTCATGATCGGTTTCCTAAAAATGAATATAGAGTTGGCTTTAAACTTCCAAGTTATAAGTACAAGGCTTAACTCCAACATCAGACAAATCAGTCATTAGGAGTGCCAGCCAAGAGTTGATTAATTAGAAATAGGACTTGTCATCGGCCCAGACAACGGTGCCGCCTTATTCTAATTTCAAGCTATGAGAGCTAATTGTGGACTCTTTATTTTCCGGTCGAATTATGCCTCGCCGTTGCCTTTCTTAATAATCCGACCAGCCTTATGGTTGAACTATTGCCACGCAGCGGGAGGCATCGACAATAATTCGCCTATCGAGTCGATTTATTAATGTTTTGCATCTCCCCGCATCAACTGGGGGGGATTCTATGAGGTGTGCTAACATCGAGATAGGTCATCTGGGGACATTAGGAAGCTGCTGGCATGGCAATGAATACACGGGCCTTGCATCTAACATCGTCCAATACCATGGGATTCTATATTCACTACTTTGAACGGCATCGGATCCCGTGGCGGGAGGAGGCAGAGCTACAGGGCTTACCGACCGATATCTCTTCGTATGAGAAATGGCTGCCGATCGAGAACACCTGCCTGTTCATTCAGTCCATGCGATCGAAATGCCCAAGGCTGATGTCGATAGAAGTGGGAAAAGACGCGGCCAAGTGGTTGCTGCATCAAGACAGGGAAATTGTTGATAAAGATGCCAGCTTTCAGCAGACCATGGCTGCCATCATGACCAACTCGGCGAAGATGAGCCGACAGTTAACGTACTGGCTGGAAATGGTCGACGGATACTGGTGTCTGTGCAGCCGCGGCAATTTGCGACCCGGCTTTCCGGGCTATGCCGAGATCGAATGGCATCGAATTGCGGGATTGATCGGGGTTTGCCAGCACTGGCTTGGCAGGGACTGGCTTCCTAAACGGGTTCAAATGACTACCGCCAGGCATCTTGGGGCCCATTACGACAGCGAGTATCCCGGGACCTGGTTCGAGTATGACTGTACTTTTGCCCTGATTGAGCTTCCGGATATCGGCGGGTTTCAACCACTGGCCAGTGATAACTTTAAATCCCACGGGCTCCAGGAGGTCTTACTGCTGGCGGATACCTATGCTCACCTTCCAAGCTTTACCATCGACTGGCTCGCCTCGCTATTTGGCACCACCCGAAAGACGCTATACCGGTTCTTCAAGCAACATGGGATCTCTTTCACCCAGATCAAGGATGAGGCCAGGTTTAAGAAGGCCAGCTACCTGCTGCAGCAAACCGACTATGCCATCAGTGATATCGCCTACCGGGTCGGCTACAACGATACCTCGAACTTTAACCGGGCGATGAAAACCTGGTCGGGGAAAAGCGCGGCTCAGTTTCGCAAGTCTGGATAGCACTGATCATGACAGGCGCGGTAGCAAGTATGGCTCTGTCAGTTGAAAGCAAAAAAGGCCCCGGAACGGGGCCTTTTCGTGTCGGAGCTGGACTTAACGGCGGGTGTAGAGGGCAAAGGCCGGATGGGCCCGCAGGATGTCCATGCTGCCGCGCAGGCTGAAGGGGTAGCCGCACAGGGTGAAGTTGCCCCGCATCGCCACGTCGTAGACGATGTCCGAGGTGTCCAGCGGCGAGAAGTAGGCGTAGTACACGTCCCCCGGCCACACCTCCACCTTCACGGCCCGGTAGCTGTTGCCGTTGTTAAACCGCATCTGGGCGCACTGGCGCTCCCCTTTGGCGGTGAGCAGCGACCAGATCTCCCCCTGGGCGGAGGGATCGCCGGGCCATTTCACGATGATGCCGTCCTGGTTCATCAGCAGCTCATAGGTGTCCGGCATGGCCACCTGGTGTTCAAACACCGGCACCTCGGGCTTGGCCACCTCCACCACCTCGGCACTGGCCGCGGTGTCGGCTCCGCCCTTGGGCCAGAAGCTCACCGCCAGGCTGAGCAGCACAACAACACCAACAATGCCGGCCAGGGGTTTCCACTGTTTTTGCAGCAGCGGCAGCACCGTCGCAGCAACGCGCTTGAGCAGGCCTGTGATGTCCAGGCCCTTGGGTTCGTCGTCCCAGTAACTGGGATCCGGCTGGGCCGCCTGGGGCTCGGGGATCACCGTGGGCGCATTGCCGCGCCCATCCAGGGAGGGTTCCACCCGGCCCTGGTAGCGGGCCACCGGCGCATCCTGATGCAGCGCGGAGAGGTCCACCGGACCGCTGTAGCCCCAAACCCCTTCGTCGCCGGGGGCGAATCGGCCCCGGTTGCGGCTGACGGGGAACGCAGAGAGCAGTGCAGCGAAGCCCAGGTAGGCAGCGCCGGCCAGAGTGGCCCAAAGGCTAAAGGGCGACAGGGTCTGCACCACGGCGAAAAGTCCCCACAGGCCCAGAGCCGGCCAGGCCAGGGTGGCAGGCCGAGCACTGTCGTTCAGCCGGCGCCGGGCCGCCGCCAGGCTCAGCGCCGCACCGGGCAGCGCCAGGCCAAGTCCCACAATAAGGCGCGTGGCGGGCTGGGCCGCGACAAACAGCGCCACCCACAGCAGCAACACCGCCACCAGCGAGAGGTGGACCAGCGCGCTACGAAGGCGGCTATCCCGACCCTGGATACAAAATAGGGACTTCAAAAAGGGCACAAAAATTCCTCTAAACACAACAGCTAAAGGGGATAGGGTCTGAGAGTACCCGATCCGGCTGCGCAAGTCAGCGAACCGGGCTCGACCCGGCTCGGCAACGCGAACCGGATCGTTAGACGGGCCTAAACCCGTCAGTCTTTGCGGATCTGAACCGTGAACACGGGCACCGGAACGATGACGCTCTGCACCGCCTTGTGCAGCCAGGCCAGCTCGTTGCGGTAACTGCCGTCACTGGAGAAGTAGACCAGCTCCAGCTCGAACTGCCCCCCCTGGTAACCGCAGGTGACGATCTCCGTCTGCACGTCCGGGTGATCCACGTAGGCGGAGAGCGCACGCTCCACCCCGGGGACCAGCTCCTCGGGCAACTCGAAGGAGACATCGATGCGCATCAATGAAAAGGGGGCGGGCTCCCGCCCGATAAAAGGATCCTGGCTCATGACAGATTCAACCCTCGACGCTCGTGCTCCTAGTGTACCCCAAGCGACCGCCGGGGAAAGGGGCTCAAGGGGGATCTGCTCACGCCGTGCTCAATGGTGCTTTTATCGCCGCAGACCGTCCGGTTTTTCACCACTCAAGTGACGCTTTTGTACAGCTTTTATTCAATTTGGTTTGACTCGTCAGCGAGCGCTTTTTTCACTGGTGATGGCGGTTCATTGGCAGTAGACTTTCGCGCCGTTTTTGGCAGTAATCGTTGGGCGCACAGATGGCACAGGAATTTGAGTTGGTGGCGGTAGAGGGCAACATCGGCGTGGGCAAATCCACCCTGGTGCCCAAGTTGGTGGAACGGCTGAACGAGATGGACGGTCGCCCCTGGAAGATGATCCTCGAGGACGTGGACACCAACCCGGAGTTCCAGCGCCTGCTGGCCGCGTTCACCCGCGACCCCAGTCAGCGCATCGCCTTCCAGCGTTTTATCACCAACCACAGAGCCAGCCTGTGCCAGGACCTGGATCCGGCCTACAACTACGTGCTGGAGCGCTCCCTCTACTCCGATCTGGTGTTCTGCCAGGCCAACCTGCAGGAAGCCTGCCGCCCGGACGGCGCCGATCTGACCTACTACTATGACATCTGGGACAAGCTGGACGACTACCCCAAGGTGACCAGCGTCATCTACCTGAAGTCCAACCCCACCCTCTCCTACCAGCGCATGGTGGAGCGGGCCCGGGACGCGGAAACCGGCACCAGCTACGACTACATCAAGCTGGTCTCCGATTGCCACGACACCTTCCTGCCGCACATCTGCCGGCAGAAAGAGACCCTGCTGCTGACCGAGGACTGGAGCCAGTTCGGCTGCGCCGAGCGAGTGGCCCGCCGCATCCTGCACAAGCTGTAAGTCGCATAAAAACGCCGTCCCCAGGGACGGCGTTTTTGATCGGCTTGTCCGGCACTACACCCGGTCGTTCTCCGGCGTAGCCTCCGGAGAGTTCGATGGCCGCTCCGGCGATGCCGACAGGGCCGCTTCGATGCGCAGCAGAGTCTCGTGGATCGCCTTAAGGGTGGCCGGGTCCTCTGAGGTTGAGGCTGGCGCCGCGGTCGCTGGCGCCGGGCCGCTCAGGGCATCCCGCTGGGCCAGAACCGCTTCGCGAAACTCGGGCGCCCCTTCGAGCCCAATCAGGGAGACCAGCGCCCCCTCTCCGGACTGACCGGCGGTCTCCACCGTCAGCCGGTGCAGGCCAAAGGCGCGCATCAAGGGCCCCTGGATCATCCCCATGTCGGTGATCTTCTCAAGGGGGATGGTTTTCTCCCGCTTCACCCAGATCCCCTTTTTCACCTTGAGCGCCTTGGCGGTCAGCACGCACTCCATGTTGGCCAGGTAGCGGCGGGTGCCCCAGAGCCCCAGGGGGATCCACAACAGCAGCAGCGGCAAGCCAACGATGGTGACGCCAAAGGCGATGGCGCCGGTGGTCACCCAGTAGGTGCACACCTTGGGGTTAAAGCGGCCCGTCAGAATCGGGGTGTCCTCGGTCATGGTCTGCCTCCCTGGCTATCAGTGTGTTCATCTTAAAAGTCAAAGCGATAGCAAGTCACCCCCGGATTGTTCCTTTTGCCCACGTCCTCCCCCGGCCTTGGCCCGGCAGTTCTGCCCCATACTTACCCCATCCGGGGTAGCGATGGCACAGGAGGCGAGATGGGATTTTCTGAGCCCGAGGTGGTGGCGGTGACGCCGCAGTGGCTGCCGGTGTACCAGAACCTGGCCCAGGCCTACGAAAGTGAGTTCTCCCGCCTGACCCGTAAAAAGCCCGACCGAGAGGGGCGATTCTGTCGTGGCACCGAGTTGGGGGAGACGGTGGAGGGGTTCTTGCTCTACCAGGATGGGATCCCCTGCGGCCTGGCCAGCGTGGTGGACCATGGCGATCAACACGAGGTGCGCGATCTCTACATCATTCCCGCCTGCCGTCACGGCCACCTGGGGCGCCACCTGGTGCAATCCCTGCTGGACCGCCATCCGGGGATCTGGATAAGCCGACCCATGGAGAGCGCCCAGGATCTGGTGAAGTTCTGGCAGCGGGTGCTGGAGGACTACACCCACGGCCACTTCGAGCAGCAGCGGATGTCGGATCCCCAGTACGGCGCCGTTATCCAGTTCCGTTTCTGGCGCTGACCGCCCCATCAAAAAAGCGCCCCGAGGGGCGCTTTTCTCAACCTTGCTGCTGGCGGTAGGCCTGCAGGGTATTACGCAGCAGGCAGGCGATGGTCATGGGCCCGACGCCCCCGGGCACCGGAGTGATGGCCGAGGCCACCGCCGCCACCTCGTCAAAGGCCACGTCCCCCACCAGGCGGGGCTTACCGTCGCGCTCCACCCGGTTGATCCCCACATCCAGCACCACGGCGCCGGGTTTGACCCAGTCCGCCCGCACCAGCTCCGGCCGGCCGACGGCCACGATCAGGATGTCCGCCTGACGGCACAGCGCTTCGATGTTTTCTGTGCGGGAGTGGACCACGGAGACGGTGCAGTGCTGCTCCAGGGCCAACAGTGCCGCGGGCTTGCCGACGATGTTGGAGCGACCCACCACCACCACATGCTTGCCGCTCAACCGCTCGCCCAGGGTGTGGCGCAGCATAATAAGGCACCCCAGTGGCGTGCAGGGCACCAGTCGGTCCGGCGCGCCGGCCATCAAGCGGCCCATATTGACCGGATGGAACCCGTCCACGTCCTTTTCCGGGGCAATGGCCTGGATCACCTTCTGCTCATCGATGTGCTTGGGCAGTGGCAGCTGCACCAGGATGCCGTGCACTTGTGGGTCCCGGTTTAAGGTCTCAAGCAGCCCCAGAAGATCCGACTCGGTGCTTTGCACCGCCAGGCGGTGCTCCCGGCTTTGAATGCCCGCCTGCTGGCACTTAAGCAGCTTGTTGCGCACGTACACCTGGCTGGCCGGGTCCTCCCCCACCAGCACCACCGCCAGACAGGGCTGGGCCTGGCCTGCAGCGGTCAACTGGCACACCTCCTGGGTCACCTCGTCCAGCACCTGCTGGGCGATCGCCTTGCCGTCAATCAGGGCCGCTTCGGTCTGTTTCGGGTTTTCCGTCATTGTTGTTCTCGTTTTTCTAGAAAGAGCCGCAGCTTACCGAAGTTGGGTAAACGGATCTAAGGGGAGGATCACGACCCGCTCAAAATCTCAGCACTGGGGCCACCGGGGCAGGTGAAGGCCGCCGGTGGGGCTGCCTTTTGCCCCCTTAGGCGTCATAATGATTTTCTGCCTGCCAGTGCCCTGAGCCGGGCAGCCGTTGTACCACCCCGCGCCACCGGGCCTCGCCCGCCACGCGTTCACCAGGAAGTGAGATGTCCCTCTTTGTGCACTTGGGCTGGTTTTTCCGCCAGCACGCCCGAACCTATGCCTTGGCCGTTGTGATGCTGCTGGCGGTGGCCCTGCTCAATATGCTGGTGCCCTACCTGATTGGCCAGACCGTCGACGGCCTGCTGACCGTCCCCACCGGCGGCGACTGGGACGGCGGCTACCTGCCCCAGCTGCTGGGGATCGCCATCGCCCTCTACCTGCTGCGCTTTGGTTGGCGCGTGGTGCTCTTTGGCACCTCCTACCAACTGGGCACCGTGCTGCGCCACCGCTTCTACCAGCGCCTCACCCGCCAGGGCCAGGCGTTTTTCAGCCAGCACAACACCGGCGATCTGATGGCCCGGGCCACCAACGACATCGACGCGGTGGAGATGGCCGCCGGCGAGGGGATCCTCTCCGGCTTCGACGGGATCCTCACCTTTATCCTGGTGCTGGCGATGATGTTCGTGGTGATCGACTGGCGCCTGGCCCTGGTGGCCCTGGTGCCCTTCCCCTTTATGGGCTGGGCCTTCTACAAAATTTCCAAGCGGCTGCACCTGCACTTTCGCGACTCCCTGGAGAAGTTCTCCACCTTGAACGACGCCACCCAGCAGGCGATCGTCGGGGTGCGTCTGGTCAAGGCGATGGGGCGGGAGCAGGTGGAGTCCGACCGCTTCGGCGCCATCGCCGATGACGCCGCCAAGAGCAACTACCAGGTGGCCCGCACCGAAGCGCTCTACGACCCGGTGATCTTCGTGTGCCTGACCCTGGCCAGCGCCCTGACCCTGGGTTTCGGCGCCTTCCTCATCCACCATGGCGAGTTGACCGTGGGCCAGCTCACCAGCTTCTCCCTCTACCTGGGTCAGCTCATCTGGCCGATGTTCGCCTTTGGCTGGCTGCTCAACATCGTCGAGCGCGGCAGTGCCGCCAACGGCCGCATCGAGGCGATGCTCAAGGTGCCGGACAGCGTGGCGGATCTCGGCCAGGGCGAGGTCACCGACCCCACCCTGGAGGCCAACAGCCTCACCTTTGCCTACCAAAGCGGCGAGAGCGCGGCGCTCAATGGCCTCTCCCTGACCCTGCCTCCGGGCCACACCCTGGGCATCGCCGGGCCCACCGGCGCCGGCAAGACCACCCTGGTGCAGCTGATGATGCGCTACTGGGAGGCCGAGCCGGGCCAACTCACCCTGGGGGGACAGCACCTGGCCCACTACCGGCTCAACAGCCTGCGCAGCGCCTTTGCCTATGTGCCCCAGGACAGCTTCCTGTTCAGCGCCTCCATCCGCGACAACATCGCCCTGGCCTGGCCGGAGGCGTCGGATGAGGCGGTGGCCGAAGCCGCCCGCCTGGCGGCCATACACGAGGACATCCTGCGCTTCCCCGAGGGCTATCAGACCCTGGTGGGGGAGCGCGGCGTCACCCTCTCCGGCGGTCAGCGCCAGCGCATCGCCATTGCCCGGGCCCTGCTCTCCCGCGCCCCCATCCTGGTGCTGGACGACGCCCTCTCTGCGGTGGACGTGGAGACCGAGCAAACCATTTTGACCCACCTGCGGGCCCACCGACCCGACCAGAGCCGCATCATCATCAGCCACCGTCTCGCCTCGATGGCCCAGGCGGATGAGATCCTGGTGCTGGGCCACGGCGAGTGCCTGGAGCGGGGAGATCACCGACAACTGAGCCAGCAGGACGGCTGGTATGGCCGCATGTGGACCTATCAACAGATGGAGGCGCAGATCCATGAGCAGCACTGAGCGGACCGGCGGCACCTTCGCCCTGCTGGCCGGGTACATCTACAAGGACAAGCCGCTGCTGGCCAAGGCCTTGACCCTGCTGGTGCTGGCCACCGCCCTGGACGTGGCCGGCCCCATCCTGGCCAAGATCTTCATCGACGATCACCTGCTTAAGGGGGACTTCGCTCCCGCCGCCCTGACCGGCCTGCTGCTGCTGTACGGTGTCACCCAGCTGGGCAGTGCCTGGCTGCGTTACCAGCAGACCCTGCGCTTCTCCGAGATGGCCCTCAGTGCCGTGCTGGACATCCGCCGCCGGGTGTTCGGCCACGTGGTGCGCCTGCCGATGAGCTACTTCGATCACGCCCGTACGGGGCAGCTGGTCAGTCGCATCACCAACGACACCGAGTCCATCAAGGATCTCTACGTCCAGTTCCTCTCCAACGTGCTGGGCAACGCCATCCTGCTCATCGGCATGCTGATCGCCATGGCGCTGTTGGATCTGAAACTGATGATCATCGCCCTGGGCCTCGTGCCCACGGTAGTGCTGATCATCTACCTCTACCAGCGCTTCTCCGGCCCCGCCGTGGCCCACTCTCGGGCCCTGCGCTCCGACATCAACGCCAACATCAGCGAGTCCATCGCCGGCATGGCGGTGATCCAGGCCACCGCCGGGCAGCAGCGCTACCTGGAGCGCTTCGACGAGGTCAACCAGGGCTACTACGGCGCGCGGATGAAGACGGTGCGGATCGGCGCCGCCCTGCTTCGCCCGGCCATCGACATGCTGGCAGTGCTGGTGCTGGTGGCGATCATCGCCCTGTTTGGCGTGCAGGTGGTGGAGGGGGTAGCCCAGGTGGGGGTGCTGTACGCCTTCTTAAGCTACATGGGCCGCTTTACCGAGCCGCTGGCGGAGATCACCCAGCGCTTCAACCTCTACCAGCAGGCGATGGTGGCCGGTGACCGGGTCTCCACCCTGCTGGCCCAGGAGGAGCAGCACTACCAGTCCGAGCAGGCCCAGGTGCAGCGCGGGGCGATCGCCCTTAAGGATCTGCGCTTTGGCTACAGCGAGGACAAGCCGGTGCTCAAGGGGCTCAACCTGGCGGTGCCCGCCGGGGGGTTCTACGCCGTGGTGGGCCACACCGGCAGCGGCAAGAGCACCCTGCTCTCCCTGCTGCTGAACTTCTATCCCAGTGCGCCCGGCCAGATCCAGCTCGATGACCAGGACCTGGTGCAATACGGCCACGACGGGCTGCGCCAGGGGGTGGGCCTTATTCCCCAGGAGCCCTTCGTCCTGGCCGCCAGTCTGTACGACAACATCGACATGGGCCGCGGACTGGGCCAGGCGGCGGTGGAGTCCGCCGCCAAGCGCGCCCATTTGCACCACGTGATCACCGCCCTGCCCCAGGGCTATCAGACCGAACTGGGTGAGGGGGGGATGCGCCTGTCCACCGGCCAGCGCCAGCAGCTCATCATCGCCCGGGCCCTGGCGGCCTCACCGAAGATCCTGCTGCTGGATGAGGCCACCGCCAACGTCGACAGCGAAACCGAGCAGGTGGTGCAGGCGGCCCTCAATGACCTGCGCGGCGAGGTAACCCTTATCGTGGTTGCCCACCGGCTCTCCACCATTCGCCACGCGGATCAGATTGTGGTGCTGGCCCATGGGGAGATCATCGAGCAGGGGGATCACGCCAGCCTGATGGCCGAGCCCGAGGGCCACTACAAGGCGATGTACGAGTTGCAGTTGCAGGCCCTCAAGGTGGCCGAGGCGGAGCAGGAGGAGCTGGCCGGCTGAGCCAAACCAAACAGGGGCCCGTCGGGCCCCTGTGTTCTTGCGCGTTCTGTCGCGCTTATTTGAGTTTGAACAGCCCAATCAGGGCGCAGATGGCGCCGCCAATCATGCCAGCCCAGGCTTCCATGGGGGCATCGCCGCTGAGGGCGCGGGTCACCTGAGAGCTGGCGGAGTCGTAGATGTTGTAGCCCCAGGCCGCCAACGCCACGCCGATGACCAGCAATACGATTCCCACGATCTTGTTATTCATCACTACCTCGCTGTTAAGGGCCGCTCTGGTGCAGCCGCATACCGAATGGCCGGTGTGGGCCCAATCGGGCCCCGGATCCTGCGGGGTCATCTCGCCTAACGCACTGACAAACCCCAACAAGTCAGACGCTAACACATTTTTTGCCTTTTGTTAGCAATGCCGGTGCGGCCTGAAGCCCACCCCTGCCCCAAACTTGGGGGGCAAACGCCCCAAGGGGGTGCAGATCTCAGGCCAGCAGCGCGACAAACCATGCTTAAGACCTTGTTAAATATGGATTTTATATTTTTGGCACGGCGCTGGCTTTGGGGATGGGGCTGTCTCACCCCATTGTCATTTTGAACATCGGCCCCTTCCTCGTGAATCGGGCCGTTTTTTTGCCCCCATGAAACGGCAAAGGGGCCCACAGGCCCCCTTAGAAAATGCGATGCCGACCGGTCAGAACACTTCGTTGACGTGGAAGTAGAAGGTGGTTTCGTGCTCGCCAAAGCCGATGTCCGCCCGCACGTTCACCTTGTCCTTCACCTTGAGGCGAAAGCCGGTGCCGTAGCTGGCCAGGGTGTCGTCCCAAAGCCCGGAGACGTCCTCGGCCACAGTGCCGGCGGCGCCCCAGAACACCATCCCCAGTCGCCAGTAGATGGGCAGGCGGTACTCCACCTGGGCCATCATCATCTGGTTGTCCCGGTAGCGGCCCTGGATGTAGCCCCGCATGGCGTCATCGCCCCCCAGATCCGGCAAGCGGTTCCAGGGCACCTCGCCAGAGGTGAGATCCGCCCGCACCTGCCAGGCCAGCAATCCCGGGCCCGGGGCCAAGGAGAGGTACTGGGAGGCGGCCAGGTTGTAGGCGCCAAAGCTGTTGCCGTTGGTGTCGTCGTAGTAGGCCCCGAGCTCCGCCTTCAGGTACATCCCCTCGGAGGCGCTCAGGGTGTTGTCCCGGGAGTCGTACACCCCGGTGACGAAGGCGCCGTAGCTGGTGTTGTTCACCAGTTGATCCGGCGGCGGCAGGACACCGCCCTCCAGCTCCACCTCATGGGGACGCACCACCTCCAGGTTGGCCCCCACCCCGGCAAAAAGGTGGCCGCCGATGCGGGTCAGCCACATGGGCTCCAGGGTCAGCAGCCGCTCGGAGTAATCAATCTTGTTGTCGTCCTGCTGGCCCTGATCGTACCCGATGCCGTAGAACACCGCGGTGTCGTCCCGCACCTTGAACTCCAGGTGGAAGCGATCATCCCCACGGTTGAAAAAGTGGGTGGCTTCGGTGGAGAGGCCGATGGAGCCGTTGGTAGAGACGTAGGGGTTCAGTACCACCGAGGAGGGCTGCAAGGTGCCGCCCTCGGTTTCCCCATAGAGGCCGACGTAGAGCAGCCCCACCCCCAGCCCCTGCTCCGGGGTGTAGAACACCGCCGGGATGTAGCTGGAGTTCAGCCCCTGGCTCTCGTCGTACTCCTCCTCGGCACCAAAGACCGCAAAGAGGCTCTCCAGCCGGTCGATGACGGAGTTGGGCTCGGTTTCGAACAGGGGCACCACCTCTTCGGCGGCAACCGGCGCCAGCAACAGGCCGGGCAACAGGGACAGGGCACGCAGGGCTTTCATCACAATAACTATCTAAAGAACAACCATTAGCACGGGATTATAACGGCCATCCCCGGCCAGCCATAGGGCGCATTTGGTCTCAGGGGGCCAGCGCCCGGTAGGCGTCCTGCACCGCCTCGGCGCCGTAATGCCGCTCCAGCCGACGGACGATAAAGTGGCCTCGGGCCATCTGCTGGTAGTGATCGATAAACAACGTGTTGATGGTAGCCCCGCCGGCGGCCCCCAAAATTGGTACCGCCTGGGCCGCCACCTTCTGCGAGACCTGCACCGAGAACCGTTGGGCGACGGCGCTGATCAGGCGCACCAGCACCGGGGCCCCCTCGGCGCTGAGGCCTCGAGTGGCCAGGTGTTCCGCCGCCTGGGTGACCGACTGCGCCAGGGCGGCGCGCACCGCGAAGTACCCCGAGTCTGTGGCGTCGTCCTCACCGCCCTCGCCCCCCAGGGCGAACACCGTCACGCAGGCCAACTGCGCATCCGGGGTGTCCAGGGCCTCTCCTTCGCTGCGGGCGATGTCGGCGATGGCCCGCAGCATCACCGTGGTGGACAGCGGCAGCTCCACCGCCAGGGCCGGCAAGCCGAAAAAGCCGCCCACCCCGCCGCTGGTGGCCACCGCCAGCTTATGCAGCCGATTGGCTGGCTTGGGCTGGACGTCGCGATTGAGGGTGTGCACCGCCGCCTTGACCGCCTGCTGCAGCGCCGAGTGGGTCACGCCGTTGACCCGCTCCCGCCAGCCGGCGGGCAAGCGCTTCATTCCCGCCTCGATGGGGCCGCCCAGCGCGTGACTGAACCGGGCCGCCAAACCCGGGTGCTCCAGCAGTTGCCGCGCCTCGGCCAAGGCATCGAGATCTTCACTCTGCCATTCGCTCATCTGGTGTTCCCTTTTCCCTAACGATTTGCTGCTACATTTCAAACTGATGCAGCGCTACGGCCTGCCAGTCCATCCAACTAGAACGAAGCGCGTCCTGCTGTCCGCTCAGGAGCTTCCATGTCTCAAGCTCAAGCCCTCTATCTCCGGGGCCCGGTGTTTGACCGGGTGCTGATCCTGGGGATCCCGGTCCTGGCCATCCTCACCGCCTATTATGCGCTGTACCGCCCGGAACACTTCATCCGGATCCTCACCCTCGACCTTTTCTTCCTCGGTTACCACCACGTTATCGCCACCTACACCCGGCTCAGCTACTACCAGGACAGGCCCGAGGAGATGCGGTTTCTGGTCTACTACCTGCCGGCCATGGTGTTGGCGGCGGTCAGCCTCACCGCCCTGGCGGGATTCAGCTGGGTGATCTTCACCCTCTATCTGCACTGGCAATGGTGGCACTACACCCGGCAAAGCGAGGGGATCAGCAAGTCCCTGCAGTTTAAGACCGGCAGTGACAACCAGCACGGCGGCCTGGCCCGGGCGGTGTTCTACCTGGTGCCCCTAACCGCCTTCCTGGCCATGTCCGCCCGCCAGCCTGAGACTTTCCTGTTCACCAAGGTCTGGACGCTGCCGGTGCCCGGGCCCCTGCTCTGGGCCCTGGTGACCGTCACCGGCCTGTCCGCCCTGTGGTGGCTGGTCGGCGCCCTGCGCGGCCTTTTTCAGGGGCAGGTCTCCCCGGCCCATCTGCTCTACCTGCTCAGTCATCACGGCGTCTACCTGGTGGCCTATGTGCTGATTGAGGACATCACCATCGGCTGGCTGGCCATCAACATCTGGCACAACTTCCAGTACATCCTCTTTGTCTGGCACTTCAACGCCAACCGCTTTCGCGAGGGGGTGGACCCCAAACACCGGGTGATCTCCTGGCTGGTGCAGCCTCGGATGGCGCTGGTCTACGCCGCCTTCTGCATCCTGGCCACCGCCCTGTTCTACGGCGCGGTGGACGGCGCCCTGGGTCTGCTGCAACCCCACACCTCGCTGCCCCTGGTGCTGATCGCCTACCAGTCGATCAACTTCCACCACTACATCGTCGACAGCTACATCTGGAAGATCCGCCGCAAGGAGGTCAAACGCACCATAGGGCTCGAGGCCTGACCGGTGCAATGGACCCGCAACCTGGCCGGCCCGCCGGGGCAGATCCCCGCCCTGGATGGGCTGCGCGCCCTGGCCATTCTGCTGGTGATGATGCGCCATGGCGTCGCCGAGTACCCCAAGTTCACCGGCGTGGAGAGCCTGCCGTCGGCGCTGAACCTGATGGCCAACGGCTGGCTGGGGGTGGATCTCTTCTTCGTCCTGAGCGGCTTTTTCATCGCCCACCACCTGATCCGCCGCTGGCCCGCCCAGGGGCCAAGTTTCGGCTTTCTTAAGACTTACCTGGCCAAGCGGGTGCTGCGCACCTTTCCCCTTTACTACGCGGTGATCGCGCTCATTCTGCTGGGCGCCATTCCCCTCTACCAGCACAACAGCTCGGACCCCATCTTTGATCTCTCGGTTCATCTGCTCTTTATGCAGGACTATTTCGGCGCCCGCTTCCTGGTGGCCCTCTGGTCCCTGGCCACCGAGGAGAAGTTCTACCTGCTGGCCCCCTGGCTGGTGGGGCTGCTGCTGGCGCTGCAGGGGCGACCACGCTGGCAGTTGAGCCTGGCCCTGGCCCTCTGTCTGCTGCCCCTGCTGGGGCGAACCTGGGTGTTGTTGACTCAGAACATCGACAGCTACGGCGAGTTTTTCTGGGCCGTCCGGGCCCCCTTCCACCAGGCGCTGGACGGTTTTGGCTGGGGCATTCTGATGGCCCTGCTCTACCAAAAACGTCCTCCGGCCCCCGGCTTGGCGCCCCGGGCGCTTTGGGCGTTCGCCCTGTGCGCGGCGCTGATGGTGGGGCTGTTGAGCGTAACCGACTGGCTGGGCTCGGCCCGTTGGGGCTGGGTGAGCCTGGGCATCGCCGTCGGCTCTGTGCTCTTTGCCGCCATGGTGCTGAGCGCCTGCTACCTCACCGGCCCCCTGGCCCGGCTGTTGTGCTCCGTGCCCCTGCGTTTGATCTCCCGGCTCTCCTTCAGCCTCTACCTGGCCCACATGCTGGTGATCCCACTCAGCCTGGCGCTTGTCCCACCCCAGACCCTCCAGGGGGTGACCGGCTGGCTCGGCTTTTTGGCCCTCTACAGCCTGCTGAGCACGGCGCTGGCCCTGGCCCTGCACCTGGTGGTGGAACGCCCCCTGCTTCGGGTTAAGGACCGCCTGCGCTTTCCCCCGCCAGACGCTGGGCGCAGCGCTCGCTCAGGTACGCCCGCAGCCCCCGCACCCGGGCACTCAGCTGGCGTCGATCCCCGCAGATGAGGTTGAGCGGCGCCGCCTCCCCCAGCCAGTCCGAACACAGGGCCACCAGGCGCCCCTCGGCCAGATCGTCCACCACATCCAGGTGAGACTTAAAGGCCACACCGCGCCCGGCCAGGGCCCAGCGGTGCACCACCTCGCCATCGTCCGCCACCCGGTCGCCGCGCACGTCCACCTCCAAGGTCTCCCCGCTCCGCTCGAAACGCCACCGCTGATGACGATGCTCGCTGAGCATAAAGCTCAAACAGTTGTGCTCCTTGAGCTGCTCGGGGTGGTCAGGCACTCCGTGACGCTCGAGGTATTGCGGGGAAGCCACCAGCACCCGACGGTTGTGGGGGGCCACCGGCAGCGCCACCAGCGAGGAGTCAGACGGTGCGCCGTAACGCAGGCTGAGATCCACCCCCGGGTGGTAGAGATCGGAGAGACGATCGGAGAACTGCAGGTGAAAGCTGAGTTTGGGGTGGGCCAGCTGGAACTCGTCCAGCCAGGCCAGCAGGGTGCGCCGACCCAGGTCCGAGGGCAGCGACAGGCGCAGGGTGCCGGAGAACTGCTGGGCACCGGAGCGCAGCGCTTCGGCGCCGCTGCTCAGCAGGTTGAGCGCCTCGGTGGCGTGGGTCAGAAACTGGGCCCCCTCGGAGGTGAGCTTCAGCGAGCGAGTGGAACGCAGAAACAGCGCCGCCCCCAACTCCGCCTCCAAGCGTTTGACCGCCGCGCTGGTGGCCGCGGGAGTGAGATCCAGCTGTCGGGCCGTGGCGGAGAGGCTGCCCAGTCGGGCGGTGAGTACGAAGATCTCCAGATCCTGCAGCGCTTTCATTTTCAAATTCTGTTTGAAAGAGATTGTTCCAGACAATAGTTTTTCAACGTAACGACGTCAAATACCATGGGGCCGTCTTAACCAATCGGAGCAATCCCATGTCCCAGACCATGAAAGCGGTGGGCTACCACCACAGCCGCCCCATCGACGCCGACGACGCCCTGCTGGATCTCACCCTGCCGGTGCCAAGCCCGGGCCCCCAGGACCTGCTGGTCCAGGTCGAAGCGGTGTCGGTGAACCCGGTGGACACCAAGATCCGGGTCCGCGTCAGCCCCGCTGAGGGCCAGGCCCAGGTGCTGGGCTGGGATGCCGTGGGTGTGGTGGCCGCCGTGGGCAGCGAGGTCACTGGCTTCGCCCCGGGGGATCGGGTCTGGTACGCCGGTGACGTCTCCCGCAGTGGCAGCAACGCCCAGTACCAGTGCGTGGATGCCCGCATCGCCGCCCACAGCCCCAAATCCCTGGGCGTGGCCGAGGCCGCGGCACTGCCGCTGACCACCCTGACCGCCTACGAGCTGCTGTTTGATCGCCTGGGCCTGAACCCGGAGCAGGACCACAGCAACGAATCCCTGCTGGTGATCGGCGCCGCCGGTGGCGTGGGCTCCATCCTGGTGCAGTTGGCCCGTCAGCTGACCAACATCGAGATCATCGCCACCGCCTCCCGTCCCGAAACCCAGGAATGGGTCAAGGAGCTCGGGGCCCACCACGTGGTGAACCACCGGGAAAACCTGGCGGACCAGGTGGCCCAGCTTGGCGCCAAGCCGGTGAAATACGTCGCCAGCCTGAACCAGACCGATCAGCACCTGGCGGCCATCGCCGAGCTGATGGCGCCCCAGGGCAAACTGGCGCTGATCGACGATCCGGCCAGCTTCGACATCATGCCCTTTAAGCGCAAGAGCATCTCCATCCACTGGGAGTTCATGTTCACCCGGGCGCTGTTCAATACCGACGACATTCAGCGTCAGCAGGCGATCCTGGCCGAGGTGGCCCAGCTGGTGGACGAGGGCAAGGTGAGCACCACGGTGGCGGAGCACTTCGGCACCAT
The DNA here is from genome assembly GCF_019802085.1 of Ferrimonas balearica. Taxonomy (GTDB): domain Bacteria; phylum Pseudomonadota; class Gammaproteobacteria; order Enterobacterales; family Shewanellaceae; genus Ferrimonas; species Ferrimonas balearica_B. The sequence continues at coordinate 1,408,876 of NZ_JAHVHV010000001.1, forward strand.
CAATGCCGACAACCTCAAGCGTGCCCACGCCCTGCTGGAGTCCCAGAAGGCCCGGGGCAAGATCGTACTGGCCGGGTTCTGAGCCCAGTTCAGCCATTGAGCGAGCCACCCAGCGACCTCAACAATAAAAACGCGGCCATCGGGCCGCGTTTTTATTTTTTTGCACCAACGAAATGCTAGGCATCGGTCGTGCCGATTATCTGGTTAATGCAGAAGTGTTAACAGGCTCCACGCTTTTATTACTGGGACGCACAGACCATTAATCAATGAGCGCAACCAAAATCGTACAGGGTGGAATCATTTTGGTCATTTATAACCCCGGGCCACCCTTTCTTAGTTTTGCGCCTTTGTATTGTTAGGAATATTACCGATGTACGTTAAATCCGTATCGTTTTAAAATACAGCGCCGCGGCCAACAAAGCCGCGAACAGGGCCCCCCAGGACTCGGCGTACAGGAAGGTCAACAGGGGCTGGGCCACCACCAGGGCCCCCGCCAGCGGCCCCCACTGCACCACCCAAAGCAGCAACAGCGCCGCGGCCATCAGCAGCAGGGCCCAGCAGCCGTTGCTGCTGATCTGCTGCTTCTCCTTGTCCTCGAGGAAGTCAAAGAACATGCGAAGGTTGCGGTCCGGATCCGTCTCATCGTAACTGAGCCAGACCATGCCGCTCTGGTCAGCCCGGCCATGGAGCTCGCCAAACTCCGTGCGGGCCTCTTCAATCACCCCGTCCATGCCATGGTGGGACACCACGTAAAACAGGATGTTAAACATCAGCAAAAAGCCCGCCAAAATAAGCGAGCGCATCATCGAATGGGGCACGGTCACGATTCCAATATGGAGAGAATGAAAACCCGGCGTGACATCATGGTTTAAGAATCGATATCGGCTCGATATTAATTCGATAATTCATGAATAGCACTGCGGTCGCGCCCATTCTACGATGATTTTATATTCGTGGCGTCGCCTTTGACGGTGTTTGTGAACCCGAGCCAATATCCGCTTACTCGGCCACCCATGGATTGCGAAATACCCCGCCTTACCTCATCCCGCAAATAGGGTTAAACCGGCGGCCTCCGTTTATCCATTTTGCGAAGTGAGAAATCCAGCACCAGTAAGCAGAACAGCAAAAGAAACAACAGGGTTTTGATCCAGGGACTGGCCACCCCAAGGTGGATCAGCAAGGCCACCAGGCTGGCGTAAATAACGTGAGTCACAGTAGCAATTTTCCCGTCTGTACCAGGGAACAGCCACAGGGTGGCCGCCACTGGTGGGTGGTGAATCTGTTCTGACCAACGTCTTTCGGGGACCAGGCCCACCGGGTGTGGGCTCTCCCTAGATGGACGGCATCCGGTTGGCGGTTTTGCTGAGCTTGAAGTCCAGTGCCAGGAAGCCGAGCAACAGCAGCAGCAACAGGGTTTTGATCCAGGGGCTGACCACCCAGAGGTGGATAAGCAAGACCACCAGGGTGGCGTAAATGGCGTTAATCACAGTCCAGATTTTCCAGTCTTCGCCGTGAAGCCAAAGCCACAGCGTGGCCACCAGCAGGCCCAGCAAAAAGAACAGGCCGCTGATCGCAAACTCGAAGGCGTAGATCGCGGCCACCACAAAGAGGAACGCCGCGGTACAAAACAGGATGAAGTCCAACAGGCGGACGGTATCGTGCTTGGGTGAGGGGTGGCTGAAGACGTTGTGGTCGTCGATGGTCACCTTGATGCGAAACAGAAACTGAAACGCGATCCAGAGCATCGCGTTAACCCTATCCAGTTGGTCGCCCTCGAGGATGGCGGCGTTGCCATTGAGGACGCTGGACAGCGCCAGCTCAAACCCCAGGAACACCGCCAGCCCCATGCTGAGGTTGGCTCTTTGGTAAAAATTCATTGGTTTTACAGGTCGCTTAGGCGACCCGGCGCAGCGGCAAGCCGCACCAGGTCCTGCCAGTCCAGCGTCTAAACGCCGGATGAGGCGGAGGCGTCGGCGTCCGGCTCCGGCAGCGTGGCTTTGAGCAGCAGGCAGCCCAGCAGCGCCGCCAGCGCCGAGCCGATGAGGATCCCCAGGCGAGCCAGATCGGCGTAGTCCGAGGCTTCTGCGTCAAAGGAGAGTGAGCCGACAAACATCGCCATGGTGAAGCCCACACCGCAGAGCAGAGACACCCCCAGCAGGTGCACCCAGTTCAGTCCCTCGGGCAGTTTGGCGATGCGCAGCAGCACAGCGGCGCCACTGAACAGCATGATCCCGATGGGCTTGCCCAGCAGCAGACCCAGGGCGATGCCCATGGGCAGCGGCGAGGTGAGATCGCCCATCCCCAGCCCCGACAGGTTCACCCCGGCGTTGGCAAAGGCGAATACCGGCAGGATCAGGAAGGTACTCCAGGGGTGCAGTCGATGCTCCAGGTGCTCGCTGGCGCAGTAGCCCTTGGCGTCTTTTTTCAGCGGCAGCACGAACGCCAGCACCACACCGGCCAAGGTGGCGTGAACGCCGGATTTGAGCACCGCCACCCAGAGGACAATGCCCACCAGCAGGAAGGGCGAGAGTCGACGCACACCAAGGCGGTTCATCAACACCAGCACACCGGTGGCCAGGGCGGACACCGCCAGGCTCACCATGGACAAAGCGTCGCTGTAGAACAGCGCGATGATGAGGATCACCAGCAGATCATCGATGATGGCCAGGGCCAGCAGGAAGACCTTGAGCTCCACCGGCACCCGGCTGCCCAGCAGGGCCAGGATCCCCAGGGCAAAGGCGATGTCGGTGGCGGCGGGGATGGCCCAGCCGGTGCGGGCCAGGGGATCGGCGTGGTTGAAGGCCAGGAAGATAAGCGCCGGCACAATGAGTCCGCCCAGGGCCGCGTAGGTGGGCAGCGCGGCCTTGCTGGGGGTGGAGAGCGCCCCTTGCAGCAATTCCCGTTTCACCTCCAGGCCAATCAGGGTGAAGAACAGCGCCATCAGGCCGTCGTTGATCCACAGCAGCAGCGGCTTATCGATGTTCAGCGCCCCGGCCCTGACCTGGGCGGGGGTATCGAGAAAGGCCTCGTACCAGGGGGCCAGGGGGGAGTTGGCCAACACCATGGCGATGACCACCATCACCATAAGGATGATGCCGCCGGAGGACTCCTGGTCGAGAAAATTCTGGATCTTGGTTTTCATGGGCTCACTGACTCTAGTAACGAAAGGACGCCTTGGGACGGCGAAACAGGCTGGGCGAACAATTCCCTGCAATGGTGTCTCGCTGTCCCATCCGTCCCAAGGCCGCCGCAGAGTAGCGCGCAAAGATTTCAACATTGTGCAGAGCGCACATTTGCTGCACCATAGGGCAAAAGTGTCTCAACTCTGTGATCAAGCGCAAGGCGACCCGCTGAAAAATCATCGCCTTAGTCCACAAAGCTGGGTGCACTGCCCTCCCCCGTTAGGATTCAGTATATGGCCCTCTTAGCCACTCAGTATCAAAGGTTGATCGCCAGCCACCTCGATGCGGCCCGTTATCCCCAGTTCTTTGCCTATTTATTGAAGTTTGGCCGGGTGATACGACAGCCGTCCCTGCGTCCGCACGTGGTGCAAGGCCAGCACCTGGATCACCTGGGTTTGCTGCTCTCGGGCAAAGCGGAAGCCTATTCCCTGGATGTCGAGGGACAGCAGATCCTGGTGGCTGAAGCCCCGCCGGGCACCTGGTATGGAATGATGGAGTTTCTCGACGGCCAGCCTTCGGCGATGACCGGGCATCCGCTGGGCGAGGCTCTGCTGCTGCAGATCCCCCACCGCCAGCTGCGCGCCAAGGAAGCGCCCAAAGCCGAGATCTTTGAGTTGGTGGCCCATGCCCTGGCCAGTAACCTGCGTCTCGCCCACCGGGTGTTTGCGGAGCATAAGATCCCCGATATCGAAGCGCGCCTGCTGACGCGCCTGCGTTCACTGGCCGACGGCGAAGGCCGCATCACCATCACTCAGGACAAATTGGCGGGCTACCTGGACATCAGCCGTTTCCAGGTACTGAGGCTGCTGGAGAAGCTTGAGCAGCGCGGCGTGCTCAAGCGCCACTACGGGCGCATCGAGTTGCTGGGAGAGAAGTAAGGGAAGGCCCGCGGACAGCCGAGGGCCAAGAGGCCATCAGAGCTTGTCAGGGTGACCCGGGAACTTAACCAGGTCATCGTTGAGCGCCAGCCAGGGCGCCTTGGAGTCGACGTGGATGTGAAAAGCGGGTTTCTGGCTCGGCGCATCATCCAGCACCCCGAGACGGATGTTGTATCGGCCGGTATCGGATTTGATGGAGAACAAGCTGGAGCCGCAGGTTTGGCAAAACGCCAGGGTGGTGGCCTCGCTTTTTTGGTAGTAGCGCACCGACTCAGAGCCCTTTACCCAGTCGAAGTGTTCCTGGCCTATCCCCGCCGCCGAGGAGTAGTCGGAGCCGGTGAACTTGCGACACTCCGAGCACAGGCAGTTGCCCACGTAATCAAACTGGTCCGCCACGGTAAAGGCCACTGCCCCGCACAGGCAGGAGCCGCTCAATCGTTTCATCTTACTCTCCATCGTCAATCAGCCCCTGGGCCTGAGCGTAGGCCGCCAGCTCGTCCACCTTGCCGGCCACCAGGATGGGGATCGCCTGCTCGATGTGCTCGGCAGGCCAGTCCCACCAGCACAGCCGTGCCAGCGTTGCCTGCTCCTTATCGTTGAAGCGTTGGCGCACCACCCGGGCCGGGTTGCCGGCCGCCACGGCGTAGGGGGGTATGTCCGAGGTCACCACCGACTGGGCGCCGATAATCGCCCCATCACCAATGGTCACCCCCGGCATCACGGTGACGCCCAGGCCCAACCAGACGTCGTTGCCCAGCACAATGTCGCCATAGGCCTTGAAGGGGTAGTTCTCGATGGCCATGGCATCCCGCCAGGGGCCGCCAAATACGGCGAAGGGGAAGCTGCTGACCCCGGCGGTGGCGTGATTGGCGTCGGCCATCACAAAGCGGCTGCCGTGGGCGATGGCGCAGAACTTGCCAATGCGCAGCGCCGTGCCGGAGAAGCCAAAGTTGTAGAGCACGTTGCGCTCTAAAAAGGCGGTGGGATCGTCAAAATCGCTGTAGTAGCTGTACTCCCCCACGATGACATTTTGGATTTCACTTTGCGCCACCAGGGGCTTGAGCAGCACGGTGTTGGTGAACCCCTCGATGGGGTAGAGCTTGGTCGGATCCATCGATTGAATTGCCTTAATCTCAGTTTTTGATGCGCCCTTGGCGACGGGCGAGCAGTCCGCGCTAGCCTTGGATTTTAGGGCTGCCAAACTAGCTACCGAACAATCTCTTATGGCAGGTGTGCAGCATCCCCTCTAAAGCGCTGATGAAGGGGTGCTGATACCAGCTTCGATGGTAATAGAAGCCGTACTCCATCTGCACACCCTGCTCCCCCTGCATTATTGGGCGCCAACAGAGTCGACCCTCGGTTTCCGCGTCGTAAACCCGGGCCGAAACCATGCCGTAGCCGAAGCGATGCGCACACCGTAAGCCCGCCAAAACGGTATTCACCGTCAGAGCAGCATTCGGTACCAGCTCACGCACTTTTCCCGCTCGACTGCCGTATTTGGTGACCTCCCCAGACCACTGGCGGACGACAGTAAGGGAGGACAGGTCGGAGATTGAAATCGCTTCCTGGGTAGCCAGCGGATGTTCGGGAGGGAGATACACACCAATGGGGATGGTGCCGATGGAGCGCTGCACCAGATCACGATCCAGTTCCAGCGGGAAGAGGTCGACACAGAACGCCATCTCACCCGGCTGCAGTGGCGCGGGCCCTTGTCCCATCCAAGCGATACTTTCCAACATTAAATTACCGTTGGCAGCACTTGTGCAAGCAAACAGCTCCGGGGTCAAGAACTCCAGCAGGTTGGCAGGCGCATAGAACCTAAGGGCGCCATCGAGCTTGCCAAAATCAAAGGCGTTGGTGCGCTCTGCTGCCACAAGCAACGCCTGGTAGCTCGGACTCAGCTGCGAAACCAGTTCAATCGCGAAGGCCGTCGGCTTAAAGCGTCCGTTATCCAGCGTATAGAGATCATCGCCGTAATGCGCTCTGAGTCTCGCCAGGCCGCGATTCAAGGTGGCGCGACTGACCGCCAGCTTTTCCAGTGCAGCGCTGAGCCTCGGGTACTGAGCGAGTACCACTAAATAGCCAATCAAGTTGAGGTCCAGCGTAGAGCGCACGGCATTACTCCTCCTAAATCGCCATTGAGCTTTGGCTCACATACGCCAAAAGTGAGTTCAAACTATACCGTTTCTGCGCATCTTTGCGCAATCGGTTGGTCAAAAATGCGCTTCACATCTCGTTACTATGCGCTGACTTAATTGCTCAGGAAGCCCCGATTTCAGCTGTATCAGGGTGAGCCATCCGGGGGCACCGGGTATGCACCGTCGCCTCACCTTGATACCGAAAACGAGTTAACATCATGAAACTTCGCACCGCCCTGTTCAGCACTGTCCTCCTCACCTCAGCTAAGGTGAGCGCCCTTCCTGCCCCCATGCCTCAGGAGTCTGGCTTCTCCGGAACCGTTGGGCTCACCGCGTCCTACATCGAATACTCTTCCAACCTTATCGTCGGGAATGGCCTGGACAGCTTGAGCGACAATCAAGTGGACTCCATATGGGAAAGCGCCAATCGACAGAGCACCGGCGCCTTCGCTCCTTACCTGGACCTGCGCTTCACCTTTGCCAACAGCCAAACTCAACTGGTATTTGGCAACCTTATCCAGGACGCCGTGCGCTTCGATCTGACCCAACGATTGGGGGTTCGCCAAGCGGTGCCGGGCGTGGGAACGTTAGGGGCCAGCTTTGTTTTCTCGGGTTTACCCTCGGAAGTCTGGGCGGATCCGTACCGTACGGGGGCCCCCCGCCAAGAAACCGACCGCGAATCCCGTGGGGTTCGCCTCGACTGGGAACGGATCGCCGACAGCAACTTCAGCCTGGGGTACACCTACCGCGACATCTCTATCGATGAGGAACAAAGTGGCCAGGCTATGGGGCTCAGCAAACAGGATCAGCAGCTTCTTAACCGCAACGGGCGCGATCACCGATTTGAGCTGAAATACCACCAGGCCCTTAGCCAGAGTCAGTACCTGACCCCCTCTCTTATCTATCGTCTTCGGGAGGCCGACGGCGACGCCATGGCCAATGATCGCATCGCCATGGAACTGACTTATACCCACCTGACCCCGCGCTGGACCTACATCGTTAATGGGTATGCAGGGCGGGTCAACTACCACTCCGCCAACCCGGTGTTTGGGCAAAAAACCGATTCCACCGAACTCGGTATCGGCCTCAACCTGTTTCGCCACGGCCTTTGGGGCTATGACAATCTCAGCGGATTGATCAGCGCCGCCTACTACCAGTCCGACTCCAAAGTGGCGTTCCACGACATGGGCTTTACCAACTTCTCTCTGGGCTTAGTTTACCGATTCTGAACCGGTCCATTGAAACAACCTAACCGTCATCGAAAAAGTGACGTATTGACCGCTGGCGGTTGCAGGACTGCCCCTTGCGACCGCTTCACATCCAGCCGCTTATTAGGAGACTTATCATGAGCAAAACGAAAACCGCAGCCGCGCCGATGGTGACTCTGGCCATCGCCCTCTCTGCCAGTTTGCCGGCCGCGGCAGGACAGAGCCATTTGGAGATTGGCCCTCGTACCCTTCCGCCGTCGGCCGGGGTGAGCGAGGCGTTTCGCGCATCGCAGATCGCCACACCGATACTGGACCCGGCGCCAATGGACTTTGTGCCCTCAACTGAGGCCGACTGGCTTGCCTACATCGAAAAGAAAGACGCCGCGACCGAGGTCAACGTTCGCCATCTTGCCGAAGCGCTGGAAGTGACGATCACCAAAGAGCGTATCGCCGGCGTGAACGTCCATTGGGTAACACCGCCAGAAGTTGCCCCCAAGCACCAGGACCACTTGTTCGTCTACATCCACGGGGGCGCTTACGTGTTCAATGGCGGCATGGCCGGTCTGGTGGAGCCCATGCTCATTGCCTCCCGCCTCCAGATGCCGGTGATCTCTATCGACTACCGGATGCCACCCAAGCATCCTGCCCCTGCCGCAACCGACGACGTCATTGCCGCCTGGAGCGCATTACTGGAAAGTCGCTCTCCCGATACGATGGTCATGGGAGGCACCTCCGCCGGCGCCAACATCACCCTGGCCGCCAGCCAGCGCTTTGTCCAACAGGGGCTGGCAATGCCCGCAGCGCTCTACATTGGGACACCGACCGTTGACCTCAACGCGGACGCTGGCGACAGTCGTTATCTCAATGAAGGGGCCGATCGCGTCTTAATCAAAATGGGCGATTTTGCCACCGCCGCCATGGATCTCTATGCCGGTACACTGGGGGTGGAGCACCCTTACGTTTCGCCCATCTTTGGCGACTTCACCAGTCTGCCCCCCACCTACCTCATCTCAGGGACACGGGACCTGCTGCTGAGCGATACCGTTCGCGCACACCGCGCGCTTCGCCGAGCGGGTGTGGATGCGCAACTGCATGTTTATGAGGGCCAAGGGCATGCGGACTACCTTGTTGCTATGAATACGCCCGAGTCCAACGAGCATTTCGAGGAGCTGAATCGGTTCGTTTTGATGCACCTGAGACAACCTCAGGCGGGCCAGTTGCCAGGAGTTAAGGCCAAGTAATCGAGGCCATGATACGCACCAGAGCCGATCCAACCGTGTTGCCTTGAGCAAACCTTTGGTATTCGATGGCAATGAAAAAGGCCCCACTTGGGGGCCTTGAAAGGGTCTAGCGGTTGCCTTTGCGCTCGCGCCGGTGGTTCTGCACGGTACGGTAGAGCTTGCCGAGATCTTTGTCCCGGGCCCGCTTCTGGGCCAGGCTGGCGCTGTTGAACGCCTGCTCGCGCATCAGCTTCTGGTAGCTGGCCAGGCGCCGAGGGTCGAGCCGTCCGTCGGACAGGGCCGCCTGAATGGCGCAGCCCGGCTCACTGCCGTGCTGGCAGTCGGCGAAGCGGCACTGCTCGGCCAGCTCGGTGATCTCGCCGAACACCTCACTCACCCCCTGCTCGCAGGCGGTCAATTGCAGCTCCCGCATGCCGGGGGTGTCCAGCAGCAGCCCGCCCTGGGTCATGGGGTGCAGGGTGCGCCCGGTGGTGGTGTGACGGCCCTTGCCATCGTCCTCACGAATGCCACCGGTGCTCTGCACCGAATCCCCCATCAGGGCGTTGACCAGGGTGGACTTGCCCACCCCGGAGGAGCCCATCAGGGCCACGGTCTGGCCGGCGCCGCACCAGGGGGCCAGCGCTTCGGCCGAGTCCTGGGACAGGGCGTTAACCGTCACCACCAGCAGCAGGGGATCCAGCGCCTGCACCTGGTCGACATAGCCCTGGGGCTCGTCGCACAGATCGGCCTTGGTCAACACCACCACAGGCTCCACCTCCGCCTCATGGGCCAGCGCCAGGTAGCGCTCCAGCCGGTTGAGGTTGAAGTCCTCGTTGAGGGAGCTGACGATAAACAGGGTATCGACATTGGCGGCGATCAGCTGCTCGCCCAGCGCCGTCCCTGCCGCCTTGCGCTGAAACAGGCTCTGGCGTTCGAGGTGACTCAGGTAGCGACCCGCCTCGTCCAGCAGCAGCCAGTCCCCCACCGCCAGTGGCGGCATGGCGGGAGTGCGCTCCAGGGTGAGGAGGCCGGTTTCGGCCAACAGCTCGAGGCGGTTACGGTGCACCGCGCGGACCCGGGCGGGGGTGGCGTCCCACTGCTCCAGGGTCAGTTGTTGTTGAAAAACGGGTTTCCAGCCCAGCTGGCTCAAGCTGAACGGGTTGGGTGTGTCATTGTTTTGCATTGGGGTTTCCCGGACGTCGCCGCAGCGCGTCTTCATAGAGCGTCGGTTCGACGGATGGGCCGTCGAGTCGGGTCCGGGCCTGGGCGGATCAGCGCTGGGCGTGCTCCGCGGCCCGGCTACGCTTTACCACAATCATCTTCTCTCTCCTCAAAGTCTCTCGTATCACTGGCGCCATTGTAGCCCCCTGCCCCACCCCGGCGCCAAGGGAGAGCCCACAGATTTGGGCTTTAGGCCCCTTCCAGTTGCAGGTTTTCCTTGTGCTGGGTCCACTCCAGGAAGGTGCGGGCCACCGGCGACAGCGGCTTGCCTTTGTGGTGGGCCAAGGACCACTGGGAGCGGATGGGCAAGCCTTCGACGGGCAACAACGCCAGGCCAGCGTCGCCCCCGAACGCCAGGGTGTGGGTGGAGAGCACCGACACCCCCAACCCGGACATCACCGAGTGGCGGATCGCCTCGTTACTCTCCACCGTCATCCGAACATTGAGCTTCACCCCCTCCCGACGCAGGAAGCGCTCCAGGGCGTAGCGGGTGCCAGAGCCGTGCTCGCGGATAAGGAAGGGCGCCTTGGCAAACTCCGCCAGGCTAATCCGCGGTTTTTTGGCCCAGGGGTGATCTTCGGCGGCGATGGCCACCAAAGGGTTGTCCAGGAAGGGGTGGAGGGTCAGCGGCGCATCTTTCGGCGGATGGCTGAAGACGTAGAAATCGTCCCGCCCTTCGGACAGGCGGTCGATCACCTGCTGGCGGTTGCCCACCTTGAACTCGATGTCGATGTGGGGATAACGCTCGCAAAAATCCCCCAGCAGGTGGGGGATAAAGTACTTGGCGGTGGTCACCACCCCCAGTCGCAAGGTGCCGGACTTGAGCCCCTGCTGGGCTGCCAGGTCCATCTCCAGCGACTCCAGGCTGGCCAGCACCTCCCGGGCGGTCAACAGGGCCCGCTCGCCGGCGTCGGTCAGCTGCAGGCGGCGCCCCACCTGGTGGTAGAGGGGCAGTCCCAGGGCATCGGACAGCTTCTTCAACTGCATCGAGACCGTGGGCTGGGTCAGGTGCAGCGCCTCGGCCGCTGCCCCCACTGAACCGGCCTCATGCACCGCCAGCAGGATCTGCAGTTGTCGCGTGGTGGCCCGGATGGTCATGGCGCCGCCTTTTTTATATAGATGTTTATCTATGCAAAATAATCCATTTTTCGATTTTTATCTATTTTAAATTGGCGGCACACTGCGCCCGTTGATTGCCCTGCTCATCCGTCATGGAGGTTACCGATGCGCCGCCGCTTTGTGTTCGAACTGTCCCTGTCCACCACCTTGTTGCTGCTGGGGGTTGCCCTCGCCGACGCGGGGGTAAGCGACTGGGGCCTGGCCATCACCGGAGCCTGCCTGCTCGGCGCCACCCTGGCGCTGCGCCCCCGCACCGCCCCCCTGGCACTGAGCCGGGAGGCTTAATCCATGACCCTGGATGTGGTGGTCGCCTTTTTCGTCCTCGGTGCCCTGGCCCAGCTGGTGCGCGCCGAACTGGAGCTCCCCAAGGGGCTCTACCAGTCCCTGGTGATCATGCTGTTGTTGGCCATCGGCCTCAAAGGCGGCATTGCCCTTTCGCAGCACGTTAACCTCGCCCTGTTGCTGCAAGCCGGCGCCGTGTTGGCCTTCGGCTTCGTTCTCCCACTGCTGGCCTTTCCGCTTCTGAAAAGCATCGGCGGCCTGGATCGGCTCAACGCCGCCACCATCGCCGCCCATTACGGCTCGGTCAGCGTCGCCACCTACGCCGTGGCCGTGGCCTACCTGGAAAGCCAGAACATTCCCTACGAGCCCTACTTCCCCCTCTTTGTCGCCCTGCTGGAAGCCCCCGCCATCGCCGTGGGCCTGTGGCTGGCCAACCGCCACGCCAGCGGCGTCGACCGCCGGGCCATGCTCAAGGAGGTGATGCTCAACCAGGGGATGGTGCTGCTGCTCGGTGGCCTGGTGATCGGCTGGTGGGCCGGCGAGCGCACCGAGCGGGTCATGCCCCTGTTCGGCGATCTCTTCCACGGGGTGCTGGCGCTGTTCCTGCTGGCCATGGGCCAGAAAGCCGCCGCCCGCTGGCGCGAGCTGGGCCAGGACGCCTCGTTTCTTGCCAGCTTCGGGGTCGCCATGCCCCTGGTGGGCGCCCTGACCGGCGCCGCCCTGGCGGTGATGATGAACCTGAGCCAGGGAGGCGTCATCCTTCTGGCCACCCTGGGGGCCAGCGCCTCCTACATCGCCGTCCCGGCTGCCCTTTCGGCGGCCCTGCCCAAGGCGGATCTGGGCCCCGCCATCACCGCCTCACTGGGCGTCACCTTTCCCTTCAACGTGATGGTGGGGATCCCCCTCTACAGCGCGTTGATCAGCGGTTTTCTGTTCGGATAAGCAAGGAGTCGATATGTCCGTCGCCAAAGTCAGCATCATCATGGGTTCCCAGTCGGATTGGGAGACCATGGCCGAAGCCACCCGCCCCCTGGAGCAGCTGGGGATCCCCTACGAGACCAAGGTGGTCTCCGCCCACCGCACCCCGGATCGCCTCTACCGCTTCTGCCAGGAAGCCCATCAGCGGGGCATTCAGGTGATCATCGCCGGCGCCGGCGGTTCCGCCCACCTGGCGGGGATGGCCGCCGCCATGACCCATCTGCCGGTGGTGGCGGTGCCGGTCTCCAGCCGCAACCTCAAGGGGATGGACAGCCTGATGTCCATGGTGCAGATGCCCCGGGGCGTGGCGGTGGCCTGTCAGGCCATTGGCGGTGCCGGCGCCTTCAACGGCGGCCTGATTGCTGCCCAGATGCTGGCCCTGGGGGACGCACAGCTGTCCCAGCGCCTTATCGACTGGCGCGCCAGCCAGACCGACTCGGTGGCCGAAGAGGTGGTCAAATGAGGATCGCCATCCTCGGCTGCGGTCAGCTGGCCCGCATGATGGCCCTGGCCGGCTGGGCCCGGGGCCACCGCTTCAGCTTCCTGGCGGAGCCCGGGGAGGATCCGGCGCCGGTGGAAGGCCTCGGCGAAGTGGTGGTGGCCGAGCCGAACCTCAGCCCGGAGCTGCTCTACCGGGCCCTGGGCCGACCGGAGGTGATCACCCCGGAGCGGGAGCAGCTGAGCGCTGAGCTGCTCAACGGCCTGGCCCAACTGGCCCCGGTCTACCCCGACGGCCGTGCCCTGACGCTGACCCAGCACCGGGCCCGGGAGAAAACCTTCATCAACGAACAGGGCTTTGCCACCGCCCCCTGGCAGGCGGTGGACCCGCACACGGACCTCGACGCCCTGGGCGACCTGCTGGGCTGGCCCCTGTTCATCAAAAGCTGTGAAGACGGCTACGACGGTTTGAACCAGTGGCGCCTGGACGGCCCCGGCAAGGCCCCTAAGCTCAACCCGGACATCGAGTACATCGCCGAGGGCGGTGTGGCGTTCGAGCGGGAGCTGTCCCTGGTGGCGGTGCGGGGCACCGACGGATCGGTGGCCTGCTACCCCCTGACGGAGAACCGGCACCAGGGCGGCGTACTGCAAAGCTCCCTGGCTCCGGCCCCGTCCCTGCCCGAGGGGCTGCAGGCCAAAGCGGAGCAGATGGCCCATACCCTGATGGCCGAGCTCAATTACTTGGGGGTGCTGACCCTGGAGCTGTTCCTGGTGGAGGAGCAGTTGCTGGTGAACGAGCTGGCCCCCCGGGTGCACAACAGCGGCCACTGGACCCAGTCCGGCGCCGACACCTGCCAGTTTGAGAACCATCTGCGGGCCATTACCGGGCTGCCCCTGGGCGCCACCCGGGCCCTGGCCCCCAGTGCCATGGTCAACCTGTTGGGGGTGACCCCGCCAGCCCCGGAGCTGTGCCCCGGCGCCAAGGTGCACTGGTACAACAAGGGGGTGCGCCCGGGCCGCAAGGTGGGCCACATCAACCTCAACGACGCCAACGAGCACAGCGTCCGCGCCTCGGTGGATCGCCTGGTGGACGCGCTGTACGGCAATGCGTAATCCAACCCCGCCAAAGGGGGCCAGCTCGCAGAGTCTTTCCTGACCTGATGGCTAACCCGCTGATGCTATTGACCTAAGGGGCCAGGCTCACGCCTGGCCCCGCTGCGCTTAACGGACAATTAAGCTGCAGGCTCACTTTTACGCCCTATCCTACGCCGAGTTTTTGAACACCCCGCTATGCACCGGCAGCCACCGGACACATCAGCGGCACTTAGCCATGGCCTAAAGCCAGGCATCAACATATCGAACGCGTATGGAGGTTTGGCGATGCGCCCTTACCTGATTCTGGCCGCCTTAACTGCGGCCCTATCAAGCCCCGCCCTGGCAGGCGAAGCGGAACCTTTCTCACCGGATTGCGACAAGTTCACCTGGGAGCAAAGGGAGCGCAATCCGCACTGCACCAATCCTGAGCCTGACAACCCAATTGAGGTTGACCCTTCCAACCCGATCGAACTAGCGCGTTGGCATTACGAAGTAGAAGGCCAGTTGGGGATCCCCGCTGAAGTAGTGCACAGGCTCTGTGGAGAAAAAAGCACGACCCATCCCCAAGATAATCGTGTTGTCTCTTGTTATTGGCGAGAGTCCAAAGGGACCTTAGAAACAAGAGCCTTTGATTACAGTGGAGCGTACGAAGCAAGTATCACATCCTACATCGAAGGCATCGGCTCTGAGAGAACAGTCGTTACAGTAACGGTAAGAGAGAAAGGGGGAGCCGACGACTTAGTCGAGAGCTTTGCTACTACGGTTTCGCTCGAAGGCGAGCACAGTGAGTCGCTCTTTACCACCGAGCGTTACAGTGTTGAAAGCGAGATAAACAATGGCAAGGACTTTCGCGTAACCCAATGGCTAAGCCGCGACTTAGACCGTGAAACGTACCGCACGATTGCAAACTTTCAGGATGCTGTGATGACCAAATCGGAGTGGCGTTACGATGGTCAAATGGATTCGGTTAGCGTTTACAACGGCCACTTTACCTTCTACAAAACGGTCAATGAATTCCTGAACTTTACTCACGGCCACTAGCATTCAGCTTTAACTTATCTTTCCTTAGGCCGCTGAGGTTTTCGTATTCAACAAAGCACCTAGAGCACCTTCTGCCAGAACTGGGCCTGGCCCATGGCCGGGTCCAGTTCGTAGCCGGCAAAGCCAAACTTGCGGTAGGCGTTGCGGGCCACGGAGTTGCCCTCCAGCACCTCCAGGGTCAGCTTGGCGCACCCCATGGCCCGGGCCTGGCGCTCCAGCGCCTCCAGTAGCGCCATACTCACTCCCCTGCCCCGGTGCGAACTGAGCACCACCACGTCATGGACGTTCATCAGCGGCTTGCACTGGAAGGTGGAGAAGCCGCGAAAGGCGTTGAGCAAGCCCACCGGCTGCGCCCCGTCATAGGCAATCAGGCTGAGGGCCCCGGGCTCGTTGGCCAGGGCCGGGCCCAGACCCCGTTTGACCGGCTCCGCCAGCGGCGTCCCACCGCCCATGGGATCCCGGGCGTAGGCGTCCAGCAGTCCTACCATCGCCTCCACCTCCTTTGGGTGGTGGTAGTCCACGGTCTTGATGGTCAGCGGGGTCATGGCACTTCCTTGTCTTAATGGGTGGGTGTGTGGGCCTCAAAGGGCTGCATCGGGGCGTCGGCGCGCACGTAAAGGGGGTGGCGCGGCTGACCGGCCTGGCACCGACCCAGGCAATCGAGCCGATAGCCCGACAAAGGCCCGGCCAGCACCTCGGCATCGCGACCGGCCAGGCTGCCCCCCTGCCCCCAGGCCACCAAGATGGCATCGGACTGGGCGCTTAGGCAAGTCAGCCAGCGGTCGTTGTCGCCCCCCACCGGATCCGGGATAGTGGCCAGCACCGCCGGCTTGGCGGCACAGTAGGCAAACAGGTTGGCCAACCAGCACCCGCCAAAGCCCCAGCGCCGGGCAAAATCGATGCAGCGTCGGCTAGTGGGATCATCGCGCTGGGCGTCTGCCCTGGAGGGGTTCAGGCCCACAATCAGCAGCACCGGCGCCGCCGGTGCCCAGCTGCGCCACAGGGCGTAACGGTAACGGCCGCAGGGGGAGAAGACGGCACCGCGCTCCATGGCTCAGTCCAGCTGGTGAAAGGCGCGCAGGAAGTCGTTTTTGCTCTGCTCGAACTTGAAGTGCCCAGGGCTGTTGAGCGCCCGTTTGGGCTCGCTGAAAGCGGGCATCACGTAACCCCAGTTGGAGTTGCGGGCAAAGGCCACCACCACGTTGACGTGGCTGTCGGCCCAGCGGTTGGTGAGCTTATGGTCCTCGCCATAGGCCTCCACGGTCTTCACCTGAATACGATGAAAGTGGGGGCCGTCGGATATGAGGATGTCGGTCTGGTGGCCGTTATCCAGCACCGGGGTGAACACCTGCCAGCCATCCTGCATCAGCCAGCTCACCACCATGCTTTCGAAGGAGATGTTCTTCAGCGCCTGGTGGGTCTCGTCGGTGGTGGGGGTGGTGCGTCGGGGCATGGGGCCTCCTTGTCAGGGGTCCGGCAGATTGGGCTCCGGGGCGTAGTCGGGCTGGCGAACGCTCAGAGTGTAGCGCCCCACCTCGTCACGCCGGGCGGCGTTGCGCATCAGGTAGGTGAGGATGCGGTACTCGCCGTCCATCGCCACCTGACCACTGAACTCCGTACCCTCCACCGAACCGACAAAGAGCGCGCTGTCCTGATTGGGGCCGGTGATGTTGAAGTACTGGAAGCGGTTGTCGCTCTCAAGGGAGACGCTCAGCGGCGTGCCCTTTTGCAGGGTGATGCGGTACTCCACCAGCTCGTAGCCCGAGAGCCGGCCCTGGGTCGACACCTGGCCCTGGGCATCCAGCGTCAGGGATTGGATCTGGGGCTCCGCCAGCACCGGCAGGGCCATCAGGCACAGCCCCCACATCACGCCTCTCATGGCTCACCTTCCTCCGCATCGAAGTGCACCGGGGTTTTCCGGTGGTGGCGCACCACCACGGTGCCCGCCAGCTTGTCGTGCCACCCCTGTTTGCGGCTGTCGAATGCCACCCAAATGAGGCCCAGGAACAGGGGGATGGTGGAAACGTAGTAGCCCAGGTAGCGGATCACCAGCTGGCCAACCCCAGGCTTGCCGCCGGTTTTGGCGTCGACGATGGTCATCTTCAACACCATCTTGCCCGGCGTGGCAGACTTGTAGGCCCAGAACATCAGCACCGCCACCGCCGGCAGCAGGTAGTTGAGTGCCAGATCCCAGAAGCCGAACAGCCCCGGCCCCTGGTTGAGCCAGTAATCCTTGCCGTAGACCAAAGAGAGCACCGGGGTGATCAGTGCCGCCAGCAGCAGGGTGTCGATAAGCGCTGCGCCCACCCGGGCCCAGAAGCCGCCGTACTCCATCTCGTCGCTGTGCATCACTGCCTCCTTTTGGCCATTGCACCCAAAGCCCCTTTGATAATGGTCGTTTTTTCCCCTTGAGCACAAACAATCCGGCGAAAAGGCAACCACTTGCGACGGCTATGGTGACAACAAGCGGCCACCCTGACTGCCCGCCGACGCCTCCCCCACCCAACGGAAAACCCCTGTGACACCAAGGGGGTTGGCGGCAAATGCGGACGCGCTGTCTATAGTTAGCGTTCAGCTAGGAACCGATGCTTGACGAGACTGCCATGAACATTCGTCGCTGTAGGCTTGCTCTTTGCTCCTCCCTGGCCCTGGTGGCCCTGCTCTGGGGCTGCGGCCAGGGCCCGGTGATCACCGCCGACAAGTCCCCCCGCCCCGTTAAAGCCATGGTGCTGACCCAGGCCCAAAGCAGCGAGACGGTGTCGCTGCCGGCGATCCTGGAGCCGGTGGACCAGGCCCAGCTGGCGTTTCGCGTGGCTGGCCCGGTACAGAACGTGCTGGTCCAGGAGGGCCAGCGAGTGGCCAAGGGGGAGGTGTTGATGCACCTGGACCCCCACGACTTCGAGGTGCAGATCACTGAGTACCAGGCCCGGCTGCTGGAGGCCGAGGCTCAGGCCCGACAAGCGAGGCAGGAGCAGGCCCGGGTCGCGGCGGCGGGTCGGGATGACGCCATCGCCCGAGTGGAGCTGGACCGGGCCAATACGGCGGTGGAGCGCACCGAAGCGGCGGTGACCATCGTCGAGCAGCGATTGCAGATGATGCAGGATGCGCTCAGTTACAGCGTGCTTCGCGCGCCCTTTGACGGCGTGGTCTCCAACATCGAGATCGACACCCACGAACAGGCGGTACCGGCACTGTCGGTGGTCACGGTGCACGGTGACGGGGGGTTGCAGGCCCGGGTGGATCTGCCGGAGCAGCTGGCCAACCGGGTGCACCTAGGAATGGCCGGCGCCTTGCTGCTGTCCAACAGCGACAGCACCATTCCCACCGAGGTCACCGAGATCAGCCGCTCCGCCAGCGTCCTGAGCCGCACCTTCCGCATGACCGCCCGGCTCAATCGCCAACCGGACAATGCCTGGCCGGAACAGACCGGTCTGATGCAGCTCTCCCTGGCTTCGCCCGATGGAGCCGGATTCCTGATCCCCACCAGCGCCTTGCAAAGCAGCGGCGGCCAGCACTACGTGGCCCTGGTTAACGATGGGCGCATCGAGCGGGTTTCGGTGAGCGTGGTGGGCTACGACCGTGACCAGGTGCGGGTCCAGGGCACCCTGGCCCCGGGCAACGTACTGGTGGTGGCCGGGGCGCCCTACTTTAACGACGGTGACGAGGTGGGCGACGTCCTGCTGGGCAATCAAGAAGCCGAACTGTAGGAGTCCGCCATGAACCCCGCAAAATGGGCCATCAACAAAGCGTTCTTCTCCAGTTTCCTCACTACCTTGCTCTGTCTGCTGGGCCTCTACGGCTACTTCGCCCTGGGCAAGCTGGAAGACCCGGCTTTCACGGTGAAAACCGCCGCGGTGGTGATCCTCTACCCCGGCGCCAGTGCCGAGCAGGTGGAGGCCCGGGTCACCGACGTGATGGAGCGCAAGCTCCAGGAGATGGGACGGCTTTGGAAAACCCGCTCCGTCAGCCGGCCGGGCCAGGCGATGATCTTTGTCGAGCTGGTGGAGACCACCACCGGCGACGAGCTGCCCCAACAGTGGGACCTGCTGCGCCGCAAGGTTAACGACGTCAAGCTGGAGCTGCCCCTGGAGGCGCAGATCTCCGTGGTGGTGGACGAGTTCTCCGAGGTGTACGGCATGCTGTTTGCCCTGGTGGGGGATGGGATCCCGCCCCGGGAGCTCAACCACTACGCCCGTATCCTGCAGCGGGATCTCAAAACCGTCCCCGGGGTCAACAAGGTGATGCTGCAGGGCCTGTATGAGCAGGCGATCTTCATCGAAGTGGATGAAACCAAGGTGGCCCAGTACCGCGCCACCCCGGCACAAATCCTCGACCAGCTGCAAAGCCAAAGCCTTATCAGCCATCCGGGTCAACTCACCCTGGGTTTTGAGCGGATCCGCATCAGCCAGACCGACACCCTGGACTCGGTGCAGGCGCTCAAAGACCTGGTGCTGCGGGCCGGCATTGGTGAGTTGGGGGCCCAGCGTTTTCGCCTGGGGGACGTGGCCCACGTCTACGAGGGGCCCAGCGTCTCTCCCCTGTCCATGAGCCGGTTCAACGGCCAGCGGGCGATCACCGTGGCGGTGAACCCCAAGGATGGCATCAACGTGGTGGCCATTGGGGATTCGCTCAAGGCGGCCCTGGCCAACTTCGAGTCTCGGGTGCCGGCGGGGATCAAGGTCGAGGTCATCGCCTTCCAGCCGGATGAGGTGCAGAAGTCGGTGGACTCCTTCACCGGTAACCTGCTCAGCGCCGTGGCCATCGTGGTGGTGGTGCTGTGGATCTTTATGGGCTGGGCCAGCGCCGCCATCGTCGGCGGCAGCCTTGGGATCACCTTGCTGCTGACCCTGGTCTACATGCTGCTGGCCGGGGTGGATCTGCACCGGGTTTCGGTGGGGGCCTTTATCCTGGCTTTGGGGATGCTGGTGGACAACGCCATCGTCATCACGGATCTCTACATCGTCAAGGTGCGCTCCGGGGTGGAGAAGCTCAAGGCGGCCTCCGATTCGGTCACCGAAACCGCGGTGCCCCTGCTGGCCGCAACGCTGATCGCCATCGCCGCCACCTCCCCGGTGCTGTTCAGTCAAACCGCCTCGGCGGAGTTTGCCATCGACCTGTTTAAGGTGATGGCCTCCTCCTTGTCACTGAGTTGGCTGGTGGCCATCACCGTCACCCCGCTGATGTGTTACCGCTTCTACAAGGTGAGCGGCAATGATGAGGGGCCGCCGGCCTGGCAGGCCAAGGCCCGAGGGCTCATCACCTGGCTGCTGAACAATCGCAAAACCGCCCTGGTGGTGATCTTCGTCAGCCTGGTGGTCACCGGAGTGCTGAGCACCAAGGTGATGCTCAACTTTATGCCCGGCTCCGACCGGGCGATCACCTTTGTCGATTATTGGCTGCCCCAGGGGGGCAGCATCCGCCAGACCGCCGAGGACATGGCCGAGATCGAAGCCTGGCTGTTGGAGCAGCCGGAGGTGCGAAACATCGCCAGCTTTATCGGCGGCGGTGCCCCTCGGTTTACCGTGACCTACGAGCCGGAGCCCAATGACCCCGCCTACGGCCAGATTCTGGTGAACCTCAACAGTTTTGAAGAGATCCCGGCACTGCGCCGACGGGGCGATGCCTTTTTGAAGGCGCGCTTCCCCCAGGCCGAACCGCGCTTTCGCCCCCTCAAGCTGGCCACGGTGGACAAGTTCAATATCGAGGCGCGCTTCAGCGGGCCCAATCCTACGGTGCTGCGGGAGTTGGCGGCGTCCGCCAAGGCGATCATGGCCGCTCACCCCCACCTCAAGTACGTGCGCGACGACTGGCGTCAGCCCAGCAAGGTGCTGGTGCCCCTGTTCAACCAGGACCGGGCCCGGCTCTCCGGGGTGACCCGCAACGACGTCAACATGGCCCTGGCCCGCGCCACCGACGGTTTGCCGGTGACCACGCTCTACTACGGTCGAGACCGCCTGGCGGTGCTGTTTCGGGATCTGGAGAGTCAGCGCGACGACTTCAGCACCCTGCTGACCCTGCCGGTTCCCCCCCTGCTGGGCGCCCATGTGGTGCCCCTGGGTCAGGTGGTGGATGGCTTCAAGTTGGCGTTTGAGGAGGGTCAGATCTGGCGGCGTAACCGGCTTCGGACCATGACGGTGCAGGCGGACGTGGAGGGGATGTCCGCTTCCAGCGCCCGTAAGGCGATCGCCGAGGAGATCGAGGCGATCCCCCTGCCGGCGGGCTACGCCTTCGAGTGGGGTGGCGAGTTCTACGACGAGAACCGCTCCATCACCGACATCTTTGCCCAACTGCCCAAGGCGGGGATCTTCATGCTGATCCTGATGGTGGCGATGTTCAATGGCCTGCGCCAGCCGCTGGTGATCATCCTCACCATTCCCCTGGCCATGGTGGGGGTGGTGCCCATTCTGATCCTCGCCGGAAAGCCCTTCGGCTTTATGGCCCTGGTGGGGGTGATCGCCCTGGCGGGGATGATCATCAAAAACGGCATCGTGCTGATGGACCAAATCAACCTGGAGATCGCCAGCGGTCGCAACCCCTTCGACGCCCTGGTGGAGTCGGCGGTCAACCGCACCATGGCGATCAGCATGGCGGCCCTGACCACGGTGCTGGGGATGATCCCCCTGTGGTGGGACCCGCTGTTTGGCCCCATGGCCGCCACCATCATCGGCGGCCTCACCCTGGCCACCTTCCTCACCTTGCTGATCATGCCCATCTACTACGCCATCCTCTACAGGGTGCCGCCACAGCAGGAGGCCGCCCATGCGTAAGCTGCCCTTTTTGATCCTGGGGTTCTTGGTGGGCTGCTCTGCCGGCCCCGACTACGACGCCCCCGAGGCCCCCGACTGGCAACCGGAGCAGTGGCAGGCCCAGGGGGGCACCGCCGCGGCTCAGGCCGATCTCGACTGGTGGCGCCAGTTCGATGACCCCATGCTCGACCGCCTGGTGGAGCAGGCGATAACGGACAACCTCAGCATTCTTGCCGCCCAGGAGCGGGTCAAACTGGCCCAGAGCTACCGTGAGGCGGTCTCCGCCACCAGCCTGCCCCAGGTCAGCCTGGGTGCCGGCTACGCCGCCGGCCAGCTCAGTGAGCAGGGCCCCATAGGCGGCCCTCTGCTCAACCCCAGTGTGGGCGGCCAACCTCTGGGCTTTCCCCTGGCGGATCGCCAATTGGACGCCACCTTCCTGGGCCTCGGCGTAGCCTGGGAGCCAGACCTGTTCGGTAAGACCGCCAGCATGATCGAGGCCTCCGACGCCCGGGCCGAGCAGGTGGCGATCATCGCCGACGGCACCCGGTTGATGGTGGTGGGGGGCGTGGTCAGCAACTACCTGCAGCTGCGCAGTGCCCAGAGTCAAAAAGCGCTGCTCCGTGCCCAGCTTGAAGACCTTAACCAGATCAAACCCCGGGTGGAGAGCCTTCAGAAACATGGCCTCACCTCCAGCATCGAATCGGATCAGATCGACGCCCAGGTGGCGGCGGTGAGCGCGCTGCTCACCCAGCTGGATACCGTGTTCGAGGTTCACGGCCGGCGCCTGGCCATCCTGTTGAGCCTGCCCTCCTCCAGTTTGTTGGAGGAGCTCAGCACGGTGCAACCGATGCCCCAGATCACCGACGTCATCCCGGTGGGCCTGCCCTCGGAGCTGCTGCAGCGGCGCCCCGACATCCGTTTGGCAGAGCGGCAGATGAAGGTGGCCAATGCCGAGCTGGGGGTGGCCATTGCCAACCGCTACCCCAGTTTCTACCTCACCGGCGCCCCCGGGGTGGTCTCCAGCGACTTCAGCGATCTGTTCAGCAGCGGCAGCACCGCCTGGAGCTTCGGTGCCGGGATGAACTGGGCGTTGTTCGACGGGGGATTGCGCGAAGCGATGCAGGCGGTGGCCGAATCCCAGGTGAACATTGCGGCACTGGATTATCAGCGCACCCTGCTCAGCGCCTTCTCCGAGGTGGAAACCCTGCTCAGTGCCTACGGCTACAGCAGCCAGAACCTGGCGGCGTTGACTCGCTCTCGAGACCAGGTGGCCAGAGCGGTACAGCGCACCGGTAGCCTGGTGGACTCCGGCCTGGCGGGTACCGTGGACCTGCTCAAGGCCCAGGCGTCGCTGCACCAGGCCAATGGCGCCCTGCTGCTGGCCCAAAGCCAGCACGCCCAGCTGGTGGTGGCGATCTACAAATCCCTGGGGGGAAGCTGGTCAGAGACCCAGGCACAGGGCGCAAACCCGACCGGATAGCCCCGGCTCAACGGGCCCGCCACCAGAGCCGGGCCAGGGCCACGGCGGCGCCGGTCAGGGCAAAGCTGGGGGCCGTAGGGCCAAACCAGCTTAAGAAGGTGTCACGGACAAAGCCCCAGTGGGTGCCCGAGGGGGTGCGAAAGATCCCGCCAGGGTTCTCTGCCCAGTCCCAGGCGGCCATGCCGCCGGCCAACAGCGCCGCGGCGATGACGCCCAGAGCCCCACCCCAGAGTGCCCCTTTAAGCCATGGCATCCTGGTGGCCCTCAATAGACTTCGATGCCAAAGGCCAGCAGACGACGGGGCAGCACCTCGTCGAGGCTGGTCAAATCGTCCTGGTGCAGCTGGATCAGCCGCAGCCCCAGTTGACGGTAGAGGGCCTGACGTTCGGCCAGGGTGGCCTCATCCAGCCCCTCCACGTAGTCGATGTAGATAGCGCCGCGGGGCAGGAAAAAGCTGCAGTAGGTTTCATTCTCCTGACCCAGGGTTTGGCGCACCGGCCGCTCGTAGGCGTGGGCCAGCCCGGCCAGGTAGAGCCAGTTGTCCAGGGTCAGCTCCGCCACCGAGCGCACGTAGTGGCCATCCAGGGTGCGGTACTTGGCGTCGAACTTGGCCCGGAAACTGGCGATGGAGCCGTGGGTGGACTCCTTGTCGGCGTCCTGCCCCAGGGCCTGGGCCAGGGCGCGCTTGAACATCGGCTCCCGTCGCAGCCCCTCGGGCCAGAGGCTGTAGGGGGCGCCGGTGCGCTTGTCCGCCTGCTGGATCCCGCCGGCGGCCAGGCCGCTGTCGGTCACCCGCCACCCCTTGGGGGCCGGGGCCACATAGCCAATTTCGTGCAGCAGCCCGAGCAGGCTCTCCCGCCCAAGGCCGGTCTGCTCCGACAGCTTGCTGACACTGAGCAGCCCCTCGGCACTGGGCAGAGCCATCTGCTCGGGCCAGACCACGTACTCGCCAAACTTCTCGCTGTGGGTGGTGCGCCCCCCCGCCAGACGCCCCTGCTCGGTCAGGCACCAGCGCTGGGCTTCACGCACCAGGTACCCGGCCCGGGCCAGGCGGTCAAACAGGGTTTTGGCGGGCAGCCCCAGCTTCTTGGCCAGGGCGGTGGTGGAGAGGGGTTTGGCCATCTCGGCCTCCGGATCATCGCGTATGGCATCCAGAGTATCAGCAAGAAAAAGCAAAGGCGAACGGGGACTTAGTGATATTCGACTGCCCCCGTTCGAGTCCAAATCCCGGATCTCGACCGCCCCATTCCCCCCTGCCCGGCTCGGCGGCGTCAAACCGGCGCACGGGTTGGCAGTCGGGGCGCCGGCTTTTACACTCTCAGGAGATAAGACTCTGATCTTTAACCGAACAGGAGCCCCATGAACATCGAGCACCTCAAGCTGTTTGTGCGCCTGGCCAGCACCCACAACATCAGTTCGGCGGGCCAGGAGCTGGGGCTCTCCCCCGCGGTGGCCAGTGCCCACATCAGCAAGCTGGAGGCGGGGCTGGGGGTGCGCCTGGTGCACCGAACTACCCGAAAAGTCTCCCTGACCGAGGAGGGAGAGGCCTTTCTGCCCCACGCCGAAGCGGTGCTGGCCAGCGTTGAGAGCGCCCGGGCCTCGGTGGGGGTGGGCCAGGCCAGCCCTCAGGGGACCTTGAGGATCACCGCGCCGGCCTCCTTTGGCCGCATGCACCTGGTGCCGGCCATCGCCGGTTTCCTCGCCCGTTACCCGGATCTCAAGGTGGATTGCCGCTTCAGCGACACCGTGGTGGACTTGGTGGAGGGGGGCTTCGACATCGCCATTCGTGACGCCCAGCTCAAGGACTCCTCCCTGGTGGCCCGCAAACTGGCCTCGGATCGCCGCGTGGTGGTGGCCGCCCCGGCCTATCTCGAAGCCCACGGCACCCCAACCACCCCCGAGGCACTCAGCGATCACGCCTGTTTGAACCTGATTGGCCTGGAGAGCTGGGTGTTCGACACCCCCCAGGGGGAGCTCAGCATCAAGACCCAGGGGCCCTTTCGCAGCGACAACGGGGATGCGGTGCGAGACGCCTGCATCGATGGGCTGGGGATCGCCATCGCCTCAACCTGGAGCGTCTATCAAGCCCTGGAGCAGGGCCAGCTGGTGACCATTCTGGACGACTGCCCGCTGGTCTCCGACACCGCCATCTGGGCGGTCTACCCCAGCTCCCGATTGCTGGCCCCCCGGGTGCGCGCCTTTATCGACCACTTCGCCGAATACTACGGCACACCCCCCTACTGGGACCGAGCGCTGATGGCCTGAGCCTCAGCGCCCCGCCAGCAGCGCTTCGATGGCGGAGACCACCGCCGCGCTTTTGGCGCTGTCCAAGGCATCGGCGTGGGGCGGGCCGAAACGCCCGGCATCGTTATCAAAGTACTGGCCCGAGGCGTTAGCAAACTCCTCCGACAGCGCCGCCCGCACCAGAATGTCCGCGCCGATGTTGAGATCGCCACCGGCCACGCCGAACGCTTCGTTCACCATCTTGCTGCCCAGAAGCGACGCGGGGTTGACCGCCACGATGATGGGATCCTTGGGGCCCAGGTTCAGCCCCAGCTGACGGGACCACATGGTCAGGGCCAGCTTGCTCTGGGCATAGGCGGCGCCATCGGACAGCGCTTTTTTCCCGTTCAACGCGTCCAGATCCACACTGGATTGGGCCGCCGAGGAGAGGTTCACCACCCGTCCGCTGCCGTCCATCACACTCTTTAGGTGGCGCGCCAGCAGGTAGGGCGCCAGGGTATTGACCACAAAGCGCAGCTCCAGGTCCTCTTCGGTGACCGGCTCACTGGCGTTGAACACCCCGGCGTTGTTGATCAGCACATCCAAGTGGTCATGCCGGGCCTTGACCGCCTCGGCCAGGGCCACCGCCTCCGACAATCGGGAGAGATCCGCCCGGTAGGTCTCCACCGGTTGGCCCCCCAGTCCATTCAGCTGCTCCGCCACGCTTTCCAGCTTGGCCGGGTTGCGGCCATGAACCAGCACCTTGTGGCCCTGGGCCACCAGCATCTTGGCGGTCGCCAGGCCGATGCCGTCGGTGGCGCCGGTGATAAGAAGGGTTTTGGACATGGTGAGGGTGCTCCTAAGCGTTGGCCGGCCCGATGGCCGCGCGGTTATGACTCAGGCTAGCAGCCTATCGCCCACAGTGGGCCAGACCAAGGGGCGGCAGCGGGAAACAGTTTCAGGGAAATGCAGAGAATCCCGCCCTAAGCGCTGGGCTCGGTGGGACGGTCGGCTTTAAGGGCGAGGGCCGCCAGGTAGACCAGCCCAAGGGGTGGGATCACCGCCAGCAACAGGCCCACCAGCGCAACCAGTCTCGGGGTTTGGGTTTTGCGTCGGCCCAGATAGTAACTGAGCACACCGCACAGCGGCATCCAAAGCAGCACCAGCTGCCCCATCAAAGTGGCGTTAAAGTCCATCTTCATCCTTGAAGGTTTGGCGAAACGGCCAAGTTAACCGATTGATTTAGCAGCTGCAAACTCAATCCAGCCGCTTTTTAAAGCGCAGCGAGGCCACCACCAGCCCCACCAGGGTAAAGGCCAGCAGCCAGAGGGCGTCGGCCCGAAGATCCATCAGGGTCGCATCCCGCAGCACCACCCCGCGCACCGCGCGCATAAAGTGGGTGGCGGGCAGCGCCTCGGCAATCCACTGGGCGGCCCGGGGCATCCCCTCGTAGGGGAACATAAAGCCGGAGAGCAGAATGGAGGGCAGCAGCACGAACACCGTCATCTGCATCGCCTGCAGCTGATTGCTGGCCAGAGTGGAGATCACCAGCCCCAGGGAGAGGCTGGCGGCGATAAAGAGCCCGGTGATCCCCGCCAGGTGGGCCAGGCTGCCGTTGATGGGCACGTGGAACACCCAGTGGCCCAGCCCCAGGATGATCGCCACCTGGACAAAGCCGATAAAGACGTAGGGGATGATCTTGCCCAGCATCAGCTCCATGGAACGCACCGGGGTGTTGATCAGCATCTCCATATTGCCCCGCTCCCGCTCCCGGACGATGGCGGCGCTGGTGAACATGATCATGGTCATGGTGAGGATCACCCCCACCAGACCGGGAACGATGTTGACCGCGGTGCGCTGCTCGGGGTTGAAGTAGAGGGTCACCTCGAAGGTGGGCACGGCGCGGTTGGCGGGCTGACGGAATAGCTCCTTGAGCGGCATGGTGCGCAGCCCCTTGATGGCGGCAGCGATCATGGTGTCCGAGCCGTCCACCACCCAGTGGGCGACGGGCCGACTGGTCTCCTCGTCGGAAGAGGCCGGGCTGCCCAGCCCCACGCTCTGGTGGCGCACCAGGCGCTGGCTGAGATCCGCCGGGATGATGAGCGCCGCGCGCACACGGGAGTCGATGATCGCCTCCTCCGCTTCGGCCACCGTGGCGAAACGTTCGGTAAAGCGCACCACCTGGGTGGCGTCGATGGTTTGCAGCAACACCCGGGACAGCGCGGTGTTGCTCTGATCCACCACCGCCACCGGGATGTGGCGGATGTTGGTATTGATGGCGAAACCAAAAAGCATCAGCTGGATAAGGGGGATCATCACCACCATGCCGAAGGTCATGCGGTCGCGACTCAGCTGAGTCAGCTCCTTGGCGAACACCGCCAGAATGCGTCGCAGGCTGTTCATTGCCGGCCCCTCCCGGTGCAGGTGACGAAGACGTCCTCCAGGCTGGGGCGCACCCGCTCGATGGCCTGAGCGCCCTGAAGCTCTGGCCGCTGGGCCAGCCACTGCTCCGGTACGGCCACCGCGTCGGTGACCAGCACCCGCAACCGGGCCCCCAACTGGGCGGCGGAGACCACCTCCGGCAGGGCCACCAGCTGCTGCTTGACCCGCCGCAGTTGGGGCGCTTCCACCTCCACCACCTGGGCGCCCATCTGGGCCATCAGATCCTCCGGGGCGCCGTCCGCCCGCTTCTCCCCCGCTTCCAGAATCGCCAGCCGATGGCAACGCTCGGCCTCGTCCATGTAGTGGGTGGAGACCAGGATGCTGGTGCCGGCGTCGCACAGGTCGAACAGCTGCTCCCAGAAATCCCGCCGGTTCTCCGGGTCCACCGCCGAGGTGGGCTCATCGAGAAACAGCAGCCTGGGTTTGTGCAAGGTGGCCGCCGCCAGGGCCAGGCGCTGGCGTTGGCCGCCGCTCATGCTGCCGGCCCGCTGAGCGGCGCGCTCATCCAGCCCGTAGATGCCCATCAGCTCGCGGATCCGGGCCCGGCTCTCCCGAAAGCCCAGGCTGTAGATCCGCGCCACGAATTGCAGGTTCTCCTGCACCGTGAGATCCTCATACAAAGAGAACTTCTGGGTCATGTAACCGATCTGGCGCTTCAGGGCCTCCGCTTCGCCCGGCAGAGCGTGGCCAAGCACGGATACGGTGCCCTCTGAGGGGGTCAGCAGCCCGGTGAGCATGCGGATGGTGGTGGTTTTGCCGCAGCCGTTGGGGCCCAAAAAGCCGTAGATGGTGCCGGCGGCCACCTGAAGATCCACCCTGGACACGGCGGTCAAGGTGCCAAAGCGTCGGGTCAGGCCCTGGGCCTCGATCGCCCACTCGCTCATCGCCCTACTCCTCGCTTGGCAGGCTCACCTGCACCGGCACCCCGTTGGGCAGCGCGGCAGCGCTGTCGGGCAACTGGACCTCCGCCAGGTACATCAGGCGGCTGCGCTCGGACTGGTTCAGGGCGTAGTAGGGAGTGAACGCCGGCTCATTGCTGACCCAGCGCACCTGCCCCTCGATAGGGTTGTTGAGGCCATCAATCTTGACCGACAACGCCTGGCCCACCTGGATGTGCACCCGGTAGGGTTCGGGCACGTAGACCCGGGCGTAGGGGGCCTTACCGGCCAGCACCACCGCCACCGGGCTGCCCACGGTCACCCGCTCCCCCAGGTTCCAGGGCAGGTTGTCCAGCACCCCGTCGCGGGTGGCCAGGATGGTGAGATCCGCCAGCCGCTTGCGCTCGCTGGCCAGCACCGCGTCCGCCGCGGCCAGCTCGGACTCGGCCATGCGCAGGTCCTCCTCCCGGGTGCCGTTGGTCAGCTCGCGAAGCTCCTCCTGGGCGCTGCGCAAAGTCGCGTCGGCGGCGTCGCGATTGGCCAGGGCCCGGTCCAGCTCCGCCTGGCTGACCATGCGACGGGCCACCAGGTCCTGGTTGCGCCGGTAGGTCTGCTGGGCGTCCACCAGGGTGGCCCGTGCCCCCGCCACCCGGGCCTGAGCGGCGGCCACCTCCTCCTCCCGGGCGCCGTTGCGCAGCTTCTCCAGGTTGGCCTGGGCGCGGGTGACGTCCGCCTCCGCCCGGGCCACCACCGCCTGTTGCTGACGGTCATCCAGCTTGACCAGCAGATCCCCCTGGCGGACGGCTTGGCCCTGGGGGATGGGCAGGGCCACCACCACCTCGTTAACCGTGGCGGTGTGGGCCACGCGGTCCCGCTCCAGGGTGCCCAGGGCCAGGCCCTGCTCATGGGGCGTGCAGCCGGCCAGCCACATGCCCAGAATACCCAGTGTGATTAACCCTGTAATCGCCCTCATCCTGCCCCTCGTCTTGCGCTGAACGCCCTGGCCACCATGCCGTCCTCTACCCCCAACTCTGGGTGAATTAATCATTGATTACAAGGTGATAAATTGCACAGATGGGGCCGGTTCGATTAACCCGGCATGTCAGGGGCTACACTGAAGCCATGGGCGGGCTTTGGAGCGGTCTATGAGCGCGGAAGCGCGGGTCAGGATCCTGCAAACGGTGCTGCGTGTCGCCGCGGTGGTGATGGTGTTTGGCCTGTTGCCCCTGTCCTGGTTCTGGCCCTCCGGCTGGGCCTGGCACGAGGGGGGCCGAAACCTCTACTTCGAGATGATCCTGGGGCTGTACGCCACCCTGGGGGTGTTCCTGTTTTTTGCCGCCCGGGATCCCCTCTCCCACCGCAGCCTGATCTGGTTTACCGCCTGGTCGAGCCTGGTCCATGGCGCCATTATGATGGTGCAGGCGCTGTTGGATCATCGCCACTTCGGCCACCTGTGGGGGGACGTACCCGCCCTCTTTGTCCTGGCGGTGCTGATCTTCGTGCTGATGCCGAAAAAGGGCTGGGAGCTGAGCTGATTTCCGTCCACTCAGACCGAGCGGTCTCCCGCTCGAGTTTGGGTCAATGCGTCTGCTTCGCCCCCTAAGGGCAGTTCATCGCGCCAAAAATCCACGGTCACCAAAAGATCATAATACCATCAGATAACCAATCCCCACCTTCTATAACAGACACTTAGTGTTCAGTGTCCTGTCCTGGGCCGTGCCCAAAATCACAGCATTAACATTACGTTAACACACCTGACACAGAGCAAATCCAAGTTTGGCGGCGACCCAGAGGTGGGCTGCGAGCCCCCCGGTCGAGCATGAATCCTGACATTGAATGATCCGCGATTGGAATGGCAAAAATGGACAACAAATTCAAACTCTCCCTGCTGAGCGCCGCCCTGCTGGTGGCCCTGGCAGGTTGCAACACCGACGGCGACAATGGCGTCAATGGTCTGGACGGCGCCCAGGGCCCCCAGGGTGAAGCCGGTCCCCAGGGCCCCGCCGGTGAAAACGGCCAGGACGGGCAAGATGGCGAGAACGGCAGTAACGGCCAGTCCGGTGAGCTGACCCGCATCGCCACCGTGCCCCTGGGCGCCGAGGTAACGGGGATCTTCCTCACCGAACAGGGCGATCTCTTCTTCAACATCCAGCACCCCTCCAGCGCCAACGTCGAGCTGGACCACAACAACCTGCCCTACAACCGCGGCACCGTTGGGGTCCTGGCCGGCGTCGACTTCAACGCCCTGCCCATGGACCTGGTGGACTCCCCGGTCCCCGAATCCCCCAAGGAGCAGGAAACCGTGATGGCGGCCTACGGCCAGTACCAGATCCTGGGCCAGAACGGCGACACCTACGAGGGTAAGCTGGCCGACGGCCTGGGCGTGGTGATGAGCCTGGACGGCAGCACCGCCGTGGTGGACACCGACATGCCGGACTTCAACGCCTTCGTTCCCAACGGCGACGGCAAGGGCTACCTGTTCACCAACTGGGAGTACATCCCCGGTGGCATGAGCCGACTGGCCCTGGCCAAGCAGGCCGATGGCAGCTGGGTGGTGGAAGACGCCATGATGATCGACTTCTCCGCCGTTCACGGCACCGCCGCCAACTGCTTCGGCACCCTGACCCCCTGGGGCACCCCGCTCTCCTCCGAAGAGTGGATCGTCGACTCCAATGTCGCCGGCACCACCGAGGCGGACTGGAACATGCCTGGCAATTCCGACGTGGCCCGCATGGACACCATGACCGGTGCCGACTTCCCCAACCCCTACCGCTACGGCTACGTCATCGAGGTGACCGATCCCAAGGGCACCCCCACCCCGGCCAAGCACTACGCCATGGGCCGCTACGAGCACGAAAACGCCGTGGTTATGCCGGACCAGCGCACCGTCTACCTGTCCCAGGACGACACCGGTGGTGTGATGTTCAAGTTCGTCGCCGACGCGGCGGGGGATCTCTCCTCCGGCACCCTGTACGGCGCCAAACTGACCCAGGACGCCGGCAGCACCGAGCCCCAGACCACTGGCTTTGATGTCGAGTGGATCGCGCTGGGCAGCGCCAACAACGACGAGGTGGAAGCCTGGATCGCCGAGTTCGACGGCATCGACAGCAGCGACTACGTCGATGGCCAGTCCAACTACCTGACCCTGGCCGACGTCCAGGCCTGGGCCGATGGTGCCGCCACCTACCCCACGGTCGCCGAAGGCGGCAACCCGGTGACCGCCGGCCAGCCCATGGACAACCGCGTGGTGTTCCTGGAGTCCCGCCAGGCCGCCAACCTCAAAGGCGCCACCGCGGAGTTTCGCAAGCTCGAGGGGATCAACATCAACGCCAAGCGCGCCGAGGAAGCGGTGGACGGCACGGACCTCATCGCTGGCGAGGACGTCACCGAGGCCTACGTCTACTTCGCCATCGCCGATCTGGACAACACCATGATCGACGGTGAGGGGGACATCGCCCTGTCCAGCCGGGTGAAGGATTGCGGCGGCGTCTACCGCATGCCGCTGATGGCCGGTTACGACGTCAACCGCATCGAGCCGGTGATCATGGGCTCCACCTACCGCGACAGCCTGACCGGCGCCGAGCGCTGCGACGTCAGCCAGCTGTCCCAGCCGGACAATGTCCTGGTGATGGACGACGGCCGGATCCTCATCGGTGAGGATGGCTTCCAGGTCAACAACACCCTGTGGATGTACCGTCCGGTGGTCAACTGAGACCCCTGACCGACGCCGGGGCGGCAGCCCGCCCCGGCCTTTTTTGCGGCGAAGAACGACAATGAAGACTCCCCACCTGCTCCTGCTGACTCTGCTGAGCCTGCCCGCCTTGGGACAGGAATCCACGCCACTGGCCCTGCGCGATGACATCGCCGCCGCCGACTACCTGACCCACGACGTACTCTACAACGGCGAATCGGTGATCCCGCCCCAGTGCTACACCCGCACCGAGGGCCGCCACAACCCCTGCTATGTCTGCCACCAAAGCTACCAGGATGACCGCCCCAACGTGATGAACGACGGGGATCTTCAGGGCAGCTACGACTTCTCCGAACTGGGCTTCAACAACCATTGGCAAAACCTGTTCAAGGACCGCCGAGGGGCCATCGCCGAGATAAGCGACACCGAGATCGACGCCTACGTGAACCAGGACAATTACGGCCCCTGGATAGCCGCACTCAAAGCCGGTGACTGGCAGGGGGCGATCCCGGAGATCCGCAACCTGGCCTACCCCGACAAAGCCTTCGACGCCCAGGGGTTCGCCCGCGACGGCAGCCACTGGGTGGCCTTCAACTACAAACCCTTTCCCAGCACCTTCTGGCCCACCAACGGCTCCGCCGGGGATGTGATGATCCGCCTGCCCGCCCCCTTCCGCCAGTTGGCAGGGCGGGAGAGCCGGGATCTCTACCTGGCCAACCTGAGCCTGCTGGAGATGGCCATCAAGGGCCTGGACACCCTGAGCGTGCCGCCCCTGTCGGAAACCACCCTGGGGCTGGATCTGAACGGCGACGGCCGTCTGTCCGACGGCGTCACCCAGGTTACCGCCCGCGACCACTACCTGGGGGACGCCGCCGACGAGCCGGTGGTGGCGATGATCTACCCCAAGGACACCGAGCTTTTGCACACGGTGCGCTACCTCAAGGTGGACGCCCAGGGCAACATCCTGCCGGCACCGCGGATGAAGGAGGTGCGCTACATGCGCAAGCACACGGACACCACGGCGCTGCAACTGCGCTCCGCCTACTACCAGGAGCAGAAGGAGAAGGTGTTCGAGCAGTTGCCCAGGTCCACCTTCCACGGCGACAGGGGGCTGGCCAACAACTTCGGTTGGACCCTGGATGGCCACATCGAGGACGCCAGCGGCCAATTGCGCCAGCAACACGCCCAGGAGTTGGCCTTTTGCAACGGCTGCCATAAGACCATCGGCACCACCATCGACCAGGTGTTCTCCTTCGCCCGCAAGGTGGACGGGGCCCAAGGATGGGGCTACCTGGACCTGGCGACCCAACAGGACGTCCCGGCCCGGGGGGAGCGCCGAGGCGAGTACCTGACCTACCTGGAGCGGGTCGGCGGTGGCGACGAGTTTCGGCAAAACGCCGAGATGCTGGCCCGCTGGTTCCACCCGGACGGCTCGGTAAACGCCGCTAAGGTCCAGTCTGTTTCGCACCTGGGGGCGCTGATCCTGCCCTCCGCCGAGCGGGCCCGCCAGCTCAACAAGGCCTATCGCCTTATCGTGGCCGAGCAGAGCTACCTGTTTGGGCGGGACGCCGTGTTGGCCCCGGCCAGCAACGTCTACCGCCAGGTGGACCCGGACGCCGTGCCCCTGCCCGAGCCGCACCACCACCGTTTCGATCTGCGCCTGGACTGGCGGGCCGCCGGCATCGCCCTGCCCCCGGCTCTGCGCGCTCAGGGGGCCGAGTGATGAGCCCGGATCTGTTCTGGCTGAGCTGTCTGGCCATGGGGGCGGGGATCGGAGCCGATGTGGCCCTGGCCAGCGCCACCACCGCCTCCCTGCCCCGTCGGGCAAGGCTGTGGTGGCTGAGCGGGGTGACCGCCACCCACACCCTGTTCCCCATGGTCGGCTACCTGCTCACCGCCTGGAGCGTGCGCAGTGCCCCGGATCTGATGCCGCTGGTGGGGCTGGTGGCCGCCGGACTGCTGTTCCACTTCTACCTCGGTGAGCTGTTCGGAGACGGCGACGCGCCGTCGTGCCACCCGGGACAGCTGAGCCTCACCCTGCTGCTGGCCATCAGCTACGACGCCCTCTGGTCCGGCCCGGCCAAGTCCGCCCAGGTGGTGGACTGGCCCCTGTGGTGGGTCTGGGCCTCCTTCGCGGTGGTGGGGGTGGTGGTGCTGGGCTTTGCCCTGGTGGGCATGGCCCTGGGCCGCTGGTTGATGGCCCGGCTGCCGTTGAGCGCGTCCCTGCGTTACCTGCAACTGGTGATCCTGGGCTACTTCGGTGCCCTGGCCCTGTGCCGCTACTGCCTTTCGCTGGAGCTGCACAGCGCCACACTGCTGACGGCCTCGGCCCTCGTCACCGCGGCGTTGCAGTTGCGCGGCCGGCCCCAGGCGTTGCAGCCCCGACGCCAGCTCTAATCCCAACGGTGGCTGAACAGCGCGGTGAACGCCTTGTTCTTTGGGCCAAACAGTCAGTACAATACGGGCGCGCCGAATCCGTCGGCCGCGCGTTCAATTCGGGAGTTGCCCCTTGGCCCTACTGCGTCTGTTGCTGATCACCCTGGTCATGAGCTTTACCGCTCAGGCCGGTGCGCACCTGGGCGGTGGTCAGTGGCCGATCCCCCCGAGCCTGTCCATCGACGCCCCCGTCGAGGCAAAACGCGCCCCCGCCGTCACCCCCGAAGATCTTCAGGCCCCCGGCCACGAAGCAGACTGGGGCCTGACCGGCAACCCTCGACTGATCAACGCCTTCCAGTACCAGGTGCCCCTGCAACAGCCGGAGTACCGCCTGGCCATTGAGCTGCCGGTGCCCCAACCGGACGCCCTGCTGCCCGGCTACGCCGAACCCCGTCCACCGGGCACCGACTGGGCCCTGATCGCCCCGCCCTCCATCTCCCACCTCGCCGGGTGGAAGGAGAGCAACCTGCTGTACAGCCGTCTCGCCCGACTGCGCGCCTGAACCTGTCCCCCGGCAGGCCCCGCCTGCCCTTCGTCATGAGTGTTTTGCGTCTCGCCCCTTTGGGCTGAGCGGCGCTCATGCCTTGCAGCGTCCCCGGTAACCCCATCGGCGTCGCTGCCTGTGCCGGCCTCATACCGGCTCAACGACAGGTTTTCAAATGAAACAGCCCAACAAGGCGGTGATGAACCGCAACGCCCTGTGGCAGTACCTGGTACTGGCCACCACCATAGTGATCCTGGCCCTCAGCGCCCTGCCCAGCTGGTACGGCGAAGATCCGGCCATCGACATCCGCTGGCAACCCGGCTACGCCGAGGACGCCACCACCACCACCCGCACCCTGGAGCAGCTGGGGATCCCGGTCAAATGGGTCCAGCAGGAGGGCGATCACACCCGCATCGTCCTGGCCGACGGCGAGCAGCAGTTTGCCGCCCAGGCGGCCCTCACCGAACGCCTCGATGACCAGGCCAGCCTGGCTTTGTCCCAGCAGGCCGCCGCCCCGGCCTGGCTTCAGACCCTGGGGTTCAGTCCCATCACCCTGGGTCTGGACCTGCGTGGCGGCGTCCAGTTCCTGCTGGACATCGACATGGACCCGGTGCTCAAGCAGCACCAGGAGGCGCTGGTGCAGAGCCTGCGTCCCCTGCTGCGGGGCACCACCATTCAACCCCTGGCGGATCACAGCGTTCGCCTGGGCGCCTTGAGTGACGCCCAACAGAGCGAACTGCGCCAGACGCTGCGCCGGGACCACCCCCAGTGGCAGCTGCGCAGCCAGGGTGACGGCAGCGTACTGAGCCTGAACGGCGAAGAGGTGAACGAGCTGACCCGCCTGACCGTGGTGCAAAACCTGCAGATCCTGCGCAGCCGCATCGAGGAGCTGGGGATCACCGAGGCGGTGGTTCAGCGCCAGGGCAGCCAGCGGATCCGCATCGAGCTGCCCGGGGTGCAGGACCCCACCGCCGCCAAGGCGGTGATCGGCGCCACCACCAGCCTGGCGTTCTACGAGCTCAACCACGACCACCCCGCCAACGGCCAATGGCTGAGCCAAGGCAACGGCGAGCCCCTCTCCGTCAAGCGCCGGCCGGTGCTCACCGGCGAGCACATCGTCGACGCCCGGGCCAGCCTGGATGAGATGTCCCGGGCCGTGGTCAACATCACCCTGGACAGCGACGGCGGCCGGGCCATGTCCCGCTTCACCCGGGACAACATCGGCCAGCCCATGGCCACCGCCTACACCGAGTACCGCCAGGACGCCGACGGGCAAAGCATCGCCGACACCGAGGTGATCAGCGTCGCCACCATCCAGGCCCAGCTGGGCAGCCGCTTTGTCATCACCGGCACCGGCACCCTGGCGGACGCCCAGCAACTGGCGCTGCTGTTGCGGGCCGGCTCCCTGACCGCGCCGGTGCAGATCGTCGAGGAGCGCACCATTGGCCCAAGCCTTGGGGCCGAGAACATCCAGAACGGCATGACCGCCCTGGCGGTGGGCATGGGCCTGACCCTGGCCTTTATGGGCCTGTGGTATCGACGCCTGGGCTGGGTGGCCAATGTCGCCCTGGTGACCAACCTGGTGTTGCTGCTGGGCCTGCTGGCGCTCATTCCCGGGGCGGTGCTGACCCTGCCGGGGATCGCCGGCCTGGTGCTCACCGTGGGGATGGCGGTGGACACCAATGTGCTGATTTTCGAGCGCATTAGGGACATGTTGCGGCGCGGCCACAGCCTGGCCCGGGCGGTGCACCTGGGTTTTGACAAGGCCACCACCACCATCTGGGACGCCAACCTGACCACCATGATCACCGCCATGATCCTCTACGCCATCGGCAACGGTCCGATCCAGGGCTTTGCCCTGACCCTGGGGCTGGGCCTGATGACCAGCATGTTCACCGGGATCCTGCTCTCCCGCACCCTTATCAACCTGGTCTGGGGCCAGGACAACCGTCGCAAGGTGACCGTATGACTGCCAACGTTGATTTTCGCACCCTGACCCCCTGGCGTTACCTGACCGGGGGCCTCTCGGTCCTGTTGCTGCTGCTGGCCCTAAGCCAGCTGGCGGGCAAGGGCCTCAACTGGGGCATGGACTTTACCGGTGGCGTGGTCACCGAGGTCACCATGAGCGCCAGCCAGGATGCGCCGGAGCTGGCCGAGCGCCTAAGCGAAGGCCTTGGCCAGAGCGTCAACCTGGTGCAGGCCGGTGAGCCGGGGCGCTACCTGGTGCGCCACGGCGAACTGCCGGACACGGGCCCCACGGTTGTGCAGCTGCTGAGCCAGATTGACCCCAACCTTCAGGTACTCAACAGCAGCGTGGTGGGCGCCCAGGTGGGGGCCGAGATGGCCGACGCTGGGGGCCTGGCGATCTTTATCGCTTTGATCTGCATACTGATCTACCTTTGGTATAGGTTTGAATGGCGACTGGCCAGCGGCGCTCTGCTGGCCCTGCTTTACGATGTTTTGCTGGTGCTGGGGCTGTTCGCCGCCACCGGCTTGGAGTTCAACCTGACGGTGCTGGCCGCCGTGCTGGCCGTGGTGGGCTATTCGCTCAACGACTCCATCGTCATCGCCGACCGCATTCGTGAGCTGTTGATGGCCAAACCCCGCTGGGCCCTGAACCGGGTGAACGACGCCGCCATCGCCCAGACCTTTGCCCGAACCCTGGTCACCTCCGGCACCACACTGACCACGGTGGGTGCGCTTTGGTATTTCGGCGGCAACGCCCTGGAGGGCTTTGCCATCGCGCTCTTTGCCGGGATCTTAAGCGGCACCTGGTCCTCCATCGCCATCGGAACCCTGGTGCCCGAACTGCTCAAACTCACCCCGGCACACTGCATGAGCGCGCCGGTTTCCGACACCCCTTAACGAGGATACGATGATCGCAAAAGTACTGAAGATGGAGTGGGCCCTGCTGCTGGGCCTGGCCACCCTGGCCCTGTTCAAAGGTCCCGGTGCCACCTGGCTGGCGGATCCGTCCAACGCCCTCCTGTACTGGGGGGCCTCGGCGGCCCTGCTGTCGGTGGTGATGCTGGCGGTATTCTGCGTGGTGCGCCACTCCGACGCCCTGGCCATCAAGCTGGGTGACCCTTACGGCACCCTGATCCTGACTCTGGCGGTGATCCTGCTGGAGGTGGCGATGATCTCCTCGGTGATGCTCACCGGGGAGCCCACCCCCACCATGGCCCGGGACACCATGTTCGCCGTGGTGATGGTGGTGCTCAACGGTCTGCTGGGGATCGCGCTGATCCTGGGGGGCCTTAAGTTCCACACCCAGACCTTC
The DNA here is from genome assembly GCF_019802085.1 of Ferrimonas balearica. GTDB lineage: Bacteria > Pseudomonadota > Gammaproteobacteria > Enterobacterales > Shewanellaceae > Ferrimonas > Ferrimonas balearica_B. Next base: position 1,447,336 of record NZ_JAHVHV010000001.1, read on the forward strand.
AACCTCGACGGCGCCCGCTCCTACCTGGCGGGGATCGTCCCCCTGGCGCTCATCTGCCTAGTGCTGCCCAACTTCACCACCGGCGGCATCGCCGGCGGTCTGTCACTGCCGATGTCGATTCTGGTCGTGGCGCTGGCGGCCATTCTCTACGGGGTGTTCCTCTGGGTGCAGACTCGCAGCCACACCCACTTCTTTGTTGACGCCGACCATGAAGACGAAGAGGAGCATCACGGTTTCCTCGGCCCCAACGCCTTCCATACCGTGATGCTGGTGGCCTATTTGGTGGTGGTGATCCTGCTGGCCAAGGTGCTGGCCAACCCCATCGACCACATTGTCTCCGGCCTGGGCGCCCCCCTGGCCCTGAGCGGCCTGATCGTGGCCATCATTATCCTGGCCCCGGAAGCGGTGGGGGCGGTCAAGGCGGCGCTCAGCAACCAGCTGCAGCGGGCGATCAACCTGTTCCTCGGTTCGGTGCTGGCCTCCATCGCCCTGACCGTGCCCGCGGTTCTGGTGATCGCCTATCTCACCGATCAGTCTCTGATCCTGGGTTTGGCCCCGGCGGAGATGGTGCTGCTAGGCCTGACCCTACTGCTGTGCCAGGTCAGCTTCAGTGGCAAAACCAATGTGCTTACCGGCACCGCCCACCTGGCGCTGTTCCTGGTTTACCTGGTGATGATGTTTGAGTAGAGAAAGAAAAAGCGCCCCTAGGGGCGCTTAATCGTCGGGTTAGGAGGGTTCGGTGGTCGAGGGTTCGGTCACCGCCGGTGGTGGCACCGGCCCCTCCCCCAGTTCGCAAAAGGGATCGTCCAGATGGGCACAGTCCAGCTCCCCCGGGTCCCGCAAGGGGTCCGGTGCCGGAGCGCGCCACCAACTCACCAGCCAACGCAGCATGCCCGCCTCTTTGTCCAACGCCGTGCGGGTAAAGATAGTGGATGGGCGACTCAGGCGGAGAGTTTGTGCACCACCGGTCGCGGCCAATGGTCGGCGTTGTCCCACAGCTCCTCGACGCTGAGCGACAGCGTCAAGCCCTTTATGGATGCCCGGTTCTCCTCAATCACCCCTGAGGCGGTAGGCCAATGGGGGGCGTCGAGGTCGATGGTGACTCGGACCTGCTCACTGTTGGCGCTCATGGCGACTCCTTGTCTTTCGCTTCCAACCCTTCCCTCATTTAAGGCCAGGCTGGCGAGATTTTCACCACAGCCTGCGCCGCTCATCTGACAGCCTAATGACAGAATTGATAACGGCTATGGGCCGGGCTCGGCGGTCCTTCGAAGCGCGGCCGGCAACCGCCGAAAAGAGCACAAAAAAGCCGGGTTAACCCCGGCTTGATACTCTGTCGACGCTCAGCTTTGCCGACTGTCCACGTAGGCTTGCAGCTCCGCCACCGACACCGTGGCGATGGGCTGGCCGTCCAGGCTGAAGGCCACCGCCTCCCCCTGGCGCTGGCCCAGCAGTTCGCTCTGCTGACCGTCCTGGTGGAACAGTTTAAGCCGGGCACGATCCGCGTCCAGGTACTCCAGTTGGATCCGCTCCACCGGGGCCACACGGCCCTGCAGACGCTTATCCAGTTGGGGGTTGTCGGTGAGGCTGGAATCCAGGTGCTGATTGACCTTGAAAATCGCCTCCACCGGCATGTCCACCACCGCCGGGGAGCGCCCGGTGATGGGGTTGGTGCCGGTCCAGAACTCGATGGAGTTGAACACAAACAGGTCCGCCAGGCTGGCCACCCCGTAGACGGGGCTCATCAGCACAAACAGGCCGGCGCGGCCGTAGCGGTTGTCCACCACGGTCAGGTTGGCCTTGGTGACCGCGGCGGAAACCCCCATCTGGCCCATGCAGCCGGACAGGGAGGAGGCGGCCAGCGCGACGGCGACCGCAGTTAGCAGAGGTTTCTTCATGACTCACTACCAGGGAAAAAATCGGCGCGGATTATAGGGCCGGTTTGTCCCCTTGGATACGCCCTTGCGGTGCGAATGAAGAAGATTTAATCCATAGTCGCCAAAGCCCGGCCCATTGCCGAGCCCGAGGCTTATTAACGGGCTGAAATCGTTAGGATAAAAGGGGCTGTCTGAAAGATGAGCAAAGCGCTCATTTCTTGCTCTTGTCCTGGCCGGCACCGAAGAAGGGGTTGAACAGGGTGGCCGGGTTGAACTCCTGCATCCGCTTGAGCTCCTGCTGCCACTGCTGCTGCTGGGCCAGCAGTCCCACCATCGCCTGCTCCAGCCACTGACCGGCCATCCCGCTCATACGACTGTCGTAGAGACGGATGATCTCCTCCAGGAACTTGTCGGTGAGCACCGAGGCGTGGCCCTCGGCTTCCATCTCCGAGAGCACCTGCAGCAGCACCTGCCGGGTCAGGGGCTGGCCGCTCTTGGAGTCCACCACTTCGAACGCCTTGTAGTCCTTAATGTACTCACGCACGTCGGCCAGGGTGATGTAGGCCTTCAGTTCGGTGTCGTACAGCCGGCGGTTGGGGTATCGCTTGATCAGTTTCATGGCGCGCTTCCGAAGGGGTTTGCCCCAGTGTAGGGGCCGAAAACGGCCCTGCAAAGGGGCGAGGCAGATGACATCATCATTAATTTTTTGTGCACTGCACAATTTTGCTTGATCTTTGACCGCCCCGGCCCTACATTGAACCTCGAGTTGTGCACTGCACAATGCCTTAATCTCGAAACCATGTTGGAGCAAACAGTATGTTTACTGATATCAAAACCCAGTTTGATGAGCAGCTGCAACGCAGCCTCGATACCAACAGCAAAGTGCGTGATCTGAGCACCCAGTTCGCCACCGATGCTGCAGTGCGCAACAACGATTTTGTCAGCAGCCTGATGCAAAGCAGCGTGGAGAGCGGCCAGGCCCTGGCCCAGTGCACCACCCCGATGCAGCTGGTGGAGAAGCAGATTGAGCTGGCCAACCAGTTCCGCGAAGGGATGGAGAGCTACATGAAGACCAGCTTCGATGCCCTGACCGCTTACGGCCAGAGCGTCACCGAGCTGGGCAGCGATCTGGCACAGCAGGCCGCCCCCAAGGCACCCGCCGCCCGCCGCAAGGGCACCAAGGACGCCTAAGCGACCACGGGGTTGAAAACCGCGGCCTGTCCCAGGGACAGGCCGCGGTCGTTTTTGCCGGGCCCTTTATTGGAATTGCCAAGTGGATCACATTGTTACGGCACATATACCCCTTTAGGGGCAGTGTGTCACCGAAGGGGCTGGGTTACGTTAAAGCCAAGATAACCTTGTGGAGAGCCGTGATGTATTGGCGCATCCTTCTGGTCGCCCTCGCCTACCTGCTGTTGGGGGCCCATTTTCTGCGCTTCGGCGCGCTGTATCCGGCGGTGGCCCTGGCCCTGTCGCCGCTGTTGATGTTGACCCGCCAAGCCTGGGCCGTTCGCGCCCTGCAGCTGGGCTTGGTCACCGGCGCCGTCCTGGTGTGGCTGCCCACCGCTTACGAGTTTGTCGCCATGCGCATGGCCCACGGTGCGCCCTGGCTGCGACTGGCGGCCATCATGTCCGCCGTCACCGGGTTTACCCTGCTGTCGGCCTACTGCTTGACCCCCTGGGCGAACCGCTACCAGGAAAAAGCGTAACCTGCTGACTTAATTGGCCCACTTGGCACCATTAAACACAAAGCGGCGCCAAAATAGTCATTCAGGTCACAGTTCTACCCCTTTGGGGAGATAGACTTCTCACCACCAGGGTGGCATGCTGTGACCCAGATCCCGCCAAGCGAGATCATCCCTGCAAAAGTAAAAAGACCGGCTCAGCCGGTCTTTTTTATGTCAGGCCGCCTTGCTGGCCTTGGTCTCTTTCGCCGCCGACCGGGCCGGCTTCTTGCCTTTCAGCGCGGTGAGCAGTTGCTCCTTGCGTCCGGCCAGGAACAGGGCCAGATCCTCTTCCTGCTCCTCCGACACCAATCCGGACTCCGCCAGCAACGGCTGCAGGGCTTCCGCCAGATCCAGCATCTTGTCATAGGCATCCGCTTCGGCTTTGGTTGAAAAGGTCATGCGCTCCTCTCCGTCCCGCTCTACCACGTACTTGACGACTACCGCCATGTCCGCACCCTCTTTTTGGTTGTTGACTCTTTGGCTAGGGTAACAAAGGGTACTGGATAAATAAACAGTGCCCCGACTGACCAAAAGCGACCGCCAAGGTGGTCACCTTTAACTAAGCTAACTCAATCATATTCCGTGTTTTGGTAAGCCGTGACCCCTGCCATGAGCGAACACATTGCTGCCCTGCGCCTGCTGTTGATTGGCGGGTTGGTGTTCGTCCATTACGGTCCCCTGCCTGGCTCCCAGACCAATCCCTTCCGAGGCGTCGCCGACCTGAGCAATGCCCTGCCGGAAACACTCAACAGCGCCACCCTCTACCTGTTCTTCAGCGCCGTCCCCCTGCTGAGCATCCTCTCCGGCTACCTGTTTTTTCACTCGCGAACCCAGTCCATTAGCCAAAGACTCAAACGACGGGCCCGGACCATTGCCCTGCCCTCACTGCTTTGGCTGCTGCTGTGGCTGCTGTTGGCGCGACTGTTCGCTGAACTCTTCCCCACCGCCCTGGCGTCGGTCAGCCACTACTGGACCTCCGGGGCCGGGGTGCAGGCGGCGCTGACCGCCACCCAGTGGCCCGGCCTGCCCTGGCCTGAAGGGTTCCGAGCCCTGGTGCGCTGGCTGAACGCCACCACCGCGCACCCCATGGTGGTGCAGTTCTGGTTCATTCACGATCTGCTGCTGACCCTGCTGGCCACGCCGCTGATCCGGCCCCTGCTCAGTCGCTGGCCCCGGTTGATGTTGGCGGCCCTGACCCTGTTCTGGCTGTCGGGGCTCAATCCCCCCCTGCTGTTCAACTTCCAGGTGCCGTTTTTCTTCGCCTGTGGCGCAGCCCTGGCCCTGCACCCCGACCTGGCCCGTCCCTTGCCGGGTCCCCTGTGGGCCTGGGCGCTGGCGATGGCGGTCCTGGTGCTGGGCCGGGTCTGGTTGCCGGCCTGGCAAACGCCGGTGGGCAGCATGCCTTTGGAGCATCAGTGGGAGTGCCTGGTGCGGCTGTGTGGTGTGGGGCTGTTTCACCGTACGGTGCAGGCCTGGCCCCCCCAGGGGTTCAAACGGCACCTGGTGCGCTGGTCCCCGGCGGCGTTTTTCCTGTTCGCGTTCCACTACCCCACGGTGCGGGTGCTCAAATGGCTGACCGACGCCTGGGTGGCGGGCCCCATAGGCCAGGTGGTGCACTGGCTGGCCGTGCCCCTGGCCACCATCGCCCTGGGTCTGGCCCTGGCGGCGCTGCTCAGCCGTCACTGGCCCCGGGGCTTCGCCTGGCTGAACGGCCAGCGCACCCTGGCCGCCCGTCCGTCTCGTAATCCCAATACCGTCAACGCCGTGGAGGGCCAATAAGATGACCGCCAAAGCCTGGTGGCCCAGGATCCACAGTAAACTCATACGGGTGTGGCGCTTTCGCCTGCGCAACCTGATGTTTCTGCTGCCCCGTCCCCACATCCAGGTGGTGGTGGAGGACGACAGCCAGTTCAACTTCGCGTTTTTCGAGTGGATAGCGCGCCACCATCCCGGACTCTATCGCCACCTGCGATTCAGCCTAAGCGGCTCCCTGGGGGCGATGCGCCTGCCCGGGGCCCGGGTGCTGCTGCCCTGGGTGCGCGATCCGGTTAAGGAGCGCAGCCTGGAGCTGTTCTCTCAGTTGCTGGCGCTGGAACACGATTTCAAGACGGCGGGCCTGGCGGTGGTCAACCCGGTGGCCAACCTCAGTCGGGCGCGCAAATCGGTGGCCCTGGCGATGGCGCAAAGCCTTGGGATCCGCTGCGCTAGTTTCCAGCCCTGCGGCCCGCAAAGCGACTTCGATCACCTGGTCCGACAGCTGGGGCTGCCCTTTATCGTGCGGGACAACGCCACCCACACCCGGCCCATGTACCGCATCGAGCACCCCATGGATCTCAACACCCTGCCCTGGCATCGGCTTCGGGAGCCGGTGGCCTGCGAGTACCTGGACACCCAGCAGGGGGGCCGCTTTCGCAAGTTTCGCTGCATGACCGTCGATGGCGTCAGCCTGCCCCGGCACCTGGTGGTCTCCGGCAACTGGTGCACCCACACCAAGGACCGGCTGTTTGACCCGGCCTACCTGGATGAGGAGCGCCGCTACCTGGCCCTGCCCGGTTGTCCCTTCCACGGCCCGCTGAATCAGCTGAGAAACCTGATGGGGCTGGATTGGGTGGCCTTTGATTTCAGTGTCGATAAGCACGGCGAGCTGGTGCTGTGGGAGCCCAACCCCTTCCCCCACCTGTGGGACTACCGTCACCCCCTGGATGAGCGACTGAGCCACCACCACCCGGCGATCCACCGCATCTTTAACCAGATGATGCTTCACCTGGTGCAGCGTGCCGGCTGGTCACTGGACCGCCGCGGCCTGCACACCCACAGTGGCTCAGCGCAAACCGGCGAAACGGCGAGTGAGGCTCTCAACAACGAGATTCAGCAGCGCCGTCACTAGAATGAGCGCCAGCGCCTGATCGAAGCGGAACAGCTCGAAGGCACTGTCGACGTAGAACCCCAGGGTGGCGATCCCCAGCATGCCCACCATGGCGGTCTCCCGCACCATGGACTCGAAGCGGTACATCAACAGGCCCACGGTGCCCGGATAGAGCCGGGGCAACAGTTCGTAGTTGTGCCGGTCCAGCCCTTTGGGGGCATCGGGCCGCAGGGTCAGACGGTCCGCCTCCCGGGCGGTCAGGTAGGCCACCAAGGCCCCGTTGTGCAGCCCCAGGGCCAGAGCCGCAGGCAGCATGCTGGGGCCCATCAGCAGCAGCAAAATGAACGCCAGCAGCAACTCAGGCACCGAGCGCCCCACCAGCAGCAGCGCCTGACCGAGCCAACGGCCATGACCGGCCAGGGTTCGGCTGGCCATAGGCCACCACAGCAGGGCCAATACCCAACTGAACGCCAGCGCCATAGCGGCCACCGCCACCGTGCCCTTAAGCCCCGACCAGGCCTGGGCCGACACCTGCCCCAGCCAGGGGCCCAGCGCGCCCCAGTGGCCCTGAACCAGGGGCGCGGGCCAGAGATCCTCGCTGACAAAGCGCCAAAGCAGGGCCCCGTCTGGCCAGTGAGTGGCGGGCAGCCACCACAGGGCCGCCCCCAGGGCCAAGGGGATCAGCGGGGGCCGCAGCCACCAGCGGAGGGTGGCGATAAGCAGCAGAAACAGCCACAGCAGCGCCCCGCCCTGGGCGTACTGGCCCTGGCGAAACGCCGTTTCAAGGTAGAAACCCAGGGTGGGCAGGCCGATAAAGCCCAGCACCGTGGCCGAGCGCAGGGCGCATTCAAAGCGGTATCGGGTGTAGTTGACCAGGGCGGGCCACATGGGGGCCAGACGGCCGTACAGGAGTCGATCCAGGGCCGAGGCCCCCACCGGCAACGCCGCTTCGATGGCCGGCGGCGCGCGGGCGAGGATCTCGGCGTAGACCCGGGCAAAGGTGGCCCCGTAAGGGAGGCTTAACGCCAACACGCCGGTCAGGCCCGAGAGGCCAAACAGCTGCATGAACAACAGCGCCCAGAACAGCTCGTGCACCGAGCGCACCAGGGCACACAGCGCTCGCACCGATAAGCGGTGATAGCCCATCACCAGCACGGCGCCCAGGACGATGCCGCCAGCCACCCCCAGCAGGGCAAAGGCCAGGGTGGCCCACAGGGCCTCAAGCAGATATTCGGTGGCGAACAGATCCGGTTGCAGCAGCCCCTTGGCCAGGCGCGCCAGCTCGGCGGCGGGATCCGTGGTGGTGATGGCCAGGTCTCCCAGCGCCATGGCCAGCAGCGCCGCCAGGGCGACGCCGGCGGTCAGCCGTCTGAGGCCGGCGCTGTGATGGGGCGTCACAGGTAGAGCTGCGCCACTTGGGCGTCGTCCAGGGCCGCGGTGGCGCAGTCAAAGCGCACTTGCCCCTCGGCCAGGCCGATGACCCGGTCGAAACAGTGTCGGGCCAAGGCCACGTCGTGCAGGGCCACCACGGCGGTGTCGTGGCGGCTTAGGGTCCAACGCAGCAGTTGCTCCCCCTGAACCGGGTCAAGGGCACTGACCGGTTCATCGCCGAGAAACACCCGCCGCTGTCGATAGAGCGCGCGGCCCAGCGCGGTGCGCTGACGCTGGCCGCCGGAGAGGCGAGCCACCGGGGTCATCAGTTTGGCGGCCAGGCCCAGTTCGCTGCACAGCGACGCCACCGCCCGCTTTGGCCCGGGCAGCGGCCAGATAAGGTTGGCCAGGTTATAGAGGCTGTGGTGCTGGTCCAGCTGCCCCATGTAGACGTTGTGGAACACCGAGAGGGAGTCCACCAGGCCCTGGGCCTGGGGGCAGAGGGCGATCGCCTCGGGACACTGGTGGTAGAGGCGTTCCAGCAGCGTGGTCTTGCCCACCCCGGAGCGGCCCAGCAGGGCCACCTTCTCCCCCTCCCGGATCTGGAGCGACACCCCCTGGAGCACCCGGTGTTCCCCCCGGTGCAGATCGGCCGCCGCCAGAGAGAAGCGCAGCATCAGTTCAGCAGACCAATGGACTCGGCCACCTCTTCAATGGGGCGAAAATCCTCGTTGTCCGCCTCGATAAAGCCTTGACGGGGGAAGGCGTTGAGCAGCTTGGGGTCCTCCATGCCAATCAGGGCCGCCTGCACCTTGTCGGTGAAACCCTCGCCGAAACGTTGGTCCATGTCGCCACGCACCGTCCACTGGTAATCCGGGTACGGCGGGGTTTCCCACACCACCTTGACCTTCTCAGGATCGGCAATCCCTTCTCGGATCGCCTGCTGCCACACCTTGTAGTTGACCGCCCCGGCCTGGTAGACCCCGGCCTGCACCTGGGCGATGGTGCGGTTGTGATCGCCGGAATAGCCGATGCGGCTGAACAGCTCGTGATCCGGGCCCAGGTACTTCTCGATGTAGTACTGGGGCATCAGGCGGCCGGAGGTGGAGCCCTTGGAGCCGTAGGTAAAGCTCAAGCCCTCCAGCTCCTCACGCTTGAGGGCGGACATGTTGGACAGCCCGGTACTGGTGTTGACGATAAAGTAGGTTTTGAAGAACTGGTCTTCGTAGCCCTGGGCGATGGCCTGGGAGCCGGGCACCAGGCGGCGGGCCTGGACTCCGGAGAGGCCACCGAACCAGGCCAGCTGCACCTGGTTGTTGCGAAAGGCGGTGACCGCGGCGGCGTAGGATTTCACCGGCACGTAGCGCACCTCGGTACCCAGCTCCTGGGCCAGGTAGTGGGCCACCTGCTCGAAACGGGTGCGCAGGCGCGATTCATCCTGATCGGGGATGGCGGTGAAGTAGAGTGGCTCAGCCACCAGAGCACCGGGCATCAACAGCGCCAGGAGAAGGAGAAATGTGCGCATGGTCGCGTCCTTGTGTGTCGTTTGGAGGGCTATTCTAACCAATCGCCCGGCCAATTCCATTGACCACTTGTTACCGCGCACAAAAACCGCTCGTGAAACCAGGCACTTCGTCGCCAAAGGGGAACAATTCAGGCAACATACAGGCAAACTCGATATGCTGTATCCGTTTAATACGCCCCCTATATCAACGTGAGTCCGCCATGCAAATTCTCGTGATTGAAGACGATCCGCTCCTGTGTCACCACCTCAAGGTGCGACTGACCGAACTGGGCAACCAGGTTCAGGCCAGCCAGACCGCCTCCGAGGGGGAGTACCTGGCCAACAACTACCCGTTGGACATTGCGGTGATCGATCTGGGCCTGCCCGACGAGAGCGGACTTTCCCTGATCCAGCGTCTGCGGGACCAGGGCAAGGCGTTCCCCATCCTGATCCTCACCGCTCGCGACAGCTGGCAGGACAAGGTGGAGGGCCTCAATGCCGGCGCCGACGATTACCTGGTCAAGCCGTTCCGCATCGAGGAGCTGATGGCCCGCCTGAACGCCCTGGTGCGTCGCAGCGCCGGGTTCATCAAGCCGGAGATCACCTGTGATCAGCTGAAGATGGACCTGACCGGCAAGAGCGTCACCCTGAACGGCGAGCTGCTGGAGCTGACCGCTTTCGAGTACCAGATCCTCGAGTACCTGATGCGCCACCACCAGCAGGTGATCTCCAAGCAGCGCCTGCTGGACGTGCTCTACGAAGACCGCGAAGGGGATCCCAACACCGTGGAGGTGATGATCTCCCGACTGCGCAAGAAGCTGGTCAACGGTGGCATGGACAGCCCCATTGTCACCATTCGCGGCCAGGGCTACCGTTTTAACCACGCCTGCGAATAATGAATCACTTCGCCCAGCTGTGCCGACGCCCCACCATCTTCCGGCGGGTCATCGGCACCTCGATGATCGTCCTGACCCTGGCCACCCTCACCCTGGCCGGGGCAGAACGCTATCAGAACGAGAATGACCTCTACGCCCGTAACGCCCGCACCGTGCCCGCGCAGTTGGCCTACATCGGTGAGGAGCTGCGCGAAGACAACATCGACATCGGCTCCGGCGAGCTGGTCAAGGATGAACGCTTCCAGGCCGGCGCCAACCTCTTTGCCGTGTGCCGTTCCGGCAACCAAATTTACCAGTCCAGCGGCCTGATAAACCACGGCGTGGGCGACCTCTGTCCCCTGTTACCGGATTCAGTCGAGCAGATCGCCACCCAACCGGTGATCCTGGGTGATGGCAACCCCTACTACCTCTATCCGTTGGAGTTCGACACCGACCGCGGGCACTTTGTGCTGCTGATCCTGCGGGACGGCACCGAGGCTGCCCACGAGCTCAAGGTGCTGGATCGCCGATTGGCCCTCAAGGTGGGGATCACCCTCCCCATCCTGCTGTTGCTGCTCATCAGCGCCGCCCTGTGGGGCATGAAACCGCTGAAGATGTTGGGCCAGCAGCTCAGAGAGATCATCAAAGGTCGCCGGGAGCGTCTGGACGCCCCCCAGGCCCACGAGCTTCATGAGATCACCCTGGCGCTGAACGAGATGCTCGCCCAGTCCGAGCGACGCAAGAGCACCTACGAGAACGCCATGAAGGACCTGGCCCACAGCCTGAAGACCCGATTGGCGGCGGCCCAGGCAATCCTCGACGAGCAGAGCGATCCGGCCAAACGGAGCAAGGAGCTCTACGAACAGCTGGGCCAGATGGACCTGCTGGTGCAGTACCAGCTGCGCAAAGCGGTGATGGGCCGTCAGGGCCTCAGCCAGCGCAGCGCCGACATCGAGCCGGTGGTCAAGCAGTTGGCCAACATGCTCAGCAAGGTCTATCGCGATAAGGGGATCCACTGTCACATCGACATCGATGCCCAGTGCCGCTTCCCCGGCTCGAAAGAGGACCTGATGGAGCTGATGGGCAACCTGATGGACAACGCCCACCGCTTCGCCATCAACCAGGTTCGGGTCAGTGCCCGTCTCACCGAGCGGGGCCACTGCCAATTGCAGGTGGAGGATGACGGCCCGGGGATCGATCCGGAACAGCGCCAGCGGGTGCTGCGGCGCGGCGAGCGGGCGGACGAACGCCACCCGGGACAGGGGATCGGCCTGGCGGTGTGCCACGAGTTGGCCCTGGCCTACGGCGGTGAGCTGACCATCGACAACTCCCCCCTGCAGGGCGCCCGCATCACCCTCACCCTGCCGCTGGAAAGCTTTTCCACTTCCGAGTGAATAGGAGCGCCTCCTTGTCCGGTCTGTTGTTTGGCAGACCCAAAGGAGGCTCTCATGAAACTGCTAAGTTTGGCCCTTCCTCTGATGTTCTCCGCCAGCCTGGTGGCGGCAGAACTGCAGCCGGATAAGAACATCCAGATTTTGACCCTCAACGGTGAACCCATCGACGTCTATCGCAAGGTCATCGACCTCGGCGCCGGTCCGCAGATCATCACCGTACGCTACGACGCCCTGTTTGAGTCCAACGCCGAAGACCACGAGTTCGTGCGCTCCTCGGTGCAGGTGATCCGCTTCGAGGCGATGCCCAATGAGCAGTACCGCATCAGCGTGCCGAGCATGGATCTCAACAGCGCCCGGCGCTTCGCCGAAGACCCCCACTTCCAGCTCACCAGCAGTGATGGGCAGCGCATCGCCCACCGCACCTGGAGCCGGGACGAGTTGCTGGCCGAGCTGCTAGCACGGCCGTAACGCGTTGTATCGCTGTCAGTTATCTTAAGTTAAACTGTCGATAACATCGGACGTTATCGACAGTTATGAGCCAAGCGACCACCAAACTGGATATCGATAAGCTGCGGGTAGGCCACTACATCCGCCTGCCCCTGCCCTGGCGCGACCACCCCTTCATGTTCAACAGCTTTCGCATCAAGGATGCGCAGCAGATCGCCCTGCTGAAACGGCTGAAACTCAATTTCGTGTTCGTGGACATGAAGCGCTCGGCGGTCGCCGAGGACGCCCCCACCCCACAAGCGCCTAAAGCCGAGGACCTGGCCGAGGCCCAGCAAGCCTTGGCCCAGGCCAAGCAGGCCCAGATCGAGCGGCTGCAGAACTACCGCCGAGGCCTGAAAAAGACCACCCAGAACTACCGAGACAACCTCTCCCGCACCCGGGCCCTGGCCAGCAAGGTGCGGGGCCGTCCCGAAGAGGGGATCCAGGCGGCCACCACCATGGTGCGCACCATGGTCGACGAGTTGCTCAACTCCGATGGCCTGGAGCTGCACCTGATGGCCGAAGGGGAACTCAAGGACGCCATCCACCATCACGGGCTCAACGTGACCGTGCTGTCGCTGATGCTGGCCAAGAAACTGGGTCTGACGGAGATGGAGATCGAAACCGTTGGCCTGGGGGCGCTGTTCCACGACTTTGGTAAGGCCAAGCTGCCCGGCTCCCTGGCCAGCACGCCGCCGAAAACCGCCGCCGAGGTGGCCGCGTTCAAGACCCATCCGAACCTGGCAGACACCCTTATCGAGGGGGACAACGGCCTGCCCTGGCAGGCGGTGGCCATCATCCGTCAGCATCACGAGTTTCTCGACGGCAGTGGCTACCCGGAGGGGCTTAAGGGGGAGCGGATCGATCCCCTGGCCCAGCTGGTCACCGTGGTCAACGAATACGACAACCTGGTGCACCACCCGGATCCCCGCCGCCGTCGCACCCCCAACACGGCGCTGGGCTGGCTGTTCAAGCACCGCCAGGAGCAGCTCAACACCCAGTACCTGCAGCAGTTCATTAAGATGATGGGGGTCTACCCCCCCGGCTCCATCGTCCAGTTGGACAACGGCCAGTACGGCATCGTGATGTCCATCAACGAGAAAGCGCTGCTGAGCCCCAACGTGATGATCTACGACCCGGCCATCCCGGTGCAGGAGGCGGCGGTGATCAACGTCGGCGACGAGGGGCTCAAGGTGGCCAAATCCCTGCCTCCGGAGGCCCTCTCCAAGGGCGCCTACGCCTACCTCAGCCCGAGGGAACGCATCAACTACTTCTTCGAGGGCAAACACTGACATCAAAGTGTCCGTAGGGCGTCATGGCCCTGTCACGCCGGTGCGGAAAGTTGAAGCGAACTTTCAAGGAGAAACCGCCATGCACCGGCCCCCTTTGCTGTGTCGTAGCCTCTTCCTTTCCGACCTTCACCTGGGCAGCCGCGCCTGCCAGGCCGACCGCATTCTTTCCCTGCTCAATCGCTGCCAATGCCAACAGATCTACCTGGTGGGGGACATCATCGATTTCTGGGCACAGAAGAAGCAGCGCTACTGGCCCGCCAGCCACCACCAGGTGCTGCGTAAACTGGCCAAGCTGGCCGCTCAGGGGGTGGAGATCACCTACCTGCCGGGCAATCACGACGGGGTGCTGCGGGAGTTCTGCCAGGGCGAACTGCTGGGGATCCGAATGCGACGACGCCAAGTTCATCGCACCCTCAAGGGGGAGCACTTTCTGATCACCCACGGGGATGAGTTCGACAGCGCCGTGTTGCTGTGCCGCTTGCATCGCCTGATGGGTCAGCACGGCTACGAGACGCTGTTGTGGCTTAACCGGGTCTGGAACCGGTATCGCGCTTGGCGGGGCAAGGGGCATTGGTCCCTGGCCAAGCACCTCAAAAGCCGGCTCAAAGGCGCCAACGACGCCGTGGCCCGCTACCGCCAGGCGGCGGTGGACGAGGCCCGCCGCCAGGGTGTCGAGGGGATCGTCTGTGGGCACATCCACTGCCCGGACCAGCGCAGCCAGGATGGGGTGCAGTACCTCAACACCGGCGACTGGCTGGAGAGTTTCACCGCCATCACCGAGGATCTGGACGGCAACATGCGCCTGGTGCAGCTTGAAGAGGCGGTGAACCCGACGCTGTCACAGGTGGCCTAAGCGCCGGTATTGCCTTGCGAAACCCCAGGAGGCCAACCATATTTCCATGACGCGCCCCGGCGCGTCATGGACCGAACTCCCCGACACTGGACGTTGAATCGCCATCGACGGAGGGGAGCATGGCTTCACTGCCCGATTTCGATCAACTGCTGCACCTGGCCCAGTCGGATCCCGACGCCCTGGACCGGCTCAAACGCGAGCTGGTGGCCGATGCCCTGGCCCAGGCCCGCCCCGAACACCGCCCTCAACTCGAAGCCCTGCAGTCCCACGTCGACCGCACCCTGGCCCATTCCAAGAACCCCTACCACGGGCTGGTTCAGGTGATGGGCATGATGCAGGACAAGCTCTATCGCCTCGCCCTGGCCCTCAATGACCCCGCCGAGCTGACCCGCCACCAGGCCAAAGTGCTGCCCCTGGACCCGGCCCGAGCCCGCATGGTCAACAAGGGCTAAGCGTTCCCGTCAGCCTGGGTTCAGCTTGGCTCTCCTACCCTGTCCGCTGCCCGGTCGCCCAGGCGGCCGCCCTCTGCCCGGAACATGGAGTCCCCGTTGATGCCCGAACTCGTTCACGCCATCTGGCACCAAGATCTCTTCTACCTGCAAACCTACCCCAGGCTGTGGACCCTGGTGCTGATCTTGTGTTTGATCCTGCTGATCGAGTCCGCCTTCGTCTTCCTGCCCCTGCCCGGCGACAGCCTGGTGATCTTCACCGGTGCCCTGGTGGGCCTGGGGGTACTGGATCCCTACGTCAGCCTGGTGCTGATCCCCATCGCCGCCACCCTGGGGGCCTGCCTGGCCTACGAACAGGGACGATGGATGCAGGGAAGACCGGGACGCTGGCGGGTGGACCGAGTGCTGCCGGACGGCAGCCTGGAGCGGGCCCGAAGCCTGTTCGAACGTCATGGGATCCTGGCACTGTTCATCGCCCGGTTTATTCCCTTTGTCCGGGCCCTGGTGCCCATGATGATGGGGGCGGCAGCCCTGTCCCGGACCCGCTTTGCCCTGGTCAGCTTCGTCAGCGCCTTCTGCTGGGCCGCCAGTCTGGGTCTGTTCGGCCGTTTCGTGGTCAACACCCCCTTCTACGCCCAATATGGCGACGACATCGCCCGCCTGGCCCTGCTCATTCCCCTGGGGCTGTTTCTGGTGGCCAGCCTGGCGGTGGTGGTCCGCCTGATGCGCCGTCGGGCCCCGGCCCCCGCGGAGCCCTTCAGCGGGGCGCCCGAGCCAGGTGAAGGCTCAGCCAAGTGCGCAGACACACCAAATCGAACAGGATGACGCCGAAGGCGATGGACTGCACTGTCCACCAGGCGGGCAGCTCGGTGGGCAGGGCCAGCACCAACGCCAGGGTGATGGGCCCGCGACTGGGGGCCAGCAACCACAACCGCCGGTCACTGGCGCGCATCGGCAGGCCGGGCAACACCACCCAGGGCAGCAGGCTGAGCCAACGGGCGCCCCAGGCGGCGAGGATCCCAAGGCCCATGGCCCAGTAACGCTCGGAAAACATCGACCAGGTGAGGGTAAAGCCCAGCAGCACCACCAGGGCCTCCGCCAAGACCGGCCCATAGGTCAGCGTCGGGGCTGCCACACCGGGCCGACGACGCAGCACCAATACCGCCAGCAGCAGCGCCGCCAACCCGGCCCCCCCCAGCCACAACTCGGTGGCCAGATAGACCCACCAGCCCCACAGCAGCCACAGCGGTGCCTGCCAGTCCCAGGCGCGCAACAGGCGCCACAGTCCCAGTCCCAGCAGGGTGCCGGCCCCGGTGCCCAGCAGCGTCCAGCCCAGCATGGTCAGCCCCGCCCCCGAGGACCACTGCTCAGTGGACTCCAGTGACCAGAGGGTCACCAGCAGGGTCAGTGCCAGGGCATCGACCAGCGCCCCCTCCCCCTCCAGCCAGGTCAGCAGCTGGCGCCGCTGCCCCAGCAGCGCGATGCAGTGACCCGGATCCGTCGCCGCCAACAGCACCCCGGCCACCAGGGCGGACAACCAGGGAAAGCCCCAGTGATCGATGCCCCAGTAAAGCGCCAGGGCCAGGGCCGTGACCGCGGCGAAAAAGCTTAACAGGGCCTGGGGCACCAGGTAGGGCCAGATCCGCGTCAATCGCCGCAGGGGCAGGCGAAAGGCCATCTCCAGGGCCAGTGGCGGCAGCAGCAGGTAGAGGATCCCCTGGCTGATGGCGTGAGCATCCCAGCCGGTTTGCCAGCCGCTGGCCTCCACGCTTTGGCCCAATAGCACCCCCAGGGCGAGCAGCCACAGGCCGCGCCAGCGCTCCGGCACCCGCCGGCTCAGCAGCACCAAGGTCAGCACGATGGCGACACAAATAACCCGGTTCACTCCGATTATCACCTCGTTTACATCCAAACGGCGACTTGCCGCTTTTTCGTCGCCAAATCCCGGATTTTCAGGGACATTTCCGTGACATTTTATTGAATGTTATGTGTCAGGCCCGGTGCAAACCCCCATGGCAGCGGGGTTTGGGATCCGGCCTCAATCTGGCGCAAAAACAGTTAACTTTTCTGAAACATTCCGCAACTACCTTGCAACGCCATCCACAACACAACAATAGCGTTCCCCTTGCGGAGACCTTCATGAAACTCAAAAAACTGTTCCCTCTGAGCGCCCTGGCGTCGGCTCTGGTTCTGGCTGGCTGTGGCGGTGACATCAACATCAACACCGGCGGTGACGACACCCCCGTGGCCCCCACCCCGCCGCCCACCGAAGGCCCCTCCCCGACCGAGGAAGCCTACGGTGACTTCGCCAACCGCAGCACCAACATCGCCTCCGTCGACGGCAAAGAGGTCTGGACCCTGTCCGGCACCCTGTCCGGTGACATCGCCCTGGGCAACGACGTGGTGTGGGAACTGACCGGCGCCGTTATCGTCGGTGGCGACAATGAGAACAGCGGCGTGCTGACCATTGCCGAAGGCACCAAGGTGCTGGGCAACAGCAACTCCTACCTGGTGGTCTCCCGCGGCTCTCAGATTGAAGCGGTGGGCAGCGCCGATGCCCCCATCGTCTTCACCTCCGTCGAGGCGGGCCTGGGCCTGTCCACCGACCGCGGTCAGTGGGGTGGCCTGGTGCTGCTCGGCAACGCCCCGGTCAACACCTGTGCCGACCTGTCCGCCTGTGACGTCTCCTTCGAGGTGGGCAACCACCTGTTCGGGGGCGATCAGCAGGACGACAACTCCGGTACCCTCAAGTACGTACGGGTTGAGAACGGTGGCTTTAAGCTGAACGACACCCAGGAGATGAACGGCATCAGCTTCGGCGGCGTCGGCGCCGGCACCACCGTGGACTACATCCAGGTGGACATGAACGACGATGACGGCATCGAGTTCTGGGGCGGTACCGTCAACGTGTCCCACGTGGTGCTGACCGGCAACAACGACGACTCCCTGGACTGGACCAACGGCTGGACCGGCGCCGGCCAGTTCATCTACATCCAGACCGAAGACGACAACGGCAACCGCGGCATCGAAGCGGACAGCTCCAAGTCTGACCCCCTGGGCCTGCCCATGTCCCAGCCGGTGCTGGCCAACGTCACCCTGAACCTGGGCGGCGGCACCAACGGTGATGGCGACGACGCCGAAGGGATCCTGTTCCGCGTGGCCACCGGCGCGCACCTGTACAGCACCCTGGTCAAGGGCAGCCTGACCACCGGTGAGTGTCTGGAGATCAACGGTGCCGACACCGTGGCCAACGCCCAAGCGGGCGACCTGACCATCCAGAACAGCCTCATCGACTGTGTCGAGCCGTTCAAAAACCCGAAGGACGACGCCGACAACGTGCTGCTGGACGTGGAAGCCTGGTTTATGGGTCAGGACGGCAACCTGGTGGGCTCCGCCGACCTGGACGGTTACCTGCCCAACGCCTCCTCCCCGGCTCTGGGCAACGGCACCGCCAACCTGGCCAATATTGACAGCCGCCTGATGGACACCGACTACATCGGTGCCTTCGACGGGGCCAACGACTGGACCCAGGGCTGGACCATCGGTCTGCACGATGACGACGCCCCGGTGGCCGAACTGCAGCCGCTCAGCAGCTGCCCGGTAGGCACCGTCAACGACGCCGCCACCGCCGCCCTGATCGACGGCACCGATCTGGTGTGCACCCTCTCCGGTAACGTCACCCAAAACGTGACCCTGCTGGCCGGCACCAACGTCTGGTACAAGCTGGCCGAAGGCGCGGTGGTGGTTGGCGGTGACAACCAGAACGCCGCCACCCTGGCCATCGAGGCCGGCGCCAACATCTTCGGCGACGGCGGCAGCTACCTGGTGGTCTCCCGCGGCTCCAAGATCATGGCCAAGGGCAACGAGATGCACCCCATCACCTTCACCTCCGAAGAGGACGCCCTCGGCCTGCCGGTCGACCGCGGCCAGTGGGGTGGCCTGGTGCTGCTGGGCAACGCCGAGGTCAACACCTGCCCGGACAAGAACGACTGCAACGTCTCCTTCGAAGTGGGCAACCACCTGTTCGGCGGCAACAACAACGCCGACTCCAGCGGTGAACTGAGCCACGTGGTGGTCAAGTACGGCGGCTTCAAGCTGAACGACACCCAGGAGATGAACGGCATCAGCTTCGGTGGTGTGGGTTCCGGCACCCTGGTGGAGTACATCCAGGTGCACGGCAACGACGACGACGGCGTGGAGTTCTGGGGCGGCAGCGTCAACCTCAAGTACGTCTACCTGACCGACAACAACGACGACTCCCTGGACTGGACCAACGGCTGGACCGGTAAAGCCCAGTACGTCTACATCCAGCATGAGGACAACCGGGCCAACCGCGGCATCGAGGCGGACAGCTCCAAGTCCGACCCCCTGGGCCTGCCCTACTCCGATCCGCTGCTGTCCAACGTCACCATCGAGGTGGGCGCCGCCACCAACGGTGACGGCGACGATGCCGAAGGGATCCTGCTGCGTGTCGCCACCCGCGCCCGTCTGCACAACGTGCTGGTCAAGGGTCAGGCGACCTCCGGCGAGTGTCTTGAGATCAACGACGCCGGCACCGAAGCCAACGCCGCCGACGGCTCCCTGGTGATGACCCACAGCCTGATCGACTGCGTCGAGGCGGTGAAGAACAGCGATAGCTTCGACACCAGCGCCTGGTTCCTGGGGCAAGAGGGCAACCAGGTCTTCACCGGCGCCGAGTTCGGCACCCTGGTGCTGACCAATGGCCAGCCCGCCTCCGACTCCGCGGCCCTGGGCAGCGGTAAGGACATGAGCCTGGAAGACAGCTTCTTCGACGCCACCGACTACATCGGCGCCTTCGACGGCAGCAACGACTGGACCCAGAACTGGACCTTCTCCGCCCAGTGATCCTCGCGTGGGCGGCCATGCCGCCCGCCGATGCCAGCGTGACAGCCGGCCTGCTGACTCTAGGCAGGCCGGTGCTTTACCCAACAAGGATTGAGACCTATGAAACCCCAATTCACCACCAGCCCCATCAGCCGCAGTGTGGCGTTTGCCTTGGGTCTGGCCAGCCTGGTGTCCACCCACGCGGTGGCCGAAGAGCAGGACGACCAGAGCGCTCAGGGCGAAGTGGAACGCATCGCCGTGGTGGGCCGCCTGCAGCGGGTCGCGTCTGAGGTGATCGAAGAGCGTCGTGAGATGCCCTACGTGGCCGACCTGATGGGCGCCGAACAGATTGGGCGCACCGGCGACAGCGACGCTGCCGCGGCCCTGCGCCGGGTGACCGGCCTGACCCTGCGTGACGGCAAGTTCATCTACGTACGCGGTCTGGGTGAGCGCTACTCCAGCACCTCCTTGAACGGTGCCCAGGTACCGACCCCGGATCCCACCCGTTCGGTGATCCCCCTGGACCTCTTCCCGGCCTCCATCATCGAGTCCCTATCGGTCCAAAAAGCGGCCTCCCCCTCCAGCCCCGCGACCTTCGGCGGCGGACACGTGGACATCCGCACCAAATCCATCCCCATGGACTTCTTCTTCAAGTTCTCCATTGGCGCCCAGTACAACACCAACGCCAGTGACGACCGCCTGATGTACAACGGCGGCGAAGAGGACTGGATGGGTCGCGACGACGACAGCCGCGCCCTGCCCCAAAGCATCCTGGATGCCTATCGCACCTACGGCGGGATCTCCGTCACCGACATCTTCGCGGTGGTGGGCGATGCCCAGCAAGCGGTGGCCATCAACCGGGGTCTGGCCCTGGACATGAACCGGGACATGACCCTCCACGAGAAAAGCAGCTACCCGGGTTACCGTGGCAGCTTGAGCTTTGGCAATCAGTTTGACTTGGACGACAACGGTGACTGGCGTTTCGGCTTCGTGGCCGGCACCTACTACAAGGATCAGACCGACAACTACACCCAGCGCGACGCCGAGCTTGTCAACAACCAGGGCGACAAGAGCGCCACCTCAGAGATCCGCGGTAGCGAGCACCAGACCCAGGTCTCCGGCATGTGGAACATGGGCCTGGAGTGGACGGACGATCACAAGCTTGAGACCTTCACCACCTACCTGAGCGACACCGTGGACGACGTCAGCATCGCCCTCGAGGAGACTCTGGACACCATCAACGAAGACCGGGCCCTGGAGCGCTACGACATCGATTTCGAAGAGCGCACCCTACGCTCCAACCAGATCCGCGGCCAGCACTTCTTCCCTTACCTGTGGGACCTGCAGGCCAACTGGCAGTACACCGACGCCCGTGCCCGCCGCTACGCGCCCAACGAGCTGCGTTACACCTACAACGTGGTGGAGGATGAGAACGGCGAGATCGTCTCCCGTCAGATCACCAAGCGGGGCGATACCGCCGTGTACCGCTACAGCGACCTGGTGGACGACACCGAGAACTACGGTTTCGACCTGGCGCTGCCGCTGCTGCTGGGGGACGCGGAGCTGACCCTCAAGGGGGGCTACGAGTATTTCGAGCGGGCCCGTAACGCCAACAGCTACCGGCTCTCCTACGACACCTCGCGCTACGACAACCGCAACATCACCGGTGACTTCAACACCGTGTTCAGCGACGCCAACATCCTGGATGATCTAAATGGCTTTGCCCTGCTGGACACCGCGTCCGAGACCGACGACTACGTGGCCGCCCAGATGATCGACGCCGGTTTCGGTGAGTTCGATCTCAACTGGGCCGATCAATTCCGTCTGACCGGTGGCGTGCGCTACGAGGATTTCCGCCAGGCGGTGCTGCCCCTGACCAGCGACGGTGAGATCTCCGACGAGGGGGGCCGCAACAGCATCGAGGACTACGTCACCGCCGAGGACGGCTGGTACCCCTCCCTGTCCGCCACCTGGATGATGAACGACGAGATGCAGCTGCGGGCCGCGTTCAGCAAAACCCTGGTGCGCCCGGACCTGCGGGAGGTGGCCCCGGTGCGCTTCCAGGACCCGGTGACCGGCTTTGACATGATCGGCAACGCCGATCTGGAAAGCTCCGACATCCTCAGCTACGACCTGCGCTGGGAGTGGTACATGGAGAGCGGCTCCAACCTCAGTGTGGGCGCCTTCTACAAAGATCTGGACGCCCCCATCGAGGCGGTCCAGCTCATCACCGAGCAGGACACGTTGCTGGGCTTTCAGAACGCCGAGAACGGCGAGATCTACGGCCTGGAGACCGAGTTCCATCAGGAGTTGGGCTTTATCGACCGCAGCTCCAGCTTCTGGGATGGATTGTTCCTGGCCGGTAACCTCACCCTGAGCGACTCCGAGATCACCATCAAACCCTCGGGCAATATCGATCCGACCAACACCAAGCGTCGCATGACCGGCCACTCCGAGTGGGTTGCCAACCTGCAGCTGAGCTTCGACTCCCCCGACGAGGTGCACAGCATGACCCTGGTGTACAACGTGTTCGGTGAGCGCATCGCCTACGCCGGCAGCGCCGGTCTGGACGACGTGTACGAGCAGCCGTTCCACTCACTGGATTTCACTTACAGCGTCTATCCGCTGGAGATGATGGCGGTGAAGTTCAAGGCCAAGAACATCCTGGCTGAGGACGCGGAATACACCCAAGCGGGCAACGAGGTGCTCTGGAAGGACTCCGGCACCGAGTACACCCTCACCCTGGCGTTCGACTTCTGATGCCAGCCCCGCCGGCTTAGGCCGGCGGGGACACCGCAATGGCGAGGATTTGCCCTATCGAGTCCTGGCCAATGCCGTGTCCTAAAACCCAGACGGCAGCCCGGGGTCTCATCCCCGGCACCCTGTTCCGCTCCCGCAAGGTCTTCAGCATCGCAAGGTGCAGCGGCCCGCGGGCCCAATCAGCAAACACCCCAAGGGCTTTTCCTTGTTGGTCCGAGGGGTGTGGGTCCAAAGGTCGCGAAGGGTTCAGCCTTGCGGGAGCGAGCCCTACTCCTCCAGCACGCCCCAGTCCCCCAGGGCGATGCGCGCTTCCAGGCTCTGTGGTTGATATCCAAGGCCCAGGTGGCGCTGCTTGACGCTGACGTGCAGCCGATGCGCAGA
Source organism: Ferrimonas balearica (assembly GCF_019802085.1). GTDB lineage: Bacteria > Pseudomonadota > Gammaproteobacteria > Enterobacterales > Shewanellaceae > Ferrimonas > Ferrimonas balearica_B. The sequence goes on from NZ_JAHVHV010000001.1 coordinate 1,470,016, forward strand.
CTCCAGGGCGCGCTGATGCTCCCCCAACAGGCGATAGAAGCCGTTGTACTCCTCGTGCTGGGGGGCCAGGGGATCCTCATCCAGGTGGGCGAACAGGTGGCTCTCCACCTCCAGACCCGCCTTTTGCGCTTCCCGGGCCATCCAGCCCAGGGGGATGTCCGACAGTCGCCCGGCGCCGGGCGGCCGGTGATAGCCCCCGCCGACGTCGCTGTGCACCCCGGCAAACCAGACCTGTTTGAGGTCTACGCCCTCCTTGGGCTCCCACAGGGCCGGGGCGAAGTCCTTGCGCCGTTCATCCAGCGACAGGGCGTGGCGGGCCACCTCGACGTTGGGCCCAAGCTCGGTGTCGTGGAACAGGTGCTGCTCATTGAGCCAGCCCAGCATCCGCAATGGCACCCCAAGCGCCCCCACGGTGTCAAAGGCCCCCAAAAAGCGCACCCGCACCTCCTCCTTCACCGCGTAGTGGGAGCGAAACAGCATGGCCCGCGGGTCCTGGGGATGGGTGTTGCGATCCTTGTAAAGCTCAAAGGCATCGACGATGCGGTTGGCGTGGATCCGCTGCAGCACCCCGCAGTTGTAGATAAGGCCTGCGAGGCTGCGCACCGTGTAGGCGCCCCGGCTGAAGCCGAACAGGTAGAGGTGATCCCCCGGATCGTAGTTTTGGACGATAAAGCGGTAGGCGTCGACGATGTTCTTGTTCAGCCCGCGACCAAAGGCGCCGCCGGTCAGAGGCTGGCCATCGGCACCGACGCCCCAGTCGTAGAACACCACCTGGGCGTTGCCCTGGCCATCCTGGGGGGCGACCGCCCGGGACAGCTTGAGAACGTTGGTGGCGGTATCCAGCGCGCTGTCCGCCTCCGGGCCGTTCCAGGTGCCGTCGGCGCAGATCACGATATTCTTCATTACCATCCCTAGTCTTTGTCTCTCTCGCGACCCACCAATATAAACAAGGATTTGCGCATTAAAAGCCCCCTGGACTGAACTGAGACAATTTGTGACAAAGGCGGCCGAAAATGCATCGCCAAGGTGATAAAAACTCGCCAATGACTGGTGGGCATCCCGCCGAACACGCCCCGGGCTTTTTCCCCCGCCGCCCCGGCGGCTGACTAAACTTGAGCAGTCACCGCCGCAGGAGGAGCCGCCGATGCGCTGGCGCGGACAACGACGAAGCAGCAATATCGATGACCGGCGTCAGCAAGGACGCCGCCCCATGGGGCTGCCCCTGCCCCGGGGCAAGGGGGGGCTTATCGGGATCCTGGTGGTGCTGGCCGGCCTCTACTTCGGTCTGGACCCGGCGCTTCTGATGATGATGCTGGGAGGCGGTGGTGGGGGCGCGCCCACCACCGCGGTCTCCCCACAGGACGATGAGTTGGCGGAGATGACCGCCGTGGTGCTGGCGGACACCGAGACCTTCTGGCATCAGCAGTTCGCCGCCCAGGGGGGCCAATACATCGAGCCGACCCTGGTGCTCTACCGGGGCAGCACCGCCACCCACTGCGGCACCGGTCAGGCGGCCATGGGGCCCTTCTACTGCCCGGCGGACCAGCAGATCTACATCGATCTGAGCTTCTACGATGACCTGCGCCGTCAGCTGGGGGCGCCGGGGGATTTCGCCCAGGCCTACGTCATCGCCCACGAGGTGGGCCACCACGTCCAAACCCTGCTGGGTACTAGCGCCCGGGTCCGCGAGGCCCAACAGGGCCTCAGCCAGGCCGACGCCAACGCCCTGTCGGTGCGCCTGGAGCTGCAAGCGGACTGCTACGCCGGCGCCTGGGGGCACTACCTGGCCCAGCAACAGCGCCTGGAAAGCGGGGATCTGGAGGAGGCGCTCAACGCCGCCCAGGCCATCGGTGACGACCGTCTGCAACGCCGCGGTTCCGGCACCGTGGTGCCCGACAGCTTTACCCACGGCAGCTCCGCCCAGCGGCTTAAATGGTTCCAAAAAGGGATGGCCCGGGGGGATCCGGGGGATTGCGATACCTTTACCGTGGCCAACCCTTAGTCAGCCTGACTGGCCCCAACCCGCCGTTGCCGGGAGTGCCCCGGGGGGCACCAGAGGGGCGATGGCCCCTCTGGACTCCCCTTGCCTCCGCTGCGGCTGTTCCCTCGCTTTCGCCGCTTCCCGTTCAGCAATGACCAGACTTGCCTCCTGCTCGGCTGACACTCGTGCCTTCCCTGGTCCTCGACTTCACTCCCAGGCGTGCGCGCTCGGCGCCGCAAGTCGGCGAAGCTGGGTGTCTGCAGCCAGACACACTTCGGTGCTTCAGGCCCATATCCAATGGCGACCAGGTACAAAAAAGCCCGGCCTTTCGGCCGGGCAACATCACTGTGTGAGAGTGTTGGCGCTTAGCGGAGGTCGGTCTTCCACTCTTTCTTCACGCGCTCTTCGATGAACTCGGCCTTCTCGGCGTCCAGCTTGGCCTTGTCCCAGCCCACCACTTGCTGAGCGGCTTCTTTGGTGGCGATGTTCGGGATGGCGACCGGTTGGGCCACACCGTACTTATCCAGCACCTTCTTCAGCTCGGCTTGGGCTTTGAGGCCCAGCTCCTGAGCGGAGGCCAGCAGACGCAGGGCTTCGCTGGGGTTGTGGACGTGCACACCGTGGGAAGCGATGGCGAAGTCCCAGCGCCACTGAGCGTGACGGATGTGAGTCAGAGCCTGTTTCATCTCCTCCTCATTGGCACCCGCATCCCAGGCGGCACCGGCTTCGAAGTGGGCGCGAACGATGATCTCTTCGGCCTTCAGCTTCTCGGTGTTTACCGCTTCTTTGTTGGACTTGATCAGGGCTTCCATTTCAGCCTTGTCGTCGCCGTGACAGGAAGCACACACCGCTTCGTAGTTGTCACGCATTACGTTGCCCACGTTGTGCTGGGAGAACTTGCGACCCTGGTCGTTGGTGACCTTGGGCATGTGACAGTCGATACAGGTCACGTCCATCTCGGCGTGCACACTGGTGGCCCAGGTTTCGAACTCCGGGTGCTGCGCTTTGAGCATGGGCGCCTTGGAGATCTTGTGGGTCCAGTCGGCGAAACCGATGCTGTCAAAGTACTGCTCGGCCCCTTCGGCGGTGAAGCCGTTTTCCCAGGGGAAGCGCACGTTGTTGTGGTCGGTCTTGTCGAAGTAGTACTCCACGTGACACTGGGCACAGGTCTGGGCCGCTTTCATGGAGCGGGACTGCTCAGCAAAGGGCATGTCCACTTTTTCCAGGGCGCGCTCGGCGTAGGGACGGGACAGCGTCAGCTTGGGGGTGCCGGTCTCGTGACAGTCGGCACAGCCGATGGCGTTGCCCATCTCGTGGCCCCAGGCACCGAACTTCTTGTCGTTGAAGGCGCCTTCGCCCACTTCTTCGTACATGCGGGCCACGTCCGGAGACTTACAGGACCAGCAAGCGGCCGGCATCGGGCCGTCGGTGTCGCCCATGGGGCCACCGGTACGCAGGGTTTGGATCACGTCGGTCACGGCGTAGTAGTGGCCGCGAGCACGGTTGTAGTCTTTGGAGAAGCCGTAGCCAGCCCACAGCACCACCAGGTTCGGATCGTCCGCCAGCAGGTCGACCACTTCGCCGGTTTCAGCGGTGGTGGCCCAGGAGTTGTACTGGTTGGGGAACTTGGCTTTCCAAGCTTCGTTATCGGATTCAACAGGTTTGGCTACCGCGGTGCCACAGATCCCGGCAACAGCGACAGACAGAAGCAGTTTATTAATGGTTTTCATCATCATCCCTCTTCGCCGCGGGTAAATTGCGGCGGCAGGGTCAGATTAGGCAACCGGGCATACGGGGGGCATACCCCGTTGGGGGTAGTTGAAGGGTTATCGGAATGTGATCACACAGATTACGAGGAAAAGGGAAAAGTTCTTTCATTTTCCGCACTTTGAGCTGAGATCACGCACTGGTAGACTGGCCGGGATGAAAAAGGTTCCCCATGTCTGACTGGTTTCTCTACCTGGTGCGCACCCGTGCGGGCCACCTCTACACCGGCATCACCACCGACGTCGCCCGCCGCTTTGCTGAGCACCAGCAGGGCGCGCCCAAAGGGGCCCGAGCCCTTCGGGGCAAAGGCCCCCTCACCCTGGTCTACCACTGTCCGGTGGGCAATCGGGTGGAGGCCGCCAAAGCCGAGTGGCAGGTCAAGCGCTGGAGCAAGGCGCGCAAAGAGGCCCTGGTGGCCAGTCAGGCCCCCCTGCCTAGCGTTCAAGGGCGTACAGCACCCCATCCCTGAGGCCATCATCGAAGGGCACGGCCGCCTCGAAGCGATGCTCCAGGACAAAGCCCTGGCGGCGCAGTACCGTCACCGACCCGCGGTTTTGCGGCACACACAGCGCCACCAGGCGCTCAAACTCCAGCTCACCAAAGGCCCTCTGTACCAGCAGCCCCAGGGCCTGACTGGCCAGCCCCCGTCCCTCATACGCCTTGAGCAGCATAAAGCCCACCTCGGCGGTGGCCCGGCTCATGGGCAGGGTGCGCAATCCAACGATGCCAGCCCCGCCCTCAACGTCGATCACCCAGCAGCGCCAGTGGCTGTTACTGGGTTGCCAGGGTTTGAGCCGTTCGGCCATCAGTCGCGCCCGCTGTTCCGGCGACATCACCGGACCGATGAGCGCCATGCGCTCGGCACAGCCATAGAGGTTGTCAATTAGCGACCGGTCTTCGCCGCTCAGGGGACGTAACATCGCCCGCTCCTGTGATCAGACATAACTGCACCACCCCAGCCACGTTGGTGTGGGGGGCGGCGCGTTTCCTTGACTGGGCATAGCGGCCGAGGGGCCGGAATATTTAGGTCTTGCCGATAAACCAGACGATCTTGGCGCCCGCCGAGACCAGAAAGCCGACGGCCAGCAGGCAGGCGATGGCCACCATGCCCCCCACGGCTCGGCTGATCTCAGTCAGCAGCAACAGACCGGTTCCCAACAGCATCATGGCAATTCCCAGCCAGAACAACAGCGTTGTCATCCGTTTATCCATCCTTAGTAGAGTCTTCCTTCGCCCTCCGGGCGAGTTTTAAGCACCTTCAAAAACCACATGTATTGACCGCGGTGGCGGTCGATAAGCCGCTCCATCTGCTCGTTCAACAGCCGCGCCTCGGTGGGCTTGTCCACCCGCTCCAACACCAAAGGCGCGTCGATGCTGACCTCGATGGCCATCTTTTCCAGCCCCACGGTCAGGGGCAGTACCACGGCATCGGCGCAGTGGGCGATGCGGCTGATCACCGGCAGGGTCGCCTTCTGGGTGGCGAAGAAGGGGGCGAACTCGCTCTTGTCGGCACCGTGGTCCTGATCCGGCAGATAGAAGAAGCTGTAGCCCTGCTTGAGCTCACGGATCACCGCGGTCAGCCCGGCGTTGCGGTGGAACAGCTTGCCGCCGAAGCGGGCCCGCTGGCGGCAGGCCAGCCAGTTGAACACCGGGTTGCGATGGTGTTTGACCATTCCCAGCATCGGCAGCCCCGCCATGGAGAGGGCGGCGCCAGCGTACTCGATGCCGAACATATGGGGCACCAGGAACACCACAGGTTTGCCCTGGGCCTGGGCCGCTTTCACATGCTCCATGCCACTGAAGCGAATCTTGCTGGCCAGGTAATCCTTGTCGCGCACCGCCAGGGTGCCCATCCCCATCCCCACCATCAAGAAGGTGTAGAACAGCTCATCCAGCAGGGCGGCACGCTCGACGGCGGGCATATCGGGGTAGCAGGCGGCCAGGTTGGCCTTGGCGATGCGGGTGGGCTTTTTCAGTAGCGGCCGGAACAGCGGCACCGTGGCTTTGGCCACCCAGTGGCGCAGTCGAATCGGGGTGTAGGCCAGCACCACCAGGGCGCCAATGGCGATCCAGGCCCCCCAACAACGAGGGTGCAGCATGGTGGGGCAAAAATCGACCTGGTAACAGCGACGTACTTCGGATGTCATGGAGAATCCCTTCCCGAAACTTTTTCGTTATGGTTGTGTCCTGAAGGTTGCACTCACCTTAACTTAAACTGAACGTCCAGGGTAGCCCCCAGATACGCCAACGCCCGCAGCAGCGGGCGTTGTAGAGGGATTGACCGGGGTCAGGCCTTGGCCTTTTTGGCCTTGTCGTAAGCGGAATAGGGGCTGATCTCACCATCCGGGCGGCTCTTAAGCAGCTGCAATATCCACATGTACTGCTCGGGACAGGGGGAGATCAGCGCCTCCAGCTCCTCGTTCATCCGCCGAGCGTCGTAAGCCCGGTCCCCGGAGGGCAGGTCCCACATTGGCGGCCGGATGTGGCCCTCGAAGTAGCCGCTGGTGGGATCGTAGCTGGCCAGCATGGGCACCACCACGGCGCCGGTGGACTCGGTCATCCGGCCCAGTCCCGGCAGCGTGGCCTTATGAGTGGCGAAAAAGGGCACGTACTCGCTCTTTTTCATGCCGTGGTCCTGATCCGGCAAATAGTAGGCGCTGTGGCCTTCGCGGATGGCGGTCAAAAACTGTTTGATGCCGTCCTGGCGGGCAAACAACTTACCGCCGTAGCGGCTGCGTACCCGGCACATCAGCCAGTCCACCAGGGGGTTGGGATTGGGGTTCATCATGGTGGTCATGGGATAGCCGCGTTTGGCCAGCAGCACCCCGGGAAACTCGATGGCCCAGCTGTGGGGCACCATCAGGATCACCGGTTTGCCCGCCTCCAGCAGCGGCAAGAGGTGCTCCTCGCCCACCAGTCGCACCCGGCGCTCCAGGTAGTCTGGACTGCGCACCAGCAAGGTGGCGTAGGAGAGCAGCACCTGGGCGGCCCGCTGGTACATGGTGAGGATCACCCGCTCTTTCTTCTGCTCGCTCCAGTCGGGGAAGCAGAGCGTCAGGTTCACCAGGGCGTTGCGGTAACCCCGTTTGGCCAGCCGGGGTGCCAATCGGCCCAGACCGGCCCCCAGGGCATCCCGCAGACGGCGGGGCAGGAACGCCAGGGACGCCGCCAGGCCCACCGCCAACCAGACGCCCCAGTAACTGGGCGCCAAAAAGCGCCACCGGAACGGGGGTTGGTGCTGGATCTCAACGCTGGGCTGTTCACTCACAATCGCATTCACTCTCAGTCACATGCGGCGCCATGGGTTTCACTATAGGTGACCGATTTCACAGTAAAAAGGCGCCAAATAGGCGCCGTAGTCTAGCGAGTCGCTGGCCAAGTTCAAGCCTGATGGGTCACCACCGTGGCCCGCAGCAAGTTATCGTGAATGGGGCAGCGGTGGCACACCAGGTCGAAAAACGCCTGTTTCTCCTCGTCGCTCAGGGGAGCGTCGATGCGCGCCAGGGCGTCGATGGACTTGAAACCCACCGGATCTTCGGTGGGTTTGCCGGTCAGGCCCGCGGGGTTCAGCACGCCGGTGATCTCCACCTCGATGCCGCCCAGGGTGATCCCCTGCTCGCGGGCCACCATCTTGGCGATGGCGGAGAGGCAACCGGCCAGGGAGAACAGGAAAGTCTCCAGCGGGTTGGCGCCCTCATCGCCGCCGCTGGGCTGATCGATCACCAGGGTGTGCTTGCGCACCTGGGCGGTGACTTTCCAGCCGTCGGTCATGCGACTGGTGATCTTGTACTGCTTATCGGCCATGTTGCCTCCTTACATTAGATATGGCTGATATTCTGTCCTCCCCGACGTCCAAAGGCAAGTGACCCGGATCCGAATTTTGACATCCTGTTAGCCCTGGGCCATGCTGCCTCGCCCAGGTTCAGCGAGGCTCAGCATGACAGCGCCCAAGGTCGGCATCGGCATCATCATCCAGCGCCAGGACGGCAAGATCCTCATCGGCAAACGCCGGGGCAGTCACGCCCCCTACTGGTCGATCCCTGGGGGCCATCTTGAGCTGGGCGAGGGCTTCGAGGCCGCCGCCATCCGCGAGATTGAAGAGGAAACCGGCCTGCGCATTCGCGATCCTCAAGTGATCGCCGTGACCAACAACCTGCGTACCTTTGCCGAGGAGGGCAAGCACTACGTGTCAGTGTGCCTGCTGGCGGCCTTCCCCGGCGGCGAGGTGATCAACCGTGAACCGGACAAGTGCGAAGGATGGCGCTGGGTGGATCCCACCGCCCTGCCCCAGCCCCATTTCGACGCCAGCGAACAGTCGGTGGCCTGCTTTCTCGCCCGGGTGCCCTACCTGCAGCCAAGCTGAATCCAGGCTGTCGCCGGTCACACCCCCGCCAGTAAACTTTTTACCCGGCCACGGACAGGTGTTACCCTGCCGAGCAAACTGATTGAAGCTCAACCTGTTGGAGACGTCCTTTGAGTCACGCCCTGCTGCACCACAGAACCTTTGTCCATCCCGAACCCCGGGACTGGGTGGTGATGGTGCACGGCGCCGGCGGCAGCTCCAACATCTGGTTTAAGCAGCTCAAGGCCTACCGGGCCGAGTTCAACGTCCTGCTGCTCGACCTGCGTGGCCACGGCGCCAGCAAGGCGATAGTGAAAAACCTCATCGAGGGTCAGTACTGCTTCCGCTCCGTCACCAAGGACGTAGTGGAACTGCTGGATCACCTGAAGATCCGCTCCGCCCACTTTGTGGGGATCTCCCTGGGCACCATCATCATCCGCACCCTGGCGGAGCTGGAGCCCCAGCGCGTCAAAACCATGGTGCTGGGCGGCGCCGTCACCCGGCTGAACCGGTTCTCCCAGGTGCTGGTGCGTCTGGGCAATGCGCTTAAGAACGTGGTGCCCTACATGTGGCTCTACAAATTGTTCGCCTGGATCATCATGCCCAAGAAGGCCCAGGCCCCCTCCCGCCATCTCTTTGTCCGCGAGGCCCGTCGCCTGTGCCAAAAGGAGTTCAAGCGCTGGTTCCGCCTGGCGGCGGAAGTGAACCCGCTGATGCGCTACTTCAAGGAGAAGGAGCTGGCCATCCCCACCCTCTACATCATGGGCGAGAACGACCACATGTTCTTGAAGCCGGTGAAAGAGATGGCCCGCCACCACGCCAGCGCCGATCTGGCGGTGATCCAGGACTGCGGCCACGTCTGTAACGTGGAGAACGCCGACCGCTTTAACCGCCTCTCCCTGGCGTTTTTGAACCGCCACAGCCAAACCGTCGAGCCGCCACCGGCCAACGCGCCCGCCGCCTGAGCCTGCTACTGGTCGTGCTCGGCCTCCGGCAGCACCCGCAGCCGCTCTAGCGAAATGGGCTCACCGCTGCGCTCGCAAATTCCGTAACGTCCCTCGGCCATCTTGGCCAAGGCCCGCTCGATGCGCGCCAGGTTGGCTTGCTCCTGAGCGATGCGCCGCTCCGTCATCGCCCGCTGCGTCTCGTAAAACCCCCGCTCTGCCGCGTCGGCGTAACAGGGGGCCCGCCCCTTAAGATCCGCCAGCAACTCATCCAGGCTCTCTTGTACCGTCGCCCGCCGCTTCAGCAGCGCCCGTTTGAGCTCTTTGAGGGTGGCTTCGCTTAATCCCGTGTCCTGATTCATAACCGGTTCCCGTGCTGTGGCGCCGTGGATTTAGGGGATTGGACACCTCACTGCAGCGGAATGTCCAGGTACTGCTCCGGATAGGGCTCGTCCGCCAGGGTAAAGTGCCACCACTCCTTGTCGTAATTCACAAAGCCCTCGGACTCCATCAGCAGAAGCAGCAGGAGTCGATTGGCCCGGGCCTCGGGGCTGATGCCGGGGTTGGCGGTGTGGGAGCGCGGGTCGAAGCAGTCGTAGCCGCTGCCCATGGACAGGGAGGCGTGGGGCCCCGACTCCCCCATTCCCTGACGGCAGTCGGACAGCCCACCAGGCCGCTTCTCGCTGCCCTCGCCGCCATCGCTTCGTACCAGGGTCAGATCCACGGTGCTGCCGCGGCTGTGGCCGGAACGCTCGGCGATGTACCCCAGCTCGAACAGCCGGGCCTTCGCCACCTCGGGGTAGAACTGCAGTTTCATGGCGGTATCGCCCAGATCCTCGGCCCAGCGGACAAAGTGGTTGACCGCGCGCTGAGGCCGGTAGCAGTCGTACACCTTAAGGCTCAGACCGAAGCCCTCGGCCCGCATCTGGACCCGGGCCAGGGCCACGGCAGCCGGCACGCTTAACAGGCACCGGGGGCGTTCGTAACCGGTCACCACGGTGCCGACAAAATTGTTCTGCCCACCGTAGCGCAGCTCCTGCACTACGTGCGGGGCCACCGACGCCAAAGGCACCAGCGTCGGCGACACTTCGGAGTCCGCGGCCAAGGGCGCCGATAGGACCAGGGCGGCCCAGCCCAGAGTGCGCCTCATGGGCGCTCCAGTTTTTTGGCAAACCAGCAGTCGCACGCGGTATGGCCACTGTCCCCCCAGGGCTGTGCCAGGGGTTCAAAGCCGTTTTTGCGGTACAGGGCCTGAGCCGCGGTCATGGGACCAAAGGTTTCCAGGTAGCAGTGGCGATAGCCCGCTTCTGAGGCAAAGGGCAGCAGCGCGCTTATCAGCGCCTGGCCGACGCCTCGTCCCCGAGCGAGGGGGCCCAGGTACATCTTCTGCAGCTCGCAAACGGCATCCAGATGGCAGGCAAAGGGGGCAATACCTGCCCCGCCCACCAAAGTGCCCTCCAACTCGGCCACCAGGTAGCGGGCGCCGGGACCGGTGTACACCTGGCTGAGCCGGTCCAGCTCCGGATCCGCCCAGGCAAAACCTGGGCGGTTGGCCCCGTACTCCACCAGGGTCTGGCGAATAATGGCGGCAATGGCCCCGTCGTCTCTGGATTCGATGGGCCTCAGGTGCAGGGCGGCGCTTGACGTCATGGGGTTCCTTCCCGGATGTTGGGCTCAACAGGCTACCAACCTATCAGGTTGTCTTTGGACCGAAAAGTCGCCACTTGGACGCCAGGCGGTGAAGCACTGCACACCGGCCACGCGCGCCCCTGGCCTTCGGCGCCATCAGGGGCTATGGTGGCCCCCATTTTTTTGGAGGACTCCCAATGACACGCCGTTTGTTTATGGCCTTGATGGTTTTGTGGCTGGCCGGCTGCAGCAGTCTCAGCGACGATCTGCGCCAAGGGCGCGCCGGCACCACCGAGCAGGGCCTGGCGTCCTTTTACGCCGACAAATACCAGGGCCGCACCACCGCCAACGGCGAGCGCTTCGATCAGAACGCCATGACAGCGGCCCACAAAACCCTGCCCTTTGGCACCAAGGTGCGGGTCACCAACCTGGCCAACAACCGCAGCATCGTGGTGCGCATCAACGACCGTGGCCCCTTTGTCCGCGGCCGCATCATCGATCTCAGCCGCCACGGCTTTCGACAAATTGCCGATCTCAACCAGGGGCTGGTCGAGGTGCGCGTCGAGGTGCTGCCCTAAGGCAGCGCCTGACGGCCGGTTTTAGGCGCGGGTGTGGCGCCAGATCCCAAGAGCCGACCCCAGGGCCAGCATAAAGGCCCCCAGCGCACCCAGCAGGTACCAGTCCGAGGCGGTGTCCGGCAGGTAGGCCACCTCGGCCACCACCACCTCTTCCACCACGTACTCCACGTCAGACCGAGCCTTGGCCACCTCGAAGCGATCCTGCGGGACGTAGATGGTCATCTCGTAGCCCCGGGGCAGGACTTCCAACTCGACCTGGTCGTTCACCTTGACGTCTTTATCCACCTTGACGGTCAGACGCTCCTTGGTGCCGTCAACCTGGTGAATGTCCACGGTGATCTTGTTGCCCGGGTGGGCGCGCACAAAGTCCGCCACGATCTCCACCCGCTCCTCGCCGTCAATCTCCACCACCGCCTGACAGGCTTTCGCCGCCCCCGGGTAGGCGGCCAGCACATCCTGGTGCCACTGGATTTCACTGCAATCGGTGGCCTGGGCGGCCCCGGCAAACAACACCAGCATCATGGGCCACAGCCCTTTGAGTCGGTTCATCATCATCTACTCCTCAACCAGGTCCGGCTCGTCTGAGCGGACCGCTTTGACGATGTAGCGCTGAGGCGCGCTACCCAAAAAATGGAAGGGGTAACAGGTCACCAGGGTGAGCGCCGGCGCCGGTCCCGGAGCCAGCACGGACACTGCATCGGGTTCTACGATTTCGGTGGCGTCCACCTCGAAACGATGTTGTTGTCCCTGGGCATCGGTCACCCAGAGCGCATCGCCCCGTTCTAGCTCACCGAGCCGTCGGAAGAACCCGTCTCTGTGGCCGGCCAGGGCCAAGTTGCCCTCGCCGTCCCACCGGCCGCCGTTGGGGATCCGCCCCACCCCCTTGTTAAGCAGTCGCTCCGCCAGGCCATCGAACACCGGCACCACCAGATCGATCCCCGGGATCTCAAGCAATGCCCGGGGCTGGGTGTTGTCCAGTTGCGAGGCCCGCTGATACCCGGCGCGGCGGCTCTCGGACCAGCGACTGGCCTCCGGCAGCAGGCCACTCTCGCCACCGGGGCTGGCCAGGGGCGTGGTCAGGTAGAGCGGTGAGGGGGTTTGGGGCGGCGGGGCTTCGACGTGTGCCGGGGGCGGTTCAGGCGATGCTGTCGGCGCTTGGGGAGCCAACTCAGGGGAGACGGGGGTTATCGGGGCTGGCTGCAACCAGGTGGTGCGGATAACCGGCCCCAGGGCGGCGGCTGCGGGGGCCTCGGGGACGCTGAGCTGCTGTTCAAACTGTTCCAGCGCCTGCTGATAGCCATGGTGGGCGTGCCAACGAGACAGCCCGAACACCCCCACCATCAGGGCGCCCGCCAGCAAACAGACCCGCTCCAACCACTTCAACAAGGGAACCACTCCTCGGCTGCTCACCTGGACGTGCGTGCGTCACGTCCTGACAAGGTGTAGTACAGCCTGGGCCGAACACCCAACTGGCGGAGTGGGAATTGCCCCTTGGCCATCCACTTCATCGCTGGGCAATTAATCGGCGAACGGTTCCCATGGGGTGGGTATTTGAGAGGTGGGCCGTTGCCATGGCATCCCGAGGGCCGCTAGGCTGGCCACAAAAAAGAAGTCCTGTTATGTCCATTCGTACCCTGCCACTGCTCGCCGCATTGCTGCTCGGCGGCTGCGCCCAGTCCCCGGCGCCCAGCGAAACCTCAATGCCTCAAAGCAACGGTACCCAAACCGTGCAGGCGGCGCTGAAGCAGCAATACGCCGCCTGGGCCGGGGTGCCCCACCGCTGGGGTGGCAACAGCCGCCGTGGCGTGGACTGCTCCGGCCTGGTGCAGTTGACCTACCAGAGCCATTTCAACCGCGCCCTGCCCCGCACCACGGCGCAACAGGTTCAGGAGGGACAACCGGTCGCCCGGGAACGCGTTCAGGCCGGGGATCTGGTGTTTTTCAAGACCGGCGCCAATCAGCGTCACGTGGGGATGATGGTGGATAGCGAACGCTTCCTGCACGCCTCGACCAGCAAAGGGGTGATCCTGTCGCGCCTGGATAACCCCTACTGGTCGGCCCGCTACTGGCAGGCCCGCCGGGTGCTCTGACCGTCCTACACTTCGGGGCATGAGCTCTGACCCACCCCGGTTTCTTGCCGATGCCATGCTGTTGCGCCTGGCCCGCTGGTTGCGGGCCCTGGGGTACGACACCCTGGACTGCCCGGGTGCCGAAGACCGCGAGCTGGTGCACCGCGCCAACACCGATAAACGCTGCCTGTTAACCCGGGATCGGGCCCTGCTTCGCGAACTGCGCCCCAAGGCTTCGCTCTACATCACCAGCCAACAGCCCCTGGAGCAACTGACCCAGGTGGTGGCCGACGCCGGACTGCCCAAGCCCAACCTGGTGTTCAGTCGCTGCCTGCTGTGCAACACGCCGCTGCACCGGGTCGACGTCCAGGCCCCCCTGCCGGAGTACGCCGCCCACCTGACCCATCAGCCCCGCAAGCGCTGTCCCCAATGCCAGCGCCTCTACTGGTTCGGTGCCCATGCCCGGCGCATGGAGATGGCCCTTCACCGGGCGGGCCTGAGTTAGGCGCTTTTGCCCCGGGCCAGCTTATGGTGGGCTCGGGAGAAATGCCCGGCGCTCAGGGCCCCGATGATGGACAGCTCTCCGGCCAGGCACAGGGCCGCGGTGACCTCCGCCAGAGCCCGGGCCTTACCCGGCCCTGCCAGCCCCATCAGAGACAGGCAGGCATTGGGGGTGGGCAGACCGGTGCCGCCGCCCACGGTGCCCAGCATCAGGTTGGGCAGGGTCACGGAGGCGTAGAGCCCGCCGTCGTCGCGGGCCTCCAGCCGGGTGATCCCCACCGCGGACTCCCCAACACAGGCCGCATCCTGGCCACAGGCGATGTAGAGGGCCGCCAGGCCATTGGCGTAATGGCCCTGGACGCCGATGGCGCCGCTTAGGATCCCGCCGGTGGCAGACAGGCGGCCGTAGGCCACCATACTTTCGGTTGTGGTGTGCAGGCGCTGGCGCACCAGCTCGGCGGGCAGGATCACCTCGGCGGACACCTTCTTGCCCCGCACGCCCCGCAGCGCCTGGGCCGTGGCTTTTTTGTCCCCGGACAGGTTGGCCTCGATGTAGGCGTGGCGCGGGGTCACCGGGCTGTGTTCCAGGATGTGGTGGAACACGGCGTTGGTCGCAATGGTCACCATGTTCTGGCCCGAGGCATCACCGGTGGTGTACTCGAACACCAGGTAGACGTTGTTGGCCTCCAGGTTGACGCTCACCGACTCCAGACGACCGTGGCGGGTGGTGGACTGGGCCACGCCCTTGAACACCTCGTACTGGGTGGAGACCCAGGCCACGAACTGCCCCGCCTCGGCCAGGGTGTCGAAACAGAATCCCGGGGTGCGCTGTACCGCCTCGCTGAGCAGCATGGCGCTGGCGCCGCCGGCCTCGCTGATAAGGCAAGCGCCCCGATGGTAGGAGGCCACCAGGGCCGCCTCGGTGGTGGCCAGGGGCACCAGGTAGTCGTCCTGGGCGTGGGTGCCGTTGACCCGCAGCGGCCCGGCCAGCCCCACCGGCATCTTGATGGTGCCGATGAAGTTCTCGATGTTCTTGGCGTACCCCTCCATCACGGCCTCGGTCTGGGGGTCCAGCAGCAGGGCCTGGGCCTCGGCATTGTCCAGCGCCTGCCAGCGTTTGCGGACCTGCACCGGGGAGAGGAAGGGGTTGCGGCTTTGCCGGCGCTTGAGCGGCGCAAAGGAGGGGCTCAGCGCCGTGTCGCACCCGGGCGGAGTCAGCTCGCCGGGGTGCCAGAGTTGGGTCAACTTGGGCATGGTGTCAGGCTCTGGGGCATTTGGGCGCACAACTGTACCAGCCCTTGAGGCCAATGCCTTGGGGAAAGGGTGCTGGTCGGCTCAGCTTTCCAGCAGACGTTCAGCTTTGGGTCAGGGTTGATCTGTCAGGGGCACAGCGCTCTTGCGGCTTTGTGATCACGGGGCAGCAGATTGTGAGGCCGGCGCTACCCCGGCGTCACAATCGAGAGGCCGAGGCGCCAGGGAGGAGAAGCGGCGCCCGGAGTGGATTCAACGGCGCGGGCCTAGAGGATGTGTTCCGGCACACAGGTGCCCGGCACCATCAGCTCGCTGAGGGATTTGGGTTCGGGGATCTTATGCTCCTCGATGCCCAGTAGCGGGGCAATCAGGCGGGCAAAGAGCCGCCAGTGCATCAACAGGGCGTGGTCGTGATCCCCGCCATAGGTCTGGCGCAGCAGCGGCCGCAGGGTGGCCGGCGCGTCGGAGAACATGCAGCAGAACCACTTGATCTCCGCCATGTTGGACTCGGTCAGGAAACCGTCCCCCTGGACCCGCTCCAGCTCCGCGAGCAACACCTTCTCGGTGCGGCCGGTGAGATCGTAGAGGTAGTCGAACAGCTCCTCCTTGGAGCCCATGGCGCTGGCCGCCAAGCGAGAGGGGCGCGGGTCAACCAGCAGGCTGGCCATCATGCGGATCAGGATCTCGTAGAGGCGCTCGTTGGAGGGCAGCGCCGGATCGGCCTCGGCCACCAGGGTCTCCATCAGGCCCTGCATGTAGAGGTGGATCTGGTCGCAGATCCGATGCCAGATCTGCTCCTTACTGCCAAAGTGGTGCCGGATGAGGCCGTGGGACACCCCCGCGGCTTCGCTGATCTCCCGCACCGACACCTTGTCGAACCCCTTCTCACTGAACAGGTCCGCCGCAGCGCAGAGGATGGCGTGTTTGGTTTGCTCGGCGGCGGCGGCGCTCTGGCGCCCGCTGCGCTTATCCACGGTGGCTGTCATCGGTCCTCCCAGTTGCTTAGGCCTCAATTATGCCCAGCCCGGTCGGGCCTGACCAGAGGGCATCAGAAAATTTACTATCCACATGGAAAGTATACTTGCTATACGGCCGGACAGTAAATATACTTTCCAACCGTATAGCAAGGTACATTCTGTTAACACACGCCCCAGTGCAGGAATTTCGCACATGATTGACCGCCCCCCGCGCCAGCTTCTGACGCTTTTCGGCCTCGCCGGCCTCCTGTTACTGCCCCTGAGCGGCTGCTCAGAGGTGCAATCCTTTCCGGTCCAGGAGGGGGAGAAGCCCGTCAAGATCCTCGACGTGCCCCACCATCACCAGGACCAGGAGCTGGCCTTCTCCGGTCAGATTGAAGCCAGCGACCGGGCCCGCCTGGCGTTTCGCGTTCCCGGACAGATCCAGGCATTGACCGTGCGCATGGGCAGCCGGGTGGAAGCCGGCCAACTGCTGGCCAGCCTGGACCCCACCGACTACCAACTGGCGGTGGAAGCCCGCCAGGCGGAGTACGACTTGGCCAAGGTGCGCCTGGCCCGGGACACCCGACTGTTCCAGGACCGCCTCATCAGCGAAGACCAGCTGGATCGCAGCCAGACCCAGCTGACGGTGGCCGAAGCCCAACTGGCCCAGGCCAAGACGGACCTGGGTTACACCCAGCTGACCGCCCCCTTCTCCGGGGCCATCTCCCTGACCCACAAGCGTGCCTTTGAGATCACCGGTGCCAATGAGCCGGTAATGAATCTCCAAGGGGACGACGTACTGGACATCAGTTTCAACCTGCCCAGCCGCCATCGGGCCCTGCTTGGCCAACCGGAGTCGGCCCACTTCACCGCCAGCTTCGTCGAGTGGCCCGGCCTGCGCCTGGACGCCCGTTTCAAGGAGAGCCAGGCCCGTCCGGACCGGGACACCAACAGCTACCGGGTCACCCTCTCCATCACCCGCCCCAGCCAGCTCAACCTGCTGCCGGGCATGGCCACCAAGGTTCACCTGAGCCGGCCCAGTCAGGACGCGCAGCCCTGGTATCTGCCGGAGGAAGCCGTGGTGTCCCGGGAGGGCCAACTGGTGACCGCCTGGAAGCTGGACAGCGATGACCGCCTGACCCCCATCACCCTGACCCTGGACGACCAGGGGGCCGTGATCGGCGGCGTCGAACCGGGGGATCGTCTGGTGGCCGCGGGGGCCAAGAAATTGCAATCGGGACAGAAAGTGCGCCGTTGGGTGCGGGAGGGAGGCCTGTGATCATGTCCTATCAAAAACTCAACCTGCTGTGGTTCGTGCTGCTGGTGCTGGCCCTGCTGCTGATGTCCGGCTGTACGCCGCAACAGCCGCCGGTAGAGGCCCCACCCATGGCGGTGGAGGTGATCACCGTCGGCAACAGTGAAACCGGCCAGGAACGCACCTTTAACGGCCAGGTGGTGGCCGCCGATCTGACGCAATTGGCGTTTCGCATCGACGGTAAGTTGGATCAACTGAATGTCCGCCCCGGCCAAAGCGTCAGCCAGGGCCAGTTGCTGGCCACCCTGGTCGACCGCACTCAGCGCCAGGCGCTGACCGACGCCCAGGCCCAGTTCACCCTGATGGATCGCCAGTTCCAGCGCGCCAGCGCGCTGCTGGCCCAGGGCTCGGTGTCCCAGGCGGAGCTGGATGAGCTCAGCGCCAACCGTCGCCTGGCCCAGGCCAACCTCAAAGCCGCTCAGGCCCAGTTGCGCTACACCCAGCTGCACGCTCCGTTCGACGGGGTGATCGCCGAGGTGCCCAAGGAGCGCTTCGAGACCCTGAGCCCCGGTGAGCCGGTCGCCACCCTCTACCGGTCCGACCGGGTGGACGTGCAGATCGCGGTACCGGATCTGCTGCTCTCCCAAATTGACCCCCAGGCCCAGTCCATCGGCTACCGCCCTCTGGCGCAGTTCGACGGTGAGCCCAGCCGCCACACCATGGGGTATCTGGAGCACACCCTGGAGCTGGACCCGCAGAGCCGGGCCTTCCAGCTGTGGCTGAGCATGCCCAGCCAGGCCCGCCCCCTGCGCCCGGGTCAGCCGGTCACGGTCAACGTGGACCTGGAAGCGGCGGGGCTCAGCCTGCCCCAGGGCCACCGGGTGCCCCTGACTGCCCTGGAAGCGGCCCAGCAGCCCGGACAGTTTCGTGTCTGGAAGGTCTCAGAAAACCGCGTTACGCCGGTGGCGGTGCGCGTCGGAGCCATCACCCAACAGGGGGCCCTGGTGGACAGCGGGCTGAGCATCGGTGACACCCTGGCGGTGTCCGGCCTGGCCCGACTGAGCCCCGAGATGACCGTCAACCCCGTTCCTGCCACTCAAGAGGCCCAGCAGTAAGATGAACATTGCGCAATACGCCATCAAGCACCGGGTGATCAGCTGGATGTTCCTGGTGATCCTCGCCGTGGGGGGCCTGATGGCTTTCCAGGACCTGGGCCGGCTTGAAGATCCCGCCTTTACCATCAAAGACGCCATGGTGATCACCCAGTACCCGGGCGCCACCGCCATGGAGGTGGAGGAGGAGCTCACCTACCCCCTGGAGAAGGCGATCCGCCAGCTGCCCTACGTGGACAAGATCACCTCCACCTCCACCCCGGGCATGTCCCAGATCATGGTCAGCATGAAGATGGACTACGGGGCGGATGAGCTGCCCCAGATCTGGGATGAACTGCGCCGCAAGGTCAACGACGAGGTGCCCATGCTGCCGCCGGGGGCCTACGCCCCCCAGGTGATGGACGACTTCGGTGACGTGTTCGGCATCCTGCTGATGGTGACCGGCGACAACTACAGCTTCAGCGAGCTCAAAGAGTACGTGGACGGCCTGCGACGCGAGCTGGAGATGGTGGAGGGCGTCGGCAAGGTCAGCCTCAGCGGCGATCAGCAGGAGCAGGTGTTCATCGAGATCTCCTTGAAGAAACTGGCCGCCCTCAACCTGGACATCAACACCGTGGTGGGGCTGCTGAACCAGCAAAACGCGGTGCTGAACGCCGGCAAGATCAGCATCGACGGCGAGTCCCTCTACCTGCGCCCCGGTGGCTTCGACTCCAGCGTGGACCCCATCATCCACGGCCGTGACACCGGCCAGCTGGTGCGCCTCACCGATGTGGCCACCATCCACCGGGGCTTCCAGGAGATCCCCAGCAACCTGGTGCAGTACAACGGCCAGAGCGCCATCAGCCTGGGGATCAGCTTCGCCACCGGCGTCAACGTGGTGGAGGTGGGCCAGCGCATCGATCAGCGCCTGGCGGAGCTGGAGCTGTCTCAGCCGGCGGGGATCGCCCTGCACACCCTCTATGACCAGCCCAAGGAGGTGGACCAGTCGGTGGACGGCTTTATCGTCAGCCTGGCCCAGGCGGTGGGGATCGTGATCCTGGTGCTGCTGTTCGCCATGGGGCTGCGCAGCGGTCTTATCATCGGCCTGGTGTTGCTGCTGACGGTGCTGGGCACCTTTATGATGATGCAGTGGACCGGGGTGGAGCTGCACCGCATCTCCCTGGGGGCGCTGATCATCGCCCTGGGGATGCTGGTGGACAACGCCATCGTGGTGGTGGAGGGGATCCTGGTGGGGCGTCAGCGCGGTCTCAGCAAGGTCGAGGCCGCCACCGCCATCGTTAAACAGACCATCTGGCCGCTGCTGGGGGCCACGGTGATCGCCATCACCGCCTTCGCCCCCATCGGCCTCTCCCCGGACGCCACCGGTGAGTTTATGGGCTCGCTGTTCTGGGTGCTGTGCTACTCGCTGTTCCTCAGCTGGGTCACGGCACTGACCCTGACCCCCTTCCTGGCGGACTTGCTGCTGCCCGGCACCAAGGAGACCGAGGCCGAAGAGACCCGGGATCCCTACCAGGGGGTGATCTTCACCCTCTTCCGCGCCACCCTGGGCTTTGCCCTGCGCCACCGGGCCCTGGCCCTGGCCGGGATGCTGGGCCTGCTGATAAGCGCCGGTGCCGGTTTCGGCCTGGTGAAGAACGCCTTCTTCCCGCCCTCCAACACCCCGATGTTCTACCTGGATCTCTGGATGCCCGAGGGCACCGACATCCGCCGGACCCACGAGGTGGTGACCGAGGTGGAGCAGACGATCCTGGCCAAGCCCGGGGTAGAGTTTGTCACCTCCACCACCGGCCAGGGGATGCAGCGCTTCACCCTCACCTACCAGCCGGAGAAGAGCTACGCCGCCTTCGCCCAGCTGCAGGTGCGCACCGACGATCGCGAGGGGATGATGGCGCTGATGCAGGAGCTCAGCACCGAGTTACCGGCCCGCTTCCCCCAGGCCCAGTTCCAGCAACGACTGATGGAGATCGGTCCCTCCCCCGCCTCCAAGATCGAGGCGCGGCTGATTGGCCCGGATCCAGACACCCTGCGCCAGTTGGCGACTGAGGTGGAAGCGGTGTTCCTGGCCGATCCGGGCGCCCGCAACGTCCGCCACAACTGGCGGGAGCGCACCAAGGTGCTGGTGCCGGTGATCAATGAGTCCCAGGCCCGCCGCCTGGGGGTCAGCAACGAAGAGCTGGCGGGCACCCTGCAGATGGCCTTCGGCGGCAGCCAGGTGGGCCTGTACCGCGACGGCACCCGCATGCTGCCCATCGTGGTGCGCCTGCCGGACGACGAGCGGGTGGACTTCGGCAGCTTCGACAACATCAAGATCTGGAGCCCCACCCTGCAGGCTTACGTGCCGGTCCAGCAGGTGGTCAGCCGGGTGGACCTTGAATGGCAGGATGCGGTGATCCAGCGCCAGGATCGCAAGCGCACCCTGACGGTGATGGCGGACCACGACATCCTGGGGAATGAAACCGCCGCCAGCCTCTTTGCCCGGCTGCGTCCGGCGGTGGAGGCCCTGCCCCTGCCGGCGGGTTACAGCCTGGAGTGGGGGGGCGAGTTCGAAGCCCAGGAGGACGCCCAGTCCATGCTGTTCAGCTCCCTGCCCATGGGGTATCTGTTCATGTTCATCATCACGGTGTTCCTGTTCGACTCCCTGCGCAAACCCATGGTGATCTGGCTGACCGTGCCGCTGTCGGTGATCGGGGTGACCGTGGGCCTGCTGGTGACCAACCAGCCGTTCACCTTCACCGCCCTGCTGGGCCTGCTCTCTCTGAGCGGCATGGTGCTAAAGAACGGCATCGTGCTGCTGGATCAGCTCAACCTGGAGCTGGACTCCGGCAAGGCGCCCTACCAGGCGGTGGTGGACGCGGCCATCAGCCGGGTCCGTCCGGTGAGCATGGCGGCCTTGACCACCATCCTGGGGATGATCCCGCTGATGTTCGACGCCTTCTTCGCTTCGATGGCGGTGACCATCATGTTCGGCCTGGGCTTCGCCACGGTGCTTACCCTGGTGGTGGTGCCGGTGCTCTACGCGAGCTTCTACCGCATCGCCCCGCCCGAGGAGGCTCCGGCCCCCGCGCCGGCGCCGGTAGCGGCCCAGGCGGCCTGATCACCGACGATAAAAAAAGGCGACCCTTGGGTCGCCTTTTTTCCATTCACAGGCCGAGGTCAGAGCACCAAATCGGCGATGGCCCGCTGGATCCCCACCACGTCGGTGCCCCGTTTAAGCTCTCGCACCAAGGGCTCAGACTGGCCGGAGATCCAGATCTTGAGCTCGGCGTCCATGTCGAAGCGGCCATTGGTCTCCACCAGGAAGTGGGTGATCGCCTTGAAGGGGATGGAGTGGTACTCCACCTTCTTGCCGGTCACCCCCTGCTTGTCGATCAGCAGCAGCCGTTTGTTGGTGAAGATGAAGAGATCGCGGATCACCTTGTAGGCCAGTTTCAGCGTCTCATCCGAGGCCAGGATCGGCGCCAGCTCATTGTGGAGCTCATCCAGGTCCACCTCGCTGGCGTTGCCCAGCAGCCCATCCAACAGTCCCATACTCCCTCCTTGTGGTAAAACGCCCCGACGCCCGCGCGCCGAGGGCAATCAGGTGCGTTTGGCCTGCAGGGCCTGACGCTCACTGTCACTTAAAAATGCCGCGGCCAGGCCGTTGCGCTGCAACTGGCGGCACTGGGCACCGCTGAGCCCCGCCGCCGGCGCCGCCACTTCGTACTCGTGGCGCAGCTCAATCCCCTCCACCCCGGGATCGTCGGTGTTCAGGGTCACCAAAAGCCCCCGCTCCAGGAAGGTGCTGATGGGGTGGGCAGAGAGGCTGGCTACCGTGGTGGTCTGCACGTTGGAGGTCAGGCAGGACTCCAGGGCGATCCCCCGCTTTGCCAGGTGATCCATCAGGGCCGGATCCGTCACCGCTTTGACCCCGTGGCCGATGCGCTCGGCCCCCAGGACGTCCACCGCGTGCCAGATGCTTTCGGCCCCCGCCGCCTCGCCGGCGTGCACCGTGATGCGAAAACCGGCGTCCCGGGCCAGGCGGAAATGGTCCTCGAACAGGGCACCGGGCTTGCCCAGCTCATCCCCGGCCAGGTCCATGGCGGTGATCTTGTCGCGAAACGCCAAGCAGGCTTGCAGCTCTTCATGGCAGGCGTCGGGGCCAAAGGTGCGGCTGAGAATGCCGATAAGCTTGGCCTGGACGCCAAAGTCCCGGCAGCCGGCGGTGACCCCGTCGATCACCGCTTCGACCACCCCCTCCGGCGCCAGCTGATGGGCTTGGGCCATGTAGCCCGGTGAGAAGCGCAACTCGGCGTAGTCGATGCCGGCGGTGTGCAGATCCTCGGCGTTTTCATAGGCGACCCGACGCACGGCGTCGTAGTCCTTGAGCATCGCCACCCCCCAGTCCAGCTTGGCCAGGAAGGTGACCAGATCCGGGGCGTTGTCGGTGATCTGAACCTGGGGGATCAAGTCGTCGAAGGTGTCGGCGGGCAGCGCCAGGTTGTGCTGTTGACCCAGCGCCCAGATGGTGCTGGGGCGGATATTGCCGTCCAGGTGGCGATGCAGATCCACCAGGGGCAACGAAGTATCAATCATCTGGAAAGTCCTTGTTATTGGTCCGCTACAGTGACGGGGATCTTTGTCCACCTGTTGTTAACCACTATAGGGCGAGGCAAGGATAACGGAAAGCGGGGTCGATGGGCAGTGCGCCCCTGTACCGTCCGGCCGGTGAAGCCCCGCCGAGGCCCCCAAAACCCCGGTCCCACCCCAGTGGCAGCGCTTTCCCGGTATTGGTCTATAGTCATTGGCACGCCCGACGGGACATCGAGCTGTTTTCTCAGGGCTTCATGGTTAAAACCACGGGAAATACCCCCACTAAACCGAGCCAGGTTCGCAGATGTCATGAGCAGCGGCCCGTTCACCCAGGAACCGCAGATGATGGCGGTTCCCCTCAAGCAACAGACGCCTCTGTGTGTCGATCTCGACGGCACTCTGCTCAAATCCGATCTCTCCTTCGAGCTGCTGCTGGTGATCATCCGTACCCAGCCCTGGAACCTGGTGCCCCTGCTGACCACCCTGCTGCAAAGCGGCCTGGCCCCTTTTAAACAGCGGCTTGCATCAAGCGCCCAACTGGACGTGACCCGCCTGCCCTACCACCTCCCGGTGATCCACTACCTGGAACGCCAGGCCCAGCGCCGGCCTCTGTGGCTCTGCACCGGCAGCGACCAGAAAATCGCACGACAGGTGGCCGACCACCTGGGCTGTTTTGCCGGCGTCATCGCCTCCGATGGCGAGGTGAACTGCACCGGCGAGCGCAAGGCCGAGGCGCTCGTCGGCCGCTTTGGCCCCGGGGGATTCGACTACGTCGGCAACGAGCGCAAGGACCTGGCGGTGTGGCAGGCCGGACGCCGGGCACTGCTGGTTACTCGCTCCCGGCGTTTCGCGCTCTGGGTCACCCAGAGGGTCAAACTGCAGCGGATCTTCTGGGGGAAACCCCTCTCCTTTAAGCACTGCGTCAAGGCGATACGGGCCCACCAGTGGAGCAAGAACCTGCTGATCCTGGTGCCCCTGCTGCTGGGACACCAAGCCCTGCCTGCCGGCACCCTCGACCGCGCCCTGTTGACCCTGGCGGCCTTCTGTACCCTGGCCTCGGCGACCTACATCATCAATGACCTGATGGACTTGAGTGCCGACCGACTGCACCACCAGAAACGCAACCGGCCCTACGCTTCGGGCCAGATCCCCATCTCGACCGGCCTGTCTCTGGTGCCGCTGCTGCTCGGGCTGACGGCGGGGCTGGCCCTGTTGCTGCCCCCGGTGATCCAGGGGATGCTGCTGCTCTACGGCCTGGCCACCCTGGCCTACACCTTCTACTTAAAGCACCTGTTGCTGGTGGACGTCTTCACGCTGGCCGGCCTCTACTGCCTGAGGGTGCTCACCGGCATGCTGCTGGTGGGCGGAGCCGGCTCCTTCTGGCTGATGGCCTTCTCGCTGTTCTTCTTTCTGTCCCTGGCGATGGCCAAGCGGGTGACGGAGATCATCCACACGGTGCGCCTGCAACCGCGGGCCGAGCGGGTTCGGGGCTACCGGACCCGGGACAGCCAGGTGCTGACCGCTTTCGGCGTCGGCTGCGCCATCGTCGCCAGCTTGGTGATCACCCTCTACTTCAACGGGGAGAAGGTGCAGACCCTCTACGCCTGGCCAGCGCTGCTGTGGCTCATCTGCCCTTTGCTGCTGTACTGGCTCACTCGGGTGTGGCTGCTCACCAGCCGAGGAGAGCTGCACGAGGACCCGGTGCTCTTTGCCCTGCGCGACCCCACCAGCTTGCTGCTGATCGGCGCAAGCGCGGGCCTGGTAGTGCTGGCCGCCAACGGAGATCTCTGGTTTGACTGGCTACGCTGAGTACGGCGCCTGGGGGCGATTGCCGGCACCGCCGCAGCGGGCGATCCGGGACCTCTCCGGCCCCAGCCTGGCTGCCCAGTCCACCTCGCTGTTGCCCTACGGCCGTGGGCGAAGCTACGGCGACAGTTGCCTTAACAGCGATGGGGTGCTGCTGGACACCCGGGATCAGGACCACCTGCTGAGCTTCGACAACGGCGTGTTGCGCTGCGAGTCCGGGGTCCGGTTCGACGATTTGGTGCGGCTGTTTGTACCCCTGGGCTGGTTTTTGCCGGTGACCCCGGGTACCACGGAGATCACCTTGGGGGGCGCCATCGCCAACGACGTCCACGGCAAGAACCACCACAGGGCCGGCACCTTCGGCCGTCATGTGCGCCGAATTGGTCTGTGGCGCAGCGACCGCGGGGAGCTGACCTGCTCTGCCGACCAGGACCCGGAGCTGTTTGGCGCCACCATCGGCGGGCTGGGCCTCACCGGCCTTATCCGCTGGGCCGAGTTCGATCTCAAACCCATCCCCAGCAACGCCGTACGGGTGATGACCGAACCGTTCGACACCCTGGAGCAGTTTATGAACCTCTCCTTCGAACACAGCACCCGGGCCGAGTACACCCTGGCCTGGCTCGACAGCCTCTCCGCCAAGCGCGGACGCTGCCGCGGGCTGTTCTTCGCCGGCAACCACGCCGATGAGCCGGTCCGGGAGGGGCGTCGGTGGCGTCCAAGCCTGCCCAGTGATCTGCCGGGGTTTGTGCTCAATCGCGGGACCATCGGCGCCTTTAACCGGCTCTACTACCAGCGGGGCAAGAGGCGCGGCACCGACAACCAGTCACTGTGGCGGTTTTTCTACCCCCTGGATGGGATCCGCCACTGGAACCGCCTCTATGGCCGGCGCGGCTTCTACCAGTACCAGTGCGTGGTGCCCCTGGACGCCGTCAAGGCCCTGCAGCGCCTGCTGGAAACCATCCGCCTGGCCGGCCAAGGCTCATTCCTGGGGGTGCTCAAGGTGTTCTCCGACATCCCCTCCCCCGGCTGGCTCTCCTTTCCCCGCCAGGGCGTCTGCCTGGCACTGGACCTGCCCAACCGGGGGCCGGACACCGCCGCACTGCTCAAGCGCCTGGATCTGCAGCTGGCCGAATGTGGCGGCCGGCTCTATCCGGCCAAGGACGCCTGCATGAGTCCGACCGACTTTGCCCAGGCCTACCCGGCACTGGAGCGCTTTCGCGGCCAGTGCGATCCCGCCTTCAGCTCCGACTTCTGGCGCCGGGTGAGCGCTAAGGGGGGTGTATGAGAGTCCTGGTATTCGCCGCCACCTCCGCCATGGCCAAGCCCCTGTGCCGCCATCACGCCGCCCAGGGCCATCGGATGTGCCTGGTGGGCCGAGATGACGACAAGCTGGCGCGGCTGGCCCAGGATCTGACGGTACGCGGGGCCGGGGCGGTGGAAACCGTGGTGGCGGATCTGGCCTGTCCGGAGCGAGCCGACACCCTTATAGAGCAGCTCTGGCAGGCGGAGGACCCACCCCAAAGGGCCTACTTCTTCCAGGGAGCCCTGCCGGATCAGAGCCAGTGCCAGCAGAGCGTCGATGACACCCTGGCCAGCTTCCAAGTCAACGCCCTGGGGGTCATTGCCCTGCTCACGCCCCTGGCCCAGCGGATGGAAACCGCCGGCCGGGGCGCTTTGGTGGTGGTCAGCTCGGTGGCCGGCGACCGGGGACGACAAAGCAACTACGTCTACGGCAGTGCCAAGGCGCTGCTCAACACCTTCCTGCAGGGGCTGCGCCACCGCCTGGCCCCGGCGGGCGTCCAGGTGATCACCATCAAGCCGGGGTTTGTCGACACCCCCATGACCGCCCACCTGGACAAAGGCCCCCTGTGGGCCCAGCCCGAACAGGTCGCCGAGGGGATCATAAAGGCCACCGAACGGGGGCGCAGCGAAGTCTATCTGCCCGGCTACTGGCGGGGGATCATGGCGGTGATCCGCGCCCTGCCCCAGCCGCTGTTTAACCGGCTCAAGTTGTGAGGTCGCCATGTCCGTCTACATCCCCGCCATCCTCTTCACCGTGTTCACCAACTTCCTCTCCCAGATCCTGTTGAAAAAGGGGATGACGGTGGTGGGGCCGGTGGAGCTCAGTGCCCAGGGACTGCGTACCATCGGTGGGGCGGTGATGTTCAATGGCTACGTGATGGGTGGACTGGTGGTGATGGTGATCAGCATGTTCTCCCACCTCTACGTGCTCTCCAAGGTGGAGATCAGCTACGCCTACCCCTTCCTCGGCCTCTCCTTCGTGCTCACCACCGCCTACGGTTACTGGGTGCTGGCCGAAGGGGTCAACCTGTGGCGCGTCCTGGGCGTGCTGTTCATCTGTACCGGCGTGGCCATCGTGGCCCGCAATTAGGAGCGCCCGCCAATGAGGCACATCATCCTGGGTGGGGACGGTTTTCTGGGCACCGAACTGTGCCAGAAGCTGCTGGCCCGCCAGGCGTCGGTGATAGTAGCGGACATCAAGCAGAGCGCCGACTCGCCCATCTACCAAAACCCCCTGGTGCAGTTTGTGCCCATCGATGTGCGTCTGCCCCAGACCCTGGCACGCCTTAAGGTGCAACCTGAGGATCACGTCTATCACTTCGCCGCCCGTCTGCTGATGCCCATCCTGCCTAGGGGGGCGCGTCGGGATCACTTCTGGTCGGTGCTCTACCAGGGCACCCAGAATGTGCTGGCCTACCTGGACAGCCGTGGCTGTCACCGCCTGGTCTACTTCACCACCGACATGGTGTACGGCCACACCCGGATCCACCCCCGGCCGGAGTCCCACCCCAGGGAACCCCTGGGGCCCTACGGGGAGGCCAAGTACCACACCGAGCTCTTGTGCGAGCAGCGCCGAAAGGCAGGCTGGCGGATCACCCTGTTCCGGCCCCGGCTGATCATTGGTCCGGGCCGGCTTGGGATCCTGGAGAGGCTGTTCCGCCTGGTGGAGCTCAACCTGCCGGTGCCCACCATCGGCAATGGCCGCAACCACTACCAGTTCATCTCGGTGTCCGACTGCGCCGATGCCTGCCTGGCGGCGGTGGACAATCAGTACCCCAACCGAGCGTTCAACCTTGGCTCCGCCGAGCCCCCCACCGTCAACGCCCTGCTGCGCACCCTGATCGACCATGCGGGCAGCCGCTCCTTCCTGTTGCCCACCCCGGCCCGGCTGGTCAAGGGGGTGTTGGCGGGATTGGATCGCCTGGGCCGGCCGCTGATGGACCCGGAACAGTACCTGATCGCCGATGAAACCTGCGTACTGGACATCTGTGCCGCCCAAAAAGAGCTGGGCTGGGCCCCCACTCAGGATGATGCCCAGATGCTGATCGCCGCCTTCGACAGCTACCGGGCCGCCCGGCGCCAGGCGTTGGATCTCAAACAGGCCTGAGCCCATGCGCGTCTCGCCCCCCCTGCCGCCAGCACCGCCTACCCTCTCGGGCGCCCCGGCGAGACTTCGGGTGCTGCTGCAGATCCTGGCGCTGGCCACGCTTTTTACCCTGGTGGGGCTGCTGATGGTGGCGATCACCCAGCCCTTCTCCTTCGGCGACGCCGAGCGCTACCTGGCCATGGCCCAAAACCCCGGCCAGTTCACCGCCGCGCCCTGGGGCTACCGGGTGGCGGTGCCCTACCTGGCCGCGGCCCTGAGCCGGGGGGTTGGCCTGCCACTGATGGACAGCTTCGCCCTGCTGCAGTTGGGCTGCTACAGCGCCTTTTTGACCCTGCTCTATCTCTGGCTGCGTCGCACTCTGGGCTTGAGCTGGGTCGCCAGCAGTGCCGCCTGCCTGCTGTTCATCTTCTCCTACCCCGGGGTGTTCAACCTGCACAACGTCATGCACGTGGGCCTGGCGGAGCACCTGGGGATCCTGCTTGGCTGCATGGCGATCCACCGCGGCGCCTTTGTCCGCCTCTGGCTGCTTATCGCCCTCACCTGCTTTGTGAAAGAGAACATCGGCCTGCTGCTGATCCCCACCTGGGCCTTCGTCACCTGGCGCGACCAGGGTTGGCGCCAGGCGCTCTTCACCACCGCCGCCCTGCTGGTGACCTTTATCGCCCTGCACCTGTTTATCCGCTCCGGCTGGCTGTTCAACAACACCCCGGACTTGACCACCTACACCGGTTTCTACAGCCTGGACTGGCTGCATTACGTCTATGGCTACTGGGGCGGTCTGCTGGGGGCACTGAAGCTCACTCTGGCCACCTTCGGCCCGGTGTGGGTGCTCTTCCTTTTGGGGCTGAGCCAGAGCACAGGCCGGCTGCGCTGGATGGGCCTGTTGCCGCTTTTGGCGGCGATGCAGGTGGTCCTGGCCACCGATGTGTGGCGCATGGTGGGGCTGGGGGCCCCCATGGTGCTGGCCCTCTCCGCCGTCGCACTCCACCGCCTGCCCCGACACAGCTGCGTGGTGGCGGTGGGGCTGAACGCCCTCTACTTTATGGCCTTCAACAACAGCATGAAGCTGGCGATGGCGGCGCTGTTTGCCCTCGCCCTGCTAGGACTGTGGTTCTACCGTCAGCGCCTCAACTTCCACTTCGACCAGCCCCAGCTGGACGGAGACAAGCTCGGTTAGCCGGTTTTCATCAGCTGCAGCTGGGCCAGCTCCCGGTACAACGGGCTTTGGTCCATCAAGGCGTCGTGGCTGCCGGTGGCCCGGATCCGTCCCCCCTCCAGCACCACCAGGCGGTCGGCCCCCACTACGGTGGCCAGACGATGGGCGATGATCACCGTGGTGCGCCCGGCCATCAGGGTTTCCAGCGCGGCCTGCACCTGGGCCTCGTTGGCGGCATCCAGTGCCGAGGTGGCTTCATCCAGTAGCAAAATCGGCCGGTCCGCCAGGATGGCCCGGGCGATGGCAATGCGCTGCTTCTGACCCCCGGACAGACGCACCCCGCGCTCCCCCAGGAAACTGTCGTACCCCTCGGGCAACGCTCTGACAAACTCGTCCGCCCGGGCAGCGCGGCAGGCCGCCTCCACCTCCGCCAGGCTGGCCTCGGGGCGGCCGTAGCGCACGTTCTCCAGCACCGAGGTGGCGAAGATCACCGGCTCCTGGGGCACCAGGGCAAACTGCTGGCGCCACTGGGCCGGATCCACCTCGGCGGTGTCCACATCCCCCAGGCACACCCGCCCCTGCTGGGGGCGATAGAACAGCTTCAGCAGCTGGAACAGCGTGGTCTTGCCGGCGCCGCTGGGGCCCACCAGGGCCACCCGCTCCCCCGGGGCGATGGTCAGATTGACCTGCGACAGCACCGGAAGCTGGGGTGCACTGGGGTAGGCGAAGGTCACGTTCTCAAAGCCGATGGCACTGCGGGCCGCCTCCGGCAGCGCACTGGGCTTGGACGGGGCGGCGATGGCCGGTACCACCGCCATCATCTCCTGCAGCCGCTCGCTGGCTCCCGCCGCGCGCTGGATCTCGCCAATCACTTCGCTCAGGGTGCCGACGGCGCCAGCCACCAGCACCGCGTAGAACATAAAGGCGGTCAGCTGACCGGCGGTCAGGGTGCCGGCCATCACCTCCAGGGCCCCCAGCCAGCTCACCAGGGTGATGGCGGTGACCGACAGGATCATCACCGCCGCAATAAGCCCGGAGCGGTAACGGATCCGCCGCGCTGCGGTGCTCATCACCGCCTCCACCTGCTCGGCGAAGTGGGCACGATCCCGCCCTTCGTGGCCATAGGATTGCACCGTTTGGATCTCATGGAGGGTCTCATCCACCGTGGCCCCCAACTGGGCCACCCGGTCCTGGCTGGCTCGGGAGAGGGTCCGCACCCGGCGACCGAAAAAGGCAATGGGGCCCAGCACCACGGGCACCGCCACCAGCACCGCCAGGGTCAACTGCCAGCTGGTGATGGCCATCATCGCAACGCCCCCCACCAGGGTCAGGGCGGAGCGCAACGCCATGGAGAGGCTCATCCCCACCACCGTCTGCAGCACCGTGGTATCGGCGGTAAAGCGGGAGATCACCTCGCCGGTGCGGGTGGTGTCGAAGAAATCCGGCGACAGCCCCAGCAGGTGATCGTACACCGCTTTTCGGATGTCGCCGCTGACCCGCTCCCCCAGCCAGGTCATCAGGTAGAAGCGCAGGAAAACCGCCATGCCCCCCACCAGGTTGATCCCCAGCACCAGCAGCATCAGGCCATTGAGCTGGCTGGGATCGCCGGAGAGAAAGCCGCGGTCCACCAGCAGGCGCACCCCCTGGCCCAGCACCAGCCAGGAAGCGGAGCCCACGATCAGGGCCGCCAGGGCCAGGAGCACACGATGTCGGTAGGGTTGTAAAAAGCGCCAAAGCCAGCGCAGCGTGGGGGTCAGCATCGAAATCCTTGATAGGGGGTGTCAGGGGTAGGATATCCCAGTGTGAGCGGCTCGCCCATGTCCGGTTAACCGTCGGTTAAGCCCGCCTTCAGCACCGAACGGCATTTCGATACAACTAAGGGCTATTGGCCTTCCTCTTGCCCCCGTGTCAGGGCAATTTGCACAGCCTGTTCTCCCTCTCAAGCGCCTTTTTTGATCCCCCTCTCAGGCCAACAGCAAAGGCATAACGCCCTACGCCCACGGGCGTTTCAGGGCAAGGACAAAATTTGAACGGCTTATTTTTCTTTCGTGATCACCATCACAACCAAAGGTAGCGAAATTGCTAATTTTAAGTTGCCTAAATTAGCCATTGGAGAATTAGAAAACCCGAAAGATCCAACACTTACGACCCGGCTGAAATTGCGGGCGAACTCCACTCACTCTTGCCAACAGGCCAACGCAGGGCCGGACCTTGGGCAGCGACGCCGTCGCCTGCTCCGGCCCCGTTCAGGCCCGGCGTCAGACCAGGCAACCGGGAGTCACAGACAAAGGGAATTCGGCCGAGTCAGAACACCCATAACGGAGAATGATGATGAAACGACTCACTGGATGCCTGGCCCTGTTCCTGCTGGCGTTTGCCACGCAGGCGGCCAAACCGGTCGACAACGACGGTGACGGATACCGGTCGACCCAGGATTGCAACGACAACGATGCGGCGGTGTGGCAGCTCAACAGCTGCGGACAGTGCGCCATCGAACCTGTGGGGGGCTGCAGCGCGGACAA
Source organism: Ferrimonas balearica (assembly GCF_019802085.1). GTDB lineage: Bacteria > Pseudomonadota > Gammaproteobacteria > Enterobacterales > Shewanellaceae > Ferrimonas > Ferrimonas balearica_B. The sequence goes on from NZ_JAHVHV010000001.1 coordinate 1,501,866, forward strand.
CCCCCACGCCGCCCTCACCTGGGGGGATTACCCCACCGCCTGCCAGAACTGCCACGACGGCGGCGAAGGCGGCTTCCAATACGACGAGATGTTCGGCTCCACCCACTACCAGTGGACCGGCGAAACCCCGGACATGATCAACCAGGGCGGTACCCTACAGGGTAAGCTGACCAACGCCGTCAACAGCTACTGCATCAACATCGAGGGCGACTGGCCGGTGTGCGGCTCCTGCCACGCCGGACGGGGCATCAAGCCCGGTGAGGGCGACACCGTGGCCAACGTTGACTGCCTGATGTGCCACAACGCCGACTACGCCCTGAACCGGGTGCGTCTGCCTGACGGCAGTCTGGGGCCGGCTGAGGGCACCGACAGTGCGGTGCTGGATGGTTACGTGCAGAACCTGGCCCCCCCGACCCGCACCAACTGCCTCAAGTGCCACGCCTATGCCGGTGGTGGCGATGGGGTGAAACGGGGGGATCTCTCCTCCGCCCTGATGGCCAACGGTGACGCCCATTTTGATGTCCACATGAACGTCACCGGCGCCAATCTCCAGTGCCAGGATTGCCACCAGTTCATCAACCATCGGGTGATCGGCAAAGGCTCGGATCTGCGGCCCACCGACGACGTGGTCCGCGGGGCTGAGATCACCTGCGCCAGCGCCACCTGCCACCAGGGCATGGACTCCGGTGTCGGTCACGCCAGCTCCGGACGCCGGGGCGAGCCGGACCGCCACGTGCCGCGGGTCGCCTGCCAATCCTGCCACATCCCCACCTACGCCAAGGACCTGGGGGATCCCGCCCACGTGCCCACCGAGATGCATCGGGACTGGCAGTTCCACCACGACGGCACCCCGGCCGACGGCGTCTCCGGGCCTGGCCACCCCCACACCGACAAGGCCGCCAATCAGCTGCCGCTGGTGCGCTTCTGGAATCGCCAGAGCGACAACTACCTGCTGGGAGACCCCGCGGTGGTGGATCCAGACACCGGTCGCTACCCCACCTCGCGGCCCATCGGCGGCGTGGACGACGGCAAACTGGTGCCCTTCAAGTACAAGACCGCCCTGCAACCGATGACCAGTGCAGACCAGCGTCTGATCGCCCTGGACACCTTCGTCTACCTCAAAGGGTCCGGTGACGCCGTGGAGGCCACCGAGTCCGGTCTGGTCAATATGGGTTACCCGGTGAATGAGCCCTACGAGTGGGTGGAGACCGACACCTTCCAGATGATCAACCACGGGGTGAACCCCGCCAGCGATGTGGCGGCCTGTGAGCAGTGCCACCAAACCAATCTGGACCTGACCACCGATTCCCTGCTGGACCAGATGGGCTATGCCCTCAAGGGGCCCAAGGAGCAGGTTTGCAACCAGTGTCACGACGGTTCCAAGAACCTGCCCCGCACCTGGGACAAGATGCACAACCACGTCGAGAAGGGCACCACGGGCATCGATTGCGCCTTCTGCCACGACATCTCCCGTCCCGAGCGTGGCCTGTGCAGCCCCTGTGACAGCAGCTGCTCGGCCGAGTACGTGGACAACGTGCCCTACCCCCATCAGTGCAACTGAGGCGCTCACTCCCAAGCCGGGCTGCCCCACAGCCCACCCAAACCAAGGGCGCCATCGGCGCCCTTACTTTTTGCCACCCAAACGCACCACGCCCGGCCATTGGGCCGGGCGCGGTCAATCAAAGCGTCAGCGTCAGTCGGCGTCGAGGGTGGCTTCCACCAGGGGCTTGCCGGCGCTATTGGCCAGACGCAGGGCGCGGCCATCGCGCTCGATGGTGCCGGTACCGGGCATCAGCACCGGGCGCTTAAAGTCGAAGCTGGCACCCTTGAGCGGGGTTTTCACCGCCGACAGCATCTTGGCCACCATGTACATGCCGTGGGCGATGGGGGCGTCGAAACCGAACGGCTTGGCGGTGATGCGGTGCAGGTGGATGGGGTTGTAGTCGCCGGAGATCCGGGCGTAACCACGGGCCACCTGGGGCGCCAGGGCCAGGGTTTCCAGGGTCTGCCAATCGTACTCCACCTTGGGGGCACGGGCCCCGGCCCGGCGGCGGCGTCGGCCCCCTTCGGCTGGCAGGCGCAGCAGGCAGCGGCTGGTGTAGCGGGCACAGCAGGTTTCGCCCTGGTAGAACTCGCCCACCAGTTCAAACTCCAGGCCCTTCTCGGTGGTGCCCTGCTCGCCCACTTTCATCACCACGTCGTAGACGCCGTCGGCGTCCATCTCAGTGAGCACCTCGAAGCCCACCCCCAGGTGGATCATTCCCAGGGGCTGCACCGGCATCTCCTTGTCGGTCAACATCACCAGTTGGATGGGCTGGGTGGCCACGAACAGGTAGGAGAGCGGCAGTGTGTCGGCGTCGAATCCGCAAAACGCGTTGTAACGGCGCCGTTTGCTGGCATCAAACCGAAACCCTTCCACCTTGACCTCCATGGCCGGCAGGGCGCCCTGCTCGCAACGCTTGACGAAGCCTTTCCACACCAGGCTCAGGTTGGAGGGGATATCGCTGGGTTTAAGGGTTTGATTCATAAAGTATGTGTCCAATAGGTCCTGTTTTAGCCCGCCAAGGATACCCGCCAAGGGCGAGCAACGAGGCCCGACCAGCGCCTCAGGCCGGCTCGAACGGCAGCGCCTGACGCTCGTGGGCCAGCTGCTCCAGGTGGGCCCGGGCCATCTCATCGAGCCACTCCAGCACCGCCTTGATGGCCGGCACCTCCACCCGGTCCGGGTGGCAAACCGCCAGATAGTGCTGCTCGGCATCGACAAAGGCATCGATGGGCACCACCAGGGTGCCGTTGCGCACCTGGGGGGCCACCATATGCCAACGCCCCAGGGCCACCCCCTGACCGGACATGGCGGCCCGATAGGCCAGGTCCGCACGGTTAAACACGAAGCCTCGAGTCACCTGCAAGGGATCCAGCCCCGCTTTCTGGGCCCAGAACTGCCACTCAGTGTAGAAGCCGGTGCCCTGCCAGGCGGTCTCATCGTGCAGCAGCAGGCAATCCCCCAGGGCATCGGGGTTTTGCCACAGGTTGTGGGCGTCGGCGTAGTCGGCGCTGCACACCGGCACCAGGGTCTCACCAAAGAGATCGTGCTGGTAGAGGCCAGAGCGATCCGGGCGGTCGTAGTACACCGCCACGTCCACCGGTTCATGCTGAAAGTCGGTAGAGCGGCTCTGGGCCCGCACCTGCAACGTCATCTTGGGATAGCGCCGGTGCAGATCCCCCAGTCGCTCCGACAGCCAGCAGCGGGCGAAGCTGTGGGGCACCGCCATGCTCAAGGTGGAGGTGAACTCCTGTTGGCGGATGTCGCGGATCGCCGCATCCAGCCCCCCCAGGGACTGGTCCAGTACTGCCATCAGACCCTGGCCCTGCTCGGTCAGCTGCAGCCGGCGGTTAAACCGCAGGAACAGCTTGAACCCCAGCTGCTCCTCCAGTTTCTTGATGCGGTGGCTCACCGCGCTCTGGGTCAGATGCAGCTCTTCGGCCGCCTTGGTGAAGCTCATGTGGCGGGCGGCACTGGCAAACACGTGCATGGAGGAGAGGATGGCGCTGCTCAGCATGGGGGCCTCGGATTAATGGCGTTCATATGAAAGTCATTTTATTTCGCTGTTGGCCCAGCGCAAGCGCACCTAGAATGCAATGCATCCAGAACGGGACGGGACTCACATTTGCCTGGTGAGTCGAGTTAGCACTTTTCCCCGAACGTTCCAGCGAAATTCATTGTCTCCGAATTTACGCTGTTCAAGCGAACCTAAAACGCCCGGCCAGAGATGGCCGGGCGTTTTAGTGTTTCTCCACCAGCGTCACCCGTTTGAGCACCTTTTGTTGCGGCCCCATGCCGCCCAGGATCGCCCAGTGGCTGCCCAGATCCAGCGCGCCGCGATGGTCCATGGTGGGCTGGGCGCCGGTTTGCCCGCTCTGCCACTGCCCCGAGTCGATGTCGAAGCGATCCCAACGATCACTGGGCTTGGCCGGCGTACCGTTGTAGCCGATGCCGTTGTAGTTGTAGGGGTTGTCCGAGCCGCCGATAAAGCGCACCCCGTTGCCGTCCGCCACCGCCGCCATGCGGTAGCGGGCAGTACCGCTGTGATGGGGCAGCGCCTGCCACTGGATCTTGGCCGGATCCGCCGGATTGATGATCCCCAGATGGCATTCAGGAGAGGCGGCGAAGCGGCGTCGCTGGCTGACCTGGGCCACCACCTTGACGCCGTCGCAGATCACCATCGTCTCCCCCACCAACGCGCCGGCCTGACCGAACACCGCCGCACCGGGAAAGGGCGAGGCCTGGCGCCAGCGATCGGTCTGGCGGTCGTACAGCTGCACCAGGTTGACGTTGCCATCCTGGTGCCAGCCGCTGACCAGGTAGATGTATCGGTCGCCGTAGGCCAGGGCCACGCTGTCGTCCACCGCCACCGGCATGTCCGCCAGGCGGCGGTACTGGTCCGTCTCCGGGTTGTAGGCGTAGCTGTCCGGGGCAGAGATTTCGGTGTGATCCTCGGCCACCGTGTAGCCACCAAACAGGTAGATCTCCCCGGCCATCGCCGTGGCCGTGGCCGCCAGGCGGCCTTTGAGCGGCAGCACCGAGGGCACCGGTGCGCCCGCTTGCCAGGCCCCCTCCCCCAGTTTGAGTCGCCACACCCGGTTGTGCACCGCGTCGTGGGTCTTCTGTGCCCCCAGTCCCATCAGGGAAACCAGGTAGGTGCCCTGCTCTGTGGTCACCTGGGCCACCGCGTTGTTGCTTACCGGCTCCGGCAGGGGTGGCAGCTCATTGGCGCTTAGGGACCCGCTCATCAGTCCCAGCCCCAGTATCCAGCATCGATTCATAGCGCCTCCCCCAGGGGACACCAGTGGGCCCCCAACATCAGGCCATACTGACCATCCCGCTCCAGGGCCTGCTCCGCCAAACGGTAGTAGAGCGGCCGGGCGATGCGCCCCAGGTTGCCGTGCCAAAGCCGAACATAGGGGATCCCGCCGCGCAGCTGCCAGGGATGGTCTTCGCTCACCGGGCAGCGCAGCCCCAGGGGACTGTGAAGCCACCAGCGGCCGTTCTGCTCGGTCACCTCGGTGATCAAAAAGGGCGCATCCTGAACCCGTATCCGCCACTTCTCCGCCGGGGTCACCAGGTAGTGGTGGCCATCGGCTTCGCAGCGCAGCACCGAGGCAAACAGCCGCACCAGGGCGGGCCGGGAAAAGGGGCTGCCCTGACAGTGCCACACCCCGTCGCGGTCAATTTCGATGTCGATGTCGCCGCACAGGGGCGGATCCCAGCTGTCCAGCTTGGGGTGCTCGCCGATCTGCTTGGCCAGGCGCTCAATCACCGTCCACCAGCTCCAGCAGCACCTCCAGGGGGTGGCGCAGGGCGGTCAGGCCGAACCGTTTCACCTGGCTGCGACAGGAGTAGCCGCTGGAGAGGGGTTCGCCCCCTTCGCGGGCCAACTCCGGTGCCCAGCTCTGGTCAAACAGCTGCCGACTGCGGTCCAGGTTGGCCACCTCATGGCCGTAGGTGCCGGCCATGCCGCAACACCCCAGGCTGACCAGTTTCAGCTCACCGCCGAAGTGAGCCAGCACCCGCTGCCACTCGACACCGCCGGCGGGCCGGACGCTGTTCTCGGTGCAGTGGCCCATCAGGCGAAAGGCCCGGTGGCTGTCGCTGCGCTGGGGCCAGCGGTCGAGGTGACGGGCCAGGAACTGCTGCAGCACCTCCACCTCAAAGTCGCCCCGCTCCTCCTTGAGGATGGTGACGTACTCGTCGGAATAGGTCATCACCAGGGCCGGATCCAATCCCACCATGGGCACCTTGAAGCGGGCCAGTCGGGTCAGGGCGGCGGAGGTTTTCAGCGCGGTACGGCGGAAACGGTCCAAAAAGCCCTTGATGTGCTGCGGTTTGCCATTGGGCAGGTAGGGCACCAGCAGCGGCTCGAAACCCAAGCGGGCCAGCAGGGCCAGCCCTTTCTCCACCAGCGCCGCATCGTAGTGGCTGTTGAAGGGGTCCTGCACCAGCAGCACCATGTTGGCCCGCTGCTCACTGCTGGCCCGCTCCAGGGTCCGCTCCAGCTGCGCCAAGGTGGTCGGCTGTTTGGTCCCGACCCGCTCGGCCAGGGTGGGCACCGTCAGAGCCGGGGCGTCCACGTAGCCCACCAGGTGACGCAGCAAGTAGCGGGAAAGGCCGTTCTGGCTCAGCGCATTGACCAGTTTGGGGAAGCGGGCCTGAAGCGGCAGGCTGTCCTCCAGGTTGGCCACGAAATGGTCTTTCAGCGGACGCAGGTAGCGGCCGTAGTAGTGGTGCAGAAACTCTGCCCGCAGGGTGGGGATGTCCACTTTCACCGGGCAGGCCCCGGAGCAGGCTTTACAGGCCAGGCAGCTGAGCATCCCGGCGTGCACCTCGTGAGAGAAGTCCACCTCTTTGGCAAACTGGTTGCGCACCCGCTGCCAAAGCGGCGCCGGTCGTGGCGGGTACTGGGCCAGGTCCACCCCCTCCCGGGCCAGCAAGCGCAGCCAGGCGCGGTAAAGCTCCGCCCTGCCCTTGGGACTCTCCACCCGGTCACCACTGGCCTTGTAGGAGGGGCACATGGGGCTGTCGACCTGGTAGTTGAAGCACAGGCCGTTGCCGTTGCAGCGGATCGCCCGCTCGTATTCGTCCCGGCTCTTCGGGCTGATGCGGCGGTTAAAGGCGCCCCGGGTGGGGGACTCCACCGGGTACAGCACCGCTTCGCTTTCCAGCGGCGTGCAGATCTTGCCGGGGTTTAGGCGGTTGTCCGGGTCAAACCAGCCCTTGATGCGACGCAGGTCGTCGAACAGCTCGCCAAACACCGCCGGGCCGTATTCGGAGCGCACGCCACGACCGTGCTCGCCCCACATCAGGCCGCCGTACTGGCGGGTCAGCTCCGCCACCTTGTCCGACAGCTGCTTGAGCTGACGCTCATCGGCGGGGTCGCACAGGTCCAGGGCCGGACGCACGTGCAGCACCCCGGCATCCACGTGGCCAAACATGCCGTACTGCAGCCCTTCGGCGTCCAGCAGGGCACGAAACTCGGCAATGAAATCCGCCAGCTTCTCCGGCGGCACCGCGGTGTCCTCGACAAAGGCCAGGGGCTTACGTGGCCCCTTGGCGTTGGCCAACAGCCCCACCGCCTTTTTGCGCATGGCGTAGACCCGGCCGATGCTGCCGCCGTCGCGGCACAGCTTGTAGCCCAGCACCGCGGCATTGTCGCCGCTGTCCAGTCGCGCCAGCAGGGCCACCAGCTTTTGCTCGACCGCTTCGCCCTCGCCGGCGAATTCCACCATGTTGATGCCATCGAATCGGCCCGCGTCGTCGGCCCCCTCGGGCTCGACCAACGCCGCCACCGTGTGCCAGATGACGTCCTCCCGGGCCAGGTTCAGCACAGTAGCGTCGATGGTCTCCACCACGGTGGCCTGGGCCGCCACCAGCTCGGGAGCGTGGCGCAGGGCCGAGTCAAAGCTGTCGTACTGGATGTTGACCAGCACCCGGGTGTCGGGGATGGGGTCCAGATCCAAGGTGGCCTCCACCACGAAGGCCAGGGTGCCCTCACTGCCACACAGCAGTCGGGTGAGGTCCAGGATGTCGGTGTCCGGATCGTAGGCGTGCTTGAGATCGTAGCCGGTCAGGAAGCGGTTGAGCTTGGGAAAGCGGGCTTCGATGAGCCCCTGTTTCTCCTTGCACAGGGCCAGCACGGTTTCGGCCAGCTCCCGGGCCCGGCCGGTGAGCTTGGCCCGCGCCTGGGCGTCCCAGGGGCCGGTGATAAGCTCGCTGCCGTCGTCGAGGATGGCGCGAAGGGCCAGCACGTGATCCGAGGTTTTGCCGTACACCAGGGAGCCGGCACCGGAGGCGTCGGTGTTGATCATCCCCCCCAGGGTGGCGCGGTTGGAGGTGGAGAGATCCGGCGAGAAGAAGAGGCCATGGGGACGCAACACGTCGTTGAGCTGATCCTTGATCACCCCACACTGCACCACCGCCTGGCGGGCCTCGGCGTCCACGGAGGTGACCGCGCGCATATGGCGACTGGTGTCGATGATGATGCCGCGGTTCAGGCTCTGGCCGTTGGTGCCGGTGCCGCCGCCGCGAGCGGAGAAGGTCAGGGACTGGAATTCGGGGTTCTGGGCCAGGCGCAGGGCCAGTTGGATGTCGTCGGCGTCTAGGGGGAACAACAGGCCCTGGGGCAGCATCTGGTAGACGCTGTTGTCGGTGGCCAGACTGAGGCGGTGGCCGTAGCGGGTTTCCACCTCGCCTCGAAAACCGGCGCCTTTGAGGGCGCCGAGATAATCCCGGTACTGGGGGTCCAATACCGCTTGCGGATCCAAAGCGGGGATCATGCACTCTTCCTTGCTGTTACGCGTATCCGGTCATTGTGCCCCAAGGTCCGGACAAAGAAAAAGAAGCCGCTCTGGGAGCGGCTTCTTCGGCGTCAAGGAATTATGACGTTATTGGGCGGGCTTATTTGGCCAGGGATTTACCCAGGTACAGCCAGGTGTCCACCACGGTGTCCGGGTTCAGGGACACGGAGTCGATCCCCTCTTCCGCCAGCCACTGAGCGAAGTCCTCGTGGTCGGAGGGACCCTGACCACAGATCCCGACGTACTTGCCGCGGGCCTTACAGGCCTTGATGGCCATGGACAGCAGCGCCTTGACCGCCGCATCGCGCTCGTCGAACAGGTGGCTGATGATGCCGGAGTCGCGATCCAGACCCAGGGTCAGCTGAGTCATGTCGTTGGAGCCGATGGAGAAGCCGTCGAAGTGGTCCAGGAACTGGTCCGCCAGCAGGGCGTTGGAGGGCAGCTCGCACATCATCTGCACCTGCAGGCCGTCTTTGCCACGCTCCAGGCCGTTTTTGCCCAGCTCGGCGATCACCGCTTCCGCTTCGCCCACGGTGCGAACGAAGGGGATCATGATCTCAACGTTGGTCAGGCCCATCTCGCCGCGCACCCGCTTGATCGCTTCACACTCCAGGGCGAAGCAGTCACGGAAGCTGTCGTCGATGTAACGGGACGCACCACGGAAGCCCAGCATCGGGTTTTCCTCTTCCGGCTCGTAGCGGTCACCGCCCACCAGGTTGGCGTACTCGTTGGACTTGAAGTCGGACAGGCGCACGATGATGCGCTTGGGGAAGACGGAGGCGGCCAGGGTGGCCACGCCTTCGGCCAGGCGAGCGATGTAGAACTCACGCGGATCGGCGTAGCCCTGCATCATCTCGGCGATCTCCGCCTTGGTGCCGGCGTCCTGGTCTTCCAGGTTCAGCAGCGCCTTGGGGTGCACGCCAATCATGCGGTTGATGATGAACTCCAGGCGGGCCAGGCCAATGCCTTCGTTCGGCAGACGGCCGAAGTCGAAAGCGCGGTCCGGGTTGCCCACGTTCATCATGATCTTCATCGCCAGCTCGGGCAGCGAATCCACGCGGGATTGCGTCACGTCGAAGCCCAGCTCACCGTCGTAGATGAAGCCGGTGTCCCCTTCGGAGCAGGAGACGGTGACGGTGGCGCCGTGGGCGATGGCGTCGGTGGCGTTGCCACAGCCGACGACCGCCGGGATCCCCAGTTCACGGGCGATGATGGCCGCGTGACAGGTCCGGCCGCCACGGTTGGTGACGATGGCGGAAGCGCGCTTCATGATCGGCTCCCAATCCGGGTCGGTCATATCGGTCACCAGCACGTCGCCGGGCTGGATCTTGTCCATGTCTTCGATGGAGGCCAGCACCTTGGCGGTACCGGCACCGATCTTGTGACCGATGGCGCGGCCTTCACACAGCACGTCGGAGCGGCTGGCCAGGGTGAAGCGCTCGATCACCTGGGCGTCTTCGTTGGAGCGCACGGTCTCCGGGCGGGCCTGTACGATGTACAGCTTGCCGTCCAGGCCGTCTTTGGCCCACTCGATGTCCATCGGGCGGCCGTAGTGCTTCTCGATGATCACCGCCTGCTTGGCCAGCTCCATCACCTCTTCGTCGGTGATGGAGAATTGACCGCGCAGCTCGGCAGGCACGTCGCCGATCTGCACCTGCTTGCCGTGGCTCTGATCGTCGGAGTAGGTCATCTGGATCAGCTTGGAGCCCAGGTTACGACGGACGATGGAGTTGAAGCCCTGGGCCAGGGTCGGCTTGTGGACGTAGAACTCGTCCGGGTTTACGGCGCCCTGCACCACCATCTCGCCCAGGCCGTAGGCGGAGGTGATGAAGACCACGTCTTCGAAGCCGGACTCGGTGTCGATGGAGAACATCACACCGGAGGAGGATTTGTCGGAGCGCACCATCCGCTGGACACCGGCAGACAGAGCCACACCGCGGTGGTCGTAGCCCTGGTGCACCCGGTAGGAGATGGCACGGTCGTTAAAGAGGGAGGCGAACACGTGGTGGATGGCCAGCTTGACCGCGTCGATGCCACGCACGTTGAGGAAGGTTTCCTGCTGCCCGGCGAAAGACGCGTCGGGCATATCTTCGGCCGTGGCAGAGGAGCGTACCGCGAAGGACACTTCATCGCCGCCGTCCTTGGAGAGCTCGGCGTAAGCCTGCTCAATGGCGCTGTTCAGTTCCTGCTGGAACGGGGTGTCGATGATCCACTGACGGATGTTCTTGCCGGCCTCGGCCAGGGCGTTCACATCGTCCACATCCAGGGTGTCGAGCAGAGCGTAGATCTTTTCGTTGAGTCCACTTTGCTCCAGGAACTCGTTGAATGCCTCAGCGGTGGTGGCAAAACCACCGGGTACCTGTACACCAGCGTTGGCCAGGTTACTGATCATTTCCCCCAGGGAAGCGTTTTTGCCGCCTACCCGGTTGACATCGTGCATGCCAAGTTCCTGGTACCAGAGTACGTATTGGGTCACTGTTCTATCCTCACAACCTCGGTTTATTTTCGGCCCCTTCCTGTCGGGGCGACGGCATTTTACACTGTGGACGCGCGGAGCGTAAATCGCTAATTCTATTTGTAATTTTATTACGACATGAGGTCAAAAATGGGACGTAAGGTGTTCTATATCTCCGATGGTACGGCCATCACAGCAGAAGTGTTTGGTCATGCCGTGCTGTCACAATTCCCGTTTGAATTTGAACAAATTACCATTCCCTTCGTTGAAACTTTGACCAAGGCGGAAGAGGTAAAGCAGCAACTCAATGACTGTTTTATTACCACAGGCGAGCGGCCACTGGTGTTCCATTCCATCGTCAATCCGGAGATCCGCGCCATCATCTACAGCTCCGAAGCGCTGGATTATGACTTTTTGAACACCTTTGTCGCCCCTCTTGAGCAGCAGTTGGGGGTCAAGGCGGAACCCAAAATTCACCGCACCCACTCCATCGACAACGCCGCCTACAACGACCGCATCGACGCCATCCATTACGCCATGGAGAACGACGACGGCATCACCATGAAAAACCTCGACCGGGCGGACATCATCCTGGTGGGGGTGTCGCGCTGCGGCAAGACCCCGTCGAGCCTCTACCTGTCGATGCAGTTCGGCATCAAGGCCGCCAACTACCCCTTTATCGCCGAGGACATGGACAACCTCCGTCTGCCGGCGGAACTGAAGGCCCATAAGAAGAAGATCTTCGGCCTGACCATCGACCCCATGCGCCTGCACGAGATCCGCAACCAGCGTCTGGAGGGCAGCACCTATGCCTCGCTGCGCCAGTGCCGGATGGAGGTAAAGGAGGTGGAGATGATGTTCAAGAAGGAGCGGATCCCCTACATCAACACCACCCTGCACTCGGTGGAAGAGATCGCCACCAAGATCCTCTCCCTGACCGGCCTGGAACGGAAAATGTTCTGAGCGTTCGCCCCCGGCCGGGGTCGCCCTTTGGCGGCCCCGGCAATTTGCTACTAACTGCACAAAGTTACAGCGAAATCCCCCCCATAGGGCGACGATGAGCCGCTCACCCTCCGGCGAAATTCGGTATACTCAACCTCATTTGCCGCGCGACCCCTCGCCTATGCGGCGCGATTGCCCCATTGGGCCGATGTAAATTCATGACCATTAAGACTGACGAACTACGCACCACTTTGCTGACCAAGGTGATCTCCCCCGCTGAGCTGGCCGCGGAGTACCCCTTGAGTGACGAGGCCGCCGAGGCCCTGGTTCAGGCCCGCCGACAGGTTGAGGCGATTTTGAGTGGCGAGGATCCCCGCCTGCTGGTGATCATCGGCCCCTGCTCCATCCACGATCCCCACGCGGCCATCGACTACGCCAAACACCTGGCCAAGATGCACAAGGAGCTCAAAGAGGATCTGCTGATCGTCATGCGGGTCTACTTCGAGAAGCCCCGCACCATCGTCGGCTGGAAGGGCCTCATCTCGGATCCCGATCTGGACGGCAGCTTCAGCGCCGACAAGGGACTGCGCCTGGCCCGGGAGTTGCTGGTCAACATCACCGAGCTGCAACTGCCCATCGCCACCGAGTTCCTCGACATGGTCAACGGCCAGTACATCGCCGATCTCATCACCTGGGGCGCCATCGGGGCACGCACCACCGAATCCCAGATCCACCGGGAGATGGCGTCCGCCCTCTCCTGCCCGGTGGGCTTTAAGAACGGCACCGACGGCAACATCAAGATCGCCGTGGACGCCGCCCGGGCCGCCCGCGAGCCGCACATCTTCTACTCGCCGGACAAAGACGGGCATATGAGCGTCTACCGCACCCACGGCAACCCCTTCGGCCACATCATCCTGCGTGGCGGTAAGGAGCCGAACTACCAGGCGGAGCACGTCAGCGACGCCCACGAGCAGCTCAAGGGCTACGGCGTGGTGCCCAACCTGGTGGTGGATTTCTCCCACGGCAACAGCCAGAAGCAACACAAGCGTCAGCTTGAGGTGGCCAAGGACATCATGACTCAGATGACCCAGCCCCACGGCCGGGCCATTGCCGGGGTGATGGCGGAGAGTTTCCTGGTGGAGGGCAACCAGACGGTGGAGCAAGGCAAACCGCTGACCTACGGCCAGAGCATCACCGACGCCTGCCTCAACTGGGCCGACTCCGAGCAGCTGCTGCGGGACCTGGCGGCCGCCAGCCGGGACCGTCGACAGCTCGGTTAAGGCCTCAAAACAACACAGTGACCGCGATCTCACCCCGGCTTTTTGCCGGGGTGACTTTTATCACATCGTTATTTTTCATAGAGTAAAGGCCATAACAATAAGAATGCGATAACCAAGACAGAGCCGACTCAATGGACCAAGCCGAGCTGCACATCCTGATCGCCGACGATCACCCGCTGTTTCGCAGTGCCCTGAAACAGGCGTTGGCGGGCCGCATCGACGCCCGCTGGGACGAGGCCGACAGCGCCGACTCCCTCGAAGCCAAGCTGAAACACCAGCTGCCGGACCTGGTGCTGCTGGACCTGGAGATGCCCGGCAGTCACGGTTACTCCACCCTCATTCATCTGCGCAGCCACTACCCCGCGGTGCCGGTTGTGGTGATCTCCGCCCACGAAGACCAAACCACGGTGACCAAGGCCCTCTCCTACGACTGCCAGGGGTTCATCCCCAAGTCCTCGGATCCCGAGCAATTGGCCGAGGCGATCCAGGTGGTGCTGGAGGGCGACACCTATCTGCCGGCGGCGATGGCCCACTGGGTGGAAGAGGACGGCAGCGGCGACGACATTGGCGCCCGTCTGGCGGAGCTCACTCCCCAGCAGTACCGGGTGCTTCAGATGTTCGCCGAGGGGATGCTCAACAAGCAGATCGCCTACGATCTCGGGGTCTCCGAGGCCACCATCAAGGCCCACGCCACCGCCATCTTCCGCAAACTCGGGGTGCGCAACCGCACCCAGGCGGTGATCGCCCTGCAGGGGCTGGAGATGGAAAAGAAGGTGCTCTAGCGCCCCAGCATCACCAACAGGTGCCACAGCCATTTCATCAGCTGCTCCGGCGGCTCGCCCCAGTGTCCCCAGGCACTGGGGTTTTTCGTACTCTGGGCCAGGGCCAGCCCCAGGTGGTGCGCATCCACCCAGGGCCCCTGCCCCAACTGCGCCCCCAGTTCCGCCACCTGTTGCGCCACCGCCGGCATGGCGGGCCCGCGCTTATCCATGGGCACCCTGTCCGGGCGCAGGCGGTAGCCCGGGTGCCAATGCAGGGGAAAGCCGTAGCGCCGGGCCAGCCCCTCCATGCGCTGGCCCATTTCGGTGCCGATAAAGCTGGGGTCGGCCACCAGGGCCTCCACATCCCGGCTGAGGCTCACCGGGCCGTGCACCTGGGCTTCGATGTAGAAATCCAGGTTGCCCCCGGGGCGACCGTCCAGCCAGCGGGTTGGGTTGTCCGCACTCAGCCCCTCGATAAGGCTGGCCAGGGAGAGTCCCTCGGCGCCCAGCACCGTCCCTCGCTCGAAGCACTCAATCAGCATCGCCGCCAGCAGGGCATCGGGTTCGGCCAGGGTGCCGCGCACCCGGGGCTGACGGTGGGAGTCGCCCCAGCAGAAGGTGGCCCGGGCGTTCACGCTGGGTTTGAGGCGCAGGTAGCAGGAGCCAAATCGTGGGGCCGGGCCATCGCTGTGGGGCCACAGGTGCCAGGCCCCGTACTTGGGCCGCTCGGCGTACTGCACCCGGCGGGCGTACTCCGGCCCGAACAGATCGGCTTCCCAGCGGGCGCGGCGCCCGTCTGGGCTGGGATCCAGCAAGCCGTTGGAGAGGCCGGACTCGAACTGGTTCAGGTAGTGCCCGCACGCGTCCAGTCCCGCCACCACGCTGGGGTGTTCGGCACCGGGCCGGTCCGGGTGAAAATGCAGGGCGATGGCGCCCTGGCTCAGCAGATGGGCCCGGCACTGGGCCCAGCGCTCGGGACAGACGTGGCTCATGGCCAGCAGGTGGGCTGTCTCCGCCCGGGCCTGACTCCGCTCTGCCCGGGCCAGCATTGAGACGTGTGCTAAGGCCGCCTGACGGGCGTTATGGCGAGCTTGTTGAGACATACTGCATCCCTTTCAATACCTTGGCCTTGGTTTTACCAGATGCCCCGGCACCAGGCCAGCGCCGCGACGCGCCCACGCGCCTCGCTGATTTTGCTTCAATGTCACTTTGCTGTAGCCTGTGGCGCATCCTGATAACAACAACGATACAGCGCATGAGCAACACCAATACGCAAGCAACCAATGATTTACAGGAAGTGAAGCAGTTTGGCCTCTGGGCCTCCATCGCCAGCCTGAGCTACGTGTTCTGGCTGGTGGGGGGCATGGAGCTGATTGAGCGACTGGCCTACTACGGCGTGAAAAGCTCCGCCGCCCTCTACGCCAAGGCCCCCGCCTCCGCCGGGGGCCTCGGGATCACCATGGGGGATTTCGGCATCATCCTGATGATCTGGGCGCTGCTGCAAACCTTTGTGCCGGTGTTCACCGGCGGGATCTCCGACCGGGTCGGTTACAAGGAGACCATCTTCGCCTCCACGGTGCTCAAGATCGCCGGTTACCTGGTGATGGCCTTCTTCCCCAGCTTCTACGGCTTCCTGATGGGCGCGATGCTGCTGGCCATCGGCACCGGGATCTTCAAGCCCGGGATCCAGGGCACCCTGGTGCTGGCCACCCGCAAGGAGAACGCCTCCATGGCCTGGGGGATCTTCTACCAGACGGTCAACATCGGCGGCTTCCTCGGCCCGCTGATGGCGGTGCACCTGCGCCAGCTCTCCTGGGACAACGTGTTCTTCGCCTGTGCCGCCATCATCGCTTTGAACTTCCTGATGCTGCTGGCCTACAAGGAGCCGGGCAAGGAGGAGCGCCTGGCCCGACAGGCCAAGATCAAATCCGGTGAGATTGAGCAGGAGGCCCTGTGGAAGGACGCTTGGCGCGAACTGAAAAAGCCCATCGTGTTCTGGTACATGGTGGTGTTCTCCGGCTTCTGGTTCCTGTTCAACGCCCTGTTTGACGTGCTGCCGGTGCACATCAGCGAGTGGGTGGACACCAGCATCATCGTCCGGGATCTCTTTGGCCCCGAAGGCACCCAGAACGGCTTTGCCCAGTTCTGGCTGGGCCTGGACAACAGCGGCACCAAGGTGATGCCCGAGGGGATGCTGAACCTCAACGCCGGCATGATCATGACCAGCTGCTTCCTGATTGCCGCCATCACCGCCAAGTTTCGCATCATGTCCGCCATGCTGGCCGGGGCCGTAGCCAGCATCATCGCGTTTCTGATCATCGGCGCGTCCAACTTTGCCTGGGCCATGGTGTTTGCCATCGCCCTGTTCAGCCTGGGTGAGATGATGATCAGCCCCAAGAAGAACGAATTTATGGGCAACATCGCCCCGGCGGGCAAGAAAGCGATGTACCTGGGCTTCGTGATGCTGCCCCAGGGGATCGGCTGGGGCATCGAGGGCTACTGGGGTCCGAAGCTCTACGAGATGTACGCCTCCAAAGAGGGCTTCTCCCGCCTGATGCTGGCGGACAAGGGGATGGACTCGGCCAGCATCGCCGCCATCCCGGAAGGGGAAGCCTTTATGCGCCTGGTGGAGTTCACCGGACAGGATCCCCTGGTGCTGACCCAGACCCTCTATGACATGCACAACATCGGTTTCGCCTGGTACTTCATCGCCGCGGTAGGCAGCCTCTCCGCGTTGGGGATCCTGCTCTACGGTCGCTGGTACAAGCGTCTGCAAGAAGCCCAGTAAGCGACTCTGTTCAACCCAGGCCGCCCCAGGGCGGCCTTTTTTATGCCCCTCCAAACCCCAAGCGTTTGCATTGCTAACGCTGAGCGACATGCCGCAATGGCCCGCTCTCCCTATCATGCCTCCCGTCAACAACGAACAAACGCTTTCTGGGAGGAAAGATGAACACCAAATGGGTGTATTGGGCCTTTCTGGCCATCGCCATCATTACCGAAGTGGCCGGCACCAGTGTCATGAGCCTGATGGTGGAAGACAACTGGCTTAAGTACACCGCGCTCTACGCCTTTATCGGCACCTCGTACTACTTCCTGGCCAAGGCCGCCAAGCGGATCCCCATCGGCATCGCCTACGCCCTGTGGGAAGGATTGGGGATCACCCTGATTGCCGTCGTCGGCATCCTCTGGCTGAGCCAGGTGCCGTCGCTGATTACCGCCATTGGCTTGGCACTGGCGCTGGCGGGCATCGTTATGGTGACCCTGGGTGAAGACCACGAAGAGGAGGCCACATCATGATCAACGCCTACATGGGATACGTTCTGGTCGCCGCATTGCTCGACATCGGCGCCAACCTCTGCGCCAGCAAGTCCGAGGGCTTTGAACGCCGCGGCTGGGCGGTGGCCACCATCGTGCTGATCCTGTCCGCCTTTACGGCGCTGGCTCAGGCGGTCAAGGGGATGGACTTGGCCGTGGCCTACGCCACCTGGGGGGCCCTGGGCATCGTGGGTACCGCCCTGCTGGGTCAGGCGCTGCTGGGCCACAAACTCAAGCCCATCGGTTGGGCCGGGATTGTGGTGATGATCCTTGCCGTGGTGCTGATCAAACTCGGCTAAGCCGGCTGACAACACAAGCTTGTTAACTTATTCTGACGCTGATTGCTTTATGCAATCGGCGTTTTTGCCTGGGAGGGCGCCATGAACACCAAACAGATCCGCCATTTCGTGTTGGCCGTGCGCATGGGCTCCCTGGCCCAGGCTGCGGCGCAGGTGGGCCAAAGCCGCAGCGCCGTGAGTCTCTCCATCTCCGCGTTGGAGGATCAGCTGGGGGTCACCCTGTTCGAGCGCAGCGGCAACGCCGTTTCTCCCACCGAGGTGGCCCTGGCTCTGCTGGAGGATTGCGAACGGCTGCTGGGGATCGAGCAGCGCCTGGAAGCCCGCTGTCAGCAGTACCTGCAGACCGCCGAGAGCCAGATCCGCATCGCCCGGGACGACGCCCTGCCGGAGTCCTGGTGGCGGGACACCATCGTCGAGCTCAAGGCGCGTTTTCCCCTTATCAGCTTCGTCCTGGTGCTGGCCTCGCCGCGGGAGTTGCCCAGCCAGGTGGCCTCCGGGGCGGTGGATCTGGGCTTCGGTCTGGGTCTGCCCCCCCATCCGGACCTGCTGCAACAGCCCATGGGCCGCATGCGCCTGCAACTGGTGGCCAGCAAGACGCACCCCCTGTCGGAGCGCAGCCGGCTCAGCGAGGAGGATCTGCAGCAGCGCACCCAGATCACCCTGACCGGCGCCGTGGAGGGGGATCTGCTCACTGATCACCGCCTCAGCGACGACTACATCGGCCTGTCCAGCTTCGAGCAGATCCGCGACATGATGGATCAGGGCGTTGGCTGGGCCTGGTTGCCCGCCCCCCTGATGACCGGCCGCCTGCGCCGGGGGGACGCCCGGGTACTGCCGGCCCCCCGCCACAACCTGTGGCAGGAGTACCACCTGTGCTACCGCCAGGGCCACCCCCTGGGTCTGGTCAGTGAAACCCTGTGCGACCGGCTCAGCGAGTACCTGCTGGCCTTCGACTGACGCTAAGCTTGCTCCACACCCCCCTGGAGCTTCGCCATGGCCTCGTCCCTCACGCCACTGCTCAATCGCCTGCCCCAACAGGGCCAGCTCACCTGGATAGGGCTGCGCCCCGAGCGCGGCCAGCCTCCCCAGTCGGTCAGTGAGGCGCAGATCCATCTCGAACAGGGCCTGGTGGGCGATCATTTTCGCGGCCGGCCCGGCAGTCTTCGACAGATCACCCTGGTACAGCAAGAGCACCTTTCGGTGGTGGCCGCCCTGCTGGGGCAGGCCTCACTGGACCCGGCCCTGCTGCGGCGCAACCTGGTGGTCAGGGGCATCAACCTCCTGGCGCTCAAGGACCAACGCTTCGCCATCGGCGAGGTCATCCTCGAGGGCACCCGCCCCTGCGCCCCCTGCAGCAAGATGGAGACCGCCCTGGGGCCGGGCGGCTTCAACGCCCTGCGGGGCCACGGCGGACTCTGTGCCCGGGTGGTGCAGCCGGGGTGGATCCGAGTCGGGGATCCGGTTCGACTGTGGCTGGAAGCCCAATGAAGACTCAGGCCAGGAATCCCATTGCCTGAGTTAACGTATTGATACGAATTGGTCTTTTATCGCCAGTAACGCAGTGGTAGCTTGTTCGCAACCTTTAAGTTACATGGACTGCAGCATGATCAAGAAGTTGTTTAAGTGGAGTGGCATCGCCCTGGCGACGGTGCTGGTGGTGGGGGGCAGCTTCGCCGCCCACGAGTGGTACGCCAAGAAGCCCTTCCTGTTTCGCGCCTTCCTCGACCGCGAGGTGATCAAAATCGCCTTCGACAGCCCGGAAACCCTCACCTCCCTGGGTTTTCTCGAGTCGATGGGGATCACCGGCCACAACGCCAAGCTCAATGACGACAGCCCCGAAAAGGGGGATGAACTGCTGGAGAAGGTCAGCGAGATCCGCGCCACCTTGCTGGAGTACGACGATGCGGGTCTGAACGCCGATGAGCGCCTGTCCAAGGAGATCGCGCTCTACCTACTGGATTTTGCGGAAGAGTCCAAACCCTATCGCTACCACAACTACCCGGTGAACCAGTTGTTTGGGGTGCAGAACGGTTACCCCAGCTTTATGGAAGCCCAGCATCAGGTGCGCAGCGAAGAGGACGCCGAACACTACCTGGCCCGCCTGACCGCCGTGGAGCAAAAGTTTGCCCAGAACCTGGAGGGCATCAAGATCCGCACCGAAAAGGGGATCATCCCGCCCAAGTTTGTCATTGAGCGGGTGCTGGCCGAGATGAACGCCTTTGTCGCCACTCCGGTCACCGAGAACATCCTCTACACCTCGCTGCAAACCAAGTTGAGCGAGGCCGAAGGGATCCCCGCCGAGGCCCAGGCACGCCTGCTGGCAGACGCCGAACGCCGCATTCGCGACCATGTCCACCCGGCCTACCAGCTGTTTATCGACTACTTCGCCGCGCTGAACGAGCAGGCCGGCAGCGACGATGGCTTCTGGCACCTGCCCCAGGGCGAGGAAGCCTACGCCCTGGCGCTGAAGCTGTTCACCACCACCGATTACAGTGCCGAACAGATCCACCAGCTGGGGCTGGACGAAGTGGCGCGAATCCAGGGCGAGATCCTGACCATCCTGGCGGCCGAGTCCTTCGATGTCAGCGGCGGCTTCACCCCGGCCATTGACGCCCTGGCGGCGGACTCCCGCTTCTACTACGAGGACAGCGACGCCGGCCGGGCGCAGATCCTCGAGGATTACCAGGCGATCCTGGATGAGATCGACGCCGGCATCGATCAGGCGTTCAACATCCGGCCCACTGCCGGCATGGAGGTGGTGCGGATCCCGGAATTCAAGGAGAAAACCTCCCCCGGGGCCTACTACCAGCAGCCGGCCATCGACGGCAGCCGCCCCGGCCGCTTCTTCGCCAATCTCTACGACATCAAGGCCACCCCCAAGTACAGCATGCGTACCCTGGCGTACCACGAGGGGATCCCGGGCCACCACTTCCAGATCGCCCTGGGGATGGAGCAGGAGGGGCTGCCGTTTTTCCGCCGCATGTCCCCCTTTACCGCCTACGTGGAGGGCTGGGCCCTGTACAGCGAACAGCTGGCCTGGGAGCTGGGTTACCAGGCGGACCCCTTTGACAACGTCGGTCGCCTGCAGGCGGAGCTGTTCCGCGCCGTGCGCCTGGTGGTGGACACCGGCATCCACCACAAGCGCTGGACCCGGGAGCAGGCCATCGACTACATGCGCGACAACACCGGCATGGCCCAGAGCGACGTGGTGGCGGAGATCGAACGCTACATCGTGATGCCCGGCCAGGCCACCGCCTACAAGGTGGGGATGATCAAGATCCTGGAGCTGCGGGAGCGGGCCAAGACCCAACTGGGTGACCGCTTCGATCTGCGCGCCTTCCACGACGTGATGCTGCAAAACGGTGCCGTCCCGCTCAACATCCTGGAGCGTCTGGTGGAGCAGTACATCGCCGACACTCAGGCCAGTTAAGGCCAGCACAACGACAAAAGGGGCCTTACGGCCCCTTTTTTACGTCGCGTCAGTCTGGGCTCACTTGCCCTTGGGCAGCTTGAAACGAAACTGCTCCACAATGACATCATGGTCTGCACTGGTGGTGCTGCCGGAGCGGAGGTTGGCGTGGCTGCCAAAGCCCTCCAGGCCGCGGTAGGGCATCAACTCACAGCCGCGGTTGGCCGGCTGGTTCACAAAGCTCTCCCAATCCTGGTCCAGGGTGTAGGCGATGGAGCGCACGCCCACGGGCCACTTCTTGCAGTAGAAGTTGATGAAGGCCCCCTCCCCGCCGCGGGAGAACGCCACTTCCGGCTCCCGCAGTTCGGTCAGCTTCAGGCCATCGACCAGCTTGACCCCCACGGTCAGTCGCTGGCTGTGGTCGGTGGTGGAGACCCGGTTGCCCACACAGGTGCCGTTGTCCACCCGGTGGTAGTCGCAGCCAGGCAGTACCTTGGCGTCGACCCGGAACTGAATGTCGAGGATCTCACCCGCTGCCGCATCCGGCAGGCGGTGGAACAGGTTCTGGAAGCCCCGACGCGGTTCGAAGTAACGGGCGTTGAACTGGAGCGTCGGGTACACCGACCGCAGCTCGTCGTAACTGGCAAACACCTCTTTCTCCTGGGCACTGGCACAGGAGGCGCTGGGGTACAGCTGGACCTCACCGCTGGGCAGCAAGGTCGCACAGCGCTTGGCGCCGGCCTCCTCCAGGTAGAGGTTGGTGTAACCGCGTACCTCGCCCTCGGCCTGGACACTGATGGTCAGGTCCACCTCGGCGATGGACAGGGCGGGCAGCTGGGCAAAGATCTCGCTGTCCCCGTCCTGCGCCACGGCGCGGTAGTGATCGCCGTCCCGCTCCAGCACGGTGAGATTGCGGTGGCCAAAGGGCAGGCTCGGCTGGGTCAGGCCCTGCTCCAGCATGCTCCAAGCCTGGGCCGCTTCATCGAAGTAGTAGAGGTGCAGATGATCCGGGGCGGTCAGCTGCTTGTTGGCGCCGCCCACCGCGTCGTCGTCGGCCACCCCAATCAGGGTGTAGTTGAAGCCGGTAACGTAGCCATGACGCACGGCGCCTTCGGAAGGCGCCAGCAGGTCGTCGTTAAGCAGCACGTGGCTAAGCTCTGGGCGCTCGTCAATCGCCACCAGGGTAAAGGACAGGTTGTCCATCACCATGGTCGCTTCCCGGCTCGCCTCAGTTACTTCAATCTGCCCCTCCAGGCTGTAGAATTCGCTGAACGCTTGCGCCTTGTCGGCACCGAGATCCTGGTGGCGCACCCGAAGCTGGTCACCGGCACGCACGCTCAGGGTCAGGGTCTCCTCCAGGGAGAATTCCCCCAGTTGGCTAACCAGCTGGCCATTGCGCTCCAGTTGGTAACCGTCGACACGCAGGTTATCGGCAAAGGGGGAGTCGGCCATCGGCGACATCGCCGGCTGGGCATCAAATTTCAGGGTCAGGGTGTGGCTGGGTTCGCTGTCGCTGCTGCAACCGCTGACCAGCAGGACCGCTATGGCGGCCGGGGTAAGTTTGTTCATCGAGGTCTCTGGGTATCAGGCGCCGCTCCTTGGCCTGAGGGTGTTGGCAAGGCGCCCGCCCTGCCGCTCAAACAACGGCGCACACCCTAATGGCTCCCCTTCGTTCCAGACAGTTAATCGAGAATTAAGCGCGGCAGATTGCGGAAATCTCCTGAAATTCGCCATACTTAACTCACAATTAAGCCATCCGCCCTGCCCCTTGCCCGGGCCCGCCGCTGGCCGTAACTTAAGATTTTGCCCCGGACGCCTTAACCAAGATGAACCGTTTACGAAGCCAAAACCTGCAGCAGCTGGAGCTGCTGACCCTTCTGGTGCGCACCGGCAGCCTGACCGAGACCGCCAAGGCCCTGAACATTTCGGTGCCCGCGGTCAGCCAGGCCCTGGACAAACTGCGCGAGCAGGTGGGGGATCCCTTGCTGATCCGCGACGGCCGCAATATGACGCCAACGGCCACCGCCACCCGGGTGGCAAACACGGCAGAGCCCCACCTGGACGCCCTGACCGATCTGCATCGCAGCCTGGTGGCGGATGCCACCAGCAATACCTTGAATATCGCCATCTCCACCGCTTACGAGGCGCTGGTGCTGGGCGCACTGATCGAGTGTGATCGCCGGCCCAAGGGCCTCACCGTCCACTGTGCCGAGCTGGAAACCGACGACTTCATTACCGACACCGGCCGGGTCACCGAACTGTTGGCCAAGCGCCAGTTGGACATCGCTCTGGTGTTCTACCCGTTAGAGGACCCGCGGTTTCACTGCATTCCGGTGCTGGAGGACTGCATTCGGGTGATCCACCGCCAGGGTCACCCCCGCATTGAGGAGTTGAACGCGGACATCTACTACGGCGAGGAGCACGTGGTGTGGAAACTGGCGGTGTTCCGCAAGGCCTGGCAGCAGCTGGTGGGGATCAACGTCGAGGGCCGACATATCGCCGCCATCATCAGCGACAGCCTCTCCATGGGCAATCTGGTGTCGAAAAGCGACCTGCTGGCCTCCATGCCGGATTCCCTGGCCCGCAAGCTGTCCAAAGCGCTGCCCATTGAGCTCAAGCCCTTTCCCTTCCCCCATCGTCCCATCACCACTTACCTGGTCTACCACAAGGCCTACTCCCGCCCGGAACTGGCCGAGTGGGTGCAGGACGCCTGCGAAACCCTGGCCCGTTAAAGACGGGCCGGCGCTTGTGACCGGCTCTAGTCCGGTCAATGGCCTAGGCACAACAAAAAAGCCCAACCCCGTACAGGATTGAGCTTTGAAGTGTTACCGCATCACGCTTGTGGAATGGTGCCCGAGGCCGGACTTGAACCGGCACGACCAGAGGTCGACGGATTTTAAATCCGTTGTGTCTACCAATTCCACCACTCGGGCGGAGAAGATGGAGGCGCGTCCCGGAGTCGAACCGAGGTCCACGGATTTGCAATCCGCTGCATAGCCACTCTGCCAACGCGCCTAAAACTTTGTCAAACCGGTAAAAACCCGTTTGCTCCGAAATTTGGAGCGGCACACGAGGTTCGAACTCGTGACCTCAACCTTGGCAAGGTTGCGCTCTACCAGCTGAGCTAGTGCCGCTTTAAGTTGGGGTTAACCCCTTGTCTCGAAAGCTGTTTGCCCCCGAACTCGCTGCGCATTTTACGGGGTTACGGAGTGAAGTCAACCGCCAAATCGCCCGCCACAGCGCGTTTGCCGCCTTTTCGAGCACCTTGCTCAGGGAGGCGGCACATCCCGGATAAATCCCGTTCAGCCCGACCTCAGCCGTGCTGGGTGAGGTCCCCCCAGGCGGCCCGAATGTAGGAGAACATCGACCAAATGGTGAGGAAGGTGGCCACGCCGAGCAGCCCCATGGAGATGTCGGTCAGCACCGGGTGGGTAAAGTGGGCAATCAGACCGGTGATCGCCACCATCTGGGCGGCGGTCTTGAACTTACCCAGCCAGGAGACCGCCACGATCCCCCGCTTGCCCATCTCCGCCATCCACTCTCGCAGGGCCGAGATCACGATCTCCCGTCCGATCATCACCACCGCAGCCAGAGTGATCAGCATGCTGTCGTAGTCCGCCACCAGCACCACCAGGGCGGTGGCCACCATCAGCTTGTCCACCACAGGATCCAGGAAAGCCCCAAAGGGGGTGGACTGGTTCAGGCGGCGGGCCAGGTAGCCGTCCAGAGCGTCGGTGAGGGAGGCCAAAACAAAGAGCCCGGCCGCCATCAGATAGGACCATTTCCACGGCACGTAGTAGAGACTGATAAAGACGGGGATCATCACCAGGCGAAGCAGAGTGAGGATATTGGGGATATTCAGTTTCATCGACGGGCCCGGCAGCTGTGCAGGGGGCCAATCATGCCGTATTTGCCCTTAGGTTCGCAACGCATCATGGATGATTTGTGCCAGCTTCGGGCTGATCCCCGGCACTTTGGCCAATTCTGCCACACTGGCCCGCTTCAGCTCCTGCATCCCACCCATAAACTTGAGCAGCTGCTGACGCCGCTTGGCCCCCACGCCCGGGATCGACTCCAGCACCGATTGCCCCCGGGCCTTGCCCCGGGCCGCCCGGTGGCCACTGATGGCGAAGCGGTGCGCCTCGTCGCGGATGTGCTGGATCAGGTGCAGCGCCGGCGCGTCCGCCTTGAGGTGGATGACCTCCCGTGAAAAGCCCAGGATCAGCGTCTCCAGCCCCGGTTTTCGGCTCTCCCCCTTGGCCACCCCCACCATCAGCGGTTGCGGCAGTTCGGTGTCCGCCAGGGCCTGTTCCATCACCTCCTCGGCCTGGGTGAGCTGACCCTTGCCGCCGTCAATAAAGAGGATGTCCGGCAGATTGTCCGCCTCGGCCACCTTGTCGTAACGGCGCTTGAGCGCCTGGGTCATGGCGGCGTAATCGTCCCCCGGGGTGATCCCCTGGATGTTGTAGCGACGGTACTCCTGCTTGGCCGGCCCCTCGGCATTGAACACCACGCAGGAGGCCACGGTTTTCTCCCCCATGGTGTGGCTGATGTCGAAACACTCCATGCGGCGGATGGGTTTCTCCAGCTCCAGCGCCTCGGCCAACTGGCGAAAACGCTCCGCCACGGTGCTCTTGTGGGCCAGGCGCGACGCCAGGGCGCTGCGGGCGTTGGTGGCCGCCAGGCGCTGGAACTGCGCCCGCTCCCCCCGCACCCGGGTCTTGATGGCCACCCTGCCCTGCCCCCGCTGGCTCAGCAGCTCCGCCAGGGCGGGCAACTCCTCGCTCTCCAGGTTGAGCACGATCTCCTTGGGGATGTGGCGCTCCTCGCCGCCGCCCAGATAGAACTGCAACAGGAAGCTGCTCACCAGCTCCTCACTGTCGGTGTCCTTGGGCAACTTGGGGAAATAGCTGCGGCTGCCGAGGATCTTGCCCTGACGCACGAAGAGCATGTGGCAACAGGCCAGGCCGCCCTCCAGGTGCACGCCGATGACGTCCAGCTCCGCTTGCTGGCCCTGCACCCCTTGCTGCTCCTGCACCGTACGCAGCGCCTGGATCTGGTCCCGGTACTGGGCGGCTTTTTCAAAAGCCAGCTGCTCGCTGGCCTGCTCCATCTTGGCCGCCAGCTGGCCGATAACCGCCTGGCTCTGGCCCTGGAGAAACAGCCGGGCCAGGGTCACCTGCTGGGCGTACTCCTCATCCGGGATCATCCCGGTGCAGGGGCCGCTACAGCGTTTGAGCTGGTACTGCAGACAGGGTCGGCTCCGGTTGCGGTAGAAGCCGTCCTCGCACTGGCGAATGGGAAACAACTTCTGCATCAGGTGCAGGCTCTCACGCACCGCGCCGCCGTTGGGATAGGGGCCGAAATAGTGCCCCTTGGCCCGTCGGGCACCGCGATGAAACGCCAGTCTTGGATGAGGATGATCGGACAGGAAAATGTACGGATAGGACTTGTCGTCCCGCAGCAGCACGTTGTACCTGGGCATGTACTGCTTGATGTAGTCGTGCTCCAGGATCAGCGCCTCGGTCTCGGTGTGGGTCACCGTCACTTCGATGTGGCGGATCTGCGCCACCAGGGCACGGGTCTTGGCACTGGGCAGGTTGCTGCGAAAATAGGAGCTGAGGCGCTTTTTCAGGTCTTTGGCCTTGCCCACATAGAGGACAGTGCCCCCCGGCGCATCGTACATGCGATAGACGCCGGGTTCGCTGGTCACCGAGCGCAGGAAGGCTCGGGCATCAAAGGTGTCGGAACTCATCAAGGGGGTGCTCAGATCTTCTCTGAGTCCACCATACCATAACGGATCGCCAGTCGGGTCAGCTCCACATCGCCGCTGATCTTGAGCTTCTCAAACAGCCGGTAGCGGTAACTGTTGACGGTTTTCGGGCTCAGGTTGAGCTGCTCGGAGATGTCGGACACCTTCTGGCCGGAGGTGACCATCATGGTGATCTGAAGCTCCCGCTCAGACAGGTCGTCGAAGGGGTTGCGCTCGGGGTTGAAGGGTTTGAGTGCCATCTGCTGGGCGATCTCCGGCGCGATGTAGCGCTGACCGGAGGCCACCACCCGGATCGCCTGAACCATGTCCGCCGGCGGGGCGTTCTTGGTCAGAAAACCCGCAGCACCGGCGGCCATCACCTTGGAGGGGATCGGCTCTTCGGTGTAGACGGTGAGAATGATGATGCGGGCATCGGGGTTGTAGCGCAGGATCTTGCGGGTGGCCTCAAGGCCCCCGATCCCCGGCATGCTCATGTCCATCAGGACCACATCGGCGTCGTTTTTGCGGCACCAGTTGACCGCCTGTTCGCCATCCTCGGCTTCTCCTACCACCTTGATTCCGCGTTCGTCCTCCAGGATCCGGCTGATCCCGGTTCGAACCAAGGCGTGGTCATCGACCAATAACACGTTGATCACAGTGAAGCCTCTCTATCAACTTGCCGGTTTTTTATTTTGAGTATGAGCCCCGATAATACTCGCAAATGACGTTCCGTCAATAGCGCATCTGCAGCGTACATACGTTATATGTCATTGACTTATGTACAAAATGCACGCTTTTCAGCCTCTGGCAATTTACCCCGATTCACTCCAGTGAGACCCAGGTTGGGTTTTCCAGGTTATCGGGGTTTTACACCACCCCCGGCCCGTATCATTCCCGTCGCCTGAGGCCACCCTGCGTCCACAAAACGACAACACCGCCATTACGGCGGTGTTGTTAAAGCCACATTCGAAATCAGAGTGTGGCGAACTCATCCACGTCGATGGCCTGACGGCACAGGGTGTGCGCGGTCAGGACCTGCTCGCCGGCCTCGGCGTCCAGCACTGACTGCGCCACCGCCTCGGCCACCAGGGCTTCGTTGATGGGACCGCGGGCAAGCGCACCACTGCGCTGGGCCGCCTTGATGGCCTTGAACGCCGGGGCCGCCTGGCGCTGAGCCAGGAAGGCCGCTTCCAGTTCGGTGATGCCGTCATCCAGATCACCGTCCACCGGGCAGAGGTGGGTCAGTCGATTACGCAGGCAACCGGGCACCATGATCGCCTGGGCCACCGCCTGCTTGCGGGCATCGTCCGGCCCCTTGAAATGGTTGCCCAGGGGAAACAGCAGCGCCCGGCACAACCAGGCCATGGGCCGGTTGGGGAAGTTGCGGATCACCCCTTCCAGGGCCTTGGCCGCCTCCTGACAGGCCTGCTCCACGGCGCAGTGCACAAAGGGCAGATCCGCCTGCTGGCGACCGTCCATCTCGTAGTTGCGCAGCACCGCGGAGGCCAGGTAGAGCTGACTGAGCACATCCCCCAGACGAGCGGAGATCATCTCCCGACGCTTAAGGCTGCCACCGAGCACCATCATGGCGATGTCGGTCATGATCGCCAGATTGGCGCTGAGACGACCCAGGTGCTGGTAGTGTCGCCCGGTGGGGCCGGCCACCGGCTTCTCGGCAAAGCGGGAGCCGGTCAGCGCATGGCCGAAGGAGACCACGGCGTTACGTACCGAGTAGAGGATGTGGGAGATCAGCAGGCTGTCGAAGCGCTTGAGCCCGGCCTCGCTGTCGGGGTTGGCCACCGCCTCCATCTCCGCCAGCACGTAGGGGTGACAACGGGTGGCGCCCTGACCGAAGATCATCAGGTTGCGGGTCAGGATGTTGGCCCCCTCCACGGTGATGGAGACCGGGGAGGCGATGTAGTTGTGACCCAGGTAGTTCTTGGGCCCCAGTTGGATCCCCTTACCGGCGTGGACGTCCATGGCGTCGTTGATGACGCTGCGCCCCAGCTCGGTCATGTGGTACTTGGCGATGGCGGTGATCACCGAGGGTTTCTGGTTGGTGTCAATGGCGGTCAGGGTCAGTTTGCGCGCCGACTCCAGGGTGTAGGTGTTGGCGGCGATCCGGGCCAGGGCTTCCTGAACCCCCTCAAACTCACCGATCTGCACCCCGAACTGCTGACGCACACCGCAGTAGGCGCTGGTGGTTCGGGTGGCCAGGTGGCCGGTGGCGGTGGCCAGGGCCGGCAGGGAGATCCCCCGACCGGCAGACAGGCACTCCACCAGCATGCGCCAGCCCTTGCCGGCGTAGTCCGGGCCGCCAATGATCCAATCGATGGGAATAAAGACCTCTTCGCCCCGGGTGGTGCCGTTCATAAAGGCCATGCCCAGAGGGTTGTGGCGGTTGCCCAGCTCCACTCCGGGATGGGCGGCGGGAATGAGGGCGCAGGTGATGCCGATGTCCACTTGATCGCCCAGCAGGCCATCGGGGTCGCGCAGCTTAAACGCCAGCCCCAGCACCGTGGCCACCGGGGCCAGGGTGATGTAGCGCTTATCCCAGGTCAGGCGGATCCCCAGCACCTCCTCGCCGTTGTGCTCCCCCTTGCAAACGATGCCGGTATCGGGGATGGCCCCGGCGTCGGAGCCGGCGGTGGGGGCGGTCAGGGCAAAACAGGGCACTTCGGAGCCGTCCGCCAGCCCCGGCAACCACTGTTGCTTCTGGGCATCGGTACCGTAGTGGGCCAGCAGTTCACCGGGCCCCAGGGAGTTGGGCACCATCACGGTAACCGCGGCGCTCATGGAGCGTGAGGCGATGCGAGAAACGATGTTGGACGCCGCGTAGGCGGAGAAGGCCAGGCCACCGTACTCCTTGGGAATGATAAAGGAGAAGAACTTCTCCTTTTTGATGTACTCCCACACCGCCGGCGGCAGGTCTTTCTGATCCTGCACCACCTGGTAGTCGTCCAGCATGGCCAGCAGCGTCGCCACCTGGTTGTCCAAAAACGCCTGCTCCTCGTCGGTCAGCGTATTGGTGGGGTAACTGTGCAGTTGGTTCCAGTCCGGCGCACCGCGGAACAGCTCGCCATCCCACCAGACGTTGCCCGCTTCCATCGCTTCCCGCTCCGTTTGGGACAGCGGCGGCAGCACCCGTTTGAAAAAGGCGAAGGCCGGACGGGAGATCAACTGTCGTCGAATGTCCGTGACACCAAAGATCACCAACAGGGCAATGAGGATCAAAAACAGCAGTGTCATGAGACTTCCTCTATCAGACTCGATTGAATATTGGGGGCCGGGGCCGCCACACCGGCGGCCATATAGGGGATGATGCGGCGGATCACCGTTTCGATGTTGTTGTTCTGATCGAAGTCCGCCCGGGCAATGTCAGAGAGGGCGTCGAAGGAGCTCATGGTGAACACCACGGTGCCCAGGGTAAAGTGCAGACGCCAGAACACCTCCACCTGGGGCAGGTGCGGTGCCGCCTTGTGCACCAGGCTGGAAACCCGACTGAGCACGTCACCGTAATGGGTGGTGACAAACCAACGCAGGTGCCCCTGGCTCTCGATGTAGCCCCGTCCCAGCAGCTGCAGGAAGATGGCGGTGCCCTGGCTGCGCAGCTCGTCCAGATCCAGCATCGGCTGCACCATGGCATCGAAGATCTCGTGCAGGGCGATCTCCGGCTGTTTCTCCAGCTCGATAAAGGCTTCATTGACCGCCGGCATAAAGCGATCGAGGTAGCGCGCCAACACCGCCTGGATCAGCTCCTTCTTAGAGCCAAAGTGGTAATTGACCGACGCCAGATTCACCTCGGCCTTGCCGGTGATCAGGCGCAGCGAGGTTTCCGAGAATCCGCGTTCGGCGAACAGGCGTTCCGCCGCATCCAGGATCCGATGCTTGGTGGTTTGTCGATTGGCCATGTCCCTACCCAAAGTTTCAAACACCCGTTTAAAGTAAACGGGACACAACCGTTTGTCAAAACTCTCGTCACATCAACAATGGAGTCTTTTTTCAACAACATAGAGGGCTCACGACGGAATTTCGGAAAATATACAATCACCAGCGGAACTTTGGTCTAAACCTACTAACAGAGACTGTAAATCTGATTTCGTCAGACACTCTCTCCCTGGACCCGGTGGAGCCCAATCTGTCACTTTCCACTGGGTCTTTTTTTGTCTGAAATTCCACCTTCTCACTCCCCCTGCCTTTGGTTAGACTGGCGCAGCATTTTTATTACATTCTTACAACACAAGGATGCTGTGATGACCCCAATGCCAAAATGGGCCCTGAGTGCCCTGGCTGTGGCGCTGCTGAGCGCCTGTCAATCCGACGCCCCTGCCTCTGAGGCTGACCAAAAAACCGACCCCCGCACCTTTATCGCCGAAGCGGAAGCGGACATGGCGCAGATCAGCGAGACCGCCGGCCGGGCCCAATGGATCTACGCCAACTTCATCACCGAAGACACCGCAGCTCTGGCCAGCGAAGCCGGCCGCATCTACACCGAGAAAGCGGTGCACTACGCCTCCCAGGCGGCCACCCTGGACGCCAGCGGACTCAGTGCCGAGGAGCAGCGCAAACTGGACATCCTCAAACGCAACCTGACCCTGCCCGCCCCGGCCGATCCGGCCAAGAGCCAACGCCTGGCGGAGCTGGGTACCGAACTGGGTGGTCTCTATGGCAAGGGCCGGTTCTGTCTCGAGCCGGACAACTGCCTGAGCCAGCCTCAGCTCTCCTCCATCATGGCCAGCAGCCGGGATCCCGAAGAGCTTGAGCGGGTGTGGGCGGGCTGGCGCGAGATCGCCAAGCCGATGCGGCCACTGTTCTCCGAGCAGGTTCAGCTGGCCAACCAGGGCGCCCAGGCCCTGGGCTACGCCAATGTGGGCGAGCTGTGGCGCAGCAAGTACGACATGCCCGCCGCCGACTTCCCCAAGCAGCTGGACGGGCTGTGGGACGAGGTCAAACCCCTGTACGAAGCCCTGCACTGCTACGTCCGGGGCGAGCTGGGTGAGCAGTATGGTGCCGAGGTGGTGCCCCAGGACCAGCCCATCCCCGCCCATCTGCTGGGCAACATGTGGGCCCAGCAGTGGGGCGAGATCTACGAGCTGGTGGCGCCGGCGGACCTGCCCGGTCCCGGTTATGACCTGACCGCCCTGCTGGCGGAACACGGCTACGACGAGATCAAGATGGTGGAGCAGGCGGAAACCTTCTTCACCTCCATGGGCTTTGCCCCGCTGCCGGACACCTTCTGGACCCGCTCGCTGTTTGTCGAGCCCCAGGATCGGGACGTGGTGTGCCACGCCTCCGCCTGGGACCTGGACAACCGGGAGGACATCCGCATCAAGATGTGCATCCGCAAGAACGGTGAGGACTTTCGGGTGATCCACCACGAGCTGGGCCACAACATCTACCAGCGGGCCTACATGGATCAGCCCTTCCTGTTTAAGGACAGCGCCAACGACGGCTTCCACGAAGCGATCGGTGACGTCATCTCCCTCTCCATCACCCCCAACTACCTGAAGGAGATCGGCCTTATCGACGACGTGCCGCCGGCGGAGAGTGACATCGGCCTGCTGCTGCGCCAGGCCCTGGACAAGGTGGCTTTCCTGCCCTTTGGCCTGATGATCGACCAGTGGCGCTGGCAGGTGTTCTCCGGTGAGATCACCGAGGCCAACTACAACGCCGCCTGGTGGGAACTGCGCCAGCAGTACCAGGGGATCCAGGCGCCGGTGGCCCGCAGCGAAGCGGATTTTGACCCGGGCGCCAAGTACCACGTGCCCGCCAGCGTGCCCTACACCCGCTACTTCCTTGCCCACATCCTGCAGTTCCAGTTCTACCAGGCGCTGTGTGAAGAAGCGGGTTACCAGGGCCCGATCCACCGCTGCTCCCTGTACGGCAGCGAAGAAGCGGGCGCCAAGCTCAACACCATGCTGGAGATGGGGCTGAGCCAACCCTGGCCCCAGGCCCTGGCGGCGGTGACCGGCTCTGAGCAGATGAGCGGCCAGGCCCTGCTCAACTACTTTGCTCCGCTGCACCAGTGGCTGGATACCCAGAACCAGGCCGCCGGTCGCCAATGCGGCTGGTGATCCGCAGTCACAGAAAAAGGGACGCCGAGGCGCCCCTTTTTTATGTTCGCTAACCGCTAAGGCTCGGTCACCAGCTTCGGTCGGCCGTCACCGGCCAGGTCCAACCCCGGGACGTACTCGCCCCCATGGGGGATCTGGATGCTGGAGCCGGCAAAGTCCTGCCCCACCGGCTGGGCCCGACCACCGGCACACTCGGCCAGGAAGGCCTCCGCCACCGCATAGAAGGCGATGTTGTTCTCCGGCTTGGCAAAGCCATGGCCCTCATCAGGGAACAGTACATAGGTTACCGGGATCCCCTTGCGCTTCATCGCCTCGACAATCTGATCCGACTCCGCCTGTTTCACCCGGGGATCATTGGCCCCCTGGGCGATCAGCAGCGGGCGGGCGATGTTGTCGACGTAATTGATGGGGGAGCGCTCCGCCAGCAGGGTCCGCCCCGCCTCGGTCTCGGGATCGCCGATGGCGTTGGCAAAGACCCGGCGAAAGCTTTCCCAGTATGGGGGGATGGAGTCCAGCAGGGTTTGCAGGTTGGAGGGCCCGACGATGTCCACCCCACAGCTGAAGGCCTCCGGGGTCATGGTGATCCCCGCCAGGGTGGCGTAGCCGCCGTAACTGCCGCCCATGATGGCCACCTGCTCCTCGGTGGTGATCCCCTGAGCCACCGCCCAGGCCTTGGCGTCCAGCAGGTCCTGGTGCATCGCCCTGCCCCACTCCTTATTGCCGGCATTGATGAACCCCTTACCAAAACCGGTGGAGGCGCGGAAGTTCACCTGGAGCACCCCGTAGCCCCGGTTGGCCAGCCACTGCACCGTGGGGGCGTACCCGAAGGTGTCGCGGCCCCAGGGACCGCCATGGACCAGCAGCACCAGGGGCACCGGAGCGTCCGCCTGGCCGTCGCCATTGGCGTCCGCTTCCCGGGGCAGGGTCAGGTAAGAGATGAGCTCCAGGCCATCCCGGGCGGTGATGGTGACCCCGTGCATCTTGGCCAGGGGCAGACCGGACAGGGCCGGCTGGGTGACGAACAGCTCCGTCAGGGTTCCGGCGCTCCGGTCGTACATCTTATAGATGGGGGAGGCGTCACTCTGGTCGGTGTACACCGTCCAGTAACGGGCATCCTGAGTGATGGCGAGCACCTGGGCACCGCCGCTCAACTGAGCGTTGAGGTTGCGAATGTCCGTCTCGTAGCCCGGTTCGATGGCGGTCCAGACCGGGCGATGACGCTCCTCGGCGTAGGCGAAGGGTTTGTGGCTCTGGGGGTCGATCAACACCCCGGAGACGTCCACCCCGTCGGCGCTGGCCAGCTCCGTCAGCGCGCCATCAGAGAGCCGGTAGTGCATCAGCGCCGCGGTGTCCCGGCCCCGGCTGTCCAGCAGGTAGACGCCGGCGTTATCGGCATCGAACCCCAGGATCGAGGTGGTCAGCATGTCCTCGGTGGGTATGGTGAATCGCTCCACCCAGGTCTCATCCTGCCACTGGAGCACCGTCTGCCCGCCATCCTGGGCCGAGCTCAGGGCCAGTCGCACCTTAAGGTCGTGGTCCACCAGGATGCTGGCCAGGCCGGTGTTCTCCGCCAGCAGAGTACGCGCCCCGCTGTCCAGGTCCACCAGGTAGAGATCGTGCCAGCGGGGATCCCGGTCGTTCATCCCCACCACCACTTTGCCCGGGTGGCGACGGCTTTGGGCCACCATCTGGGCCTGTACGCCAGGATAGGGGGAGAGATCCAGCACCTCTCCACTGTCCAGGGCCACCCGGTACAGGTGCCAGTTTTCATCGCCGTTCTGGTCCTGGATGTAGAGCACGTTTTGGCCATCCAGCGCCCAGAAATGGGCCGGGATCCCGCGCCCCCGATCCTGGGTGATGGGCTTTGCCTGATCAAAGTCGCCCAGGGGGCCGACCCAAAGGTTCATCACCCCCTCCACCGGCGCACGGAAACTCATGCGTTGACCATCGGGGCTGATCCGCCCCTGGAAGCGGTCCGGGTTGCCAAAGAGCACACTGCGCTCGATAAGCGGTGGGGGAGTGACGGTCTGGGTCTGCTCAGGTGCCGGGGCGCTGCCACAGCCGACCAGGGCCAGGGCCAAGCCCAACGAAAGTAACGCTCTGACGCTCATGGTGTCGTTCCTTGATTCAGAAGGGGCACCGCACAAGCCCGGTAAACCAGAGGGGTTCTGGTCGTGGAAAAGCTCACTAAACATAGTTAACTTTCAATATCTTGCATAAGAATGTCTCGGTCATTGTTGGACCCTTGCCTCAGGTTGACGAAAAACATCCCCAGGCCCATTGGTTCGCCCTGGCGCTTTGGTTAAGATGCCAAGCGCCTGAAGTTGATAAGGAATGGTCATGTCGGCATTGAGTTACACCTACCTGGGCACCGCGGACGATGCGGTTCACCGTTACCCCTGGGAGATCGAGATCGATCTGGAGCAGCTCAACCGCATGCTGGTCCGCAAGGTGCTGCTGGGGGAGCGGGTGCTGATCAACGACGGTTACCTGCTGAATCTCCCCGCCGCCCGCAAGGCGCTGATGTTTCCCCAGCTCTCACCCTTAAGGGCCCTGATTGAGAGCAACTTCGTGCGGATCCTCTCCCGCAACCAGGACCTGATTGCCCTGCCCGAGCAAATGGCCCAACAGGGGGTCGCCTCCTTCCAGGCGCTGGTCAACTCCTCACAATGGCCGACGTTGCGCGACACCCTGCGGCCCTGGCAGGCGGGGCTTCAGGCCAACGGCAACTTCGTCAACTGGCCCAAGAAGCACATCAGCCACGGCTTCGATCTCATGATGCAGCGCACCTTCGAGCAAAGCCCGGGGGACCTGGGCCTCAGCGAGGTGTCCGAGTCGACCTGGCAGCGCACCGTGGAGGGGTATCAAGAGCGCAACCTGCACGACCGGGAGGCCACCCGCACCCGCTGGGAGCAGGCCGCCACCGAGGCGGTCAAACAAAGCGACCAGGACTCGGGGGCCCTGCTGCAGTTGATGGGGCTGGCCAACAGCGCCTACCACTACAACTTTGGTGTGTGCCTGGGGGATTACGATGCCCTGCAAAACGCCCGCATCCTGGTGGAGACCAAGTACAGCCCGGCCTTCGCCACCATGACTCAGCTGGACGCCGCGCCCACCCTTTCCCACACCAGTGTGCCCGCTCTGACCATCCCCAAGAACCTGCCCCTGGATGCCGCCGCCCTGTGGAAGGTGCTGGCGGATCCCTTCAGTGACATCTCGACGGCGCGCCAGGACTACACCCTGGCGATGGAGGGCTTTATGGCCGGCCAGGTCGACAAGGCCACCCTGGATGCCCAGGCCACCGCCTACTCCCGGGCGCTGTCCGCCCACTTTGGCCAGGCCAAGGAAGCCAAGCCCCTGGCGCAGAAGGTAATAGGCCTAGGTTTCCTCGGGGTGGGCAGCCTTGGCGGTCCGGTGACCGGGGCACTGTTGTGGATGGCAGAGAACCTGCTGCTGCCCACGGTGATGCGCCGCTTCCACATCAAGGACAAGGGCTTTTTCGACACCCAGGGGGATCCGGTGGCGGCCCTTGGGGATCTCAGCGGCAAACCGCTGATCACCTCCGTGGCCCTGGAGGGCCAGCTCAGCCGCCAGTTGGCGTCGCAGATCCCCAGTTTCAGCTGACATCCTCCGGTTATGGGGCCCTAGGGCCCCATAACGCCATACCCCTCAACCACTTGCCCTATGGCTGGTGGTTTTTTGTTCAGCCGGCACTGTAACTGCAGTCGCCTTCAGTTATAATCCCGCCCTCTTTATCACCCGCCAGGAGTTTCGCGGACGCCTATGACCGTCAACACTTTCGATCCCAACGCCCACGCCGCCGTGGCCGAACAGCCCAGCACCACCCACGCCACCAAGGTGGCGCCCGAGATGGGCAGTGGGGCCAAAGGCGACGGCACCCGCATCGGCTTTATCAGCCTGGGCTGCCCCAAGAACCTGGTGGACTCCGAACGGATCCTGACCCAGCTTCGCATCGAAGGTTACGACATCGTCAACACCTACGAGGGTGCCGACCTGGTGATCGTCAACACCTGCGGTTTTATCGATTCCGCAGTGCAGGAGTCCCTGGACACCATCGGTGAGGCGCTCAAGGAGAACGGCAAGGTGCTGGTGACCGGCTGCCTGGGGGCGAAAGAGGACGAGATTAAGCAGATCCACCCCAAGGTGCTGGGGATCACCGGGCCCCACGCCTACGAGATGGTGCTGGAGCAGGTGCACGCTCACCTGCCCAAACCCCAGCATGACCCCATGACCAGCCTGATCCCGGATCACGGCGTCAAGCTGACCCCTCGTCACTACGCCTACCTGAAGATCTCCGAAGGCTGCAACCACAAGTGCACCTTCTGCATCATCCCCTCCATGCGGGGCCAGCTGGACAGCCGTCCCATCGGCAACGTGCTGGATGAGGCCAAGCGCCTGCAGGCCGCCGGGGTGAAAGAGCTGCTGGTGATCAGCCAAGACACCGGCGCCTACGGGGTCGACGTCAAGCACCGCACCGGCTTCTGGAACGGCATGCCGGTGAAGACCGCCCTGCTGCAACTGGCACAGCAGTTGGCTGAGTTTGGGATCTGGGTGCGACTGCACTACGTCTACCCCTACCCCAGCGTGGCGGATCTCATGCCACTGATGGCCGAGGGCAAAATCCTGCCCTACCTGGACATCCCCTTCCAGCACGCCAGCCCCCGGGTGCTGAAGCTGATGAAGCGCCCCGGCAACGCCGAGCGTACCCTGGAGCAGATCCACAGCTGGCGCGAGCAGTGCCCGGATCTGGTGATCCGCTCCACCTTTATCGTCGGCTTCCCCGGCGAAACCGAAGACGATTTCCAGCTGCTGCTGGACTGGCTGGCCGAGGCCCGGCTGGATCGGGTGGGCTGCTTTAAGTACAGCCCGGTGGAGGGCGCCAAGGCCAACGACATCGCCGAGCCGGTGCCGGAAGAGATCAAAGAGGCCCGTTACCAGCGCTTTATGGCCCTGCAGGCCCAGATCAGCCGGGAGAAGCTGGCGGACCGGGTCGGCCAGGAGATGCTGGTGATGGTGGATGAGATCGGTGAAGACGGCGCCATCGGCCGCAGCTACGCCGATGCCCCGGAGATCGACGGTCGGGTGATCATCGGCGGTGAGTACGATCTCAACCCCGGTGACATGGTCTGGGTCAGCATCGAGTTTGCCGACGACCACGACTTGTTCGGTACCCTGGTGGAGGACGACGAGGCCTGATCCCGCCCCCTCCCCCCAAAAGGACCGCTTCGGCGGTCCTTTTTTGTGCGCCCATTTTTCCGCCCAAACCGAATCCAACTCACACCCCAGAGCGCTTTGTTTTCCATTTTTGCTCTGCGATGTTGCTTTTTTGGTGGCCGAATGTCGTTTTGCGGTTAATTTCCCCTCCTTGGGGTTGTTCTTTGCTGAGCCCCCCCTCTAGAATCCCTGCCCACTACAAAAAAGAAAAATGGCGTTCGCGCCGGCACAAGCAACCAGGAAGGAAACTATGAGTTCAAACTCCATCCAGCAGCCCAAAACGGCCCAGGACATGGAGCAAAGTGGCGCCTTTCGCCGTTTTCTCGACGTCGTAGAGCGGCTGGGTAACCTGCTTCCTCACCCCATCACCCTGTTCGCCATCTTCTGTGTTGGCATCGTCCTCATCAGTGGCATCGCCGGCTACTTCGGCCTGTCGGTGACCGATCCCCGTCCTGAGGGCGCGCCGGGCCGCGCCGCTGACGGCATGATCACCGTGGTCAGTCTGCTCAGTGCCGAAGGTCTGCAGAAGATCGTGGCCAACATGGTGACCAACTTCACCGGCTTTGCCCCCCTGGGCACCGTGCTGGTGGCCCTGCTGGGGGTTGGCATCGCCGAACGTGCCGGCCTGATCTCCGCTGCCCTGCGCGGCCTGGTGATGGGCGCCCACCCCCGCCTGGTGACCTTCATCGTGGTGTTTGCGGGCATCGTCTCCAACACCGCCTCGGAACTGGGCTACGTGGTGTTGATCCCGCTGGCGGCCATGGTGTTCCACTCTCTGGGACGCCACCCCCTGGCCGGTTTGGCCGCTGCCTTCGCCGGTGTCTCCGGTGGTTACAGCGCCAACCTGCTGCTGGGCACCGTAGACCCGCTGCTCTCCGGCATCACCCAGACCGCCGCCAACATCATTGACCCCACCTACACCGTCGGTCCGGAAGCCAACTGGTTCTTCATGATCGTCAGCACCTTCGTGGTGGCGGGGCTGGCCATGTGGGTCACCGAGAAAATTGTTGAGCCCAAGCTTGGCAAATACGACGTGAGCGAAGCCGCAGAAGACCTGTCCCACGACAAGATGGAAGGCCTGACCGCCAAGGAGAAGAAGGGCCTTAAGGCCTCCGGTCTGACCCTGCTGGTGCTCTCCGGCCTGCTGGCGCTGACCGTGGTGCCCGAGTGGGGCCCGCTGCGCCACCCGGAAACCGGCCTGGTGGCTGGCTCCCCCTTCCTCAAGGGGATCGTGGCCTTCATCTTCGTGTTCTTCGCCATCCCCGGCATGGTGTACGGCCGCATCGTCGGCACCATCAAGAACGACCGCGACGTCATCGACGCCATGGCCCATTCCATGAGCACCATGGGCATGTACATCGTGCTGGTGTTCTTCGCCTCCCAGTTCGTTGCCTACTTCAGCTGGACCAACCTGGGGGCCATCACCGCGGTCACCGGCGCCGACCTGCTCAACAGCATCGGTCTGAGCGGTCCGCTGCTGTTCATCTGCTTCATCATGGTCTGCGCCTTCATCAACCTGATGGTGGGCTCCGCCTCCGCACAATGGGCCGTTACCGCACCCATCTTCGTGCCCATGCTGATGCTGGTGGGCTACGCGCCGGAAACCATCCAGGCGGCTTACCGCATCGGTGACTCCGTGACCAACATCATCACCCCGATGATGAGCTACTTCGGCCTGATCCTGGCGGTCGCGGCGCGCTACAAGAAGAACCTGGGGATTGGCACCCTGGTCTCCACCATGCTGCCCTACTCCCTGGTGCTGTTCATCGGCTGGACCACCCTGTTCGTGGTCTACGTGTTCGTACTGGGTCTGCCGGTGGGTCCGGGCTCCCCGACCTACTACACGCCCTGATAGGCACACCACAAAAAAACGCGCTCTTCGGAGCGCGTTTTTTTTGTGTCTGAACGTCAACGTTTCTGGTGTCGCTCGCGGTTTTCCGCCTTCAGGTTGGGGCTTTTTCGCAACAGGATGTATACCGCTCCGGTGCCGCCGTGCTGTTTCAGCGCACTGTGGTAGGCCAGCACCTCCGGGCAGTTGGGCAACCAGGCGGCGACATAGCTTTTGAGTACCCCACGAAAGGGTTTGGAGTTGAGCCCCTTGCCGTGCAGCACCAGGGCGCTGCGGATGTCGTTCTCCAGGCAGTCGCGGATAAACTGCAGCAGCGCCCGACGGGCTTCAGCCACGGTGTGACCGTGCAGGTCCAGCCGTGCGTCCACGGCGTATTTGCCCAGCCTCAAGTTCTTGTAGACGCCATGCTGCATCCCGCCTCGGGTCCAGCCAATCACGTCGTCCGGGTCCACCGGCTCTACCGCCTCCAGGGTCAAACCGTCTTTCTGCGGTACGGTCTCGGCCTCGGCCGCCGCCCGGCGGGCCAACTGGGCTTCGGTAACCGGCGCCGGCCCGCCCTGTGCCACCACTTCCGTGGCTTTAAGCGGCACCACGTCGGACATCGCCTCGGCAAACAGACTGGTGTCTTCCGATTTCATAATGCGTTCACTCGAATGAAGATCCATGGCGCCAGTATACCGCCTGACGAGCCGCACCGACCACGAGCTCACAAAATGTAAAACTTTGCGCCTTTACAAATTCCGCCGAGAACGCACAATTGTGTCGTGTTTGTTAAGTTTTGGGTTCACTTTGAAGTCTTTCATTCATGCTCTGGTCTGGCTGTGCTGCCTGGCGGTAGGTCCCGCTCTGGCCAGCACCGATAAGGTCAACCAGGAGATCAACAGCCTCTACGACACCTTCGTCCAGTCCTACTTTGAACTGGACCCCGAGCCATTGATGGCCCTGTACAGTG
Source organism: Ferrimonas balearica (assembly GCF_019802085.1). GTDB lineage: Bacteria > Pseudomonadota > Gammaproteobacteria > Enterobacterales > Shewanellaceae > Ferrimonas > Ferrimonas balearica_B. Next base: position 1,542,541 of record NZ_JAHVHV010000001.1, read on the forward strand.
TCGACGCCTGCCTGATGGGCGTCTCCGCGGACACCGAGTTCATCCGCGGTCGGGAGGCGATCATCAAGGCGATCGGCAAGTGGTTTGAAAAGGTCAAAAGCCGGGACGCCACCATCAAGATCGATTTTCGCGTCATCGAGCGCCAGCTCGAGGGCCAGGTGGTGACCGACGCCGGCTATTACCTGATCCGCTACACCCCCAATCAGGAGAGCGAACAGCCCGCCAGCGAGTTTGCCGGCAAGTTCATCATGAGCTTCAAACAGAGCCTGGACGGCGAGTGGCACATCTTTGTCGACTCGGCCAACCGCTCCAAGCCGGAACTGTTCTACGCCGCCGGCGCCGAGCCGGGGCTGTACTTTTCCAGCCCGACCGAGATAATGGCCGCCGAAACCCACCAGAAATAACCGGTCATGACCCAGTGTCCCTGTGGCAGCCAGGCGGATTACGCCCTGTGCTGCCAACCCCTGCACCTACAGCAACACCGTGCCGCCACCCCGGAGCAGCTGATGCGCTCCCGCTACAGCGCGTTCGTCAAGGGCGAAGCCCATTACCTGCTGATGACTCACCACCCGGATCACCGCGGCGACCTGACCGAAGCGGAGCTGGCGGAGTCCTGCCGTCAAACTCAGTGGCAGCGGCTGGAGATTCTGGACGCCCCGCAAGCACAGGGGGATGAGGGGGAGGTCGCCTTTCGCGCCTGGTTTCGCGACGGCCAGGCCCTGCGCCCCTTCGAAGAGCGCTCGCGCTTTGTTCGGGTCGAGGGTCAGTGGCTTTACTGTGACGGTCAGTTTGCCCCGGCCGGTGCTCGCAGCAAACCGCAGCGTAACGCCCCCTGCCCCTGCGGCAGTGGCAAAAAGTTCAAACGCTGTTGCGGGGCCTAATCAGCGCGGCTCGACGCTGACCGGCAGGAAACGATCTTCAAATTCATGGCGGGAGAGGGCTTCGCTATAGAGGAAGCCCTGAACCTGGTCACAGCCGTGACGCTTGAGAAACTCGCGCTGGAAGGGGTTCTCCACCCCCTCCGCCGTCACCACCAGATCCAGTGCCTGGCCCATGGCGATGATGGCCGGCACGATCTCCCGGCTCTCCCGTGACTGTTCCAGATCCGCCACGAAGGAGCGGTCGATCTTCAGCTTGCCCACCGGCAGCCGTTGCAGGTAACGCATCGAGCTGTAGCCGGTGCCGAAATCGTCGATGGCCAGGACGATCCCCAGCTCCCCCAATTGAGTGCACAACCGGGATACCGCCTGGATGTCCTCCATCAGGGTGGTTTCGGTGATCTCCAGCACCAGGGTGCCCGGGGTCAGGCGATAGCGGTTCAGCTGGGCCCAGCAGATCTCGTACAGCTCCCCCCCCAGTAACTGCTTCACCGAAACGTTGACGTGCATCTCCAGGGCCGGCCAGCGGCGCTGCCACAGGTGGAGTTGGTAGAGGGCCGTCTCCAGCACCCAGCGGCCGATGGGCTCGATGGCCCCGGAGGACTCGGCAATCTCGATAAAGCGGGCCGGCGCCATCCGCCCCTTTTGCGGGTGCTGCCAGCGCAGCAGCGCTTCGGCCCCCCGCACCTGGCCGCTGTCCAGGTCCACCAGGGGCTGGTAGTGCAGCTCAAACTCCTTGCGGGCCAGGGCGTGGCGTAGGTCCTGTTCGATCTGCACCGTCTCGCAGAAGCGCTCGCGCAAGGTGGCGTCAAACAGTTGCACCCGGCCGCTCTGCTTGGCCTTGGCCATCGCCAGGTCCAGGGCGGTCATCGCCTCCAGGGCCTGGCCCAGGGTGGCCTGGCAGACCGCCGCGACACTGAGGCGAAGGGGAAATTGACGGGTGCCCATGGCCACCGGCTGAGACAGGCGCGCCACCAGGGTATTGGCCACCGCTTCGAGCCCCATGGCCGGAGGGGTGTCGAAGCGCACCACGAACTCATCGGCACCGATCCGGGCCACCAGGGTCGCCCCCAGGCGCTCGGCACAGTGGCCCAGGCGGCGGGCCAGCTCGGTGAGCAGCCGATCCCCCATGTCGTGGCCGTGCAGATCGTTAAACGCCTTGAAGCCATCGAGATCCACCAGCAATAGCGCCGCCGGGGTGGACTCCGCCAGCCCCCGCTGCAGATAGGCCCGGTTGTACAGCCCGGTCAAACTGCAGCGCCAGGCCAGCTGCTCCAGCTCCGACTGGTAGGCGCGCTCGGCGGTAACATCATCCGAGTAGAGCACCAGGTAGGGGCGGCCGTCCTCGGTGACCATGCGGTTGACCCGAAAGTCGATCCAGCGCATCCGCCCCAGGGGGTCCACCACCTGGGACTCACCCCGGGCAAAGCCGGTGTCGATCACCGTCTCCAGCGCCCGCTCTGCCACCTTGGGATTTTGGCGAAACAGCATCAGGGACTGCACCGGTTGGCCCAGCAGGTCGTCGGCCCGACAGCCGGCCAGGCGCAGATAGGCCTGGTTGACGTAGCTGACCGTCAGACTGGCCTCGTCGATGATCGCCATCCGCTGGCTGGCCTGCTCCATCGCCTGGCGGAACAGACCAATTTGCCCCGCCTGTCGGCTCTGACGACGGGTGGCCAAAGCCAGGGCCAGTTGGTCCGCCAGCTGACCCACCCAGTGGGCGTCCTCGTCACTCCAGTTTCGGGGGCGCAGCGATTCGACGCAGATCACCCCCTCGAGATGACCGTTAATGCGGATCCCGGCATCCAGCATGGCGTGGATCCCGTTGGGCACCAGGTAGGGGGCGTTAAACGCCTTGGTGGCCGGGTGCAAGCGCGCGGCATCGGCGCGCAAAAAGCGGTGTTGAAGCAGGTGGTCGAAGTAGTCGGGAAAGGTGTGGGTATGCAGAGGGGCATCAAGGATGCCGCTCCCCTCGGACTGGTGCCGGCAGACCGGGGTCAGTTGACGCTGATCTTCGGACAGCAGCCATACCGAGGCGGTCTCCACCCCCAGGTGCTCACACACCAGTTGGGCGGCCACCTGGGCCGTGTGGTCAAAATCCCCGGACTGTTTTTCCGGCAGCTGGATCAGCTGTTCGATTGCGTCGGCGCGTCCCTGCTTCATCGCAACTGTGATAGGGGCAAAAAGAAAGGGACACAGTAGCCTGTGCCCCTATCCAGTGCAACGCCTGATTAACATAAACCGGGTTCAGTTCAGTTGCATCTCGAAGATCAGCCGCTCGGCCGCGCAGGAAAACACCAGTTTGGCCATCAGAGTCTGGGTGTCGGCCTGCCACTGAGCATCGCTTTGCACGGTCTCAAACCGGCCCTTGGCCTGGCTTTCCAGCTCGGCAAAACGGGCCCGGGCCTGCGGCTCGCTCTCGGCCTGGATCGGCAGCACTAAGACGTTATCGTCCTCGGCAATGACCGCGCCCACGTCCATAAAGGACCCGCAGCACTCGGTGATCAAATCTTGAGTCTTGGACTCCATAACAACCTCAACGTCGAAGGGGAAGATCCCCCAAGTATAGGGGCGGGAGGGGGCTCAGCCTGTCGGCTGGATCACAGAAGTGGGGGTTGGGGGGCCTCCCCCGTTGACCGTCGGGCGGCTTTGGTTCAGGCCACCGCTTGCAGCGCCTGGCTCTGAAGCCGCTGCTCGGCAATAAGATCCGACAACGCCACCGTCGGCCGCAGGCGCCGCCGGGCCAGTGCCGTGTCCTTCTCGGGACGGGCGACCGGCTCGGCGTTGGCGATGGCCAGCGCCAGGCCATGGGGGTGGGCACCGCGGTTGTCCAGCGGCTCTGGCTGCAGGCAGTGCTGCAGACGGCTTTGCAGCAAACCGCCCTGGTGGAAGGCGGCAGCGCAGGCGGCGGCCCGACCGCTGTCCCGGTATTCGCCACTTAAGGGGGCGGCCTCGGGCAGGTCGAAGCGGCGGCGCAGGGGCAGTGGTTGCTGGTCTTCGTCCTTGAGCAGCTCGAAGCTGCCGTGGTAGCGGACGTCCTGCACCATCATCGACAGCAACAGGCCAAAGTCGCCCCGACGGTCCTGATGGACCGCCTGGTTCAGGGCGTTGCCCAGTTGCCACTCGTTGACCAATATGCCTTCAGGGCGCATAGAAAACATCCAAAAATCATCGCTACAGTCTGTTTATCGCCCCAACAGTCCAAAACTTTAGGGGAATTTTGATCTTGGGGGTTTACAGACGGATTCGGGCTGTTACTATACGCCCCGCACTTGTGGAGGGGTTCCCGAGTGGCCAAAGGGATCAGACTGTAAATCTGACGGCTCCGCCTTCGTAGGTTCGAATCCTACCCCCTCCACCACATTTGCGCTGCCAAACTGGCCTCGGCAGCAACACAAAAAGCGTTACCCCGTGGAGGGGTTCCCGAGTGGCCAAAGGGATCAGACTGTAAATCTGACGGCTCCGCCTTCGTAGGTTCGAATCCTACCCCCTCCACCATCTTCTACAATTTGCGTTACCCCGTGGAGGGGTTCCCGAGTGGCCAAAGGGATCAGACTGTAAATCTGACGGCTCCGCCTTCGTAGGTTCGAATCCTACCCCCTCCACCACCTTCCGATAAAAAGCCGCCCCCAGGGCGGCTTTTTTCGTTATCGCCATTCAAACACCGCATTGCCACACCGGCCGTTTTTCCGGGTTTCGCCGCTGTAACAAGCGCGGTGGCCTTCCCCATTCGCACTTCAGGGCCAGGACGGCGTCCCCATTGAACTGAGGCCGAAGCAGGATGTGCGCCATTGACGACCTTGCCATGGGCAAAACCGGGCCCATTTTCTGCTTGGCGGCCTGACGCAATACCGCTATATCAGTGCGGCTCTGGGGCGTCCCGACGCAGGGGCTTGAGCAGATAGCCCAAACCGTTGTGCTTGATCTCCAGCACCAGGGCCAGCTTGGGGCCCAAAGGCGGGGCCGGCCAGCCCCGCTCCTGCATCCAGATGAGGTAGGCGATGGGCAGTTCCATCAAGCGCCGTCCGGCGTATTTCCCGAACGGCATGGTGTCATTGGCAAGCTGGCTTAACAGCTGAGGGTCCATTGCGATACCATGCGGCAAACGTAAACCAGCATTATACGGAATTTTCATGTCCCGCAACTGGGTTAACTGGGCCATGGCCCAGATCGAGGCCGACTTTCAGCGCAGCGCCGACACGCACCTGATCAAACTGGATCTGCCGCAACTGGCGAACATCGACATCTACCTCAAAGATGAGAGCACCCACCCCACCGGCAGCCTCAAGCACCGGTTGGCCCGCTCGCTGTTCCTCTACGGGCTGTGTAACGGCTGGATCCACGAAGGCACTCCCATCATCGAGTCCTCCTCCGGCTCCACCGCCATCTCCGAGGCCTACTTTGCCCGTCTGCTGGGACTGCCCTTTATCGCGGTGATCCCCCGCTCCACCGCCCAGAAGAAGATCGATCAGATCGAGTTCTACGGCGGTCGCTGCCATCTGGTGGATCCCGCGGCGATCTACACCGAATCCGCTCGCCTGGCCGAGGAGCTGGGAGGGCACTACATGGACCAGTTTACCTACGCCGAGCGCGCCACCGACTGGCGAGGCAACAACAACATCGCCGACGCCATCTTCCGCCAGATGCAGCACGAGCGTTTCCCGGTGCCCAGCCACATCGTGATGAGCCCGGGCACCGGCGGCACCTCCGCCACCATCGGCCGCTACCTGCGCTACCAGAAGGTGGAGACCCGGCTGTGCGTGGTCGACCCGGACAACTCGGTGTTCTTCGATTACTTCCACAGCGGCGATCCCAACCTCACCAGCGAGGCCTGCTCCCGCATCGAGGGGATCGGTCGCCCCCGGGTGGAGCCCTCCTTCATCCCCGGCGTGGTGGACGAGATGCGCCGCATTCCCGATGCGGCCTCCATCGCTACTGTGCTCTGGCTCGAAGGGCTGATTGGCCGCAAAACCGGCGCCAGCACCGGCACCAACCTCTACGGTGCCCTGCAGCTGGCCCATGAGATGCAGGCCCGGGGGGAATCCGGCTCCATCGTTACCCTGCTGTGCGACTCCGGGGAACGTTACCTGGACAGCTACTACGATCCCGCCTGGGTGGCAGACAAGATTGGTGACATCCAACCCTACCTGGCCCAGCTGGAGGCCTTCTCCACCAACGGCCAACTGGAGGCCTTATGAGCGACAAACGGGTGGCCGTGGTGGTGTTTTCCGGTGGCCAGGACTCCACCACCTGTCTGGTGCAGGCCCTGGACCAGTACGACGAAGTGCACGCCATCACCTTCGACTACGGCCAGCGCCACGCCGAGGAGATCGAGGTGGCCCGCGCCCTCGCCGAGCGCCTGGGGGTAGCCGCCCACAAGGTGATGGATGTGGGGCTGCTCGGGGAGCTGGCCATCAGCGCCCTGACCCGGGACAACATCGCCGTGGCCAACGAGCTGATGGACAATGGCCTGCCCAACACCTTCGTCCCCGGCCGCAACATCCTGTTTCTCACCCTGGCGGGGATCTACGCCTACCAGGTGGGGGCCCAGACGGTGATCACCGGGGTGTGCGAAACCGACTACTCCGGCTACCCGGACTGCCGCAACGACTTCGTTCAGGCGCTGGAGAAAGCCCTGGTGCTCGGGATGGACCGCCCCCTGACCCTCTCCACCCCGCTGATGTGGCTCGATAAGGCCCAGACCTGGGCACTGGCGGATCACTACCAGGCGCTTGAACTGGTGCGGGATCACACCCTGACCTGTTACAACGGCGTCATCGGCAGCGGCTGTGGCACCTGCCCCGCCTGTCAGCTAAGGGCCCGCGGCCTGGCGCAGTACCTGGACAACCGCGACGCCATCCTGGAGGACGTCCGTGGGCAGTGTGGCCTCGACTAAGGCTTTTGGCCTGCCCAAACCCCAGCAGTGGGCCTGGCCGGCCCTGCTGTCGGCCCTGGCGCTGGCCCTGTGGGCCCTGCCCGGGCTCTATGAGACGCTGATCTGGTCCCGGCCCCATCTGGACCAGGGCCAGTGGTGGCGGCTGCTGAGCGGCCACCTGCTGCACTCCAACACCGCCCACCTTTTGATGAACCTGGGGGGGCTGTGGCTGATCTTTGCCCTGCACCAGCCCCACTACCGCTTCGCCCCCATGGCGCTGGTCAGCCTCGCCATGATGGCGATGATCGGTCTGGGGCTTTACTGGTGGGTGCCGGAGACGGTGCGCTACGTGGGGCTCAGCGCCCTGCTCCATGGGCTCTTTACCTGGGGTGCGCTGGCGGACATCCGCCGCGGCTGGCGCAGCGGGTATGCCCTGCTTGTGGGGGTGTTGGCCAAGGTGGGATGGGAGCTGAGCCAGGGCGGCAGCGCCGACGTGGCGGCGCTCATCGACGCCCGGGTGGCCGTGGAGTCCCACGCCCTCGGGGTGGCGAGTGCCCTGCTCTGCTTCGCCCTGGTCCGGCTTTACCAGCGCTCCTGGTAGCTGCCGCTGCCCTCGCCGGTCAAAAAGCTCTCCGCCATCAGCTTCATCGCCTGGTCCTGATCGCCCTCCAGCGCCGCCCGGTACTGCTGATCCGCCAGCACCTGCTGGTGGATGGCACCGGCGGCGGTGGGGAAATCCTCAATCAGGACGTTGATGTCCACCGGCGCGGCGGCGCTGCCGGTGGGGGCCGGGGTGTTGCTGCTGCGGTAGTAGGCCAGTCCGGTGCCCAGCACTTCACTCTGTTGATGCACCTGGGCCCGCAGTGCCCCCTGTTTGCGGGGGTTCACGTCGCCCTGCTGGGGCATGGGGATCAGCGCATAGGCCACCAGCAGCGCCACCAGCAGTGCACCGAACCACACCAATTTTCGGGTCTGAGTCATAACCGCCTCCTTCCCTAAGGGATGACATCGGGTTATCCCCTCAAGTATGGCTCACTCCCGGCATAGGAGGATCAGGAGACCACCAGTTGGTCCCGCAACTGGGCGATTTCATCTCGCAGTGCCGCCGCCTTTTCAAACTCCAGGTTGCGGGCGTGCTCGTACATGGTCTTCTCCAGCTCGGCGATCGCCTTGGCCAGTTCCGCCGGGCTCTGCCGCGGTGCGGCCGGCTTGGCCGGAACCCCCGGTCGGGCACCGGGCCGGCGTTTGCCGCCCACGTCCATCACGTCGGTGATCTTCTTGGTCAGCCCCTTGGGCACGATGCCGTGCTCGGCGTTGAACGCCTCCTGCTTGGCCCGGCGGCGCTGGGTCTCCCCCATGGCCCGCTCCATGGAGCCGGTGATGCGGTCGGCGTAGAGAATTGCCTTGCCCTGGACGTTCCGCGCTGCCCGGCCCATGGTCTGGATCAGGGAGCGGTCAGAGCGCAGGAAGCCCTCCTTGTCGGCATCGAGGATCGCCACCAGGGAGACCTCGGGCATGTCCAGGCCCTCCCGCAGCAGGTTGATCCCCACCAGCACGTCGAACTCCCCCAGGCGCAGATCGCGGATGATCTCCATCCGCTCCACGGTGTCCACGTCGGAGTGGAGATAGCGCACTCGCACCCCGTGCTCCTCCAGGTACTCGGTCAAATCCTCCGCCATCCGCTTGGTCAAGGTGGTGACCAGCACCCGCTCGTTGCGGGCCTCACGCAGCCGAATTTCCGACAGCAGGTCGTCCACCTGGGTGGCCACCGGGCGCACCTCGATCTCCGGGTCCAGCAAGCCGGTGGGCCGCACCACCTGCTCCACCACCTCGCCGGCGGATTTGTCCAGCTCGTACTGGGCCGGGGTGGCGGAGACGAACACGGTTTGCGGCGCGATGGACTCGAACTCCTCGAACTTGAGCGGTCGGTTGTCCATGGCCGAGGGGAGGCGGAAACCGAACTCCACCAGGGTCTCCTTGCGGCTGCGATCCCCTTTGTACATGGCCCCGAGCTGGGGCACGGTGACATGGGACTCGTCGATGATGAGCAGGCCATCGTCCGGCAGGTAATCCAGCAGGGTCGGCGGCGGCTCGCCCGGAGCCCGCCCGGAAAGGTAGCGGGAGTAGTTCTCGATGCCGGAGCAATAGCCCAGCTCCAGCATCATCTCGATGTCGAACTGGGTGCGCTCCTTGATGCGCTGGGCCTCAATGAGCTTGTGGTTGTCCAGCAGCTGCTGGTGGCGCACCTTGAGCTCCGCCTTGATGTGGTCGATGGCGGCGACGATGGTTTCCCGGGGGGTAACGTAGTGGGTCTTGGGGTAGACGGTGTAGCGGGCCACCTCCCGGGTCAGGGCACCGGTCAGGGGGTCGAACAGGGAGATCCGTTCGATCTCCTCGTCGAACAGCTCGATGCGCACCGCGTCCTTCTCGGAGTCCGCCGGGAAGATGTCGATCACCTCGCCCCGCACCCGGAAGGTGCCCCGCTCGAACGCCATGTCATTGCGGCTGTACTGCAGCTCTGCCAAGCGCTTGAGGATGTCCCGCTGGTTCATGATGTCGCCCTGGCGCAGGTGCAGCAGCATCGCCATATAGGCCTTGGGATCCCCCAGGCCGTAGATGGCGGACACCGAGGCCACCAGCACCACGTCCCGCCGCTCCATCAATGCCTTGGTGGCGGACAGACGCATCTGCTCGATGTGGGCGTTGATGGAGGCGTCCTTCTCGATGAAGGTATCCGTGGAGGGCACGTAGGCCTCGGGCTGGTAGTAGTCGTAGTAGGAGACGAAATACTCCACCGCATTGTCGGGGAAGAACTCCTTCATTTCGCCGTACAACTGGGCCGCCAGGGTCTTGTTGTGGGCCAGGATGATGGTGGGGCGGTTCAGCTCTGCCACCACGTTGGCCATGGTGAAGGTCTTGCCGGAGCCGGTCACCCCCAGCAGGGTCTGGTGCGCCAGGCCGGCGTCCAGGCCCTCCAGCAATTGGTGGATGGCCGCAGGCTGATCGCCGGCGGGTTGAAACTGGGATTGCAGCTTAAAGGGTCGACTCACGGGCTTCCTCGGTTGAACTCTGGCGGTTACAGCACAGGTGATACCACACCCAGCGCCAGGCGATGACCGCGGTGAGGCAGTTGGCCACGGCCGCCCCCACAAACACCCCGGTCAGGCCCGCGATCTTACCACCAATAAAGGCCAGCGGCAGGTACATCACGAACAGCCGGATCACCGACAGCCCCAGGGCCGACATCGGTCGGTGCAGGGCGTTGAAGCTGGAGTTGGAGAGGATGATCACCCCCTGGGCACCGTAGGAGAGAGGCAGGATGCTCACCAGCAGGGCGATGGTGGCGGCCACTTCGGCGTCCTGGCCAAAGGCCTCGCCGATCCAGCGGGCGCCGATCAGCAGCAGCAGGTACACCCCGCCCTGGAACAGCAGCACAAAACGGATCACCCGACTGTAGAGCAGCCGGACCCGGTCCATGTGACCCGCGGCGGCGTTCTGGCTGATGAGCGGCGGCAGGCTCATGGAGAGGGTCAACACCACCAGGGTCACCAGGGATTCGAGCCGGGTGCCCACCCCAAAGGCGGCCACCGCCGCCTCGCCGTAACTGGCCATCAGTGCCGTCATCGCCCCCATGGCCACCGGGGTTAGCATGTTGGCCCCCGCCGCCGGCAGAGCAATGGCCAGGATCTCCCGGTAGCCCGCCAGGCGTTCGGTCCACTCCCGGAACCAGCCCACCACCTTCATGCGGAACACCAGCATGTAGACGATCACCGCACTGGAAACCAGGTTGGCGATCACCGTGGCCAGGGCGGCGCCCTTGAGACCCATGGCGGGCACCGGCCCCCAACCAAAGATGAACAGGGGATCCAGCGCCGCGTTCACAAAGGCGCTGCCGGCCATCACCAGGCTGGGCAGGCGGGTGTTGCCGTTGGCACGCATCACCGCGTTGCCGATCATCGGGAAGGTGATGAACACCACCCCAAGCAGCCAGACGCCCATAAAGTCGTCGATAAGGCCCAGGGCGTCCGCCTCGGCCCCAAGGGCGCGAAACAGCCAGTCGTGTCCCAGCCACACCGGCAGGGCCATCACCAGCACCAGGCAGGCGGAAAGCACCAGAGCCGAGCCCCCCAGGGCACGGGCCCGTTCCGTGTTACCCCGCCCTTGGGCGGTGGCCACCGCCGCCGAGGTGCCGATCCCCAAACCAATGACCACACTGAACAGAGTAAAGGTGACGGGAAAGGTAAAGGAGAAGGCCGCCAGCTCCCGGGTCCCCAGCAAGCTGACAAAGAAGGCGTCGACGAAGTTGAAGGTCATCAACAGCACCATGGCCATCAGCAGCGGCAGCGTCATACGCCGTAGATGGGCAATGACATCCCCTTGGGTCAACTGGTGGACATGGGATGGGCGCACGGCGACTCCTGTTGATGAAATAAGCGCAGACGATTGGATAACAACCAAAACTAATACACAACCCCGACATCACAAATTGTCAAAAATTTTCAGTTTTGACAGTAAAATGTCGGGCCGATGAACATTTTACGTAAGCCACTGTTTTATAAAGAAACGATCATTATGCACAAGCAGTGACCAATTCCCCGCCAGAGCCCGAAATCCGGGGCCTGTCACTCTCTGACACGAGGTCATTAACACAGTTATCCACAAAAACAGTGGATAACGCAGCAGAAGCCCGACCAGAGCGGGCTCGGTGAAAGTCAACCCCCATTTCGCCTTATGCCCGTCGGGTGAAACCGAAAAAATCCTATTCGGTAAGTAAGTTAGCGGGCCTGGCAAGGGTGGGCGATGAAAGCAATCCCAAGACGCCCTTTTTCACGCGGTTTTGGTGACGCAGTAGGCAAACGAAACCGGTGAGCCGACTTTTTCAAAAGCGCGTATTGACTCACTATAGGGGGGCCTTTAAGATGCGCTCCGTCTTCGAGACGATGACGTTCCCCCTTAGTTCAGTCGGTAGAACGGCGGACTGTTAATCCGTATGTCGCTGGTTCAAGTCCAGCAGGGGGAGCCATATTTTGGCCCACCACGCCTGAACGGCGCACTGGCACTGGTTAGAATCGGCGTATGCCGCTGTCCCAAGTCCAGCAGGGGAGCCACGTTTGCTGAGGCGTCAGGATAATCACGCCACAATCTGTTCCCCCTTAGTTCAGTCGGTAGAACGGCGGACTGTTAATCCGTATGTCGCTGGTTCAAGTCCAGCAGGGGGAGCCACATTTTGGTTTGCCCTTGCCGTTAGAACGGCGGACTGGCGCTTGTTAGGATCGACGTATGTCGCTCACTCAAGTCCAGCAGGGGGAGCCACCTGATACTGAGGCGTCAGACAAAACACGCAGACAACCTGTTCCCCCTTAGTTCAGTCGGTAGAACGGCGGACTGTTAATCCGTATGTCGCTGGTTCAAGTCCAGCAGGGGGAGCCACCTTCAAAAAGCCTCGCATCAGCGGGGCTTTTTTATATCCGCAGAACGGCGGACTGGCTCGGTCAGAATCGGCGTATGTCGCTGGTTCAAGTCCAGCAGGGGGAGCCACTTTCGAAAAGCCTCGCGTCAGCGGGGCTTTTTTTGTATCTGCCCATCAGGATAACGGCGGACTGGCTCCGTCAGAATCGGCGTATGTCGCTGGTTCAAGTCCAGCAGGGGGAGCCACATTCGAAAAGCCTCGCGTCAGCGGGGCTTTTTTGTATCCGCAGAACGGCGGACTGGCTCGGTCAGAATCAGCGTATGTCGCTGCCCCAAGTCCAGCAGGGGGAGCCACCTTCTAAAAGCCTCGCATCAGCGGGGCTTTTTGGTATCCGCCCATCGGTAGAACGGCGGACTGGCTATTATCAGAATCGGCGCCTGTCGCTGCCCTTTATGGCGTCCCTGGCCACTTGGCTCGAGCGCCAGATTTTCTGCTCCGCGCGCCTCTGAACAAACGCCCTTCGCCCCGCCTTTTCAACAACCCATCCTTTAATGACTCCAATCACTTGCGCCTGGCACGCCCCCCTTTTACGATGGTGGTGTCACCAAAATCTGGAGCTTGGTGGCGCCGGGCAACGCCACCGCCTAGCGATGGAAAAAATATGTTAATAAATCATGCAGCTACGCCAATTGACGCGATGATTGGGGTGGCGGGCAAAGATAGGGAGATCGTCGCCTCATGTTGGGGACTCGTACCGCATTCGCCGGACTGACCATTCTGTTGCTGGCGGCCGCAGCCGCCCTGCTGCTGCTGTCCACCGCCGCCGTTGAAAAAGCCATCGACGATGACCGGCGTGCCCTGACCGCGGCCCTGGACAACGCCCTGGCCTCGCAGACCGCACCCTTCGAACTGGCCGACGCCCTCGCCCCGAGCTTTGCCCTGCAGTACGGCTTCGTTAAGAACCAGGTCGATGCCACCCAGACCATCTACGGCCAATACCACGAGCCCAGCCACTGGCTGGCCCCCCTGCTGGCCCTGCATCGCCCCTCCCTGCTGGTGGAAAAACGCTGGCAGGAGCACGACATCCGGCTGCAGCTGAACGGCGATCACTACCTCGAGGGCACCGCCTCCCGCCTGGCCCTCCCCCTGATACTGATTGGCGGCACCTACCTGTTCATGATCCTGTTGCTGCTCTGGCGCCGCGGTCGCACCGCTCGGCAGCTGGCGACGGTGCGCTCCGGCATCGAACGTCTCCCCACCCTGGAGCTGCCCAGCCAGGTGCAGGAGCTCAGCGGTGCCCTTCGCCCCCTGGGGGAGACGCTGCAAAGCACCCGCACTGAACTCAAGGCGCGTCTGGCCAAGTTCAGCACGAGCAAGCTGCAAGCCAATCCAGTGCTGGACGAGGTCACCGGCATCAAATCCCGCGCCTTCTTTGTTGATGAGATGGAGCGACCCCAGAACACCGACTCCAAGCAGGGCCACCTGATCCTGCTGCGGGCCAACGCCCTGGAGGAGCTCAACCGCCGCCAGGGCCGCAGCGGCGGCGATCAGTACCTGGCGGAGATCGCCCACGTGCTCAAGCAGTACGCCCGCAAGGAGCCCTCCGGCTACGCCTACCGTTACGGTGCCGTGGACTTTATCCTGCGACTGCCCGACTGCGAGCGCAGCAACGCCATTACCCTGCTCAAAGATTTGAGCATGCAACTGGCGGAGGTTGCCAAGCACCAGGAGGTGGAGAACGCCGGCTCCGTGGGCGCCATCGCCTACCGTCCGGAAGACCGGGTCAGCCAGCTGTTGATCAACCTGGACACCGCCGTCAGCATGGCCGACTCCCAGGGAGCCCACGGCCACTACCTGATGGACGCCAGTCTGGCGGAGTTGGGGCTGGACTCCGAGCGTTGGCTGACAGTGATCGACGATGTGCTGGATCACCGCCGCCTGAACTTCATCCACCAGCGGATCCGCCCCACCCAGGACGGCGGCCGCCTCTATACCGAGATGCTGGTGCGCTTCGAAAACGCCGACGGCAACCCGCTGCCCACCGAGCCCCTGTTCTCCATGGCGGCCCGCTACGGCCGTGCCATCGAGCTGGACAAGCTGATCTTCACTCGCCTCATTCGCGAGCTGCTCAACGACTCCAGTGAGAGTGAGTCCTTCGGTCTCAACCTGGCCAGTCACTCCTTCAACGACGTCAAGTTCATGCGCTGGCTGGAGCATCAGCTTCAGGACCAGCCGGGATTGGCCAGCCGTCTGGTGTTTGAGGTGAGCGAGCGCAGCATCCAGCAAAACCCCAACCACGCCGGCCAGACCATCGAGCGCCTGCATAAGCTGGGGGCGCGGATCTGCATCGACCACTTCGGCACCGCGCTGACCTCCTTCCGCTACCTGCAGATGCTCAAGCCCGACTATGTCAAACTGGAGTCCGGCCTGACCCGCAACATCGATAAGACGCCGAACAACCAGTTTTTCATCAAGATGTTGCTGGACATCGCCGTGCGACTGGACATCAAGGTGATCGCCGCCCAGGTGGAGCAACCGGAGGAGAAGATCACCCTCGAGGAGCTCAAGGTGCACGGCCTCCAGGGCCACCACATCGCCATGCCCCGCCCGCTTCATCAGATGCAGGCCTGAATCGATGCCCCGGGGCCTCCCCGGGGCGTCCAATCCTTGACCAGAGGGCAGAAACCCTGCTGGCTGTCAGTTGTTTCGGTGCCGAGATTTTCCGATAATGGCTGACTACTTTTCTCAGCGACCTCAATTTCATGACCGAATACCTGTTGCTGCTGGTGGGCACTGTCCTGGTCAACAACTTCGTCTTGGTGAAGTTCCTTGGCCTCTGCCCCTTTATGGGGGTGTCCAGCAAGCTGGAATCCGCCATTGGCATGTCGATGGCCACCGCCTTCGTCCTGACCCTGGCCTCCACCTGTAGCTACCTGGTACATCAGTATCTTTTGGTCCCGCTGGATCTGGCCTACCTGCGTACCCTGAGCTTTATCCTGGTGATCGCCGTGGTGGTGCAGTTCACCGAGATGGTGGTGCGCAAAACCAGCGCCGCCCTGCACCGGGTGCTGGGGATCTACCTGCCCCTGATCACCACCAACTGCGCGGTACTGGGGGTGGCGCTGCTCAACATCAACGAGGAGCACGACTTCATCAGTTCGGTGCTCTACGGCTTCGGCGCCGCCGCCGGTTTTGCCCTGGTGTTGATCCTCTTCTCCGCCATGCGTGAGCGCCTGGCGGCGGCAGACGTCCCCCAGCCCTTCAAGGGCGCCTCCATCGCCATGATCACCGCAGGCTTGATGTCGCTGGCCTTTATGGGCTTTACCGGACTGGTTAAGTAATTGATGAGCAGTATTCTTTTTGCCGTACTGGTGCTGGCAGGCCTGGCGCTGCTGTTCGGCGTGTTGTTGGGGTACGCCGCCATCCGCTTCAAGGTGGAGGGCGACCCCATGGTGGAGCAGATCGAGCAGGCCCTGCCTCAGACCCAGTGCGGTCAGTGCGGTTACCCGGGCTGCCGTCCCTATGCCGAGGCCATCGCCAAGGGAGAGGCCCCCATCAACCGCTGCCCGCCCGGCGGCGAAGCCACCATCGAGAAGCTGGCGGACATGCTGGGGGTGGAGCCGGAGCCGCTGGACGCCGACGCCGACAGCCGGCCCAAGGTGGCCTTCATCATCGAGGCGGACTGCATCGGCTGCACCAAGTGCATCCAGGCCTGCCCGGTGGACGCCATCGTCGGCACCGGCAAACAGATGCACACGGTGATCGCGGACCAGTGCACCGGTTGCGACCTCTGCGTCGAACCCTGCCCGGTGGATTGCATCGAGATGCGGCCCATCCCGGAGACGACGCAAAGCTGGAAGTGGGATCTGAAGAGCATCCCCGTCCGTATGGTGCAGTGAGGAACGGCCTGTGCAAACCCTATTAGAACAGATTGACCAAGGCCAACAGTGGACATTCCCCGGCGGGATCCATCCGCCGGATCGCAAGACCCTGTCCAACGGCACCCCCATCGCCACCCTGCCCCTGCCCGAGCGGTTCTGGGTGCCGGTGCGCCAACACATCGGCCAGGCCGCCCGACTGACGGTGGCCAGCGGCGATCAGGTGCTCAAGGGCCAGGCCCTGACCGCCCCGGAGCACCCCATGGCGGTGCCGGTGCACGCCCCCACCTCCGGCACCATCGGCCGCATCGAGTCCCGTCCCAGCGCCCACCCCTCGGGCCTGCCCGAGCTGACCATCGAGGTGATCGCCGACGGTGAGGATCACTGGCGTCCGCGGGAGACCCGGGTCAGCGTTGAAGGCCTCGACCGGGACGCCATCCTGGCCCGAGTCCGTGACGCCGGCATCGCCGGACTGGGGGGCGCCGCTTTCCCCGCCGCCATCAAGCTGGCCAGCGACAAGCCGGTGCGTTTTCTGATCATCAATGGCGCCGAGTGCGAGCCCTACATCACCGCCGATGACCGGCTGATGCAGGACAAGGCGGAGGAGATCCTGCGCGGCATCGAGGTGCTGGATCACCTCTTGGGCCCGGAACGGATCCTGTTCGCCATCGAGGACAACAAGCCTGCGGCCATCGCCGCGGTCAAAGAGGCCATCGCCGCCAGCCACCTGAGCGATGAGCACATCCTGCTGCGAGTTATCCCCACCAAGTATCCCTCCGGCAGTGAGAAGCAGCTGGTGCAGATCGTCACCGGATTGGAGGTGCCCCAGGGCAAGCTGCCCAAGGACCTGGGGGTGCTGATGCACAACGTCGGCACCTGCTACGCCATCAAGCGTGCCCTACTGGACGACGAGCCCCTGATTGAACGGGTGGTGACCCTGACCGGTGAACAGGCCGGCAAACCCGGCAACTACTGGGTGCGCCTGGGCACTGAGATCCAGTGGCTGCTGGACAGCGCCGGTTGCCAACCCCAGCCGGACCAACCGCTCATTATGGGCGGCCCCATGATGGGATTTGCCCTGCCTAGCACCCGTGTGCCGGTGGTCAAAGCCACCAACTGCCTGCTGATGCCCAGCCGCAACGAACTGCCGCCGGCCCCGGCGCCCCGCAACTGCATCCGCTGCGGCGAATGTGCCCAGGTCTGCCCCCAGTCCCTGCTGCCCCAGCAGCTGTACTGGCACAGCCAGGCCGGTGAGTTCGACAAGGCCGCCCAACTGAACCTGGCCGATTGCATCGAGTGCGGTGCCTGCGCCTTCGTCTGTCCCTCGGATCTGCCCCTGGTGCACCACTACCGCATCGCCAAGGCAGAGCTGCGGGACGCCGCCCAAAAGGCGGCCAAGGCGGACGCCGCCAAGCTGCGCTTCGACGCCCGCCAGGCCAGATTGGAGCGCGAGAAAGCGGAGCGGGAGAATCGCCACAAGCGGGCCGCTAAGCCGGCTCCCGCCGCCACCAGTGCCGGGGTCGCCGATGCCCTGGCCCGCATCAAAGCTAAGAAGGCCAGCACCGAGACCGAGTCCGGCGAGGTGGACATGGCCGAACTGCGCCGTCAGCGCAAGGCCGAAGCCCGCGCCGCCAAGGCCGCCCGGGAGAGCGCCGGTGACTCGGCGGTTGAGGCCCCCCAGGCCAGCGACACCGCCCCCCCGACTGATCCGAAAAAGGCCGCGGTGGCCGCTGCACTCGCCCGCGCCAAGGCCAAGAAGGCGGCTCAGCAGGCCACCGAGGCCGCGCCCAGCGATGCCCCGACCGAGGAGGTCGCCGATCCTCGCAAAGCCGCAGTGGCCGCCGCACTCGCCCGCGCCAAGGCCAAGAAAGCGGCCCAGCAGGCTCCTGAGGCCACGCCCAGCGAAGCCCCAGCCCAGGAGGGCTCCGATCCCCGCAAAGCCGCGGTGGCCGCCGCCGTGGCCCGTGCCAAGGCCAAGAAGGCGGCCGAGCAGGCCAGCGAGGCCGCGCCCAGCGACGCCCCGGCCGAGGAGACCGATCCCCGCAAGGCGGCTGTGGCCGCTGCCGTGGCCCGCGCCAAGGCCAAGAAGGCGGCCCAGCAGGCTCCTGAGGCCGCGCCCAGCGATGCCCCGACCGAAGAGGTCGCCGATCCCCGCAAAGCCGCGGTGGCCGCCGCCGTGGCCCGCGCCAAGGCCAAGAAGGCCGCGCAGCAGGCCAGCGATGCCGCACCCAGCGACGCCCCGGCCGAGCAGACTGATCCCCGCAAAGCCGCGGTAGCCGCCGCAGTGGCCCGCGCCAAGGCCAAGAAGGCCGCCCAGCAGGCCAGCGACGCAGCATCCAGTCCCGAGCCGGCCGAGCCGAGCGAAGATCCGGATGCCAAGCGCAAAGCCGCAGTGGCCGCCGCCATCGCCAAGGCGAAGGCACGCCAAAAACAGAATAACGAGCAATAGGAGAGGGTTTGATGGCGTTTAAGATGGCCTCGTCCCCCCACATCCAGGGCCGCATGCCCACCCATCGAGTGATGCAGTGGGTCGCCCTGTGCACCCTGCCCGGCGTCCTCGCCCAGTGGTGGTTCTTCGGTTGGGGCAACCTTATCCAGATCGCCCTGGCGGTGATCACGGCCCTGGTGGCCGAGGCACTGTGCGTCAAGGCCCGCGGCCGGGACGTGCGTGCCGCCCTGTCCGACTGCACCGCCCTGGTCACCGGACTGCTGCTGGGGATCTGCCTGCCGCCGCTGGCCCCCTGGTACCTGCCGGTGCTGGGTGCCATCTTCGCCATCGTGCTGGTCAAACAGCTTTACGGCGGCATCGGGCAGAACCTGTTTAACCCCGCCATGGCGGCCTACGTGGCACTGCTGATCTCCTTCCCCCTGCAGATGACCCAGTGGCTGCCACCGCAGTCGCTGGCCCAGACCACCCTGGGGCCGCTGGACACCCTGACCATGGTGATGCTGGGCACCGATGCCATCGGCCACACCCTGGACAGCGTTCGCCTCGGGGTGGACGGCACCACCATGGCCACCCCGCTGGACACCCTCAAAACCGATCTCACCCTGGGCCTCACCGCCGGGGAGAGCCTGGCCAAGCCGGTGTTCTCCCAGATGGCCGGTGTGGGTTGGGAGTGGGTGAACCTGGCGTTCCTGCTCGGCGGCCTGGTGATGCTGAAACTCAAGGTGATCCGCTGGCACATCCCGGTGGCGATGATCCTGAGCCTGGGGCTCTGTGCCCTGGTGGGTCAGGCGCTGCACCCGGACGGCACCGGCAGCGTCAGCCTCCACCTGCTCAGCGGCGCCACCCTGTTCGGGGCCTTCTTTATCGCCACGGATCCGGTCACCGCCGCCACCAGCAACCGGGGCCGGCTGGTGTTCGGCGCCTTGATTGGGGTGCTGGTCTACCTCATTCGCAGCTTCGGCGGTTACCCGGATGCGGTGGCCTTCGCCGTGATGCTGGCCAACATGAGCGTGCCGCTCATCGACTACTACACCCGGCCGCGCACCTACGGTCACGGGGGGCAGTCATGATCCCGTCGATGAAGAAAAACGGCCTGCTGCTGGCCCTCTTTGGCATCGCCTGCGCCGGCCTGGTGGCCCTGACCCACGAGGGCACCAAGGCGCAGATCGCCGAGCAGCAGAAGCGCCAGCTGCTTAACACCCTGCACCAGATCATCCCCGATGGCCTGTACGACAACGAGCTGCACAACAGCTGTCTGTCCCTGCACAGCCCCCAATACCTGGGCAGCCGGGACCCCCAACAGGCGTTTCTGGCCACCCAGGCCGGGGAGCCGGTGGCCATCGCCATCGAGACTACCGCCCCGGATGGCTACAACGGCGACATCCACCTCATTGTCGGCATCAGCTGGCAGGGTGAAGTGCTGGGGGTGCGCACCCTGAGCCACCAGGAGACCCCGGGGCTGGGGGATCTGATTGACCTGCGCCGCTCCGACTGGGTCACCGCCTTTAACGGCTACCGCCTGGAGGGCGAGAAGGATCGCCGCTGGGCGGTTAAGCGGGATGGCGGCGACTTCGACCAGTTCACCGGCGCCACCATCACGCCGCGGGCCTACGTCGGCGCGGTGAAAAACGCCCTTAACTACTTCAACCGCAATCGGGACCGCCTGCCCAAGGCCCCCCGCTGTGGAGACGCACCATGAGCCAAACTCGCGAAATCGTCTGGCAGGGGCTGTGGAAGAACAACCCCGGCATCGTCCAACTGCTGGGGCTCTGCCCCCTGCTGGCGGTCACCAACACCCTGACCAACGCCATGGGCCTGGGCCTGGCCACTTTGGTGGTGCTGGTCAGCTCCAACGTGCTGGTCTCGCTGCTGCGCCGGGGGATCCCGAGCGAGATCCGCATCCCGGTGTACGTGATGATCATCGCCGCCCTGGTGACCTGCGTGCAGCTGCTGGTCAACGCCTACGCCTACGGCCTCTACCTCTCATTGGGGATCTTCCTCCCCCTTATCGTCACCAACTGCGTCATCATCGGCCGTGCCGAGGCCTTTGCCTCGAAAAACCCGGTGGGCGCCGCGGCGATGGATGGTTTGATGATGGGGCTGGGCTTTATGCTGGTGCTGATGCTGCTTGGCGGCGCCCGGGAGCTGGTGGGCCAGGGCACCCTGTTTGACGGGGCCGATCAGCTGCTGGGCGACTGGGCCCAGGTGCTGCGCATCCAGGTGATGGAACTGAAAAGCCCCTTCCTGCTGGCGCTGCTGCCGCCGGGGGCCTTTATCGGTATGGGCCTGTTGATCGCCGCCAAGAACGCCATGAACGACAAGGTGGAAGCCAGGTTCAAACCCACCAGCGACGCCGCCGAGAAAGTGGAGCGGGTGCGCGTCACCCAGTAAACCGAGACCGTTGAGGGACCATGAATAACGAAAAACGCCGCCAGATCCTGGAGCGCCTGCGGGACAACAACCCCAACCCGGAAACCGAGTTGGAGTTCAGCTCTCCCTACGAACTGCTGGTGGCGGTGGCGCTCTCCGCCCAGGCCACCGACGTCTCGGTCAACAAGGCCACCCGTACCCTGTTCCCGACAGCCAATACCCCTCAAGCGATGCTCGAACTGGGGGTCGAGGGGGTCAAGGAGCACATCAAGACCATCGGCCTGTACAACACCAAGGCGGAGAACGTCATCAAGGCGGCCCGGATCCTGGTGGAGGAGCACGACGGCGAGGTGCCGGAGAATCTCGAGGCCCTGGTGCGCCTGCCTGGCGTCGGCCGCAAGACCGCCAATGTGGTGCTCAACTGCGCCTTTGGTTGGCCCACCATCGCCGTGGACACCCACATCTACCGGGTCTCCAACCGCACCAAGTTTGCCATGGGCAAGAACGTCGACCAGGTGGAGCAGAAACTGCTCAAGGTGGTGCCGGCGGAGTTCAAGGTGGACGTGCACCACTGGCTTATCCTGCACGGCCGTTATACCTGCCTGGCTCGCAAGCCCCGCTGCGGATCCTGCCTTATCGAGGATCTGTGCGAGTTCAAAGAGAAGGTTTACCCGGACGAGTAAGGTCCGAACCTGGGCAGGGAGGCCCAAATGATGAAAACCGTTCCCCTGAGTCTGACCCTGATGACGGGTCGCTTCACCCTCCACCGCCTGCCGGCCGACCACCCGGTGGCGCCCCATTGGCTGAGCGCCAGCCAGCTTTTGAGCCTGACCCGCACCGAGGAGGAGCTCTCCCTGGTGGCCCCGGAGGAGTGGGCCATCGACAGCGAACGTCAGGAGGGGCCCTGGCGGGCCTTCAAGGTGGCCGGGCCGCTGGATTTCGAGCTGGTAGGGATCCTCGCCCAGCTCACCGCGACCCTAGCAGACGCCGGCGTGCCGCTGTTTGCCCTCTCCACTTTCGACACCGACTACCTGCTGGTCAAATCCGACCGCTGTGGTGACGCCGCTGCGGCCTTGCGGGCCCGGGGTCACCAGGTGTTTCTCCAGTAACAAACCGAGTCCCTGTTCTGATGAAACCGCTGCTGTTACTCCTGCTTCTGTTCTGCGCCCCCGGGTTTGGCGCCGCCGTCGGCACCCACGGCATGGTGTTGATGCCCACATCCCAAGGCCCCGTCGCCAGCCACCTGCCCCTGCACGGCTCCATGCACGCGCACCAATTGGTGCTGAAACTGGCGGTGGACCCTGCGGATAAGGCTCAGGTGGCGGCCCTGCTGGCCCAACAGCCGCTGGTAACCCTAAAGCCCGAAATCCTGGACCTGCACCGGCTGATGCACGGAACCCTGAGTCAGTTTCGGGCCGATGTGGTGGCGGGCCATTTCGAGCGCGGCGGACAGACAACACTGCCCATGGTGGCCTTTACCGTGGAGCGCGTCCTGTTAAACGCCCCCTTGGAGCCGGTGGAAAACGGGGCCTTCTACCCCATTGACCTGGGTGATGAAACCCTGCTGGTCCACCGCATCGGCAGCCTGCCCAGTTTCGACCAGATCCTGTTGATGGAGAGGAACGTGACCGAGTCGCTCATTTACCTGGGCGACGGGCAGCCGCTGGACGACGGGCTTCAACCGGCTCTTGAGGCGCCGGTGCGCTCACTCTATCTGGAAACCGCGGATTTTACGGCGCGCTGAGCACCACAACGGAAAAGGGGGCCGACCGGCCCCCTTGGCGTGACAGTCACCGGCACTCAGTAACGGGGACGACGAGCCGGCCGGGGTTCGCGGGGGCGCGCCTCGTTCACCCGGATGTTGCGGCCACTGAGGGGCTGCTCATTCAACGCCGAGATGGCGCTTTGCCCTTCCTCCGCGTTGGGCATCTCCACAAAGCCGAAGCCCTTGGAACGGCCGGTTTCCCGGTCCATGATGACGTTGGCACTGGTCACCTCACCGTGGGCCGCAAAGGCATCACGAAGATCTTCGGAGGTGACGGAGTAAGACAGGTTGCCGATGTATATGTTCACGTTCAATTCTCTAACTGGACTGGTGACTTGTCGAGCTAGCACCGGGTCGAGGCCAAGCACAAACCCCGCCCCGGCGGCCGGAGTCGCTCCGGCGCATACCCCGCAACGGCGCGTTGAGCGGCTTCTCGGCACCCTTTGGCACCCCACCCGACACACCCTGGCGTTTTGACAGGCAATCTCAAAGTTAATCTCGGTTCCGTTACAGGTCAAAGAATTGTCTGCGATCTTTTTGTTTATCAAAATATTTATCCGCCCCTTCCCGGGCCCTTTGCTTGCCTTTTCCAGGCCCATGGGCGATAACAACGCTACCTAGAACCAGCGTGATCCCAACCATGATTTCCGACTCCCTCGCGGGCCTTATCCCCTTTATGACCTACTTTGGCACCGGCCTGCTGGCCATGGTGCTGTTCAAAGTGCTCTACGCCCTGATCACCCCCTTCGACGAGTGGCAGCTGGTTAAGAAGGACTTCAACACCGCCGCCGCCATCAGCATCTCCGGCGCCCTGGTGGGCTTCACCCTGGCTTTGGCTTCCGCCGCCAAGAACTCCATCGCCTACACCGATTTCCTGATCTGGGCCGTCATCGCCATGGCCGCTCAACTGCTGGCCTTTACCGTGGTGCGCTTCATCCTGATGCCCACCATCGTCAGCAAGATCGAGAACAACCAGATCGCCGGTGCCGTGGTGCTGGCGGGGGTCAACATCGGCGTTGGCCTGCTCAACGCTGCCTGCATGAGCTACTGAGGGAGGCCGACATGAAACGCAGTACCCAGGTTCGTCGCCCCCGTTTTCGCAAGGCTCTGCCCCTGGCCACCTCGGTGGCGGTGTCCGTCTCCCTGGTGTTGTCCGGCTGCAGCCCGGCGCCCCGCGAGGAGGCCCAGATCTACCGCAACGCCGAGGAGTGCATGCAGGTCTACCCCGACCAGCCGGAGCTCTGCCAGCAGGTGTTCGGCTCCGCCCAGGTGGATCACCTGGCCACCGCGCCGCGCTTTACCGACCAGCAGCAGTGTGAGCTGGAGTTCGGTGAGGGCAACTGTGAACAGGCCCCGGAGGGCAGCCAGGGCAACGCCGGCGGTGGCAGCTGGTTTATGCCGATGATGATGGGCTACATGATGGGCAACCTGATGGGCGGCCGCTCCGTGCGTCAAGCCCCGGTGTACAGCTCCAGCTCCCGCACCTCACCGATGCGCGACAAGCTGGTCACCGCCAACGGCGAGGTGGTGGGCAACCGCGGCGACCGCACCGTACGCCCGGCCCCCAGCGCCTTCCAAAAGCCCACGGCCCCGGCCCGGGTGACCCAAAGCGGCGGCTTCGGCCGCATGGCGCAGCAGAAGGCCCAGGCCAGTCGCAGCGCCACCACCCGCTCCTCCAGCCGCAGTTTCGGGGGCTAGATGCAACGACAGCTGATCGCCCCCCGGGCGCACTGGCAGGAGCAGGCCCGCCAGTACGGTTTCCATTTCCACACCATGTACGACGAGCCCTATTGGGACGAGTCGCGCTACTACGCCTTCACCCTGGAGCAGATCGAGCGGGACCTGGAAGCGCCCACCGAGGAGCTCAACCAGATGTGCCTCGAGGTGGTGGAGGAGGTGGTCAACAATGAGAACCTGATGCGCCGCTTCGCCATCCCCGAAACGCACTGGGATCTGGTGCGCAGCTCCTGGCGGATGCGCGAACCGAGCCTCTACGCCCGGATGGATCTGGCCTACGACGGCAAGGGCCCGGCCAAGCTGTTGGAGAACAACGCCGACACCCCCACCAGTTTGTACGAGAGCGCCTTCTTCCAGTGGTTGTGGCTGGAGGACCGGCTCAAAGACGGCACCCTGGCGCCGGGCAGCGATCAGTTCAACGGCATCCAGGAGGCGCTGATCGCCCGCTTTGCCGAGCTTAAGGGCCAGTGGCCTCCGGTGCCCCTGCACTTCGCCAGCTGCGAAGAGAGTGAAGAGGACCGCGGCACGGTGCAGTACCTGGCCGATTGCGCCGAGGAGGCGGGGCTGACCAGCCGCTACACCGCCATCGAGCAGATTGGCCTGTCCAAGCAGAAGGAGTTTCTCGACGGTGACGGTGAGATCATCCGCGCCTGCTTCAAGCTCTACCCCTGGGAGTTCATGCTGAGGGAGGAGTTTGGCCAGTACCTCCAAAAGGCGAACGTGCGCTGGCTGGAGCCCGCCTGGAAATCGATCCTCTCCAACAAGGCGATCCTGCCAGTGTTGTGGCATAACCACCCCGGCCACCCCAACCTGCTGCCCGCCTACTTCCCGGATCACCTGGACAAGTGCGACGAATCCCAGCTGGTGAAAAAGCCGCTCTACTCCCGTGAAGGCGCCAACATCGAGATCCTCGACGGCGGCCAGGTGGTGGAAAGTTCCGAGGGGGCCTACGGCGAGGAGGGGGTGATCTACCAGGCCTACCATCCGCTGGCCAAGTTCGGCGAGGACCACGCGCTGATCGGCTCCTGGGTGGTGGGGGATCAGGCCTGCGGGATCTCCGTACGCGAGGATCACAGCCGCATCACCCAGGACCTCTCCCGCTTTATCCCCCACATCATCCTGCCCTGAACGCCCGATGGGGGCCGCCCGGCCCCCATTGTCTAGGCTTACCTTAGGCCCTCAAACGCCTCGGTTCGCCATGCTCTACTTCGCCTACGGCTCCAATCTGTCCCTGCCCCGGCTGCATCGTCGCTGCCCCGAGGCCCTGCCCCTGGGCCGCGCCCATCTTGCGGATCACCGGCTGACCTTCGACAAGGTGGGCCAGGATGGCTCGGGGAAGTGCGACTGCCCGCCCTGCCCCAACGGCCGGCTGTGGGGCGCGCTTTACCGGATGGACAGCGCCGCCCTGGGGCGGCTGGACGTCATCGAGGGCGAGGACTACCGACGGATAGAGCGTGAGGTGGTGCTGGAGGGGGAAGGCCGGGTGCTGGCCTGGTGCTATCAGGCGCGGGTGACCCAGGCGGGCCTGGCGCCCTTCCCCTGGTATCGCACCCATGTGCTGCTGGGGGCCCGCCAATTGGGCCTGCCCGGGGCCTACCTGGCCCAGTTGGCGGCGGTGCCCTGCCAGCCGGATCCCGACTGGCAACGCCAGCATCGGGAGCTGGCCATCTACCGCGACGCGCGGACCCCATCCCCGGGGGCGGACGCCGCCTCCCGGTAACGGGTCAGCCAGTCGGTCAAATCCTGCCACAAGCCGGCCTGATGCCGGGGATCAAAATAGCCGAAATGCCCCACGCCCCCGAGGGCCTCGAGCCGCTCACCACTGAGAATGTGGGTTTCGCTGAAGGCGCGGGGAAAGCGATCCGCCAGATCCAGCACCGCCTCCGGTGGCGCGTAGCCGTCGTCGGCAAATCCGTAGTTGAGCATGGGTTTGTCGAAGCGCTGATAGCCGCTCAAGTCCAGCCCCAACTTGGGGGCGAACAGGTAATCCCGTTGCCGGCCCCAGCGGGCCCATTGGCGGATCAGGCCGCTGGGCAGATCACGACGGGCCAGGCCCGTGCGCTGGGCCGGGAAGCGCTGGCCCAGACTCAGCAAGGGCGCCGCCAGATGCCAAAACCCCCACATGGCCGGCCCCCGACGCCCGTAGTAGCGCCAATGGGGCACCGAACTGCCCACGGTGATCGCCCCATCCAGCTGCTCTGCACCGGGCACAAGGCCCAACAGCTGGCCTCCGCAGCTGTGACCCAGCCAGAACAGGGGCAGGCCCTCCAGCCTGGCCTGCAGCGCCGCCAAAGCGGCCGACAGGTCCTGACGGGCCCAATCCAGCAGGCCCACCTGTTGAGGGCGCTGGGCGGTCAAGCGGGACTCGCCGACGCCGCGATAATCCAGGGTCAGCACCCGGTAACCGGACTCGGCCAGGTGGCCGGCCAGGTGGCGGTAATACTCTCTGGAAACCCCCAGGGCCGGGGCGATCAACACGCCGCCGAGCACCTCGCCCGGGGGATGAAAAAAGGTGGCGCCCAGGCCTTGCCCGTCGGCGCAGCGCAAGCGCAGTGGCTGTGTGTGCACTGTGGTGGTCTTCCTCGTCAAACCCGCCCCCATGATTTCCTCTGTTCGCCTCAATGGCAAGGCGGCCGAACCGTGCCGACATTGAGGGCCCCTGGCCCAAGGGGAGAAAAAACGTTCAGACCAGGCTCTGCCACAGGGGGGCCCAGGCAAGCAGGCCCAGCAGGATCACCCCCAGGGCGGTGGCCTTCATGCGGTAGCCCAGGGGCACCATCTCCCGCCGGTTCACCACGCCGGCGCTGTAGAGCACAGCATTACCCGGGGTGGAGGACGGGAGGACGTAGGCGGTAGAGCCCCCCAGCGCCAGGATGATGGCCACTTCGGCCAACTCCAGCTCCAGCGGGGCCACCAGATAGAGCAGCAATGGGCCCCAAATCGCCACGGTGCCGGAGTTGGTGACAAACTCGGTAAAGGCCATGATCGCCAGCAGCAGCATCAACACCAGCACCGGCGCCGGTATGAGGGCGCCGATCTCTTGAAGGCCGCCCCCCAGCGCTTCGGCCAGCCCGACCCCCTTGAGCAGCGCGCTGAGCACCAAAGCGCTGACAAACACCCCTACCGCCGGCCACTGGACGCCGCCCAGCAGCTTGCCCACCGGCTGACGGCTGACTGCCGCCAACGGCAGGATCGCCACCAGGGGCAGCAGCACCGCCAGGGGGCGGGCCCACTGGGTGTCCAGTCGGTAGCAGCCCAGCCAGCCCAACAGTACCGTGGCGGTTACCAGCAGGATCCGCCGCTGCATGGGGGTCAGAGGCTTATCCTCCGGCAGACTGAGCGCCGGGGCCGACAGGTCCGGGGCAAACACCCGGGCGGCCACGTAGGCCCCCAGCAACCACAGGCTCACCGTCAGGGGCAGCATCAGCTGGGTCCACTGCCACATGCCGATCTCGGTCAGACCGGCAACGATAAGGCTGGTGGTGCTGCCGATCACCGAGGAGATCCCCCCCATGGTGGCGCTCAACACGATGAGCACCCCGATGTATTTCTGCAAGGGGCTGGCCGGCTCCCCATAGCGATAAGGCGCCAGGCACAGGGCCAGGGGGAAGACCAGCGCCACGCTGGCGACGTTGGTCACCAGCATGGAGGAGCCAAACGCCAGCAGCGCAAAGCCCGCCAGGGCCGGTTTCATCCGCCCCCCGCTGAGCCTCAGCACCTTCACCTGGGCCCATTGGCCCAGGCCGCAGCGGTGAAACAGGAAGGCAAAGACGAAGCCAAACACGAAGATGCTGATGATGGGGTTCACCGCCCTGCTCAGCACCAGGGTTGGCTCCGCCAGCCCCAGCAGCAGCGCCAGGACCGGGATCATCACGCCGGCGTAGAGCGGCCCCACCCAGGGGGTGGCCCAGCAGATAATCGCCAGCAGCAGCAGACCCAACCCCTGACTCAAGGGGGGCAGCAGGCTCAGGGCGGCCAGGGACAGGGCGCCGATCAGCAGGCTGGTTCGGTGGCGTTGGGGCATGGGGGTCCATCGGGGGTTATCGGGCCCACAGCGTACCAAAGCCCCGGGGGCCGGGGCTTGTCGGACGCGCCGGCATTGCGGCGGTGATCCAACTTGGTTGCTAAAGTGTGAGCCCTAAGTGGCTTGGCGGCCCGCCCTTGGGGGGCCGCGGTCGGTCAGAACAGGTACTTGAGGTGCACCGTCACCAGGGTGTCCTCGAACTGCGCCTGGCCGCTGGCGTCGGTGTAATCCCCATCGTAGTAAGCGATGATGCTGCCTAGGGTGGTCTGCTTGCTCAAGGCATAGTCGTAGCCCAGGGCGTAGGTAGTGGCGTCACTGTCGCTCAGGGTATCGAGATCGGCCCCGGCGTTTTTGGTGATTTTCCCCAGGCCCGCGTTGTCCTGGCCAAACTGCGCCTTGACCTTGTGGGGCCCCTCAGACCAGGCGGCACTGACCAGCCAGGAGTCGCCCTGGATCTGCTCGTACACCAGGGATTCAGAGTCCTGATAGAGGGCCCCGAACTGCCACTGACCGAGACGGTAACCGGCGGTCACCCGCACCGCAGTCAGCCCGTTGAGCCCATCGGCGTATGCCACAGCCAGGTAATGGGGGGTTTTCTTCAGCTTGCCGTCGCCATACACCAGGCTGAGGGCGTAGTTGTTGGCGTCGTCCAGGGTGGCCTTGCCGCCGAAGTCGTCCTCGGGGGTGTAGCTGGCGCCCAACTGGAAACCGGACAGCACCGGGGTGCGGTAGGTGATGCTGTCACCGAGACGATCGTTACCGGCGATCAGACGGTTCATGTCGGCGGCGGTAATATTGAACTGGTCAACGCCCCCCTCGATCTTTTTAAATACCGTATCGTTTCGACCGAAGTTAATTTCACCGAAATTACCGGACAAACCTAAATACGTATTTCGAGACTTAAATACCTGACTGGCATCATTATCAAAACTTTCAATGCCGGCTTCGGCCTTATAAACCAGGTTCAGCGATTCGGATATTGCGTGCTTTCCCTTCATGCCGATGTAGGAGGCGTAGTTCTCCAGGCTGCCCCCCTTGACCTTCTCATTGCCGGCCAGACCCGTGTCCGAATAGGTCCCTGCCAACCAGAAACGGCCATATACATCAGGGGTTTCGGCCAGGGCCGACGCGGAAACTGATGCCGTGAGGCACAGTAGCGCCATCTTTTTCATAGTCACATCCTCGTGTTGTTGTGGGGACAGTCTATGAATGGAAAATATTTCGCTTTTTGAAGCAGCTCACAGGCGAGTTTTTTCTCGTTCAGAAAAACTTAACGCCCTTTAACGTATTTGAAACCCCGACAAAACCAAATTTGAACCGGATCAAAATTTCCCTCATACGGCCAAGGTTATTCTGAGCCCCGACAAATAACACCAGCCAAGAAGGTACGATGATGAAACTCAAATTCAGCGCCATGTCCGTAGCGGCCGTAGTGCTCTCTTTGTCGGGGGCGGCTTACGCCAAGGGGGACTCCCTGGCGGATTTCCACAAGGCGATGGGCGGCTGTGACAGCTGCCACACCAAGCCGCTCAAGGTCAGCGACAGCGAGAGCCACGAAAACGCCCAGTGCCGCGATTGCCACGGCGGTTACGAAGAACTGGCCAACGACCAGCTGGAGTTCGACCCTCACACCTCCCACCTGGGGGACATCAACTGCACCGCCTGCCACCGCGGTCACGACGCGCCCAAGATGTACTGCAACGAGTGCCACAGTTTCGATGACGTGGAGATGCCCTTCGCCGGCACCAAGGCCAAACCCGAATGGGACGCCGAGTGGGACCAGGCGGCGATCGCCAAAGCGATCCAGGCCGGGCCGAAAGAGACCACCCAGGTGGTGATCGTGGGCGCCGGGTCCGCCGGCTACAACGCCGCCATCGCCGCCAAGCGCGCCGGTGCCGAGGTGATCCTGCTGGAGAAAGCCCCCTTCACTGGCGGCAACTCCATGCTGGCCGCCGGCGGTTTCAACGCCGTGGGCACCCCGCAGCAAGAGAATAAGGGCATCGACGACAGCATCGAGTCCTTTATCGAGGACGCCATGAAGGGCGGCCGCTACCAGAACGACAAAGCCCTGGTGCAGATCATGGCCGAAGAGTCCGCCGAAGGCGTGGCCTGGCTGGAATCCCTGGGCGCCAACATGGACGACCTGAAACGCTCCGGCGGCGCCAAGGTGGAACGCACCCACCGCCCCACCGGCGGTTACAGCGTGGGGCCCCACATCATCGACACCCTGCGCGCCGCGGCCGAGCGGGAAGGGATCGACGTGCGCCTCAACTCCCGCGTCGAGAAGCTGGTGCTCAACGACGACCAGAGCATCGCCGGCGTGGTGGTGCACGGCAAACACTCCGGCCACAAGATGATCGGCGCCAGCGCCGTGGTGCTGGCCACCGGCGGCTACGGAATGAACAAGGAGATGATCGCCTACTACCGTCCCACCTTTAAGGACATGACCAGTTCCAACAACGTCACCGCCACCGGCGACGGGATCCGACTGGCCAAGGAGATCGGCGCCTCCATGACCGACATCGACTGGGTGCAGGCCCACCCGACCATCGGCAAGGACAGCCGCATCCTGATCTCCGAGACCGTCCGGGGTGTGGGCGCCATCATGGTGAACGTTCACGGCGAGCGCTTTATCAACGAGCTGACCACCCGCGACCGTGCCTCCGACGCCATCCTCAAGCAGGACGAGCAGTACGCCTGGCTGGTGTTCGATGAGCAACTGATTGAGAAGAAGCAGATGGTGCGCGGTTACGAGCACCTGGGCATGCTGAGCAAGGCCGACACCATCGAGGAGCTGGCCAAGATCACCGGCATGGACGCCCTGGCCAAGACCGCTGAAGACTACAACCGCTACCAGGCCAACGGCAATGACGAGGCCTTCGGCCGCGAAGACATGCCGCTGAACCTGACCCAGCCCCCCTTCTACGCCGTGAAAGTGGCCCCGGGGATCCACCACACCATGGGTGGTGTGGCGGTGGACACCAACTCCAACGTGCTGAACCTGCAAAGCTGGCCGATCCCGGGCCTGTACGCCGCCGGCGAAGTCACTGGTGGGGTCCACGGCTACAACCGTCTGGGCGGCAACGCCATCGCCGACACCGTGGTGTTCGGTCGTCGCGCCGGTGAGCACGCCGCCGAGTTCGCCAAGCAGCAGTAACCCCCCCTTTCATCTCTCCCTCAAGCCAAAGTGGCGCCTTCGGGCGCCGCTTTTTTTTCGATTCGTGAAGCGCCGCCCAACCGCGTCCCCACCCAGCCGGTAGACTCGACGCGCAAAGGGGGAACACCATGCGCGTCACACTGAAACAGCTCGCCGTCTTTCGGGCGGTGTGCGAACACCAACAGCTGTCCAAGGCAGCCCGCCACCTGCACCTGTCGGTGCCGGCGGTGAGCATGAACCTCAAGGAGCTGGAGAGCTCTTTGGGCGCCCGGCTGTTTGAGCGCACCCCCAATGGGCTGATGATCACCGACTCGGGCAACCTGGTGCTGCCCTACGCCAACGCCGCCTTGAACCAGGTGGGTCAGCTGGAGCAGCTGTTCAAGGACCAGGCCCAGGGGATTGGCGGCACCCTCAACATCGGCGCCAACAAGACCTCCGGCAACTACGTGCTCTCCCGCAAGCTGCCCCAGTTCAAGGCCCGCTACCCCTCGGTCAGCACCCGATTGAAGATCGGCCCCAGCGCCGAAATCGAAGCCATGGTGCACCGCAACGAGCTGGATCTGGCCTTCATCAACCAGCGCCCCAGCGACAAGGCGCTGGAGTCCCTGCGCTGGCGCAGTGACCGCCTCTGTGTGGTGGCCGCTCCGGGTCACAAGCTGGCCCACCGGGCTCCCACGGCGGCGGAACTGAGCGCCGCCACCTGGATCCTCGACGAGGAGCACTCCGCCACCCGGATCGCCTCACTGCACCTGCTCAAGGAGCTGGGGGTGACGGTGCAGCAGGAGATCATCATGAACACCATGGGGGCGATCAAACGGGCGGTGGGCACCGGGTTGGGGCTCAGTGTCCTGCCCCTGCTCTCGGTGGACGCCGAGCTGGAGCGGGGCGATCTGCGCGAGCTGGCCTTCGAAGTGCCCAACCAGTCCCGCTACATCTACGCCATCTACAAGCCGGAGAACCTCACCCCGCTGGTGGATCACTTCCTGGAGTGCTGCGATGTGCCCCGGGAGGGGACATCAGCGAAAGTCTCTTGAGTGCACCGACAGGGAGGCGATCCGTCCGGACCAGTCTTCGAGCTGGCCGGCGATGACGTGGATCACCTCCCCCTCCCGCTCCAGAATCCCCTTTACCTTCAATAGCCGGGCCGTCAGGTAGGGCTGGCGCTGAGCCCGCGCGGTGTCCGCCCACACCACCACGTTGGCGTTGCCGGTCTCATCCTCCAAAGTGATGAAGGTGACCCCCGAAGCGGTGGCCGGCCGCTGACGCCCCACCACCAGCCCCGCCAGCTGCACCAGCTGACCGTGCCGACACTCCAGCAGATCCGCCGCCCGCAGGCAGCGAGCCAGCTGGCCCTGCTCCCGCAGCAGGCTGAGGGGGTGACGACCGAGGCTGAGGCCCAGTTGCCGGTAATCCGCCAGGATCCCCTCCGCCTCCTCCGGCGCCGCCAGCTGCACCGCGGTCTCCCCTTCACAGTCGACGAACAGCGGCAACTGCTGGGCCTCGCCGGCCAGCAGCCAGCGGGCCTGGTGACGATGGCCCGCCAGCACCGCCAGGGCATCGGCACTGGCCAGCGCCTCCAGGGCTCCGCGGTCCAACCCCGCCCCCTTGACCAGCTGGTGCACCGTCTCAAAGCCGCCCTCCGGCCGCGCCGCCAGCAGCCGCGTCACCGCCCCGCTGCTGAGCCCCTTCACCAGGCGAAACCCCAGTCGCAGGGCCATCTCCCCCTCCACCGCCACCACCTGGTGATCCCAGAGGCTGTGGTTGACCGACACCGGCAGCACCCGTCCCCCATGACGCTGCAGATCCTGTACCAGCTGGGAGGGGGTGTAGAACCCCATCGGCTGGCTGTTGAGCAGCGCGCAGGTAAAGGCCACCGGGTAGTGGTGCTTGAGCCAGGCCGAGGCGTAGGCCAGCAGAGCGAAGCTGGCGGAGTGGGACTCGGGGAAGCCGTATTCGCCAAAGCCGCGGATCTGGCGAAAGATCTGGTCGGCAAACTCGGCGCTGTAGCCCCGTGCCGCCATCCCGGCTTTCAGTTTGTGCTCAAACTGCTCTAGCTCACCGTGGCGCTTCCAGCTGGCCATGGCCCGGCGCAGCCGGTCCGCCTCCCCGCCAGAGAACCCCGCGGCCACCATCGCCAGCTTGATCACCTGCTCCTGGAAGATGGGCACCCCCAGGGTGCGCGCCAGCACCCCTTTGACCGCGTCACTGGGGTAATCCACCGGCTCCAGACCGTGGCGACGCTTGAGGTAGGGGTGCACCATGTCCCCCTGGATGGGGCCGGGCCGGACGATGGCGATCTGCACCACCAGATCGTAGTAGCAGCGGGGGCGCAGCCTCGGCAGCATGTTGCTCTGGGCCCGGGACTCGATCTGGAACACCCCGACGCTGTCCGCCCGGCACAGCATGTCGTACACCGCCGGGTCCTCCCAGGCCACGTCACAGAGCGCCATGGGTGCTCCCCGCCACTGTCCCACCAGATCCAGGCAGCGGCGGATGGCGCTGAGCATCCCCAGGGCCAGGATGTCCACCTTGAGCAGCCCCAAGGCCTCCAGATCGTCCTTGTCCCACTGGATCACGGTGCGATCCGCCATGGCGGCGTTCTCCACCGGCACCAACGCCGACAGCGGCCCGGCGGAGATGACAAAGCCCCCCACGTGCTGGGAGAGGTGGCGGGGAAAGCCCAGCAACTGCTCCACCAGGGTGATCAGCAGCTCACCGGGCCGCCCCCCTAGCCCCAGGGTGCGCAGCTGGGCCTGCCAGGGGCGGCTGGGATCCCGCCGGTCCACCCCGCGGATCAGCCGTTCAATCAGCCCCTCGTCGATCCCCAGCACCTTGCCCAGATCCCGCATGGCGCTTTTGAAGCGGTAGCTGATCACCGTGGCCGCCAGCGCCGCCCGGCCCCGGCCGTATTTGCGGTAGACGTACTGGATCACCTCCTCCCGCCGCTGGTGCTCGAAATCCACGTCGATGTCCGGCGGCTCATTGCGCTCCCGGGAGAGGAAGCGTTCGAACAGCAGGTTGACCTTGGTGGGGTCCACCTCGGTGATCCCCAGGCAATAACACACCACGGAGTTGGCCGCCGAGCCGCGCCCCTGGTGCAGGATCCCGGCTCCCTGGGCGAACTGGACGATGTCGTAGATGGTGAGAAAGAAGTAGTGGTATCCCAGCTCGTCGATCAGGGCGAACTCCTGCGCCAACTGAGCCGAGACCGCCTCGGGCAGCGCCTCACCGAAGCGGCGTCGGGCCCCCTTCAGCGTCTCCTGGCGCAGATACTCGGCGGCGCTCATCCCCTCGGGCACCAGCTCCGCCGGGTATTCGTAGCGCAGCTCATCGAGGGAGAAGTGGCAGCGCTTTACCACCTGTTGGGTCTCGTCCAGCCAGGCGGCGCGATGACGGCGCGCCAGCTGGTCCAGCGGTTTCAGGTAAGCCTCGGCGTTGCTGGCCAGGCGCTGACCGGCCTGGCTCAGGGCACAGCCTAGGTGGATGCAGCCCAGGGCATCCAGCAGGGGCTTGCGTCCCTTGTCGTGCATCCGCACCGGATCCGCCGCCACCAGGGGCACCGCCAGGGCCTGCCCCAGCCGTTCCAGCGCCTGGCACCAGGCCCCCTCGCCGGGCCCCAGAACCCGCTGGGCCATCAGGTAGAGGCGGTCGCCGAAGCGCGCCTTGAGCGTTTCCCCCAGGCCCTGGGCCGCCTCCGGCGTCGGTGGGGCCCAGAGCAGCAGGCAGTGGGGTTGGTCCAGGTCGGCCCAGGTCAGGGCGTATTGCCCCTTGTCACAGCGGCGCCGGGCGGTGGTGATCAGCGCCGACAGCTCGCCATAGCCGGTGCGGTTCATCGCCAGCAGCACCAGACGGTGCTCCGCCAGGGCAAACTCGCTGCCGATCAGCAGGGTGAGCCCCTGCTCCTTGGCCGCCACGTGGGCCTTGACCACCCCGGCCAGGGAGCACTCGTCGGTCAGGGCCAGGGCCTGGTAACCCAGTGCCGAGGCCCGCGCCACCAGCTCCTCAGGGTGGGAGGCGCCCTGCAAAAAGCTGTAGTTGCTGGCAGCGCGCAGCTGGGCAAACCCCATCAGAAGCACCCGTGCACAAACCAGCCCCGGACGTCCCGGAACAGCCACAGCCGCCGCCCCTCTGCGTCCAGGCCCACGAAGTAGTCCCGGGCCACGGGCTCGTCGTCCCACCAACCGGTTTCGATCCGCTCCGGGCCCTCCAGCAGCGTCAGCCCCGCTCGCTCGACGGGCTGGGGCTGGGGCAACAGCCACAGGGGACGCGCCGCAGCGGGCGCTTCACCGCCTCCCTCCCCCGCCGGGCAGGACTGGCTGGCGTACTCAGGGCGAGGCTCCGCCACCGAGCGCAGACCGTAGATCCGCTCCGGCCCCAGCCGGGCCGCCAGCTGGGCCAGCAGGTCCCGGGCGGCCCGGTCCGGTACGCCGCCGGGCAGCAGGCCCCCGGACTCCGCCGCCAGGGGCAGCAGCGGGTCGGCCTCCAGCTCGATAGCGATCACCGGCTCATAGAGCACCAGCCGCGCCAGCTGGAGCTGGCACAGGGTCAGCCAGGCATCGCTGCGGTGCTCCGGCCCGGCCCCGCGCAGGATCATCCGGGTGTCGGCCCGATGGCGGTGACAGAGGGTCAGGGTCAGGCTCGAGGCGGCCAGCTGACGCCGGCGCAGCACCTCTTCGAGCTCCTGGAACAGGCGGTTGAGGGGGAAGCGCAGCACCGCCAGATGCTCCACCTCCTCCATCAACTCGAGCCGCCGTCGGTAGTGCTCCGGCGGGGTGAAATGGGGACGGGGATCCGGCCGCTCCCCCAGCAGCCGCTCCAGCTGCAGCAGCAGCTCAGCGCCGAAGCGCTGACCCAGCTCCGCCCGGGGCAGCGCCAGCAGGGCCGCCCCCTGGCGAACCCCCATGGCCGCCAGCCGGGCCTGGGTCGCTTCGGGCAGATCCCAGGCGCTCAGCGGCAGTGGCGCCAGGGCCTCGGCCACCGGTCGGGGGGTGGGCTCCAAGCATCCCGCCCTGGCCAGCAGGGCGGCGGCCATGGGGGTGGAGCTCAGGGCCCAGTGGTGGGGCAGCGCCAGGGCCTTGAGCCCCTGCTCCAGCTGGGCCAACCAGGGCGCCAGCCCACCGAACAGGCGCAGCATGGAGCGCACCTCCAGCACCAGGGTTTGAGGGGGAAAGCGCATCACCTGGCCGCTGAACCCGTAAGCCCACTGGGCCAGCTCATCCAGCAGCGGCGCCTGGGCCGGCAGGGGGTGGCAGATCAGCCCATCGCACAGGGCAGTGGCGGTGGCCAGGCGCTGACCGGGCGTCACCCCCGCCGCCCGGGCCGCCTCGTTGCACTGGCACACCACCAGGGGGTGGCCGTCAAACAGGGCCAGGGGCCGGGCCGGATCCGCCAGCCCACGGGCCAGGTGATGCAGCGCCAGATCGGGAAAGTGGATCCCTGCCAGCATCACCAGGGCCCCTGGATCAGCACCGACGGGGCCGACTCCGAGCCCGAGCGGGGCTGAAAGAAGGCCGGCTGGGGCCAACCCCCCCGCTGCTTGAGAATGCTCAGCCAGTACCCCTCGGGCGTCAGCTGCCACTTCAGGCGCAGGGGCACCGGATGGGGTTCGCTCTCCAGGGTGGGGGGCAGGTGCAGCACCAGCAGGCACTGGCCCCGCTCCGCTGCCAGTTGCAGACGCCGCACCTGGGCCAGGGTGGGGGCTTCCAGCCAGGCCAGGACCAGGGCGCAACGCCCGCTGCCCAGTGCCTGCTCCAGGGCCCAGAGCCGCTCCTTGTGGCAATCGGTGTCGATGCAGATAAAACGGGCCAGATCCACGCCCAGGGCCTGCAGCCCCGGACCGTAGGCGGGCACCGGCGGGGCCAGGCACAGCTGCCAGCGATCCGGCGAGGCCTGACGCAGCAGTGATGCCACCAGGGGACTGATCCCCAGGGCCGGCCCCAGCAGCTCCACCACCCCGATTTGGGGCCAGCCACCGGCCACCAAACGGCGGTCCAGCTCGGCAAAGCCGGTGGCCATCCCCGCCTGCTGGGCGGGTTGCTGGCGGGCCAGCCAGATGTCTTGTCGATTGAGCAGCGTTGAGACCTGGGCTTCCATGGGAATACGCGATTAACTGTATATATATACAGTATAGATCGACCCCCGGGGCGATCCGCAACCGCTTTGCAAGATATCTGTCGCCAAAACCGGCACAGCAGTGATCAGCTGCTATGCTGACAACTCAGGTTCGGCCTTGATCTGGCAGACAAAACGCCACCTGCCCCAGGATCTTATTGAGTGGAAGTGCAAAGGAGCCACGGGGATGACACCATGCCCATAAGCAGTTACGCCATGTTCCAACAGTACCTGGAGCAGGATCGCGTTTATTCCAAGCGCTCTCCCGGCGTACTCAAATACCTGTTCGATGGGATCTGGCAATTCACTGTGCTGCTGAGATTGTGCGAGTGGCTCAATAACTGCGGCCACCGCAAAAGCTACCTGCTGCTCTGCCCCGTCTTCCGCTGGCGCTCCCGCACCCTGGGCTTCACCATCCCCATCAACACCTTCGGCCCGGGCCTCTACGTGCCGCACTACGGCACCATCGTCATCAACACCCGGGCCCGCATCGGCCAGAACTGCACCATCCACACCGACGTCTGCATCGGCCGTCATCCGGACAGCAAGGAGCGGGTGCCGGTGCTGGGGGATAACATCTACATCGGGCCCGGCGCCAAGATCTACGACGCCATCACCGTCGCCTCCGGCGCCACCATTGGCGCCAACGCCGTGGTCAACCGCTCGTTCAACGAGGAAAACTGCGTACTGGCGGGGGTACCGGCACGGGTGCTGTCCAAGGCTCCGGGGGCCGGCGCACCGGACACCCCGCCCTTGCAGCTGGCCTCCTTCTCCCCACCGGACGGCTGATCAGGCGCCCAGGGCCTGGGCGTGAAACCTCAGGTGATCATCGATAAAGGTGGCGATGAAGTAATAGCTGTGGTCGTAGCCGGGGTGCATCCGCAGGGTCAGGGGGTGATCCACCGCCTCGCACGCCGCCTTGAAACGCTCCGGCAACAGCTGAGTCTCCAAAAACTCGTCCTTGCTGCCCTGATCGATAAGAATCGGCAACCGCTCTTCGGCCTGAGCCACCAGCAGCGTGGCGTCGTATCCCGCCCAACTGGCCTCATCCGGCCCCAGGTAACCGGCAAACGCCTTGCGCCCCCAGGGGCACTGAGTGGGGTGGCAGATGGGGGAGAAGGCCGAGACTGAGGCGTACACCCCGGGATTGCGCAGGGCCGCCACCAGGGCGCCGTGGCCCCCCATGGAGTGCCCGCTGATGCTCTTGTCCGCCCGCACCGGCAACTGCGCCTCCACCAGGGACGGCAACTCGTCGGTGACGTATTCGTACATACGGTAGTGATCCGCCCAGGGCTGCTCGGTGGCGTCGACGTAGAAGCCGGCCCCGGAGCCAAAATCGTAGGCGTCATGCTCCCCGGGCAGGTTCAGTCCCCGGGGGCTGGTGTCCGGGCAGACGATGGCCAGCCCCAGCTGGGCCGCCAGGCGAAAAGCGCCGGCCTTCTGGCAGAAGTTCTCATCGGTGCAGGTCAGGCCTGAGAGCCAGTAGAGCACCGGCACCCGGGCCGCCATCACCTGGGGAGGCAGGAAGATGGCAAACTCCATGTCGGTGGCGGTGGCCTCACTGTGGTGGCGATAGCGCCGAAGCCAACCGTCGAACACCTCTTGTTGGGAAATCAGTTCCATTGGTTCTCCTTAAAACAGCACCACCGAGCGGATGCTCTTGCCCTGGTGCATCAAATCAAAGGCGGAGTTGATCGCCTCCAGCGGCATGGTGTGGGTGATGAGATCGTCGATGGCGATCTTGCCCTCCATGTACCAGTCGACGATCTTGGGCACGTCGGTGCGTCCCCGCGCCCCGCCAAAGGCACTGCCCTTCCAACTGCGCCCGGTCACCAACTGGAAGGGCCGGGTGCTGATCTCCTGACCGGCGCCAGCCACCCCGATGATAAAGGACTCTCCCCACCCCTTGTGGCAGCACTCCAAAGCCTGACGCATGGTGTGGACGTTGCCGATGCACTCGAAGCTGTAATCCACCCCGCCGCCGGTCAGATCGCAGATCGCCTCCACCACATTGCCCACCTCTTTGGGGTTGATGAAGTCGGTCATGCCGAATTGGCGGGCCAGGGCCACCTTGTCGGGGTTGAGATCCACCCCGATGATGCGGTCCGCTCCCACCAGTCGGGCCCCCTGAATCACATTGAGGCCGATGCCCCCCAGGCCAAACACCGCTACCGTGCTGCCCGGCTCCACCTTGGCATCGAACACCACAGCGCCGACCCCGGTGGTCACCCCGCAGCCGATGTAGCACACCTTATCAAAGGGCGCGTCCGGGCGGATCTTCGCCAGGGCAATCTCCGGCAGCACGGTGAAATTGGAGAAGGTGGAGCAGCCCATGTAATGCAGTATGGGTTGGCCATCGAGGGAGAAGCGGCTGGTGCCATCGGGCATCAGCCCCTGCCCCTGGGTACTGCGGATCGACTGGCAGAGGTTGGTCTTGGGGTGCAGGCAGAAATCGCACTGGCGGCACTCGGGGGTGTAGAGGGGAATGACGTGATCGCCGGGTTTCAAGCTGGTGACCCCCGCCCCCACCTCCACCACCACCCCGGCGCCTTCGTGGCCGAGGATGGCGGGAAAAGCCCCTTCCGGGTCGTCCCCGGAGAGGGTAAAGGCATCGGTGTGGCACACCCCGGTGGCCTTGATCTCCACCAGCACCTCACCGGCCCGGGGGCCATCCAGATCCACCTCGTGGATCGCCAAAGGCTGACCGGCGGCAAACGCCACCGCGGCTCGTGTTTTCATCGCTCTGTCCCTTTCGCCATGATGGTCGCCGCAGTATAGGTGCTGGCGCTGTGCTTCGCGTAATGGTCGGCCAGCAAACGGGTTTTCGTCCGGGACGAAAGGGTTTCTCATTTACCCGGCGCTTGTCGATAATGGGGCCCTACCCCATCACCAACAAGGCCCTTATGACACAAGCGGACAACCTGAAGCGGATCTGGTCCACACTGGAGAAGGTGCCGGCGGGAAAAGTGGTCAGCTATGGCCAGCTGGCGGATCTGGCGGGGTTGCCCGGCCGGGCCCGCCTGGCCGCTCGGGCCCTGCGTCTGGCCCCCGCGGAGCGGGCCCTGCCCTGGTTTCGCGTGATCGGCGCCAACGGCCGGATCAGCATCCCCAAGGAGAGCTCCGGCTACCAGCGGCAGATGGAGCGACTGCGGGCCGAGGGGGTGATGGTGAACAATGGCCGAGTAAAAATGTCAGAATATCAGTGGCAACCGGACCTCTCCGAACTGCTGTGGCAACTCAACTTTTAAGGACAGACTGCATGCGCCTGTTACTGTTAACCCTGCTGCTGGTGCCCCTGGCTCTGCGGGCCGACCCCTTCGCCCCCTTCCGGGCGGATTACGAAGTGTTTCACGGCAGCAAGTCCCTCGGCGGCGGCTACTACCAGTTGGAGTCCCTGGGCGACAACCGCTACCGCATGGGCTACCAGAGCAAGGTCTCCTGGCTGCTGCTGTCGGACACCCGCACCGAGACCAGCGAGTTTCTGCGCCAGGATAAGCAGCTCAAGCCGGTCAGCTACGCCATGAAGCGCAGCGGCACCGGGCCGGATTTCGGCGCCAGCATCCAGTTCGAGGAGCAGCAGATCGTGGCCCGCTATAAAAAGCGGGAGAAAACCTTCCCCACCAAAACGCCGGTGTACGACTCCCTCCTTTACCAGCAGCAGCTGCGCCTGGACGTGGCCAACGGCAAGGAGGAGATGTTCTACCCGCTGATCCAGAAAACCAGCGAACGCCACCACACTTACCGGGTGACCGGCGAGGAGGAGCTGGTGCTGCCCATTGGCCGCTTGCAGACCATCAAGGTGGAGCGCATCCGAGAGGAGGGGGATCCCAAGCGCACCCTGATCTGGTTCGTGCCGGAGCTCAACTACGTGGTGGCCCGCCTGGCCCACTACGAGGATGGGGATCTCAAGGCGGACATGCGCCTGCAGAAGGTGGACTTCAACTGAAGAAACCCTGTCATCAAAAAAGCGGCCCTTGGGCCGCTTTTTTCTTGTCGGATTCGGCTCAGGCTCCCTGGGCCACCACCCGACCGTCCTTGAACAAACACCAGCTGCCGGGGGCCATCTTGTGCCACTGCTCATTGCTGGTCAGGGGGCGGGTGGCGATCACCGTCACCACGTCCTGGGGCGTGGTCTCCTGCTTGAAGTCGATCACCATTTCCGTGTCGATAAGCCGTGCCTCACCAAAGGGGGCCTCCCGGGTGATCCAGTGCAGGTTATTGCCGCACAGGGCCAGCAGGTAGGGGCCGTCGGAGATCAGCATATTGAACACCCCCAATCGCTGCAGCGCCTTGCCCTCCTTGGCCAGAGCACGAAACGCCTGCTTGCGATCCTTCGGCGGCCGGGGGTAGCGCTCGGCCAGGCGGTCCATCAGGTGGCAAAAGGCCAGCTCGCTGTCGGTGGTGCCCACCGGCAAAAACCGCTCCGGCTTGAGCGCCTCTTTATAGCCGGTGAGCTGCCCATTGTGGGCAAAGCTCCAGTTGCGTCCCCACAGCTCTCGACCGAAGGGGTGAGTGTTCTCCAGCGACACCCGCCCTCGGTTGGCCTGACGGATGTGGCTCAACACCGTCTTGGACTTGATGGGGTAGCTTTTGAGCAGGCTGGCCACCTCGGACCGGCAGCTGGGATCGCTGTCCTTGAAGGTGCGGTTGCCCGGGCCGTCGTAGAAGGTGATGCCCCAGCCATCCTTGTGGGGGCCGGTCTTGCCGCCCCGCTCCACCAGGCCGGTAAAACTGAACACGATGTCGGTGGGCACATTGGCGCTCATGGCCAGCAATTCACACATGGGGTCTTGTCACTCTTTAATCCTGAAAAACCGGCAAAACCCGGCGCTGGATTAAGAATAACGGCAAAGCGAATGCAGCCCAAGTCCGGTCGCACCAAGGCCTCAGCAAACAATCAAACGATTGTTTACTTTTTTCGTGACAGAGGTCTGACCTGTGTCATACACTGTGATCACGCGCACAGTGCAAGGCGCACTCGAGACACAAGGAGAATGACTGTGAATACCCTGCTTTGGAGCCTCGCTGCCATCGTGATCCTAGGGGCCGCCCTTTATCACCGGGCCTCGCTGCTCATCTTTACTGCCCTGGCGGCCGCCCTGTTGGGCGTCGGTACCGCCTTGGGCTTTATCGGGCCGATCAGCTGGGGGATCTTCGCCCTGGTGTTCCTGCCGCTGAACCTGGGCCCGGTGCGCCGCGCACTGCTGACCGCACCCATTCTTAAGACCTTCAAGGGCATCATGCCCGAGATGTCCCAGACCGAGAAAGACGCCATCGAAGCGGGCACCGTCTGGTGGGACGCCGACCTCTTCTCCGGCGCCCCGGACTGGAACAAGCTGCACAACTACCCCACCGCCACCCTGACCGCCGAGGAGCAGGCCTTCCTGGACGGCCCGGTGGAAGAGGTGATGAAGATGGTCAACGAGTTCGACATCACCCACTACGATGCCGACCTGCCTCAAGAGGTGTGGCAGTACCTGAAGGACAACAAGTTCTTCGCCATGATCATCAAAAAGCAGTACGGCGGCCTGGAGTTCACCCCCTACGCCCAATCCCGCATCCTGCAGAAACTGGCCGGCCACTCCACCGTTCTGGCCTCCACCGTGGGCGTCCCCAACTCTCTGGGCCCCGGTGAGCTGCTGCAGCACTACGGTACCGAAGATCAGAAGAACCACTACCTACCCCGCCTGGCCGTAGGTAAAGAGGTGCCCTGTTTTGCCCTGACCAGCCCGGAAGCGGGCTCCGACGCCGGCGCCATCCCGGATTACGGCATCGTCTGCAAGGGCGAGTGGCAAGGCGAAGAGGTGCTGGGGATGCGCCTGACCTGGAACAAGCGCTACATCACCCTGGCCCCGGTGGCCACCGTACTGGGCCTGGCGTTCAAACTGCGCGATCCGGACGGCCTGCTGGGCAGTGAGAAAGAGATTGGCATCACCTGCGCCCTGATCCCCACCGACATGGACGGCGTGGAGATCGGCCGTCGCCACTTCCCGCTGAACAACATGTTCCAGAACGGTCCCACCCGCGGTAAAGACGTGTTCGTTCCCCTGGACTTCATCATCGGGGGCCCGAAGATGGCCGGTCAGGGCTGGCGCATGCTGGTGGAGTGCCTCTCCGTTGGCCGTGGCATCACCCTGCCCTCCAACTCCGCCGGCGGCGTGAAAACCGTGGCAGCAGCCACCGGCGCCTACGCCCGCGTTCGTCGTCAGTTCAAGCTGCCCATTGGTAAGATGGAGGGCATTGAAGAGCCGATGGCCCGCATCGGCGGTAACGCCTACCTGATGGACGGGGTCACCGCCCTGACCACCACCGGCCTGAACCTGGGTGAGAAGCCCTCGGTGATCTCCGCCATCGTCAAGATGCACCTGACCGACCGGATGCAAAAATGCCTGATCGACGCCATGGACATCCACGGCGGTAAAGGCGTGTGCCTGGGCCCGGACAACTACCTGGGCCGCGGCTACCAGGGCGCCCCCATCGCCATCACCGTGGAAGGGGCCAACATCCTGACCCGCACCATGATCATCTACGGCCAGGGCGCCATCCGCTGCCATCCGTACGTGCTCAAAGAGATGACCGCCGCCTTTGACAAGGACCAACGCAAGGCCCTGAGCGACTTTGACGGCGCGGTGTGGAGGCACGTGGGCTTCGTGTTCAGCAATCTGGTGCGCAGCGTCTGGTACGGCCTGACCGGTGCCCGTTTCTCCTCCGCCCCCTTTGGCGACCAGACCAAGCGTTACTACCAGCAGATGAACCGCTTCAGTGCCAACCTGGCCCTGCT
Organism: Ferrimonas balearica; assembly: GCF_019802085.1. GTDB lineage: Bacteria > Pseudomonadota > Gammaproteobacteria > Enterobacterales > Shewanellaceae > Ferrimonas > Ferrimonas balearica_B. The sequence goes on from NZ_JAHVHV010000001.1 coordinate 1,586,976, forward strand.
GTCGGATCTCTCCATGGGGATGCTGGGCGGTAGCCTGAAGCGCAAAGAGCGGATCTCCGCCCGCCTGGGTGACCTGCTGAGCCAGCTCTACCTCTCCTCTGCGGCCCTGAAGCGTTACCACGACGAAGGCCGTCAGGTGGAAGACCTGCCACTGCTGCAGTGGGGTGTGGAAGACAGCCTGCACAAGCTGCAAACCAGCCTGGATGAGCTGCTGGACAACTTCCCGGCCTTCGGGGGTCTGCTGAAAGTCTTGCTGTTCCCCTTCGGCAAGCCGATGAAGCGTCCCTCCGACGTGCTGGACCACAAGGTGGCCCGCATCCTCCAGACGCCGTCCGAGACCCGCAGCCGCCTGATTGATGGCCAGTGGCTGACGCCCCACGAGAGCAATGCGGTGGGCAAACTGGAGCAAACCCTGGAGCGCATCCTGGCCGTTGAGCCCCTTTACGACAAAGTGTGCAAGGCCGCCGGCGAGAAGCTGCCCTTTATGTTCCTGGACCGCATCGCCGACCAAGGCCTGGAACTGGGCGTGCTGACCGAGCAGGAAGCGGAGCAGCTGCGTGTGGCGGAGGTCGGTCGACTCAACGCCATCAACGTCAACGACTTTGATCCGGAAGAGCTCAAGGCCCATCGGCCGCTGCCCGGCTCCGCCGCCGACCAGGCGGCCTAAGGCAAACCCACCAGGGGCCGGTCACTGACCGGCCCCTTTATTTAGCGTTCTCGCAACATCTTTTGTGATCCGCCTCACACCCCACCCCAACACCAAACCTCTGAGCGCTCACAGAGCGCACCCCATTCATCGGGCCATTCACACTTTCATTCACCGTAAAACACTTTTCTGGGAAAGTGTGACAAGTTGTCATCAGGCCGTTGTACACAACCATAGGTGGTGTGAATGATCGATAATAACGAACTGATGAGAAAGGCTTTCACTCCGAAGCCGGAAAACTTCACGCTGATCGAACAGATCGTGTCGGTGACCCAGATCGCCCACAAAATCGTGGCCCTGTCGGATCGGCTTATCGGCAGGGAGGGCGAGACGATTCGCGCCTACCAGGAAGCCCGATACCTGATGCGCCTGCTGCGCCAAAGCCGCCAGATCCAGATGGCCATGACGGCGGTACCGGAACTCAAATCCGCCGAGCAGCGCCTTGAGCAAGCCACCCTGACCCTGCCCGAGGAGGCCCTGGTGGGAGAACGCGCCCCCCTCTATCTGGCGGACGCCCAGGCCCGGCTCAAAGCGCTGATCGACTGACACAAAAAAACGCCCCTCGGGGCGTTTTTTTTTGGCTTGGTGGCGGCAGACTCAGTACTCCATCCGCACCACCACCCGCCGGTTGAGATCCCGCCCCGCCTGGGTGCGGTTGCTAGCGATGTGGCGCTGCTCTCCGTGGGCAGAGGCGATGATCCGCTCCTCCGGGATCCCTGCCCGCAGCAAGTAGTCTTTCAACTGCTCGGCCTGCTGGTTGGTGATCGCCTGGTTGGTGGCCTTGGAGCGGAAGCTGTCGGTGTAGGTGTCAGTCAGCACCAGCTCCACCGAGGGGTCCAGTACCAGGTACTGGATGATCTGATCCACCCGCCGCTGGCTGTCCTGGGTCAGCTCGCCGTCCTTCTCCTGGTAGTGCAGCACCGAGAAGGCAATGTCCTCGTAGCCAAAGGGCAGCAGGGAATCCAGGCACTGGACGAACGCCTGGTAGCTGGGGGCAAAGTTGGCGGAGGAGAGCCCCACCGCCACCTGATCCGGACTGTGCCAGTCGCGGTAGAAGAAGGTCGGCTGCATCCCCTGCTCCAGCTCAGTCAGCATCACCCAGGCTTCCTGCTTGGGCAGTTCGCCGTCAAAGTGGCGGTAGTAGGTGAGCTGAGCGATCTCCCGAGGCGGCACCCCGGGGCGCCAGGACGGCGCGACGGAGCGGACCCAGGCTTCGGTGGTGCGGTCCGGCTTGCGGCGCATCTGCAGGGTGAAGTTGAGGTTGAGATCCTTGCTGGCCCGACTGACGAACACCGCCTTGCCGTAGGCCGGGATCTCATGGGTCAGCACGCACTGCAGCGGCGAGGCCTGCTCCAGGTGCCAGTTGGAACGCTCAATGGGCGCCACGTAGTTGCGGATCCCGGCCTGGGCCTGGCCAGCCACCATCAGCGTCATCAATACCACCCAGCGTTTCATCCGCGCTCCTCAACTCAAGCTCTCTGATTTTCCTTATCGGCCCGGGCCCGGGGAGCTTTAGCCCATTCGCTCAGCAATCGCACAGTGGCCGCCATTTCAATCCCCTACGGGGTTTGCCATAATTGCCAGCCCGACTCTCAGCCTTGCAGATCTATGTCCCAGCAAAACGACCCCAACCTCCTGTGCAATCGATTCCGCGGCTACTATCCGGTGGTGATCGACGTGGAGACCGCCGGTTTCAACGCCCAAACCGACGCCCTGCTGGAGATCGCGGCGGTCACGCTGAAGATGGATGAGGAGGGCTGGCTTATGCCGGACCAGACCCTGCATTTCCATGTCACGCCCTTCGAAGGCGCCAACCTGGAGCCCGCCGCCCTGGAGTTCAATGGCATCACCGATCCCTTCAGCGCCCTGCGGGGGGCCATCTCCGAGGGCGAAGCGCTCAGTGAGATCTTCAAGATGGTGCGCAAGGGACAAAAGGCCGCCGGCTGCAACCGATCCATCATCGTCGCCCACAACGCCAGCTTTGATCAGGGTTTCGTCAACGCCGCCGCCGAACGGGCCCGGCTCAAACGGGTGCCCTTCCACCCCTTTGGCAGCTTCGACACCGCCGCCCTGTCGGGCCTGGCCCTGGGCCAGACGGTGTTGGCCAAGGCCTGCCGTGCCGCCGGGATCCCCTTCGACAATAAAGAAGCGCACTCGGCGCTTTACGACACGCAGCGCACCGCCGAGCTGTTCTGCCACATCGTCAACCGCTGGAAGGCCCTGGGGGGCTGGCCCATGGCCACCCCGAGCGCCGAGGACGACTGATTTCGGTGCGGCCCAAAAGGGCAACAAAAAAGGCGACCATACGGTCGCCTTTTTTTGCGCTTGTCAGCCTTACAGGCTTTCGGAGTGCTCAGCCAGGAAGCGGGCTACGCCGTCCGGGGAAGCGTCCATGCCTTGCTTGCCTTTTTCCCACTGAGCCGGGCAGACTTCGCCGTGCTCTTCGTGGAACTGCAGGGCGTCGATCATGCGCAGCATCTCATCAACGTTACGACCCAGGGGCAGATCGTTGATCACCTGGTGGCGAACCATGCCCTCTTTGTCGATCAGGAAGGAGCCACGGAAGGCCACACCGGCTTCCGGGTGCTCTACGTCGTAGGCCTGGCAGATTTCGTGCTTCACGTCGGCAACCAGGGTGTAGCGAACCGGACCGATGCCACCGTCTTCAACGGCGGTGTTACGCCAGGCGTTGTGGGAGAACTGGGAGTCGATGGACACGCCAATCACTTCCACGCCACGCTTCTGGAACTCTTCGATGCGGTGGTCGAAGGCGATCAGCTCAGAGGGGCACACAAAGGTGAAGTCCAGGGGGTAGAAGAAGACTACCGCAGGCTTGCCCTTGATGGCGGAGTGCAGGTTGAAAGTATCGACGATTTCACCGTTACCCAGTACAGCAGCTGCGGTAAAGTCAGGGGCTTGACGACCTACGAGTACGCTCATTTTCCATCTCCAATGGTATTGGTTTAAATTCCGTCGGTTAGGCATCTGCGCTAACCGTTGAGCAGCATAATACGTTCGGTCCTGCCCGGAGACAACCGGATCCCTGTTCTAGTTTTTCGATTGCGCCAGTGGAAAATCCGAATGTCGAATTTGTGTTACCCAGGTAACATTTTCATCCGCAATTTGGGGAATCGGTCGAGCTTTCCCCCATCCGCCTAGACAGAACCATTGGGATCCCTTACAAATGGGGGCTTCGTCGAGTCACACCCCATAACAAGAACGATAGAGAATCGCCTTTCTATGAATGCAGTCATTATTGCCGTCGTCCTGATGCTGGGCCTGAGCCTGGCCCGGGTCAACGTCGTCATCGCCCTGATCACCAGTGCCCTGGTGGCTGGCCTGGCCGCGGGCCTGGGCCTGGGCGACACCATCTCCGCCTTTAACGCCGGCCTAGGGGGCGGCGCCGAAGTGGCCCTGGCCTACGCCCTGCTGGGCGCCTTCGCCGTGGCCCTGGCCCACACCGGGATAACGGACCTGCTCTCCCGCGCCATCATCCGCCGCCTGGGCGGCACCCCGGATGCCGGCGCCGTGCGCAACGTGCGCATCCTGCTGCTGATGGCCATTCTGGCCATGGCGGTGATGTCCCAGAACCTGGTGCCGGTGCACATCGCCTTTATTCCCATCCTGATCCCGCCGCTGCTGCACGTCATCAGCTCCTTGCGCCTGGACCGCCGCCTGGTGGCCTGCATCATCACCTTCGGCCTGGTCACCACCTATATGGCTCTGCCGGTGGGCTTCGGCCTTATCTTCCAGGAGGGGCTGCTGCTGCAGAACCTGCTGGGCAATGGCCTGGGTGAGTTGGTCGAAGGCGGCGACATCGCTCCGCTGGTGGTCAGCGACATCGCCAACGCCATGGTGATCCCGGCCATCGGCATGATCCTGGGCCTGCTGGTGGCGGTGTTCATCAGCTACCGCCAGCCCCGGGACTATGACGAGGCCAAGATCCTGGCCACCGAGCCGGAGCACACCGAGCTCAACCCCCGCCGCATCCAGGTGGCCCTGGTGGCCATCGTCGCCGCCCTGGCGGTGCAGCTGTGGACCGGTTCGATGATCTTCGGTGCCCTTATCGGCTTTGTGATCCTGAGCGTCGCCGGCATCGACAAGGCGGAGATCAGCGCCCAGGATGCCTTTACCAAGGGGGTGCACATGATGGCCAACATCGGCTTTATCATGATCGCCGCCAAGGGCTTTGCCGAGGTGGTCAAGGCCACCGGTGAGGTGCCCATGCTGGTGGAGTCGGTGCAGGGGATCATTGGCGACAACAAGGCCCTGGCGGCCTTTATGATGCTGTTTGTCGGCCTGGTGATCACCATGGGGATCGGCTCCTCCTTCTCCACCATCCCGATCATCGCCACCATCTATGTGCCCCTGGGCCTGAGCTTCGGCTTCTCGGTCCCGGCCATCATCGCCCTGGTGGGCACCGCGGCGGCCCTGGGTGATGCTGGCTCCCCGGCGTCCGACTCCACCCTGGGGCCCACCTCGGGCCTCAACGCGGACGGTCAGCACGACCACATCCGCGATACGGTGATCCCCACCTTCGTGCACTTCAACCTGCCCCTGCTGGCGGCGGGCTGGGTGGCGGCCATGGTGCTCTAAGCCTCCGTTTCGCTTCAAAAAACGCCCCGCTTGTCGGGGCGTTTTTGTTACCATGGCCCGGCCACAACCAGAGCCGCCTTGATGACCTACACCCTTCGCCCCTACCAGCAGGACGCCGTGCAATCGGTCCTCCAGCACTTTCGACGCAAACGCACCCCCGCGGTGGTGGTGCTGCCCACCGGTGCCGGCAAGAGCCTGGTGATCGCCGAGCTGGCCCGGCTGGCCCGGGGGCGGGTGCTGGTGCTGACCCACGTCCAGGAGCTGGTGGCCCAGAACCGGGAGAAGTTCGCCGCCTACGGGCTGGCCAGCTCCCTCTACTCGGCGGGCCTGGGGGAGAAGGACATCAGCGCCAAGGTGGTGTTCGCCTCCGTCCAGTCCCTGGCCCGGGCCCAGGAGCAGCTGACCGAGCCCTACTCCATCGTCATCATCGACGAGTGCCACCGTATCGGTCAGCAGGAGGAGAGCCAGTACCAGAGCCTGCTGGCCACCTTGCGCGGGGCCAACCCCCAGCTGTGCGTACTGGGGCTGACCGCCACCCCCTACCGGCTGGACGGCGGCTGGATCTACCGCCGCCACTACCAGGGCGCCCTGCGCAGCACCGAGCCCAAGCCCTTCGACGAGTGCGTCTATGAGCTGCCCATCGGCCAGCTCATCAAAGGGGGCTACCTGACCCCGCCCAAGATGGTGGACGGCGCGGTGGCCAGCTGGCTGCTCTGCGACGAGGGGGAGGCCCCCAAGCTGAGTCCGGAGCTGCGCGGACGGGCCACCGCCCTGATTTGTGAGCAGCTGATTGAGCAGGCCCAGAGCCGCCAGGGGGTGCTGGTGTTCGCCGCCAGCGTCCGCCACGGCAAAGAGGTGCTCAGCCTGCTGCCCAAAGCGCAATCCGCCCTGCTCACCGCCGACACCCCCAAGGCGGAGCGTCAGGCACTGATCGACGCCTTCAAGGCCCGGGAGCTCAAGTTCCTGGTCAACGTGGCGGTGCTCACCACCGGCTTCGATGCCCCCCACGTGGATCTCATCGCCCTGCTGCGGCGCACCGACTCAGTGGCCCTGTTCCAGCAGATGGTGGGGCGGGGGTTGCGCCTGGCCGAGGGCAAGTCCGACTGCCTGGTGCTGGATTATGCCGGCAACGGCTACTCCCTCTACTCCCCGGAGGTGGGCGAGCCACGCCCCAACCCGGACACTGTCCCGGTCACCGTGCCCTGCCCCAAGTGCGGCCACGACAACGCCTTCTGGGGCAAGACCGACAATGAGGGCGCGCTGCTGGAGCACTTTGGCCGACGTTGCCAGGGCCATCGGGTCGATGAGGCCGACCGCCCCATCCAGTGCGACTTTCGCTTTCGTTATAAAGAGTGCCCGGACTGCCTGGCGGAGAACGACATCGCCGCCCGGGAGTGTGGCGGCTGTGGCAAGGCCCTGGCGGATCCGGACAAGCGCCTGGCGGAGGTGCTTCGCCTCAAGGATTACAAGGTGCTGCGCTGCAGTGGGATCTCCATAGAGGGCACCCAGGCCAAGGACGGTCAGCCCCAGCTGGCGATCACCTGGCACGACGAGGACGGCGAAACCCTCAGCCGGCGCTTTGGCTACGCCACGCCGGCCCAGCGCGGCGCCTTCTACCACCAGTTTGCCCGAGCGCATCTGCGCAGCCCCGGCCTGCCCCTGCGCCTGCCGGACATCGACGCGGTGCTGGCGCAACGGGACAAGTTCCGCCACCCGGATTTTGTCATCGCCCGCTGGGAGAAGAAGCGCTACTGGCGCATCATCGAGACCCTGTTCGACTACCAGGGGCGCTATCGAACCGCCGATGCCGCCGACGGTCGATAACGCCAATCGGATTTTGCGACTTGGCGAATCGCCCTGCGACGGGCATAGTAGCGCCATCACACTATTGCGCCCCACCCAAACGGGGTCACCGAATCCGCCGATGAACTGTGGTATAACGGCTCGGCAAAACAGCATTGGAGAACACTATGTTTGTGGTAATTTTTGGCCGCCCTGCCTGCCCCTACTGCGTCCGCGCCAAGCAGATCGCCGAGTCCCTGCAAGAGTCCCGCGACGACTTCAAGTTCCGCTACGTGGACATGCACGCCGAGGGCGTGAGCAAGGAAGATCTGGAGAAGACCGTTGGCAAGCCGGTGCAGACCGTGCCGCAGATCTTCGTTGACCAGACCCACGTAGGCGGCTGCGATGACTTCGAGGCCTTCGCCAAAGAGAATCTCGGCCTGTACGCCTGAGGCGTCCGACAGCGGAAAAAAGCGGCCATCTGGCCGCTTTTTTTATTGTAAAATAAGGGCCTTATAAACTATCTGGGGGTGAAGAATGCTGGAGTTGCTGCTGACGCAATTTGTCTTACTTTGGGCGGTGATCGACCCGGTGGGTTCCATCCCGGTGTTCCTCTCCCAAACCCAGGGCATGTCGGCATCGCAACAGCGTCGCGTCGCCATCAAGGCGATCGTGATCTCCGCGCTCACCCTGATGTTCTTCCTGATCGCCGGCCAGGTGCTGTTGGAGGCGATGGCGGTGCCCCTGCCCGCCTTCCAGGTGGCCGGCGGCCTGGTGCTGCTGCTGTTCGCCCTGACCATGATCTTCGGCCAGAGCAAGCCCGACTCCGAGATGGCGATGCAGGATGAAAACCTGTGGGACAAGGCGGTCTACCCCCTGGCCATCCCCTCCATCGCCTCCCCCGGGGCCATGCTGGCCATCGTCCTGCTGACCGACAACGACCGATTTGGCCTCAGCCAGCAGGCGATCACCGCCGGCATCATGCTGACGGTGCTGCTCATCACCCTGCTGCTTCTGCTGTTGGCCAACCCCATTCAGCGGGTGATTGGCGCCGCCGGGGCCGCCATCATCAGCCGGGTGATGGGCCTCATCCTCGCCTCGGTGGCGATGAACGAGCTGCTCAGCGGCCTCCACAGCTACTTCACCCAACTGCACGCCTTAAGCTAATCCCATAAAAAAGGCCGGCATTCGCCGGCCTTTTTCGTGCGGGTGCCTTACAGGGCGTACTTGAACGACAGCATAAAGCGGTTCAGCTCGCCGTCGGTACCGTTGGCCCGTTCGTTCTTGGCGTAGAGGTATTCCGCGCCGATGGTCAGCGGTTTGACCGGCGAGTACAGCAGGTTGATGTTGCCGCTGTAGGAGGTCTCGTTGGCCGCGGTGCCATCCAGCAGGGAGGGGTTGTCCGCTTCGAAGGCAGAGGCGGTGATGTTGCTGCGCCAACGGTCGCTCCACCAGTGCTGGTAGGAGACAAAGCCGGACACCGAGGAGATGGTGCTCGCGCCACCAGAGTCTCCCAGGGTTGCGCCGTTGACGAAGTTCAAGGCGATGTAGCGCCCGGCGCCGTCACCGTAGTTCAGCATGAACTTCAGCATGTCACGGTTGAACACCGGCACTACACCGGCAAAGGAGACGCCGTAGCCGGTCTCGCTCTCGTCAAATCCGTCTTCGTCGATCTCCAGCTGACGCAGCAGGCCGGCGATGGAGAAGCTCGAATCCCCCGCTTTGAAGTTGTAGCGGGCCACAAAGTCCGGGATGTAGCTGGAGTCAGACTCGACGCGGCCCCCGCTGCTATTGGTGAAGGTGGCTTTGGGGTTCTCAATGGCCACCTGGAAGCCGCCCGCGGTGTAGCGGATCAGGCCCTGGCGGACAAAGGGCGTCCCTTCAGCGGCCCCCACAAAATCCAGTGCTTCAGGCAGGGCACCGGGGTTTTGGAAGGTGGACCAGGTCTGGCCCGCGGTCCAGTTGTCGAAGGTCACGGTGGCGTGACGCAGGCGGGGGGAGTAGCTGTTGGAGACCCGCTGGTTGCCATCGGAGTGGGTGAAGAAATCCAGTTCCAGGAAAAACTTCAGCTTGTGGCCATCCAGATCACTGGTGGAGGTGAAGTTGAAGCGGGTTTCCCGGGCCTGGAAGTCGGTGACCGTGCTGGCGCGGTCGTCATCACCGTAGATGGTGCCGGGCACGTAGAACTGGCGTGACAGGTCACTGTCTCCCGGCGCGCCGTTGCTGTAGTCGCTGACCATGAGGTCCGCTTTGACGTAACCACCGAACTTGAACTCGGTGTCGGCCTGGGCCAGCGGGGAGGCAGCCAAGACGGCCAGAGCCACCGGCGCCAGTACGGTTTTGGGCAGTTTGAACGTGTTCACCTAGATCTCTCCCTGTCATCGTTATGATCTGAAGGTACTATCTAGCAGTCACATCCAGCTCTGTATTGGCAAAAAGTCGAAAACAGAACAAGAACTTCTGCGCTACTTGTAAACAACATAGTACAGAAAGCGAACACTATTCGAAGAATGTGACGGAACTTTTACCGAAATCAGTAACAAATGCTAAGTAATTTGAATTCCTAGCTTTTGGTATTTCGCGACGCAACTTGGCGCTATTTTGATGACGACGCTCGTCGGGAGCCACGGGATATCGGGAATAAAGGGAAAGCGAAACGAAGGAGAGAAGGAAAATGGTGGGTCGTGAAGGATTCGAACCTTCGACCAATTGGTTAAAAGCCAACTGCTCTACCAACTGAGCTAACGACCCACTGGGGTACTTCGCGAACGGCGAAGCGAAAAAGTGGTGGGTCGTGAAGGATTCGAACCTTCGACCAATTGGTTAAAAGCCAACTGCTCTACCAACTGAGCTAACGACCCACTGGGGTGCCTCGCGGACAGCGAAGCGAAAAAGTGGTGGGTCGTGAAGGATTCGAACCTTCGACCAATTGGTTAAAAGCCAACTGCTCTACCAACTGAGCTAACGACCCACTGGGGTGCCTCGCGGACAGCGAAGCGAAAAAGTGGTGGGTCGTGAAGGATTCGAACCTTCGACCAATTGGTTAAAAGCCAACTGCTCTACCAACTGAGCTAACGACCCACTGGGTGCCTCGCGGACGGCGAAGCGAAAAATGGTGGGTCGTGAAGGATTCGAACCTTCGACCAATTGGTTAAAAGCCAACTGCTCTACCAACTGAGCTAACGACCCACTGGGTGCCTCGCGAACGGCGAAGCGAAAAAGTGGTGGGTCGTGAAGGATTCGAACCTTCGACCAATTGGTTAAAAGCCAACTGCTCTACCAACTGAGCTAACGACCCACTCGGGATGCCGACCTGGTCAGGCTGAACGCCCTCCCCCTGTCGACGGGCGGCTATAATACCAAGTTCGCTTGGCCATGCAACCGGATTTTATGATTTTCTTGCCGCTTGCCCACAAAAGCGCCAAAACGGTCAAAAAATCCAATTTATCCAGCCTAAATAAGCCCTTAGCTACCGTTAATTAAGATGCTTTTGGGCCATCTTAGCCGCGCTGCTGCCGCCGTATTCGCTGATTACTTGCTTGAAAAAGCGCTGGGCGGTGGCCTTATCCCCCTGACGATCCGCAATCAGCCCCTGTTTGAGCAGGGAATCGGACCGTTTGGAGGAGTTGGGGTAGTCATTGGCGACGGTGGCGAACATCTGCGCCGCTTCGCCCAGTTCCCCTTGGTTGTACAGCAGCTGGCCCAGCCAGTAATACGCATTTGCAGTATAGCTGGACTGCGGGTACTGCTCGATGAACTGGCGGAAGGCGGGAATGGCATCGTCGAAGCGACGCTCTTTGGTGGCCAGATTGAGCGCCTGGGTGTAGGCGTCCGCTTCCGAGAGGGAGGAGACGGCACCGCCGGTGGCGCGGCTGGCAGGAGCCTGAACCTGCCCTTGCGGGGCGCTTTGCAGTCGGGCCAGGTCCTGATAGAGCTGGCGCTGGCGTTCCAGCATCTGCTCAATCTGGTAAGCCTGGTTTTCCGCCTGGCCACGCAGTTCGCTGATCTCCCGCTGCATCTGGTCCAGCGTCTGCTGGAGCTGCAGTTGGGACTGGTTTCGGGCCTGCATCTGGCGCTCAAGCCGGTCAACCCGGCTATTGAGATCCCCAGTGCGGCCGCTGGCGGCAGCGTCTACAACGGGAGCGGGCGCAGCCAATGGCTGCGCCCCCCAGCATAGAAGTGCCGTAAGTAATACGACTCGCTTCATGGCTTTCCTATCGGATTAGTACACCAGTACGGCACGACGGTTCTTGGCGTGCGCCGCTTCGGTGGCGGAGCTGTCCAGCGGCTTCTCTTCGCCGTAGGACACAACGGTGATCTGGGAGGAGAGCACGCCCAGACCCTGCAGGTAACGCTCAACGGCCTTGGCACGACGCTCGCCCAGGGCGATGTTGTACTCCGGGGTGCCGCGCTCATCGGCGTGACCTTCGATCAGCACCTTGGTGCTGGGGCTTTCCACCAGGAAGGCCGCGTGGGCTTCCAGCAGTTCGGCGTAGTCACCACGAACGTCGCTGCGATCGAAGTCGAAGTAGATGATGTGCTCTTGGCGCAGCTGCTCGTACTTCTCACGCTGGATCTCTTCCGGGGATTGCACCTGATCGATGGCACCGGTCTGAACACCGGACTCCACCTGCTGCTGGTTGGAGCTGGTGCTGGACTGGGCGTCGGTGTCGCTGGTGGAGCTACAGGCGGTCAGTGCCAGAGCAGGAACAGCAATCAGCAAACCCTTAAGAACTTGGTTCAATTTCATCGGATGAATCCTATTTTACTTTTTAAAAAATACTTCACAGGAACGGCGACCAGGCGGGGGCTTTTACGTTGCCCACCTGCACTGGCAGTCGTGCCTTAAAACGGCCATCCATGGAGACCGCAGCCAAAACTTGTCGACCATTATGGGTGGTGCCATAAATGATCATGCTGCCGTTGGGCGCCACGCTGGGCGATTCATCGAGGTAGGTCTCGGTGAGAACGTCCATGAAGCCGGTGCTCAGCTCCATACGCGCGATGTTAAATCTGCCGTTGGTGCGATTGACCATCACCAGGTATCGACCGTCCGGCGTGATCGAACCGCCGAGGTTCCATTCACCACGGAATGTAAGCCTCTGAATTCGACCGGTTTCCAAATATACTCGATATATCTGAGGCCGACCACCCCGCTCTGAGGTGAACACCAGCGAGTCGCCGTCCGGGGCCCAGCTCGGCTCGGTGTCGATGGCGTAATGGTTGGTGATCCTGTCCAACTGACGGGTCGCCAGATCCAGCACGTAGATCTCCGAGCTGCCGTCCTTGGACAGGGTCATCGCCAGCTTCTTGCCATCCGGTGACCACACCGGTGAGCCGTTGATCCCGGCGTAGCTGGTGACCCGCTCCCGCTGCTGCGTGTAGAGATCCTGGATGTAGATCTCGGAGCGGCGGTTTTCGAAGGACACGTAGGCCAGCTTGCGGCCGTCCGGTGACCAGGAGGGGGACATCAGCGGCTCGCGGGAGCGCAGCAGCACCGTCTCGTTGTAGCCATCATAGTCGGCTACCCGCAATTGGAACTTAAACGGCGCGGCGCTCTCATCCACGGTGACGTAGGCGATCTTGGTCAGAAACGCGCCCTTGACCCCGGTCAGGGCCTCGTACACCAGATCGGAGATACGGTGGCCGTAGCGACGGAACTGCGCCTTGGGGATCACCGTCTCACGGCCTTCGATGATGTGGTCCTTGGTCTGCACCAGACCATTGCCATCAAACCCCTGGGAGTCCCCACCGGTGGCCTGGGCACGGATGAGATCCACCAGCTCGAAACTGACCCGGTACTGGTCCGCCCCCTGCTGACTGATCTTGCCCACCACCACGGCTTCGGCGCCGGTGGCGATCCAGGCTTCCAGATCCATCTGCGCTTCTTCGCTGATTCCGGTGGCGGGCAGCGTTTCGACCGGCAGCGGATTGAAGCTGCCGGAGCGGCGCAGGTCCGAGGTGACCACGTCGCTGATCTGCTCCGGGATGGGGCCCTGCCCCTCCCAGACAAAGGGCACCACGACCACCGGACGGGCGGCGTTCACCCCTTCGGTGATCACGATCTCCAAGGTGGCACGGGCGGGCATGGCCGCCAACAGCACCAGGGCCAGAGCGCCCTGAAGGGTTCTGCGAATCCAGTTGTTTCTCATGTCCTTACAAATCCGGTTTAAAGGTGATGGTCAAATCTTTCATCTGCTGGTACACGTCCGGCTCCGGGGAGACCGGCAGGTTACCGGCGGCGCGAATGGCCGCTTCGGTGGCACGGCACACCTGGGGATCACCGCTCACCACCCGCTGGCTGATGACGAAGCCGTCCGGGGCCAGTGAGAGCCGCACCCGACACTCCTTGCCCCGCATGCTGCGATCTTCCCGCAGGTTGCGCTTGATCGCCTGCTGGATCAGCACCGAGTAGCGGTCCACCTCACTGAGCACCTGCTGCTGACGGGCCGCCGCCAACTGCTCCTGCTCCGCCGCCATCTGGGCGGCCAGGTCCGCTTCCCGGGCCTTGCGAGCCGCTTCTTCGGCCTCACGGCGCTTGCGCTCCTCCTCCTTGCGCTTACGCTCGGCTTCCGCCTTGCGGGCGGCCTCCTCCTCGGCTTTGCGCTTGCGCTCGGCTTCCTGGCGGGCCTGCTCTTCGCGGGCGCGCTGCTCCGCGGCCTGGCGGGCGCGCTCCTCTTCCTGTTGCTGCTTGATCTTGGCCTGCTTGGCGGCCTCTTCCGCTTTTTGGATGTCCGCCTGGCGCTGCTGACGCTCCTGCTCCAACTTGCGCAGGCGTTCCTGCTCCGCCTGACGTTTGCGCTCCGCCTCCTTGGCCTGACGCTCCAGATCCGCCTGGCGCTGACGCTCCGCCTCCCGGGCCGCCGCTTCCTGGGCACGGATCCGTTCGACGTGTTGCTCCACCTGGGCCTTGTCCACCGCCACGGCTTCCACCACCGGCGCGATCCCCTGAGGCTGGGGCTTGGGCTTACTGGAGAAGTCGACACTGACCGCCAGCAGGCCCAGCAGGCCGGCGTGGAGGATCACCGAGATGGTCAGGGGCAGGCCCAGCGGACGGGCCGCTTCGTTTCCTTTCTTACTCATTGGGTTCGGTCATCAATCCGACGGAGGGCACGCCCGCGCTCTGCAGGCTCACCATCAGTTGCACTATCTGGTTGTAGGAGACGTTGCGGTCGCCGTTCACCACCACCGGCCGGTCCGGGTTGACCTGCAGTTCCGCGGCCACCAGGGCGGCCAGCTCATCCAGTTGCAGCGGCGTGTTCTCATCCACCGAACCGTTGTCGAGGAAGTACTCCCCTTCGACATTGACCGAGGCCACCAGCGGCGGCTTGGAGTCGGCGTCGATGGGTTCGGCGCTGGCCTGGGGCAGGTCCACCTTCACTCCCTGGGTGATGAGCGGCGCGGTGGCCATAAAGATGATCAACAGCACCAGCATCACGTCGATGTAGGGAACGACGTTGATCTCCGCCACCTTGCGGCGTCGTTTACGCTGGTATCCGTGCATCATGCGCTGCGCTCTCCGCTGTGGCTGAACGCCTGGCGATGCAGGATGGAGGAGAACTCCTCCATGAAGTTGGCGTAGCTGTTCTCCAGCTTCTCAACCCGGGTGGAGAAGCGGTTGAAGAAGATCACCGCCGGAATCGCGGCAAAGAGGCCCATGGCGGTGGCGATCAGCGCCTCGGCGATGCCGGGGGCCACCATGTTGAGGGTGGCGTGCTGAACGCTGCCCAGGGCGATAAAGGAGTTCATGATCCCCCACACGGTGCCAAACAGGCCGATGTAGGGGCTGGTGGAGCCGATGGTGGCCAGCATGGGCAGGTGCTGCTCCAGCTTGTCCACTTCCCGGGAGAGGGAGACCCGCATCGCCCGGTAGCTGCCGTCCATTACCGCCTCGGCGGAGCGAGAGGACTTGGAGAGGCGGGCGTACTCCTTGAAGCCGTTGGTGAACATCAGCTCCAGGCCGGTGTTCTGGTCGCCGCGGGCGGAGAGCTCCTGGTACAGGTGATTGAGATCCACCCCGGACCAGAAACGGTCTTCGAAACGCTGGGCGCGGCGCTGGGCCTCCTTAAGGGCCCCGTGACGCTGGAAGATCACCGTCCAGGCGGCCACCGACATCAGCAAAAGGAAAATCATCACCAGCTTGACCAGCAGGCTGGCTTCCAGAAAAAGGCCAATAAACGAGATCTCAGCCGGCACGTGCTAACTCCTGTTTGATCGATTGGGGGATTTTACGTGGTGTAAAAGAGTCGGCGCTCAGGCTGCCTATCTTTACCTGGGCCTGGCAATAGACCACACCCGCTTCGTCCAGAAGCTGCTGTTCAAACTGGAGGCTGACGCCACCGAGCTTGGTCAGCCGGGTGACCACTTCGAGCCGCTGATTGAAGCGGGCCGGCAGGACGAAATCCAGGGTCATCTGCCGTACGGCAAACACCAGGTTTTCCTCCAACAGCCGATCCTGCTCGAAGCCAAGGCTACGTAGCATCTCAGTCCGCGCGTGTTCGAAGAAGTTCAAATAATTGGCGTGATAGACCACGCCGCCGGCGTCCGTGTCGGAGTAATACACCCGTACCGGCCAGTGAAATCCCTGGCTCCCCACAATGTACATCGCGTTGTTGTGTTGTCCGGCTACTATACCCGAGGCCGGTGGGGGATGGGAGGTCGGAGATCGTGCTTGCGCAGCATTTGAGCCCTGTTCGGGAAAAAATCCCTTCACATCAGTGACTCAAACGAAAAAAGGGGGCGGCGACCTGACGGGTCACCGCCCCCTTTTGGGCTTAGAGGCGCTCGGGAATGGTGAGGCCGAAGCTGTGCCAGAGGAAGGCGTAGATGTCCCGCTGCTCGGCGATGCGCATCGCCGTGGGCTTACCGGCGCCGTGGCCGGCATTGTGCTCGATGCGGGCGAAGATCGGCGCTTCGCCGGTCTGCGCCGCCTGCATCGCTGCGGTGAACTTGTAGCTGTGAGCCGGCACCACGCGGTCATCGTGATCCGCGGTCATCACCATGGTGGCCGGGTAGGCCCGTTCGGTGACGTTGTGGTAGGGGGAGTAGGCCCGCAGGAAGGCAAAATCCTCCGCCACATCGGCGCTGCCGTACTCCGGTACCCAGGCCCAGCCGATGGTGAACTTGTGGTAGCGCAGCATGTCCAGCACCCCCACCGCCGGCAACACGGCGGCAAACAGCTCGGGACGCTGGGTCAGGGCAGCGCCCATCAGCAGACCGCCGTTGGAGCGGCCATAGGCCCCCATGCGTTCGCTGCGGGTGTAGCCCTCGGCAATGAGGTACTCCGCCGCGGCGTAGTAGTCATCAAACACGTTCTGCTTGTTGTCCCGCATGCCGCCCTGGTGCCAGTGCAGGCCGTACTCACCGCCGCCGCGCAGGTTGGGCACCGCGTAGACGCCGCCCATGTCCAGCCAGGCGATGGTGGCCGGCGAGAAACGGGGGGTCACCGAGATGTTGAAGCCGCCGTAGGCGTACAGCAAGGTGGGGTTGTCGCCGTTCTTCTCCAGGCCCTTCTTGTAGGTGATGAGCATGGGCACACGAGTGCCATCCTTGCTCTGGTAGAACACCTGCTCGGAGACGTACTGCTCCGGGTCGAAGGCCACCTGGGGCAGTCGGTGGGCAGCCACCTGGGGTCCGTCGAAGTCGTATCGGTAGACCCCGGCCGGGTGGATGGTGGAGTTGAAGGAGAAGTAGAGGCTCTTATCGGTGCGACGCCCTTGCAGGCCCACCACTCGACCGGCGCCGGGCAGCGCCAGCTCATGACGGGCTTCGCCGTTCAGTGAGTACACCCTTACATTCGCCAGCACATCTTTCAGGCGCACCACCACGAACTGGTCGTTCACCAGCTTGACGCTGTCGATGGGGTAGTCGCTTTCGGCAACCAGGGTCTGCCATTGCTCGGGCTTCTGGCGGTCGATGGCCACGATGCGGCCATTGGGGGCATCCAGGTCGGTCTTGAAGTAGTAACGGTCACCGTCGTTGCCCAGGAAGCTGAACTCGGCAATGAGCTCCTCCACCAGGGGGGTGACCTGGCCGCTGTCCAGATCCAGGAAGAACACCCGGTTGCGTCGGTCGGTGCCCTGCCAGCCGCTGATCACCAGGGTGCGACCGTCGTCGGACAGCTGGGGAGCAAAACCCCACTCCGGCTGGTCGGGACGCTCAAACACCAGCTTATCCTTGGACTGGGGATCGCCGATGCGGTGGTAGTAGAGCTTCTGGAAGTGGTTCACCTCCTCGAGCTTGTTGCCCCCCTTGGGGGCGTCGTAGCGGGCGTACCAAACCCCCTGCCCGGCTTTGTCCCATTGCGGCGTGGAGAACTTGATCCACTCCAGGGGCTCTCCCAGGGTCTCACCGCTGGTGATGTCGACAAACTGCCAGCGCTGCCAGTCGGAACCGGACTCGGACAGGCCGTACCCCAGAATGTTGCCGTCGGGGCTGACCGAGACGCCGCTCAAGGCCACGGTGCCGGCATCAGAGAGCGTGTTGGGGTCCAGCAGTACCCGCGCCTCGGTGCCGGGCTTGTCCACCACGTAGAGCACCGACTGGCTTTGCAGGCCGTCGTTGCGGAAGAAGAACTCGCGATCGCCCCGGAACCAGGGCGCGCCCACTTTTTCGTAGTTCCACAGCTCGCTGATCCGCGCTTCAATCACCTCGCGGTTGTCGATGGCCGCCAGCTGCGCCTCACCAAACTGCCGCTGGGACTCCACCCAGACCTGGGTGTCGCTGTGTTGCGGGTCCTCCAGGTAGCGGTAGGGATCCGCCACTGCCTGACCGTGCAACTGGTCCACCACGTTCACCGTGGGGCTGACCGGCGCCGAAGGCGGCGCCACCTGGCACCCGGCCAGGACTCCGGTAAAGATCAATGCCCCGGCCAGCGTCCGGCGCGTCATCACACTGTGCATGGTGATACTGCTCCCTGTGTTGTCTTTGTGTTAATTGCCGCCACTCTACCGAGGTGCGATGGCCGCAATCAACTCGCCGCCGACTGGGCACGATGTGAATGACACAGATTTTTTAACCCTGATCACAATGGGGCAATGAACACAAAGCGAACAGGCCAGGGGCAATATCTCGAATGAAATCGCTTCACGATGGGATTAATGACAGTATGACTTCGGTTTTACCGACCCAATACGGCGCTGAGCCCACACCAACCTTGGATTAGTTTTTTTAGGTCTAAAATCGAAATTTTCTAGTTTGATGGTGGGGCACCGTGTCCCTAAAATGGCCCCTGTTTTCGGAACAGTCCGACTGCAAAGTCGCCCAAATCCGACGTTGACGAAGATTAAGCAGTTTCGTCAATGTTCCCTGGTTCTTTTGCTTAACTTCCTTCTTAGATTGTTGATTGCATTCAATCTTACCCGCTGAGTTTCAGCGGGTTTTTTTTTGCCTGCGCGGCGGCCAACAAAAAACGCACGCCGAAGCGTGCGTTGGTCTCAAGGCGCCCGGTTACTGAAACAGAAACACGTAGCCGAGCAGCACGAAGGAGGCGACCACGGCGAACACCACCGGGTAGAGCAGGTAGCCGTCACTGGCCCGGCGCGCGCGGTAGAAGCACAGTTTCATCAGCAGCACGTTGTACCCCACCATCAGCAGCGCCAGCGCGCTGCCATACACAAAGCTCAGTGAATCGATGAACAGGGCGATGCCGCCAAGCAGCAACCAGTCGCCAACGATCAGGTAGAGAAAGAATTTCTGCAGGCGGTCCGGCCCGTATCGTTGAAATGTCGTCACGCTGTGTCCTTAACGCTTCTTTAAGCGGCTGATGGCCGCAAAGAGTTCCAGTAGCTGTTCCTGCTCCACCTGCTCCCAGCGCAAACCGTAGAAATGCAGTGCGCCATTGATGGCGGATTTTCGCACCACCCTGCAGGGCAGCGACAACCCGCCCAGCTCCAGGTGGACGCTGTCCCCCAGTGACATCGGGGCGGCACTGAGCAGGCCGCATCCCCCTTCACTGACGTCCTTCATCGAGCCGGGCCCCAGCACCTTGTCCCGCAGCCAATGGCGACGCACCAGGCGGGCTGAGATCCCGTCGCAGGCCAGGGGCAAAGGCTGGCTGGGATCCTCCCTCAGGGTGAACCTGGGGTGCTCCCGGCGGTTTTTCTCTTCCAGTTCCAGTTCCGTCGGTTGATCGCTCATGCTCACTCCCCGTCGTAACGGCCGCGGGGCTGGTTCGCCTGGGCTTCCTCGGCGGCCAGGGGCACGCTCTGGCCGGAGTGCACGCCGAACAGTCCCCGCAGGTCCTGCTCCGCCCGGGTGGTGAGGATCATCAGCTCAATGCGCCGGTTGGCGCTGGAGCGCGGATCCTCGGGCTCCACCGGCACCTGGTCGGCCATGCCCACCACTTTGAAGAACTGGTGACGGCCGACGCCACCGTACTCCAGGGCCCGGCGTGCCTCCAGGGCCCGCTGGCTGGAGAGCTCCCAGTTGCTGTTCTCTCGACTGCTGAAGTTGGTCGAGTCGGTATGACCGGACACCATAAGGGGGTTTTTCACCTGGTAAAGAAGGGGCGCCAGGGCAAACATCAAATCTTCGAAATAGGGGGTCATGCGACTGCTGCCCCGGGCAAACATGAACTGCTTGAGGTTGTCGCGGATCAGGATCTTAAGCCCCTGGGGCACCACCTGGACCGCCACGTTATCGGCGATGTCCGACTGGCTGATCACCCGCTCCACCTCGCGGGCCAACACCTCCAGCTGGGCCTGGGTTTCCACCGGCCCCGGCAGCAAGCTGGTCAGGCTGTCGCCCTGCCCCGCCGCGGCACCGCGGTCCCCCTTGGGGATCTGATTGACCATCGCCGGACCGGCACGGTCCACCCCGGTGCCCTTGGCGGGCATCACCGCTTCGTTGATGGAGAGGCTGCCGTCCAGATCCAGGATGTGGGGCCGACTGGTGTCCCGGCTCTCGCTGGGATCGTCCAGCACGTTCTCGCCGGTCAGGGCGTGAACGATGGAGGCCCGCTCCTGCTGATCCGCCACCTGCACCAGCCAGAGCACCAGGAACAGGGCCATCATCGCCAGGGTAAAGTCGGCGAACGCCACTTTCCAGGCGCCGCTGGTCTTGGCCGGCGGCGCACTGGTCGGTCGGCTGCGAAACACCACGGTTTCCTTACCCAGGGTCATTACTGCTGCTCCTCAGCCAGGTAGCGCTCCAGTTGCAGGAAGGTCGGCCGGTTCTCCTCCTGGATCATCCGGCGGCCGGCGTCCAGGGCCAGCAACGGCTGCTTGCCGGAGAGCTGGGCCACCAGGATTGCCTTGGCACACTGCAACTGGGCGATCTTGCGGTCGATCAGATGGTGCATGGCGGAGGCTGCCGGCTCAAACAGGCAGTAACAGGCAAACACCCCCATAAAGGTGCCCACCAGGGCTGCGGCCACGTGCACGCCAATCATGGTCAGGGGGCCATCGATGGCGCCCATGGTGATGATGATCCCCATCACCGCCGCCAGGATCCCGAACCCGGGCAGTGCCTCACCGGTACGGTGCATGGCGTGGGAGGGGCGCATGCGGTCCACCTGCAGGCGGTGGATCTCCTCCTCCATCAGGTGCTGGAACTCGTGGGCCTGAAGCTTGCCCATGGATTGCAGGCGCAGGTTGTCCACCAGGAAGTTGAGCAGCATCGGCTGGCGCAGCACCGAGGGGTAGGTCAGGAAGATGGAGCTTTCGAACGGCTTCTCGATGTGTTCGTCCAGGATCTTGAGGCCGTTGAGCTGGATTTGCACCATCAGGGTGTTCATCAGGCCAAACAGCTGGGGGTAGAGTTCGGGGTCCTCCTTCTCACTGGAGACGATCTCCCGAAGCTGGCCCAGGGTGTCTTTGAGCACCGAAGAGGGGTTGGAGATGATGTAGGCGCCGATGGCGGCCCCGAGAACGATGATGATCTCCGCCGGCTGCCACAGGGCCGGCAGGTGCCCGCTGGCCAGTACAAAGCCGCCAAACACCGATGCCACAACAATGATGAGGCCGAAAAACTTGAGCATGGGGTTTCCTTACTGGTCTCGTTCCCAATCCTGGTAGATCGCCTTGAGCTGCTTCACCGCATGCTTGTGCAGCTGGCAGATCCGGGACTCGGTCAGCCCCAGGGTCAGGGCGATCTCTTTAAGGTTCAGTTCGTGTTGGTAGTAGAGGGAGAGCACCAGCTGCTCCCGCTGGTTGAGCTTGGCCAGGGCCGTGGCCAGGGTGCGCTCCTTCTGGAAGCGCTCGGTCTCGTTGCCCTCATGTTCGAAGGCGCCACCCGCCCCGAGCAGTTCATCGAGGCTCTGCAGGGACTCCGCCTGACTGGCGTACAATCGCTCCCGGTACTGCTCGATGGAGAGATCCAGCGCATTGGCCACTTCGTTGTCCTGGGGGGGACGCCCCAGCTCCCGGGTCAGTCGACGCACGGTGTCGTTGAGCTCGTGAGATTGCTGGCGCAGTTGTCGGGGCCGCCAGTCCTGGCGACGCAGCTCGTCGAGGATCGCGCCCCGCACCCGCATGCCGGCGAAGGCGATAAAGCCGTTGTCCGGCTCTCCGGGGTAGCGGCGCAAGGCATCAAGCAGGGCCATCAGGCCGATCTGCTCCATGTCCTCCGGCCCCATCATGGGCCCGCAGTGACTGCGCAGCTGCCCCATGGCCCGCTTCACCAGGGGCAGATACTGGCGCAGGTAGTGGCTTTCGTCGTGTGCCCGGGCCGCCGGCGGTGACACCGGCTCCTGATAGGCGTGTTCGGTTTGCAGCATGGCCCGTCCTTATTGCACAACCAGTCGAGTGAAGAGCACCTCGTCGATCTCCGAGGGGTAACTGTTCTTGGTCAGGGTCTCCCGCAGCAGGGTTTTGACCTCGTCCTGCAAGCCATTGAGATCCTTAAGCTGACTCAGCTCCTCGAACTGCTTCTTGGAGAACAGGTGCATCAGGGCGTTGCGCACCAAGGGTTCGGCGTCGCTGAGCACCTCGCCGAAGCTGTCCGAGGGGCTCTTGATCGCCAGCTCCAGTTGCACGTAGTGCTGGTACTGTTCACCGGGCACGCTGATGACGAAGCGATCGAGCTTGTGGAAATGGGCCGCGCCCTGCACATAGCTGGGGGCATCCTCCGGCTGCCACCACTGGGCGGTCTGGGTGCCGGCCCAGTAGCTCGCCAGGGAGGCGGCCATCAGGATCACCAGGCTGCGAGAGAGGGCTCGGCGGTTCGTCCCTTGAGGTTGCATATCACTCTCCTGCCCTAGGCCAGGGCATCAATCAGGTTGTTATGGTTCTCGGCCTCGACCGGGCCGATTGCGGCGGCGGCCACTTGGGTCACCCCCTCAGCGCGTCGCTCCTCGTAGGGGGAGCGCTTGCCCTCCCCCTCCTGGCCCACCTCCACGTCGACGCTGCCGCCGTGGTGCTGGCCCAATTCATCCCGCAGGCGTTCGGCGCCGCTTTGCAGGGCTTCACGCACCGTCGGGTTGGCGGCATTGAGCTGGACCACCAGGCGCTCGCCCTCCATCCGCACGTTCAGTTCGATGCGCCCCAGTTCCGGCGGATCCAACCGAAGCTCGGCAGACTTGATCTGCTGCTCAAACTGGAAGCGCAGCTGGTCACGCAGGGGGCTGAGCATCTCCCGGGCCCAGTGCTGATGCTCGCTGGGCAGGCTCATCGGCCCCCACTGGTGGGTGGGTTTGGTGGGGCTGGCCAGCTGGCTCAACTGGAACTGAGCCTGGGTAGCGCTGCCCTGGGCCTCCAGAGGACGCAGCTCCGCCACCGCCTCGGCGCTGGCCAGGGCCACCCGACTCTGTCCGGGATTGAGCAGAGCGGTGTTGCCCAGGCGCGCCATCGGCTCGGGGGTCAAAGTGACGCGAGTGGACTGAACCCCATCAACCGTTGCGGCCTGGGTCGCCAGGGCAGCTTGCTGCGGACTCTGGGGTGCGCCAGCTTCGAGGCGCGGTAACACCTGGGGTGGCCGCCCTTCGACGGCCTGGGCTTGGCTTAGGGCCTGCGCCTCGGCCGTGGCGGCCATGGGCGCCAGCGGCTGCGAGCGACTGCCGCCCTCCTGCCCCGGCTGGGGCAGTGTTGCTACCGCCTGAACCGGAACCGGCTGACCCGGTTGGGGTTGGCTTGTCGTCAGGGGCATCAGCTGACCAAAGCCCTCTGTGAGCCCCTCTTCACCGTCCAGAGGTTGGCCGGTGATGGGGTCCGTTGGCGTCCTGCCCTGGGGGGCCTGCATCGCGGTGATCTGCACCCTAGTCTCCACTCAGTTTGGTCAGTTCGTAGGCGCTGAGGCCCTCTTTGTCCTGGCGCAGCTTCTTCATCCGCTGCTCCAGATCCTCCTGGGCGCTCACCACCTGGTGCAGCGCCTCCCGGTGGGCTTCGGCCAGGGCGCGACGGGCCTGGATCTCCCGGGGGTCATCGGTCTTCTCCGCCTGCTGAAGGCGCTGGCGCATCGCCATGTCCACCTTGCGCAGCTGGTCCCAGTCCTGCTTCTCGGCGCACTCCTTGAGCAGCACCGCCAGCTTGCTCCACTGCCGACGCAGGGCGTCGCTGCTGAGCGAAGGCCCACCCGCCTCAGTTGAGGTTTTGCCAGCCGTCTCGTACATCGCGGATCACCTTATCTACGGGTTTCAACAACGTGGCGTCGTTCTTCAAGCTGGCCTGGAACAGCTGCTGGCTGCAGTAGTCGTACAGGCGGTGCAGGTTCTGGGCGATCTCGCCGCCCTGCTCCATGTCCAACGCACTGTCCAGGCCGTGAATGATGTCGAGGCACTTGCCGATGCTGGCCCCTTTGTGCTCCACCCGCTTGGCCTCCAGGTGGCCCTCGGCGCGGGCCAGCTCGTCCAATAGGCCATCGAGCAGCATCCGCACCAGCTCGTGCTGGTTGGCAGCGGCGGCCCGGGCATCCACGTTGGTGTGCTTGTAGGCATCGAAAGGGGATTGTTCTGTAAGCATCGGATTCTCGACTTAGTCGTTGTTTTAATAGAAGTACATGCCGGATTGCTGCATCTGCAGCGTCAACTGTTCCACCCGGACAAACTGGGACAGGTAGCGGTTGTAGACCTGCTCCATTCGCATGTCGTGTTGCTCCATGCGGTCCTCCACCCGGCGGATGTTCTGCTCCATGGAGTCCTGACGGTTTTTCAGGTAACCGTCGTTGTCGGTGTAGGTGGACAGGGTGGTGTCCAGACGGTCAAACAGGCCGCCCTCCTCGGAGAAGAGGTTCTGTACCTGGTTGCCGTGGGTATCCAGGGCGGATTCGAACTCGGCGGTATCCAGCTTGAGCTTGCCATCGCGAGTCACCTCGATGCCGATGTCGGACAGGCGCAGGCCGTCACTGGACTCGGTGTAGAGCTCGGTGCGCAGGCGCTGACTCAGGCTGCGAAGGGCCGCATCGCCGGAAAGCACGCCCACGTCGTCACTGCTGTCCTCATCGTCCTCACCCCCCACCTTTTTGCCGAAGGTGAACTTGCCAATCTCATCGATAAGGGCGTTGTACTCATCGATGAAGGTCTGCACCGACTCGGTGATCGCTTCCTTGTCCTGACCGACGGAAACCCGCAGGGGGCCACCGATGAAGTTGCCGGACTCGTCGGTGGCGTGGGCCTGCTTAAGTTCGATGGTGAGGCCGGAGATCACGTTATCCAGGGTGTTGGACGAATTGCGGATCTCAATGGGGTTGGTCTCCCCCATCAGCACAATGGCGTCCTGGGCCTTGGACATCTCGTTAAGAGTGTTGGTGATGTCGGTGCCGTTGTGCTCGACGGTGATGGCGTTGCCCTCACCGGTTTCGGCGCCGGTAAGCACCAGGTGCACCTTGTCCCCGCTTTGCACCAGGGAAGCCTGCACCCCGGGGTTCAGTTCGGAGTTGTTGATGGCGTCACGCAGCTCATTGAGGTTGCCGTAATCCGCCATATTGAGAGTCATCGACTCGCCGCCGACGCTGAAGGTGATGTCGCCAGCGGGCAGGGGGCCGTCGATGGAGTCAAACTCCCAGGAGAGCTGGTGGGCGCTGGCCAGTTGCTTGACGTAGAACGCGTAATCCCCGGTGGCCGCGTCGCTGCCGGCGGTGATGTTGGCGATGGTCTCGTCGGAGATCTCCACCCCTTTCTGGCTGAAGGCGCCGTCGCTGATCTCCTTCATGCTGGAGCTGAAGCTGTTGAGCTTGCTCTCGATGGCCTTGTACGCCGCCAGCTGGGCTTCGTACTGGGCCTTCTGCACGCTGTAGAGCTGGTCCTTTGGGGCCCGCTCCGCCTGCATCAGCATGTAGGCCATTTCGCTGGGGTTGATACCGGAACTGATCATACTCTCTCCTAATGGAACAGCATCCAAGCAAGCTTGATGCCAAATCGAAATATCTTTTCTATTCAGTGCATTAGCACATAGAGCTTTCGATTATCGGCGCCGACACTTCCGTCTGATTCGGGGGGAAGGAACTCCTTCTTCCGCCTGGATAACCGCAGGTTCTGTCCAGTAAAGGCGGCTCGAGTGGGGGGTAACTTGAATGGCCTGAAGGCCCGCTTGCGGGGCAGTAAGCGCCCCCTAACCCGAGAGAGTGCAGTGAGGCATACCGAGGCTCAGAGCACGCCCGAATGGCGCCATTAAGATGGCTGAGACCGGCCCTGAGAGGCGTTGACCTGGCTCGATGGTAGAGTGGTGCGGTAAGGCGCAATTCACTGCGGCGGCCCGATGACTCATCGCGTATATGGCCCCGAATCGAGGCCATAAAAAAGGGGGCCGAATGGCCCCCTTTTGGTCTCGTCAGTAGCGACTTACAGCAGACCCATTACCAGGCCGCCCATCTGGTTGGACTGGGCCAGGATGTTGGTGCCGGCCTGAACCAACAGCTGGTTCTTGGTCATGTTGGCGGTCTCAACAGCGAAGTCGGTGTCCATGATCCGGCCCTTGGCCGCTTCGGTGTTTTCCACGATGTTGGACAGGTTGTTGATGGTGTGCTCGATGCGGTTGATGTTGGCACCGAAGGTGGCGCGGTGACCGTTTACGGTATCCAGAGCCGCCATGGCGGTATCGATGGCCGCTTGGGCACCAGCTTGAGTGGAGATGTCACCGCCAATGGCTACGCCGGTAGCGTCAACAGTCACGTTCAGCTGATCCTGGCCAGCGTTCAGGGCACCGATTTGGAAGGTCACGCCGCCGGCAAAGGCGTTGAATACGTTCTGGCCGGCAAATTCGGAGCTGGCGACGATACGGTCAACTTCAGCGGACAGTTCCTGGTACTCAGCGTCCAGAGCAGCCAGCTCGTTGGCGCCGTTAGTGCCGTTCGCCGCCTGGGTGGCCAGGTCCTTCATGCGGTAGGCGATGTTGGTCACCTCGTCCAGGGCGCCTTCGGCAACCTGCATCATGCCGATGGCATCCTGACCGTTGCGCATGGCAACAGACATGCCGCGGGACTGGGCTTCCATGCGGTTGGCGATCTGCAGGCCGGCAGCATCGTCCTTGGCAGAGTTGATGCGGAAACCGGTGGACAGGCGCTCCATGGCGGTGCCCATGGCGGAGTTGGAACGACCCAGGGAGTTCTGAGCAACCAGAGAGTTGTAGTTGGTTTGGATAGACAGCATGGGATTCCTCCAGTGAAGTGCTGTTAATTGTCTCACTATCTCAAAACGTCTACGCCAGTGGATTCCTTTAACAAGCCGCCAAAATATTTTCCAGTCTATTGTTTTTATTGGCTTTATCTGGCCTTTCAGTCCCAGGCAGCTGGGTACATTCGGCCCGGTGCACTCCGGACAGAGCGGATTCGACACCGTCGCTCCTTCAACCCGCCCAAGCACGGCCAGTGCCATTTAGACAGAAATCGGGCACAAAAAAACGCCGTCCTGAGACGGCGTTTTTTCTACCGAGCGCTTGGCTACTTCAGCAGATCCGAGACCTGGGCCCGGGAGAGGTTGGCCTGGGCCAACAGAGCCCCCACCTGGCTGGCAAAGGGGGAGCGCTGTAGATCGCGATTGAGATCCTGCAGCAACTCGTCCACCTGGCCGGTGCCGGTGTGACGGCGAATTTTATCCAGTCGCTGACTCACCTTGGCCTGGATGGACTCCAGCTCCCCCAGCTGGGCTTCCACCTTGGAGAGAGTCTTGCGGATTTTCGCCTGGGCCTGCTTGAGCTGCTCCGGGCTGTCGAATCGCCACTCCCGCGGGTCCTGCCAGGGGTAAACCTCCTGGGTCTTCACCGCCACACCGTCTCCGGCGGGCAGGCGCTGGCCCTGGCCGGACATCCAAAGCCCCCCCTCCAGCTTGGCCTGCTGATCGCTGGCAATCATCAGCACAGGTCGGCCGTCGGCCCCCTGGCGCACCTCGATGCCAAGCCCCGACAACCCCTGCTTGAGCGCATCGGTCACTTTGGTGCTATCGACGTTGCCCGGCAGGACGAACTCGCTGCGCTGCTGGCCAAACTGGGCGGTTAGCCGCTCGTCTCTGGGCTTGCTGGCCGCCAGATCGGCGCCCTTGATGGCGTAGTGGCGGGGCGCCGCCCCCTGCTCGCCCCGCACCAGGTTGAGCTGATGATCCAGCAGGGTCTGCCCCCGGTACTGGGCCTTAAGGCCGCTCACCTTGTCACGCAGCTGGCCCATGGCCGCGGCGTTGCCACCGCCATCTCTCAGGGCCAGGTCCACCTGGCGCTTAAGTTGGCTCAGCTGAGTCTTGGCCTGGCGCAGCACCTGGGCCCCGGTCTGGGCCGCCGCCACCTGGTGCTGCCCCTGGCCCACCGCCGCCCAGCGACGGTAGCTCTCGGTACGCCACTGGGGGAGGGCCACGCCCTTCTTGGTGGCCTTGCGCGGGCCCCCTTCGGTCGGCACGCCACCGGCTTGCGCCGGCTGGGACTGGCGTCGCTGTTGTACCGACAGGGCATCGGAGACGGCACTGACCATGGGGGACTCCTTAGAGGTGGTTGAACAGGCTGAGCTGGTTGATCTTGACGTAACTCTGCTGGGTGGCCTGCAGGGCCATCAGGTAGGTGGCCAGCGCCAGGCTGGCCTCAGAGTAATCGAGATCTTCAATCTCGCCAATGAGTTCCTGGTTGAACATGCCGATGTCCTGGTGCGCGGTCTCCAGCAGGTCCATCGCCTGCTGACGGCCACCCAGTTCGGTCATGGTCTGGCCGATGGTCCCCATGGTGCCGTCGATAGCAGTTAATGCGCCATTGAACGCCGCCTCGAAGGCCGGGTCCCCGGGGGCCAGGTTGGGGTCTTCCAGCACGGCGATCCAGTTGTCCATCTCGTTGAAGATGTCGGCGGCCCCGGAGAAGAAGATCGCCCCGGCGGTGTCGTTGCCCTTAACCCAGTTCCCCTCCCCCACCGGGACGTCCCGCTGGTTGAGATCCCCCTGGTAGACCCAGTTGCCGTTGGCGTCCCGGGCCACCGGCGCGGTGTCCACTTCATTGCCGGAGAAGATGTACTTGCCCTTCTCATCCCGGGTGTTGACGTGCTCCACCAGGGAGTCCTGCAGCACCCGAAGCTCGGCGGCGATCCCCTTGCGATCCTCGTGACTGAGGGCGCCGTTGTTGCCCTGCAGGGTCAGATCCCGCACCCGGTAGAGGACGTTGTTCATGTTGTCCAAAGTGGACTCGGAGCGGCTCAGGCTCATCCGCAGACTGGAGATGTTGTCCATGTACTGGATCAGCTGGGCCTGCTCGCGCTGCAGGCTCAGGGTCTGTACCGCGCCCAGGGGGTCGTCGGAAGGGACGTTGATCCGCTTGCCGGTGGACATCTGTTGCATCACCTTGCCGTAGTTGGCCTGGTTCATCTGCATGCTGTTGATGTTTAACCGGTGCATCTGTTGCATGGAAACGCGCATCACTTCTCTCCCTTAGAACATGCTCAGCATGGTTTGAAACAGCTGATCGGCGGAGCTGATCACCTTGGCGTTGGCCTGGTAGGCCTGCTGGTAGACGATGATGTTCACCCCCTCCTCATCCAGGTTGACCGCACTGACGCTGTCCCGCTCGTTCAACGAGCGGATAAGCTCGCCGTTGGCGGAGTCCGCCTCCAGCTGCGCCTGGCGGCTTTCGATCCCCAGCTGGCCCAAGTACATGGCGTAGGCCTCGTTCAAGGTGGCGTCGCTGCCCAGGGAGCTGAAGGTCAGCTTGGTGTTCTGGAACTCCAGCAGATCCTTGAGGTTCTCGTTGTCACCCGGGGTACCATCCTTACCAAAGGCCAACATCTCGGCAGTGAAGCCGTCGGTGATGGTCAGGGTGCCGGCGGGGTTGGCCGGATCGTAGGTAAACAGGTCCAGGGCCGGGGGGTTGCCGTTCAGGTCGGTGCCCTGGGCCAGGATGGCGTTGAAGCCGTCCGCCATCTGCATCGCCAGTTCGTCGATAAAGTCGCGGCTGGTTTGCCAGCTGTTGTCCCGGTAGTCGAACAGCGCCCCCAGGCTGCCCCCCACATCCTCCCGGATGTCGTAGGTGGTGCCGCCGATGCTGAGGCTCAGCAGGGAGAACTGGGGGTTGTTGGGATCCGGGTAGGCCTCAAACACCGCCGCCGAGGTGCCCAGCACCAGGGGCTGGCCCTTGGGCAGGGTGACGTTGATGGTGCCATCGGCGTTCTCGGTGGTGCGGATGTCCACCATCTCCGACAGCTCCGCCACCGCCTGGTCCCGGGCGTCCAGCAGCTGCGGCGGGATGTCGCCGCTGGCCTGGTGCGCCTGGATCTCCTTGTTCAGTCGCGCCACGTTCTCCAGCCGGGTGTTCACCTCGGTGACCGAGCCTTTGATCTGCTCCTCCACCTGCTTGAGCTGGCTCTCCAGGCTCTGGTTGATGGTGCTGAAACGGCTGGTCAGGGCGCGGGCCTCGTTGAGCACGCTCTGACGGGTGGCGATGTCGTTGGGGCTCTCCATGGCGGCATTAAGCGCGGCAAAGAGGCTGTCCAGCCCCATGGAGATGCTGGCGCCCTTGGAGCCGAACACCTCTTCGGTCTTGCCCAGGTAGGACGCCTTGGTGTTGGAGAAGCCCGCCTGGGTGCTGGAGCGCCACACCTGGGCGGTGAGGTACTGGTCCGCCACCCGGCGCACCCCGTCCACCTGGACGCCGGAGCCGGCCCCCATAAAGCCCCCGGGGCGCGCGCTGACCAGCAGCTGCTGGCGGCTGTAACCCGGGGTGGTGGCGTTAGCGATGTTGTTGGAAGTGATGGCCAGGTGCATCTGGGCGGCGTGCAGCCCAGAGAGGCCATTACCAAGCATGTTCATTACGACTCCTTATCAGCCTGGGGCACCACCAGCGCTGGCTGCATGGCCCGAATGTTGGCCACTTGTGGGGCGCCCTCGTGCCCTTTATGGGCGACCGTGGGGGCCACCGGCTTTAGCGGCTCGGCGTTTTGCGGCCGCAGCTGGCGCACCATCACCTCCGCCAGGCCGATCCCCTGGTGCTGGCTCATGGACTGGGCCAGTTCGGCATCGTAGAAGTCGTGGAACACCCCCCGCTTCTCGCTCAGGGGGCCCTCCTCCTCCTTCAGGGCGTCGGTGGCGGATCGCATCTGCTTGAGCACCGTCTGCAGGAACTGGGTCTCGAACTGGCGGGCCACCTCGCGGATGGCCCCCTCTTCACCGTGCTGCTGTTTGAGCTGGCCGGCGCTGAGGCCCCCCAGCACACTTTGGCTTGCGTCGATTCGGTTCATCAGATCACCACCAGTTCCGCTTCCAGGGCCCCGGCCTCCTCCAGCGCCTGGAGAATCGCCATCAGATCCATGGGGGCCGCCCCCAGGCTGTTCACCGCCCGGACGATCTCATCCAGGCTGGTGCCTTCGGGCCAGACAAACATGTTGGCGCTGCCCTCGTTGATGCTGATTTCGCTGTCCTGGATCACCGCGGTGTCGCCGCCGCCGAAGGCGTTGGGCTGGCTCACCTGCTGGCGCTCGGTGATGGTGACCGTGAGGTTGCCGTGGCTGACCGCGGCCCGCTGCACCCGCACCTCCTGGCCGATCACCACGGTGCCGGTGCGGCTGTTGAACACCACCCGGGGCCGCTGACGGCCGATCTCCACCTCGATCTCCTCCAGCATCGACATGAAGGTCACCCGCTGGCGGGGCTCCAGCGGCGCCTGCACCAGCACCTTGGCGTGGTCCTGGGCGCGGGCCACATCGGGACCGAACAGATCATTGACGCTGCGCTCGATGTTGCGCGCGGTCTTGAAGCTGGGCTGGCGCAGGTTGAGGATGATGTCCGGCAGTTCGGTGAAGTTGGAGGGGATGTCCGCTTCCAGAATCCCGCCGGAGGGGATGAGGCCCACCGTGGGGGTGTTGATGGTCACCGAGCTGCCGTTGCGCCCCTCGGCGCTGACGCCGCCCACCACCAGGTTGCCCTGGGCCACGGCATAGACCTCGCCGTCGATGCCGTGCAGCGGGGTCATCAGCAGGGTGCCGCCGCGCAGGCTCTTGGCGTCGCCGATGGAGGAGACGGTGACGTTCACCGTCTGTCCGGGGCTGGCCAGGGGGGGTACCGTGGCGTGCACCGCCACCGCCGCGACGTTCTTCAGCTTGGGATCGATGCGGTCGTCCAGCTGCACCCCGAACTGCTTGAGCATGTTCACCACCGACTGGCTGGTGAAGCGCACCTGGGATTTGTCGCCGGTGCCGTCCAGCCCCACCACCAGGCCGTAGCCCACCAGTTGGTTCTCACGCACCCCCTGCACATCCACGATGTCCATCAGGAGTCGCGCCTGGGCCGGCAGGGCCGCCACCAGGGTGAACAGGAAAGGGATCAGTCTTCGCATAGCAGGGCCTTAGAAGGGGAAGATGGGATCGTTAAAGAAGCGCATGCCCCAGCCCGGGGCGTTGACGTCCGCCAGGGTGCCGCGACCGCCGTAGCTGATGCGGGCATCGGCGATGCGCTGGGAGGAGATGCGGTTGGCCTGGTCCACGTCCTCGGGACGCACCAGACCCACCAGGCGGATGTACTCGTCCCCCTGGTTCAGCCGCAGCCACTTCTCCCCGCGGATCACCAGTACGCCGTTGGGCAGCACGTTGGCCACGGTCACCGTGATGGCGCCGGAAAGCTGGTTCTGCTGGGAGGAGGAACCGTTACCGGAAAAATCCCTTCCGCCCCCCAACTGTGCCTGGCCGGAGCCGGAGCTGTTGCCGAAGCCATAGGAGCCGGAGCCCTGGAGGCTGGAGTCCTTGGAGGTGCGGGTGTCGGCCTTCTTACTGGCCTGGGTCTTCTCCTCCAGGTCCACCGTGAGGATGTCCCCCACCCGGTAGGCGCGTCGGTCCTGGTACAGGGCCAGGTTGTAGCCCTTACGGTAGAGGCTGCCGTGGCTGGGGCTGGGCAGCGCAAACTCCAGCGCCGGCGGCGCGTACTCCGGGGCGTTGGGGGTTTCCTCCGGCGGCAGGTAGGTGCTGCCGCACCCGGTCAGCACCAGCAGGCACGCCAGCACCAGCACCCAGCTCCAGGCCGTCAGGCGGTGGCAGGAAGGGCTGGGCACCTTGTTATGACTCCGGTCTCTCATCCCAGCCCCCTTAGAGTACCTGGTTGAGGTACTTGAGCATGTCGTCGGTGGAGGAGACCACCTTGGCGTTCATCTCGTAGGCACGCTGGGTGGAGATCATCTCCACCATCTCCTCCACCACGTTGACGTTGGCGCCCTCCAGAGTGCCCTGCTTGAGCTGGCCCAGGGCGCCGTCACCGGGGATCCCCTCGATGGCCACGCCGGAGGCCGCGGTCTCGCGGTAGAGGTTGTTGCCGAAGGCTTCCAGGCCCGCCGGGTTGGTGAAGTTCACCAGGGTCAACTGGCCCAGCTCCTGGGGCTCGGCGTCCCCGGCGATCTGGGCGGTGACGATACCGTCGGTGCCGATGGTCACCGTCAGGGCGTCCTCCGGGATCTCCACCGCGGGCACCATGGGCATCCCCTCGGAGGTGACCATCAGGCCGTCGGCGTTGCGGTAGAACTGGCCGTCACGGGTGTAGGCGAAATCGCCGTTGGGCTGCTCCACCTGGAAGAAGCCCTGGCCCATGATGGCCAGGTCCAGCGGCTGGTTGGTGGTGATGATGTCGCCGGTGGTGAACACCTTCTGGGTGCCGGTGATGCGCACCCCGGTGCCCAGTTGCAGGCCGGAGGGCAGCTCATTCTGCTGGTCGGCCATGGCGCCGGGTTGGCGCTGCGTCTGGTAGAACAGGTCGTTGAAGGAGACCCGGTCGCGCTTGAAGCCGGTGGTGTTCACGTTCGCCAGGTTGTTGGCGATGGTGGTCATCTTGGTGTCTTGGGCGGTCAGGCCGGTTTTGCTGACCCAAAGTGCAGATTGCATGTGATTTCTCTTCCTTAACTGTCACGCAGCAGACGGTTACCCGACTGCGCCAGGGTTTCAGCGCTCTTCATCAGCTTGACCTGAAGCTCAAACTGACGGGACAGGGACATGGAGGCGAGCAGCTCCTCGATGGCGGTGACGTTACTGCCCTCCAGGAAACCGGAGGCCAGCTTGACCTCCTCGTCCTGGGGCGCCACCGCACCGTTGTCCAGGCGCATCAGGCCGTCGGTGCCCTTCACCAGCTGGTTGGCCTCGGGGTTGACCAGCTTGAGCTGGCCCACCTCCTCAATCAGGCCCCCCTCGGCGGGCAGCAGGCTCAGGGTGCCGTCCTCGCCGATGGTCAGCTCCCGGTACTCCGGCAACTGGATGGGGCCGTCCAGCCCCAGCACCGCGCGGCCGTCGATGGTGACGAAGCCGTCGGCGTCCAGCACCATGCCACCGGCACGGGTGTAGGCCTCGCCCTCCGGGGTCTGGACCGTCAGCCAGCCGTCCCCCTGGATGGCCACATCCAGGGTCCGGCCGGTGTTGTTGAGCTCACCGGCCCGCAGGTTGGCGCCGGACTGCTGGGTCTGGGCCAGCACCCGGGTCTGCAGACCCGAGCCGCCCAACTGGTGGGCCTGAACCCGCTCCAGATCGGCGCGGAAGCCATTGGTGTTGACGTTGGCCAGGTTGTTGGCCCGGATGGTCTGGGCTTCCATCACCCGGCTGGCGCCACTGGCGGCGGTGTAGAGCAGTTTGTCCATGGTTGCTCCCTAGCCTCAGATCGCCGCGAACAGCGCCTGGGTCAGCTTGTCCTGAGTGCTGATCACCTTGGCGTTGGACTGGTAGTTGCGCTGGGCGGTCATCAGGTTGACCAGCTCACCGGTCAAATCGACGTTGGAGCCCTCGATGGCCCCGGCGGTCAGGGTGCCCATGGTGCCGGTGCCGGCGGCGCCGATCACCGCCTGACCGGAGGCGTAACTGGCGGTCCAGGCGGTGTTACCGATCTGCTGCAGGCCGTTGGGGTTGGGGAAGTTGGCCAGGATCACCTGGCCCTGGAGCTGGTCCTGGCCGTTGGTGTAAACGCCGTAGAGCATGCCGTTGTCGTCCACCCGGATCCCGGACAGCTCACCGGAGCTGTAGCCGTCCTGGCGCATGCTGGCCACGGAGAAGTCGGAGCCGAACTGGGTGGTGCCGTTAAAGGAGAGGGCGATGTCCAGGGCCGCGGCCCCGCCGAGGATGGCGTTGCCATCGGCGTCCACCAGGTTATCGGGGATGTTGAGCGTGAGGTCCTGACCGGAGACCAGGGCACCGTTCTGATCGAAAGTGATGGAGGTGCCGGAGGCGTACTGGGTGACGTCCACCCCGTCCATCTCGTAGCGCACCTCCCAGGTGTTGTCCGCGGTCTTCATGTAGTACTGGGTCAGGTTGTGCTCGTTCCCCAGGGAGTCGTAGATCTTGGTGGAGTTCAGCGCGTGGTAGGTGGAGGCGTCCGATGGGTCAAAGTCGGCCGGGTCTACCGGGGTGTTGCTGGAGTCCAGGTTCAGAACCAGGCCCATGTCGGTGGTGGACTTGGCCGGCAGGGAGCCGTTGTAGATCTGCAGGTCGGAGACCGAGCCGGTCAGCAGCTGACCGTTGGGGCCCACCGGGTAGCCCTGCAGCACGCCGCCGTGGGCATCGACGATGTAGCCGTCTTTATCCTGGGCGAACATGCCGGAGCGGGTGTAGGTGGTGGTGCCCTGGTTGTTGGTCATGAAAAAGCCGTTGCCCTGGATGGCCATGTCCAGCTGACGGCCGGTGTACATGACATCACCACCGGTGTTGAAGTTCTGGGAGACGTTGGCCACCCCCACCCCGCCGGGTTGGCCGCCGGCGTAGATGGAGGCGAACTCGGTGCGGGAGCCGCGGAAACCGGGGGTGGAGACGTTGGCGATGTTGTTGGAGATGGTGTTCAGGTCCTGGCTGGTGGTGCGCAGGCCGGACAGGGCGATGTTGTAAGACATGGGATCAGTCCTCTTTGGCCTTAGGCCATTTCACGAATGTCGAAAATGGATACCGCGCCCAGGCCGTTGCCCAGCTCCAGCATCATGTAACCGGTGGCGGAGTTGATGTGCACCTTGTTGACGGTGGCCGCCACCATGGTCAGGGCCTCGCCGCTCTCGCCGCCCGCCTCGGTCTTGGCGGTCAGCTGGTACTCACCCGGGGGCAGGCCCAGCTCTTCCGGATCCAGCACGAAGTCCACTTCCCCCTCGCCCTGGCTGCCCTTCTCCAGGGTGGCCACCACGTTGCCGTTCTCGTCGGTGACCTCCAGGGTCAGCGACTCGACG
This sequence comes from Ferrimonas balearica, assembly GCF_019802085.1. Taxonomy (GTDB): domain Bacteria; phylum Pseudomonadota; class Gammaproteobacteria; order Enterobacterales; family Shewanellaceae; genus Ferrimonas; species Ferrimonas balearica_B. Next base: position 1,622,553 of record NZ_JAHVHV010000001.1, read on the forward strand.
GCGTTCTCCAGGTAGATCTTGCCGTTCACCGCCTCGGTGCCCAGCTCAATGCTGTCGGCGTCCACCAGCACTTCGCGGCCGATGAGGTTGGTGGTGCCCAGCACCTGCAGGTTCTCCATCAGGATCGCCTGGTTCTGCTGACCCATGCGCAGGTACTCCAGGCTCTCCACCTGGGAGAACTGGGCCAGCTGAGTCACGTACTCGGTGCCGTCCAGGGGATTGAGCGGATCCTGGTTCTGGATCTGCGCCACCATCAGGGTGAGAAACTCGTTTTTCAGCGCAAAGGGGTCGTTGGGGTTGGTGCCGCCGTTTTGCGCCACCGGCTCGTTGCTGGTGGTGGGCTGGGCGCCATCAAGGGCGATGGGGTTCATCTTAGATACCTCCTAACTTCAGCAGGCTCTGCTGCATGGAGCGGGCCCGGGACATGATGTCGACACTGGTCTCGAAGGCGCGGGTGGCGGCCATCATGTCGGCCATCTCCTGGACGGTGTTGACGTTGGAATAGGTGACGTAGCCCTGATCGTTGGCCATGGGGTGGTCCGGCTCGTAGCGGCTCTCCAGGGGCGCATCGGACTGCACCAGGCCAGCGATGTTGACGTTGGCGCTCATGCCGCCGGCATTGGACTGTTCGTACAGGGTCTGGAACACCGGCTTGAGGGCGCGATAGGCGCTGGCCTCATCCGGGGCCGCCGCTTCGGCGTTGGCCAGGTTACTGGCCACGGTGTTCAGCCGGATGCTCTGGGCATTCATGGCCGAACCGGCGATCTGGTAGATATCAACAAAGGACATGGTTAACGGCCCTCAATGGCCTTTTGCAGGCCCTGAATCTTCATGTTGAGAAAGGTCAGACTGGTCTGGAAGTCCATGGCGTTCTGCGAAAAGCGCGCCTGTTCCTGGCCCAGCTCCACGGTGTTGCCATCGGCGGAGGTCTGGTGGGGTACCCGGTAGGCGTGCTGGTAGTTGCGATCCGCCCCCTGGCCGCGCTCCAGCTGGGTCATCAGCTTGGAGAAGTCCAGGTCCCGGGCCAGGTAGCCGGGGGTTTCTGCGTTGGCCAGGTTGCCGGCCAGCACCTTGGACCGCTCCACCCGGAAATCCAGGGTGTGACCATGGACCCCCAGGGCGGCGTCGAGATTAATTGCCATGATGACTCCTTCTTCACTTGTCTCGGCTCGATGGCAGTGCCACCATAGTGGGCGGCGACAAGGTGCAAACAAGAAGCGTGCCAAGGTTTTTAATTCTTTTATTTCATACACTTAGGCCATGCCAATCCGAAAAACAGGAACCCGACTTTCCGCCCTTTTTCCCCTTCTTCTGGGCCTGACTTCCCCCCTGTCAGCTCAGCCGGAAGCCGGCGCCGATGCCCAGGTGCGTCGCCACCTGAGCCTGACGTTGGAGCGGGAGCTCGTGGCCTGGAGCCAGCGGGCCGGCGTGACGCTCAGCGCCCGCCAGGTGGTGGTGCGCCCCACCTCAGGCCTGGCCAGCCAGACCCCCTGCCCCACGCCGCCGGTCATCGCCCCGGCCTCGACCCAATCCCTGCCGGTGGGCCACCTGCAACGCCAGGTGAGCTGCCCGGCCCTGGGCTGGCGCTATTTTGTGCGGGCCAAGGTCAGTGCCACCGCCGAGCTGCCGGTGGCCCGCCATCGCCTGCCCCGGGATCACCGCATCAGCGCCGGCGATCTTGCCCGCGCCCCCAAGGAGCTCAGCGCCACCAGCCAGGATTGGGTGTTTGACCGCGAGCGACTGATTGGCCAGGCGGTGCGCCGCGCCATCCGCGCGGACCAGCCGATCCGGCACAGCCAACTGGCGCCGCCCAACCTGGTGAACCTGGGGGATGAGGTGGTGATCGAAGCCAGCAGTGGCGGATTTTCGGCGGTGATGAGAGGGGTGGCCCTGGACTCGGGGGGAGAGGGGGACAGCATACGGGTGCGTAACCTAAGCTCCGGCAAGGTGATCACCGCCTATCCGGTGGCCGAAGGAAAAGTGCAAACGCGGTTTTAGTTTGACGCCATCGGGGTCGCTTTTTTGACAGTGACAAAGTTTTAACTCGATGAGCAGCGAGCCAAGGTTATGGAAATCAACAAACTTTCAGCCAACTACCCCACCAACTTGAGTGCGGAGAAGAAACCCGTCGCGCCGGCAGAAGCCCGCCCGGTCAGCCCCCAAGCCAGCAAAGAGAGCATCAGCGGCGATTGGCAGCTGCTGGAGCAGGCGGAGCAGGAGCTGGCAACCATTGACGAGGTGGACATGGATAAGGTCAACGCCCTGCGCGCCGCCCTGTCCGAAGGTCGCTTCGATCTCAACCTGGCCGATCTGGCCCAATCCATGCTGGAGCAACACGGCTAAATGAGCAGTAAACGGGAAGTCCTGCAGCAACTGGTGCGCGAGATCCGTCTCGACATCGAAGATTACCAGCAGCTGCGGGCCCTGCTGCGCCACCAGCGCGAGCTGTTGCAGCGCCGCGACCAACAGGCCCTCAACCTGCACAACCCCCGGGTGGACGCCCTGTGTCAGAAACTGCAGAACCGGGCCGGCCGACGCAGCGGCGCCCTGACCCAGCTTGGGGTCAGCGCCGACGCCAAGGGGATGCAGCGGCTGATCGCCGCCCTGGGCCCCCAGGCCCGTCAACCGGTCAGCGGCCTGTGGCACCACCTTCAGCAGCTGGTGCGTGACTGCCAGGGGGAGAACGAGATCAACGGCAAACTGCTCGCCGGACAGAAAGAGCTGCTCGACCGAGTGCTCAGCGCCGGCCAGGCCGAGACCGCCGTCAAGGACTACGGCGAACTGGCCAACGATTGAATCACCCGGGGCCCGGTCGGGCCCCGAATGCCCTCTCCCCCTATGGCTTCACCCTTGGCTGAGCTGACTGAGCAGTTTCTGGCTTAACCGCTTCAGCTCGGTCAGCTCCTCCACCGACAGATCCACCCGGCAGGCTAATTTGGCCGGCACCTGCCCCATCTTCACCTTCAATGCCCGACCCGCCTCGGTCAGGCTGATCTCCCGCACCCGCTCGTCACTCTCCGAACGTTGGCGCACCACCAGCGCTTTGGCCTCCAGGCGTTTGAGCAGCGGCGTCAGGGTGCCGGAGTCCAGGTGCAGCTCCTCCCCCAGGGTCTTCACGTTCACCCGTTGGCGCTCCCAAAGCACCATCATCACGATGTACTGCAGGTAGGTCAGGTCAAACTCCGCCAGCAGGGGGCGATAGGCCCGGGTCACTGCATTCGCGGCGCTGTAAAGGGGAAAGCAGATCTGGTTGTCCAGCTGCAGGGGATCTTGGGGGGCATCGACCGTCACGATGGGCTCCATCGGAAAAACATTGTGCACAATTTACTTGCTCCCGGCCGGTCCCGCCAATTAATATTGTGCACAATCTAATTGTCATCTACCTAATGTGCTCATTCCCTGACCAAACTGAAAAAGGAGCGTTTCATGTTCGAGACCTACGCTGTCGCCTTTGCCGGAGTCTGGCTGGCCCTGCTGACCATGCTGCTGCAACATCTCATCGCCATCGGCGCCCACCGCAAGCAGGCGCAGTACGTGCCCGGGGTGGTGGATGCCCAGCTGGGTCACGACTCTTTCGTGTTTCGCAGCCACCGCACCTACCAGAACTCCCTGGCCAACACGCCGCTGATGCTGGCCACCGCCCTGCTGGCCATGGTGTTTGAACTCAGCCCCACCCTGGTGGCGGCCAGCGTCTGGGTATACGCCCTGGCCCGCATCGCCCACATGGTGCTCTATTACGCCATCGCCACCGAGCGCAACCCCAGCCCCCGCAGCTACTTCTTTGTGTTGGGCACCCTGGCCAACCTAGTGCTGATGCTGGCCATCCCCGTCGCCTGGCTGTAATGCCGACTCCGGCCCAGACGCCTCCGGTTTGGCGTTTGGGCCAACGAATGCCCCGCCTCCTCGACGCGGGGCGCTGCCCTTGTTCGGCCCGCCAAAACACCTGCTTACACTCTTACGGGCCCGCGATGTCCCCTGGATGATCTTTGCTCAACCATCTGTGCGTAGAATCGGGTTAAGTCGAGGATTGCACTGGCTTATCAAGACGGTGCAAGCCCCAAGGCCTCGACCCATTCCACCCGATTGGATCACCTTGAAAGCGAGAGACGCGATGGCCGATGTGAACAAACTGCTGGGATCGCTGCTGGGCAGCAGCGCAGCGAAGGGCTTTGCCGGAGGACTGGCGGGCGGCGTCGCCGGCAACCTGCTGATGAGCAAATCCGGTCGTAAGATGGGCAAGAAGGCCCTCAAAGTGGGCGGCATTGCCGCCGTCGGGGCCCTGGCCTACACCGCCTATCAGCGCTACAGCAACTCGGCCAGCGCCAACGGCGCCGAAGCCCCGCAGGGCGGTCACGCCTCCGGCGCCAACGCGGCCACCACCCCGTCCCCCTACCCCAATGAGTCCGCTGCCCTCAGCCAGCAGCGCGGCGAGCTGATCCCCGCCCCGGAAGGCTCGGCGTTTCTGCCGGCCGAGAACGATGCCGCGGCCAACGAAGCGTTGGGGATGACGCTGATCCGCGCCATGATCGCGGCGGCGCGCTGTGACGGGCGACTGGATGCCCAGGAGAGCCAGGCAATTTTCCAGCGCATCGAGATGCTGGAGCTGGACCCGGCCAGCAAGAACCTGCTGATCCAGGAGATGGGCCAGCCGGTGGACATGGACGCCATCGTCAACAGCGCCACCTGCCCCGAGGTGGCCGCCGAGATCTACGCCGCCTCGGTGTTGGCCATCGACGTGGACACCACCGCGGAGCGGGCCTACCTGGGCATGCTGGCCGCCCGGCTGCAGCTGCCCCCGGGGTTGGCCAACGAGCTGGAGGCGGAGATCCAGGCCCAGCGCGCCTGAGTCATTCGGCCCTAAAGCGCACCATAACGAGTTCGAGTCAATCGCCCTCGGGTGATTGACTTTTTATGTTAACGAATGAAGATAAACGGGTTTTAGATTCATGACGATGACACAAGGAAGAAGAAAAACGATGAAGCGTTCCCTGATAGCCATGGCCCTGGCGGCCGCCACGGTGGCCGGGTGTGGCACCTCCACCGCCCCCAATGCCGAGCAGCAAGCTCCCGAACAACAAGCCACCCAGGTGGCCGGCCAGCCGGAGCTCGGCAGCTTCGGCGTCGATCTCAGCGCCCGCGATCTGTCGGTGCGCCCCGGCGACGACTTTTTCGCCTACGCCAGCGGCAGCTGGTACGACACCTTCGAGATGCCCGCCGACAAGACCCGCTACGGCGCCTTCGACTCCCTGGCCGAGCGCAGTGAGAAGCAGGTCAAGGCGATCATCGACGACATCCTCACCCGCGACGACCTGAACGACGAAGAGCAGTTGATCGCCGATTTCTACCGCGCCTACATGGACACCGAGACCATCAACGCCGCGGGCCTCGCCCCCATCCAGGGCACCCTGGACCAGATCCGCGCCATCGACTCCACCGACACGCTCACCACGGTGTTCGGTGAAGCCTGGCTGACCGGCGCGGCCAGCCCCATCGCCGGCAGCATGTGGTTCGACCGTCTGGATCCCAACCGCTACGAGATGTCCGTGGGGGCCACCGGATTAGGCCTGCCTGATCGCTCCTACTACCTGGAGGAGGGTGAGCGCTTCGCCAAGATCCGCGACGCCTACCGCGCCCACATCGTCGAGGTGCTGGGCTTTGCCGGCATCGAGAACGCCGACTCCCGGGCCGATGCCATCCTGGCGCTGGAAACCAAGATGGCCGAAGCCCAGTGGCCCCGTGAGAAGCGCCGTAACCGCGATCTCACCCTCAACCAGATCAAGCGCACCGAACTGGCGTCTGAGTACCCCGGCTTCGACTGGGACCGCTTTTTCGCCCCCTCCGGCTACAAGCTGCCCCAGCTGAACATGGCCCACCCGGAGCCCATCAAGGGGATGATCAGCCTGGTGAACAGCGAGTCGCTGGCGGTGTGGCAGGATTACCTGGTGTTCCACACCATCACCAACAACGCCAGTCTGCTGTCGGAGGAGATCTACGCCGCCAACTTCGCCTTCTTCGGTCAGACCCTGAGCGGCCAGGCGGAGCCCCGCCCGCGCTGGAAGCGCGCCGTGGCGCAGATGTCCGGCACCCAGTCTCTGGGCTTCGCCATCGGCAAGCTCTACGTGGCCGAGCACTTCCCCGAGTCCTCCAAGCAGCAGATGTCCGAGCTGGTGGAGAACCTGCGCACCGCCCTGGGCAAGCGCATCGACAACCTGGACTGGATGAGCGAGGAGACCAAGGCCAACGCCCGGGCCAAGCTGGCCGCCTTCAACCCCAAGATCGGCTACCCGGACGTGTGGCAGGAGTTTGATGGCCTGGAGCTGTCCGACGACGACCTGGTGGGCAACGTGCAGGCCCTGCGCCGCTTCTTCAACGCCGACAGCGTCGCCAAGGAGCTGGAGAAGACCGACCGCAACCGCTGGGGCATGACGCCGCAACGGGTCAACGCCTACTACAACAGCTCATTCAACGAGATCGTCTTCCCCGCCGCCATCCTGCAGCCCCCCTTCTTTGACCCCAACGCCGATCCGGCGGTGAACTACGGCGCCATCGGTGCGGTGATCGGTCACGAGATGGGCCACGGCTTCGACGACCAGGGCTCCAAGTCCGACGCCAACGGGATCCAGCGCAACTGGTGGACCGACGCCGACCGCGCCGCCTTCGAAGCCAAGACCGACGAGCTGGCCGCCCAGTACAGCAAGTACGAGCCGATCCCCAACAACTTCGTCAACGGCCGCAACAGCCTGGGCGAGAACATCGGCGACGTGGGGGGCATCGCCATGGCCTACGAGGCCTACCAGCTGAGCCTGAACGGCAAAGAAGCACCGGTGATCGACGGCGTGACCGGCGACCAGCGCTTCTTCCTGGCCTGGGCCCAGATCTGGCGTGAGAAGCGCACCGAGCAGAGCATGCTCAACCAGCTGCGGGCCGGTACCCACGCCCCGGGTCGCTACCGCAGCCTGGCCCCGCGCAACCACGACGCCTGGTACACCGCCTTCGACGTGCAGCCCGGCGACAAGCTCTACATCGCCGAGGAGGACCGGATCCGCATCTGGTAAGCCGTGAGCCTCTGAACAAAACGCCACCCTCCCGGGTGGCGTTTTTTATTCTTGCTCGTCACTCAGCGATGTCGGCCGCTGGCCCTTATTGGACTCTCACCAGAGCCAAAGCCGCTTCACGGCAGGGGAATGAACTCGGTCTCGTCGCCGGGCACCTTGGCAAAGCGCCCCGCCTGCCAGTCCGCCTTGGCCTGCGCGATGCGCTCTGGCCGACTGGAGACGAAGTTCCACTCCATGTGGCGGTGCGACAGCGCCTCTCCCCCCACCAGGGCCACCAGGCTGTCCTGCTGGGCGCTCAGGGTGACGGTGCGCTCAGCGGCCAGCACCGCCATCTGGGTGTCGCTCAGGGCCGTTTGGCCCAGGGTGACCGCCCCCGAAACCAGGTAGAGCGCCCGCTCAGGGGCCGCCGGCAGGGTCAGGCGCTGGCCCGCCTTCAGCCGGGCCTCCAGGTAGAGGGTCTGGGCGTAGGTTTTCACCGGCGAGGTGACCCCGTAGGCCTGGCCCATGATCACCCTTACCGGCACCCCTTCCACCTCCACCTGGGGCACCTGGGCCCCCGGGTAGTGGTAAAAGGCCGGGTCCGTCTCCTCATCCGCCTCCGGCAGGGCCAGCCACAGTTGCAGTCCGTGGAGAGCGTGGGGCTCGGCGGTCACCTCCGGGCGCTCCCGCTCCGAATGGACGATGCCGCGCCCGGCCACCATCAGGTTGACGTCGCCGGGACGGATGGGCTGCAGGCTGCCCAGGGAGTCGCGATGGAGGATCTCCCCCTCGAACAGGTAGGTGACGGTGCACAGGTTAATGTGGGGGTGGGGTCGGACATTGACCCCCTGGCCGGCGGGAAACTGCGCGGGCCCCATGTGATCGAAGAACACCCAGGGGCCCACCCGACGCTGCTGGGCCGAGGGCAACAGGCGACGGACGGAGAAGCCCCCCAGATCCCGCCCCTTGGGTTCGAGCACCAGGCGCACCGAGTCGCACTCCGGGTGCATCTGGCATTGGGGGCATCGCAGTTCGGGTGATAGCTCATCGGGGGCTCCTTGCGTCGGACCGGCTCGCGAATGTCGTCCTCAGTATGGCCGATTTGGCGGTAATGATGACACCCAAAATAGTGCGAGAGACTGCACGGTGAGCCGATAAAATCCCAACAAAAAGGGCCGCTTGGCGACCCTTTTTGTTTTGAGGTGGACGCGGTCAGATCCGCTTGGCACGGCTGGCCATCTCGTCCATCTGTTTCTGCTCCTGGCGGCGCTGGGTGGTCTGCCGGCGCTTGCGCTTCTCCCCCTCCAACCAGACCAGTCCCTGGCGGCGGCCCAGCTGGTGACGCCACTGGCCCTCCAGGGCCGCCAAGTCGGCGCTGGCCACCGCCTGCTGGCGCTGGCACTGGTCCACCAGGGGACGCAACTGACTGGCCATCTGGCTGCGGTTGGCCAGCAGCAGGGCGTGGTCCTGGCAGCCACTGCCGCTGTAGTCGGCGATCAGGGCCTTGAGCTGCCCCTCCCGCTGCTGCAGCCGGCTCAGGCGTTGTTGGCGGTCGCTGCGCTGCTGGCCCAGGGCCACCAGGCGTTTCTCCTGCTGCGCCCGCAACAGGGCGATGGGATCAGCCACGGTCGATCTCCTCCATCAGCTGCGCCAGTTGCTCGCGGCTGCTTTGATAATCCTGGGCCTGGTGCATCCCCTGACGCAGAAACTCGGCGATGCGGGGCTGCACCTGTACGGCCCGGTCGAGCTCCGCATCCTGGCCCGGTTGGTAACCGCCCAAAGGCAGCAGCTCCCGCACCTCGGCGAAGCGAGCGTTCAAATGGCGCAGGCGCTGCATGGCGCCCTGCCCCGCCTCGTCCACCAACTGGGCCACCAGGCGCGAGGCGGAGGCGTTGACGTCGATGGCCGGGTAGTGACCCTGCTCGGCCAGGGCGCGGGAGAGGATGATGTGACCGTCGAGGATCGCCCGGGCGGCGTCGGCCACCGGGTCATTCTGGTCGTCCCCCTCCACCAGCACGGTGTAGAGGGCAGTCAGGCTGCCCTGCCCCCCTTCGCCGTTGCCCGCCTGCTCCACCAGGGAGGGCAGTTGGGTGAAGGCCGAGGGCGGATAGCCCCGGGTGGCCGGCGGCTCACCCAGGCTCAGGGCCACCTCCCGCTGAGCCTGGGCGTAGCGGGTCAGGGAGTCCACCAGCATCAGCACATCGTGGCCCTGATCCCGGTAGCCGGCGGCGATGCGGTGACACAGGCGCATCGCCCGCAGACGCATCAGCGCGGTGGCGTCCGCCGGAGCCACCACCACCACGGCCCGCTCGCGCCCCTCGGCGCCCAGGGCCTGGTCGATGAACTCGCGCACCTCGCGGCCCCGCTCCCCCACCAGCCCCACCACCACGATGTCGGCCTGGGTGAAGCGGGTCATCATCCCCAGCAGCACAGACTTGCCCACCCCGGAGCCGGCAAAGAGCCCCAGGCGCTGGCCCTTGCCCACCGGCAGCAGGCTGTTGATGGCCCGCACCCCCACATCCAGGGGCTCATCGATGGGGCGACGCAGCAGGGGGTTGGGGGTGACGGGGCGGTGGGACTGGTAGGCCACCCGGGTCAGGGGGCCCTGACCGTCGATGGGCTCGCCACAGCCGTCCACCACCCGGCCCAGCAGACCCGGGCCCACCGGGAAGGGGGCGGCGCCCTTGAGGGGCTGAACCCGGGCGCCGGGCACCAGGCCGTCGGTGGGGGTCACCGGCATCAGGCAGAGGGTGTCGCGGTGAAACCCCACCACCTCCGCTTCCACCATGGTGCCGTCACGACGCTCCACCAGGCAGCGCTCACCGGTGCCCAGATCGCAGCCCACCGCCTCCAGCAGCAGCCCGGTGACGCGCACCAGGCGGCCGTAGATCCGGGCAACGGGAACCTGGGGCCAATCAGCGATGACCGTCAGACTGCTCACCGGCTTCTCCTGCGCTCGGGTTCTCCTCCATGGCGTCCAGGCGGGCCCGGACCTGGGTCATGCAGGCGTCCAGCCGCGCTTCAACCGACGCGTCGGCGTCCAGGGCGTCGGACACCACCCGGCAACCGCCGGCGCTGATGCTGGGATCCGGCACCAAAGTCCAGTCCTGGATGCGGTCCGGCGCCAGCTCCTTGAGCCGCTCGCAGGCGCTGGGCTCCAGGTGGATCTTCACCCCCTCCTGGCCATCAGGCAGGGCCTTCAGGGTCTCCTCCACCAGGCTCAGCACCTGCTGGGGTTGCAGGGTCAGCTCACAGCGGATCACCTGCTGGGCCACCCGCTGCACCAACTCCAGAATGAGCTCCTGCTGCTGGCGCACCTGGGACTGATAGCCCTCCTCCAGCACCGCCTTGAGTGCCTTGACCGGCACCAGGGCCTCGTCCAGCTCAGACCGGGCCTGGGTCTTGGCCCCGGTCAGGCCCTCCTGGCGGCCCTGGGCAAACCCCTGCTCCTGGCCACTGGCCTGGCCCTGGGCCAGTCCCTCGTCGTAGCCGGCCTGGTGGCCCTGTTGCTGGCCCTCTTTGTAGCCGCGGTCGAACCCCTCCTGGTAGCCCTGCCAGCTGTCCCCCTCTTCGCTGGGGCCTTTCTCACCCTCCAGCGGCAGCGGGGTAAAGCGGTAGGGGCGGGCTCGAGCGCCGTCCAAGCGCCAACGGTTGTTCTGATTCATCACTCCACCACCAACTCTTCGTACAACTGCAGCTCGATCTCACCGGCCGTCATCAGATCGCGGGCGATGCGCATTACCTCGCTGCGGGCAGCATCCGCCCGGGACAGGGGCACGGGGCCCAGGGCGCCTACCTGGGTTTCCAGGGCCTGGGCCATGCGCTTGGGCAGGGCCGAGAGCAGACGCCGTTTGAACTCGCTGTCCAGCCCCTTCATCGCCAGGGCCAGCACGTCCTGGGGCACCTCCTGCAGCAGCAGCTGCAGGGTGTCGTCGTTTTGACGGGCCAGGATGATGAAGTCGAACATGTTCTCCTCCACCTCCACCGCCAGGGTGCGATCGTGCAGCTTGATCATCTCCATCAGCTGGCTGCGGTCGCCGTCGAAGCGGTTGAGGATCCCGGCCACCTGGCGCACCCCGGTCACCCGGGTGTGGCTGCGTTCGTTGGCCACCGCCAGGCAGCGGTCCACCAGTTGCTTGAGCTCCTCGATCACCTCCCGGTCCAGCTCGCCCAGCTGGGCGATGCGCACCAGCAGTTCGTCGTGGCTGGACTCCGGCAGGCGCTGCAGTACCAGCGAGGCGGCCTCCGGCGGCAGCAGGCCCAGCAGCACCGCCTGGAGCTGGGGGTGCTCCGGGGCGATCTGGCGGGCCAGCAGGGCCGGCTCCACCCACTCCAGGCGCTGGACCAGGGTCTTGACCTCGTCGCCGTAGATGGAGTCCAGCAGGCCCTTGGCCAGCTTGTCCCCCAGCGCCAGATCCAGGGTGCGCTGCAGGAAGCCGCGGCTGGCCCGGGCGATCCCCGCCTGGTCGCTGTAGTCACTGAAAAAGCGTTGCAGCACGCCCTCGGCGTCGTCCTGACGGACGTTGGAGAGCCGGGCCATCACCTGGCTGACCTGCTGCACCTGCAGGCTGTTCATGTGGGACAGCACCTTGGCCGCCCCCTCTTCGCCCATGCTCACCAGCAGCATGGCCGCCTGCTCCACCCCGCCCAGCTGGGGGGCGTTCTCTTGATTAGTCGCGCTCATGGTTGCCCATCCACTGTGTGATCACTTCGGCGACGCGCGCCGGCTCTTCGTTGGCCAACAGACCCAGGTGCTCAAGCTGCACCGACAGGGCGGAGCCCGGCGGCGGCAACTCCGGCACCGCCGGGGTCGGGACGCTCTCCTGCACCGGCAGCAGGGCGGCCTCGGTGGCCTCGGCGTGGGCCATCTCCTGCTCCACGGTGCGGGTCAGGTGTTTCACCAGCGGCCGCAGCACGAAGAGGATGAGCCCCAGTCCCAGGAAGGCGCCGATCAGGTAACGCAGGTAGATCTGGTACTCCTGGGTCTGCCACCAGGGCAGCGGCTCCAGCTCCGGCACCGGCTGGGCGGCGAATGGGAAGGCGTGCAGGCTCAGGGTGTCGCCCCGGGCGGCCTCGAAGCCGATGGCGTCCTGGACCAGCTGGGAGAGCTGGTCCAGTTGCGCCTGCTCCCAGGCGCCCATCTCGCTGTTGAGCAGCACCGACACAGACAGGCGCTCAAGCTGAGCCTGCTGGAACTTGGTGTGGCGCACCGAGCGGCTGGTCTCGAAATGGCGCTCACTCTCGGTGGAGAGGTTCTGGCCCGGCTCGGCGTCCTCCGCCGGGTCCCCCTCGGTGGCCGGCGGCTGGTTGGCCAGTGCACCGGGGATCCCGAAGGCCAGATCGGCGGAGCGGGAGTCCGAGCGGCTGGCTTCGCGCAGCACCACGGTGTTCTCCGGATCAACCTGCTCGCGGGTCTCCTCCACCTGATCGAAATTGACCCGGGCCGCCACCTGCACCCGGTAGTTGCCGTAGCCCAGGATCGGCAGCAGCATGTCGCTGGCGCGCTGACTGAGGGCCTGCTCCATCTGCTGGCTGTAGGTCAGCTGACGCTCACCGGAGCGGCTCATGTCCTGGGCCAGCTCCAGATCGGCGCTCAGCAGCCGGCCGTTCTGATCCACCACGGAGACGTCGTTGGCGGGCATGCCGGTGACCGAACCGGAAACCAGGTTGACGATCGCCTCCACCTGGTCGCGGCCCAGCTCGGCGCCGGAGTAGAGTTCCAGCATCACCGCCGCGGAGGGCAGCTCCGGCTGCTGGCGGATAAAGAGGGTCCGCTTGGGGATCGCCAGGTGCACCCGGGCGCTGCGCACCGCCTTCATCGCCATGATGGTGCGGGACAGCTCCCCCTCCAGGCCAAGCCGGTAGCGGGTCTCCTCCAGAAACTGACTGCTGCCCAAGGCGCCGGCCTTGTCCAGCAGCTCCATCCCCGCCGGCATCTTGGCGCGGATCCCACGGGCCGCCAGGGTCATGCGGGCGCGGCCGAGTTGGTCCTCCAGTACCAGGATCTGGCCGTTGTCGGCCTGCATCCGGTAGGGGATCTTCTCCGCTTCCAGCACCTCGATGATCTCGGCGCTGTCAAAGCCCTCCTGGCTGCCGTACAGGGGGCGGTAGCCGCGGCTGGCGGTCCACAGCACCAGGACAATCACCGTGGCCACCACGGTGGCCATCACGGCGATCACCAGCACCTGGCGATCGCTGCGGCTGGCCCCCTGCCAGCGGCTCCAGAGCCCCTTGAATCGGCTCATCAAACCACCCTCGTTGGGCGGCGTCATGCTCTCTGCGGTTGCAGTCGTCATCACTTTGTTTCCTTACAACGGCATCTTCATGACGTCATCGAATGCCGTCACCAGTTTGTTTCGCACCTGCACCAGGGCACTGAAGGTCAGGCTGGCCTTCTGGGACGCCACCATGGCCCCCACCAGGTCATCGCTGCGGCCCAGGTCTACGTCGGTGCGCATCCGGTCCGCCCGCGCCTGATCGGCGTTGATGGCATTGACCTTGTGGCTCATCAGCTCAGTAAAGGAGGGCCCGTTCAGGATCCGGTTTTCCTGGCCATCCAGGGGATTGGGACCGATGGCAATCTCGCCGGCCGCCCGCTCCCGGTTGAGCTGCAGGCTCTCCTGCAAACGGGCCTGGCTGAGGGCGATTGAGTTAGACATGAAAGACTCCATCTTTACGGTTAAGCCGCGTCAGAGGCGCGCAGCAGGCTGTCGATGTCCAGCCCCTGTTCGCGCATCTGCGCCAATTTGTAACGCAGTGCCCGGGTGGTCATCCCCAGCGCCTCGGCGCTGCGACTGCGATGGCCGTCGAAGCGCCGCAGCACATCGACGATGTATTGAAACTCCGCCTGGCGCTTTGAGGCCTTGAGGCCACACTCGGCCTCCGCCATCACCAGGGCGTCGGTGGCCCCCTGGGGCAGGCCCAGTTCCGCCACCTGCAGGGCACTGCCCCGGCGCATCACCAGGGCGCGCTGGACGGTGTTCTCCAGCTCCCGGACGTTGCCGGGCCAGTCGTAGCCCTGCAGCACCTGGCGGGCGCTGGCACTGAAGTGACAGCGACTCTGGCCGCTGCCAAAGCGGCCCAGGAAGTGCTCCGCCAGGGGCAGGATGTCTTCGCGCCGCTCCCGCAGGGGCACGGTTTTGAGGGGCAACACATCCAGGCGGTAGAAGAGATCCTCGCGAAAGCGCCCCTCGGCCACCGCCTGGCGCAGGTCCTGGTTGGTGGCGGCGATGATGCGGATGTCCAGGGCGATCCCCTGGTGGGAGCCGAGCCGTTCCACCTCCCGCTCCTGCAGCACCCGCAGCAGCTTGGCCTGCAGCAGCAGGGGCATCTCGGCGATCTCATCCAGCAGCAGGGTGCCGCCGTTGGCCGCCTCGAACTTGCCCGGCTTGTCGGCGTGGGCCCCGGTGAAGGCGCCCTTGACATGACCGAACAGCAGGGACTCGAGCATGCTTTCCGGGATGGCGGCGCAGTTGACCGCCAGGAAGGGGCCGTCACTGCGGGGGGAGTGGCGATGGATAAAGCGGGAGAGCTGCTCCTTGCCGGTGCCGCTCTCGCCGGTCAGCAGCACGCTGGCGTCGGTCTGGGCGGCCCGGTGGGCCAGCATCAGCAGTTGTCGCGACCGGGGCGACACCGCCACCATGTCGTCGTGATCCTGCTCCAGCTGCATCAGACGCTGGAGCTGGCTCACCAGCTGATCGGCGTCCAGGGGCAGAAGCAGGTAATCCTGGGCCCCCTGGCGCATCGCTTCGCTGGCCAGTTCGGTCTGTTCCGGCTCCACCAGGGCGATCTGGTACTTGCTGTTGGCCTCGGCCAGGGCCTGACCAACCCGCTCCAGGGGCTGTTGACTCAGGTCCACCAGGGCCACCCAACCGGGGGTCTCGCCGGCGTCGTCCAGTTGGTAGCCCTGCAGCTCCAGCTGGGTGCGTACCAGGCCCGGCAGGGTGACGTTGGCCAGGCTCAGACGCGGGGCATCAGCGGGCATCGGCAGCCACCTCCCGTGCCTGGCCATCTTTGACCAGGCGGATGGTCACCCGCCGGTTCTGATCGCGGCCGGTCCGCTGGCCATTGCTGGCCAGGGGGTAGCGCTCGCCATGACCGCGCACCTGAAGCTTGTCGCGGGCCACGCCCCGCTCGAACAGCAGCGCCCCCACTTCGTCGGCCCGGTCCCGGGACAGCGCCAGGTTGGCCAGGTGGTCGCCCACGTTATCGGTGTGCCCATCCACCAGCACCTCGACGATGGCCGGATCCGCGGCCACGTAGGCGGCGATGGCGTCCAGTTGGTTCAACTGGGCACCGCTGGGCAGCAGTTGACCGCTGCGGTAGGCCAGGGTGACGTGACGAACTTCGTTATAAGGCAGCGGCACCAGGGCGGTACGGCACTGGCGGAATTGGCCCAGGGCGGTGCGTACCGCCACCGGCTGTGCCGCCAGGCGATAGCCCGCCTCTTCGCTGAGCTGCACATCCAGCTGCCAGCCAAGGCCCTGCTCCAGCGCCTCGAGGTAAGGGGTCGCGTCCCCCTCCATCACCGCCCGGCGGCCGGTCCACTGCCAGAGGCGATGGGCATCCAATGCCGGTGCACGGCGCTGCCACTGGGGGGCCACAAGACGACTCTCGCTGTGTCGCGGCTGCTCCACCAGCCAGTCCGCCGCCAAGCTCAGGCCCAGGGGCTGACCCGGGTAAGCGGCCAGGGTCAGGGTGCCAAACCCCTCGACCTGCTGGTGGATCTCGCAGTAGAAGCGGTTGCCCTGGAACTGCCACTGCACGCCATCCATGGGCGTGCTGAATTGGCTGTACTGGGGCGCGGCAAAGGCGGGGAGTCCAAGAAATATCAGGAACAGTGTGCCTGCTGCAATTTTAATCATGACGAATCGCCGTCCAATGAATTCGAATTAATTAAACGACAAAAAACATCATGCCGTTAATTTTCAGGGCACTAACTTAAAATCAAATCCACTTGAAAAGCAATATTGAAATTCTGATTTTGTTGCTGCTAAGGTAACGCCCCAAACCCAGCAATGACGCTGGATTGGCGCAAAATCATCGTCAACAAAATGACATGAACAACGGGATTTTGACGCGCGAATAATTAATGCACAAAGAGGTAGAGATTATTACTTCTTGTTCAGACAAATATTTGACAGCGTCAATTTACCGCTACGATGACAATATTTTGTCGAGCGTCAAAATAGGATTTAAAGTGCGACCATTTATCGCGAATGATATTCGGCCGCATCGTCACATTCGGTGTCACCATTGAGGGAACAGAACGAATGAAAACCACAGCCAAAGCCACGGTATTGCGCGCCGCGGATCAGCACCCCTACCGGCCGGTAGCCCTGGTGCAGGAACGTCTGGCCCGCAGTCGGCTGCTGTTTGAATTGGAGAAGCGTCAGCGCCAGGTACTGGATGCCGTCGCCCAGGCGCTGACCCCGGGCACCGGTCGTGCCCAGAGCCCCATCTACGGCGTCACCGCGCTGCGCAACGAGACCGCTCAACGGTTGCCGAAAGACTTGGCCTGGTTCCAGCTCAGCCTGGAGCGCCAGCCCCTGGCCTGGTGGGGCATCGACCGCTGCAGCCTGGACCAGCTGGCCAGCAGCTACTACGGCGGCGGCAACCGCCCCCTCATCTGCCCCCTGACCCCGCCGAGCCAATCGGAGCTGCGCCTGGTGAAGCGGATGATGGTGGCGGCGCTGTGCGCCCTGACGCCCCAACCGCTGGAGGCGGATGCCCTGGAGCTGGAGCAGCTGGAGGCCGAGCAGGCTTTCCAAGCGCCGATGCGCTGGCAGTTTGACTGGACCCAGTCCCGTGGCCTGCCCCAGATGCAGTGGATGCTCAGCGACCTGGCACTGGCCCGGTTGACCATGGCCCCAAGCCAGCCCACGGCCCAGCCGGACCTGGCAGCCCAGCTCAAGCGCCGGCTGCACCAGCTGCCCATCCGTCTCTCCTGCCAGCTGGCCCACCAGTCGATGCCAACCCAGGCGCTGCAAGGCCTGCAAAGCGGCGAGATCCTGCCGATGACCCTGACCCGGCGCAGCCCGGTGGCCATCGGCGGGCGCCCCATGTTTCACGCCACGGTGCACACCCACGAGGGGCAACTGGTGGCCAAACTCACTCACGACCTACATCAACACGAGGATTAATCGATGTCCGAGGAAACTTTGCTGCTGGACGACGACCTGCTTATGGACGACGACCTCTTTGCCGATGAACCGGCGGCCCCGAAGTCCGAGCCTGCCCCGCGCCCCCAGCGCGACATGCAGTTCTTCAGCCACCTGCCGGTGCAGGTCTCACTGGAGCTGGCCAGCGCCGAGCTGAGCCTGGGCGAGCTGATGGCCATGGGTGAAGGGGACATCGTGGCCCTGGACCGCATGGTGGGCGAACCCCTGGATCTGCGAGTCAACGGCACCCTGCTGGGCCGTGGCGAGGTGGTGGAAGTGAATGGCCGCTACGGCGTGCGCCTGCTGGAAGTGGAAGCCAGCAAACTCTCCGGCATGGGTGGCTGACCCGATGCGTCCCTGGCTGTTGCTGCTGTTGTTGATAAGTCCCTCGGTCCTGGCCGAGGGGGGCCTGACCCTGTTCACCCTGACCGACGGCGACAGCAGCCAGGAGTTCGGCGTCAAGCTGGAGATCCTGGCGCTGATGACGGCGCTCAGTTTCCTGCCGGCGATGCTGCTGATGATGACCAGCTTCACCCGCATCATCGTGGTGCTGGCGGTGCTGCGTCAGGCGCTCGGCCTGCAGCAGAGCCCCCCCAACAAGCTGCTGATCGGCATCGCCCTGGTGCTGACGCTGTTCATCATGCGCCCGGTGTGGACCGAAATCCATGAGACCGCGTTTTTGCCCTACGACAGCGGCGAAATCGGCCTCAAGGAGGCGGTGGCCCGGGGGGAGATCCCCCTGCGCGCCTTTATGCTGGGCCAGACCCGGGAGACCGATCTGGAGCAGATGCTGAAGATCGCCGGAGAATCCACCCAACTCAGCGCCGATGAGGTGCCCTTCTCGGTGCTGATGCCCGCCTTTGTGCTGAGCGAACTCAAAACCGCCTTCCAGATCGGCTTTTTGCTGTTCATCCCCTTTTTGGTGATCGATCTGGTGGTGGCTTCGGTGCTGATGTCCATGGGTATGATGATGCTCTCGCCGCTCATCATCTCCCTGCCCTTTAAGCTGATGGTGTTTGTCCTGGTGGACGGCTGGTCGATGACCGTGGGCACCCTTTCGGCCAGTTTCGGACTGGGATAGGAGGGCTCATGGACGCGCAACAACTCACCGCCATCTTCGCCGACGGCATCTACATGGTGGTGGCCATGGTGGGGGTGCTGATCCTGCCGGGCATGGTGGTGGGCCTGATCATCGCCGTGCTTCAGGCCGCCACTCAGGTGAACGAACAGACCCTCTCCTTCCTGCCCCGGCTGCTGATCACCCTGCTGATGGTGCTGTTCGCCGGCAACTGGCTGCTGCAGCAGCTGTACGACCTTTTCCATCGGCTGTTCCTCGACATCCCGATGTTGATCGGCTGAGCCATGTTCGCCTTCACCACCGAGGAGATCCTCCTGATGATCGGCAGCCTATGGTGGCCCTTTTTCCGCATCGCCGGGGCCTTCACTCTGCTGCCGTTTTTCTCCAACGGTCACGTCCCGGTGCGGGTCAAGGTACTGTTCGCCTTTACCATCGCCGCGCTGATTGGCCCGGTGCTGCCCACCCCGCCGCCCATTGACCCCCTCTCCCCGCGCGCCCTGCTGATCGCCTTCGAGCAGCTGGCGGTGGGCGCCATGATGGGGCTGATGCTGTCGATGCTGCTGCACATCCTGTCGATGCTGGGCCAGATGCTGTCGATGCAGATGGGCCTGGCGATGTCGGTGATGAACGACCCGGCCAACGGCGTGAACCACGCGTTGCTGGGCCAGTGGATGGTGCTCTATGGCACCCTGCTGTTCCTGGCCCTGGATGGTCACCTGGTGGCCCTGGGGGTGCTGGTGGAGAGCTTCACCCTCTGGCCCATCGGCAGCGGGGTGTTGGACCTGCCGCTGATGATGCTGATCATGAAGTTCGGCTGGACCTTTGCCATGGCGCTGATGCTGGCGATCCCGGCGGTGATGGCGATGCTGATGGTCAACATCACCTTCGGGGTGCTCAACAAGGCCGCCCCCACCCTGAACGTCTACTCTCTGGGCTTCCCCCTGGCGATGATGCTGGGCCTGGTGAGCATCCTCATCTCCTTCAGTGGCCTGCCGGGCCGCTACACGGATCTCTGCCTTGATGCCCTGACCGCCATGCACCAGTTTGTCGGGGGGGCCGGGTGAGTCAGTCCAGCGCCGACAAAACAGAGAAGGCCACACCCCAGCAGCTGAAAAAGGCCCGGGACAAGGGCCAGGTTCCCCGCTCCAAGGATCTGGCCACCGCCGCACTGTTCATCGGCTGCGCCCTGATGCTGCTGGCCAGCGCCGACTGGTTTGCCCGGGGTACCGCCGAGCTGCTGCGCTTCAACTTTTCCCTCACCCGGGAAGACCTGATGGAGCCGGACATCATGGTCCGCCACGTCGGCGCCTCCCTGGTGGCGATGATCAACCTGCTGGGCCCGCTATTTATCCTGATCGCCCTGCTGGCCCTGGTGGCCGGCGCCATGCCCGGCGGCCCCCTGTTGAGCCTCAAGAACGCTCAGTTCAAGGGCAGCCGCATCAACCCCATCAGCGGCCTCAAACGGATGTTCTCCATGAAGTCGGTGGTGGAGCTGGTCAAATCGATTCTCAAGGTGTCGCTGATCCTCACCACCCTCTACCTGCTGCTGCGCAGCCGCCTGGAGGGGCTGCTTGGGCTCTACCGCCTGCCCCTGGATCAGGCCGTCCGCGAGGGGATCAGCTTCCTGGCCTTCGGCGTGCTGACCTTGGGGGTGGTGCTGCTGTTCATCGCCCTGATCGACGTGCCCTGGCAGATCTTCGACCACAAGAAGCAGTTGAAGATGACCCGCCAGCAGGTCAAGGATGAGCACAAGCAGATGGAGGGTAAGCCGGAGGTGAAGGCCCGCATCCGCCAGATCCAGCAGAAGATGGCCCGCTCCCGGGCCGATGCCGCGGTGCCCAAGGCGGACGTGCTGCTCACCAACCCCAGTCACTTTGCCGTGGCCCTCAAGTACGACCCGGAGCGGGCCGACGCCCCCTTCGTGATCGCCAAGGGCACCGATGAGCTGGCCCTGCACATGCGCCAACTGGCCCGGCTGCACGGGGTGGAGACCGTAGAGGCCCCGCCCCTGGCCCGGGCGGTCTACCACTCCACCCAGGTGGACCAGATGATCCCCCAGGCCCTGTTTGTCGCCGTGGCCCAGGTGCTCTCCTACGTGCTCCAGCTCAAGGCCCACCGACAGGGCCGTCAGCAGCGGCCGGACCCGCTGCCCAGTTTCCACATTCCCAAGCATTTGCGTCGTTAAATCGAGGACTCGATGATGAAGTTTGCCCTGCCACCGTCGCTGAACATCAAAAACAGCTTTATCGGCATTCCGATCCTGCTGTTGGCGGTTCTGGCCATGGTGATCCTGCCGCTGCCGCCCTGGCTGCTGGACATGCTGTTCACCTTTAACATCGTGCTGGCGATCCTGGTGCTGCTGGTGGCGGTGGCCGCCAACCGGCCCCTGGACTTCTCGGTGTTTCCCACGGTGCTGCTGCTGGCCACCCTGATGCGCCTGACCCTCAACGTCGCCTCCACCCGGGTGGTGCTGATCGAGGGCCACCAGGGCGGCGACGCCGCCGGTAAGGTGATCCAGGCCTTCGGTGAGGTGGTGATCGGCGGCAACTACGTGGTGGGGATGGTGGTGTTCCTCATCCTGATGATCATCAACTTCGTGGTGATCACCAAGGGCGGAGAGCGGATCTCCGAGGTTAGCGCCCGCTTTACCCTCGACTCCCTGCCGGGCAAACAGATGGCCATCGACGCCGATCTCAACGCCGGTGCCCTCTCCCAGGACCAGGCCCGTGACCGTCGGGCCGAGGTGGCCCGGGAAGCGGATTTCTACGGCAGTATGGACGGCGCGTCCAAGTTTGTCCGTGGTGACGCCATCGCCGGGATCCTGATCCTCTTTATCAACATCCTCGGCGGCATCGCCATCGGCGTGTTCCAGCACGACATGGCCGCCGGCGACGCCTTCCGCACCTTCGCCCTGCTCACCATTGGTGACGGCCTGGTGGCCCAGATCCCCTCGCTGCTGCTGGCCACCGCTGCCGCAATCATCGTC
This sequence comes from Ferrimonas balearica, assembly GCF_019802085.1. Taxonomy (GTDB): domain Bacteria; phylum Pseudomonadota; class Gammaproteobacteria; order Enterobacterales; family Shewanellaceae; genus Ferrimonas; species Ferrimonas balearica_B. The sequence goes on from NZ_JAHVHV010000001.1 coordinate 1,643,811, forward strand.
ACCCGGGTCTCCGACGCCCAGGAGATGCCCGAGCAGGTCTCCCAGCAACTGCTGGCCAACCCGGCCGTGCTGGGCACCACCGCCGGCGTCATGGCGGTGATCGCCCTGGTGCCCGGGATGCCAACCCTGGCCTTCGGCACCTTCGCCCTGGTGCTGGCCTTCGTCGCCTGGAAGCAGTATCAGTTCGCCCCGGCCACCCCCATCGAAGCGGTGGAGGAGAAGGTGGAGGAGGCCCGGGCGGAGACCCGCGCCCCCACTTGGGAAGCGCTGCCCTACACCGACGTGTTCGAGGTGAGCCTGGGGTACCGCCTGGTGCACCTGGTGGACAAGAACAAGGGGGCGGAGCTGCTCAACCGCCTCACCGGCATTCGCCGCACCCTCTCCGAGCAGGCCGGCTTCCTGCTGCCGGAGGTGCGGGTGCGGGACAACCTCTCTTTGGCCCCCACCAGCTACCAGGTCAGCTTTATGGGGATCCCGGTGGCCTCCGGCGATCTTGAGCCGGAACAGTTGCTGGCGATCCAGTCCGGTCAGGTGTACGGCCCCATCGACGGCACCCTGACCAAGGATCCCGCCTACCAGATGGACGCGGTGTGGATCCAACCGGAGAACAAGGCCAAGGCGTTGAACCTGGCCTACTCGGTGGTGGACAACGCCACCATCATCGCCACCCACGTCAGCAAGCTGATGCGCGAACGCCTGGCGGATCTGATCCAGCACGACGACATTACGTCACTGACTGACCGGCTCACCGCCCAGGCCCCCCGCCTCGCCGAGTCGCTCAACAGCGCCCTGACCCCCATTCAGCAGCTCAAGGTGTACCGGGCGCTGCTCAAGGAGCAGGTGTCGCTGCGGGACATTCGCACCATCGCCACCACGCTGCTGGAGTGCTCGGACAACACCAAGGACCCCGTCCTGCTGGCCGCCGACGTGCGCTGCGCCCTCAAGGAGACCATCCTCCACCAGATCGCCGGCAATCGGCCCAAGCTGGAGGTGGCCACCCTGGCCCCGGAGCTGGAGCAGACCCTGATGAACGCCTTGAGCCAGGCCCAACAAAACGGCCAGGTGCCCCTGGACAGCTTTGCCATCGAACCGGCCCTGCTGGGCCAGCTGCAGAGCAAGATGCCCGCCCTGCTGGGGATGATGCAGGAGCAGGGCCACCCGGCGATCCTGCTGGTGCCGCCGCAGCTGCGCCCGGTGCTGGCCCGCTACGCCCGCGCCTTTGCCCAGGGGCTCAACGTGCTCTCCTACAACGAGATGCCGGAGAGTCGCGAACTGGCCATCGGCGCCACCCTGGGCTGAGGGGCCCAGCAAACCCCAAAGGCGGCCCTGGAGCCGCCTTTTTTTGTCCTAAAGTAGCAAGACGGGAAGGGACTGTTCCGTAAGCCATTTTTGTATACAATCTCCGGACGTCAACTTTGAGGGAACCCCATGACTATGCCCATCGGCGTCGGCGGCGCCACCCCCGAAGCGGAGCTGGCGCGACTGCGCGCCCTGCGCTTCTCCCACACCCCCATCGCCCCACAGGAGTACCGCGCGCGACGCGACCTGCTGTGCCAACAGATGCAGGCCCATGAAGTGGGCGCCATCTTCCTGAACGCCGGCACCAACCTGGACTACTTCATCGGCCTCAAGTGGTCCGCCAGCGAGCGCCTGGTGGGCGCCCTGCTGACCGCCGAGGGGGAGCTGCTCTACCTGGCCCCCCACTTCGAAGCCGGTTCCATCGCCGATTTCTGGCTCGAGCCGGGGCCCCTGGCTCTGTGGCACGAGCACGAAAGCCCCTACGCCCTGCTGGGGGCGGAACTGGACCAACGGGGCCTGGGCGAAACCACCCTGGCGATGGACGGCAGCGCCGCCTTTTTCCTGGTGGACGGGGTGTACCAGGCCAACCCGGCCCTGACCCTGGTGAACGCCGATCCCCTGGTCAGCGCCTGCCGGGCCTGCAAGTCGCCGGCGGAGATCGCCCTGATGCAGACTGCCAAGTCGATGACCCTGGAGGTGCACAAATCCGCCGCTCGCATCCTGCGCGAGGGGATCACCACCACCGAGGTGGCCGCCTTTATTCACGAGGCCCACAAGGCCGTGGGGGCCCCCGGCGGCTCCAGCTTCTGCATCGTGCTGTTTGGCGTGGCCACCAGCTTCCCCCATGGCGTAAAGGAGGCCCAGACCCTCAAGGCCGACGACTGGGTGCTGATCGACACCGGCTGCCGAGTGGCGGGCTACCACTCCGACATCACCCGCAGTTACTGCTTCGGCCAGGCCAGCGAGGCCCAGCGCCATGCCTGGCAGGCGGAGAAAGCCGCCCAGGCCGCCGCCTTTGCCGCTGCCCAGTTGGGCCAGCCCTGCGAGGCCCCGGATCACGCTGCCCGTGAAGCGCTGGAAGGCTTCGGTTTTGGCCCCGATTACCAGCTGCCCGGCCTGCCCCACCGTACCGGCCACGGCTGCGGCTTGGAGATCCACGAGGCCCCCTACCTGGTGCGGGGCGACCGTACCCCCCTGGCCACCGGCATGGTGTTCTCCAATGAGCCCATGCTGGTGATCCCGGACCAGTTCGGGGTGCGACTGGAGGATCACTTCTATATGGGCGAAACCGGCCCGGTGTGGTTTACCGAACCCAGCCACAGCCTGGACGACCCCTTTGGCCTGAACGCCTGACTCAGCCTCCGGCCTTCAAAAAACACAAACCCAGCCAAATGGCTGGGTTTTTTCTTGTTAATGGCGAAGTGGGCGAGAGCGACCGTTGCACAGCGACGCAGCGCTTGAGCGCGAGGCAGGGTGAGAGCGTACCGAAGCAACGCTTCGCAGCAGCTTGAACGCGAAGGCAGGATGCGAAAGCTGGCCTTTGAAGACGACCATGGATGGCCGTATGAAAAGCCGAGCGGAGGGAAGCACCAGGGGCGGGTTGATAGTGCTAATCGAGCACGAACCACAGCACCGTCCACTCAACTCAGAATCCGAACAAACAAAAAACCCTTGAGCGTTAACTCAAGGGTTTCGTGTTAATGGCGGAGTGGGCGGAGGGCACTGTCGCGCAGCGACGCAGGCCCGACGCGGCTGCCATGGACGGCAGCCTGGGGGGCGTCACATGGAAGTGTTGCTAGTACTCAACCAACACGAACCACTGAACCGTCCACTCAACTCAAAATCTGAACAAACAAAAAACCCTTGAGCGTTAACTCAAGGGTTTCGTGTTAATGGCGGAGTGGGCGAAAGCGACCGTTGCGCAGCGACGCAGCGCTTGAGCGCGAGGCAAGACGCCGAGCGGAGGGAAGCACCAGGGACAGGTTGCGAGTGCTAATCGAGCACGAACCACAGCGCCGTCCACTCCCGCTCATGTTTCTAAACCACAACGAAAAAAGCCTCATCCGAAGATGAGGCTTTATCGAAATAATGGCGGAGTGGACGGGACTCGAACCCGCGACCCCCGGCGTGACAGGCCGGTATTCTAACCAACTGAACTACCACTCCGCACTAAACTGGTTTAGACAGCTCACCGGTTTGCGAGACCGACGCCCTGTTGCCCCTAAGGGCGGCAAATCAATGGCGGAGTGGACGGGACTCGAACCCGCGACCCCCGGCGTGACAGGCCGGTATTCTAACCAACTGAACTACCACTCCGCACTGGGTTCCCGTGGCCTGAGCCCCGAGAACGAGGCGAATATTACGGTGCGCCCCTCAGGCCGTCAACCGATTTTTGGGAAAAGGCCGACCGACCAGCCAATTTTTCACCAAAGCCTTAAAAACCCAAGTGTTACCCCTTGGGGCCGGGCGTTTCGCCCTCGGAAAACTGGTTGAGGTCGACCTGATCCGGGGTCAGTTCGGAGGGTTCGATGGGCATCGCCATCAGCTGCTGGTAGAGGCGCTGTCGCTTGCGCCAGAACACCAGGGCCACGCCCCCCACCAGCACCAGCACCAGATTGACGCCGCCCACGGTCCAGATCACCCGAGCCCGGGCCTCGGACTCCCGCGCCTTGGCCTCTTTAAGGGCGATCGCCTCCAGCTCCTCCCGGGACAGCGGCGGAGGCGGCGGCGGGGCCACGTAGAAGCTCAGCTGGGGCAGCTGAAGGTAAAACTCCTTGCCGTCGGTGCGGGTGCCCACCGCTTCACCTTCGATGCGGTAGTTGCCGTAGGGGCCCAGCATCGGCAGTTCCACTCGCTGTTTGCGGCTGTGGGGGGTCAGGGTGATGGGGTAGCGGTTCTGATCCGGCGTTTCCACCATTAGCGCCAGGTGCACCTGCTCCGGGCTCACCTCCTCCTCGAGGCTCAGCTCCAACGCGGAGACCTTGTCGGACTCGGAGCGCATCAGGCCGAGGCGCACCGGCTGAGGCAGGATCTCAATCTGCCCGGTCACCTCACGGTGGAACACCGGGTTGTCCACCGTCATCTTGTAGCGGTAGAGGCCGGCGGGGTAGTTGAAGTTCAGATCCGAGGTGAAGATCCCGTCGTGGGGCACCTCATCGAGGCCCTCTCCCTTGTCCTGGTAGGCGCCAATGACGAAAGGGCCGGCGGCGAAGTTTTCGTCGCCGGGGCGATTGGCGCTGCTGATGGCGACCGACCAGTCCAGCTGCTCGTGAAAGTCGCGGATGACGATGCGCTCGTCGTCACCGGTCACCTCGGCGGTGAGCTTGACCCGCTCCCCCCGGTACACCGTCGCCGGGATGGGATCGTGACGCAGGGCGACGCCGCTCATGATCTTCAGCTCCGAGCCGTCCACCACCTCTCCCACCAGTTGCCAGGGGCCCGGGGTGGGGGCGTCAATCTGGATCATGTCGCTGGCGTTGGCCACGTTCCAGCGCACCGAGTCCGGATGTCGGTGGGCGTACCACTTGCTGCCGTCGGGGCGCACCACCACCACGGGGGCGCTGCCGGGGCGGCGCTGGACCAGCAGGGTGATGCTGTCCACGGCGTGGTCGATGCGAAAGCGGTTGTCGAGCAGCTCTGAGGTCTGGGCGCGCTCCAGGGCCTGGGCCGCCGGGGCGAGCAGCAGCAGGCCCAACAGGGCCCGGCCAATTGTCCTAGTGACGAAGCCAGATGGCATCCGAGACCAACTCCATGCGCTTGCTGTGATTGTCCAGTTCATCGGCCGACGCGCGGATCACTTTAGTGCGGCTGCGGTCCGAGGGCAGGCGGACGATGCCGCCGGCTTCCCCCTCCAGGCCGGAGCTGAAGTTCAGCTTCTCCTGGCCGCCGGTCATAAAGAGGAAGACGTCGGCGAGGATCTCGGCATCCAGCAAAGCGCCGTGGAGGGTTCGGTGGGAGTTATCGATGCCGTAGAAGCGACACAGGGCGTCCAGGTTCAGGTTGCCCTGGATCTCACCGCGGTTCTTCTTCTCCCGGGCCAGCTGCAGGGTATCCACCACGTTGCAGTGATCGGTGATCTTGCCAAAGCGCCCCAGCATCTCGAACTCGTAGTCGATAAAGCCGATATCGAAGTTCGCGTTGTGGGCGATAAGCTCGGCGCCGCGGACAAAGTCGAAAAACTCCTGGGCCACCTCGGCGAAGCGCGGTTTGCCCACCAGGAACTCGTCGGTGATGCCGTGCACCTGCACCGCCTCTTCGTCCACCGCCCGGTCCGGCTGAATGTAGACGTGGTAGGTGCGGCCGGTGGGCTTGCGGTTCACCAGCTCAACGCAGCCGATCTCCACCAGTTTATGGCCCAGGTAGTGGGCGCCGGCGCCCTGGTTCATCCCGGTGGTTTCGGTATCGAACACGATCTGGCGCAGATCGGCGGTTGGATTGGTCATAACTTTTCCGACAGTTGGGTATACTGAGCCGCTTGATTATCCCATGGTATCAACTGCATGGCTGAACGAAAACGCGTCACGCTCTACACCGACGGCAGCTGCCTGGGCAACCCGGGCCCCGGGGGCTACGGCATTGTCCTCATCTATCGGCATCATCGCAAGGAGTCTGCAAAGGGATTCCAGCGCACCACCAACAACCGCATGGAGATGCTGGCAGCGGTCCAGGGCCTGGCCCTGCTCACCGAGCCCTGTGACGTCGAGCTGTACACCGACAGCCAGTACCTGCGCCAGGGGATCACCCAGTGGATCCACGGCTGGAAACGCAACGGCTGGAAAACCGCCGCCAAGGAACCGGTGAAAAACGTGGATCTCTGGCAGGCTCTGGATACGCAGGTGGCGCGGCATCAGGTGAACTGGCACTGGGTGAAGGGGCACTCCGGGCACCCGGAGAACGAGCGCTGCGACACCCTGGCCCGGGACGCCGCCGGCGGCACCGACTTGGTCCCCGACGAAGGCTACTCGGGCTGATCCGGCTGGCGCGCCGCCACCGGGGGGCGACCATGACGCCCCACCGCCTCGCGCACCGGCTGACCGACCAGGGGGCGGGTCAACTTCCAGCGCTGGCGTACCGGGGTCATGGGGGCTTCCAGTTTGCGGGCGACGATAAGGTAAACGCTGCCCAGTCCCGGGCAGAGATCCGCCGCCCAGCGCTGCAACGTGGGGAAGCGCTCAGGTGACCAGAGCATGGTGTGGTGGGCCAGGCACTCCTGAGCCAGGACCCGATAGCCGAGCACGCCGAGCCAATCCTGCACCCGCGCCGGGGTAAAGAGCCGGCCGGACCAGGGCAGCTGCCGGTGACGGCTGGGCCAGAGATAGCCGGCGGCCAATGGGCTGACCGGGCTGAATCCCACCAACACCAGGTGACCACCGGAGATCAGCACCCGGTCCAGCTCTCGCAGCAGGGCGTGGGGATCTTGCTGAAACTCGAGGCAAAACGGCGCCAGGCAGGCGTCGATGCTGCCGCTTTGCAGGGGCAGTTCGGACCAGGCGGCGCGCACCGCTCCGCGGTTGGGATCGAGGCCAAATTGATGTGGGACCGGGCACAGACCGGTGGGCAGGGTATCGGCCAGGGCGCCGAGTTTGAGCAGGTGATAGCCGAAGATGCGCGGCCACCAGTAATCCAGCCCGGCCTCCACCTGACCTTTCAACCAGTCGCCATAAGGCAGCGCCTGCCACTGTTCGGGGGGCGCCAGCGGGTGCTCACTGTATGCGGGACGCAGCATCGCTTCTCCTTTCCTGTCCCTAGCCTAGCCAGTTGCGCTGGGGGCGGCAACCGCCTTTTGTCACCGGGGCCGCTGGGTTACCCTAGCCCGGTTCAGTCAACTACGCTTAAGGGGCGGCCAAGCCATGAATATCACACCAATTCCGGCATTTAGCGATAACTATATCTGGTGTTTGAGTCGAGGCAGTGCCGCTTGGGTGGTGGATCCGGGCAGTGCCGAGCCGGTGTTGGCGCACCTGGCCGAACAGGGCCTGACCCTCAAGGGGATCCTCATCACCCACCACCATTGGGATCACACCGACGGCATTGAAGCGCTACGGAAGGCGTTTGCAGCCATCCCCGTCATCGGCCCGGACAACCCGGCCATCCAGGGGCTCACCCAACGCGTGCAGCCCGGCGAGCGGTTCGAACTGGACGCGCTCGAGGTGACGGTGCAGGTACTCGCCCTGCCCGGCCACACCCTGGATCACCTGGGCTACCAGACCGAACACGCGATTTTCTGCGGCGACACCTTATTTAGCGGAGGATGTGGTCGCTTGTTTGAAGGCACGGCGGAGCAGATGCACCGCTCCTTGAACCTGTTGGCCAGGCTTCCGGCATCGACCCGGGTCTACTGCACTCACGAGTACACCCTGGCCAACCTGGCGTTTGCCCAGGCCGTGGAGCCGGGTAACGAGGCGCTTCAAGCCTACCAAGGCTGGTGCGAACGCCAACGGGCTCAAGGAAAACCGACATTGCCCAGTACCATAGAGCAGGAGCGGGCGATCAACCCCTTCCTGCGGGTCGACCAGGAGGAAGTGGTGGCCAAGCTGACCGCCCGGGCCGGCGCGCTGCCAGACAGCGTGGCCCGCTTCGCGGCGTTGCGTCAGTGGAAAGACAACTTCTGAGAAAGACGGTACACTGGGCGCCTTTTTGTGCCGACTGAAACGGATTGTTCGGTCTGAGAACTTGGTTAGTAGAGCGTTAAACCAATAATGAAGACAAAACTGCCTGTCGTGGCCATCGCCCTGATGCTGTCCGGCTGCCAGACCCTCACCCCGGGTCAGGACAGTACCGAGACCCAGGCCGACACGACCCCCAAAGCGACACAGCCTGCCGTGGACAAGACCGCCCAGGTCAAGCCGGCCCAACCCGCCCTGCCACCGCCGCCCGAGGACGTTTGGGAGCGGATCCGCACCCAGATGGCCCTGGACGTGCCGGATAACCCGCGGGTGGAGAAGTTTCGTAAGTGGTACCTGAACAACCCCAACCACCTCAACATCATCTCCCAGCGCGCCGAGCCTTTCATGTACCTCATCGTCGAGGAGATCGAGAAGCGCGGCCTGCCCATTGAGCTGGCGCTGCTGCCCATCGTGGAGAGCTCCTTCGACGTGTTCGCCTACTCCCACGGCGCCGCCGCCGGGATCTGGCAGTTCACCGCCCCCATGGGCCGCCACTTCGGCCTGCAGCAGAACTGGTGGTACGACGGTCGACGGGACGTCTACCACTCCACCATCGCCGCGATGGACATGATGGAGTACCTGCACGGCAAGCTGCACAACGACTGGTACTACGCCCTGGCGGCCTACAACACCGGCGAAGGCCGGGTGTTTAGGGCCATCCGCAACAACCGCAATGCGGGCAAGCCGACGGACTACTTCGCCCTGAACCTGCCGCGGGAAACCGAGCGGTATGTGCCTCAGTTGCTGGCCCTGGCGGACGTGATCAAAAACGCCGACAAGTACGGCATCACCCTGAACCCCATCGCCAATGAGCCGGCCCTGAAGCTGGTGGACGCCGGTTCCCAGATCGACCTCTCCCTGGCGGCGGATCTGGCGGACATGTCCGTGGGCGAGCTGCACAAGCTCAACCCCGGCTACAACCGCTGGGCCACGGCCCCCGACGGCCCCCACACCCTGCTGCTGCCGGTGGACAAGGTGGACGGTTTCATCACCGCCCTGGCGGACACCGAGTCGGCCCAGCGGGTCAACTGGGTGCGCTACACCGTCAAGCCCGGCGACAGCCTCGGGCTGATCGCCCAGAAGTACCACACCCGGGTCGGGGTGATTCAGTCGGTGAACAAGCTGGAGGGTAACCTCATCCGCGCCGGTCAGGCTCTGCTGATCCCCGTGGCCGCCAAGGACCAGGAGGATTACGTGTTCAGCGCCGAGCAGCGCCTGGCACGCCAGCAGTCCACCAAGCGGGCGGAGTTCAAGACCGAGCACGTGGTGCAATCCGGCGAGTCCCTGTGGACCATCGCCCGGGCCAACAAGGTGACCGTGGACCAACTGGCCCGCTGGAACGGCATGGCTCCCTCCGACACCCTGCGCCCGGGGCGCAAGCTGGTGATCTGGGTCAACCGCGTCAGCGAAACCCAGACCAAGAGCTCGGTGATGCGCCAGGTGACCTACACGGTGCGCAGCGGCGACTCCCTGGCCCGCATCGGTCAGCGCTTCAACGTGACCGTCAATGACCTCATCCGCTGGAACAAGCTGCAGGGGCAGAAGTACCTGCAGCCGGGCCAGCGCCTGACCCTCTACGTGGACGTCACCCGGGTCAACTCCTGAGGGAGCCCCACAAAAAAGGCCGGCGATATGCCGGCCTTTTTTATGCCTGGACGCTAGCGAAACAGCACCTGCTCCCGGGTGCACCAGCGCACGCACAGCAACAGCAGCAGCGCCGCCAGCAGGGTATTGGAGGCCATCACCGGCACCAGCTGCCAGTTGTCCATGGTGCCCTTGAGCAGCTCCTTGCTGGCCAGGGTCACGTTCACCAACGGCGTCCAGGCCAGGGTCCGGGTCAGCTCCACCCCGGGAAACATCGCCACCATGGCCGGCAAAATGGCCACGAAGTTGAACGGCGCCATGTAGTTCTGCCCCTCCTTGTAGCTGCGGGCGTAGAGGGAGACCGCCAGCAGCAGGGCGGCGAAGAACATCACAATGGGCACCAGCAGCAACAGGATCAGTGCCAAGTCCTTAAGGCCAATGGTTTGCACCGCGTTGGTCAGCACCTCGACGGCGAAGATCTGGCCAAACAGCAGAGTCCAGATCAGGCCGCTGGCCATGGTCAGCAGCGCCACCATCAAACTGCAGCAGGCGATCACCAGGAACTTGGCCATCACCAGCTGCGTCTTGCCCACCGGCGCCATCAGCAGGGTTTCCAGGGTGCCCCGCTCCTTCTCCCCGGCACCGATGTCCAGTGCCGGCAGCAGCGCCCCCATCAGGCACAGCAGCAGAAGCACGTAGGGCAGAAAACCCCCGGCTTTCTCACCGATGAACTCCCGCTGGGTGGCCACACCGATCTGTTCCACCTCCACCGGGGTGGCCAGCGCCCGCACCTGCGCGGCGTTCAGCGACCAGGCCTGACGATGGGCCTCACGCCAGGAATCAAACAGGGGCCCAAGGGCCTCCTGGATTCGGCGGAACTGGCCCACGTCGTCCGCCTGGTTGTAGAAGAGCTGCCATTGGCTGACCGCCGCTTCACTGGGATCGAAACTCGGCGGCACCACCAGCACGAAGTGCACCTGTTCGGAATCGATGATCGCCTCGATCCCCGCCTCGTCCAGCGCCTCCGAGCCCGCTTGCAGGGCCAGGCCTCCGGCATCCGACAGCGCTTCGATGATCACCTCGCGCCAGGGGGCCGGGGCGATGAGCTGATAGCGCAGATCGGCGCTGTGCACCTGGCGCACACTGGAGGCGCCAAAATAGATGGCGCTGCCCATCAGGGCCGGCAGCAACACCGTAGGAAAGAGGATGACGAACCAGAGGGTTTTCTTGTCCCGCAGGACCTCCCTCATCTCCTTAAGCCAGATCAGCGCAATCACGGAGCCCCTCCTGGTCGGTTTGACGTTCGGCCGAGGTGATCAGGGCCATAAACTGACGACGGATCGCCGTGGTGTCCCGGCCGCCGGCAAAGGCCTCCAGCGGGCCATCGAAGCGGGTGCGGCCCTGGACGATCACCGAGAGGCGGTCGCACAGCAGGCTCACCTCTTCGAGGTGGTGGGTGGAGAAGATCACCGGGGTGCCCAGTTTGCGCTGGGCCTGGATAAACCCCAGCACCGTCTCCGTCGACATGATGTCCAGCCCGGTGGTGGGCTCGTCGAAGATGATCACCGAGGGGCGGTGGATCACGGCCCGGGCGATGTTGGTGCGCTGCTTCATGCCGCTGGAGAGATCCATCAACCGGCGATGACGGAAGGGGCCCAGTTCCAGCTGATCGCTGAGCTCATCCACCCGGGCTTGGCTGTCGGCCCGGGAGAGCCCGTAGAGGCGACCAAAATAGAGCAGGTTCTCCTCCACGGACAATCGCTCGTACAGGGCGGTGGTGGCCGAGATGAACCCCACTTTACGCCGCACCCGCTCCCCCTGGCGATGCAGGTCCTCCCCGGCCACCAGGATCTGCCCCTGGTCCGGCTTGAGTACCCCGGAGAGCATCCGCAAGGTAGTGGTTTTTCCAGCGCCATTGGGGCCCACCAGCCCCAGCACCTGACCGGGCTCGCAGCTTAAGTGAACCGACTCGACGGAGTGGAAAAAGCGGCCGCGCTGGCGGGGGTCCAGTCCCTGGTCCAGTTGCGCGGCCTTGGGGTTGCTGATGGCGAAGCGTTTGCTCAAGCCCGTAACTTCAATCATCGACGGCAGTCCTGGCAAAAAAAGGTGAGAGAAAACTGAAGGTAGCACCAAAGCGCCGGGGACAATAGTTTTTGCCCGTTCGCTCAAAAGCGCAGCGGTGGTGATGCCCCGTCACTGACGTTAAGATAACAATTCCCTTGTATAACAGAGCGTTGTGATATGGCTATCCGTCCACCCCAGGCCCTGCTGGACACTTTCTGGCGTCCCACGGCCCTTTTTGCAGCCCTGAAGTCGGCCAGAGGCTGGTCCTGGTGGCCCTTTGCCCTGCTGATGTTGAGCTTTGCCCTGCTTCAATGGCTCTACTTTTCCCGGGTGGACTGGGGCTGGTATCAGCAGACGGTGCTGAGCCCCATGCTGGTGGACCTCGCCCCGCAAGACCGTGCAAAAGTGCTGGCGGAGATGACCTGGGGCACCGCATTGGCCGCCCAACTGGGGCTGGGAGTGGCGATGATGCTGCTGACCCACGCCTTGATGGCGTTCTACCTCAGCCGGGTGACCCTGTCCGATGAGGAGAACCTTCAGGGGTTCGGCGACTGGTTCGGCCTCACCTGGTGGTGCAGCCTGGTACTGGTGCTGCCCATGCTGTTGGCGGCGGTCGTTGCCCTCATCCAGAGTGGGCAGCTGAGTCCGGCCCTGCTGGCCCCGGCGGCGCTTAACCGCCTACTGGACCTGGCCCCCACGCACGCCTGGTACAACCTGGCCGAGGGGGTCTCCTTGCTGCTCCCCTGGCAGGTGTTTCTCTACTATTGCGGGATCCGGGCCTGGACCGCGCTGTCGCAAGCCCAGGCCTGGGTGATCGCCCTGCTGCCCTACCTGGTGATCTACGGGATCTGGCTGGCGATTCGGCTGATTTAACGCAGCTCCACCGTCACCGGCATAACCCGGGGGCCGGCCCCGCGGGGGTGGGTGTTGAGCTCGGCCGTGACGGTGTAGCGTCCCGGGCTCAGCTTGGCCAGGCTCTGGGGGGAGACCCGGGCCCGGACCACCCGGCTCTGACCCGGCTCCAGCTCAAACTGGGTCAGGGCCTGGGTGAACATCATCTCCTGGGAGAAACGCCACACCACCTTGCTGCCCTGGCTCAGGGCAAAATCCGCCAGCATGCCGGAGGCGATGGTGTAGCGCACCCCCTGCTCCGAGCGGTTGACCAGCTCCAGTCGGATCTCGCCACCCACGGCTCTGTCCCACTGCTCACCTGTTACCAGTGTCGCTTCCACGCGCGTGTCTCCCGGATGTGAATTGTCGCTCGGTGGGCGCATCGGCTTGGCACCCACCACCTGGGGCTGGGCGGCCGCCGGGCTGAGGGCGGCCGGGTCCACCGGTGCCGGGGTCGCGGCCCGCATCTCCTCCACCATGGGCTCGGTCGCCGCGACCGTGTTCTCGCTCGGCGGCGGGCTGGACTCGGCGCACCCGCCGAGCATCAAAAGGGCTATCAAGGCGTATCGCATTTAAAAATTCCCCAGTTTTTCAAACAGCTTCTCTTTGAGTTTATCTTCCAACTTGTCCTTTTCCTGGTCCAACTTGCTCTTGAGCAGCTCATCGGTGTCCAGGCGGTAGCTGAGGTTGTCCACCGGTCCGCTGATGGCCAGGGGGATGGGCACCTCTTTAAGCTCATCCAGGCCCTTGCCTCCCTGCCCTTCCAGGCTGCCCACCAGGGAGACCGTCATCTGGTAGTCCACCGCAGGTTCCGCCATGGCCACTTCGCCCTGGCCCTGGATCCGAAGCAGGGGCGAGGCGATGGCCAGATCCGGGGTGCTGAGTTTGCCATCTCGGATCACCAGCTGGGTGCGGAAGGTGGAAAAGTCGGTTTTCTGCGGCGCCACCTGGGCCTCGAAATCCCCCTGCAGCTTGGCCCACCCCTCGCGGATCATCTGGGCGACGTTGACGCCGTACAGGGCGCCGTCCTCCAGGGCCAGGGTGCCGGTTGCATCCAGGGCCGAGAGCGCGGCGCCGGTCAGGCCCACCCCCTGCCCCTTGAGGCTGAACTGACCGGTGCCCGCCAGCAGATCGGTATTGGCGGCCGCCAGCAGCAAGGGTTGAATCGCCAGGCCATCGATGCGCTGTTCGAAACGGTACTGGGCCGGGGTGGTGTTGCCATCGAGCCGGGCCGAGGCGGTCAGCTGACCTTCGAAGGCTTTGGCGGCGGCCCGCTTGAGGGTCAGCACCCCGTCTTTGATCTCGAGGGTCAGGACCAAATCATCGGCGCGCACGCCCCGGGCCTGCAAAGCACCAAGGCTGAGATCGGCGTCCAGGTCCAGCAGCTTCAGGGCGCTGAGATCCGGCTCCTGCGGCTCGCTGCCGGGCGCATCGTCCTGGCCTGCGGGCTGGCTCTGCTCGTTTTCGGCGGGCAGCCAGGGGTCGAGGTTCAGGGCGTTGCCCTTGGCCACCAGGGAGAAGGCGGGGCGGACCCCGGCCAGGTTGGCCTTGGCCTCTCCGGTCAGCTCAAACTCCTCCAGGGTCAGCACCAGATTGGCCACCTGAAACTGCTGGCCGGCCAGGTCCAGGTCCGCGTCCAGGTTCAGGGTCAGATCCAGGGGCTTGGGCCCCAGGGCGCTGCCCTTGGCGTTGAGACTCTGGCGCCAGTCGTCCACCTGGAAGCGGCTGAAGTCCTGGGAGACCGTCAGCATCGCTTCGGCCTCGGTGGTCACCGCCAGGTCGCCGTCCCCCACCGCCACCTTCAATCGCACCGGGGCGGCACGTTCCGGTTCGATGCGGGCCATCTCCAACTGCTCGATGGAAAGGGTCTGGGCCGCGCCGGCGGCTCGGTTGTCGTTACGAATGGTGAGATCTTCCACCATCAGGTGACCCAGCACCCAGTGCTTGGGTGAAGCCGCCGCCGGCTTGTCGGCGGGCGCGGCGGCCGGTTCACCGCCTTTACCGCCCAGGCCGGTCAGGCTGGAGCGACCGTCCGCCAGGGTCACCAGTTCCAGGCGAACTCCGGACACCGCCAGCTCCTCCACCTGCACTTCGCCGCGCACCAGGGGCAGTAGGGCCACCCCCACCGACGCCTGGGCCACCGACAAAAGCGGCGGCAGCGACTCGCCGGGCAGGTTGCTCAACTGCACGTCCGCCATCTCCAGCCCCAGGGTGGGGTAGAGCGACCAGCCGATGTCTCCGCCGATCACCAGCTCCCGACCGGTGGCTTCGCTCACCTTGGCGGCGATCTGCCCCTTGAAACTGTTGAGATCGAAAAAGAGCGCCAGGTAGAGGCCCACCAGCAGGATGACGCTCGCCAGGCCAATGGCCAGCCATTTGATGATTTTCATGTGGTTTCCAAAGGTTCGTTAAGGCAAAGGCAGCGGCTCGGCACTGACCAGGACGCCGTTGTCGTCGGCGTAGAGGTGATCCCCGGGGTGAATTCGCACCCCCTGCACCTCCACCACCACGTCCTGCTCACCCAGGCCCCGCTTGTCGGTTTTCATCGGCACCGCCCCCAGGGCCTGGATCCCCAGATCCAGGGTGGCCAGGGTCGTCACATCCCGAAGGCAGCCAAACACCAGGATCCCGCTCCAGCCGTTGTCCACCGCTTTTTGCGCCAACAGATCCCCCAACAGGGCCCGTCGGGCCAAGCCGCCACCGTCGATGACCAGCACCCGGCCCTCACCGGGTTTGGCCACCCACTCACGCACCAGGGAGTTGTCTTCGGGGCAGCGCAGGGTAACGACGGGGCCGTAAAACAGCCGCTTGCCGCCGTACTGGCGAAAGATGGGGGGCAGGAGGCGCACCCGGTCCGGGTAGCGGTCACAGAGATCCGGTAACAGATCCAGCATAGACTGACTCCTAAAGAGGACTGATTTCGTTAAAAATGTTGCATGATATCCATCCTGACTGATCTGACCCCGTGGTCGCAAGCGTATTGCTAGTCAGGCGGAATAATCAGCGTTGGGGGTCACCATGTCTTTGCCTAAAGTTGGCGTCAGTGCCTGCATCATTGGACAACAGGTTCGCTTCGATGGCGGCCACAAACGCTCGTCCTACGTGGACGGTCAGCTCAGCGACGTCTTCGATCTTCGCCCCCTGTGCCCGGAAGTGGGCGCGGGCATGAGCACGCCCCGTCCCACGGTGCACCTGCGAGAGGTGGGTGAGCGAGTGCGGATGATGGACGACAAGAACGGCATCGACCACACCGAGGCGATGCAGGAGTTCAACCGCCGGGCGATCCCCGGCCTGGCCAACCTGGCCGGCTACATCGTTTGCGCCAAGTCCCCCAGCTGCGGCATGGAGCGCGTCCGGGTGCTCAACGAGGCGCGCACCGGAGCCCGCCGCGACGGTCGGGGTCTGTTCACCGAGGCTCTGATGAAGGCCTACCCCCTGCTGCCGGTGGAGGAGGATGGTCGGCTCAACGACCTGGCCTTGCGTGAAAACTTCATCACCCGGGTGTTCGTCTACCAGGGGTACAAGCGCTTGCTGGAGGGTGACACCGGCGAACACGAACTGCTTCAATTTCACCGACGCCACAAGTTGATGTTGATGGCCCACAACCAGGCCATCTACCGGGAACTGGGGCGCTACCTGGCACAGTCCCGGGAACAGGCCATCGAGACACGCCTGGCCCATTACGGCGAGCAGCTGATGTCGGCACTGGCCAAACCCGCCAGCCGGCGGGCCCACACCAATGTCCTTCAGCACATCGGCGGCTACTTTAAGCGGGACTTGGATAAGACTGAGCGACAGCACCTGCACCAGACCATCCTGGCCTACCGCAGTGGCCAGCTGCCGCTGATGGCGCCGATGACGCTGCTCAACGGCCTGCTGCAGCGTTTTCCCAAGCCCTACATCGCCGAACAGCGTTACCTGACGCCCCATCCCGAGCGCCTGGCGCTGCGCTACCACTTGTGAGGCCCGAGGATGCAGCTGGTATGGTTTCGAGATGACCTGCGCGTAGAGGACCACCCGGCCCTTTATGGCGCCAGTCTGGCCGGCGGCCCGCTGATAGGCCTCTACGTCGCCAGCCCAGCCCAGTGGCAATCCCACGATTGTGGCGAGCGCAAACGCCAGTGGCACCACGCCAATGTCGAGGCGCTGCGCAGTGCACTTTCGGCGCTGGGGATCCCCCTGCTTATCTGGCGGGAGGAACAGTTCTCGGCACTGCCTGAGCGTCTGGCGGCATTTTGCCAGCGTCACCGTGTGGCGCAGCTGCACTTTCACCGCGCCCTGGGCTGGAACGAACGCCAGCTGGAGCGTGCCGTGGAGGACGCCCTGTTGGGTTCGTCCACGGCGACCGTCCCCTACCAGGACGCCAACCTGCTGGATTACGATCAGGTCGTGACCCAGCAGGGGGGCCTCTATCGAGTCTTTACCCCCTTTGCCAAGCGCTGCCGCCAGCGCCTGGCCCTGGTGCCGCCACTGCCCTGCCCCGAGGCCCAGAGCCCGTTGGCGCTGCCCGAACCCTCGGACCACTGGACCGAGTCGCCGCTGCCCCTGTGGCCCGCCGGCGAAAGTGTCGCCCACAACGCTTTGGAGCGCTTTGCCCAGCAGCGGGCGTCGGGATACGACCAGCAGCGAGACCTGCCCGCGATGCACGGCACCTCGGCCCTCTCACCCTATTTCGCCGCCGGTGTGCTCTCCCCCCGCCAGGCCCTTTATCGCCTGGCCGAGCGCCTCGGGGAGCCGGGCACCGGCGCCTGGGTCAACGAACTGCTGTGGCGAGAATTCTACCGCTACCTGATGCACCACCACCCCGGGTTGTCCCGGCACCAGGCGATGTACCCGGCCAAGCAGGCCCCCTGGCAGTCCAACGATGAGTATCTGGCTCGCTGGCAGCGGGGCGAGACCGGCTTTCCCCTGGTGGACGCGGGGATGCGGCAGATGAACGCCACCGGCTGGATGCACAACCGGGTGCGGATGCTGTGTGCCAGCTTCCTGGTGAAGGATCTGCACCTGGATTGGCGCCTGGGCGAGGCCTATTTTATGACCCATCTGGTGGACGGCGATCTGGCCAGCAACAACGGCGGCTGGCAGTGGGCGGCCGGGTGCGGCGCCGACGCGGCCCCCTATTTTCGTCACTTCAACCCCTACCGCCAAAGCCAGCGGTTTGACCCGGACGGCGAGTACATTCGCCGTTGGGTGCCGGAGTTGGCCCAGGTGCCGGACCCTGCGCTGCACCAGCCGGGTCCCTACCTGCTGGCCCCCGACTACCCTGCCCCCATGGTGGATCACAAGGCCCAGGCGGCCGGGTTCACCCAGGCGTACAAGTTGCAAGTCAAGGAGACACAACATGCTTCATAGTCTGCCGGAGGGCCCCATGGACCATTTCGCCCGCGTGTGGCAATCCCTGGGACCGGACCGTTTGGATGGCATCGACGAGATCTACCATCCCGAGATGGTGTTTATCGATCCCAGTGGCGAACTGCACGGCCGAGACCGCTTCAAGGCCCATCTGGAGGCCCTTTACCGGGACGTCATCGAGTGCACCTTTGCTCTGGGCCTGCCCCTGGGAGGGCCTCAGCACTGGGCCCAGCCCTGGGTGATGACCCTGGCCCACCCCAAACTCAACGGCGGCCAGCCGTTCCAGGTGGAGGGGATCAGCGAACTTCGCATTCGAGACGGCCTGATCATTCGCCATCGCGACTACTTCGATCTCGGCCAGATGCTGTATGAGCAGGTGCCGGTGCTGGGTGTGGCCACCCGCTGGCTCAAAGAGCGGCTGGCCCCATGACGCGGCGCCTGGTGGCGGTGCTGGTGCTGTTCGACATCAGCTGGGCGCTGGCGGTGTTCGGCCAGCAGGCCACCCTCCCCTGGCACGCCGGCGTGAGCCTGTTGATGCTGACCCTGGCCTCCGGCTACCGCATGCTGGGGCTGGCCATCGCCGTGATGGGCATGGCGTTGGACGCCATACTCATTCAGCAGCAGGTCCTGGCCCTGTCCGGTACACCCGCGGTGATGCCGGCCCATCTGGCGATGCTCTGGCTGGGGTTTGGCCTAGCCCTGGCGGGGGTGCGGGATCGCCTGCCCCAGGCCTCCTGGGCCCTGGCCCTGCTCGGTGGCGCCCTGGGTAGCCTGGGTTATTATCTAGGGTATGAGTTCGGCGCCCTGGACCTCACCCCCACCCCGCTGCTGGGGGTGGTGATCATCGGCCTGTGCTGGGCCGGGCTGTTCCCCCTGGGGCGCGGATTGCTGAACCGGGCCGCCCCTCTTGTTGTTGGGAGGTAACCCCCATGAACGTGTTCTCGAGCAAAGACCTGCTGCTGTCCAAGTGGACCTCCAACGCCGCGTTTCACGATGAAACCCATTTTGTGGTGACCGGCACCCTCACCGACGGCAAGGGGGAGATCTCCCGAGTCGTGCTCCAGGGCGTACACAACCGCCACACCTTTGAACTGGAAAGAGAAACTCTTGAGGATTCCGATCTTTGGCGAATGGGATGGCGCTAATAAAGCATTGCGCGATAAATAAACTCCATTATCATAGCGGCCAGAGATCAGGCTGGACGCCCTCAATTATCTTGCCATGGAAGGCCGGTGACCCTTTTGCGAGAGATACCCTGACTCAATGAGCATCCCAGAATTGGAAGACGCGTTTCGTTCGGCCCTGGTCGAGATGGAACGGGAGAACCAAACCAAGGCCGGTGAATTGACGCCAGCGACCCGATCCAAATCCCAGATGATCGCCTTTATCGACCAGTTGCAGTGGTCGGAGAAACAGCTGTTGACCTTTCGTGAGGCGCTGGACGAGGTGATCCTCACCCGCCAGGAAGCGGCCCGCAAAACCGAACAGGTGCAAACCTACAAGGCCAAACTCATCAACCTGGCCCGGGATCTGGACATGAGCTACCAGGAACTGCTGGTGACCATGGCCGATCTGGATCGCACCAAGTAACCCCGTCGCCACCCGATTGACCCCATCGACGCTTCGCCGCCGAATGGGGCTGTCATTCTTTGCCATCGCCGTTACACTGGGCGCCGATTTTTGCCGGACACGATGATCACAGCATGAAAAACACCGCCGCGTTTCGCATCGAACACGATCTCCTGGGCGACGCCCAGGTGCCCCACACCGCCTACTACGGGATCCAGACCCAGCGGGCCCAGGAAAACTTCAACATCACCGGGGTGCCGATCAGTCACTTCCCGCAGCTGGTGAACGCCCTGGCCATGGTGAAGATGGCGGCCGCCAAGGCCAACCTGGAGGTCGGCGTACTGGGCCAGGCCCATCACGACGCCATTGTGGCGGCGTGCGAGGAGATCATCGACGGTCAGTGGCATGAGCAGTTCGTGGTGGATCTTATCCAGGGGGGCGCCGGCACCTCCACCAACATGAACGCCAATGAGGTGATCGCCAACCGTGGCCTGGAGATCCTGGGCTACGCCAAAGGCAACTACGCCCAGCTGCACCCCAACAACCACGTCAACCTGGCCCAGTCCACCAACGACGCCTACCCCACCGCGGTTCGCCTGTCGGTGATCTTCGCCAGCCAGCCGCTGATCGACGCCATCACCGACCTGGTGGAAGCCCTGGGGCGCAAAGGGGAAGAGTTCGACGACGTGCTGAAGATGGGCCGCACCCAGATGCAGGACGCGGTGCCCATGACCCTGGGCCAGGAGTTTCGCGCCTTCGCCCACACCCTGTCCGAGGACATTGACCGGCTGAAGGAAGCCGCCAAACTGCTGGCGGAGATCAACCTCGGTGGTACCGCCATCGGCACCGGCATCAACGCCCACCCGGATTACGCCGACGCGGCGATTCGCCACCTGTCCGAGATCGCCAAGGTGGAGATGAAAGGCGCCAGCGACAAGGTGGAGGCCACCGTCGACATGGGGGCCTTCGTGCTCTACTCCGGGATCCTGCGTCGCATCGCGGTCAAGCTGTCCAAGATCTGCAACGATCTGCGCCTGCTCTCCAGCGGCCCCCGCTGCGGCTTCAACGAGATCAACCTGCCGGCGATGCAGCCGGGTTCCTCCATCATGCCCGGCAAGGTCAACCCGGTGATCCCTGAAGCGGTGAACCAGACCGCCTTCCAGGTGATCGGCAACGACCTGGCAGTGACCATGGCCGCCGAGGCTGGCCAGCTGCAGCTCAACGCCATGGAGCCGCTGATCACCTACAACCTGCTCAACTCCACCAAGATGCTGAGCGACGCCATGGCGATGCTGACGACTCGCTGCATCGTAGGGATCACCGCCAACAAGGACCACTGCCAGCAGCTGGTGAACCACAGCCTGGCCCTGGCCACCCTGCTCAACCCCTACATCGGTTACGAGAACACCACCCGTCTGGCCAAGACCGCCCTGCAAACCGGCGCGTCCATCGTAGACCTGGTGCTGGAGGAGGGCCTGCTGAGCCAAAGCCAGCTGGACCGCCTGCTGGACCCTGAGGTGATGCTGAAACCCTCGGTGGCCCAGCTCAGCTGAGCGGATTCAAACCGGAAAAACGCCCCGCCCAGCGGGGCGTTTTTTTATCCCTGGAATTCGGTTCTGGTACCGCGCCAAAATGCCAAAACCCGCAACAGGGTGCGGGTTTTGAGAAGATGGCGGTCAGGGAGAGATGGTTCCCCCTTCGGGGCCGCCGCAAGCGGCGTCATGCCGGCGCGAAAGCGCCCGGCTCTGAGCATTGGCGCGAACTCTGGCGAGCGTTCTCATTCTCCCTGGCCTCGAGCCATACCCCAGATACGACAAAACCCGCAACACTGTGCGGGTTTTGAGAAGATGGCGGTCAGGGAGAGATTCGAACTCTCGATACGTTGCCGTATACACACTTTCCAGGCGTGCTCCTTCAGCCACTCGGACACCTGACCATATTGATGATTTTCATGTGTTTTCTCACATCGCCTTGCGGCGCTGCCGAACCGGGTTGTCCCTGTCGACGGGGCGTAACTTTACGGAACCGATCCCATAGCGTCAAGGCAATGCACCACAAATTCCGGCCGTTTGCACAGATATGCGTCACGCTGCCCAGATGAGCGGCAGCCTTTGATCATTTCCCCATCAACCAGCGACTGGGTCGGACTCAGGCGAGGCGCTTCTGGTAGTGGGCCAGATCCGAGGGTGAGAAACAGCAAAACCAGATGGTCAGGTGTTCGACAAAGGGTTGAACCGCATCCAGGGCCACCTTGGCCGCTCGTTCCGCGGGGTAGCCGTAGACGCCGGTGCTGATGCAGGGAAAGGCGATGGAGGCGGCCCGAAGCTCCTGAGCCAGGCGCAGCGATTGCCGGTAACAGGAGGCCAGTTGAGCGGCCTCCCCCTCGCCGCCCCCCTGCCAGATGGGCCCCACCGTATGGATAACGTAACGGGCGGGCAAGGCAAAGCCGGGGGAGTGCTTGGCCTGCCCGGTTTCGCAGCCCCCCAGGGTGCGGCAGTGGGCCAGCAGCTGAGGGCCGGCGGCCCGGTGGATCGCCCCGTCCACCCCACCGCCCCCCAAAGCGAGGGGTTGGCGGCATTGACGATGGCATCGACCGCCAGGGTCGTGATGTCTCCCTGAACCAGTTTGATGGCCATGGCGGCTCCTAAGGGCATTCCCTAAAGCCTAGCCTGTTAAGCGCCCTACCCCAGAATCGAAAAAACCCGCTTATTGAGCGGGTCTCTCTATAGAGGGCAGTCAGGGAGAGAGGGTTCTCCTTCGTGGCCACCAATGGCGTCATGTCGGCGCGAAAGCGCCCCGCTCTTGGCGTTGGCGCGAACTCTGGCGAGCGCTCTTATTCTCCCTGACACAGTGCACTGGCTCAGATACGACAAAACCCGCAACACTGTGCGGGTTTTGAGAAGATGGCGGTCAGGGAGAGATTGTCCCCCCTTCAGGGCCGCCGCAAGCGGCGTCATGTCGGCGCTAAAGCGCCTCCATTGCGAACTCTGACGAGAGTTCTCATTCTCCCTGACACAGTGCAATAGCTCAGAAACGACAAAACCCGCAACACTGTGCGGGTTTTGAGAAAATGGCGGTCAGGGAGAGATTCGAACTCTCGATACGTTGCCGTATACACACTTTCCAGGCGTGCTCCTTCAGCCACTCGGACACCTGACCATATTCAATTGTCGTCTCGGAACCGGCATCACCTGCGTCCCGCTACGGGTTGCGCATATTAGGGGAGGCGCAGGGGCGCGTCAATGGCTTTTTTCCGACTTTGCCTCAACTGCCCCTTTTTTCGCCATCGAGGCCGTCAATGCCAGTGCCAAGGCCCGCTTTTGCGCCCGCCCCTGCCGTTTGAGGTGCTGGCGCAGCTTAGCAGCGCTCGCCGCCGTCGACTCGCCGCCACGCGCCAGTGGCTTGAGCAGTGCCCGCTGGCAGCAGAGGTCGTTATAGGCTCCCAATCGGTCCTGCCAGGCTTTCACCTCCAGCTGGTCCTCCACCTCGAAACAGAGGCTGCGCAGGTAACGCTGACGCTTCACCAGGATGCGCAGCCGGTGCCAATCCCGCGCCCTGCCCCTGTCGAGTGCCCGGCGCCCCTGGGCCAGGATGGCGGCCTCAAGAGTCTGGTCCGCCGCCTGGGCAGCGCCGTCGAAAGGACACTCTCCGGCAGGCCAGGGCAGCGCAAACAGCGCTTCACACAGCGCTCGCTCCCGCTCCAGGGCACTGAGGTCGTGCTGCAAGGACTGATGAACCTGGCGACGAAGCCGGGCCAGGTGGTCTTTCAGCGCCCCCGAAGGCTGGGCCGGGACAAACACGTCCAGATCCCGGGCTCGATTGGCCACGCGGGCCTGCTGGCCGAGGGAAACCACCAGGGCCGCCGCCGGAGTGCCAATCAGGGGGCCGGCGAACAGCGTCAACAGGGTTCGCGCCTTGCGAAGGGCCACGCGGTACTGGTGCAAGGCCTCGGGGTCGCCATCCACATCGATGTCGGGAAGGTGCTGCAACGCCCTGGTGAACTGACGCCCTGCCCGTTTCTGTACCGCGACCACCGTATCCTCTGCCATCCATCACCCACAAAAAAACGCCGGAAACCGGCGTTTTAGTATAGTTGAGGCGACACTCGGCTCAGGCGTTGCCCTTCACCTTAAGCTTAAGCTCGGCGGCAAAATCCAACATCCGGTTGAGGGGCACCATGGCCCGCTCCGCAAGGCCCGGATCCACGAACACCTCGTGTTCGGTCTTGTCCTCGGACACCAGCGCTTTTTCGATGGCCTGCAGGCCGTTCATCGCCATCCAGGGACAGTGGGCGCAGCTGCGGCAGGTGGCGCCGTTGCCGCCGGTAGGCGCCTCGATAAAGGTCTTGTTGGGAGAGAGCTGCTCCATCTTGTAGAAGATCCCCTTATCGGTGGCGACGATAAAGGTGTCGTTGGGCAGCTCCTGGCTGGCCTTGATGAGCTGGGAGGTGGACCCCACGGCATCGGCGATCTCCACCACCGACTGGGGCGACTCCGGGTGCACCAGCACCGCCGCTTCCGGGTTCTGGGTTTTGAGATCGAACAGCGCCTTGGCCTTGAACTCGTCGTGGACCACACAGGCCCCTTGCCACATCAGCATGGGGGCGCCGGTTTGCTTGGCGATGTAGCTGCCCAGGTGGCGATCAGGCCCCCAGAGGATCTGGTGCCCTTCGCTGTCCAGGTGCTCAACGATCTCCAGGGCGATGCTGGAGGTCACCACCCAGTCGGCCCGCGCTTTGACCGCTGCGGAGGTGTTGGCGTACACCACCACGGTGTGGTCCGGGTGGGCGTCACAGAAGGCGGTGAACTCCTCCGCCGGGCACCCCAGGTCCAGGGAGCAGGTGGCGTCCAGGGTCGGCATCAGCACCCGCTTCTCCGGCGTCAGGGTCTTGGCCGTCTCCCCCATAAAGCGTACGCCGGCCACCACCAGGGTCGAAGCGGGATGATCGTTACCGAAGCGGGCCATCTCCAGGGAATCCGCCACGCAGCCGCCGGTCTCCTCGGCCAGGGCCTGGATCTCGGGATCGGTATAGTAATGGGCAACCAGCACAGCGTCCTTCTCCTTGAGCAGACGCTTGATCCGCTCGCGGTAGGCCTTCTTCTCTTCGTCGCTCAGCGGCGCAGGCTTGGGTGGGAAGGGGTAGTGCAGGTCATCAACAACAGGGGCTTCGATCATGCCAGTAAAGGGCCTCTATGACGTAGGTCACGCCATTATACGTAAAGCGCCCCGAGAGGTTAACTGGAAGTGACACGGCACCGACCGGGTTGCCCCGGTCGGTGCCGCTTTAACGGTCCTTACTGTCCGGACTCGTCGTGGGGCCGGGCAAAGCCGGTCTGGTTGATGCGGGCTTTGATCAGCGCCTCGCGGACGTCGCTGCGACCGGCACCAATACGGGCCACGCCGGCGCTGCCTTTGAGCTGCTGTACCTTACGCAGGTTGTCCTGGGCCTTGGCAAAGTAGGTGGGGGAGGCGTCGATGGCCTTTAGAAACAGGGTCTCTGCCTCGGTAAAGCGCCCTTCCAGCATGGCGAAGTAGCCGATGTCGTTATAGGCGTCCGCGTCCGGCATCACCCGCTTGAAAGCATTGAAGGCCCGCTCGCTGTTGCCCATGCGCACGTACACCAGTCCCAGATTGGTCCAGGCCCGGGTAAAGTCCGGTTGCCGCTGCGTGGCCTGGCGCAGGAAGATCTCCGCTCGGATCAGGTCCCCCGCCAGGTAGTAGGAGTAACCCAGGTTATTGAGCGCCCGAACGTGGGTCGGATTCTGCTCCAACACCAGACGGTATAGTCGCTGGGCCGCCTCGTAGTCGCCGTCCAGATCGGTGAGGATTCCCAGCGCCAGGTAGGCCTGTATGGGGGAGTCAGCATCCAGCTGATGCCAATCCTGACTTTCCGGGTCCCCTACCAGCACCTTCAGCGCCTCGTCGGCGACGATCAGTCGCTCCTGGTCCATCTCGGTGGCTTTGTCCAGGTAGGTGTAGGCTTCGCGTACGTCACCGGTTTCCATGTGCACCAGGGCCAGGGCGGTCATCGCTTCTCGGTGATCGGGAAGGGCCCGCAGTACGTCGTGAAACGCTTTAATGGCGTGGTCGTAGTGGCCCAGTTGCGCCTGAATTTGGCCAATCTGGTAGATCACCGCCATGTTCTCGGGCTCGGCATCGAGAATTTCGAGGTAGAACTTCAGCGCCGTGTCGTGCTGACCCATCCGCTGAGCACTGACCGCCTGCTTTTGCAGTTGGGCGATGTCCGGTCCCGGTGGGGGGGCCTCCGTGGTCTGGCACCCGGCCAACATCATCAGGCACAGCCCAAATGTGGCGGCACGGCCCAGCGTCGTTCCCTTGGCCTCAGTCATGGCGTTCGCTCCTTTAGATTTGATCCCAGACTGCCATCACCTTCAGTACGGCCGGCCCTACCGCCACGATGAAAAACGAAGGCCAGATGCAAAGCAACATGGGAAAGATGATCTTTACCCCCAACTTGGCGGCCATCTCTTCGGCCGCCTGCAGACGCTTGTCGCGGTACTCCTCGGAGTAAACCCGCAGGGTCTCGGCGATCCCGGTCCCCAGGCGTAAGCTCTGGGTAATGGCGCCATTGAGCCCCTTGATGTCCGCCAAACCGGTGCGCTCGGAAAACTCGTTGAGCGCAGTGGTCAAGTCGATGCCGGCGCGGTTTTTCTGGCACACCAGCATCAGCTCATCCGCCAACTCGCTGTGGCTGACCTTGACCTCGGTGGCAACCCGCTGCAACGCGGCCACCAAACCCTGACCGGACTCACAGCAGACCACCAACAGATCCAGCGCGTCCGGGAAGCCGGCTCGGATCTTCTTCATCCGATTGGCCGCCAACCGGTCCAGCACGAAGCTGGGGAAGATGAAGGCCACGCCCATCAGGCAGATCCCGACGTAGATCTGCACGCCGGTGCTCATCTCTGCCATCAGCTGCAAGGTGGCAATGGTGAAGATCGCCATGCCCAGCAACACCAGGATCCTGATTGCATTGTAGACCGCCAGCGCCTGGTTGGAGTGAAAACCCGCGTGAATCAGTCGCTTGCGACTGCCCGCTCCGTCAAAGGAGAAGTGTTTTATCCAGGAGTCGCTGCGCGCGTTTTGGTGCTCCAGGGCATCATCGAACTGGTGTTCAATCTCCCCGGCGGTGGCGGCCTTCATCCCCTTAAGGCGTGCCTTGGTGGGGTTGTACAGGCCGGTGTAGAGCAGGTTACAGGCGATGGCAAAGGTCACCCCGGCCGCGGCGGCAATGCCGTAGATGAGGTAGACCGAGTGCTGACGGTTATCGAGCACTTCGCTGAACAGACCAATGATGTAGTCCATAACTAAACCTCAATCTTAATCAGCCGGGAGATCCAGTAGATCCCGACCAGCATGCCGATGGCCCCGGCGATCAGCAGCCTCAGTCCCGGTTCGGTTTCGGTGAGCTCCTTGGCGTAGCTTGGGGTGCTCATGTAGATGTAACCGAACAGCACCAGAGGCACGCTCACCAACACCCAGGCGGACATCCGGCCCTGGGCCGAATAGGTCTTCACCTGACGCTGGAAGTAGAATCGCTTACGGATGATCCGGGAGAGGTTCTGGATGTTCTCCGCCAGGTTGCCGCCGGTCTCCTTTTGCACCTGCACGGCGGTGGCAAAGGCCATGGCAGAGACCGTGGGCACCCGCTCGATGAAGTGAAGCAGCGCCCGCCGGATGTCTTTACTGACGTTGATTTCGGCGAACATCAGCTTGAACTCATAGGCGATGGGACCATCGAGCTCTTCGTAGGTGAGCTTGATGGAGTCGGGAAACGCGTAGCCGGCCTGAAGGCCGCGCCGCAGGATGTCCAACGCTTCGGGGAACTGCTCCTCAATCTTATCCATCCGCTTCATGAAGTCGCTGTTGAGCTTCGAGTTGAACATCCACAGCACACCCATAAAGGTCAGGGCCGTGACAAAGGGTTCTTTCAGCCAGAGTTGCATCACCACCGCGGCCGCCAACGCCACCACTATGGCCATCAGCAGGAACTGATGCCCCAACATCTTCGAACCGGACTGTTCCAACTTCTCGGACAGGCGCCCGATAAAGGCCACGGACTCCAGTTTTCGTCCCAGGGCCGAGGCCTTCTTCAGTCGGCTCTCCATGGCGATGGAGACTGCCGCCGACTCGTCGCCCCACTCCTCCGCCAGCCTCTCCAAGCGCTGTTTGACCACCAGGGTGTTGCCCCGTTTGGGCCGGTACACCGGGATAAAGAGTGCCTGTGAGAGCAGGATCACCGCACAGAAGACACAGAGGAGAAAGATGATTTGAATGCTCATCGCAGCCTCCGTCAGATGATGTCAAAGCTTTGCGAGTTGGCGAACACGCTGTGAGGCAGGTCCACCCCCTTGGCCACCAACTCGTCGTAGAAGCGGGGTACCACACCGGTGGCCTCGAACTGTCCCAGCACCTTGCCGTTGCTGTCCCGGCCGCGACGGCGGAACACGAAGATGTCGGACATGGTGATCACCTCGCCCTCCATCCCGGTCACCTCGGCAATGCTGACCACCCGACGTTTCCCGTCCTCCTGGCGCTCCAGTTGCACCACCACGTTGATGGCCGAAGCGATCTGGGTGCGGATGTTCTTAACCGGCATGTCGAAACCCGCCATGCACACCATGTTCTCCAAGCGCGCCAGGGCATCCCGGCTGGAGTTGGCGTGCAAGGTGGTGAGCGAACCTTCGTGGCCCGTATTCATCGCGGTGAGCATGTCGAGGGCTTCGCCGCCACGCACCTCCCCCACCACGATGCGGTCCGGCCGCATCCTCAGACAGTTCTTCACCAGATCACGCTGATTGATCTCCCCTCGCCCCTCCAGGTTGGCCGGACGGGACTCAAGACGCACCACGTGGGGCTGCTGCAGCTGCAGTTCCGCGGAGTCCTCGATGGTGATGATCCGCTCATCGGCGGGGATGTAGCCGGAGAGCACGTTGAGCATGGTGGTCTTTCCGCTGCCGGTACCGCCGGAGATCAGCACATTGAGCTTGCCCAGCACCATGGCCTTGAGCAGCTCGTACATCTCAGCGGTGATCGCCTCGTACTCGATCAACTGCTCGGCGGTCAGTTTATCCACGGTGAATCGACGGATGGACATGCTGGCCCCATCCAGCGCCAGGGGCGGGATGATGGCGTTCACCCGGGAACCGTCCTTCAAGCGCGCATCCACCATGGGGCTGGACTCATCCACTCGACGCCCCACGCTGGAGACGATCTTGTCGATGATGTTCATCAGGTGGCGTTCGTCGTGGAAGGCCATGGGGACCCGCTCGAGCTTACCGAAGCGTTCGATAAAGATGTTCTGGGCGTTGTTGATGAGGATGTCGGAGATGCTGTTGTCCGCCAGCAAGGGCTCCAGGGGCCCCAACCCCAGGATCTCGTCGACGATGTGCTTAACGATCTTCTCCCTCGACCCCAGATTGATGGGCCTGGGGTTCTCGCTCAGCACCTTGTTGCACAAACGGGCGATCTGCTGACGCGCGTCGGCGTCTTCCACCAACTCCAGCTTGGAGACATCCAGCAGCTCCAGTAGACGCTCGTAGAGCTGATGTTTGACTTCAGACTCCTGGGGCGTCAGCAGACGGTGTTGGTAATTTCCCGGTTGGATCTCTAAGTTTCCCATCGCGGTTGACCCTCATTTTCTAACGCCACAGTCGCGCCCAAAAACCGTCTCCACTCTTCTGGTCTTGGGGCAACAGGCTGTTGCACAGATTGGCAATGTCCTTGGTGACCGGTTCCTTGGCCGCGAAAAGGGACAACCGCTTGCCTTCATCCAAACAGGTGTTCACACAGCGAAAATCGTTTCGCACCGTATAAACGGAATTGAGCCCCGACATCTCCTTGGCGTCCGACAGCGACACCACCCCCTTACGGGCGCAGTAGCGGTTAAACACCAGGTGGATGCGGGATTTCTCCACCCCCAGCTCGAACACCAGGTGGCGAACGGTGGCGGTGGCACTGCGCAGCGACGCCAGGCTGTCCTGAATGACCAGCAGCAGGGCGTCGGCTTCCATCATGAAGGGGTTGGCCCAGGACTCGGCGCCCCGGGACAGATCCACCACCACGGCGCCGTACCGGCTGCGCAGCTTGAACATCAACTGGGGCAGCTGCAGGTAATCCACCGTTTTGCTGTCCTGCTGACTGAAAGGCGCCGCCGGCAAAAGGTGGAGGTTTTCCAGCTGGCTCATCATCCCCTCCAGGGCGGTGTCGTCCAGCTCTTCCGCCTGGGCCAGGGCGTGGTGGAAAAAGTAATCCGGTTCGACGTTCAGCAGGTGGGTCTGACCCGCCTGGACCTGATCGCCGTCTACCAGAGCCACGGGTTTGCCGGCATCCCGATTGGCCAACTGGTCGGCAATGGCGGCGCTTAAGAAGCTGGTGCCGCACCCGCCTTTGCTGTTGAGCACCACGATGGAGGGCGCCAGACGCATCTTCTGGGCCAGCTGTTCGGCAACGCCAAACAGCGCCTTGCCCAGGTCCTCCATGGAGTCGCTCAAGGGGATAAAATCCACGGCGCCGGCTTTCATGGCCGAGCGCATCAAATCCGGTGTCATCACCGGGGCCACCACCAAAAGGTGTTCACAGCGGTTGGTGTAGGCATCAATAAGCAACTGTGCAGCTTCCAGATCTTCGGGCAGCAGCAGAATAAGGAGCCGGTTGGCTTGGAGATGGTGGGGCTCCATCTCGTCCTGGCTGACCCGGGTCAGTTGCAGGTTGGGCAGAGTGAGCAGCTGCTCCGACAGCATCAAGCCTGCATCCCGGTCTGGCGTCACCAGCAAGGTGGTGAGCAGCACCGGCAAGCTCTTGGGCCGGTTGACCCTGTCTAACGACTCAACTGTTGCTGTGGTTTGGGGATAACCGGATTCTTGTTTTGACATATGGGATGCACTCATGCGTCTTTGCCTCAACTGCAATAGGTCGTCACGCCAAAACGGGTCTGCCCCAGGCTCTCTGCGGGCAGCACCGTGGTGAAGGCGGGCGACGAAATTTGAATGACCAACCCCGGAATGAACAGCTCGTGCTGGTAGTTGGAGATGCTGGCGCGAACGTAACGGACAAAGGCCAGGGCACTGGCCGCCGCCCCGGCATCGTCCAGGTACTCGACGGTGACGTTACTGGCGTCCAGGCCGCCCACCAGGTTCTCGCCGTCGAACAACGCCAAATTGATCATGTTCGCCGTGGCCGCCGGCGCGCCGGTCAGATCCGGTGAACACACCACCGCCAGGCGGGCCACCCGGCGGGAGGCTTCGGTCAGCACGTTGTAGCTGTACATCAACCGAGCCACCTCCAAACAGGCGAACAGCATGGTGAACACCACGGTGGCAACAATGGCGAATTCGACGACGTAGACCCCGGATTGACGACGTTTCATAACGGCCTCATGGTTGCGGTGGCCACCAGGTTCCAGCTCAAGTCGATGGAATCACCGAAAAAGCCCGGGATCGCCTCCCCGAACAGGGGCGTCCAGTCGTAACTCAAGGTGACGGTGGCCACGGAGTCACTGAGCACCGAGATCTGCACATCGGCGGTGGTCAGCCCGCGAAGCAGCGGCGTGCCGCCGGTCAATTGGCCGGTGACCGCCAGGTTACGTGCCTGGCTGGCCACATTGGCCGACACCCCGATGTCCCCATTGGAGTTGGTGCTGGTGTAGCTGATGACGTGGCGGGAGGCGTTGCGAGCCAGGGTGTTGAGCTGCTGGTACTGGTAGAGCATGCGACCGAACTCGGTCACCGCGTAGAAGATAAGAAACAGCACCGGCAGGGCGATGGTGGCCTCCACCGCCGCCACCCCGCGCTGTCGCTGCATCGAACCCATCGGCTTAGGAATCTTCATCATGAGTCCTTACTCACAGGGTCGTGATAGAGCACGATGCGGTAGGGGCCACTGGTGGTATCGGGGGTTTCCGACACCCCACCGGCGTCGTTGGTGCAATCCCCCAGGAACTCACCTATCACGTAGGACTCGTTCCCCTTCTGGGTGACGTCCTGCAGCATGTAGAAACAGGCGAAGCCGACAAAGGGCACCCCGGTCTGGCCGCTGTTGTCCCCGGCGCCGCAGTCGGCCACCACGATGGAATACTCACGACGCAGTTGCCGGGAGGCCACCCCGTGATTGGTGTTTTCGGTAAAGGTGCCAGGGCAGCTATGGCCGGCCACGCTGTTGTAGTGACCGTGGTGGTAATAGCCGCTGTAGTAATCCCCCGGGTTGGCGTAGTAGTCCCCCGCCACGGTTTCCACCGGCGGTGGCAAGACTTCGCCCGCCAGGTTGGTCACCTCGCCGCTGTCGTTCACATCCAAACGGTCGCCCACGCAGATGTCGTGATCCGGCGGGTGATCGGTGGAGTCGATCTGCCCCCCCTGCCATTTGCCCATGCGGGTGTTGAGCCCCTGGGCCACCGGACCTGTGGTGTTGCCTGGTTCGGTCTCCACCATCTCGGTGGCGTTGGGGCCGTCGAAGCCGAAGCAGAAGCCGTCACTGTCGGACTCGCCGGCCATGGCCCGGCGGATGTCCGCCGCCCCGGTGTTGTCACCCAGTCGAATCAGCTGGAAGTTGCCCGGTCCCACCTCGGTGGGCTCGCCGCTGGAGATCTTCATCGCCATAAACTGGTTCATGGGGTAACCGAAGTTGCTCTCGGTAAGACTCTCGGCACAGACCATCATGGGCAGCACATCAGTGCTGCAGTAGGGGGTGGAGGTGCTGGGGCCGGCCACCGCGCTGGCGCTGACCCGCTTGTCGAAGTTGAACACCTGGGCCAGGTAGGAGGCCAGGCTGACGTTGTCCACTGTCACCCGGGCGTATTCGGCGCTGGGGTCGGAGACCGGAGTGAAGGGGTCCGGCTGAAATGAGAACTCCACGGTGATCTGGGCAGTCACGCCATTGAGGCTGTAGTCCATGGTGCTCATATCCACGCCGGCATTGAGCTCACCAAAATCGGTGGCCCCCAAAGCGCTGGCCAGGGTGGCGAGGCCGTCCTGGCGTGCCTGGGCGTGGGTGCCACCGCGTTCCACGGTCACCGCGGCGCTGAGCGCCGCCGCGTCCGTGGCATTTTGCAGCCGGTTTTTGCTCAAGATCAGGTGGCCACCGTCCAGCGCCAGGGCCCCCATCGCCAGGATGGCGAACATGGCCACGGTGATGACAACAATGATGGCCCCTTTCTGACGGTGTCGCTGACAACAGATAGACCCCTTCATGACATTGACCTCAACAGCAGTTGGTTAGACATTGGCGCTCAGTTGCCCGAGTCCCGACCTACGGAAAAGTTGGTGATGCCGGTGCGGGCGCTTTGCGGCGGATAGGCCGACTTGCGATAGTTGTCCATCACGGTGGCACCGTACTGACCGTCCAGATCGTTGATCCGCCCCTCGTCACGCACCGAGGCATCGGGGTCCAGGATGGTCATCTGTTTCACCGAATCCACGCTCTCGCCCATGGCGAACTGCGTCATCACGTTGTTGCTGCCGCAGCCGGCCAACAGCAACAAGCCGAGCATCAGAATTACCTGTTTCATATCGTGATCCTCTAGAGACTGTGACCGTACTTGTTCTGGGTGCCACCGCCATCGGCAGCCGGCTCCACCGCCGGGGCCGGCGCGGCCGCGCTGCCCGCGTTGGGGTTGGTGTTGGAGTGGACGTTCTCATCCCGCTTGGACATGCGTCCCATCAGGTAGAACCCCAGGCTGGTGGGATCCACGAAGCCATCGGTGGGCAACACCAGGTTGTCTTTATTGATGGGCCGCACCAGGCGCGGGGTCACCAGGATCACCAGTTCGGTTTCGCCGTTGCGGTACTCCTGGGAGCTGAACAGCTGGCCCAGTACCGGGATCTCACCCAGGCCCGGCAGCTCATCCATGGTTTCACGGATGGTGTTGCTGAGCAGACCGGCGATGGCGATGGTCTGGCCATCCCCCAACTCGATGGTGGAGTTGGCGCTGCGTTTGGTGATGGAGGGGGTGATAAGCGCCGTGGTGGAGCCATCGGGGATGACCCCCACCGCGTTGGCGCTGCTGAGCTCACTCACCAGCACATTGAGGTTTAAGTTGATGCGACCGCTGCTGAGCACCGTGGGGACAAATTTCACCCCGACTCCGAACTCCTTGTACTGGATGGTGACGCCGTCTTCATCGGGCACCGGCACCGGGAATTCGCCCCCGGAGAGGAACTCCGCCATCTGACCACTCATGGTGGTGAGGTTGGGTTCCGCCAGCACCCGGGCCAGGCCCTGCTGCTTGGCCGCGTCGATGGCAAAGTCAAAGAGCACATCGCCACTGACGTAGCTGCCGAAGATCCCCTTGTTGTTGATCAGGCCATCACCGCCGAGCAGGCCGCCGATAAAGTCGGAGCCTTCAAACACCAGGGCAAAGTCGGAGTCCAGGGTGCGGGCCAGTTCGCGCTGCACCTCGGTCACCGTCACCTCCAGCATCACCTGGTGGCCGCCGCCGACGGTCATCAAATTGAGTACCGCCGAGGTGTTCTTGGAGTTGTCCGCCGCGATGGCGTAGCCGCGGGCCAGGTCCAGGGCTTGGTTCATCTTGTCCAGGTTGGAGACCTGGCCGCCGATCACCAGCTGACCCTGAGAGGTGTGCACCTCGATGGGTTCATCAGGCAGGAAGCGGTAGAGCTTCTCTTTCAAGCCATTGAGGTCGTGGGTGATCTCGATGTCGATGATGTCCACCAGGTTGTCGTTGTTGTCCCACACCATGATGTTGGTGCTGCCCAACTGACGGCCCAGGATGTACAGCTCGGTGGGATTAATAAGCAGAATGTCGGCGATGTCCGGGTTGCCCACCGAGACCCGGGACGCGGATTTGTTCAGCGACATGGTCTTGGACTTGTAGATGGGCACCGGGAAGCTGTAGGGCACCATGGCGGACTGGCCGCCAGCCCAAGCCGGCAGGGGCGCCGTAACGGCGGCGACGAGAAGGAGACTGCTCAGCCATGTCCAGGCCTTACTCCCAAAAATTGGAAAAGTGCGTTTCATGGTTATCCGTCCTTCTGAGCCAATGTGGGACTTTGATCCCGTCCGATGGTGACGCTTTGTTGATGGGTGCCTTTGATCACCTCCATCCGCTTGCGCTGACGGGGGGCCGGCACCTTAACCGGGGCCGCCTCAGGCTCCACCACCGGCAGAGTGTCCTTGGGCTGCATGGGCTCCAGGCTGGCGACCTGGACGTCCGCCGAATCATTGGGGTTACGAAGGGCCAGCTGGATGTTGCCCTTGTTGCGGGCGCTCATCAGGGTTTCCGCCTGCTCCAGGGTGACCTCCAGGGTCACGGCTCGCACCACCAGCGGCTGGTTGGAGTCCTGGTTGGCTTTTTGGTCCACCGCCAGCACCTTGAGGTTGCTTAAGATCACCTCGGTGTTGGCGGCCCAATCCACGCCGGCGTCCGGTCGCTGCTTGAGGGTCACCAGGACATCGACTCGGTTACCGGGCAACAGGAAGCCCGCCACCCCCACCACGTCGTTAACGCGGATGGTCACCGCCCGCATGTTGGGCGAGATAAGGCTGGCCAGCACACTGCCCTCCCCTTTAGGCGCCAGCTTCTGAGGACTGACGATGTCCCCCTCCACCAGGGGGAACTTGGACACCATGCCGGAGACTTCCTGCAGGTCGCTGTAGGACTTGGCGGGGGCCAGCTCCCGGGGCACGCTTCGCTGCACCAGGTGCTTCTCCTGCAAGATGGTGCCGGAGGGCACCGAGACCGCCATGGCGATCACCGGCACCGTGTCCGCCGTGGGGACTTGGGCCTGGCTTTGATCCAGCCAACGCTGGGCCATCAACACCGCGCCGACGCCAAAAGCGATGGAGATAAGAACGAAGACCATCGAGCGCATATCTCAACTCCTTCCATTAGCCGGTGCTGCTGGCTGTTGGGTGACTTACAGGGCTTAGCCCCTGACAAAATAGAGATCCCATGCCTTTTGAAGCAGCGTGCGATCCACTGTCCGCGGCAGGGCGTTGTACTTGATCTGGTCCGAGACAATGGACAGCAGATCCCGGGGATGACAGGCCAGCAGGGGCTTGTCCGCCTTGGGGTAGAGCTCCGACAGCATCCAGTCGGTCAGACCGGGCGCTTCGCTTACCCCGTATTCGTCGCAATTCTGGCGCCAGATGCGGAGGTAGGTCTCCCGCTCCAGGGCACCGAAATAGACCTTGTAACCGAGTCGACGTAGGAAGGCTTCGTCCACCAGTTCGCTGGGTGACAGGTTGGTGGAGAAGAGCAGCAATTGCTCGAAGGGCACTTCGAAATGCTCGCCACTGGGCAGGGACAGGAAGTCTCGCCGCTCCTCCAGGGGCAAAATCCAACGGTTGAAGATCGCCTTGGGGGAGACCGCCTGACGGCCCAGATCGTCGATCAGCAGGATGCCGTTGTTGGCCAACAGACCGATGGGCGCCCGGAAGGTGCGACTGGTGCTGTCCAGGCTGATGTCCAGCATCTGGGCGGTGAGCTCCCCGCCCACCATCAACAGGGGACGACGGCAGCGGTACCAACGAGCGTCGATGGCCTGGCCGAGGATGGCCTCGGAAGCGGCCTCCTCGATGCAGTGGTGGTAGTGAGGATCAAACACCTGAATGATGTGCCGCCCGACGCTGATGGCGTGGGGGATCAGCACCTCATCTTCGAACAGTCGGTTCAGCTGGCGACACAGAAAGCTCTTCCCGGTGCCCGGCAGACCGTAGATCAGCAAGGGGCGAGTGGAGTTCAGGGCCGGGCCGAGTTTGTCGATCAAGCCCTCGGGCACCACCACAGATTCCATCGCCCGCTCGAAGTCCTGACGGGTGATCTCATGGTTGCGGCTGGACTGCTCGCGGCACACCTGGGCGTAGCGGGCCAGGGGCACTGGAGCGGGCCCCAGGTAACCGCTGACCTCGAACAGCCCCTTGGCCTCCCGGCGCCCGGGGCCGCTTAAGCTAAAGCGCTGCTGGCCGGACTCACCGGAGTGGCGATTCTCCACCAACTCACTGCGTTTGGCCTCGGCTAGCAACTCCTGCACCACGCCACCGCGCAGGGCCAGGCGCTCGGACAGCTCTCTGAGCGTCAGGGTATCGCTGTCATAGAGGTGCTTGAGCATCAAGCCCAGCAGCAGGGTCAGGTCCAGCCCGGTGTCCGCCACGCAGGTGGGACTTTGCACCAGAGGCGAACGGGCGACCATCGCCTCTTCGTGGCTCGGCTCGGTCTCGGCGTTGGAAGACTTAAAAAACATCACGGAATCCCTCAGCTATAGGCCCGGAAAGGAGATGAACTGGGTGAGCAGCCACCCCGCCGCCAGGGCTGGCGCATAGGGCACCCGCGCCGCAGCGGCTTCGCCCTGCTCGGGCCGGAAGTAGGTGCGGGTGATGGCGCACTGGTAGTAGCGCTTGAAGGTGGCCACCAGCCCCTTCCACCCCACCTGGTTGAGCGCCAACAAAGGCGCCACCAGGGCTCCGGATGCGACCCCCAGGGCCAGCACCCAAAGCGTCAGCGTCGGCCCCATCAAGGCCCCCATGCCCATCATGAATTTGACGTCACCGGCGCCAATGAACTTCTTGAGATAGAGCGGCAGCAGCAGCAGGGCCACCAGGGTGCCTCCCAAAGCGGTGCCCAGGCCCGCCCAGCCATCCTGCAGACTGTGGTACGCCACGCCACAGATGAGGGCGGCGAGAAACAGCAGGTTGGGGATACGCTGAGTGCGGATGTCACTCACCAGGGCCAGTGCAAATCCGGCCAGGATCATCCAGCTCAGGGGATCGTCGTTGGGGGGAAAGCTGCTCATGGAATACCGTGCGTCTTAGGCTGTGTTTCTGCGCTGCCGTAACGCACGGATCGGCAACACGGAGAAAAGAGGAGGGCTCGCCTGTGTAACCAGGACGAGCCCATCAAACCAGTTACGGCGCAGTACAGTCAGTGGAGTTGCCATTTACGGCACTGCCCAGACATTCGATCTTGTCAGTGGCGTTTTCGCCCAGGGTGTTGAAAGCGGCAATCATGCCACCTACCACCAGGCCGCCGGCAATGGCGTACTCTACCGCAGTCAAACCGGACTCGTCGTTCCAGAACTCTACCAAGGCTTGCTTAAACATCATCGACCTCCAAACGTGGGAAACGCTTTTAAAAAAACACCGAAACATCCGTGTCGATGAGGGGAAAACCTTCCTGTAACCCCGGGATATGTTTAACGTTAGTCCAGTGCTCTGAAAAACGCCCTTTGAAAAATCCAACTTTTTCAGAACATTCAACAAGGACTGCCACAAACTTATAGAACCTCTGGTTATCAAGCCCCCAGTTAATGGATATATGATTTGTTCATATCGTTGTTCTATATCGCTTTTAAAATTTCCTGTCTCTCTGCTAATGCCCCGGTTGAATCACGGTCATGACTCAATCCAACGGGGATTCCCAGTGGGAGATAACCTGGAGTTTTGAGATAAGAAACGACATGCATACTGGCTATGCCCACCCACCCTTAAGGCATGTAAGCGCATTCAAATATCCCAGCATTTCAGTTGGTCTTAAGAGAGGGCCGTAGAAACACGGCTAATGGGGAGAATTGCCGGGTAACAGTTAGCGCCCAATCTGCCTCTTTTTGGGGCACCAACCCGCTTTATGTCAGAAAAGCGTCAAACTCAGGGGTTACGCGCCATGGAGGTGATATTCGCTTCCGCCACCCAGCCGTAGATGTCTTGCGCCAGTTGCACCCGATTATTGGGCCCCACCCAGGCGGGCATGTAGACCAGGTACACCGCCACCCGGGTACCGACGGTGCGCGTCTCCGAGCGCCGAGTCTCCAGGGCCAGTTCAATGGCACGACGCCGAGCCGGGGACTCGGATTTGAGGAGGAAGGCCAGCAGTTGGTCGTATTGGCCCACCCGGACACAGCCATGGCTCAGCGCCCGGTAATCCTGACGAAACAGCTGGGGCTGGTTGGTGTCGTGCAGGTAGATGGCACGGCTGCGGGAGAGATTAAAACGGGCCTTACCCAGGGGATTGGCCCGTCCCGGCGCCTGACGCAGTTGGTAGCGGCCCAGCAGCGCCCCCGGGTTATCGGTATCCACCTCACTCCAAGCCAGGGGCTGCTGATCGGCCCCGATCCATTGAAAGCCTTGTCGGGCCAGGGCGTTGGGATCCGCCTGCAGACTCGGCAACAGCTCGTTGCGGACAATGCTCATCGGCGGTGTCCAACTGGGGTTTAGGGTAACGCTGCTGAAGTGGCTGTTCATGATGGGCGTGGGGGTGGCCGGCTTGCCCACCACCACGGGCAGGGAGAGCTCCACCGCTTCGCCATTGAGCACCCAGGCCCGATACTGGGGAATGTTCACCAGCACCGAGTAGCCATCGAGGGCGTCGGGCAACTGGTACCATTGGCGCAGGGAGTACTGAATGGCGGCGATGCGCTCCGCTGAGCCCGCGCTTAAATGACGCTGCGTGGCCGCATCCAGGCGGCCGCTGCGCTTGAGGCCATTGAGCCCCTGGTACTCTTTGATGAGTTCGGTCAGCGGCGGGTCCCAGACATCGCGGTTGGCCAGGGTCGCAGAGAGGGTCTGGCCGATGCGCACCGCCATGGCCCGGCGCAGCTGGGCCAAATCGGGATGGCGTTGCCCCAGCCCCAGGGGCGCCAGGGGCGTCAGATCCGGTACCGCCACCGAGGCGATGGCCCGCTCCCGCTCAAGAGCCGTCCTTAATCGCTCAAACCCCTTATAATCCGGGCTCAGACTGTCGATAAGCGAAGCCAGGGCACCCTGCGACTCGGCCTGGGCAAGCCGCTCTCGGGCGGTGGCACCGGTCTGGCCCCGCAGCGACTGGCGCAGGGTTAAGAGATCCAAGGTGGCCTCGGTGATCGCCCTGTCCTGGGCCGGGATCGAGGAGAAGGGGCCGGGGCTCAACAGCCCAAGGTCCACCAGCAGGCGCTGATAGGGCATCACCTGGGGTGCCAGCTCGGGCGTCAACCAGCGCAGTTCGGGGGCGTCGTAAGACGAGTCGGAGGGGGTATCGCCGAAGGCCGGCGTCAGTCCAAGAACCAGGGCGCAAAGCCCAAATAACCATTGCCGCATCGCCACTCTCCTCCCCAAAGTGACGAAAGTATAGTTAATTCAGCGGGCTGTATAAGTGCTATCGGGCAGGACGCGCGGCCTTGGGGCCCCAGCCGGTGAGTTGACGCAGCCAGGGAGTCAGGCTCAAGCTAATGCCGGCGAGCAGCACCCAGACGCCGGGGCCACCGCGCTCCACCACGGTCATCACCAGTCCCAACACGTTCAGCGCCGTTGCCAGCATCATCAGCCACATGTTCCCAACCCCTGAATCGCAATCGTTAACGTTTAACCTACTGTGTGGCGACAAAATAAACAAGGCGCCCGCTGAAACTCTCAACGGGCGCCTTGTTGTTGAGCGTTGATGACCTCAGCTCATGGCCATCATCATCTCTTCCGGCTGCTCCAGATAGCGCTTCCAGAGATTGCAGAAGCGGGCAATGGTGCCGCCATCGATGACCCGATGATCCCCGGACCAGCTCACCTGCATGATGGTGCGGGCCTCCACCTCACCGGCATCGTTAAAGCGCGGCAGGGTCTGGAGCTTGCCCAGGGCCACGATGGCCACCTCCGGCTTGTTGATGATGGGGGTGGCCACGGTGCCACCCAGGGCGCCGATGTTGGAGATGGAGATGCTGCCGGACTTGAGATCCGCCGGGTCCACCCTGCCCTCCCGGGCCGACTGGGTCAGGCGGGTCACTTCGTTGGCCACCTCCACCACGCTCTTGTGCTGCACCTGTTTGACGTTGGGCACAATCAGGCCCAGCTTGCCGTCCACCGCCATGCCGATGTTGTGGTCGGCCACGTAGGTCAGCTCGCTGCAGTCGTCGTTCACCCGGCTGTTGAGCACCGGGAACTCCCGCATCGCCAGGGAGAGCGCCTTAATAAAGAAGGGCATCAGGGTGAGTTTTACCCCCTCCTTGGCGTACTTCTCCTTCAGGCGCAGGCGCAGGGCCACCAGCTCGGTCAGGTCCAGCTCTTCGCAGTAGGTAAAGTGAGGAATGCTCTGAACCGAGGCGGTCATCTGCTTGGCCATGGCCGCCTGGATCCCGCGGATGGGCTCCACCCGGTCCTCGACGCTGGCCACCACCGGGCGAGACACGGCCGGGCTTGGGGCCTCAGCAGGCACGGCCGGAGCCGCCTTGGCCGGCGCGCCGCTCAGGAAGGCCTCCACATCCTCTTTGTAGATGCGGCCGTTCTTGCCGCTGCCGGGCACCTGGGCCAGATCCAGGTCGTGCTCCCGGGCCAAACGCCGTACCGCCGGGCTGGCCAGGGCCTTGCCGCTGCGTACCGGAGCCGCCGACTGGGGCTCGGCAGATGCCGAAGCCGGGGCGGTCGGGGTGGCCGCCGGCGCCGCCTGGGCGTCACCGGTGACGGTCACCTCCAGGGCGAACAGCGGCTGATGCACCTTGGCCACCTGGCCTTTTCGGTAATAGAGGGTCTTGATGATGCCCGCTTCCTTGGCGGGGATCTGCACCAGGGCCTTATCGGTCATCACATCGCAGATGGGCTGATCCTCTTCCACCGGATCCCCCTCGCTGACCAGCCAATCCACCACTTCGCACTCGACGATCCCTTCACCGATGTCCGGCAGGATGAAATCCCGCACCTCGGTGGTGGTGGTCGCAGCCGGTTCGGCACTGGCCTCGACCGCCGGGGTGGCCTCCTGACCCTCCCCCTCCAGTTGCACCTGGAACAGGGGGTGATGCACCTTGGCGATCTCCCCTTTTTGGTAGTAGAGCTTGGTGACCACGCCGTCGTAAGGAGCCGGGATCTGCACCAGGGCCTTGTCGGTCATCACGTCCGCCACCGGCTGATCCTCTTTGATCACCTCCCCCTCGCTCACCAGCCATTCGACCAGCTCGCACTCCACCACACCTTCACCGATGTCCGGGAGGATAAAGTCCTTGATCATGTCCACTCCTTAGAAATTCACCGAGGCTTTGATCGCCTCGAAGATCTTGTGTTCGTTGGCCATGTGCTCCTGCTCCAGCATCAGCGGATAGGGGGTATCCAGGCCACAGACACGGGCGATGGGCGACTCCAGGTGGAGGAAGCAGCGGTCCTGGATGGTGGCCGCGATCTCACCGGCAAAGCCGCCGGTCAAGGGCGCTTCGTGACTGATGAGCAGGCGCCCGGTTTTGGCCACGGAACTGGCCACCGTGTCCACATCCCAGGGCAGCAGGGTACGCAGATCGATGATTTCGCAGCTGATGCCTAAGGACTCGGCGCGCTGGGCCGCCTTCTCAATCAGCTCCATCTGGGCGCCCCAGCCCAGCAGGGTGATGTCACTGCCCTCTTTCACCACCTCCGCTTCGGACAGCGGCAGCTGGTAATCCTCCTCGGGCACCTCGCCCACGGAGGCCCGGTAAATGCGCTTGGGTTCGAAGAACACCACCGGGTTGTCGTCGCGGATGGAGGCCAGCAGCAGGCCCTTGGCCTGATAGGGGTTGCGGGGCACCACCACCTTCAGACCCGGGGTCTGGGTGAAGTAGGCTTCCGGGGACTGGGAGTGGTAGTGGCCGCCGGCGATGCCGCCGCCGTAGGGGGTGCGGATGGTCAGGCCGCCGACGTTGAACTCGTTGCCGCTGCGGTAGCGGAACTTGGCGGACTCGTTCACGATCTGATCGAACGCCGGGAAGATGTAGTCGGCGAACTGGATCTCGGCCACCGGCCGGTGTCCCTGGGCCGCCAGACCATTGGCAAAGCCGAGGATCCCCTGCTCGGTCAGCGGGGTGTTGAAACAGCGGGACTTGCCGTACTTGTCCTGCAACTTGGCGGTGGCGCGGAATACCCCACCGAAGTGACCCACGTCCTCGCCGAAGCAGAGCACCCGCTCATCGTCGGCCATGGCGATGTCCAGGGCGTTATTGATCGCCTGCAACAGGTTCATTTGCGCCATCTTCAGGCCTCCTTGCCGGCGGTGACCGGGTACTGCTCGGGGTAGAGTTTGATCTGCTCGCGCACCTGCTCAAGCTGATCCGACAGGTGCTGAGGCACGGTGTCGTACACGTCGGACACCAGGGTGTCCAGGGCCGGCGCCGGCACCTTCTCGGCCACCTTCACCGCCGCCAGCACCTCCTCGCGGTAGGTCTGGTACAGCGCTTCGTCCTCCGCCTCGCTCCACCAGCCCTTGTTGATGAGCCACAGCTTGTAGCGGCGCACCGGATCGTGCTCCCGCCACTTGGCCTCCTCCTCCCGGGTGCGGTAGCCGCTGGGGTCATCGGAGCTGGAGTGGGCGCCCAGACGGTAGGTCATCGCTTCGATGAGCACTGGGCAGTTCTCCGACAGGGCGATGGCCCGGGCCTGCTGGGTGGCCGCCAGGACCGCCAGCATGTCGTTGCCGTCCACCCGGATGGTACGAACTCCGTAGCCAATCCCCCGCGGGGCGATGCCGTCGCCGGCAAACTGCTCGTTGGCCGGGGTGGAGATGGCGTAGCCGTTGTTGCGGCAGAAGAAGATCACCGGTGCCTGGTGCACCGCCGCCATGTTGAGGCCGGCATGGAAATCCCCCTCCGAGGCGGCGCCTTCGCCGAAGTAGCAGATGGTCACCGCCGGCTCGCCCGCCAGCTTCTGGCCGTAGGCGTAGCCCGCCGCCTGGGGAATTTGGGTGCCCAGAGGGGAGGAGATGGTCATGTAGTTGAGCGCGTTGCTGCCGTAGTGGATCGGCATCTGGCGGCCCTTGCCCAGGTCCTTGGCGTTGGAGAACATCTGGTTCATGAACTGCTCGGTGGAGAAGCCGCGGTAGCGCAGCGCCGCCTGCTCCCGGTACTGGGCCATGATCATGTCCTGGTCTTCCAGGGCCGCCGCGGAACCGGTGACCGAGGCCTCTTCGCCGATGCAGGTCATGTAGAAGCTGATCCGCCCCTGGCGCTGGGCCGCCAGCATCCGCTCATCCAGCACCCGGATAAAGGCGCAGGTGTCGTAGATTTTCAGGGCAAGGGGTTTGTCGATCATCGGCATTACGGCGTCGTCGTAAGGCGTGCCGTCGGCCTGCAGGATTTTCAGGGTGGGGATGGCCAAAGCCTGGCCCTCGGTAAAGGCGGCCTGGTGGCACACCGCATCCAAGGTCGAACTGTCCGTCATCGTTACTGTCCCGGGTAGGTGCTTTGTGACGCCCGGACCAAGGCCCAGGCACTTATTATCGTTATCTTTGTCGAGGCCACGTTACCTTTACGTAAACTGCTTCTCAACCTCCTTTATAGCAGCTCGGGCCAGTGGCCCCGACCCGGGCTGTACAACGGAATTTACAAGATAGGCGCTCATGGCGCTCATTCAAAGGGCTGATCCGGCCCCACGGGCACCACGGTCAGCAGGGCCCGTTGGCCATTGGCCACCCGGGCGTTGGGGAAGACGATCGCCTCTTCGGCCGCTGCCACCCGGTGTTGCCGCTCGGCGTCAGTGGCCAGCAGGTGGCCCCGGGGGAAGGGGGTGAAGTTGGCGGCGTCATCGGCAAAGGTGAAGGCAAAGGCCTCGCTGTGCTTGTCGATCACTTGGGCGACGTCGAACACGGTGATGTCGGCCCGGTCCACCGTCTCCAG
Organism: Ferrimonas balearica; assembly: GCF_019802085.1. Classification (GTDB taxonomy): domain Bacteria; phylum Pseudomonadota; class Gammaproteobacteria; order Enterobacterales; family Shewanellaceae; genus Ferrimonas; species Ferrimonas balearica_B. The sequence continues at coordinate 1,687,795 of NZ_JAHVHV010000001.1, forward strand.
CGCCAGGGACTCGTCCGCCAGCAATCGGCCCAGCTGGGTTTCCAGCGCGGCCAGACGGCTCAGATCGTTCTGACCAAAGGGGCGCACCTTGCCCAGCTCCACGGTGAAAGCGTCGGCTCCGAACTCGTTGGAGGAGAAGTAGCTGAAGGTGGTGGTGGGGTTGTGAGAGAGCAAGATGGTGTCCACCTCGCAGCTGGCCAAAAACTCGATCTGCTGCCAGCGCCAGGGGCGGCCGTGGCGGAAGGGATAGATGGCGAACTTCTCCCGCTTGGAGTCGCGAATGGCGGTGTGCAGATCGTAGTGGAAACGGGAGCGCCCCTCGCCACCTTGCTCGAAGAAGCGACGCACCTCCCCCTCGAGCAGGGCCGCGCGTTGGTGCTCGGCGGTGTTGCCCTGGCGGTGGGCGCCGCTGAACAACCGGTTGAGGTTCACCTCCAGCTCACGCTGGCCAGCCACCATGGCCATCGGATTGCCCAGCAGCACCAAAAGGCGACTGCGCAGGGGGCGCTGGCCGGTGAGCAGGTCCTGCACCAGGCGGTTGAGGATCTCGATAGGCGCGGTCTCATTGCCGTGCACCCCGGCGGAGAGCACCACATCCTGGGCGGTGGGCCCAGCAGGCTCAAGCCAGAGCACCCCGGTGTGGGGCAGGGAGACCCGGGTGCCATCGGCCAGGGTAAAGGCTTCGCTCTGGGGCAGGGTTTCGGGGTGGGCCAGGGTATGGGCAAGCAGATCCGAGTTGCGTTGTAACACCTAATTCCTCCGTGGGGGGCGCGGTTTTGGGCGCCATTGTAACAGGGGCATTACGATGCGCCATCATCGCACCTACAAGGGGGTTGGCAGCGACATGGTTTCGCGCTACATTAATGGACGTTTAGCCGTCCAAACATCCAGAGCTCGGGACGGTAATCAGAGGAAGGAGAGAGAAGATGCGTCAAGCCACCCTGGGTGCCGGCTGTTTTTGGGGCGTTGAACACTTTTTACGTCAGATCCCCGGTGTGGAGACCGTGGTCTGTGGGTACATGGGGGGCCATGTGGACCACCCCACCTACCCCCAGGTTAAGGCGGGCACCACGGGCCACGCCGAAGTGGTGCAGATCGAATTCGATGAGCAACGGGTCAGCCTGGAGGCCATCCTCGAGTTCTTCTGGCAGCACCACAACCCCACCACAGTGAACCGCCAGGGCGAAGACGTGGGCAGCCAGTACCGCTCGGTGATTTTCTTCCACGACAACGAGCAGCGCCTGGTGGCCGAGGCCTCCAAGTCCCGCCAGCAGCGGGAGGGGTTTTGGCAGGACAAGACCATCGTGACGGAGATTGTGCCGGCCTCCACTTTTTGGCCAGCCGAGGCGTACCACCAGAACTACCTGGCCCGCAACGAACTGCCCAGCTGCCACCTGCCCCTGTACTGAGCCCCATCAGGGGGTGAGCAGGCAGCGTGCCTCAAGCGCCTGGTAAAGTGCGCTCGCCTCCTCAATCCAGGCCTTGGGCAGCACCTGCCCTTCATACCTCGACGTCGGTGGCGGACGCAGTTGGGCCGCCGCCAATCGATGCCACTGTGAGCTGGCTGTCAGTCCCAGAGTGTCGGTGAGTCGAGCGAGCCCCGCTTCCCCCGCCCCACACAGGCCTTCGTAGTGCAAAAACGCCGTCTGTGGCTGGGCTGCCAGATGGCGATAGGCCGCCAGCCAGTACGCCAGCCAATAGGCCAGGCTGTCTGGACCAAGCCCCTGACTCATTTCGATAAAGCCGGGGAAGGCCACGGGGCGGTGCAGGTGGCCAAACTCGAAATGGCCGATGTAGGCCATGTAATCCCGGTTGAAGCGGTCAGCGTCGTGCAGGGTGAGAAATCGCTGATGCTGACGTTGCATGGAGATGGCGTGCTCCAGGGGGTGACGAAACGGCACCACCACCCGGGCATCGGGAAACTCCCGGCGGATCGCCGCCAGGCGCGCCACATTGGCGTTGTTCTTACTCAGGTACCGCCGTCCCTGGCGCAGCCAGAGCAGCTTTCGGATCTGGTCGGTCAACCCGGAATCGGCTGCATCCCTGCCCTCCTCCCACAGCAGGATGCGATCGTCTTGGTAATGGTCGGGAAAGGCCTGGCGCCAGATCACCTCTTCGAACGCCTCCAGACTGTCAAAGCCGATGGCGACGCCGTCACCGTGCATCCGCTCCTGCTTGGTCTCGGGGCGGATAAACCAGCGGGAAGCCCGGTGCCAGATCACCGGTGACTGGACGAACGGCATGTCCCGGTAGCTGTAGCTGACGGTATCCGGGTGGCGCCCCAGCAGCTCCAGCACCAAGGTGGTGCCCGCCCTGGGCAGCGCGGCGATAAAGATGGGCTGGGTCACGCGCTGGTTTTGCCAGCGGGAGCCATAGAGCGAGGACTCCAGCTCCTTCAGGGTGTCGGACAGCATCGGCAGGGAGAACACCATCCGGTGCATCCAGCGCTCCACCATGGAGTAGTTGCTCATGGGCGCACCGGCTGCGTTCGTCGCCGCCCCAGCCACCAGGCCAGGCCAATGACCCCCACCAGAGTGGCCAGCAGCACATCCAGGCGCAGCGAAAAGTCGTAAAACGCCGGGTAACTGACCAGGCCCAGGGTCTCGGCCAACAGCAGGGGCAGCAGCGCAGCGGCCAGGCAGAGCAGCAGTTTGCCCCCCATCACCGCCCCATCCCGCAACAGCCGCAAGGCGCTTTGCCGGGCGAGGTGCTCTTTGCGCTCATCGCTCAGACTCTTGTCCATCAACCCCAGGCTGGCCTGGCGGGTGACGTGGATGACGCCTCTTACCTGAGCCACCGCCCGAGTCTTTACGAACGCCCAGGAGAAGGCCCCCAGCACCAGGAGGTAGCAGACAAGCAGAGTCATTGTTGCTCCGGCTCGTCGCTCGCCTGGGACTCAGCCACCGGTGCCTCCTGCGCGGCCACCGGCTTTTGTCGCGCCCGGGCCATCAGGCGCTTGACCGGGTACCAGATGAACCCGAACAGCAACAGCACGATGGCGACAAGAAAGGCGACCACGGTGCCCAGGGCGGACAGGCCGGTGCCCGGGCCGACGTAGGCCGCGGCGGTCATGGGCAGGAGGCTGGCGGCCCCCAGCAAGAGGTGAAGATGACGCTTCATAGCTTGTCTCCTCGTTCGGCGCGCTGACACGCAAGCGCATCGCGCTGGAAATAGTCGGGCTCCACCCGTTGGGCGATGGCGATCAGGGAGGCCAGCTCCTCGTCGAAGGCGGAGGTGTACTGCCACACGGTCTCCCCCTCGCCGGTCACCTCGAACACCCGTCCGGCGCGGCTCTCGGTGATCAGGTAGTTGCCGTTGGCCAGAGGCTGCTGGTGGCCCAGGATGTCGGTGTAAAACGCCTGCTCGGCGGTTAAGGGGTAGAGGATCTGCACCTGGCCGCTTTGCGGGTCCAGCTCCATCAGGCTGCTGCCGGGCACCCGGTTGAACGCCAGATCAGTCAGGCCGTTGTTGAACACCAGGATGTTGCCGTTGGGGCGGATGTCAGGGTCGTGTTGGAAGATCCAGGGGCCGATGTAGTGCCACTTGAGCGCGCCACTGTGCTGGTCCATCACCGCCAGCATGTGCATCTGGCGCAAAGAGACCAGCAGATCACCGGCCTCCACCTGGTCCAGCTTGGCCGCCAGGGCGGGGGTCACGATCTCCACGTCGTTGACGTGGGTGACGTCCCCCCGGCGCCACTTCAGGGCGTTGAGCACCGCCGACTCCATGCCCGCGTCGTAAAGGGCCTGAAGCACCGACAGCTCCCGCACCACCGCGCCCTGCCCATCCACCAACAAAAGCAGGTTTTCATAGGAGTGCCCGACAAAATCCTTCTTAAACGCTTCCGCTTTCAACTCTTCTCGCGACACCCCCCCAAACAAGAGGTGTTCAGGGATGGCGTCTATCTCGCGATGCGCCGGGATCCAAAAGTCGCCGCTCGATGTCTGGGTCACCGAATGGTGGGTCATGCGGTCGACCGTCCACACCACCTGGGAGCACGCATTGAGCTTGACGGTACCTTTATCGCTCACATTGACGACAAGCGAGCCATCGGACAGCACGACAAAGCCCTGAGTGTGGTAGTTCTTGGGCGTCTTCGGTTTGAGCACTTCATCCAGGTGCTGGGCTTCGGGCCAGATGGCGAAGTAGTCGATCTCCCAGCGATGCAGCTCGTTGCCCGCCATGTTCACCGCCCGGATCTGGGTGCCGCCGGGCAGGGTGCCCTGGAGCAAGGTCACGCCGGGCCAGGCCTTCTCGCTCTGGTGCTCGGTGACCCCTTCCCCCGGGTAACGGATGGGCCCGAGCAGCGCCGGCCGGGGCGAGACGTAGGTGTTGTAGAGTCCCTTGGTCTGCTGCCAGCCGTGGGCCAGGAACTTGAACGGCTGCCACTGGGCGGCCCCAAACCAGCCCCCCAGCAGAAACAGGGCCACCGCCAACACCAGGCGAAATACCGACTCCGATGGGGACGCCTTTGCCATGGATTAGTCCTCTGCCTGTTCGCCGCCGGCGGTGGCCAGCGACGTCTCGGTTGGGCACAGCGGGCCGCGACGGTGCAGCTCCTCGCGGTAAAAGTTGCAGGCGGCCAGGCGCAGGCGCTCCGGCGTGCCGGACAGCGCCGTTGGGGCCGCGTCAGTGAGCTCGCCCGTGGCCAGCTCCACCAGTAGAAAGTCTTCCCGGCCGGGGTGGGAGACCAGTTGCCACCCCTCGGAGTAGGCCGCCAACTGCTTCTGGGCGATGAGCGCCACGTAGTTGTCCTGCTTGTACACCACCCGACCGCTGGGCCGCACCTCGTAGCGGCCAGCCGCCTCCTCGAGCACCTGGTTGTGGTCGATGTGGCTTTGGGTCAGGGCGTGGGAGTACAGGGAGGACTCCACAAACACCGTCCGCCGGTTCGGCACCTGGGCCGGACGCAAAGGCAACGCCACCCCCTCAAACCGGGCGTCGGGCTCCAGGCCCGCATCGCGCGAGAGCGCCGGGGCGATGTCCACCAGGGAAAAGGTGCCCTGAAGCGTGGCGGGCGCGTCCACCGGTTTGCCGTTTTGGAAGCGGGCGTAGCTCATCAGTACATCGGACTGGGGCTGGGTCAGCACGCTGGTGCCGTGGCCGCGCAGCCCCTTGGCCAGTTCGTTCAGCGCCGGGTCCGAGCTGTGCAGCCCATCGGAGGGCAGCCCCAGCCCCTCTCCGTGGTCGGAAAACAGCACCACCAGGGCGTTGTCCAGGTACCCCTGGGCGCGCAGCCCGTCCATAAACTGGCCGAATTGACGATCCATCAACCTGAGCATCTGCCGGTACATGTAGGACTGGTAGTTGCCCTGCCAGTCCTGGGGCTCCAGGGCCACGAACTCTTTCGAGGTAAAGGGCCAGTGAAGCAGACAGTAGTGCACCGAGAGCAGGTTGGGCTGGGTGGGCGAGAGCGCCTTGAGGGTGCTGTGATTGAAGGTAGTGGCGGAATAGGCCTTGCCGTAGGCCCGGTTGTTGTACAGGTAGGGCCACCAATGCCGGGCCCAGGCGAAGTTGAGCATCACATTGATGATGGGCAGATCGGCAAAACCGGTGATCAACGCATCCGCGGCCCCCACCTTGGGCCCCACCACCTGGGCAAAGCCGTAGTCGGTGTCGATGTTGTTAAAGCGCCGCTCGTCCATGGCGTAGACGCTGTGGTACCCGCGCTGGTTGAAGCGTTCAAGCAGCGGCAGCGGACGGGAAAACAGCTCCGGTGGTGCCAGGTTGAAGCGCACCCCGTGGCTTTTCGGGTACTGACCGGTGAGCAGGCTCATCCAGGCGACGTGAGTGCGCGCCATCGGGGTGTAACTGCGGTCGTAGCGCAGCGCCTTATCGAGAAAGCCGTTGATCCTGGGGGCCAGGGAGGGCTGCGCACCGCGGTAGGCCAACTGGTCGGGTCGCAGACCGTCGATGCCGATGATGATCACGTTGGGCTGAGCCTGGGGCGATTGTCCCGCCAGGGGGCGCATCGACAGCAGGGTGGCCCCGGCCAACAGGGTCAGCAGCACGCCGGCCCCAATGCGATGGCGGCGCCGGCCCAGGGCCGCCCCGATAAGGAAAAGCACCAGCACCGACAGCCACAGCAGGGTCAACGGAAGCGTGTCGGTCAGCCCGGAGTGCCTTAAGTAGGCGGTCAGTGAGGTGGGGTACCAGCGGCTGTTAAGAGCCACGATGGCGGTCAGGTGGAGCACCAGGACAAAGAGGATGAATAGGGCACGAAACCCGCGATGGGCAGAGAGGCGCTGACCACTGAACCCGCTGACCACCACCACGTAGGCCCAGATCAGGTGCACCACCAGCAGCGCGGCGAGGAAAAACAGCAAGTCGAGGACAAGGCCCCGGCTGACAAAATCGCCCAGCTCCATCTGGGTGACCACCTCCGCCAGGGAGAGGGCCGAGACGCCGCGCAGCGCCCCGCCCAGCAGGTAGAACATGAAACTGGCGTACAGCAGGGCAAAAAGCACCCGGATATATAGATCCTTGCCCGGTGCAATCTCGGCCTGGCTAACCTCCGACATTGGCCCCTCCCGGGTGCTCAAGATCAGCAGGCTCCCCCTGGATGTAAAACGCCGGCGTCTCGGCGGGAGCCTCTAAACCCACCGGCCAATCCCCCAGCAGGAGATAGCGCTCGGCCAGGCTGGAGTCCGGCTCCTCCACCCTCTGGATCGCCTGGGCCGCCTGGAAGACCGCCCAAAGCGCGCTGCCGTGCCAACACAGCATCCCCGCCAATGCCAGCACCAGCAATCCTGTTATCAGCTTCATGCCAACTCACCCATTGCCACACCAAGGTTTAGCCCCACATAACGGGCTAAGTGTAGACAACAATCTCCGCACCAGGCCGGAGTTGGCGATGTACATCAGTGACCTGCATGGGGTATGCGGCCGGGGCCAAAAACAAAAAAACCGGGCAGTGCCCGGTTTGTGGTATCAGCGTCGACGCTTGGCCCGTTTCTTGGCCCGGGCGTCCGCCTTGGCCTCCTTCTCCGCCTCGGCCTTCTCTCGGGCGATGGCCAGCTGGGCCTCTTCGACCTCTTTCATCTGGGGCGTCTCCAGGGTGATCCGCCCCAGGGTGCCGCTGCGCAGCTCGTTGATGAGGATGGTGCCGAACTTGGTGAAGTCCACGTGGCCTCCGGCGCGCACACAGCCACGCTGACGCCCCGCCTGCTCCATAAACTCCCAGTCGGTTTCCGGCAGCGTCTCCAGCTTGTAGCGGGCCTTAAGCAGCTCGGGATAGGTGCGCAGCAGGTATTCGCTGACGTAGCTGCCCACGTCCTCGTACACCACCACGGTGTCCCGCACCGCACCAGTAGCCGCCAGACGGTAGCCGTAGTGCTCGTTCTCCAGCTTGGGCCACAGCATCCCCGGGGTGTCGTAGAGCATGATCCCCTCCTCCAGCTTGATCCGCTGCTGGGCCCGGGTCACCGCCGGCTCGTTGCCGGTCTTGGCCACCACCCGCTTGGCCAGGGTGTTGATCAGGGTGGACTTGCCCACGTTGGGGATCCCCATGATCATCGCCTTGATCTGCTTGCCCGGCCCCACCTTGCTGGGCACCAGCTTCTGGCACAGCTCGGTGATCTTGTGCATCTGACCCACCTTGTCCTCCCCCAGGGCCAGGGTCTTCACCCCCCGCTCCTGCTCCAGGTAGGCCATCCAGGCCTGGGTCAGCTCAGGATCCGCCAGATCGGCCTTGTTGAGGATCTTGATCACCGGCTTGTCCCGGCGCAGCTTGGCCACCATGGGGTTTTCGCTGCTGTAGGGGATACGCGCATCGAGCACCTCGATGATCACGTCCATCTGGGGCATGACCTCTTTGATCTCGTTGCGGGCTTTGTTCATATGGCCGGGAAACCACTGGATCGACATCGGCATCTCTCATCTGTTGCGGTGGGCGAAGTGTACCCGCTCACCGGCCCGCCGTCATCGTTACCGGGGAGACGGTCGCAAAAACGGGGCCCTGGGGCCCCGTTACTGGGTCGAATGGAAACGCTTAGCTCGTCAGCTGGGCCAGCAGCGTCTCGGCATTGCTGACCTCGAACGCCTTGGGTGCCTCCACGTTGAGGTGGGTCACCACGTTGTCCTTCACCACCATGGCGTAGCGCTGGGCGCGCACGCCGCCGAAACCGCCGGTTTCCATGCTGAGCCCCAGGGCCTTGTGCACCGTCCCGTCGCCGTCGGCCAGCATGTCGATGGCCTCGGCGTTCTGACTGTCGCCCCAGGCCTTCATCACAAAGGCGTCGTTGACCGCCACGCAGGCGATGGCATCCACCCCAGCGGCCTTGAGTTTGTCCGCCAGCACCACGTAGCCCGGCAGGTGGGCTTCACTGCAGGTGGGGGTAAAGGCCCCGGGCACCGCAAACATCAGCACGGTGCGGCCTTCGAAGTAGCGGTTGTCCAGCGTTTGCATCCCCTGGCTGGTGAGCTGGGTCAGTTGCAGGGCGGGCAGGGTATCGCCAACGGCAATCATGAGGCTATCCTCGTCATTTGGGTGGACCCTAAGCGTACGCCGGATCCCGTCCAACAAACACCGAGAGTTGGTGTGGGATTGGGCTCAGCCTAGGGCCGGCAGGCGGTAATGGCGATCCCACAACTGGCTGTCGACGTTGAGCCACTCCCGCTCCATGATAAAGCCGGCGCGCTCCACCACCTTGCAGGAGGCGCCGTTGTCCCGGTAAACGAAGGCGTGAAGGTCCTGCCCGGGCTGAACCTGCTGGAAACGGTGGCCCCAGGCGCGCACCAACTCGCTGCCATAACCCTGGCCCCAGGTGCGGGACGCCAGCATAAAGCCCAGCTCCATCTGCTGCTTGTCGTTTCGCCAGGTGGAGAGGGTGCCTATCCCCTCCCCCAGCTCATCCAGGACCACCAGGGCAAAGGAATCGGCGGGCAGGGGCTGTCGCAGGCGGGATTTGACCTGATCGCGGGTCTGCACCGGGGTGTCGGTAAATCGCATTACGTCGGGGTCGCTCTCCAGCTGGTGGATCCAGTCGAGATCCTCCAGGGTACGGGGGCGGACGGTGAGTCGGGCGGTTGTAAAAAACATCGGGTACGGGCCTTTCGGTTTTGACCTCTTTGCTGAACAGGTTACCCAAAATGCATAGCCCCATACCCGACCTTTTTATAGCTTATGCAAAAAAAATGACTATCTATTGTTAAGCAATGGTGTCAACAGCGCACCCTTCGGCTGAACACCATTCGTTCAGCATCATGCCCTTGCACTCCTTTGTCGATTACACTGGCGAGATTCAATCGCCCAGGAGGTAGTGCCTGTCCAGCAGACCCGCCTCGTCATTGAGCCACTCCCGCTGAAGGCGAAATCCCACCTTCTCCAGGATGCGGCAGGAGGCCCGGTTTTGGGCAAAGGCGTAGGCGTGCAGGGGTTCACCGGGCAGCTGAGCTTGCAGGTAGGCCACCAAAGCTTCGGCCAGCTCCGACGCCAGCCCCTGGCCCCAGCGTTCCCGCGCCAGCTTGTACCCCAGCTCCCACACCCCCTCATCGTTCTTGTAGGCCGCGGCGGTGCCTATCCCCTCGCCCTGGTGGGTTTGCACCGCCCAAAGGCACAGCTCACCGTCGAGCCGGGTGCGCCCGGCCAGGGTCAACAGGGCGTGGGCCGACTGTTCCGGGCTCTGAGCCGGCCTGTCGGTGTAGCGCATCACCTCCGGGTCTCCCTCCAGGGCCGTGAACCAGTCCAGGTCCGCCTGGACCAGCGGGCGCACCCTAAGGCGAGATGTGGCAAAGAGTTCTTGTGTCATGAGTCCATTAATCCGACAAGTAGTATTCCACCGTGGACACCACCCGAACCTTCTTGATGTAGGGGGTGTTGGCGTCACGGTCGGTGATGGAGAACTGGCCCTGGCTGGCCCGCTTGATTTTGCCCAGCCGGCTTTGGGAGTCCTCGGCAAACTTTTCCGCCACGGAGCGGGCGTTGGTGGTCGCCTCCTCCACCATGGCGGGCTTCACTTCGTTCAGGCGCAGGAACAGGTATTGCACCGAGCCACGGTAGTCGTCCTGGCTGAAGACGATGCCCTGCTTACCCAGGGTGGACATCTCGGACATGGTGCGCCGGGCGCCCTCCACATCGTAGGAGTAGACCGTCAGGGTCTGGGTGGCGGAGTAGCGAAAGGGGATCTCGGCCCCGCCTCCGTACTGCTGAGCCAGCTTATCCACCACCGCTGGGGGCGCCACGGTAATGCTGTCCGGCGACAGGCCCTGGCGGTTGAGGAAAGTCTGGATGGTCAGCACGTCCGACTCCAGCTTGTTGTAAAGCTGGGTCAGGTCGTTGTCGGCGGCGACGATGCGGATGGGCCAAAGCACTACGTCGGCGGGAAACTCCCTCTCTGACAGCCCCTTGACGGTGACGGAACGGTCGTACTCCTTGATGGCCAGTGCGGCGTTGCCCACCAGGTAACCCAACAGCCCCAGCCCCACAACCAAACCCAGGGCGACGATCAGCGCCGGGCGCACGTACGCAGTTTTGACGTTCACCGGTGTCTCCTTGTCCTGTCGTTTTGCCTCAGTATCGGACCGAACCGGGCAAAAGCCCAACCCCCGGGTCGAGCGCCTAAAAAAAAGGGGCGCCATGGCGCCCCTGAGTTCCTTAGCCGCCGCTGACCTCGGTGATCAGCGCCTGAGCCTCACTGAGCAACCGCTCCAGGTGAGCCTCGTCACGGCTGCTTTCGGCGTAGATCTTGTAGATGGGTTCGGTGCCCGAGGGGCGGGCGGCAAACCAGCCGCTGTCGGTGGTCACCTTGAGCCCGCCGATGGGCGCGTCGTTGCCCGGGGCCCGGGTGTGGGTGGCCACGATCGCCTCCCCCGCCAGCTGATCCGATTGCAACTGACTGGGGTCCAGCTGCTTGAGCGCCCGCTTGATGGCGTCGGTGGCCGGCGCGTCGAGGCGACGGTAGTGGTGGCTGCCGAAGCGCTCGGCCAGGGCCGCGTAGCGCTGGGCCGGGCTTTGGCCGGTGACCGCCAGGATCTCCGCCGCCAGCAGACAGAGGATGAAACCGTCCTTGTCGGTGGCAAAGGCACGCCCCTGACGGTCCAGGAAACTGGCGCCGGCGCTCTCTTCACCGCCGAAGGCCAGCTGCCCGCGTGTCAAGCCGTCCACGAACCACTTAAAGCCCACCGGCACCTCCACCAGGGGGTGACCATGGGACGCCACCACCTTGTCGATGATGGCGCTGGAGACCAGGGTTTTGCCCACAGCGATGCCCTCGGGCCACTGGGGCCGGTGGGCCAGCAGGTAATCGATGGCCACCGCCAGGTAGTGGTTGGGGTTCATCAGACCGGCATCGCGGCAGACGATGCCGTGGCGATCGGCGTCCGGATCGTTGGCCAGGGCCAGGTCGAAGTCGTCCTTGATGGCCAGCAGCGGCGCCATGGCGCAGGCGGAGGAACAGTCCATCCGGATCTGGCCATCCTTATCCAGGGCCATAAAGCCAAAGGCGGGGTCGACCCGCTCGTTGACCACGGTGAGATCCAACCCGTAGCGTTCGCCGATGCGTTGCCACACCGACACCGCGGCGCCGCCCAGGGGGTCAACGCCTAAGCGGATCCCGGCTTTGGCGATCGCCTCGAGGTCCACCACGGAGGCCAGGGCCTCGATGTACTCGCCAATCAGGTCCCGCTCCTCCACCAGTGCAGTGGCCTGGGCCACGTCACGGCTGACCCAGCGCACCCCCTCCATGCCGTGGGCCAGGTAGTGATTGGCGCGCTCGGCGATAAAGTCGGTGACGTCGGTGTCCGCCGGCCCGCCGTGGGGCGGGTTGTACTTGATGCCGCCATCCGCCGGGGGGTTGTGGCTGGGGGTGAGGATGAGACCATCGGCCAGGGCGTCCGCCTCCCCATCACGGTTGAAACGAATCACGCCGTAGGAGAGTACCGGGGTGGGCAGAAAACCGCGGTCCTGCTGCACGTGTACGGTGACACCGTTGGCGGCCAACACCTCGATGGCGGAGAAGAACGCCGGTTGGCTCAGGGCGTGGGTGTCAAACCCCAGCAGCAGGGGGCCGTGGATCCCCGCCTGCTGGCGATAGTCCACCACCGCCTGGGTGATGGCGCGGATGTGGGCCTGGTTGAAGCTGCGCTTGAAGGCGCTGCCCCGGTGGCCGGAGGTGCCAAAACTGACCTGCTCCTCGGGGTGATCCGCTCGGGGGGCCTGGGTGTAGTAGCAGCTGATCAGATGGGGGATGTCCACCAGATCAGAGGGGCGTGCCGGGGTGCCGGCATTAGGGTGCAGCGCCATGGAACTTCCTTGTAGTGCGTTAAATTTGCTGGGCAATGCGCTGGGCCATCTCGGACTGACAGCCGAGCAGAGCCAGCACTTCCTCAAGGATAGCGCGCTTTTTGGCGGTGTTGTTGTTGGCGGAGACCCAGAAGGGGCTGGCGCCGATCTGCTTGGGGTTGGCGCTGGCGCTGGCTTTGAGCAGCCCCTCTTTGCTCTGGGAGAAGTAGAGGCGATCGCGGCCACGGATCTCCAGCACGCCGGAGAACGCCCCCGGGTGTTGACGGTAGAGGCAGTCCAGCAGGTAGACAAAGCGGCCCACGGCGCCCTTTTGACGCTCCAGGTTGTCGTCGCCCACCAGGTCATCGAACACGCCACTCTCCGCCGCGACCGAGCGCACCGGGGTGGTCGGGGTCGGGGTAGCCACCACGGTCCCCTCCATGCCCGGCTGGCTCACCTGTTCCGGGATCGACTCCTGCCCGGCGGTCACCTCCAGCCCAAGCAAGCGGCGCAGAATGTCCGAGGCGCTCTCGCCGATCTGCTGGGTGTTGGAAGCGATATGGCGGTAGAGCTCGTCGTCGATCTCGATGTATTTCATGGTGTTCCTGTCAGCTTTTCTGCACAAAATCAGCCGCATTATAACGAGCCCGATGCGCCTCGACCATGGCTAAAACTTGCATTGGCTGGGCCGGGGTGGGCACAATCCGCCGCCAACGGATTTTGGCAACCAGGGTGTACCCATGCAGTATCACGAGGAAGGCAGCGGACCGGCAGTGGTCCTCATCCACGGGCTCTTTGGCGACAGGGACAACCTGGCGGGGCTGGGACGGGTGCTGTTGACCGAAGGCTACCGGGTGATCCGGGTGGACCTGCGCAACCACGGCCAGTCCGCGCACCAGGACACCATGACCTTCGCCGAGATGGCCGAAGACCTCGAGCAATTGCGCCAGCGTCTGGCGCTGCCCCAGATGGCCCTGGTGGGCCACAGCCTGGGGGGCAAGGTGGCCATGACCTACGCCCAAGCCCACCCCCAGCGGGTGACGGCCCTGGTGGTGGCCGACATCGCACCGGTGGCCTACTCGCGACGCCACGACACCATTTTGGCCACACTGGCGAGCATCGACGCCGAGGGCCTGCCCTCGCGCAAAGTGGCCCAGCAGCAGCTGATGGCTGCCGGCATCGACGGCGGTACCGCCCTGTTCCTCACCAAGAACCTCAAGCCTCGTCCCGAGGGCGGCTTCCGCTGGCAAATTCATCTGCCGGCCATCGTCGAGAACTACCCCCAGCTGATTGGTGCCCTGCCCGACAACGCCCCCTACCCCGGCCCGACCCTGTTTCTTAAGGGGGAGCACTCCGACTACCTGCTGCCGGCTCACCAGGGCGAAGTGGTGGCCCGCTTCCCCCAGGCCAAGGCACGGGTGATCGCCGGGGCCGGCCACTGGCTGCACGCCGATAAACCCCAGCTGTTCAACCGCCAGGTGGTGCAGTTTCTTGCCGGGGCGACGGGGCGGTGATGCCATGGTCAGCCCCATGCGCCTGTGCTATAGTGCGCGCCCCTAAGCAGGCCAGGGAGGTAATGACATGCTGAACAGTCACTTTGAGCAGCTCGAAGCGCTGGGGTTAAACCTGGGGCTGGCGGCCATCTTCTTCCTTATCGGCATGTCAATCAGGGACGTTTTGAACAAGGGTAACGTGCCCCCTTTTGGGCGCTTTATCGTATGGCTTGTGCTGTTTTTAGGCTGTGCCGGCTTTATCGCCAAGGGAGTGATCCAGCTCTTTTGGGAAGGCTCGGGCATCGGCTGAACCTCATCCATCATGGCAATTGAGAAAACCGACAGAACCACCCTGGACATGTTTGCCACGGAGAAGCGCCGTGGCCGGCCCCGGACCAATCCCCTGTCCCGGGAAGAGCAGCTGCGCATCAACAAGCGCAACCAGATCCAACGGGACAGATCCAAAGGGCTGAAACGTATTGAGCTCAAGGTCTCAGAAGCGCTGTACAACGCCTTGAATGACCAAGCCCTGGACAGTAATATCAGCCGCAGTCAATTGATCGAGTCCATTCTGCTGGCACAGTTTGACCTGGACTCGGACCGTCCCTGACGGCACAAACACATTCACCAACAGATATAGGTATGCGAATGGCAAGCGTAGGTCTGTTCTTCGGCAGCGACACCGGTAACACCGAAGCCGTAGCCAAGATGATCCAGAAAAAACTTGGCGATAAGATGGTGGCCGTAAAGGACATCGCCAAGAGCAGCAAAGAAGAGATCAACGAGTTCAGCCTGCTGCTGCTCGGGATCCCCACCTGGTACTACGGCGAAGCCCAGTGCGACTGGGACGATTTCTTCCCCGAGCTGGAACAGATCGACTTCAACGACAAGCTGGTGGCCATCTTCGGCTGCGGCGACCAAGAGGACTACGCCGAGTACTTCCTGGACGCCATGGGCCAGATTGGCGACATCGTCCGTGAGCGCGGCGCCATCATCGTCGGCCACACCTCCACCGAAGGCTACGACTTCGAGGCCTCCAAGGCCCTGGTGGACGACAACACCTTTGTGGGTCTGGGCATCGACGAAGACCGTCAGCCCGAGCTGACCGAAGAGCGCGTGGACGCCTGGGTCAAGCAGATCTACGACGAGATGTGCCTGGCCGAGCTGGCCGACTGAGCCCGGTGCTCAGATAAGAAAAAGGACCCGCCTGGGTCCTTTTTTCGTTTTCGCTTTCAGGCCGTGCTTTCGGTGGCCATCGAACGGTAGCGGGGCTTTTTGCGCACGTAGAGCACCCGGCGCAACCGGCACACGATGTCGCCGCTTTCGTCCTTTACTTCCACCACGAACTCCGGCAACACCTTGTCCCCCTCGGCAGTGGCGCTGCGGATGGCGTCCAGCTGACCGTCGGTCAGGCGAAACTCGGCGTACACCCGCCCCTTGCCGGGTTTGATGTAATCGATGTCCGCTTCTTTGTCCCACACCCGATACTCCTTGCCGAAGATCCCCATCAGCATCAGCGCGTAGATGGGATCGGTCATGGCGAACAGGCTGCCGCCAAAGTGGCTGCCGTTGGCGTTGCGGTTCCAGGGGCGCAGGGTCAGGCCCACGCGGCAGTATCGATAGTCCGGGTCCAACTGCTCGATTCGGATCCCGGGAAACAGAAAAGGCGGCCACAGGTTCAATAGCCGCCTGACGGTGTTAGCACTCACCGGCCAGCTCACGTCCACTCCTTGACTGGTCATACCACTAGGGCTGCAATACTAGCTTGTGATCCGGATCACATCAACCCAGGCTTCACAGATCCCGGGGTTTTCGCTATGTTGCCAGATCCTTATCCGCATTCTTTCTCGAGGTTTCCTGCATGCGTCCCATCCTCAAGTCCAACAAGCTGAACTCCGTCTGCTACGACATCCGGGGACCAGTGGCACGGGAGGCAAAACGGCTGGAAGAGGAGGGCCACCGGGTCCTCAAACTCAACATCGGCAACCCCGCCCCCTTCGGCTTCGATGCGCCGGAGGAGATCATCCGTGACGTCATCCACAACCTGCCGGAGAGCCAGGGCTACTGCGACTCCAAGGGCTTGTTCTCCGCCCGCAAGGCGGTGATGCAGCACTACCAGCCCCACGGGATCCTGGACGTCGACGTGGAGGACATTTACATCGGCAATGGCGTCTCCGAGCTTATCGTGATGGCGATGCAGGGGCTGTTGAACGACGGCGACGAAATTCTCATTCCCGCCCCCGACTACCCCTTGTGGACCGCCTCGGTGCACCTGGGCGGCGGCCGGGCGGTGCACTACCGCTGCGATGCCCAGTCGGACTGGATGCCGGACCTGGCGGACATCCGCGCCAAGATCACCCCTCAGACCCGGGCGCTGGTGATCATCAACCCCAACAACCCCACCGGCGCCGTCTACAGCCGGGAGATGCTGCTGGAGCTGCTGCAGATCGCCCGGGAGCACCACCTGATGGTGTTCTCCGACGAGATCTACGACAAGATCCTCTACGACGACGCCCAGCACATCCCCACCGCTTCCCTGGCGGACGATCTCTTTATCATCACCTTCAACGGCCTCTCCAAGGCCTATCGGGCCGCCGGTTTTCGCGCTGGCTGGATGATGCTCTCCGGCGACCGCTCCCAGGCCCGGGGGTACATCGAGGGGCTGGAGATGCTGGCCTCCATGCGGCTGTGCGCCAACGTGCCGGTGCAGCACGCCATCCAGACCGCCCTGGGGGGCTACCAGTCGATAAACGAGCTTCTGCTGCCCACCGGCCGGCTCTGCCAGCAGCGCGATCTGGTGGTGGAGCGCCTGGACGCCATCGACGGGGTCAGCGTCTACAAGCCCAAGGGGGCGCTGTACGCCTTTCCCCGGCTGGACACCAAGAAGTTCAACCTGCTGGACGATGAGAAGCTGGTGCTGGACCTGCTGCTGCAGGAGAAGATCCTCCTGGTCCAGGGCACCGCCTTCAACTGGCCCGAACCGGACCACCTGCGCATCGTGTTCCTGCCCCACCTGGAGGATCTGGACCGGGCCATGGACAAGTTCGAACACTTCCTCGGCCGCTACCGTCAGTGATGTCACAAGGAGAGCCCATGACCGCCCCCTCTAGCACCTTTCTCGCCTGGCTGTTCCGGATGCCGCTGATCCGGCGCTGGTCACTGATGTACTGCGTCAAACCGGAAAACGTGGCGGAGCACAGCCACCAGGTGGCCATCGTGGCCCACCTGCTGGCGGTGATCAAAAACCGGCTGTTCGACGGCGACCTCAACCCGGATAGGGCTGCCACCCTGGCCCTCTACCACGAATGCTCAGAGACCCGCCTGGGGGACATCGTCAGTCCGGTGAAGTACTCCAACGCCCAGATCACCAGCGAGTTCAAAAAGCTGGAGGCCGCCGCCGAGCAGCACTGCCTGGAGAGCCTGCCGGAGGCTCTGCGGGAGGACTTTGCCGAGCTGCTGGTGCAGAACAACGTGGCCCCGGAGTACGCCGCCCTGGTCAAGGCCGCGGACGTCATCTGCGCCTACCTCAAGGCCAAGGAGGAGCTGGCTCACCACAACCACGAATTCTCCCACGTGGTGGAGAAGCTGGAGCCCAAGCTGGAGACGCTGCGCGAGCGCCCTGAGGTGGCCTACTTCCTGGATGTCTTTATGGCCTCCTGCGGCGCCACCCTGGACAGCCTGGCCGCCCCGGCTTGACCTGGCCCGGTTGGGCGCGGAGACTGGAGCTAACCGCCTGATTAGGAGGGGATGATGACCAAAGCCTTAAGTACCGACTGGCACGCCCGCCGCTACCAGGAAAACAAGCAGCGGCAGGACGATCAGCGCAACCCCTTCCAGCGGGACAAAGCCCGGGTGCTGCACTCGGCGGCGTTTCGCCGGCTGCAGGCCAAGACCCAGGTGCTGGGGGTCGGCATGAACGACTTCTACCGCACCCGGCTGACCCACTCCCTGGAGGCGTCGCAGATCGGCAGCGGTCTCAACGCCCAACTGCGGCTCAAATTCCCCGACGTCGCCCCCTGGCTGGACGACCACCTGGTCGAAACCCTCTGCCTGGCCCATGACATCGGCCACCCCCCCTTCGGCCATGGCGGCGAGGTGGCGCTCAACTACATGATGCGGGAACACGGTGGCTTCGAGGGCAACGGCCAGACCTTTCGCATCCTCACCCGGCTGGAGCCCTACACCCAGGACTTCGGCATGAACCTGACCCGGCGCACCCTGCTGGGCGTGCTCAAGTACCCTGTGTGTCACGGCCTGGTGGCCAAGCCGGCCCAGCACGGCCCGGCAGCCAGCTTTCGCCAGCTCAAGGCCGCCGACTGGCAGCCGGCCAAGGCGGTGTTTGATGAGGATGGTGAGATCCTCGACTGGGTGCTCAGTGCCCTGCCGGAAGCTGAGCGGACTCAGTTCCAGCAGCTCAAACCCGCCCGGGACCCCCAAGGCCACGCCCGCAGCCGCTTCAAGTCCCTGGATTGCGCCATCATGGAGCTGGCGGACGACATCGCCTACTCGGTGCACGATCTGGAGGACGCCATTGTGCTGGGCATCGTCCAGGCCCAGCGCTGGCAGGAGCAGGTAGTAGAGCCGCTGATTCAGCGCGGCGGCCCCTTCTCCCCCACCCAGCTGGGCAAGATCAGCCAGGACCTGTTCTGCCACGAGCACCATCGACGCAAGGACGCCATCGGTACCCTGGTCAATGCCCTGGTCACCTCGGTAACCCTGGTCACGCAATCCGACGATTTCACCCTGCCACTGCTGGCGCGCATCGCCCGCCTGGAACCGGACCACCACGCCCTGCTCAAGGTGCTCAAGGGGTTTGTCTACACCGACGTCATTCGCAAGCCCGAGGTACAGCTGCTGGAGTTCAAGGGCCAGCAGATGGTGATGGAGCTGTTCGAAGCCTTCGCCTCGGATCCGGAGCGCCTGCTGCCGGTGACCACGGCGCGGCGCTGGCAGGATCAGGTGGCCCGAGGCCATAGCGGCAACCGAGTGATCGCCGACTACATCTCCGGCATGACCGACGAGTTTGCCGCCCGCCTGCACGAGAACCTCTTTACCCCCCGTTCGGGCAATCTGTTCGAATTGCAATCACGATTGTGATCCATTTGTAAATGCCGTTCGTTTCGGCTCTTCGAAGCTAACAACCGGAGAGCTCACATGAAACGAATCACTCAAGCGCTGCTGCTCAGTCTGAGTGCAGTGTTCTTGGTCGCTTGTGACGATGACGACGACGACATCGTTGTGACCCCACCGCCGGTCAACCCGGTGACAAACACCTACGTGCGAGTCCTGCACGCCTCCCCCGATGCCCCCATGGTGAACATCACCGTTGATGGGGCCAACGCGCTCGAGATGGTGGACTATATGGACGCCTCAGGCTTCCTCGAGCTGGAAGCGGGCATGTACAGCATCGGCGTCGACGCCATTCTGCCCGGCGGTGACACCACGACGGTGATCGGCCCGGCGGATCTCGACCTGTCCGGTGACATCGAGTACTCGGTGGTGGCACTGGGCAAAGTGGCCGATGGCACTTTGGAGCCGCTGATCCTGATGCGCGATAAGGCGGAGTTTGGTGCCGGCAACATCCAGCTTCAGGTGTTGCACGCCAGCCCGGATGCGCCGGCGGTAGACATCTATCTGACCGAGCCGATGGCGGACATCAGCATGATGGAGCCGGCCTTGGCCGCCGTGCCCTTCAAGGGGTTTAGCGACCTGATTGAAGTGGCCGCGGGGGACTACCAGGTGCGGGTAACCCCCACCGGGGACAAGACCGTGGTGTTTGACACCGGCGGCCTGTCCCTGCCGGCGGGCACCGACCTGACCCTGGTGGCGGTCAACAACACCCTGACCGGCGAGTCGCCCATCAACGTGATGGCCTGGGCCGCCGATGGCGCCTCCATCATCGCCGACGTCAACGCCGGCAGCGAAGTGCGGGTGGTGCACGCCTCCCCGGACGCGCCGCCGGTGAACATCGTGGTGGACGGTGACACCGTGCTGATGGACGTGCCCTACACCGCCGCCAGTGGCTACCTGGGCCTGACTGCCGGGGATCACAACATCCAGGTGGAGCCGAGCTCCAACCCGGGCATGGCCGTAATTGACGCCGACGTGACCCTGGAGGCCCTGACCGCCTATACGGTGCTGGCCATCAACAACGTGGCGGAGATCGCCCCCTGGATCGTGATGGATGAGCGTCGCCGCATCGCTACCGCCGCTCAGCTGCGCCTGCTGCACGCCTCTCCCGCCGCCGGCAACGTGGACATCTACGTGACCGCCGACATGGACATCAGCGATGACATGCCTGCCTTCACCGACGTGCCCATCATGGCCGAAACCGGCCTGGTGCAACTGGCCGCCGGCACCTACTACGTGACCGTGACCCCCACCGGCACCACAGAGCCGGCCATCGGCCCGCTGATGCTGGAGCTGGAGGCGAACATGATCTACACCGCCATCGCCCGTGACATGATGGGCGGCGGCGGACCGCTCGGGGTGATCGTCCTGGACGATTTCTTAATGGAGTAATGCCTGACCAACAACGGCGCCCTCGGGCGCCGTTTCTTCTTGGGTAAAGCATTTCAGCAGAAGATGATTTTGAACAACATCCGCAGGTGGCAGCGTCGTTGTGGAGGCTTTGCGGGAAGGTATAGTTAAGGTAAACGCCGCGTAAGCATGGAGGGAAGTCATGTTGGCACGCTTAACCATTGTTCTGCTGATTCTGGTGCTGGGCAATCTCTACTGGTGGACCCGCTATCGCCAAACCCAGACCAACCGCAACATCGACGGCCGCGAACGGGAAGCGCAGCTGGATCAACTGCAGGACCGTTGGGTCCAGTTCACCTGTGTCTCCATCATGCTGATCATGTTCCTGACCCCCTTCGCCCACGCCATCTCACAGGTCAAAGGCTGATCAAAAACGGCGCCCTTGGGCGCCGTTCTCTCATCCCACCAGGGCGGGAAAGAGCCCCTTGACCCCGGCGGCGATCACCTCGATACCGATGGAGAGCATCAACAGCCCCATGATCCGGGTGATGACGTTAATGCCGGTCTGACCCAGGACTCGGAAGATCACCGGAGCCAGGCGGAAGATGGCCCAGCTGCAGGCACCGAAGATCACGATGGCCAGCATCATGCCCAGGGTATCGGTCACCGAGTTGTTCTCCGCGGCGAAGACGATCACCGAACTGATGGCGCCGGGGCCGGCCATCAAAGGCAGCGCCAGGGGCACCACCGCCACCGACTCCTTGGCCGCCGCTTCCCGGTCCTCCGCCTTGTTGTGTTTCACCTCACCCAGCTTGCCCTGCAGCATCGACATGGCGATAAAGATGATCAGGGTGCCGCCGGCGATGCGAAACGCCGGCAGAGAGATGCTGAACATGTCGAGGATCAGCTGCCCGGCCAGCAGGGTCACCACCAGGATCACCACCACCGCAAAGTTGGCCAGGGTGCCGGTACGCTGACGCTCCACCTCGCTCTGGTGGCTGGTCAGGGTCACGAACACCGGCAGCAGGCCGATGGGGTTGATGATGGCCACCAAACCCAAGAAAAATTGGAAGAAAAGCGTCAAATCCACGGTGGTTGATCCCAAGTTGAACGAAGGGTTGTCAGGACGCGCGTACTTTAGCCAAACCGGCGGGTCAGGCAAAATGAATTATTTGTCGCCCCACCCCGCCATTAGGCTTAGTTTTTCTAATCCTTGACCGGCGTCACACTTTGCCCCCTACAAGCATCAGCTGAGTCGTCGAATGCGCAACTAAGTCACTCTTTGACAGGCAGTTAGGGGAAATAGAGCGGCGATGCCGCTCAATTGCCTCCCCACTCCGAGACCCGCCATCCCTGCCCTTAATTCTCTAAAGGCGAGTTGGCAAATGGCCAGCCGAGCCGGTAAAACGCAAACCCCTTGATCTTAGGATAGATTCCACGGTATTGATGCCACCAGTGAATATTGTGATCGGTCCTGTTAAGGAGCACAGATGTCATGGATGATCTACGGGGCCACCGGCTACACCGGCGTCCTGATCGCTGAAGAAGCGGTAAAACGGGGGCTGCGTCCCCTGCTGGCCGGCCGTGACTCGGCCAAACTGGACGCGCTGGCCCAGCGCCTGGGGCTGGAATACCGGACGGTGAGCCTGGATGGGGACCTGGAAGCGGCCCTGGCCGATCAGACCCTGGTGCTGCACTGCGCCGGCCCCTTCTCCGCCACCGCCGAGCCCATGCTCCAGGCGTGCCTGGCCAGCGGCACCCACTACCTGGACATCACCGGGGAGATCGCGGTGTTTGAGCGGGCCGCCCAACTCGACAAGACTGCCCGGGAGGCGGGGGTGGCCCTGATCCCCGGGGTGGGGTTCGACGTCATTCCCACCGATTGCCTGGCCGCCCGACTCAAGGCTGCCATGCCCGACGCTGTGACGCTGGCCCTGGGGTTTGATTCCCGCTCTGGATTCTCGCCGGGTACGGCCAAAACGTCGGTGGAGGCGCTGCCCCAGGGCGGCATGGTGCGCCGACAGGGCCAACTGCAACCGGTGCCCCTGGCCTATCAGCAAGAGTCCATCGATTTTGGTGGCGGGCGCAAGCACGCGGTCACCATCCCCTGGGGCGACGTGGCCACCGCCTGGCACAGCACCGGCATTCCCGATATCGAGGTCTATCTGCCGATGTCGCCCCGCAAGGCCAAACAGCTCAAACGCCTCAACGCCGTGCGCGCCATTCTGGGCTGGGGCTGGGTGCAGCGCTACCTCAAAGGGCGCATCGAGCAGCAGGTGACCGGTCCCAGCCCCGAAGAGCGGGCCGACAGCCCAACCTGGGTCTGGGGCCGGGTCCGCAACGCCGCCGGGGCGCAATTGGTGGGGCGGGTGCAGGTGGCCAACGGCTACGAGCTGACCGTAACCGGCGCCCTGGCGATGGTGGAACGGGTGCTTGAGGAGAACCCCAGCGGCTTTCTCACCCCCTCATCCCTGGCCGGCTGGCAACTGGTGGAACAGTTGCCCGGCTCCACCGCCATCACCCTGACCGAGGATTAGGCGGACTTCAGACACCAGCGGCGGTAGAACTGCGCCGGCGCCATGCGGGCCAGCTGCAGGCTGTCCCGCAACGCCAGAGCGGTGGGCACCAGAGTCCAGCAAAACAGCAGGTAGAGGGTGCCCCGGGCCGGTTCCCCCAGGTAGAACTTGTGGGCACCAAAGCTGCCCAGGTAGAGGCTCAGGCGGCGGGCCAGGCGCTGGCTGCGCAGGTTGGGGTCCATGCCCGCCAGGGCATCCAGCCCCTGTCCGGCGTAGCAGTGTTCACACAAGATCTGGTGGTCAGTGACGCTGGAGCAGCACTGGGGACAACGGTTCTGACTCATCGAGGGGCACTCCCAAAAGGTGATGCCCCCATTTTAGGTACAGCTGTACGCTCAAATCCCCCACCTGAATCACACTAATTCAGCCGCTTGCGCATGGAGCACAAAAAAAGCGCCCCGAAGGGCGCTTTGACTTGCGGGTGGGTTGTTGCTCAGCCAAAGTCCCCGGTGATGTAACCGTGGGTACGTTTGTCTTGGGGGGCCGTGAAGATCTGCTCAGTCTCGCCGTGCTCCACCAGCTCCCCCATCAGGAAGAAGGCGGTCTTGTCGGCGATGCGACGGGCCTGGGCCATGGAGTGGGTCACAATCACCACGGTGAACTCCTTGCGCAGGTCCTCCATCAGCTCCTCGATGCGGGCGGTGGCGATGGGATCGAGCGCTGAGGTGGGCTCGTCCATCAGGATGACGTCGGGCTTCATGGCGATGGTTCGGGCGATGCACAGACGCTGCTGCTGGCCGCCGGACAGGCCGAAAGCGTGGCTGTTCAGGCGATCTTTCACCTCGTCCCACAGGGCGGCGCTGCGCAGGGCCTTCTCAACGATGGCATCCAGCTGCTTCTTGTCCTTGAGCCCCTGGGCCTTCTGGCCGTACGCCACGTTCTCGTAGATGCTCATCGGGAAGGGGTTGGGTTTCTGGAACACCATGCCACAGCGCATGCGCAGCTTGCGCACGTCCACGTCGGCGTAGATGTCGGCGCCGTCCATTTTGACGCTGCCGTCGATGCGCACACCGGCGATAAGGTCGTTCATCCGGTTCAGGGTGCGCAGCAGGGTGGACTTGCCGCAACCGGAGGGGCCGATAAAGGCGGTCACCTGCTTCTTGGGGATCACCAGCTCGATGGACTTCAGGGCTTGGTTGTCGCCGTAGTACAGGTCCAGGTCTTTGATTTCAAAAGTGTTCATTGTCGTCTACCGCAAAAATTCTGTTTAGTAAGTGGCTTTACTGAATTTGGTGGAGATGTACTTGGTCACCAAGTTGATCCCCAGGACCACGAGCACCAGCACGGTGGCCGTCGCAAAGGCCATGTTCCAGTCGTGCTGGGTGTAGAGCTCGGTGGTCAGCATGTACAGGTGCACAGTCAGGGTCCGGCCGGAGTCGAATACGGACTCGGGGATCCGGGCCACCATGCCCGCGGTGAGGAACACCGGGGCGGATTCGCCCACGATCCGGCCGATGGACAGGATCAGCGAGGTGACGATCCCGGGCATGGCCGCCGGCAGGATGACCCGCCAGATGGTGTACAGTCGCGAGGCACCCAGACCAAAGGAGGCTTCGCGGTAGGACAGAGGTACAGCAATGATGGCTTCCTCGGTGGTGCGGATGATCACCGGCAGGATGAGGATCCCCAGGGTGAGACCGCCGGACAGGATGGAGAAACCCAGTCCCAGGGCCACGACGAAGAAGGTCATGCCAAACAGGCCGTAAACGATGGAGGGGATCCCCGCCAACGCTTCGGTACAGAAACGCACCAGTTTCACCACCTTGCTGCCGGGCTTGGCGTACTCGGTCAGGTAGATGGCGGTCATGATGCCGATGGGGGCGGCGATGGCGATGGAGAGCAGCACCATGTACACGGTGGCGACAATCATCGGCCAGATCCCCTCTTCATCACCGGTACGGGTGTAGTTGTCGGTGATGAAGCTCCAGTCAACGTAGGCGATGCCGTTGCTGACGATGTAGAACAGGATCCAGACCAGGAAGCCCATGGTGAGCACCGCGGAGGACCAGATCAGCCCCTTGAGAACCGTGTCTTTTTGCTCGTGGGAAATCATCTTATTTGGCCTTCTCGCGGTTGAGGTACATCAGGGTGCCGTTGAGCAGCATGACGAACACCAGCAGGACCACGCCGCTGGCGTAGAGGGCGCTGGCGTGCACACCGGTCGCGTAGGACATCTCCAGGGCGATGTTGGCGGTCAGGGTTCGGGCGGAATCTAGGATGCCCTCGGGCATGGCGGGGGTGTTCCCCATCACCATGATGATCGCCATGGTTTCGCCAACGGCACGGGCCACGCCCAGGATGATGCCGGTCAGGATGCCGGAGCGGGCCGCGGGAATGAGCACGTTAAAGATGGTGTGGATGTGGGAGGCGCCCAGGGCCAGGGAGCCCTCCTTGTACTGGCGCGGCACGGCGCGCAGGGAGGTCTCGGACACGGCGATCACCGTGGGCAGAATCATGATGGCCAGCACCACGGCCCCGGCCAGTACGGTGGCACCGGAGGGGACACCGAACACGTCCTCAATCAGCGGTACAATCACCACCAGGCCGAAAAAGCCGTACACCACGGAAGGAATACCGGCCAGCAGCTCGATGGCCGGGCGCATGATGTTCACCACGCGCTGGGGGGCGATCTCCGCCAGGAAGATGGCGGTCATGACGCCCACCGGCACCCCGAGGACCACGGCGACGGCGGTGGCCAGCAGTGAGCCGACGATCATCGGCGCGATGCCGTACAGTGCCGGCGGCAGCCAGTGCACGCCGAATACCATGCCACCCACCCCGGCCTCATCGAAAGAGGCGTAGCTCTCCTTGACGAGGAAGAAGCCGATGGTGACCACTGAGGCGACGCCGATAAAGGCACTGAGCATGAACAGCGCGTGGAACGCGTGCTCAACGAAGTCGCGGCGGCGAGAACTCGCCAGGGCCCGCTCCGTATCTTGAACTTGAAGTGCAGCGTTAACTTCAGACATAAATCTTTAACAACCCTAAGTAACCCACAAACAGGCTGCGGCACCCCTGCCGCAGCCCGTCTTATTCGCAATGCCCTTGGGCAGCGCTGGCCTTATTTGGCCGGTACGTAGCCTTTCTGAGCGACGATGGACTGGCCTTCTTCAGACAGAATCCAGTCGATGAACGCCTGGGCGTACTGAGGGGTCTTGGGACCGGTCATCAGTACGAAGGAGCGAGCTACCGGGTAGGACTGGTTCTGAACGTTGGCCACTGCAGCGTCAACGCCGTTGATGTCCAGTGCCTTAACGGAGCCGTCCACGGTACCCAGAGAGATGTAACCAATGGCGCGGGGGTTCTGACCGGAGGTGGTCTTCACCATGCCGTTACCGTTGGCCACCTGGGCACGGGGGGAGATGGCGGACACTTTCTTGCCAGCGATGGTTTGCTTCAGGCCCAGTACGTCTTCGAAGCCGGCACGGGTACCGGAAGCGGAGTCACGGGTCACGGCCACGATGGGGGCTTTCTCACCGCCCACTTCGGACCAGTCCTTGATCTCACCGCGGTAGATGGCGGCAACCTGCTCGGTGGTCAGGTTCTCAATCTTGTTGCTCGGGTGAACCACAACGGCGATGCCGTCGTTGGCGATGATGATGCGCTCGACACCGGCTTCCACTTCGCTGTCAGCCACAGCGCGAGAGGCCATACCGATGTGGGAGGTGCCCTGGTTGGCAGCACGGATACCGGCGGAAGAACCCGGGCCCTGTACTTCAACGAAGTTGCCGGTCTTCTTGGTGTAGGTCTCGGCCAGGACTTCCATCAGGCTGGTCATGGAGTTGGAACCAGAAACAGTGATGGTTTCGCCAGCAATGGCGCTGGACGCGGTGAACATGGAGAACAGCGCCAGGGCGCCAGCAGCAAATTTTTTCATGGTTAAAAACCCTAGATTCCTTGTTAGTGCCACTCTCTCTTGGCGGCGGATGCATTAGGCCAAAACCGGATGACAGTTTTATTTCACTACTGTGCCAATTCGATGTCATGCCCACATTTTCTATAAATTACAGTCAGATAGATGATGTCATTTTTTTGATTTTTTGCAGGAAATACGAATTGGGAGCGGGTGGAGTTGTGCTTGGCAGGCATAAAAAAGGCGCCGATTTTCAAAGAGATCGGCGCCTGGCAGTTTGGATTCGGAAGTGTTTTTCGTGGTCCCAAGACGGAGTTAAGGGTCGAGGGCTTTGATCTCCACCCGGTCCTGATCACTCAGTTGCACCTGCAGCCCCTCCA
The DNA here is from genome assembly GCF_019802085.1 of Ferrimonas balearica. GTDB lineage: Bacteria > Pseudomonadota > Gammaproteobacteria > Enterobacterales > Shewanellaceae > Ferrimonas > Ferrimonas balearica_B. Next base: position 1,714,797 of record NZ_JAHVHV010000001.1, read on the forward strand.
GGGTGACAAAGCGACGCCCATCCATCTCACCACGACGCACCAGATATCGCTGAGGTTCGCCTTGGCTGGCGGAGAACACCGTCAGTTCCAGCACCTGGTTCTGGCTCTGGTATCTCTGATAGCCCCAAAGGCCGGCCAGTACCGCCACCACCACCAGACCCAGGATCCAGGCCTTGGGGGGCACCACGCTGGGCCGCGGTGCAGACACAGGACTCTGGCGGCGTTTTATCAGGGTGGCGCCAACCAGAACGACCACCAAGGTCAACAGGATTTTCAGCAACATGGCTAGGCTCAAACCGGGTGTAAAGGGCCATTGTAGGGGAAGGCGCCGACCATTTCTGCCTAGGGGTTCTCATCCTCAATGCGCTGCCAGACCGCCTCGGCACCCGCCCGTCGGCTGTTCACTGCGAACCACTGGGCCAGAGCCGGCAGTTCTGCCATCATCTCGGGCCCGCCTGGCAACCCCTGGCAATAACGCAGCAGCGGCAGCAGGAAGAGATCGGCCAGGGTAAGGCTGTCGCCAGCCAGATAGGCGCCCTCCCCCAGCACCTGCTCCATGGGCATCAACAAAGCCCTGGCCTCTTGGGGTGCCTTGGCGAATGCCTTGGGGTCTTGGTCACGGATCCCTAAGGCCGGAAACAGCCAGTTGCGGGTCAACTTGGGGTAGATCTCGGTATTGAAGGCACTGACCCACTGCATCATCCTCGCCTGTTGAATCAATTCCGGTGGAAACAGGTCCGGCCCCGGGAACTGCTCGTTGAGGTAGACGCAGATGGCGAGGGTTTCATAGAGACACACCCCCTGGTGTTTCATCACTGGGATCTTGCCATAGGGGTTCAGCGCCAGGTGGGCGTCGCTGCCGATGGCCAGGGGCTCGTTGCAGTAAGCCACGCCCTTCTCCTCGCACATCCACAGTGCGGTTTGCACGTAGCTGGATCGCACCGAGCCGTATAGGGTCACCGGGAGCATCTCGCTTTCCTCTTGCCATCAAGCGCTTAGAACCAAGCATAGGCGATGCGAAGGCGAAGCTAGGCCGAAGCGGCTGCCTGGGCAAACCAAGGCCAAAGCATAGCTTTGCCGCTTGGTGAGGTGGAGGCATGGGTGAGAGCCGACCGACGCGCAGCGTCGCAGTGACTCAAGCGCGGAGGCAGGAAGCCGCAGCCGATCTTTGACGGAGGCCATGGATGGTCGGAGGAAAAGGCGACAGGAGGGCATCACCAGGGAGGGGTTGATACATTAAGAGGTGGCAGTGAGCTCCATCGCGTTACCGGTGCCCAACCTACAATGAACCGTCCACTCAGCTCAAATTCTGAACAAACAAAAACCCTTGAGCGTTAACTCAAGGGTTTCGTGTAAATAATGGCGGGCAAAGCGGAACCGAAGCGCAGCTTCGCAGTTCGCTGAGGTGGAGGCTGGATGCCGACAGGGCACCGCCACAGGGAAGTGTTGTTAGTAATACGCTACACCGACTCACGCCTGCGACGCAGGCCCGAAGCGGCTGCCAGGGACGGCAGCCTGGGGGGTGTCACAGGATGTGTTGTTCATACCTAACGTGTACGAACCACTGCACCGTCCACTCAACTCATAACGCGCTAAACGCAAAAAAGCCTGAGTCTCGAGACGAAGACGCCCAGTCTCAGGCTTGATGCAAATAATGGTGGGCGAGCCAGAACCGATGCGAAGCATCGCAGTCTGGCGAGTTGGAGGCAGGATGCCGACAGGGCACCACCACAGGGACGTGTTGTTCGCACGGCAACGTCCACTCAAACTCACATTCCTAGACCACAACGAAAAAAGCCTCATCCGAAGATGAGGCTTTATCGAAATAATGGCGGAGTGGACGGGACTCGAACCCGCGACCCCCGGCGTGACAGGCCGGTATTCTAACCAACTGAACTACCACTCCGCACTATTCGGTGCGAACGACGCATGGCGTCACTCAAATTAGGTGCCTGGCGGTGACCTACTCTCGCATGGGAACCCCCACACTACCATCGGCGCGGTTGCGTTTCACTGCTGAGTTCGGCATGGGATCAGGTGGGTCCACAACGCTATTGCCACCAGGC